>CAWDBL010000026.1:0-130785 GCA_963800505.1 uncultured Actinomycetota bacterium
TGCAGGCCGCTGGAGTTCGAGAACGTCGGGTTGAGGTGGATGCCGACCCGGCCGGCCGTGTCGGACCACTGGTGCTTGAGGTGCTCGGTGGGGGCGACCACGGTGACGGCCCGGATGACGCCGCGGTCGAGCAGCTCGGTGGCGATGCGCAGCGCGTAGGTGGTCTTGCCGGCGCCGGGCGTGGCCACCGCCAGGAAGTCGCGCTCGCCGCTGCCCAGGTAGGCCGCCAGGGCCTCCTCCTGCCAGGCGCGCAGCTTCGCGGCGGTACCCCACGGGGCCCGCGCGGGGAAGGCGGGTGGCAGGTGTCCGGCGGCTGAGGTACTCATGGGCGACGGCCACGATAACCGCAGTGGCGGGGTGACACACCGGGGCCCCCGCATGTTCTTGCGAGGGCCCCGGGTGTGCTATGCGGAAGTCACTTCCATTGCGGCACAGGCGATCTCACCGGTTTCGGTAGGCGACGAACGCGTTCTGCATCCGGGTGGCCTGCCCCGCGCTGAAGGTGTTCATGCAGAGGTCGTCGGTGTAGTCCATGAAGTTCTTGATCGGGTCGGTGCCGGGGGCCGTGCAGGTGTCACGACCGGTCGGGCAGCCGAACGCCGCCGACGCCTCGGCCGGGGTGTCGGCGACGGCGTCGCCGGAGCCGGTGCAGCCGCCCTGGAAGGTGTGGTAGAGGTTCATCCAGTGGCCGACCTCGTGGGTCGCGGTGTCGCCGAGGTTGTAGGGCGCGGCGTTTCCGCCGGGCAGCGACTGGTCGAGCACGACCACGCCGTCGTACGAGTCGTAGGTCGACTTCGGGAAGGTCGCCCAGCCGAGCAGGCTGCCGCCGAGCTTGGCGGTGTAGATGTTGAGGTCGCCCATGTCGCCCTTGCGCAGGGTCGCCTTCATCTGCTTCTCGGCGCGCGAGCCGCTCCTGAGGTTGGTGTACCACTTCGAGTTGACTGTGGTGTCGGTGCCGGCCAGCGCGAAGGCGAAGCCCGACGACGCGTAGGCGTTGTTGAGCACGGTGATCTGCTGGTTGATGCGGGTCGCGCTCACCTTGCCGTTGGTGCCGTCGGTGATGACGTGCACGTAGACCGGGATCGTCGCGGTGGCGAAGGCCGCGGCCGCGCCGGCGGACGGGGCGGCCTGGCCCTTGGCGTTCTTCGACAGGCCCTGGGTGGCGAGCGCCTTGGCGAGGGCGGCCTCGTTGGCGCGCACCTGGGTCGCGGTCAGCTCGTTGGTGTCCTTGGCGCCCCGCGTGGCGCGGGCGTCGGGTGCCCGCGAGATGCACTCGGCGGCAACGGAGGACTCCCCGGCCATCGGCCGGGCGGAGGCGGACGTGGCGGGGACGGCGACGGCGGCGACACCGAGGGCGAGCGCGGCCAGCGCGGTCATCGAGCGAGTGGGCATGGCGACCTTTCGGCAGGAGGTCCGCACCGGTCGGGCGCGGCTGAGCCGAAATCTAGGTGTCGACGGGCAAGGGGCGGGTCTGGCCGGGGCAAAGGTCGGGTCAAGCAACCCGGCCTCAGGCCAGGGCCTGCGCCAGCAGCCCGCCCATCGCCCGCACTCCGGCCACGAGGCGGTCGTCGGGCACCCCGGAGAAGCTCATCCGGGCGTGGTTGGCCTCGGGCCGGTCGGCGAAGAACGGCGTGCCCGGCACGACGATGACGCCGGCCCGCGGGATCAGCACGTCACGCTGGAAGGCCGCGACGTCCAGCCCCGGCGGGAACGTCACCCAGGTGAACAGGCCGCCATGGGCCCGGGTCCAGGTGGTGCCGGCCGGGAAGTGCTCCTCGAGGCTGGCGAGCATGAGGTCGCGCTGGTGCCGGTAGGTCGGCAGCATGTCGGCGATGTGGGCCTCGATGTCGAACCGGCCCAGGTAGGCGGCGGCCGCACGCATGTTGAGCGTGCCGTTCTGGGTGTCCGCGGCGAGCTTGAGCAGGGCGAGCTTCTCGCGCACCTCGGGCGTCGCCAGGGTCCAGCCGAGGCGCAGCCCCGGGGCGAGGATCTTCGAGAAGCTGCCCAGGTGGACGACCCGGCCCGTGGTGTCGAGGCTCTTGATCGTGGGCAGCCGCTCGCCCTCGTAGCGCAGCTCGCGGTAGGGCGTGTCCTCGAGCACGACGACGTCGAACTCCTGCGCCAGCTCAACGAGGCGGCGGCGCCGGGCCAGGCTCATCGTGCGGCCCGTCGGGTTCTGGTAGTCGGGCACGGTGTAGACCAGCTTGACCCGATCGGTGCTGCGCAGCACCTGCTCGAGGGCGTCGGTGTCCATCCCCTCCTCGTCCATCGGCACCGAGCGGTAGTCGGGCTCGCACGGGTTGAACGCGATCAGCGCGCCGAGGAAGGTGGGCCGCTCGGTGACGATCACGTCGCCGCGGTCGATGAACAGCTTGGCCGTCAGGTCCAGGCCCTGCTGCCCGCCCTGGGTGATCAGGACGTCGTCGGCCGTGCACGGCATCCCGTCGGCGCTGAGCCGCGCGGCGACCAGCGCGCGCAGCTCGGGCAGCCCCTCGGATGCCGTGTACTGCAGCGCCGACGCGTTGTCCGCACCGAGCAGCTCGTCGTAGATCGCGTGCAGCTCGGCCATCGGGAACAGCGTGGGGTCGGGGTAGCCACCGGCGAACGAGGTGATCCGCGGGTCGCCGGCGAGCGCGAGGAACTCGCGGATCGCCGAGGGCTGCACGCGCTCGGCGCGGCGGGCGAAACGGGTCACGTCGAACCTTCTGAAGTCACGCGTCAGCCGAAGGCCAGGCCGCCGGGGCGACCGTCGCGCAGGGCGGCGAGGTGCTCGTCGTAGTTCATGACGTCGAACAGTGAGGCGCCGTCGAGCATCCGGGCCTGCAGGCCCTTCTCCCGCGCCTCGATCGCCTCCGCTCCGTCGACCGCTGACGCCAGCTCGGCGTCGGTCCCCACCACGAGCCCGTCGTCGTCACCGACGAGCAGGTCGCCCGGGTCGACCCACACCCCGTCGAGCGACAGGGTGACGCCGGTCTCGGGAAGCTCTTTGGCGGCATAGGCGTTGGGCGCGAACCCGGTCGACCAGACCGGCAGCGCCAACCCGGCGAGCGTGGCGGTGTCGCGCGACCGGCCGAGGATGACGAGGCCGGCCAGGCCGCGGCGCTGGGCCTCGGTGCCGAACAGCTCACCCGCGACGGCGCGGTCGTCCCCGCCCGCGTCGACGACGAGCACGTCGCCCGGCCCGCACTCGCGCAGCGCGTGGATGACGGACATCAGGTCGCGGTTGGCACTCGCCGTGACGACGCGGCCCACCACGTGGCGGCCGGACACGACCGGCCGCAGGCGGGTGGGGAGGATGCGCAGCGCGGGCGAGGAGTCGACCAGGCTGGTCGTCGAGAGCCGGGCCAGCCGGTCGAGCAGGGTCTGCGTCGTCATGAGCCGATCCTGACACCCCCACCCACCCTCGGGTTTCCCCGACTTCGTAGGTGAGACGCCGCGCGACACGCCGCTGGAGCGGCGGTTCGCGCGGCTGGTCGGAGGAGAAGTCGGGGAGGTCGGTGCCGGCGGGCGCCCGGTCAACGGGTGGCCGCGGGCCCCCGACTACTTGCCGCCGTCCTGCGGCGCGCGCAGGCCCTCGTAGATCTCCCGGCACGTGGGGCACACCGGGAACTTCTCCGGGTCGCGACCTGGCACCCAGACCTTGCCGCACAGCGCGGTGACCGGCTCCCCCGACAGCGCGCTCTCGAGGATCTTCTCCTTGCGCACGTAGTGCGAGAAGCGCTCGTGGTCGCCGGGCTCGGCCACCTCGGGCACGGTCTCGGTGCGCTCGAGCACGGCCGTCCGGGTCTGGCGCTGGGGCTGCGGGGCGTTCGGGTCGTCCAGCGGCGGCATCGTCTCGCTCATCCCCCGAGTCTAGGCCGCCCGACTTTCCCTGCGGGAAGCCGCGGGCCAGCGCCGCCGCGCGGCGTGTTGCCCGGCTTCCCGGAGGGAAAGTCGGGGAGTCAGTTGAGGGAGGGGTCGCTCGGGAACCAGGCGACCCAGCGCAGCGGCTCGGGCTGGCGGCGCAGCACCCGGCGCCACAGCTCATCGGGCTCGCCGGTGAAGACGTCGCCGTTCTCGCTCGGCACGACGAACCACGACCCGGTCGTGATCTCGCTCTCGAGCTGGCCCGGCGACCAGCCGGCATACCCGGCGAAGATGCGCAGCCCCGCGACCTCCGGCACCACCAGCGTGGGCGGGGTGTCGAGGTCGACCAGCGCCACCGCCCCGAACAGGCGGCGCACCCCGGTCGGCTCCGGCGAGTCGCCCGGCACGGCCACCAGGCCGAGCGCCGAGTCGAGCTGCACCGGCCCGCCCTGGAAGACCTTGGCGGGCCGGGTCGCGTGCTCCTCCCAGCCGGGCAGCACCGCGTCGACGTCGGCGTCGATGGGCCGGTTGAGCACCAGCCCCTGCGCGCCGTCGTCGTCGTGGTGCAGCACCAGGACCACACTGCGCCGGAACACGCCCTCCTCGATCAGCGGGGTCGCGACGAGGAGCTGCCCGGTCGTGTGGGTCTGGCTCACCCGTCCATTCTGCCCCGGCTGCCGCCGGGTCGCCCGGAGCCCGCACGAGGACGTCCGCCACCGAACGAGCCGTGGCCGCGGCTCGCGGGCCGGCCGCCCGGGCGGCTGCCACCACGGCGACCACCGTTCTTGCCGCCCTCGAGCACCGGGCGCCACACGGCATCCGGCACCGGCACACCACTGGGCGTGCGGCCACCGAGGGCCTGCACGACGGAGTCTCCGGGGCTGACCTTGGCGGTCAGCGCGTCGGCGCCGGCCCCCTCGATGATGCGGGTGACCATCCGCTTCTGGTGCGGCAGGGCGATCATCACGACCGCACCCTGCTCACCGGCGCGCGCCGTGCGGCCGGCACGGTGGAGGTAGTCCTTGTGGTCGGTCGGCGGGTCGACCTGCACGACCATCCCGACGTCGTCGACGTGGATGCCGCGCGCGGCCACGTCGGTCGCCACGAGCACGTTCATCGAGCCGTCGCGGAAGGCGCCGAGCACCCGGTTGCGCACGGCCTGTGACAGGCCGCCGTGCAGGGATGCCGCGAACACGCCGCGCTCGCGCAGCTCACCGGCGATGCGGTCCGTGCCCAGCTGGGTGCGGGCGAAGACGATGACCCGTCCGCCGCGGCCTGCGAGCTCGGCGGTGAGGGCCTTCTTGTCCTGCGGGTCGATGAGCAGCACGTGGTGGCTCATCGTGGTCACCGAGGCCTGGGCCTCGTCGGTCGAGTGGGTGACCGGGTCGACGAGGTAGCGGTCGACGAGGGTGTCGATGCCCTTGTCGAGGGTGGCCGAGAAGAGCAGCCGCTGGCCGCCGGCCGGGATCTCGTCGAGGATCGCGGTGACCTCCGGAAGGAAGCCCATGTCTGCCATGTGGTCGGCCTCGTCGAGCACGGCGATCTGCACGCCGCCGAGCTCCACCGCGCCGCGGTCCATCAGGTCGGCGAGCCGGCCCGGGGTGGCGACCAGGATGTCGATGCCCTTGTTGAGCGCCTTGATCTGCGGCTCGTAGGAGAGGCCACCGGCGACCAGCTTGTGGCGCAGGCCGGTGACGTGCACGAACGGCTCGAGGGCGTCGCTCACCTGCATGGCGAGCTCACGGGTCGGTACCAGGATGAGCGAGCGCGGGCGCCTGCTCTCCGGGCGGGTGCCGTCGGCGAGCCGGGTGATCATCGCCAGGCCGAAGGCCAGCGTCTTCCCGGAGCCGGTGCGGCCACGGCCGAGCACGTCGCGACCTGCGAGGGCGTCGGGGATCGTCGCAGCCTGGATCGGGAACGGCTCGGTGATGCCGTCACGGGCCAGCCGCTCGACGAGGCGCTCGGGCACACCGAGGGCGGCGAAGCCGTTGTCCTCGGTCACCTCCTTGGCCTCACCCTTGTGCGAGGAGTAGTGGGTCCAGGTGTCGGCCTCGGCGCGCTGCGCCTCGGCCTCCTCGAAGCTCAGCGGGCGGTCGGCATCGGTGGGGGCGCCACCGCGGTAGCCGCCCCGGTCGTCGCGGCCCTGGTAACCACCGCCGGCGCCACGGTCGTTACGACCCTGGTAACCGCCACCGGCGCCACGGTCGCTGCGACCCTGGTAACCACCGCTGGTGCCACGGTCGCTACGACCCTGGTAACCACCGGAGGAGCGGTCGTCACGCTTCTGGCCCTGGTAGCCACCGCCGGCGCCACGGTCGCTGCGACCCTGGTAACCACCGGAGGAGCGGTCGTCACGCTTCTGGCCCTGGTAACCGCCGCCGGTGCCACGATCGCTACGACCCTGGTAACCACCCGACGAGCGGTCGTCACGCTGCTGGCCCTGGTAACCGCCGCCGGTGCCACGGTCGTTACGACCCTGGTAACCGCCGGACGTACCGCGGTCGTCACTCTTCTGGCCCTGGTAACCGCCACCGGTGCCACGGTCGCTACGACCCTGGTAGCCACCGCGGTCGCTGGTCGGGTCGGCGCGCCGGCCCTCGTGGCGGTCGCGGCGGGCGGGGTCGGCGACCCTCGGGGCGCGGTCGCGCACCGGGCGCTCACCGCGCTCGAGACGGGGTCGCTCGTCATGGGGACGGTGCACGTGTCGCTCCTCGCGCGAGTCCGAGACCCAGCGCTTCGGTCGGTCGTTCCGGTCATTCCGGTTCGAGGTGAAACTGCGGTCCGAGCGGTCGCTCGAATACCTCGAGCCGCGAGAGTCCTCGCGGTTGGAGGTGATGTTCTGGCCCGAGGCGGTCGAGGAATACCTCGAGCCGCGGGAGTCACCGCGCGAGTCGCTGCTGCGGCGCGGGTCCTCGCGGTCCCAGCGGGGCGAGCGCTCGGCACGCGGTCGCTTGGTGTGGCCGTCAGCCGAGTCGGGCCGGGCCGGGCGCTTCGGGGCGCTCTTCGGGCCGTCGGGCTGGCCGCGGTGGTGCGCCTTCTTCGGGGCCTTGCGGGCCTCGTTCTTCTGGGCAGCGGTCCAACGGGCCTTCTTGGGCCCGGATGCCTTCTTGGGCATGGGTGTGTTCACCTGTGTTTCGTCATCGGTTCGGACGTAAGCAGACACGTCTTCGAGCCGATGGCGAAAGCGGCGGAGCAAGACGAGCCTCGGACGTGGTGGTCGAGGTGACCATGGGTCCGTGGGGCCGGTTCGACCTGGGTGTCACCGGCGCACCGGGTGGGATGGGGGCGGCGTCGCACTCTGCGAATCCGGCGGACGCGGCCATGCGCCCGAGCACCTCGGTGGACCACGCAGTCTACCAGCGGCCCGGCATCCCCCCGACCACCGCGCGAGCCCGCCCCATCACGAGCGAACGTGGGTGAAGACCGCCGTCCAGGCGACGGGAATCACCCACGTTCGCAGGGGCGTGCAGGAATGTGGGTGAAGATCGCCGTCCAGGCGACGGGAATCACCCACGTTTGCGGACCGCCGCGCGGGCCGTGCGCGACGCCAGCACCCGCAGCAGCACGGTGCCGACGAGCACGCCGAGGGCCACGCCGGTCAGGTCGGCGACGGCATCGAGGACGTCGCCGGAGCGGTGCGGCAGGAGCATCGCCTGCACCACCTCGCTGAGCATCGCCTGGGTCGCGAAGACGGCCACCACGACCCACCGGCGGAGCCCGGCGACCACCGCGAGGGCCACCGGCACGAGGAACACCAGCAGGTGCACCACCTTGTCGGCGTTCGCGAACAGCGCCGGCCCGCCACCCTGGGGCGCGTAGAGCACCACGAGCTGCACCGCCACGGACAGCACCAGCAGCCCGAGGACCACCAGCCGGCCGCTGCGGCCCGCGGGCGAGGACGTGGCAGGCGCCGCCTCACCCACCCGGCTCACGCCGGCTCGCGGGCGGCCACCGCAGCCCGCACCGCCTCGGCGACGACGTGGCTGACGTCGGGGTGGAACACGCTGGGGATGATGTAGGTGGCGTTGCGCTCGCTCTCGTGCACCACGTCGGCGAGCGCGTCGGCGGCTGCGAGCAGCACGTCGGTGCTCACGTGCGAGACACCGGAGTCGATCAGCCCGCGGAAGACGCCGGGGAAGACGAGCACGTTGTTGATCTGGTTCGCGAAGTCCGACCGGCCGGTGGCGACCACGGCGGCGTGGCGGGCCGCGATGTCCGGGTCGATCTCGGGCACCGGGTTGGCCATCGCGAACACGACGCTGTCCGGCGCCATCGAGGCCACGTCGTCCTCGGTGAGGATGTTCGGCGCCGAGACGCCGACGAAGACGTCGGCCCCGCGCAGCGCCTGCGAGAGCGTGCCGGTCACGCCCTCGGGGTTGGTGTGCTCGGCGATCCACGCGTGGTTGGGGTGGTCGCCGGACATCACGTCGGCCCGCCCGCGGTGCACGACCCCGTCGACGTCGGTGACCACGACGTGCGACGCGCCCGCCGCCAGGAACAGCTTGAGGATGGCCGTGCCCGCCGCCCCGGCGCCGCTCATCACGAGGCGCACGTCCTCGAGCCGCTTGCCCACGACACGCAGGGCGTTGCGCAGGGCGGCGAGCGCCACGATGGCGGTGCCGTGCTGGTCGTCGTGGAAGACCGGGATGTCGAGCTCCTCGCGCAGCCGGGCCTCGATCTCGAAGCAGCGCGGAGCCGAGATGTCCTCGAGGTTGATGCCGGCGAACGCGGGCGAGATCGCCTTGACGGTGCGGATGATCTCCTCGGTGTCGGTGGTGTCGAGGCAGATCGGGAAGGCGTCGATGTCGGCGAAGCGCTTGAACAGGGCGGCCTTGCCCTCCATGACCGGCAGCGCGGCCAGCGGCCCGATGTCGCCGAGGCCGAGCACCGCGGTGCCGTCGGTGACCACCGCGACGGTGTTGCGCTTGATGGTCAGCCGCCGGGCGTCGGCGGGCTTCTCGGCGATGGCCAGGCAGACCCGCGCGACCCCGGGCGTGTAGATCATCGACAGGTCGTCGCGCGAGCGGATCGGCACCTTCGACTCCACCGACAGCTTGCCGCCCAGGTGCAGCAGGAACGTGCGGTCGCTCACCCGGCCGATCTCGACGCCCTCGACCTCGCGCATCCGCTCGACGATCGCGTCGGCGTGCTCGGGGTCGTGGGTGAGCATGGTGAGGTCGATGCGGATCTGCGAGGCCCCGGATGCCGTGACGTCGAGCCCCGTGACCACGCCACCGGCCGCCTCGATGACCCCGGTCATCTCACTGACCGCGGTCGCTCGGGCCGGCAGGACCAGGCGGACGGTGACGGAGTTGGCGATGGAGGGCGCGGACGGCATACCGAGGATTCAACCCCGCTACCGGCAGGTAGACCGAAACCGCTGCCCGGCGGATCGCGGGCGGCCCTACAGTGACCCGCATGTCCGACCACGTGGAAGTTCTCGGGTCGGGCACCGCCAGTGCGGTGCCCGACGTCGTCGTGCTCGACGCGCGGGTGCAGTGCGAGGCGGCCGACGTCGCCGGCGCACTGGGCGCGGCGACCTCACGGGTGACCACCGCGCTGCAGGCGGTGGCCGACCACGGGGTGGCCGCGGCCGACCGGCGCACCACCGGCATGGGGGTCTCGACCCGCTGGGACCGCGACGGGTCCGGGGTCGTCGGCTACACGGCATACCAGAGCCTGCGACTGCTCGTGCGCGACCGAGAGCGGGTGGGTGACCTGATCAACGCCCTGGCGGGGGCCGCCGGTGACGCCTTCGGGCTCGACGGCGTCACCCTCGAGGTGGCCGACCCCGCACCGCTGCTCGAGCGCGCCCGCACCGCGGCCTTCGCCGACGCCCGGGCCAAGGCCGAGCAGTACGCCGCGCTGGCCGGGCGGCCGCTCGGCCCGGTGCTGCGCGTCACCGAGGAGCCCGAGCGCGGGATGCCGGTGCCCCGCTTCGCCGCGAAGGCCGCCATGGAGGTCGGGGGCGCGATGCCGGTCGAGGCCGGCGAGTCGGCCGTCAGCGCGACGGTCACCGTGCGCTTCGGGCTGGGCTGAAGCCATGGGGTGGGTCGACGCCCTGGGCTGGTTCGGGTCAGCCCTGCTGATCTACTCGCTGCTCCAGGCGCGCATCCTGCGGCTGCGGGTGCTCAACACCGTGGCCTGCGTCATCCTCGTCGTGTTCAACGCCGTCATCGGGGTGTGGCCGATGGTGGCGATGAACATCGTGCTGGCCGGCATCAACTCGTTCTTCATCGTTCGGCTGCTGCGCGAGCGCGGTGACGAGCAGGCCTACACCGTGCTCGAGGTGCGCGAGGACGACGCGTACCTCACCCACTTCCTGGGGGTGCACCGCGACGACATCCACGCGTTCTTCGCCGACTTCGGGCACGGGCTCGCCGCGGGCCGCTCGTCGTACCTCGTGCAGCACGGCGACGAGACCGCCGGAGTGATCGTGGTGCGCGACGAGGGATCGGGTGTGGCCCAGGTCGAGCTCGACTACGTCACACCACGGTTCCGCGACTTCAGCCCCGGCGAGTTCGTCTTCCGCCGCTCGGGCCTGTTCCGCGACCGCGGCTTCTCCCACGTGCTCAGCCCGCCCGGCATGGTGGCGCCCTACTACGACCGGGTCGGCTTCACCCGGCAGGGCGACCGCTACTGCCTCGACCTGGCGTGAGTGGCGAACGCCACGCTCCGCAGGCCCGCACCCCGGTGGATCGCGATCCCCGCGAGGTCTAGGGTCTTTGGTTACTACACTACGTAGTTTTCAACCTGAGGAGGCGGCCGCCGATGGCCCAGCTCGTCCACGACTTCGAGACCGGCAGCATGGACCAGAAGGACCTGCTGGGCGGCAAAGGCGCCAACCTCGCGGAGATGACCCGCCTCGGCATCCCGGTGCCGCCGGGCTTCACCATCACGACCGACGCCTGCCGCGCCTACCTGGCCAGCGGCTCCGCCCCGCCCGAGCTGTTCGCGGAGGTCGACGAGCACCTCGAGCGGCTCGAGGCCCGGATGGGCCGCACGCTGGGCGACGGCGCCGACCCGCTGCTGGTGTCGGTGCGCTCGGGTGCGAAGTTCTCGATGCCCGGGATGATGGAGACGGTGCTCAACATCGGTCTGGGCGACACCTCGGTCGAGGGCCTGGCCGCACAGACCGGCAACGCCCGCTTCGCCTGGGACTCCTACCGCCGGCTGGTGCAGATGTACGGCAAGACGGTGCTCGACCTCGAGGGCGACCGCTTCGAGGACGCCATGGACGCCGCCAAGGCCGCCAAGGGCGTCACCGCCGACGTCGACCTCGACGCCGACGACCTGCGCGCCCTGGTCGCCACCTTCAAGGCCGTGGTCGAGGAGGAGACCGGCTCACCGTTCCCGCAGGACCCGCGCGATCAGCTGCGCGGTGCGGTGCTGGCCGTCTTCAACTCGTGGAACTCCGACCGCGCCATCCTCTACCGCCGCCGCGAGCAGATCCCCACCGACCTCGGCACTGCGGTCAACGTGCAGGCGATGGCCTTCGGCAACCGCGGCGCCACCTCCGGCTCCGGTGTCGCCTTTACCCGTGACCCGTCGACCGGCGCGGTCGGCGTCTACGGCGACTACCTGCAGGACGCCCAGGGCGAGGACGTCGTGGCCGGCATCCGCAACACGCTCACCCTCGCCGACCTCGAGACCATCGACAAGAAGAGCTACGACGAGCTGGTCGCCATCATGGCGCGCCTCGAGAGCCACTACCGCGACATGTGTGACATCGAGTTCACCATCGAGCAGGGGCACCTGTGGATGCTGCAGACCCGGGTGGGCAAGCGCACCGCCCAGGCCGCCTTCCGCATCGCCGTCGACCTCGTCGACGAGGGCGTCATCTCCGAGGAGGAGGCGCTGATGCGGGTCACTGGGGACCAGCTGGCCCAGCTGATGTTCCCCCACTTCGACCCCAACAGCGCCCGGTCGCTGCTCGCCAAGGGGATGAGCGCCTCACCCGGTGCCGCCGTCGGCGTCGCCGTGTTCGACTCGGATGCCGCGGTGCGGATCGCCGAGGCCGGCACCCCCGTGATCCTCGTGCGTCGCGAGACCAACCCCGACGACCTGCACGGCATGGTCGCGGCAGCCGGCATCCTCACCAGCCGTGGTGGCAAGACCTCGCACGCGGCCGTCGTGGCGCGCGGCATGGGCCGCACCTGCGTCTGCGGCGCCGAGACCCTCGAGGTCGACACCAAGGCCAAGCAGTTCTCCACCCCTGACGGCAGCATCGTGCGCGAGGGCGACACCCTGTCCATCGACGGCTCGACCGGCGAGGTCTTCCTCGGTGAGGTCGCCGTGCGCCCCTCCCCCGTCGTCCGCTACTTCGAGGGCACCATGTCCGTCGACGAGGGCGGCCCCGTGGTCGCCGCCGTCGACCGGCTGATGACCGCCGCCGACAAGCACCGCCGGATGAAGGTGCGCGCCAACGCCGACAACGCGCCGGATGCCGCCCGCGCCCGCCGCTTCGGGGCCGAGGGCATCGGCCTGTGCCGCACCGAGCACATGTTCCTCGGCGCCCGGCGCGAGCTGGTCGAGCGGCTGATCCTGGCCGAGGGCGCCGCGGACCGCCAGCTCGTCTTCGACGAGCTGCTCCCCCTGCAGCGCGCCGACTTCATCGAGATCTTCGACGCGATGGACGGCCTGCCGGTCACCGTGCGCCTGCTCGACCCGCCGCTGCACGAGTTCCTGCCCGACTTCACCGAGCTGTCGGTGAAGGTGGCCGTGGCCGAGGCGATGGGCCAGGAGCACGACACCGACTCGCTGCTGCTGCTCGCCGTGCACCGGCTGCACGAGGAGAACCCGATGCTCGGCCTGCGCGGGGTGCGCCTCGGCATCGCCATCCCCGGCCTGTTCGAGATGCAGTCCCAGGCGATCCTCGAGGCCGCCGCCATCGTGAACGAGCGAGGCGGTCACGCCCAGCCCGAGATCATGGTGCCGCTCGTCGGGGCGGTCGAGGAGCTGCAGAACATCCGGGCCGAGATCGACGACGCCGCCCACCTGGCGCGCGAGAAGCACTCGGTGCACCTGGACCACCTCGTCGGCACGATGATCGAGCTGCCCCGCGCCGCCCTCACCGCCGGCAAGATCGCCGAGGCGGCCGACTTCTTCTCGTTCGGCACCAACGACCTGACCCAGACGACCTGGGGCTTCTCGCGCGACGACGTGGAGTCGAGCTTCTTCTCGCGCTACATGGAGGCCGGCATCCTCGGGGTGTCGCCGTTCGAGACCATCGACCGGCAGGGCGTCGGCCGGCTGGTGCGCATCGGCACCGACGAGGGCCGCAAGACCAAGCCCGGGCTCAAGGTCGGGGTGTGCGGCGAGCACGGGGGCGACCCCGAGTCGGTGCACTACTTCGAGGAGCGCGGCCTGGACTACGTGTCGTGCTCGCCGTTCCGGGTGCCCGTGGCCCGGCTCGAGGCGGGCCGGGCGGTGGTCGCGCGGTCGGGCGTCAGCTGACCGTGGCGGTCGGGCGCGAGCTGACCCTCGCGCTCGGCCCGGTCCAGCGTCACCTTGACCCGGTGCGCCGTCACCACGGTGCCCAGCCAGGCCAGCCCCACCAGCCACCCGGCGACGACATCGGTGAGCCAGTGGTGCCCCAGCCAGACCCGGGACAGGCCCATCGCCAGCACGAACACCACGACCAGTGAGCCGACGAGCAGGCGGCTGCGCAGGTGCTTGCGTCCCAGCATCACGAGGTAGGCCGCGACACCCAGGACCACCGTGGCGTTGAGGGTGTGCCCCGACGGGAACGACGGGGAGCTCTCGAAGGGCGGCACCGCCAGGGCCAGCGGCGGCCGGGCGCGGGCACTCAGGTCCTTGCCGAGCACCGTGATGAGCACCGACCCCGCAGCCGCGATGCCCATGAGCACCACCGGCAGCCACGAGCGGCGCTTCACCGCGAGCACCGTGACGATGACGACCGCGATGACCGGCATCCCGACGGTGCCCCCGAGGTCGGTGAACCACGTGACCCACTGCGAGCTCGTGGGGGTGCGGGCGCTGACGGCGGCGTCGAGCACGGGCTGGTCGAGCCCGGCCACCCCGTCGCGCTCGACCACCTGCTCGTAGACCTCCGCGGCCAGCACGGTGGCGCCGAGCACCACCCCACCCCCGACCAGCACCGTGAGCACCAGCGCGAGGTTGGCCAGGCTCCAGCGCCACACCCGGCCCAGCAGGGTGACCAGGCGGGCCACCTGGTCGACGAACCAGCGCCCCGAGCGGGTGCGCCACTGGGCCAGGTCGCGGTCGCCGATCCGCTCGTCGTCGGGCAACCGGTCACGGGAGACGGTGGCCGCACCGGGCTCGGGTGGCGGGCTCGTCGGGTGCGGCGGCATACGGCATTGAACCAGCCGGCCCACCCTGCGAACGACAACGGCCCGGCCCCGCTCGGGGCGGGACCGGGCCGGTCGCTGGACGTGGGAGTGAGTCCGGTGGTGGAGGTGGCGGGAATCGAACCCGCGTCCACTGACGGAACACCAGGGCTTCTCCGGGTGCAGTGCGCTATGGATTTTCTCGGCCCCAGCGCTCGCACGCACACGTCCGCTGACAGGCCCAGTCGAGTAAGAGTCCCGCGCCGTCCCCCGACATGACGACGCAGCAAGATCCCTAGATGACGCTGGTTACTGAGTCAGGATCGAACTCAGGCCAACGGACTTCGGAGCTCGCTCAGGCGGCGAGGGCGAAGTCGGTGCGCTTGGAATTGGCACCTATTGGTTTGCACGGATCGTTTACGAGATAACCGTGCGTCCTCGACCCGCTTCCCCATGGCCTACCGACCAATGTCGAAACCGATCACCCCCCTGAGGGGGCTCACTCCCACGCTGTTCAGTTGTGCCACCACACGTGCAACGCCCGGCGGCCCCTTCAGTATGCCGCCCGGACGCACAGCCCCCAAACGAGTTGGGGCCGGACGCGGTGCCCTAGCCGGCGGGAGCCGCGGGAGCCGCGGGAGGTGGTGCGTCGACCGGGGTCGGCTGCAGGGGGAGCGGGTCGAGCGGCGTCGCCGGCGAATCCGTCGGGCTGGGAGTCGGCGTCGGCGTCGGCGTGTCGCTCGGTGTCGGCGTGGGCGTCGGCGTGGGCGTCGGGGTGGGGGTCGGCGCGGGCGGGTGCACGACGGGCGGCGGCTGGACCCGCGGGCGGGGGCTCGGAGTGGGCTTCGGGGTCGGCGTGGGGCTCGCGGCCGGCGTCCCGGCCGGTAGCGCCGGTGTCAGGCTCGGTGGGGCGGGGATGGTGGGCCCGATCGCGCGGGGCCGGGGGCTCCCGCCGACGGTGAAGATCGATGCCGCGGCGGTCGCGGCCACGGCGGGGGGCGTGCGAACGACGACCGCGACACCATGGGCGGCCATGGTCGCGGCCGGGGTCGCCACGACGGTCCTGGTGGGCAGGCCGGCCACCAGTCTGTCGGGCGGCTCGGCGGGGCCGCCGGCGATCGCGGTCATCACGGAGACAGCGAGGAGCCCGCCGCCTGCGACGCCGAGCGCCTGCAGGACGTTCTTGGTGCTCCCAACAGATTTCTTGGGAGCGCGGTGCCGTGCGGCCCCTGCTGCCATGGTATGAAGACTAGCCCTGTTGCGCATGAGTCAACAGCGAATCCTGGTGTTTGCGGGATCGTGCGGCGCGCGTGCCGACATCCGCACGGAATGACGCCGACCGGCCACGTCGACCTCAAATCCTCCAGGGGCGCTCAGCAGCTCCCTCGGCACCGGCCCACCGCCCGGCTCCCAGACCCAGGCCAGCCCGACGGCGGCGCCCAGGGTGGCGCTGCTGGCGGCGCTCGTCACCTGGCCGGCCGGGAGCCCGTCACGCAGCAGCAGCTCACCGCCCCAGAGCACGGCTGCGGGGTCGTCGACCACGAACGACGCCAGCCGGCGCGTCGGGCCGTCGGCGCGCTGCCGCTCGACGACATCGCGGCCGACGAACGCCCGGTTGCCGGACAGGTCGCAGGTGAAGGTCAGCCCGGCCTCGACCGGGGTGCGGTCCGGGCCGAGCTCGGGGCCGAACGCCCGGTATCCCTTGTCGAGCCGGAGGGCGTTGATGGCGTAGTAGCCCGCCAGGCGCAGCCCGACATCGGTGCCGGCGTCGACCAGCCGGTCCCACACCCCCGTGGCCAGCTCGGTGGGCACCGTGAGCTCCCAGCCCAGTTCGCCGACGTAGGTCATCCGGGTGGCGCGCACGCGAGCCGGACCGAGGTCGACCACCCGGCTCGTCGCGAACGGGAAGGCGTCCGGGCCCAGGTCGGCGCTGGTGAGGCCCTCCAGCAGGTGGCGCGACCGCGGTCCCATCACGCCGAACACGGCATACGCCGTGGTGACGTCCTCCACGACCACGCGCCATCCGGGGGCCGTGTGGCGCCGCAGCCAGTCGGCGTCGCGCACCGGGGACGCCGCGCTCGTCACCAGCAGCCACTCGTCGTCGGCGACCCGGGTCGCCGTGCAGTCGGCCTCGTAGCCACCGCGGGTGTTGAGGATGCCGGTGTAGACCGCCGCCCCCACCGGCTGGTCGACGTCGGCGGTGCAGACCAGGTGCAGCAGGGCGAGCGCGTCGGGGCCGTGCACCCGCAGCTTGCCGAAGGAGGTCTGGTCGAACAGCGCGACGGCCGCACGGGTGGCGCGCTGCTCCTCGTCGACCCAGTCGTGCCACGGCTGGCGCCCCCAGCCGTAGGTGGCCTCCCGGTCTGCCGGTGGAACGCGCTGTGGGGCAATGTAGTTCGGTCGCTCCCAGCCCATCTTCGAGCCGAACCACGCCCCGGCCGTCGACAGCCGGTCGTGCACGGGCGAGCAGCGGAACGGCCGGGCGGAGTCGAGCTCTCGGTTCGGCCACGGCACCGCGTAGTGCAGCCCCAGCACCTCGCTCACCCGGGCGCGGAGCCACGGCGTGCTCGCGTGGAACGGCGCGAAGCGGCGCAGGTCGACCAGGGCGAGGTCCTCCTGCGGGGCGCCGGTGACCACCCACTGCGCCAGGGCCTGCCCGGCGCCACCGGCCGACGCGATGCCGACGGAGTTGAACCCGGCGCCGACGAAGAAGCCGGCGACGTCGGGCGACTCCCCCAAGATGAACTGGTTGTCCGGGGTGAAGCTCTCGGGGCCGTTGTAGAACTTGCGGATGCCGGTGCGCTCGAGCACGGGCAGGCGGTGCACGGCGCTCTCCATCAGCACCGAGAAGTGCTCCCAGTCCTCCTCGAGCAGCTGGAACTCGAAGGGGTGGGGGATGTCCTCGGGGGCGACCCACGGCTTCGCCTCCGGTTCGAACCCGCCGACGACCAGCCCGCCGACCTCCTCCTTGACGTACGTCCAGCCGTCCGGGTCGCGCAGGATCGGCAGGTCGCGGTGCACGCCGTCGATCTGCTCGGTGACGACGTAGAAGTGCTCGGCGGAGTGCAGCGGCACGCCGACCCCGGCCAGTGCACCGACCGCCTTGGCCCACTGGCCGGCGCAGTTGACCACCACCTCGCACTCGATGTCACCGGAGTCGGTGTGGACCCCACGGACCCGTCGCCCCCCGGGCGCGGTGGGGTCGGCAACGACGTCGAAACCGTTGACCCGCAACCGTTCTCGAACGGTCACCCCGAGCTGGCGGGCGCCCTTGGCCAGCGACTGGGTGACGTCGGTGGGGTTGGCGGTGCCGTCGCCGGGCAGCCAGATCGCGCCCGCGAGGTCGCCGGTGCGCAGCAGCGGGTACCGCTCCCCCGCCTGCTCGGGAGTGAGGAGCTCGCACTCCAGGTCGTAGGCGGCAGCGGTGGCCGCGGTGCGCCGCAGCGCGGTCATCCGGTCGTCGGTGCGGGCGACGATCAGCCCGCCGCACTGCCGGTAGCCGGTGCCCAGGCCGGTCTCGGCCTCGAGCCGCTGGTAGAGCTCGGCGGAGTGCTGCACCAGCCGGGTGCCGCTCTCGCTGGCCCGCAGCAGCCCGACCAGCCCGGCCGCGTGCCAGGTGGTGCCGCACGACAGGGTTCCCTGCTCGAGCAGCAGCACGTCGGTCTCGCCGAGGTGAGCCAGGTGGTAGGCCGTCGACGCCCCGACGATGCCGCCGCCGACGACGACCACCCGGGCCCGCGTGGGAAGGGTGTCACCCGACGACGTGCTCATCGGGCGGCCGCGCGGGTGAGCAGCGCGTCGAACCTGCGGCTCGTCGCGAGCTGCTCGGCCGGCTCCAGCTTGGCCATCGACCACTCCCAGAAGTCGAACTCGAGCGGGCTGGTGCCGTCCTGGATCATCCCCCACAGGGTCCAGCCGTAGCGCGCCATCCAGCCCCACAGCTCGGCCCGGGCGACGAGCGCGTCGTCGTGCCGGCCGTAGTAGGCGGCGCACAGCGAGGCGAGTGCCTCCTCCCCGAGCCGGGCCTCTGCCATCGCGTTGCCGAGCTCGAAGGACGGCTCGTTCATGCCGGAGTACTCGTAGTCGATGATCCGCAGGTCGCCGCCGTCGTCGAGCACGTTCGCGGCCAGCAGGTCGTTGTGGCACGGCATCAGCGGCTCCGGCGCCAGCGCGAGCACCTGCTCGAGGCGGTCGGCGAACGGCTCGAGCGCGACGTAGCCGGCCGGCATCCGGAAGCCGTGCTCGCGCACGATGTCGAGGTAGCGGCGGCGCAGCGCGAACATGTCGAACCGCCCCACGAAGGGTGGGCCGGAGTGCAGCCGCTGCAGCGCGCCGGCGAGCCGGGGCAGGTTGGCGGCGACGTCGGCGTCGGCCCAGGTGCGTCCGGACAGGAACCCGACGACCATCACCCCGCGCCCCTCGAGGTAGTCGAGGACCGGTGCGCCGACGCCTGCGGCAGCCGCGGCCAGGGTGTTGACGTGCTCGGCGTGCCGGTCGACGCCGAGCAGGCCGGTCTCGGGAGCCGACACCCGCACGACGACGTCGAGCCCGGCGTCGGTGCGCACCCGGTAGTTGGTGTTCGTCAGACCGCCGGGCAGGGGCGTCACGTGACGCCCCTGCCCGGTGAGCACGGGGATGCCGTCGAGCAGCCGCTCGAGGTCGCTCACCGTCACGTCGTCACGAGACCGGGTCGTCGGTCTTCTGGTCGTGCACCGGGCCACCGTGGGCGGTCTTGCCGTGGTGCTCCAGGGCGATCTCGTCGGCGGCGGTGACGCCCTCGGGCAGGTCGATGGTCATCTTCGGCCCGGTGAACCACTTCTTGGCCGACAGGTGCCAGCCGATCCAGAGCAGCAGCAACGTGCCGCCGGTGAGGATGGGCGCGTAGTTGACGAACTTCCACGCGAAGTCGGCGTTGCCCGGGGTGCCGGCGGGGCTGAACGGCAGGATGAAGTAGATGCTCACGATGACGATCTCGGCGCAGGCCACCGGGGCCATCCACTTCCACTTGTTGCCGAGGTTCCACGAGCCCTGCTTGAACGCGTCACGCGCGCGCCAGCGCAGGAAGATGGGGATCAGGAACGCCAGGTAGAGGCCGATGACCGCAACGGAGACCACGGCGTAGAAGGCCGTCGGCACGATGAGCGGTGCCTCCTCGGTACCGATGTTGACCTCGACCAGCGCGGGCAGCGTGATGAGCGCGGCGACGACCGTCGAGATGAGCACGGCGTTCACCGGCACCTTGCGAGAGTTCAGCTTCGCCCACCTCGAGGCGCCCGGCACGGCACCGTCGCGCGAGAAGGCGAACAGCATCCGGCTCGTCGAGGTCATGCAGGCCGTGGTGCAGAAGAACTGGCCGATGCTGGCGATGATCAGCACCAGGAAGGCCCAGTTCGAGCTCAGTGCCTGGTTGAAGATGACGGAGACACCACCACCGCCGGCCGTGACCTCCTCGGGGTTCTGCACGGCGAAGAGGAAGGAGAGCAGGAGCACCCAGCCACCGATGGCCGAGTAGAAGATCGAGCGCCAGATGCCCTTCGCCGCACCGTCGGCCGCGTCGTGGGTCTCCTCGGAGAGGTGGGCCGAGGCGTCGAAGCCGGTGATCGTGTACTGCGTGAGCAGGAAGCCGAGCGGCAGCACGTACATCCAGTAGCCGAGGCCGCTCGTCTCACCGCCGGCCAGCCCGCCGCTGTTGTTGACCCGCATCGTGAACACGTCGTTGATGCTCATGTGCTTGTCGGGCAGGAAGATCAGGATGAGGATGATGAGCGCCGCGCCCACGACGTGCCACCACACCGAGACGTTGTTGATCTTGTCCAGGATGGCACCGCCGAAGATGTTGACGGAGGCGGTGAGGACCAGCACGGCGAGGAACATCCAGAACACGCGCTGGAGGCTGTAGCCGGCGGCCCACGACTCGCTGAAGGTGCTGAGCGACAGGTCGAAGAAGGTCGCGGTGCCGTAGGCGACCGAGGCGTCGACGGCGAGCAGGCCGATCAGGTTCAGCCAGCCGGTGTAGTAGCCGGCTTTGGCGCCGCCGAGCTTGCTGGCCCACCAGTAGATGCCACCCGAGGTCGGGTAGGCCGAGACCAGCTCGCTCATGCAGAACCCGATGATCAGGATGAACCCCGCGATGAGTGGCCAGCCGAGCGAGATGGCGATGGGTCCGCCGTTGTTCCACGCCTGCCCGAAGGTGGTGAAGCAGCCGGCCAGGATGGAGATGATGGAGAACGAGATCGCGAAGTTCGAGAACCCCGACCACGACCGGTTGAGCTCCTGCTTGTAGCCGAGCTCGGCGAGCTGGCGTTCGTCGTCGTTGAGGTGCACTGCCACGGTTGCTCCCATGGGTCCGACCGGATCGAGTGACCGGCGTCATAGTGGTGCGACGAGGCGATGCTAGGGGCAACCGTGCGTAATTGGTATGGGTTAGGGCCATTTATCACTGCCGGGCGTGGCGGTCGCCGACGTCGGATTCCGCAGTCGCCGGCCCGTCCGCTGGGAGGACACGGTGGGCCGAGGTGTGCTCCACGTCACTAGGCTGCTCGCAACCGGCTCCCAGCCGCTGAACGTGCCCACCCCGACCGGGAGGTCCACCGTGTTCGCCAAGATCCTCGTCGCCAACCGTGGTGAGATCGCCGTCCGGGCCTTCCGTGCGGCCACCGAGCTGGGTGCCCGCACCGTGGCCGTCTTCCCGCACGAGGACCGCCGGTCCGAGCACCGCCTCAAGGCCGACGAGTCCTACCAGATCGGCGAGGAGGGCCACCCGGTGCGGGCCTACCTCGACCACGAGAACATCGTGCGGGTGGCCGTCGAGTGCGGCGCCGACGCCATCTACCCCGGCTACGGGTTCCTCTCCGAGAACCCCCTGCTCGCCGAGGCGTGCGAGGCCAACGGCATCACCTTCATCGGCCCCCCGGCCTCCGCCCTGCACCTGGCCGGCAACAAGTCGCGGGCCATCACCGCGGCGCGCGCGGCCGGGCTGCCGACCCTCGACAGCGCCCCGCCCACGACCGACCTCGACGAGCTCGCCGCCGCCGCCGAGGGCATCGGCTTCCCGGTGTTCGTCAAGGCGGTCTCCGGTGGCGGCGGGCGCGGCATGCGGCGCGTCGACGACCCCTCCACGCTGCGCGAGTCGCTCGAAGCGGCCCAGCGAGAGGCGGATGCCGCGTTCGGCGACCCGACGCTCTACCTCGAGCAGGCCGTGGTCAACCCTCGGCACATCGAGGTGCAGGTGCTCGCCGACTCCACCGGCACGGTGCTGCACCTCTACGAACGCGACTGCTCGGTGCAGCGCCGGCACCAGAAGGTCGTCGAGATGGCGCCCGCTCCGAACCTCCACCCCGACACCCGGGCGTCGATGTGCGCGGATGCCGTGCGCTTCGCCGAGTCGATCGGCTACCTGAACGCCGGCACCGTCGAGTTCCTCCTCGGTGAGGACGGCCGCTACGTCTTCATCGAGATGAACCCGCGAATCCAGGTCGAGCACACCGTCACCGAGGAGGTCACCGACGTCGATCTCGTCGTGGCGCAGATGCGGATCGCCTCGGGTGAGACCTTCGACGAGCTCGGCATGCGCCAGGAGGACATCTACGTGCGCGGCGCCGCGCTGCAGTGCCGCATCACCACCGAGGACCCCAGCAACGGCTTCCGACCGGATGCCGGCCAGATCACCGTCTACCGCTCGGCCGGCGGTGGCGGGGTGCGCCTCGACGGCGGCACCGTGTTCGTCGGCGCCCAGGTCAGCCCGCACTTCGACTCGATGCTGGTCAAGCTCACCTGTCGTGGACGCACCTTCCCCATGGCCGTGCGCCGTGCGCGAAGGGCGTTGGCGGAGTTTCGAATTCGTGGTGTGTCCACCAACATCCCCTTTCTCGAAGCCGTGCTCGCCGACCCGGTGTTCCAGCGCGGCGAGGCCACGACCAGCTTCATCGACGAGCGCCCCCAGCTGCTCGAGGCGCGGATGGGCGGCGACCGCGGCACCAAGCTGCTCACCTACCTGGCCGACGTCACCGTCAACCAGCCGCACGGTCCCGCGACGACGTTCATCAAGCCCCGTACCAAGCTGCCCGTGATCGACCGCGACGCCCCGGTGCCCCCGGGGTCGCGCGACCTGCTGATGCGGGTCGGCCCGGCCGAGTTCGCCCGGAAGCTGCGCGCCCGCACCGACGTGCCGGTCACCGACACCACCTTCCGCGACGCCCACCAGAGCCTGCTCGCCACCCGGATGCGCACCCGCGACCTGCTCCACGTCGCCGGGCACGTCTCGCGGCTCACCCCCGAGCTGCTCTCGATGGAGGCGTGGGGCGGTGCCACCTACGACGTCGCGCTGCGCTTCCTGTCCGAGGACCCCTGGGAGCGCCTCGCCCTGTTGCGTGAGGCGATGCCCAACATCCCGCTGCAGATGCTGCTGCGCGGTCGCAACACCGTCGGCTACACCCCCTACCCCACCAAGGTCACCGACGCGTTCGTGCACGAGGCCGCCCGCACCGGGCTCGACATCTTCCGGATCTTCGACTCGCTCAACGACGTTGCGCAGATGCGGCCGGCGGTCGAGGCAGTGCTCGACACCGGCACCGCGGTGGCCGAGGTGGCCCTGTGCTACACCGGCAACCTGCTCGACCCGCGCGAGAACCTCTACACCCTCGACTACTACCTGCGGCTGGCCGAGCAGATCGTCGACACCGGGGCGCACGTGCTCGCCATCAAGGACATGGCCGGCCTGCTGCGCGCACCGGCCGCCACCAAGCTGGTCACCGCCCTGCGCGAGAACTTCGACCTGCCCGTGCACCTGCACACCCACGACACCGCCGGCGGCCAGATCGGCACCCTGCTCGCCGCCATCGACGCCGGCGTGGATGCCGTCGACGCCGCCTGCTCCTCGATGTCCGGCACGACCAGCCAGCCGAGCCTGTCGGCGCTCGTGGCCGCCACCGACGGCACCGAGCGGCCCACCGGCCTGGACATCGACAAAGTCTTCGCGCTCGAGCCCTACTGGGAGGCGGTGCGGCAGATCTACCGCCCCTTCGAGTCGGGCCTGGCCTCCCCCACCGGTCGGGTCTACTTCCACGAGATCCCCGGCGGCCAGCTGTCGAACCTGCGCCAGCAGGCGATCGCCCTCGGCCTCGGCGACCGGTTCGAGGACATCGAGGACATGTACGCCGCGGCCAACCGCATCCTCGGCAACCTCGTCAAGGTCACCCCGTCGTCGAAGGTGGTCGGCGACCTCGCCCTGGCCCTCGTCGGCGCCGGGGCCGACCCGGCCGATTTCGAGGAGAACCCCACGAAGTACGACATCCCCGACTCCGTCATCGGCTTCCTCGAGGGCGAGCTCGGCGACCCGCCCGGCGGCTGGCCCGAGCCCTTCCGCACCAAGGCCCTGCAGGGCCGCCACGCCAAGCCCCGCACCACCGAGCTGACGCAGGAGCAGGAGGCGGCGCTGTCGGCCGACCCGCGGCGCACCCTCAACCAGCTGCTCTTCCCCGGGCCCACCAAGGAGTTCGAGGACAGCCGCGACCGCTACGGCAACCTGTCGGTGCTCGGCACCATCGAGTTCCTGCACGGGCTGGTGCAGGGCAGCGAGTACGAGGCCGAGATCGAGGCCGGCAAGCGCCTGCTGCTCGGCATCAGCAGCATCGGCGACGCCGACCGGCACGGCATGCGCACCGTCATGTGCACCCTCAACGGCCAGTTCCGGCCCATCTCGGTGCGCGACCGGTCGGTCACCGCCGACGTGAAGTCGGTCGAGAAGGCCGACCCCGGCCAGCCGGGCCACGTGCCGGCACCGTTCTCGGGCGTCGTCACCCCGACCGTCGCCGAGGGCGACACCGTCGAGGCCGGCGGGGTGGTGGCAACCATCGAGGCCATGAAGATGGAGGCCAACATCACCGCACCGGTCGGCGGCACCGTCGAGCGCCTGGCCATCCCCGGCCACCAGCAGGTCGAGGGCGGCGACCTCATCCTCGTCGTCTCCCCCGCCTGAGGCTGACCCCGGCCTCCCTGTTCAGGGTTGGTCCAGCGGGATGTCACGAAAGCCCTGTGGGCCGGATCGCTTTCGTACGGTGGATGTTCCGGCATCGGTCACAAAATGGCACGGTGCTCCGATTCACGACTGAAGGAGAGCGACATGGGCCTTGGGGACAAGATGGAGAACATGAAGGATGACCTGACCGGTAAGGGCAAGGAGGCCACGGGGAAGGCGACCGACAACGAGCGCCTCGAGGCCGAGGGGCAGACCGACCAGTCCAAGGCTGACCTCAAGCAGGCCGGCGAGAACGTCAAGGACGCCTTCAAGAACTGACCACCGAACCCACGAAGGGCCGTACCCGCAGTGCGGGGGCGGCCCTTCGTCGTGGGCGAACCAGCCCGGATGCCGCGTCCGGCGCGGCTACCAGCTGCCGCCCGACGATCCCCCGCCACCGCCGCCGGAGAAGCCACCACCGCCGCTGAACCCGCTCGACCCCGACGAGCCGGGGGTGGAGACGAAGGTGCCGGCCGCGACGGTGGAGAAGGAGTCCATGCTCGACGCGACGTCGGAGAAGCCGCCCGTGGACCAGCTGCCGACGTACCAGGTGGGGCTGGCGAGCGAGTGGCCGGCGGCGCTGGCCGCAGCGGCGACGTCCTCGAAGACCCGGGCCCAGCGGTCGGCCAGGCCGAAGACGATGGCGTACGGCAGGAAGCGGCTGAAGACGTCCTGCGCCTCCTCCCACCGGATCTGGTTGGCCTCAGCGGTCGCGATGTAGCGCTCGAATCCCCGCGCCTGGGCCAGGATCGCCGACCCCTGGGCGGTGCGCGCCGCCATCCGGGCGCCGAGCACGCGGATGAGCAGGCCGGCGACCACGCCACCGGCGACGAGCAGCCAGGCCGGGTTGAACGGGAACCCGGCGTCCTGGTACAGCGACGACAGGGGCCCGGCCCCGAGGAAGGCGAAGACCACCGACCCGGCGATCACGACGGTGCCGAACCCGACCCAGCCGGAACGCTGCCGCTCCGGGCTGCGCCGGAACCAACCGCGTTGCACGACCTCCTCGTACATCAGCCGCTCCACGGCATCCAGGGTCGGCTTGAAGCGGTTCTTCAGCTGCGACAGGGCGACGCGGTTGCCACCCAGGAAGATCGAGTCGAGGAGCAGCTGCTCATAGGGCGCCAGGGCGCCCGCGGTGGCCGGGGGCGCAGTGCGGGTGAGCACCCAGTCGTCGGCGCGGAAGACGCCCTGGTCGTCGCGCGAGATCTGCAGGTGACCGCGCACGGCGAGGTCGACGAGCGTTGACGTGATGTCGACGAGGTTGACCTCCTCGTCGAGGATGGTGCCGACCATGCCGGGCTGCACGCCGGGCGGCGGGGTGAACTGCACGGCCACGGTCGGCGTCGGCCCGCCGACCACGACCGGCACCTGCTGGTCGACGCCGGGGGTGAGGCCCGGGGTGAGCCCGGCGTACTGCTCGTCACGGCCCCGGCTCCACACGAGCAGCCCCATCAGGGCCCCGGCCAGCAGGGGGAGCAGCAGCGCGAGACCGATCGTGAGCCAGCCCAGCGCCCGCGCCAGGCCGGGGCTGACGACGGCGCCGGACCCGGCATCCGCAGAGCCCTCGCGCAGGTCGGGGGTGAGGTCGCCGAAGGCGCTGCGCGGGTAGGAGGTGAGCACGCTCGCGCCCTGCTCGGCCGCCAGGTCGGGGACGGCGAAGGTGCTGGTCGCACCGGCGACCGCCTCGCACGGGGTCGTGGAGCCGAGGTCACCGTAGAAGCACGCGGCCCGGGTCGCGGCGACCGGGCCGGTCACGGTGGCCGACACCTGCTGCTGCGGGAAGCCGTTGGAGGGGTCGACGACGTTGTAGTAGAACTCGGCGGTGCCGTCGCCGATGTCGTTGACCACGTGCGCCAGCCGGTAGCGCACCACGTAGTCGGCGGTGCCGCTGATGGTCTGCGAGGGGCTGCCGATGCGGATCTGCCGGTAGGCACCGAAGTCGGAGATCGAGATGTCGGTCGGAGCCCCCGACGGCGAGGTGACCGAGACCCCGGTCAGCTCGTAGAACCGGTACTGCGTGTCGCTGTCCTGGTAGCCCGCGCGCACCTGGACGTTGCGCACGATGCCGTGCCGCTCCTCCCCCTCGGGGAAACGCCACCTGATCGTCTCGGTGACCTCGACCGACCCGTCGGTGTCGACGAGGAAGTCGGTGAGGAGCGAGTCGGCCTGCTCCTGCGCCGGAACCCCGGCGACGGCGCCCACGGGCCACGCCGCCACGGCATCCACCGGCCGGGTGGTGGTGGCCAGGGCGAGCGGGGCCAGCAGCAGCACCACGAGCGCGATGCCGAGGCACCAGAGCAGCCGCCACCACGCCCGCCGGTCGGCGGCTCGCCGGGCCGGGGTGCCGGTCACTCAGTCCTCGCCGCGCCGGCGGGCGGCGATGGCGCGGTCGGCCTCGCGGTTGTCCTGGCGCTCGCGCAGGGCCTGGCGCTTGTCGTAGTTCTTCTTGCCCTTGGCCACGGCGAGCTCGACCTTCGCGCGCCCGTCCTTGAAGTACAGCGACAGCGGCACGATGGTGTGCCCGGTCTCACGGGTGGCGTGCAGGATCTTCTCGAGCTCGCGCCGGTGCAGCAGCAGCTTGCGGCGCCGCCGCGGCGTGTGGTTGTTCCACGTGCCGTTGCTGTACTCGGGGATGTGCACCCCCTCGAGCCACAGCTCGTCGTCACGGTCGAAGCCCGCCCAGCCGTCGACCAGCGAGGCCCGACCCATCCGCAGCGCCTTGACCTCGGTGCCCACCAGCACCAGGCCCGCCTCGTAGGTGTCCTCGATGAGGTAGTCGTGGCGGGCCTTGCGGTTGCTCGCGACGAGCTTTCGTCCGGTCTCCTTGGGCACGTGCCGAGGTTACCCGGCCGCGGCACCCATCCCTACCGGGTTGTGGGGTGGTGCGGGCTCACATCCACTTGCGCGGGTTGACGAAGCTGCCGTTCTCGAGCACCTCGAAGTGCAGGTGGCAGCCGGTGGAGGTGCCCGTGGTGCCGCTGTAGCCGATCAGCTGGCCGCGGGACACGTGACCACCGCCGCGGGAGATGCTCGTCAGGTGGTTGTAGGTGGAGGCCAGGCCCACACCGCGGACCAGGCCGTGGTCGATGACGATGCGGTTGCCGTAGCCGCCGCCCCAGCCGGCGGTGATGATGTCGCCGGCCGCGGCCGCGTGCACCGGGGTGCCGCACGGGGCGCCGAAGTCACGCCCGCTGTGCAGCTTCCACCGGTGGTAGATGGGGTGGAAGCGCATCCCGAACTCGGAGGTGGTCGGCGCGTTGACGGGGAAGCCCAGGAACCCGTTGCTGCGGGTGACCACACCACCGCCGCCGCCCTTGCTGGTGCCACCGCTCTTGCTGTGCTTCCTGGCCGCGGCCCGTCGCGCGGCCTCAGCCCGGCGGCGCTGCTCGGCGGCGCGCTTGACGAGGACCTTGTGCAGGCGGGCCTGCTCGGCCTCCATCGACGCGAGGCGCTGCTTCTCGGTCGCCAGCTTGCCGGCGACGGTCGAGGCCTGCGAGGCCTGCTGGGCGGCGAGCGCGTCGAGGTCACGCTTGGCGCTGGCGGCGGCGTCGCGGGCGCTCCGGGCGCGCTCGAACGCGGCCTGGGCCTGCTTCTTCTTGTCGGCCGAGTCGGCGCGCAGGGCCGAGAGGTGGTCCTCGAGGGCGGTGAGGCTGGCCCGCTCGGTCGCGAGCCGGTCCATCGTCTCGCTCTGCACGTCCATCACCGTGTCGACCAGTGCGATCCGGTCGGCGAACTGCTGCGGGTCGCTGCTCGACAGAGCCATGTCGAGCTGCCCGAAGCCCTGCTCCTGGTAGATCTGCGCGGCGAACTGGGCCACCCGGGTGCGGCTGCTCTTGACCTTCTTGGTCGTCGACGCCAGCTTGTCCTCGGCCTTCTTCTCGCTGGCGCGGGCGGCCTCGAGCTCCTGCGCGGCAACCGAGTTGGCCCGGTCTGCGGCGGCGGCGGCGTTCTGTGCCTTCTCGAGCACGGTGCGCGCGGCCGGCAGCTTGTCCTGGGTGCTGCGCAGTGCCGTGTAGGCGGCCGAGAGGTCGGCGCTGGTCTCCTGGAGCTGGGCCTTGAGCTGGTCGACCTGGGCGTCGACCTTGCGCTTGTCCTTGCCCGGGTCAGAGCCCGTGGACATGGCCTCGGCGGACGTCGAGGCCATCGCGACCGCGCACACCAGGGCCGTCAGGATCGCGATCCAGCGGCTCGCAGGGCGCGGTTCAGCCCGGGCAGATTGTCCCATGGTCACCATTGGTAACACGTTTCTCAGGCCAGGGCGAACACCACGACCAGAAAAGATCGCCGCCCGTCCTCAGCCAACTGCCAGCCCAGGCCTCAGACGCGCAGGTACCGGCGCAGGGTGACCACGCTGGTGAGCACCGCGATGGCGGTGACCCCGAGCAGCATCCACGGGGCCAGGATCCACACGTCGGAGACCCCGATGAACGCCTGGCTGAGCGCGATCTGGATGACCCCCTCCTCGAAGACGTAGTTGGTCAGGGCGACCAGCAGCCCCACGGCCAGCAGCACCCCCACGCCCGACACGATCACCATCTCGGTGAGGAACGGCATCCGGATCGTCCAGTTCGACGCGCCGACCAGGCGCATGATGCCGATCTCGCGGCGCCGGATGAAGGCCGCCTGCCGGATCGTGGTCGCCATCAGCAGGGCCGCGCAGGCCGCCATCAGCGCGGCGAGGGCCACGGCGAAGATGGTGATCCACCGGATGATGGTGAAGAACTTGCTGAGCACCTTCTCCTGGTCCTGCACGGTCGCCACCCCGGGGGCGCCCTCGAACTGCTCCGTCACCACCTGGTACTTGGTGGGGTCGTTGAGCTGCACGCGCAGGCTCTGCGGGATGTCGCCCACCTGCACGTTCCCGGCGATCGGGCTGTTGCGGAACTGCTGCTTGAACCGGTCGAAGGCCTCCTGCTCGGACTCGAAGAACACCTGCTTGACCTCGGGCAGGGCCTTGAGCTGGCTCTGGATGGCGGCCTTCTGCGCCTCGGTGACGGCGGTGTTCTCGCAGTTCGGCTGGCGCGAGTCGGCGGTGCACAGGTAGATCGACACCTGGATGCGGTCGTACCAGTAGCCCTTCATGGTGTCGGCCTGGCGCTGGGCGAGCAGGCCCAGCCCGAGCAGGAACATCGACACCATCGTGACGAGCACCACCGAGATGGCCATCGACACGTTGCGGCGAAGCCCGGAGCCGACCTCGGAGAACAGGAATCGTGCCTGCACGGCTCAGACCTCCACAGGCGGGTCGTAGGTGGCGTCCTGCTCGTCGCGCACGACGCGCCCGTCGTCGAGCTGGATGACGCGGCGACGCAGGTCGTTGACGATGTCGTGGTCGTGCGTGGCCATGACGATCGTGGTGCCGGTGCGGTTGATCCGGTCGAGCAGCCGCACGATGTCAAGGCTGATCGCCTGGTCGAGGTTTCCGGTCGGCTCGTCGCACAGCAGGATCTGCGGCCGGTTGACCACGGCGCGGGCGATGGCCACGCGCTGCTGCTCGCCACCCGAGAGCTGGTGCGGGAAGCGCTTCTCCTTGCCGGCCAGGCCCACCGTCTCGAGCGTCTCGGGCACCAGCTGGCGGATGAGGTGCCCCGGCTTGCCGATGACCTGCAGCGCGTAAGCGACGTTCTCGTGCACCGTCTTGTTCGGCAGCAGCCGGAAGTCCTGGAACACCGCCCCCATCTCCCGGCGCAGCCGGGGCACCTGGCGGGCGGGCATGCTGCCGAGGTCGTGTCCGGCGACCAGGACCGTCCCCTCGGTGGGCGCCTCCTCGCGCAGGGCGAGCCGCAGCATCGTCGACTTGCCGGACCCTGACGGCCCGACGACGAAGACGAACTCACCGCGGTCGATGTCGAGGGTCACCTCGTTCAGGGCCGCACGAGCGGACCGCGGGTAGATCTTGGAGACGTTCTCGAAGCGGATCATGCGGGGGTGTGGCCTCACGGGAGGTCGGTCGGTGGTCGGCACGCCGAACCCTTGAGGGAACGGCACGTTTCGAGGATAGGTCGGGAACCTATGGATGCCGGACAGCGGCCCCACATCGGCGGGTCACCCGGCGCCCCCGGGTGACCCGCCCGCGGTCAGAGGGTGCAGGTGTTGACCACGTCCCCCGACGGGCGCGGGTAGGTGGCGTCGGCCGGCGGCTCGACACCGCGCTCGACCCAGCCGGTGAGCGCGTCGAACGCGCTGCGGGCGCACGGCAGCAGCGGACGGAGCCGGTCGGGGAACGCCGCGTAGAGGCCGTCGGTGTGGGTGCCGTCGGCGATCCGGTAGTAGCGGTGGCGCTTGCCCGCCCCCTGCGCGTCGACGAGCCGGTCGTAGACGTCGGAGTCGGTGCCGATCGGCAGCAGCGTGTCGAGGGTGCCGTGCACCGTCACCAGCGGCCTGCGGATCTTCCCGGTGAGCTCGATGGATCGCACGGCGTCCTTGACGGCCTCGGGGCGGGACTCGTAGTCGTAGTCGGCGTCGCAGTTCGGGGTGCCGCTGGCGCAGAACGGCACGCCCGCCTTGAGGTCACCGTCCCACGTGGGGTCGACCTCCTCGCGGTACCAGCGCTGGGTGACGTCCCAGTAGACCGAGTAGTGGAACGGCCAGAGGAACTCCGAGCCCGGGGCGAACCCGGCGGTGATCATCGCGTCGTGGGCAGCCGGGTCCCCGGTCGCGGCATACGCCGGGTAGCGCTTCAGCGCGGTCGGCAGGTAGGTGAACAGGTTCGGCCCGTCGGCGCGGAACAGCGTTCCCTCCCAGTCGAGCCCGCCGTCGTAGAGGTCGGGGCGGTTCTCGAGCTGCCAGCGCGTGAGGTAGCCGCCGTTCGAGATGCCGCCCATGTACATCCGGTCCGGCCGGTGCGCCCGCACCCGGGTCACGGTGTCGCGGGTGGCGACGGCGAGCTGGGTCACCCGCTGGTGCCACTCGCGGATCGAGCCGCCGGGCGCGGACCCGTCGTCCCAGAAGCTCGCCCCCGTGTTGCCCTTGTCGGTGGAGGCGAACGCGTAGCCCTGCGCCAGCACCCAGTCGCCGATGACCAGGTCGTTGGCGTACTGCCCCCGCACTCCCGGCGCCCCGCTGACGACCACCTTGCCGTTCCAGGCGTCGGGGATGCGGATGACGAACTGGCTGTCGTGGTTCCAGCCGTGGTTGGTGTTCGACCTCGAGGTGTCGGGGAAGTAGCCGTCGACCTGGATGCCGGGGACCCCGCTGGGCGTGACGGTGCCCGGCGCGTGCAGCCCGGCCCAGTCGGCCGGGTTGGTGTGACCGCTCCTGACCGTGCCGGTGGTGGTGAGGTCGTCGAGGCAGGCCGTCTCGACACGCTCGGCCCCCTTGACCTTCACGTGGTCGATGCGGGCGCAGTGGCCGGCCCCGGGCTTGTCGGCCGAGGCGGGCGTGGCGGTCAAGGTGGCGACCCCCGCGAGGAGAGGGCCGCGACGGCGACGGTCAGGGTGCGGGCGCGACGCTGCGCCGAGGAGGTGTGGGTCATGCCGCCCAGCGTCCGCGAGCCGCTGACCAGCGGCAATGTGACCGGACCACACATCGCACCACCGCCAGTTGGGTGCTCAAGCGGCTGCCCCGGCAACCATCTCAACACCCAACCCGGGCTGCCGTGGAGCTGGGTGCTCAGGTGGCTGCCCTGGCGACCCCTTCCGCACCCGAGGCGGGTCAGGTCAGGAGTCAGGTGATGGTGGGGAGGCTTTCGGACCCGACGGCCAGCACCTCGCGGAACGTCGCGGCCACCATCGCGGCCGCGCGCTCGGCCTCGGCGCGCGGCAGGAAGGGGCCCTGCGGCACGTCGTCGGGCCAGAACCGCACGTAGTCCTCGCCATCGGTGGGCGTCGGGTGGTGCCAGCCCAGCGCGAGCAACGCGGCATCCTCGTCGGGCGACATCGGGAAGTGGGCGCCGATCAGCTCCGCGCCGACGCAGTGGCCGCGCAGGAAGTCCTCCACCCGCACCAGGCGCACCCAGGGGATGACCACCTCGTGCTTGGCCGGGATGAAGCCGCCCAGGCGCGCCTTGCGCAGCCGGACGGGGCGGGCGGTCTCCGCGGGGGCGGTCACCGTGAGGGACCCGCGCTCGGCCAGGTCCTGGAGTGCGTCGGCGAGGTGGGCCGACCACGCGGCCCACGCCCCTTCATCCGGTGTCGTGCCGTTCGGCGGGGACTGCTCGGTCACGGCTCAGGCCTGTGCGGCGGCGGCCTTGTCCTGGCCGATCTGCCAGCGGATACCGGCCTCGATGAACCCGTCGATGTCACCGTCGAAGACCCCGGAGGTGTTGCCGACCTCGAAGCCCGTGCGCAGGTCCTTGACCATCTGGTAGGGGTGCAGCACGTACGAGCGCATCTGCTCGCCCCAGCTGGCCTTGACGTCACCGGCGAGCTCCTTGCGCTCGGCGGCCTCCTCGGCCTTCTTGAGCAGCAGCAGGCGCGACTGCATGACGCGCAGGGCGGCGGCGCGGTTCTGGATCTGGCTCTTCTCGTTCTGCATCGACACGACCGTGCCGGTGGGCAGGTGCGTCATCCGCACCGCCGAGTCGGTGGTGTTGACCGACTGGCCGCCCGGGCCGCTGGAGCGGAACACGTCGACCTTGAGGTCGTTCTCGGGGATCTCGATGGTGTCGGTCTGCTCGATGAGCGGCACGACCTCGACCGCGGCGAAGCTGGTCTGCCGGCGGCCCTGGTTGTCGAACGGACTGATCCGCACGAGGCGGTGGGTGCCGCCCTCGACGCTCAGGTTGCCGTAGGCGTAGGGCACGTCGACCTCGAAGGTGGCCGACTTCAGCCCGGCCTCCTCGGCGTAGCTCGTGTCGAGCACCTTGACCGGGTAGTGGTGGCGCTCGGCCCAGCGCAGGTACATGCGCATCAGCATCTCGGCGAAGTCGGCGGCATCGACCCCACCGGCGCCAGCACGGATGGTGACCACGGCGGCCCGCTCGTCGTACTCGCCCGCGAGCAGGGTGCGCACCTCGAGCTCGCCGACGGCCTTGCGGACGACGACCAGCTCACGCTCGGCCTCGAGCAGGGTCTCGGCGTCGTTCTCCTCCTGGCCCATCTCGACCAGGGCCTGCAGGTCGTCGATGCGGGCGTCCATTCCGGTGACCCGGTCGTGCTCGGCCTTGGCGCGCGACAGCCCGGAGGTGACGACCTGCGCCTTCTCCTGGTCGTCCCACAGGTTGGGGTCGGAGGCCTGCTGCTCGAACTCGGCGATGGTCGCCTCGAGCTTGGTCAGGTCGGTCACCTCACGCACGGACGCCATGGTCGCGCGAAGGTCCTTGATCTCCTGGGAGAAGTCGACAGCCACGAGGGTCAACCCTACGGCAGGCGCGAGGCGGCCCACGCTCAGCCGAGCAGGGCCAGCGCCGCGAGGGCACAGAACGCGCCTCCCGAGGCACGCCGGCCCCACCGCTGCACCGGTGCCGGGATGCCGCGGCGCGCCACCCGGCCGGCCAGCACGGCATACCCGCCGTCGACCAGAACCGCCAGCGCGACGACGCACCCCCCGAGGAGTGCCGACTGCCCCGGCACCGACCCGGCGCGAGCATCGACGAACTGGGGCAGGACGGCGACGAAGAACAGCACCGTCTTGGGGTTGAGCAGGTCGATGACCAGGCCCCCGAGGTAGACGCCCACCAGGCCACGCCGGGGGCCGGGGGCCGCGGCCGCGTGCTGGTGGTCGCCGCGCTGGGCCAGCAGGCGGATGCCGAGCCAGCCGAGGTAGGCGGCGCCACCCACCTGCAGCACCCGGAGCAGCGCGTCGGAGGCCGCGACCAGGCCCGAGACCCCCAGGCACGCCGCAGCGACGTGGAGGGCGAGGCCGGACTCCAGCCCCAGCACCGCGCACGCGCCGGCGGCCGGGCCGGACCTCAGGCGCTGGGTCACGGCGTAGAGCACCGACGGCCCGGGCACCGCCATGACCACACAGGTCACGCCGAGGAAGGCCAGCAGCCGGGAGTCCATGGTGTGAGGAAGCCCCGGGGCCCCCGCCAGATACCTCGCCGGCCGCACGGGTTCGGCCTCACCCCTCGCAGGTGACTCCGCTGCACCCGGCGCACCCGTGGTCCATCCTTGACCCACACCGATACCCACACCACCTTGGCGGGCTCGACCGAGCCGGACCACGACGAAAGGCCTGCGATGGCGGCACTGACGGCACCGCGGGCCTTCCACGTGATGTCCAAGCCCACCGGGGCGATCTGCAACCTCGACTGCGAGTACTGCTTCTTCCTCAGCAAGGACGAGCTGTACCCGGGCAGCGGGTTCCGGATGCCGCCCGACGTGCACGAGGCCTACATCGCCCAGCTGCTCGCCGCCCAGCGCGGCGTCGACGAGGTGGTGGTCGCGTTCCAGGGCGGCGAGCCGACGCTGATGGGGATCGACTTCTTCCGGCACACGCTGGAGCTGGAGCGAAAGCACGCGGCCCCCGGGCAGCGCATCCTCAACACGATGCAGACCAACGCCACGCTGCTGGACGACCGGTGGTGCGCGTTCCTGAAGGAGAACGACTTCCTCGTCGGGGTCTCGATCGACGGGCCGCGCGACATGCACGACGCCTACCGGGTCGACAAGGGCGGCAAGCCGACCTTCGACCGGGTCGTGCGCGGCATCGAGGCGCTCAAACGACACGGCGTGGACTGGAACGCGCTGACCACGGTCAACTCGGCCAACGGCGACCACGGCCTGGAGGTCTACCGGTTCCTGCGCGACGACCTCGACGCGAGCTTCGTGCAGCTCATCCCCATCGTCGAGCGGGTGACCGCCGAGCTGCTGCCGCTGGCGGAGTCGGGGTGGGGGTCACGGGCCGGCGACCGGCCGCTGTACCGGCAGGAGGGCAACCTGGTCACCCACCGGACGGTGGGCGCCAAGGCGTACGGGCGCTTCCTCATCGACGTGTTCGAGGAGTGGGCGCGGCACGACGTCGGCGACGTGTTCGTGTCGATGTTCGACACGGCGCTGGCGCACTGGATGGGGATGGACCAGGCCGGGCTGTGCGTTCACGCCCGCACCTGCGGGGATGCCGTGGCGCTCGAGCACAACGGCGACCTGTACTCGTGCGACCACTACGTCGAGCCCGGCTACCTGCTCGGCAACATCGCCGAGGGTCGCACCATGCTCGAGCTGGTGAACCTGCCGCAGCAGAAGGCGTTCGGGCAGGCCAAGCTCGACACCCTGCCGCAGTACTGCAGGGACTGCGACGTGCGGTTCGCCTGCAACGGTGGCTGCCCGAAGGACCGGTTCACCACCACCCCCGACGGCGAGCCCGGGCTGCACTACCTCTGCGCCGGGTACCAGGACTTCTTCCGCCACGTCGACGGCCCGATGCGGGTGATGGCCGCGCTGCTGCGGCAGGGCCGCGACGCCACCGGCCTGCGCGACTGGTACGCCGTGCGCGACGCCAAACGCGTTCCGGGAGAGCCGTGTACGTGCGGCGGTGGGCGGCCGTTCACCGAGTGCCACGGCGCACGGAGAGGCTAGTCGCGGGCCAGGTCCTCGGTGATGGCCTGCGCGGTGCGGCTCTGCCGCTCGAGCACGCCGGTCCGCGAGGTCACCACCGTGGACCCCCGCTGCAGCACCTCCTGGAGCCGGACCGCCTCGCGCCGCGCGAGGTCCGACAGGGCGTCGAGCAGCTCGGCGAGACCCCACGCGTCGTCGCGGCGCTGCTCCAGCCGCTGCGCCTGCGCCCGGCTGAGGTCGGCCCACGCGTCGAGCCGCTCGAGGGTGTCCTCGCCGACCAGCTCGGTGCCCTCGAGCAGCGATGCCGCGACGATGCGGCTGGCCTGCTCGGTGAGGTGGTCGACCGCGCGCAGGTGGTAGACCGCGCCCGTTCCCGCCGCGTCGAGCGCGTCCAAGGCGCGGCGCGCCGCGTCCTGCTGCTCGGTGAGGGCCCGCACGCTGTGGATGGCCGCCTCGAGGTCCTTGCGGGCGAACCGCGCCGCCTCCTCGACCGCGAGCAGGGCCTGCCCGGCGACGTCCCCGACGCCGAGCAGGGCCCTGACCCGCTCGTCCTGCGGGGACGTGGGCCGTCGCGGGGGCACCTCCCGGGCCGAGTGGCTCCGGGAAGCCATCAGGTCGTCGCCGTCGCGCACCCGCCATCACCTCCGGGAGGAAGAGTAGTGGTGCGACCCCCGAAAAGGAGGTCAGCGACTCAGCCCGGAAGATCGGCCAGGGCGTCGAGGATGACGTCGAAGCGCAGGGCGTGCTCGGGATAGCCCGGGCCGACCGACTCGCTGACGTCGACGACCCGCGAGTCAGGGCTCAGCCGGTGGATGCCGGCCAGGCACCTCGCGTCGGTGGTCTCGACGACGACGACGTCCGGGTGGTCGCGCAGGGCCTGCGTCGCGGCGCCCTTGTCGGAGGACCGTACGGCGGCGGCCGTCACGCCCATCCCGACGAGCCGGGCTGCCAGCCCCTGCCCCAGCAGGTCATGGCTGAAGATCACGAGAACTGTCCCCTGCCGCGCCATGACTCGCCTCCTCAGCACGAAAGCCGACAGCACCACAGTAGGACCGCGGCCGCACGTGCGGCATCCGGCGAAGGGCACACAAACGGTACTGGTGGCCCTGTCCCGGCGTCAGTGGGAGTCGTCGGCGCCCGGCGACCCGAGCCCCTGGCGGATGACGTACGCGGCGGCCTGGATCCGGTTGTCAAGGTGCAGCTTCTCGAGGGCGTTGTGCACGTGGTTCTTCACCGTCCCCTCGGTGATGACGAGCCGCTTGGCGATCTCCTTGTTGCTCAGGCCCACGGCCACCAGCCGGAGGATCTCCAGCTCGCGCGGTGTCACCACCGACCGGGCCTGCTCCGGCGAGGGCGAGGTGACCTTCTGCGCACCGCCGTCGCGGATCTCGCGGAGCAGCCGCCCCGCGACGGCCGGCGAGATGGGGGTCTCGTTGCGCATGACCGAGCGGATCATGTCGTGCAGCTGCTCGGGGCGCAGGTCCTTGAGCAGGTAGCCGTGCGCCCCGTTGCGCAGGGCGTCCATGACGTGGTCCTCGACGTCCGAGACGGTGAGCATGATGACCTTGACGTCCATCACCTGCTCGCGGATCAGCCGCACCGCCTCCACGCCGTTCATCACCGGCATGTCGACGTCGAGGATGACCAGGTCGGGGTGCAGCTCCCCGGCCATCTCGACCCCGACGAGGCCGTTCTCGGCCTCGCCGACGACCTCCATGTCGGGCTGGCTGGCCAGCAGGGCGGCGATCGCACCGCGGAAGAGCGGCTGGTCGTCGACGAGCAGGATGCGGATCGGCTCGCTCATCCGGTGGTCCTCGTGGTGGTGAAGGAGGGGTGCGGGCGCTCGGGGACGCTGGCCAGCACGGTGGTGCCGCGCCCGGGTGCGGAGTCGACCTGCACGGTGCCGCCGAGCAGGGCCGCCCGGTCGCGCATGGTGAACAGGCCGTAGCCGTCCTGCGAGCTGGCCGTCAGCACGGGGTCGAAGCCGACGCCGTCGTCGGCCACCACGAAGCACGTCGAGGTGTCGTCCCCCCGGATGCTGACGAGGACCGAGTGTGCCGAAGCGTGCTTGCGCACGTTGGTCAGCGCCTCCTGGACGATGCGGATGACGTGCACCTCGGCCCGCGGCGAGAGCGCCACCTCGTGGCCGACCTCGTTGGCCAGCCGGGCGCTGATCCCACTCTGCGTCGAGTAGGCCTCGAGGTAGGCCCGCAGGTTGTCCTCGAGGCTGCGGTCGGCGTGGCGGTTGGCGTCGCGCAGGCCGAGGATGGTCTCGCGCACGTCGCGGTAGGCCTCCGCGCAGATGTCGGCGAGCGCCTCGGCCTCGGCGACCACCGCGTCGTCGGCCAGGGTGCCGACGCCGGTCTCGAGCGCGCGCAGCCTCAGGTGCACGGCCCCGAGCACCTGGGCGAGGCTGTCGTGCATCTCGCGCGCGATGCGGGTGCGCTCGCTGAGCACGGCTCGCTGCCGCGCGCCCTCGCGCATCTGGGCCCCCGACAGGGCGATGCCGACCAGGCTGGCGAGGGTGCCGAGGAAGCCGCGGTCGCGGTCGCTGAACTCGGCCCCGCCGGCGCGTGCCACCCACAGCTCCCCGAGGTGGCCGGCCCCGCCGGTGATGTCGCGGCTCGCGGTGTGCGCCCACTCGCTCTCGTCGATCGGGGCGGCGACGACCGCGACCCCGTGGTCGCCCTGCGTCGCCGGGGCCGGCAGCCCGAAGGACACCACAGTGGCGCCGTCGGGGCGCTGCACCGGCGCCTGGGCATCGGTGTCGGACTCGAAGCGGATGGTGCGGGTCGTCTCGGGTGACACGGTGACGACCGCGGCATCCGCCCACATCAGCGTCGCCGCGTGCCGCGCCACCGCGTCGAGCACCGGCGTGGTCGGCTCCTGGTTGGAGACGCGCAGGAGGATGTCGTAGAAGGCGTGCCCTTCCACCTTGCGGCGCTCGAGGTCACCCACGGCGCCGGCCAGCTGGATGCCACTGGCGATCTGGGTGGTCAGGCTGGACAGGGCGGCACCGCCGATGTGGTCGGCGGGGTCGGCACTGGCGGGGTACCACAGCGCCAGCCGCCCGACCACCGACGACCCGTGGGCGAGGGGCACCTCGAGGGTGGGGCTGCCCGTGTCGACGCGCAGGCCGGACAGGGTCAGGGTGCGGGCGTCGTGGTGCGGCAGCCCGCCCGACTCCAGGAAGCGGATGCGGGCCTGGCGGGCCCCGGAGGTGCGCAGCAGCGAGGTCAGGGCGCTGTCGACGATGGCCGGCACCGTCTGCTGCCCCTGGATGGCGCCCGCAACGGCGTTGGCGGCGGTGAGGTCGCGGTTCTGGCGGATCACCTGCCGGTCGGTCTGGTCGATGAGCCGGAACATGAAGACCGCGAACAGCACGATGCCGACGACGACCACGGCCAGCCCGGCGATGTGCCAGATCTCGAAGACGCCCGGCGACCAGACGCCCGTCTGCTCGAGCTGCCAGCGCACCAGCTCGAGCCCGATGGCGAAGCCGACGGGAAGGAGGATGCCGATCGCCCACATCCGGCGGTCGACCAGCCGGGTGCGGGGGGTGAGACCGGCAATCCATTCCCGGTCCTCCCGCTGCGCCATGGCGCCAACAGGATGGGAGGGCGCGCTGCCGGCGCCCCCTGGGTCGGTGACCTCGCTGGTGCTGATCTGGCTCCTCCTTCGCCGGCACCCCTGCGCGTCGATTACGACCGAGTGTAGGTCTCGCCGTGCCGGGGCCGCCACGGCGATCGGTTGTGCCCCTGTTCACGTGTCGTTGACTCCTCTACCGGATATCTACCCTGCGGCGGATAGGCCTCACCGGCCCACCCGCCCACGATGGACGTGGAGGAGGTCCGTCCTCCGACGGCAGGGATGCCGTCACATCGCCAAAGGAACGGGTGAGGTACCTGTGGCACACACGATGAGCCCCCACCGGCTCGCGGCAGCGGATCCGTCCGACCGCACGGTTGCCCTGTTGTTACGCATCGGGGCAGCGGCCCTCGCGATCGGGCTGGTCGCCTTCGGGGTTCTGTACTACCAGGACCAGCACGTGGCCGCCGCGCCCTCCATCGTCGAGCGGCAGGTCGCCCTCACCGAGGCAGCGGTGCGCAAGAACCCCAACGACCTGCAGGCCCGGCTCCAGCTGGGCGAGGTCTACGGGCAGGCCGCGCGGTACGACGACGCGGTCAAGCAGTACGACCAGGTGCTGAAGGCCGCCCCCGGCAGCAAGGACGCGCTGCTCGGCAAGGGCTTCGCCCTGATGACCCAGAACCAGCTCGACAAGGCGGTCGTCCCCCTCACCCAGGTCGTCAAGGCCACCCGCAAGGGCGAGTTCGCCGGTGCGGACTCCCAGCTCGCCGCCGCGTACTACTACCTCGGTGTCATCGCGGTGAAGCAGAAGAAGCCGGACGTGGCGCTCACACAGCTCGGCCACGCCCTCAAGATCGAGCCCACCGACTCCGACGCGATGTACCAGGTGGGTCTGGCCCAGCTGCAGAGCGGCGCGAACGTCGAGGCGATCGCCACCTTCCGCAGTGCACTGCGCTTCGTGCCGACCGGCTGGTGCGAGCCCTACCAGCAGATGCAGGCCGCCTACACCTCGATGAAGAAGCCCGAGCTCGCGAGCTACGCCTCCGCGATGGCCGGCTTCTGCGGCGGCAAGGTCGACGAGGCCAAGACCCAGCTCACCGCGCTCACCGCCGGCCCTGCCGCCGTCGAGGCGATGCTCGGCCTCGGCGTCATCGCCGAGACGGCCCACGACACCAAGGGGGCCGGCGCCTGGTACCAGAAGGCCTTCGCGAAGGATCCCAAGAACATGGGCGCCATCTCCGCACTGGCCGGTCTCGGCGTCAAGCCCGCGGCCCCACCGGCCACGGCCACGAAGAAGAAGTGAGGGGTGACGTGCGATGAGTGAGACCCAGTCCAGCACCGACCTGCTCGACCTGCTCGACGACATGTCGGCACCCCCGGCTCCGCCGGCACCGCCGGAGCCCGTCCCGCCCGTGGACGGCGACCACCGCAAGCGGCGCCGCATCATCCTCGCGGTCGTCGTCGCGCTGCTCGCGCTCCTCGTGGGGCTCTTCACCTGGTACCTGCTGAACCGCAAGCCGCTGAGCGAGCTGCCCGGCCTCAGCGACGCGCACGTGCCGACCTACAAGACGTCGGTCTACGACGTCGTCAGGCCGCTCGGTGTCGCCGTCTCGCCCGACGGGGAGCGGATCTACGCGACCCAGTCCGGGGCCACTCCGACGACGTTCGTGTTCGGCCGCGACGGCGTCAAGGTCGGCGAGCTCCTGCCGCCGGCCACGCCCGCAACCCTCCACGTGCCCGTCTACGTCGCGGTCGACCCCACCAACGGCGACGTCTACGTCGGCGACCGCGCGGCCGGCAAGGTCTACGTCTACGACGAGACCGGCACCTACCTGTCGACGTTCGAGCCGAAGGGCGGGGGCATCGACAAGATCTCGCCCCTGGGGCTCGCGGTCGGCCCGGACGGCACCGTCTACGTCGCCGACGTTCTCAGCTCCACACCTGCCGACCACCGCATCCTGGTGTTCACCCACGACGGCACCCTGCGCACGGTGCTGGGCAAGGGCGACCTCAACTACCCCAACGCCATCGTCGTCGGCACCCACGGCGAGATCTACGTCAGCGACAGCAACAACGGGCGCGTCGCTGTCATCGACGACACCGGCAAGCTGTCGACCCTCATCGCCCGCGGTGTCGGTGACGGCGACCTGGGCCTGCCCCGCGGCCTGGCGATCGACGACCAGGGTCGGCTGTTCGTCGCCGACACCACCGACCACATGGTGCGCCTGTTCACAGTCGGCTCCTCACCGACGGCCCACCCGACCTACGTCGCGTCCTTCGGTGACGAGGGGCACGAGGACGGAAAGTTCACCTTCCCCAACGGCGTGGCCACGGACACCCGAGGCCGGGTCTACGTCGCCGACCGGGAGAACAACCGCATCGAGGTGTGGGGGTACTGATGACTGGGTCCCGGTCCCACAGAAGTGGCCTGACGGAGGTGCGGCGACCTGGTCGCCGGACCCGCCGTTCCGGTTCACCGCAAGGTAATTCACCGAACAACTACAGGAGTACACAACTTCACAGCTCAGATTGGAACGCGACAATGAGAACGCACAAGAAGGTACGGACGAGGCTGGTAGCGCTTGGCGCGACAGCCGCGGCCGCGTTCTTCCTCGGGGCGGTGCCGGCCTACGCCGACAACGGCCCCCACGTGTCCACCGCCACGAACACGCCGACCACCGGTGTCAAGATCACCGATGCCGGCCAGGGGCGTTGCGCCTCGTGCCACCGGGCCCACACGGCTCGCGCGGCTTACCTGCTCAACGCCACGAGCGAGGAAAGCCTGTGCTACTCGTGTCACGGTGACGGTGGAACCGGTGCAACGACCGACGTGCAGAGTGGGTTGGGTTACGACGCCGCAGCGACGACGACGTACCCCAACGGAACCACCCTGACCGTGGACCGTGGCACCACTGTGGTCGGCGCCCTTCGTGGCGGCGGCTTCGAGAAGGCTGCACTCGGGACGGGCAAGGCGACCAAGGAGATCTACCTCAGTGGTAGCAACTACCGGTCCCGCAACCAGCTGGTCCCGCCGCAGACGGACACCCCGCAGGAGACGACGTCCAACCACCTCGGTGGCGTCGGCACCATGTGGGGCAGCGGGCCCATCTCCGGCACGGCGAACCCCGGCAAGGACATGAGCACCACAACGACGACCAAGCTCGAGTGCACGGCCTGTCACGACCCGCACGGCAACGGGCAGTACCGCATCCTGCGGGCAGTGCCCAAGGACTCGGACTTCGCGTCGGTCGTGGCGCCCAACACCACGGTCGGCATCCCCATCAAGGACACGACCAACAAGGTCTACACGACGACCAACTACTGGATCGCCGGTGACCCCAACGCCGTGGCCGACACCGGCACGACGACGATTCTCGGTGGAACCTCCTCCGTGGACCCGACTCCTGTCGCGAAGACCATCGGTAACCCCGTCAGCTCGTTCCAGGCGAACGTCGCCGCGTGGTGCACGACGTGCCACACGCGCTACCTCGCGCCGTCTGGCTCGTGGGAGACGAACTCCGGTGACGCGCTCTTCACCTACCGGCACACCGGTGACAACGTCGGCAGCACCAACGGTGACGCCGCGTCAAACCGCAACTGCATCCAGTGCCACGTGGCACACGGAACGAACGCGCAGATGCCGAACTCGAAGGTCGAATGGCCGAACGGCACCACTCCCAGCTCCGACAGCCGTCTGCTCCGTGTGGACGACCGCGGTACCTGCGTGATGTGCCACAACGTCTGACCCGGAGCACTCGAACCGAGCCAGACACGTCTGTGGGTTGCAGGCGGCCTCTCACCCAGGTCGCCTGCAGCTCCGGACGACGAGCAACGACGAAGGACTGGAGCACCGACGATGACGCAGGAGCGCCGCAGGACACCGCGCACCACGCGGTATGCCGTCCGGCCGGCCCACGTCCTCGCCGCCGGCGCGGTGCTCCTCACCGCGGCCACCATCGCCGTCGGCCAGGCCTTCGGCCTCCAGGCGGCACTCCCCGCACCCACCGCGGCCGCCCCGGCCGCCACCCCCCAGGCCACGAGCGCGCCGACGGCACAGCAGGCCGCCGTGCAGCAGGCCGCCGCGCAGCGAGCCACCGTGCAGCGGGTCGCGGCGAGCGCCGCGAGCACCCCGTCGAGCAGCGCGACCCCCAGCCCCTCCAGCACCGACACCCCGGCCGCCGTGGCGACCCCGACCGCGACTCCCGACGGCGCCAGCTCACCGACGCCGACACCCGCCCCCTCCGCGGCCCCCACGCCCTCGGTGCCGGTCCCGGCGCCCTCGCCGTCGGCGTCCGCCCCCGCTCCGTCGCCGGTTCCGGCGCCGTCGCCCGTTCCGGCGCCGTCGCCCGCACCCGCCGCCATGGCCCCCGGACTCTTCGGCGGTCCGGCCGCCCTCGCCACCCTGGGTGAGCCCGGGAGCGCACCGACCTACCTGCCGGCCGGGCAGCCCCTTGCCGACCTGCTCCCCTTCCAGACCTTCCGCGTCGTGGTGCAGCTCGGCAACGGCGGCCCCGTCGACGTGGCCGTGGCGCCCAGGCTGGAGTACCGGCTGGCCGGCACCACCACCTTCCTCGTCGTCCCCGACGCCTCCGAGCCCGGCACCCCGCTGAGCGCGGCCGAGGAATGGGTCCCGGTCAAGGGCGGAACCCTGACGGCTCCCGAGAGCACCACCACCACTCCCGACGTGGCGCAGCTCGCAGGGCCGGACGGGGCGGCCCAGGCCGCGGGACACCGGCTGAGCGGGGCCTCGGCCGCGCCCCGGTACGCCGTGGCGGCCGGCACCGTGACCGAGCAGGAGTTCACCGTCGCCCTCTCCATCGACGCGCCGTACGCAGCGACCTACGAGCTGCGGGTCACCGATGCCGGTGCCGTCATCGACGGAGCAGCCCCCGTGAGCGTGACCGTCGCCGACCCGCCGCCGACGCTGCAGAGCCCGGGACAGCAGCAGGGCTCGCCGAGCGGCAGCACCCCCGCCAGCGCCCCGGCCACACCCGCCACGTCGCAGACCTACCGCCTGGTGTCCCAGCCCGCGACGACCGACACCGTCGTCACGAACGCCGCGCCGGCCGTCGCCGCGCCTGTCGAGGCCGCGCGGGCCGCCACCGTCGTCGGCACGATGACCGCGGTCTTCGCCTCCGACACGACGGCACAGGCCATGTTGACGGAGGCAGCGACGGCGGCCGTCGTCAGCCCGTCCTACGTGGTGACGGTCGGACCGGTCGGACCCAACGGTCCGGGGACGATCCACGACCCCTACTCCTCGACGACGAGTGGCCAGTGCAGCGTGTGCCACCTGGCGCACACGGCGAAGTCCGCCGCCCTGGTCAAGGCCCCGTCGACCACGGAGCAGTGCTACACCTGCCACGCCGACGGGGGTGCCGGCGGTGCCGCGGACGTGAAAGCGCAGTACACGCTCGGCCAGCCCGCGAACGACCCAGCGACGCGCTCCTACTGGTCGCACGACCCGGCGGACGCCACCGGGCACACCCTCGACACGGACAACGAGTTCCAGGGCACGCTCAACCGGCACAACCAGTGCAGCGACTGCCACGACCCGCACGGCTCGACCGACGACAAGCCGACCATGACGGCCACGGGCTGGACGGCGCCCGGCGCGGTCGCCAACGTCTCCGGCGTCGCCGTCACCAACGGGGCGGCCGGCAGCACGCCCACCTACACCTGGCTGGACGGCACCGTCGCACCCGTCACGGCCGAGTACCAGCTCTGCTTCAAGTGCCACTCCAGTTTCACCACCCTCCCGGCCGACGTGCCCGGCAAACCCTCCCAGGACGTCACCGACCTCGGCGTCGCGCTCAACCCGGCCAATGCCTCCTTCCACCCGATCGAGGCTCCTGGTCGCAACCAGACCCAGAAGCTGGCGGACAGCCTTGCCGGGCCCTCCCCCTACAAGCTGTGGAACTTCAGCACCGGCGACACCGTGCGCTGCGTCAGCTGCCACTCGAGCAACACGACCGGCACGTCCACCGACCCGGCGGAGAACGCTCCCGACGCGACCAGCACCGTGCACGCGTCCACCAACCGCGGCATCCTCACCCGCCCCTACGAGAACCGCGTGCTGTCGGCCGCCGGGGGCTTCTACGACAACTCGGGCTTCGCCCTGTGCCTGACCTGCCACACTGAGACCCCCTTCCTGAACCAGCGGCGCCCCGCGGCCGCCGAGGGTACGAACTTCGTCTTCCACGGGCGGCACATGGCCGGGATCTCGGGTGACGGCAGCGGCGGCCTCGACATCGACACCCCCGGGGCGGGTCAGGGGAACGCGCGCTGCGCGGAGTGCCACTTCGACAGCCACGGCACGACGCAGCAGCCGTCGACCCAGAAGCTCACCGGCGACCGCCTGGTCGTCTTCGGACCGAACGTCCTGCCGAGCAAGTCGATGGGCGGAGTGCCCACCTTCACGAAGACCGCGACCAACGGGACGTGCACGCTCACCTGCCACGGCAAGGACCACCAGGAGGCCAGGTACACCCCTGACCCGCCCGCCTCTATCGGGAATGTGCCTGTCGGCGGATAGTTCCGCAAATCGCTCAAAACGATACTGAAATCGGCACCAGGAACACCGACCAATGCCGATGATCGAGGAGCGAACCCCATGTCCCCAGTACGGGAAGCGACCACCACCGGAACCACGTCCGACCCGGTCGTGACCAGGGTGGGACTGCTCGCCCGGTTCGGCCTCGACGCCGCCGCGGACGACTCGGTGGTCGAGACCACCTACGACCGGATCGGTGACTTCCTGGACCAGGCCCCGAGCGAGATCCGCGGCTGGGCGGACCGCCGCCAGCAGGAAGCCGACCGGATCTTCTCCCTCCTCACCGGCCCCGAGTCCCAGCTCGTCCCCGCAGCCCGCACCACGGCGCCGGCCGCGACCGTGGCACCGGCCGCCGCGCCGACCGGCGGTTCGACCAACAAGGTCCTGCTCGGCATCATCGCCGTGCTCGTCACGGTCGGGGTCGTGTTCGGCGTGTACTGGATGGGGCGCCCGACCGTGCCGGACGTCACCTCCGCCGCAAGCGCCAGCTCGGCCGCCAGTCCGAGCGCGGCGCCCACCCTCGACCAGGCCCAGCTGACCGCGTTGACCGCGAAGGTCGCGGCCAACCCCAAGGACGTCGCCTCGCTCCAGAAGATCACCGACCTCTTCTTCGCCGCCAATGACTGGACCGGCGCGAAGGCCGCGGCACAGAAGGTGCTGGACGTCGACCCGACCAACGAACAGGGCCTGATCAGCCTCGGCGCGGCCTCCTACAACGGTGGCGACAACGCCTCGGCCGAGAAGGCCTGGAAGACCGGCATCAAGGCTCACCCGAAGAACGCCGAGATGCACTACGACCTGGGCTTCCTCTACATGACGACCGGCCGCAACGACGAGATGAAGACCGAGTGGGCCAAGGTCGTCGCCCTCGACCCGAACAGCGAGCTGGCCAAGACCGTCCAGTCGCAGGTCGGCTCCGTGACGAAGCCCTCGGCCTCGCCCACCAAGTGACCTGGACCGACGACCACCGCGACCCGAAGGGAGGCTGAGATGAACGGCAACATCACCCTGGCAGTGGCCTTCGCGGCCGGCCTGGTGTCGTTCGCCTCACCCTGCTGCCTCCCGCTGGTGCCGGTCTACGTGGGCTTCATCGTCGGCGGCACTACCGACACCGCACAGCCCACCCGCAGCGTCGCCTTCCGGCAGGCTCTGGCCTTCGTCATCGGCTTCACCGTGGTGTTCGTGGCGCTGTGGGCCTCCATCGGCCTGGTCGGCTACGCACTGCGCGACCACGTCAGCCTGCTGCGCCAGGTCGGCGGCGCGATCCTGGTGGTCATGGGCCTGCACGTGGCGGGCCTCATCAAGCTCCCGGTCCTGGGCCGCCAGGCCGGCGCCGGCGCCAACATGGGCCGGCTCGTGCAGCGCCGCCCGGACGGCACCGTCATCGAGCAGGCGCCGCGGATGGGCCGCTCGGCGCTGTTCGGCGTGGTGTTCGCCGCCGGCTGGACGCCCTGCATCGGCCCGATCCTCAGCGGGATCATCGGCCTGGCGTCCCTGCGCTCCGACCTCGCCCAGGGAACGGTCCTGCTCCTCGCCTACGCGCTCGGGCTCGGCATCCCCTTCATCCTCGTGGCGCTCGGTGCGGACAGCCTGCGCCACCGCCTCACCTGGTTCGCCCGGCACGACGCCGTGGTCTCGCTGGCCACCGGCTCCATGCTCGTCGTCGTCGGCTTCCTGATGATCACGAACCTGCTCATGCGGCTCTCCCAGTTCTTCCCGACCATCCCCGTCTGAAAGAGGAATCGCGATGACGACCACCGTGAGGGGCCGCGAGGACATCACCTCGCACGTGCCCGGACACGTCGACCACGAGCACGGCGTCGACGTCCTGGACGGGAGCGAGCAGGACGGCCACGGCCACCACCACGCCCACCCGCTGCGCAAGATCTGGCTCTTCCTCATCTCGATGCGCACCGGGCTGTGGATCATCCTCACGCTCGGCGTGCTCACCCTCGTCGGCACCCTGCTCATGCAGGTCGAGCCCGAGGTGCGGGCCGACCCCGCCGCGTACCAGCAGTGGCTGGCCGGCACCCCGACCCAGCGCTACGGCGGCTGGGCCGGCATCCTCGACAAGCTCGGCCTGTTCCACGTGTTCTCGACCTGGTACTTCATGGGCCTGTTCGCCCTGCTCAGCGTGAGCATCCTGGCCTGCTCGGTCAACCGGGCCCCGCGGCTGTGGCGGGTGGCGACCAAGCCGCGCACCACGATGAGCGACGTCTTCTACGACCACGCGCCGCTGCGGGCCACCGTCGACCTGCCCATGGACAGCGCGGCGGCGACCGAGCAGGTGCGGGCCACGTTGCGCGCCAGGCACTTCCGCATCGTCGATGCGCAGGCCGACACGGGCACGGCGCTGTATGCCGACCGCTTCCGCTGGGGTCCGTTCGGCACCGTCATCGCCCACCTCAGCCTGATCATCGTCATGCTCGGCTTCGTCATCAGCGCCAGCACCGGTTTCCGCGACAAGAGCTTCATCGCCCCGGTCGGCGTGCCGGTCGCCGTCGGCCACGGCACCGGCCTGATGGTGGAGGCCAAGTCCTTCACCGACTCCTACTACGACAACGGCGCCCCCAAGGACTACGTCTCCGACCTGGTCCTGACCCAGGACGGCAAGCAGGTCGCTCGCCACGACACCCGGGTGAACTCGCCGCTGATCTACGACGGGACGTGGTTCCACCAGTCGTCGTTCGGCAACGGCGCCGACGTCACCGTCAAGGACGGCGACACCGTGGTCTGGTCCGGGCTGGTCCCGCTGCAGTGGCAGTCCGACGACGGCCAGCAGAGCATCGGCCAGCTGTCCATCCCCGACCGCGGCATCAGCGTCTTCGTCGTCGAGGCCGCGTCCGGACAGGTCCTCGCCGACCTTCCCGCCGGCTCGGCCCAGCTCGAGGTGCACAAGGCCGGGGTCAACGACCCGCTCGGCGCTCCGGTCGTCAGCCAGGGCCAGTCCGCCGTCGTCGACGGGCTCACTTACACCTACCAGCGCAACCGCCAGTACACCGGGCTGACCGTCAAGCAGGACAGCGGCTCGTGGGTCGTGGGCCTGGGTGCAGCGCTGCTGATCCTGGGCTGCTACCTCGTCTTCTTCATGCCGCACCGCCGGCTGTGGGTGCGGGTGCGCGACACCGCCGACGGCGGCTCGCAGGTCAGGCTCGGCGCCCCCCTCAAGCGTGACCCCGGCTTCGAGCCGGTCTTCTCGGACCTCGTGTCCACCATCACCGGGCCTGACGCTCCTGTCGGCCAGACCACGAAGGAGTCACAGGCATGATCACCTACTCCCAGTTCGCGTTCGTCGCGGCGCTGATCTCCACGGTCCTCGCGACCATCGCCTACGCGTGGGCCATGAGCGCGGGTCACCGTGCGGCTGCCGGCGCCTCGAAGCGCAAGGTGCTCGTCACGGCATCCGGTGACGACCTGTTCGACGACGTCGACTCGGTCGACGCGGCAATGGCAGCCGAGGACGCCGTCGCCCGCGACACCGCGGTGTCGGCGACGACCCTGGCCCGCTACGGGACGCGCCTGACCTGGCTCGCCCTCGGCTTCCTCACGGTGGCCCTCGGCCTGCGGATGGCGGCGACCGGTCACGGCCCGTTCGTCACCCAGTACGAGTTCGCGACGTCGCTGGCCTGGGGCATGCTCGCCTCCTACTGCTACTTCGAGTGGCGCTACCACGCACGGACGCTGGCCCTGTTCATCCTCCCGATGACGACGCTCGCGCTGCTCTACGCCGGCGCCCAGAACACCCAGGTCGACCCGCTGGTGCCGGCGCTGCAGAACAGCCTGCTGCTCACCATCCACATCGTCGTGGCGATCTTCGCCTACGGCGCCTTCGCGATCTCCTTCGCCGCGGCCTCGCTGACGCTGTGGACCCCGCAGCGCTGGAAGCACCTGGTGCCCAAGGAGGAGGTCCTCGACCGGCTCGGCTACCGCGCGGTCGTCATCGGCTTCCCGCTCGACACCATGGTTCTCGTGCTCGGCGCCGTCTGGGCCGAGATCGCCTGGGGCAGCTACTGGAGCTGGGACCCCAAGGAGACGGCATCCCTGGTCACCTGGCTGATCTACGGCGGCTACCTGCACGCCCGCGTCGCCCGCGGCTGGACCGGCCGCCGCGCCGCCTGGCTGCTCGTCATCGGCTTCGCCAGCGTCGTACTGACCTTCGTCGGCAACGCCTTCTTCGGAGGGCTGCACAGCTACACCTGATCGACCCCGCGACCGGCAGCAGGGCGAACGACCCACACCTGAAGGGAAGCGCACCACCCATGGACGACGACGACCTGTTCGACGACGACCTCCTTGCCGACCCTGCCTTCGCGTCGCCGGTGCGCACGGTGCGGGCCGCGCCGGCGCCGGTGGAGCACGTCGAGGGTGTGGACGTGCTGGCCGAGCCGGGGGCCGGTGCGCGGCAGCGGGCCGGGTCGGCAGGTGGGGGCGCGGCGGGGCCGCGCGACCTGCGCGAGCGGATCCGCTCGAGCCGGTTCGGCACGCTCGTCGTGCTCCTCGTGACCGCCGCGCTGGTCGCCGGTGGCGCCTGGCTGATCAACGGCAAGCGCACGGATGCCGCGAACGCCTCCGGCACCACGGTCGTCTCCCTGCCCGGCCAGTCGACCGTGCCGCCGCCGAAGGTCGGCGCGGCTGCCCAGAACTTCACCCTCACCACCGTCGACGGCAGGACCGTCACCCTCGACCAGTACCAGGGCAAGCCGGTGTGGCTCGTGTTCGGTGCCAGCTGGTGCGCGGCCTGCCAGGCCGAGGTGGCCGACGTGCAGGCGGCCTACGAGAAGTACGCCCCGCAGGGCCTGGTGGTGCTCGGCGTGAACATCAACGAGGGCCAGGATGCCGTGCGCAGCTACGCCTCGCGGGTGGGCACCACCTACCCGGTCGGTGCCGACGACCAGTCCGCCATCGCGGACGCCTACCGGGTCTCGGCCATCCCGGCCCACTTCTTCGTCGACCGCAAGGGAGTCCTGACCGAGATCCGCCAGGGCGGCGTGTCCACCGACAGCATCGCCGGCTCGCTCGAGAAGGCGATGGCGCAATGAGCACCTCCGGCGACGATCCCGGCAGCCTGGGCCGCGACCCGGTTCCGGAGAGTGGCTCCGCCGTTCCGACAGGTGGTTCCGCCGTTCCCGAGGGGGACGGCGGTGCTGCCGCGTCCGAGCGCGACCCGGCTGCTTCAGCGGGAGACGGTGCGGCGGCATCCTCGGCGGCAACCGTGGCGGAGCCCTCCGTCGGGTTCTGGGCCCGCTGGAAGGCACGGCTGCTGAAGGTGCTGCCCACCACGACCCGCGGCATCCTCGGGCTGGTCGGCGGCGTGCTGCTGCTCGGCGTCCTCGGAACGCTGGGCGGCGTGCACCTCGTCGAGTACTCCGAGAGCGCCGCCTTCTGCACGACCTGCCACACGATGAAGCCGCAGGAGAAGGCCTTCGCCATCAGCCCGCACCGGGACGTCGCGTGCGGCGAGTGCCACGTGAACCCCGGGGTGGTGGGCTTCGTCAGCGCCAAGCTGGCGGGCACCAGGGAGCTCTACCGGCTGGTCACGAACACCTACCCGACGCCCATCCCGCCGATCGCGCACGACGAGCTGCCCTCGACCGCCGTCACCTGCGAGAAGTGCCACACCAAGTCCGTGCTCGCCACGCCGGGCCAGCCGAGCAAGCTGCACGTACGGGCGTCGTTCGAGCGCGACGAGTCGAACACCCGCAACGACCTCGCCGTCCTGATCCGGCCGGCCAACGCCGACGGCCCGGACCCGGTGTCGTCGCACTGGCACGTGCTCCAGAAGGTCACCTACACCTCGCCCGACGAGCAGCAGCGGGTCATCGACAGCGTGCAGTTCAAGGACAGCACGACCGGCGAGCTCGAGCAGTTCATCGCGGAGGGGCAGGTGCGCGAGTCCGTCAACGCCGGCCAGGACCTCGCCCGGCTCAAGGCCACCCAGACCACCCGCACCATGGACTGCCTCGACTGCCACAACCGGGTCGGGCACGACTCCCCCACCGCCGACCGGGCCGTCGACGCCGCCATGGCCGAGGGCAGGATCAGCCCGTCGCTGCCCTTCGTCAAGCGCAACTCCGTCGCCCTGCTGACCGACCGGTACGCGACCGACGAGGAGGGCCGGGAAGCGATCAGCAAGCTGCGCGACTTCTACACGACCAAGTACCCGCTCGTGGCCAAGGACAAGGCGAACGACATCGCGGCGGCCACCACGACCCTCACCGAGATCTTCGACATGACCGTCACCTCGACGATGGACGTCCGCAGCGGCACCTACCCGACCAACCTGGGGCACCAGAGCTCCAACGGCTGCTTCCGGTGCCACGACGGGGCCCACTACAAGGTCGTCAAGGGCCAGCTGACCACGGAGACCATCCCGTCGACCTGCGAGACCTGCCACACCGCTCCGCAGGGGTCGACGACGGTCGCCAACGTGCCGCTCGGCGCCCGGCCGGCCGACCACAAGGACCCGCTGTGGGTGTTCGACCACCGCGTCGTCGCCGGGACCACCACCGCCAACCCCAACACCTGCGGCGTCTGCCACCAGACGAGCTACTGCGAGAACTGCCACAAGAGCGGCGCCATCAAGGTGAGCCACGACGAGATGCTCTACAACCACGCGCAGTCGGCGAAGGTGTCCGGCGGGACGCAGTCCTGCGCGGTCTGCCACCAGCAGGCGTACTGCGAGGAGTGCCACAAGGACAACGTGCTGCCCAGGTCGAATGCCCACCTCCCGTCAGGAGGAAGCTGATGGTCACCGGTCCGCACCCCTATGCCGAGGACCGCGAGGTCTGGCTCGGGGTCAACGAGGCGAGCGCCATGCTCGGGGTGTCCCCTGCGACGCTGCGGCGGTGGAGCGTGGCCGGCAAGATCGTCACCTTCACGACGCCCGGCGGGCACCGCCGGTACGCCCGGTCGACGCTCGAGCACCTGCTGCCGGATGCCGCGAGCAGCGAGCCGTCGATCGCCGCCCTGGGTGGGTCGACGGACAAGGTGGTCGACATCCTGCGGGCCAGCATCTCCACCGCCTGCCCGGACGTGTCGTGGCTCGACGGGGCCGACGAGCAGACCCGGGTGGTGCTGGCGCTGGGTGGTCGCACCCTGGTCGACGGGGTGCTGGGCTACGTCGACGGCACCTCGCGCCGGGAGCGGGAGGCCGCGCTGGCCCCGGCCCTGCAGGCCGCGGCATTGCACGGCCGGCTCTCCCGTCGCCGGGGGGGAGTCTGGGCGAGAGCGTGGCGGCGTTCCAGCGCTGCTGCAGCCTGCTGCTCGACGTGCTCGGCGAGCTGGCCTGCCGGCACAGCCTGGGCACGCCGGCCACGACGCGGATGCTGGCCCGTGCCAACGACGCCGCCGACCGGCTCGTCGTGGCGCTGGTGCTGGCCCACGCGGACGCACCGGAGGTCGCGACCCGCTGAGCGGGTGGGCGGCGCGGTCAGCCGGCGCGGTCAGCCGGCGCGGTCAGCCGGCGCGGTCAGCCGGCGCGGTCAGCCGGCGACGTCGGAGCGAGCCCTGGACTCGACGCGGATGGTGACGCTGAGCCCGAGCTCGCGCAGCGCCGTGCCGACCATCGGCAGCTGCGCCTCTCCGACGACCACGACGACGGCGGTCCGGCCGTCGGGGGTGCCGGTGCCCGGCGCCAGCCGCCACTGCGAGACGCTGCCCGGGCGCGGGCGGGCGCCGAGGTAGGCGGCGGCCCGCTCCTGCACCGAGGCGTTGCTCAGCGGCACCGACTCCCCCACGCCCTGCGCGTAGGCCGCGTCGTCGAGGGCGTTGGCCGCGCTGAGGGCGGCGCCATCGGCGACGTCGAGCAACCGCATTCGCGACAGGTGCGCGGAGGTGACGGCCACCGCCCCGGTGATGAGCAGCATCGCGATGAGCGACAGCCCGAGGATGAACAGGCTGATCGACCCGTTCTCGTCGTGCCGCGCGCGGTCTCGCACCGCGCTACTGGTCGTCACGGCAGCCCCCGGAACCGGTCGACCGTGGAGAGGTGGCTCGCGCTGACCGGCACCGACAGCGGGATGACGTGGCGCACGAAGGACGGCACCAGCGGCAGCGGCACACGGACCGTCGCCGCGGTGACGACCTGGCCGTCCGGGCGAAGGCACGGGGTGCCGTCACAGGCGATGGTCACGCGGCCCGAGTCGTCGAACTCGTGGTCGGCGAAGGCGACCCGCGCCGCCGCCTGGGCCCGCGCCGTCGCGGCACCCTCGGCATCAGCGGTGACGAAGGCACGGCCCGCCTCGCGCGCCGCCTGGCTCACGGCATACGACCCGGCCTGTACCCGCGCCAGCATCATCACCAAGTAGACGAGCGGGATGAGCAGGAGCACGCCGAGCGCGACGAACTCGACGACAGCGCTGCCCCGCTCGTCGAGCGGTGTGCGACGGGGCCGGCTCACTGCGCCTCCAGGAAGGCTCGCCCGACGACGTCGAGCCGGTCGGCGGGCCCGAGCAGCCCGAGCACCGGGACCGGTGCGACGACGCGCACCTCGACGACCCGAACTCCCTCGACGACCGTCTGGCGGCTGGTCACGTGGCGCGCGTAGCGCGACGAGAGCGAGGCACTGATCAGCGCCTGGGTGCGTGACACGCCCTGTCCCGGAACGGCATCCGCTCGGGCACCCAGCCGGGCGCCCTCGGACGCGCAGGAGATGAGGGTGTTGCGGGTGTGCAGCGCCAGCCCGAGCTGGAACACCGCGAGGAACAACCCGACCACCAGCACGGACACCAGCGTGAAGTCCGCGACGGCCGCGCCGCGCTCGTCGTGCACCCACCGCATCGGGCGAGGTCAGCCCTTCACCGACGACAGGGCGCTCTGGAACATCGCGACGAGCTGGCCCTTGGCGACGACCCACAAGGCGGTGACCAGCCCGGCCGTCATCAAGGTGATGAGCACCCAGCCGGGCACGTCGCCACGCTCGGCGCGCAGGGCAGCCCTGATGAGCAGGCGGTCGGCGAGCAGGTGGGCTCGAAGGGGCAGGGTGCGGATGATCGACATCGGTCGGTCCTTCCTGGTCAGAGGGTGAAGCGGAAGAAGGTGAACCCGGGGAAGACGGCGAACAGCACCGTCACCGGGAGGATCAGGAAGACGACCGGGACCATCATGGCGATCTCCTTGCGGCCGCCGGCCTCCATCAGCGCTCGACGCCCCTCCTCGCGGACGTCCTGGGCCTGGGCCCGCAGGACGTCGGCAAGCGGGGTGCCGCGCTGCACGGCGATGACGACCCCGTCGACGAACCGGCGCAGGCTGGCCAGGCCGGTGCGGTCGGCCAGTCCCTGCAGCGCGGTCGGCAGGTTCGCCCCGGCGCGGGCGTCGGCCAGGCAGCGCCGCAGCTCACCGGCCAGCTCGCCGTGCGAGAGCCGGCAGACCCGGTCGAGGGCCCCGACCGCTCCCTCGCCGGCGCCGACCGCCAGGGCGAGCAGCTCGGCGACGGTGGGGAACTCGGTGAGCATCCGGGCCTCGCGGCGGGCCGCGCGACGCGACAGCAGGTAGTCGGCGCCGGTGACGCCCACGCCCAGCCCGACCGCGGTGAGCATCAGCACGGTGACGACCCCGGCGTCGCGCAGCACCAGCGCCAGGACCCCGGCGGCGGCGCCGACGACCGCACCCAGCGCACCCCAGAGCACCTGCTCGGCCCGGAACCGGTCGACGTCAGCCGCCAGACCGGCCCGCAGCTGGCGGCGGCGCACCGACTCAGCCCCGCCCATGACGCGCTCGACGACGGCACCCAGGTCGCGGATGACCGGGCCGGCCACGACGCCGAAGGCCCCGCCGATCGGGCGGCCGTCGTCGAGCAGCCGTGAAGGTCTCGGGGTGTCGCGCAGGTAGGGCAGGACCCGCCCGGCGAGCCCGGCACGCCGGTGCCGGGGCAGGCCCAGCCAGGCCAACGCCAGACCCAACCCCATCACGAAGCCGAGCAGCGCACCGCTGCGCGCCAGCCCGCTCACCGCAGCACCCGCTCGTCCTCGGGCAACCTGCCGATGCGCACCATCGCCCAGTGGGCCACGGCGGTGAGAACACCACCGATGAGCAGCACCCCCGATCCGGCGCCCGCCACGGTGTCCCCCACCGTGAGCGACGCGGCGTCGACGTCAGCGATCACCGGCATCCCACCCAGCATCGACCGCTCGTCATGGTCGGCCACGGCCTCGCGCACAAGACGGCGAACCTCGCCCTCGTCGCGCGCCGGGTCCAGCCCCGAGCGGCGGATCAGCTCACGGACCTCGCCCTCGAGCGTCGCGACCGCATCCACAACTCCCCCTCCCGTAGCCGGACCCCTCCGCCGACCACCGATGTCTCGGCATAGCAAACCCGACGTCACCCCGAAGCGCATCCGGTAGCGCCGAGCCTGTGGACAACCTCCCCGCGCGGTCGGCCTGCCGGGCCCTCACCCTGGTTCTTGGACAGGCTGAAGGACCGATGCTCCTTCGCGCTGTCAAGCGGCGTCGGACCAGGCCCGAGCGGTCGGCGAAGTCGTCGTCGCGGCGTTGGCCGAGCCGAAGGCGAAGAGGTCGAGGGGTACCAGCGGGTCGGCGGCCGGGCGTTCCAGGAGGATGAAGAAGCCATAACTCGGACCGGTCCGAGGGAGCGGGCCCGGCGCCACCGCCAGGCCGGCTCCCCAAATCAGCCGGTCACCGCGACAGGGGCGTTTGGTGCGCACCGACTCCACGACCTCGAGGATGGCCAGGCCGGTGGTTGTGGCGGCGTGCACCGGATCGGCCACCAGGCCCGCATGGCTGGCGCCGGCCACGACGTGGTGCCCGCTTTCCGTCGACAGCGTGGCCAGTCGCTCCTGCTTCTGAGGCCAGTTGGCGGCGCTGCCGACTCCGGCGCTGAGGATCATGAGCGGCTTGTCGCCGAGGTTGCGCAGGGACGCCGCTTGTGCCATCGAGTCGTTCGCCCGCGCGTACTCCTCCATCGTGCTGCGAAGCGACCCCGCGGTGGTGCTGGCCCGGACCTCGTCACGCTCTCGGGCCGGCAGGCCGGTGACGGACAGGTTGGCGTACAGCCGGCCCAGGCCCACCCTGGCAACCGAGGAGGTCAGTGCGGCAACCCGGCCCACCACGTCATAACCACCGGATGCCGCCGGGTTGGGCGCCACGCCGGCAAGCATGTCGCTGACGATGGTTGTGCCGATGCATGCCGCGCCGGTGTTCATGCTCCGCCGCTCAGTCGTCCCACTGAGCGGCGATCCAGACGTCTTGGGCTGCTCCGAGCCACCCGATCCTGGCGCCCACCAGCTCGCAGTCCCGGTCCTTGCCGAACTGGTCGACGACGACGATGCCGGCCGGCGTACCTCCGGTGGCGGCGGGCGGCATGTACCTCTGGAACAGCGGCGAGTGGCCGTAGCTCGTGATGTTCCCGACACGGCTGCGCTCCACCCGGTAGTCGACCGCCTGGTTCCAGAACTGCAGCATCGCCCCCGGCGTGAGCTGCGTCAGCATGTCGTTGACGTTGGCGGTCAGGTCAGCGGCGTCGGGATGCGGTGCCACATGCGGCGGTCGGGTGATGAAGCCGGACGACAGGCCGATGGCGACGATCGCGCCCGGAGCGCCCGTTCCCACGTGGTCGTTCGAGAAGTTGCGTTTCGTCCCCTTCGCAGTGAGTGCGCGCTCGATGGTCTGCCAGAGGGCGTAGAACATCTGGCCGCGGGTGTAGACGACGCTGCGGGTGAGAACCCCGGTTCCGTCGATGTCGATCGCCGGCACGTCCTGTGGGAAGCACGCGACCCACACCTGCTCGAGATCGCGCGCGCGGCCGGGGTCCGCGTCCGGCGGCGGGTTGGCGTTCAGCAGCACCCGAGGCGCCCGAGACAGTGCCACTTTCACGCGAGCCGAGGCGGCCGGGTCGGCGGGCCAGGCACTCCTCAGCAGGTCCTTGGTGGCTTGCTGCGTCTTCACGCCCTCGTTGGCGAGGCGCCCACCGGTGATCCGATGGTCGACGAACGCGCGGGTCGCACGACGTAGCGACATGTAGGTGCAGCGGCCGCCGCCGGGTTCTGGGAACACCGGATCCGCGAGGATCTCCTCCTTGAGCGGCCTCCTCAGGATCACGTGGGTCGGCGCCGCAGTCGACAGCGCGACAGCGGACGTGCCGCTCTTGACGCTCCACGCCTTCGGGGTCGCGCCGTTGAGGAAGGTCGTCGGCAGCGGTGCGAAACCCGTGAGCGACAGCGTCGGGATGCCGGGAGGCGCACCGCTTCCGGGGTCCTGAGGCACGTACACGACTCCGTGCGCGGGGACGGGCAGTGACATCGTCGTAGACGGCGCAGTGCTGACGACGGCCTGGCGCGGCGGAAAGAGCACCGAGAAGTTCGGGATCCGCTGCCACGTCCGGGTGACCTGGAACGGGAAGAACCGCCGCGCCGCAGGCCATGCCGCACAGCACATGTCGGGCAGGACCGTGCCGACTGCGGCGTCGATCAGGTGCGGACGCAGTGTCCGGTACACGTGACGCGCAGGGATCGGGGCATTGCGCGGATGCCGCGGGTCGGTTGTGGTGACTCCCGGCGCCGCCAGCGCGTCGAGGTCGGCACCCGGGGCGTCCTGCGGTGACTGCGCCCGGGCGATGCTGATGCGCAGCGTCACCGTGCCATCGGCGGCCATCACCACCGTGGGCATGTCGTTGGCGATGACGTCGTCGTCGGCTGCTTTCGCGCCGACCTGCAGCACCGGCAGGTACTCACCCCGCAGGAAACGGGAGACCGCGTGCTTCGGCCATTCGGCGCTCGTCGTCTTCACGCCGGTGATCCGCTTCTTCGCGAGCTTCGTCACCAGCGTCGTGAGCAGGAATGTCCGGGAGAGCTGGACCGGCGAGTAGAACGCCACATTGGGCTGCACCTCCAGGGCGGAGCCGTGCTGGGCGAGCGCCCTCTCGATGTCGGCATCCGCCACCGTGACCCGCAGTGCGCCTCTCGTGCGCCAGGTCGCGAACCCGGCCCCCGTCAGGTCCGTGGCTGCGGGCAGGGGAAGCGTGCCGGGTGCCGCCGGATCGGCGGTGTAGGTGACGGCACCGGGGAACAGCGGGCGCAGTTGCGGCGCGCCGTTCACCGGGTCGACGATCGTGAACGACACGTCCATCGCTGCGGGCCCGTTGAGGGGACCCTCGCTCACGGTGAAGCTTCCCGGCTTGACCCTGGCCTGGTCCGCTGCCGAGAGGAAGAACCTCAGGAAGTCCCGCGGTCCGCCGCCGGGCACTTGTGCCAGGCCCAAGGCCGCGAGGATGTCGGTGAAGACGGTCACGACTCACCCCCTGTCGTGACGATTCTCGCGCAGTTCGAGTGCTGCCACCAGCGCGCCGGGCACCTTTCCTCGTGGACCGGACGCCGCTAGGCTGCGCTCGTGACCGGCATCCCTCGCGAATGCCGTCGTGCAGTTCACCCTCTCTGACCGCCGCGCCAGGGGGCGCATCGTAATCGCGGGCCACGCCGAAGCGCTCTCGGGGGCGGGTGATGAGTCTCGACATCAGGGTCGACCCACAGTCCGCGTCCTTGCTGACCGCGATCGGGATCACCGACGATGACGGACAGCTCGTCGCGAGCTGGTTCGACGACCCCCTGGCGTCGATCCGCAGAGTGCTCAGCAACCCCGCGCAGCGGGCCGCACTGTTGAGGCTTCTCGATGACCTGCTGCCGCCCGATCCCGGCCTGCCCGGCTGGTATCCGCTGCTCGACACCGAGGCCGGGAACCTCTACCTGACCGTCGAGGACGACGTCATCGGTGTCGCCGCCGGGCTGCACAGCGGCGATCTCGGCTCCGGAGTCGGTCGCGCGCAGGGCACCGTGCGCCTGCCGCTCATCAGCGTCGCGGGCGACGTCGAGGCGATCGCCGGCACCGCGAACGGACCCCTGCTCATGGGTGTCGATGTCGGCTTCACCGATGCCGGCATCCCGATGTCGCGGATCGGGGCGGCCGTGGGCGTGCACCTGGACGACACGGCGCCGCTCGGCGTCCAGGCGGGCGTGCAGGTCACGGTCGACGACTTCGACCTCGGCGGCGGGGATCCCGTCGACCTCGTGATCGACTCGGCCACCATCGGCGCGGACCTCCTCAGCGCGCTGCGCCTGCTGCTCGGCGAGGTCCTGGACCTGCTGGTCGCCGAAGCCGGCGGCAACGAGCAGCTCCGGCGGCTGGACGACCACCTGCTCGAACTGCTCGGCCTCGGCTCGGACGCCACGACCGGCATCCCGGCGCTGCCGCTGGAGGAGGTGTTCCAGCATCCCGAGGCCGTCCTCAGCTGGCTCGTGGACATCGTCGACAGTCCCGACAGCCTGACGGCGTGGGCGTCGCACCTGGCCGGGCTCATCGGCGACGACCTGGACGTCAGCGGCAGCGGCGCCGAGGGTTCCCCGTTCCGAGCGCGACTGCTGGACTCCGATGTGGTCGACCTGCACCTGCTCCTGCAGGTGACGGCGGACCGGCAGCTCGAGATCGGGCTCGAGGTGAGCGTCGACAGCGGCCCGGTTGCCCTCTCCGCCGTGGCGACCGTCCTACGGATCCCGTTGCCCGCCGAGGCGGTCGTCCCCACCGACCCCGCGGCGCCCGCGCGATTCACCCAGTTCGCGCCCGAGGTCACCGTGGGGCTCGTCGCCCCGTCGACAGGGAACCTCATCGACAACGCCCCCGCAGTGCAGATCGGCCGGGTGGCTGCGGGCTTCCGCCTGTCATCCGGCGAGCTGCAACCCTGGCTCGAGGTGACGGACGTCGTCATCGACGGCCACGATCATGGGGTCGTCGACCTGACCGACGCGGATGCCGTCATCGGCGTGGCCGCGGATGAGGCGCTCGGCGTCCTCGAGAGCGCGTTCGGCGACAGTCCTGTCGCACGCGCTGTCCTGACGCTGCTGGGGCTCCGGCACCCCGACTCCGACCCGACCTCGCCGCACCTGCTGGACCCGGCCGCACTCGGCCGCGGTCCCACGATGGCGCTCGGCGAGCTTCACCGGGCGGTGCTCGCGGATGACGCGCACCCCTGGACGTACATGTTTGAGCAGGTCGCGATCCTCGTCGGACTTCCCCCCGCCATCACCGGGAGGGGTGTCCCCGACGACCCGTGGGTCGTGCCCATGGCGGAGTCCGGGCCGGTCAGTGTGTCGCTTGCGGCGTGGGACGCGCGTGTCGACGCGGACCCGGTTGGCCTGCAGCGGTTGCGGATCGGCATCACCGCCACGGCGACGCAGGGCGTCTTCGGCGGCGGGTTGCTGGTCGAGCTGCTGGCGATCGACCTACCGTCGACCGGTTCGGGCTCGGTGTCGCTGATCGGCCGTTCGCAGGTGAGCGTCACGATCACCCCCGACGGTCCGCTCGACCTCTCCGGACTTCGGCTGACGTCCGGCCCGGGCACAGCGACGGCCAGCTGGCGACCGGGCGAGGTTCCGGTGTGGCAGGTCGGCATCTCGCGCGTGACGCTGACCGTCGACGGAGCGGACTTCGGCCCCTACTCCTTCGCGCTGCCCGGGCTCGAACCCGACCTGGGCCTCGGGGACGACGCCGTCCGCCTGCTCGGCCAGCTGATCAGCTCTGCCATGAGGTCATGGGCAGGCGAGCCGGCGTACGAGCTCACCGCGCTCATGGGCCTGCATCGTGGGGTGCCCGACCTGCCGGACGACTGGCCGCTGCTGAGCGATCTGTTCGCCGGGGCTGACCAGTTCCAGCGCTTGCTCGACGACCCGCCGACCGCGCTACGGGGGCACCTCGAGCGACTGCTGACGGGCACCTCGTCGCAGGGCCCGGCGTTCATCCGAGAAGTGCTGGAGCTCATCGGCCGACTGCTGCCCGACGGCATCCAGCTCGATGGCCTCGGGCTCGGCGACATCTCGATCTCGGACCCGGCGCCTTCGCCACTGCGATCGATCACCGGCAGCGGTCACTACGACGACCCGTGGGTCATCCCGATCGTCGACGAGTCCGCCGATCCAGCACAGGGGGTCACCAGCGTCGACGGCCTGATGTGGCTCGACCCCACGGGGCCGCCCGCAGCGTGGATCGCCGCGCTCGCCCACGGTGCCGACACCGTCACCAGCGGTGACCTGCTCGCGAGCTTCCTGTCGTCGGCATCCGGATTCCACCCGGCGCTCACAGCGCTCCTTCGCGGGCGCGACCAGGACGCCCTGGGGCTCGGCTTCGACGAGCTCACGGCGTGGCTCACCGATGGCGACGGTCTCGTGCCGCTGGAGTCGCAGCTGCCCGATGGCTGGGACCTCGGCACCACTGTCGCGACGCCACACGGGCTCGTCCCGAAGGATCCGGCGGTCATCCGGCAGGTCGTCGCCCGGCTCGCCGCCGGCAGCGGACCGGTGCTCATGGTCTCCCCATCGTTCGCGGACCACACGATCTACGACGAGCTCATCACGGCCGTGACGGGGTCGGCGCCGGTCGCGGGGAGAGACTTCGACCTGCGGGCCCTTCCCGACCCGTCCGAGGTCGACCTCGGCCAGGTTGTGGCCACGGCAGGGGTCTACACCGCAAACCTGCTGCCGGACAACGCGATGACCGAGGTCGATCAGCTGCAGTCCGTCGTGGAGCGCATTCGCACACTCACCGGTCAGGCGCCTCGGTTGGTCGGGCATTCCACCGCCGGAGTCGTTGCGCGCACCCTGGCGGCGGCGCACCCTGAACTGGTCGCGGGACTCGTCACGCTCGCGTCCCCCCACGCCGGATCCGACCTGCTGCCGCTCGTCGACACCATGACGGCGGACGCACTGCGGGCGGCATCCGCGGTATCGGGCGCGATCACGACCAGCGCACTGGGCGGCACCGTGGACTGGCTGAGCGGGCTGCTCGACGGCGCCGGCGGACCGCTCGGCGGACCGGTCAGGCCCGGCTGGTTCGCAGGTGCTGCCAGCGGGCTCGTCGACGCAGTGCCGAGGTTTGCGATCGGCTCCCAGCTCAGCGGCGACCTGATCGGGATGCTGGCCGGCTCGACGGTCACGGAGCTGACCGCGGCCGAGCCGCCGACCCACGTCGGCTTCGGCATCCGTCTCGGCGTCACTACCCCCCACAACGACAGCGAGCTCGACGAGGACGGGTCGCCGGCCATCGCGCTCGCCGCGGACGTCCGTGTGGATCTCGCCCGGCTGCGGCTGGTGCCGGACGCCGCAGAGCCGGCGCGGCCGGCGACCGCGCTCAGCGTCAGCACGACGGTCTTCCGGCCCGGCGACTGGCTCGTCGGCGAGGGCACAGTGCCCGACGGCCCGGTCCCCGCCCGGGTGCGCATGCTCGAGGCCGGCGTCACGGTCACACCGGCCGGCGCCGCGTCCTCCGCGTCGGCCCCGTCGGGTGCTGTCGCGGGCGAGGCGACGGCGGGCGGGCTCGGCATCCGGCCCTGGCTTCGGCTGGTGGACGCGTGCGTCGACGCCACTCGCGTGCGCGAGTCGATCTCGCTCGGCGAGGACGACCTCCGCGTGGCCCTGGACGCCGTGGTCGCGGAGCTGCTGTCGATCGCGACCAACCCGGCGGCAGAGGCGGTGCTCGAACTGCTCGAGGCCGCAGGAGCGGTCACCGTCACGACCGAAGGGCCGCGCGCGTCCATCCAAGGCATCCAGGCGCTCGCGACGGTGCCGATCCGGACGCTGACCGACCGGCGATCGGCGCTGATCTCCGCGCTGCGGCACCTCCTCGGCGACCCCGACACGACGGACGTGGCCCTCGGCGATCTCGACCCTGGTGCGCTGTCCATCTCGCTGCCAGAGCTGCCGCTGCGCCTCAGCCTCGACGACATCACGATGGTGATCCGGCTCGAGACGGTCTCGGACCTCACGCTCGCCGACCCGTTCCGCGTGGGTGGCCGTCTGGACCTGGACACCCGGACGCTGGCCGCGACCCTCGATGTGTCGCTCATCGCGGGGCCCGCTGTGATGCGCCGCGCCGCAGACGGCACGATCGCCGTCACGGCAAGGCCCTACCTCGCGGAGCCTCTCGTGCTGCGGCCCTTCCACAGCGCCGCGGTCACGTCGCGGCTGGTCGACCTCATCCCGGACCTCGGGGTGTCCGCGGTGGTGAGCGCGGTGCTCGGCGACCTGGCGTCCGGGGGCATCACCGTGCCGCCGATCAGTGCGCTCGTCCGTGATCCGGTGGGGTGGCTGAGCAGCCCCGCCGCCCTCGGCACGGCGGACGGTCTGCTCGACGGCGACCGGATCGACAGTCTGCTGCGCACCATCGGTGGTGCCCTCGGCCTCGCCGATGACCAGGGTCTGGCGCTGCCCGGCGGCTTCCTCATCACGGCGAGAGGCAGCGCCCCGCTGCACGTCCAGCTCGCGGGCACGTTCGGCGAGGACTCCGATGTGGTCAGCGCCACCGTCGGGCTCGGGGTCGACCTGCGCACGACGGGTCCGCTGCCGGCCGACGTGCAGGTGACGCCGGCCGGGGACATCACGCTCGACCTCACCCTCCCGGGTGCCTGGGGCGACATCACCATCGCGTTCGGCGTCAGTGCAGCAGGCATCCGGCTGGTCGTCACACCGGACAACGTCGGTCAGATCCAGCTGCTGCCCACGGCGTCCGGACTCGGCGAGCTGCTCGGCTCGACGGTCACGGCGCTCGTGCCCAGGGTGCTGCAGGAGATCACGGACGCGCTGACGCCGACCCCGCCGCATCCCGTCCTGGACGTCGCGCTGCAGATCGCGCAGGCGCTCGAGATCTACGACCCGGCGGCGGGCGGCTTCATCGGCACCGCACAGGCCGATCGGCTGCGCCACATGCTCGACCCGGACTGGCTGCGGTCGCAGGTCACCGACCCGGCGAACGTCATCGGTCTCATCCAAGGACTGTTCCCGGACGGCACGAGGCCCGGAGCCATCGCGCTGCCTGCCGGTCACCGCATCAGTCGCGTCGAGAACCGCCTGCGGTGGGAGATGGACCTCGTCGCCGGAAGCGTGCTCGGGGCCGAGCTCGGCTGGGCAGCTGCAGGCCATCCGCAGTTGCTCGTCAGCCTCACCGGTCTCGACACCGGGCCCGTCACGATCGTCTCTGCGCGGCTCGGCTACCTCGACGACTTCGAGGGGCTGGTACGGGCGTGCGTCGACGTCGGCGATCCGCTCGACTGGTTCAGGCCGGAGGTCGAGTTCACCGTCGCCGGCGAGCGCGTCGGCTTTCGCATCCTGCCCCTCGGCGACGCGGCGACGGGCGACATCGAGGTGGTGCTCGTGCCGGCGCCCTCTATCACGCTCACGCCCGAGGGTGGTCTGCGGCTCGCAGGCTCCTGGTTGCTGCCGTTGGTCATCCGGTACGTGCTGCCCGAGCTCGAGGCGCTGCTCGAGGAGGCTCTCTGGACGGACGGGCCGAGCGCGCGCGACATCCTGTTCGGCGCGGAGGTCATCACCAGCCCCAGCGGGACGCTCCAGATCGTCGATCGGTTCCCCGAGCCGCCCGTGATGGGGTTGGGCGCCCTCAAGGCCGCGCTGTCGGGTGTGGGAGTCGACCTCACCACCGACCTCAGACTCGAGGTCGCCGAGGACAGCGGCCGCCTCGGCATCCGGCTGAAGGGGTCGGTGGACTTCCCGGGTGATGTCTCGGTGACCGTGCTCTTCGGTGAGCAGGACTGGATCGGCGACGACCGCGGCGCGACAGCGTGGGTGGTCGGCCCCTCTCCCCACCCGGCCCTGCCGGTCGCACCCGCGCCGGGCCTCGACATCAACGGCGTCGGGTTGCGGATCTCGGGGGCCGCCGACGACCGTCCCCTGTTCGGCGGCGACGGCGGCGTCGTGCAGGTCGGCGGCATCGCCGCGATGCTCTTCGGCAGCTTCGAGTTCTGGGACCCGGCCACGAGCCAGGCGACCTTCGTCGTCGACAGCCTCGGCGGTGCGGTGGAGCTCGACCACACTGTCATCCGCGTGAACGGGGAGGACGGCGACTCGTTCGTCGCGAAGCTCATACCCAGCGAGCTGGGGGCCGGATTCACGATGGCGGTCGCGTATCGCAACGATTCGCTCGAGGTGCACGGAGCGCCCGGCGACCTCGCCAACGGCATCGAGCTGACGTTCCCGCTCAACCTCAACATCTTCGACGTGGTCCTGCTTCGCGAGCTGTACCTCGCGGCGGTCTTCGGCGACCGGACCGACGTCATCGCTGCGCTCTCGGGCAACGCCGAGCTCGGACCCATCGCGGTGACGGTCGACCGGGTCGGACTGCGCGTGACCATCTCGGGGTCCGGCGCGGTGCTGTCGTTCAAGCCGCCGGACGGCTTCGGATTCTCGCTGGATGCCTCGACCATCCGTCTCGGCGGCTTCCTGCTGGTCGACGAGGCGCGCGGCCGCTACGTCGGGGCGCTCGAGATCGCCGTGCTGAAGAAGTTCTCACTCACCGCCATCGGCATCATCACGACCAAGAACGCCGACGGCTCACCCGGGTTCTCCCTGCTGATGCTCATCACGGTGACCTTGCCCGTGCCGATCCCGCTGGGCTACGGCTTCTTCTTCGCGGGCGCGGGCGGCCTCCTGGGCCTCAACCGCGGGATGGATGTCGACCGGATCCGCGATGGGTTGCGCACCGGCACCGCCGACTCGATCCTCTTCCCCACCGACATCATCAACCGCATCGACGTGATCGTCCGCGACCTCGAGGAGTCGTTCCCGGCGCAGGAGGGCCACTTCCTCATCGCCCCGATGGGCATGATCACCTGGATGAACCCGGCCCTGGTCACTCTCAAGATCGGGATCGTCCTCGAGATCGCGCCGCAGCCGAACATCGCGCTGCTCGGCGTGCTGCGGCTGGCGCTCCCGACACCGGACGAGGCCGTCGTCGATCTGAAGGTCGCCTTCATCGGAGGCATCGACGTCGGGGCGAGCCTGCTCTACTTCGACGCGGCGATCTACGACTCGTTCATCGGCTACGCCGACTTCAAGCTGAGCCTCGAGGGAGACATCGCCATCCGCCTGTGCTGGGGCGCGCGGCCCGATCTCGTCGTGTCGATCGGCGGGTTCCACCCGAGCTACACACCTGCGTCGAACCTCAGGCTCCCCGCGATGCGGCGGCTCACGCTGTCGCTGCTCAAGGACAACCCGCGCCTCACGCTGCGCCTGTACTTCGCAGTGACGAGCAACACCATCCAGTTCGGAGCGCAGCTCGAGTTCTTCGTCGGCGTCGACGGGTTCTCGATCAGCGGCGACCTCGGCTTCGACGTGCTGGTGCAGTTCGTGCCGTTCCTCATCGATGCCCACATGTGGGGCCGGCTCGCGGTCACGGCGGGTAGCACGGACGTCTGCTCGATCAAGCTGGACCTGCAGCTGCGAGGGCCGACCCCGTGGTATGCCCACGGCACGGCCAGCATCGGCTTCCTGTTCTTCAGCATCAGCGTGGACGTCGAGGCCACGTTCGGAGGCGCCCACGAGACGAGCATCCCGGCGCAGCCCGTGCTACCGAAGCTGCTGGACCAGTTCCGCGACCCACTGAACTGGGCCGCCGACCTGTCCGCCTCGGCGTCGGCCGGTGTCACCATGATGCCGCTGCCCAGCAGCGCCCTCGTGGTGGACGCGGCCGGCCTGCTGTCGGCGCGGCAGAACCTCATTCCGCTCGAGACCGACATCGGCCTCGTCGGCAAGACCCCGCCGAGCGACGTCCAGCGCGTCACGATCACCGGGCTCACGTTCGGCACGACGACACTCGATCCCATCGCTTTCGTGGACGTCTCGGCACCGTTCTCGCCGTCGACGTTCGCGGGGTCCACGAGCACGAACACCGATCTGCTGAAAGCGCCCGCGTTCGAAGACCGCCCGAACGGCATGCAGGCCGTCTCAGGCCAGGAGCTGGAGGCCGACCTCGTGCTGCTGCACCCGCAGTCCTACGAGATGATCGTCATCGACGACCCTGACCCTGGCGCACCGACGCCCCCGGCCGTCCCGGCGAACCCCAAGCTGAGCTTCTCGCAGCTGGTCGCCGGTGGCTCTATCGCCGCGTCGGCTGCGTCGAGGCAGCAGGCGAAGCTCGCCGAACGGGGCACCGTGCGCCCGGCCACGGTCGCCGAGCCGCTCTTCGCCGTCACGGCCAAGGACTCGCTCGCGCCACTCGGCGCCGACGGGCAGCCGGCGGCCTCCGGCTCCGTCCTTCTCAGCCGCACCGATGCCGAACAGCGGCTCGCCGCGCTGCCCGTGGACGGACGGCGCTTCCAGATCGTCCCGGAGGTGCAGGTTGGCGTCTGAACTGCCCGAGTACAGCTTCCTGCCGTGGTCGCGGCGGGGCATCGCCACGCAGGTGGACCAGGAGGACCACCTGGGCGCGACGCCGAGCGCCGGCCCGAAGGACCGTGCCACGTTCACGGCATCCATCACCCTGGAGTCCGTTCCGGTGCCGGGCGCCGTCGCGGTCGCTCCGTCCGCTGTCAGCCAGCAGGTGTCGCTCGTCGGACCGGGGGACGTCAAGAGCTTCCGCCCGGATGCCGTCCTGCGCGTCATGCCGGTCGCCGGTAGCGTCAACGCCAGCCCGGGGGAGCTCGCCCATGTCGAGTTCTACGACGAGGACTTCCCCTGGCGCTACACCCCCGCTCGGGCGACGGCGGATCACCGGCTGCGCCCGTGGATGGTGCTGGTGGTGCTCGCCGAGGGCGAGTACACCCTGACGCCCGTGCCCGGGCAGGTCGCGATCCTCACCGTGAACGACACCGCGCCGATGCCGAACCTGCTCGAGACGTGGGCGTGGGCGCACGTGCAGGCGCACGGCAACCTCGGCGCCGGCGACGCGGGCGCCTTGCTCGACGCGAAGGTGAACAGTGCTCCCGACCTCGCTCTCTCGCGGCTGATCAGCCCGCGCCGGCTCGAGCTGAACACGGGCTACCGGGCGTTCGTCGTGCCGGCCATGGAGACGGGCCGGCTCGCGGGCATCGGCTCGCCGGTCACGCCCGGCACGATCGCCGCTCAGCAGCCGTCGTGGGGGCAGGGGCAACCGCGCGTGTTCCCCGTGCTGTACGACTGGAGCTTCCGCACCGGCGAGCTGGCGGATTTCGAGGTGCTCGCCCGGCGACCCAAGGCCTACCGGATCGAGTCGGACGACTTCGGCACCCGTGACCTCGACATCGCCGATCCCGGCGCCGGCATCGAGGTGCCGGCCGGCACCACCGTCGCCTTCGAGGGTGCGCTCGCCCCGGTCGACTTCGACAGCCGCGTGGACTACCCCACGTCCCCGGGCGCGCCCGTGATCGACCAGCTGCGCGAGGTCGTCGACCTCGCTGTGGATTTCCGGGACAACGGCGCCGCCGACGACGAGGACCCCATCGTGACGCCGCCCGCGTACGCCCGCAAGCACGCGGGACTCGCCCGGATCGCGGATGCCACCTCCGCCGACACGCGGTGGGTCGGCGAGCTGAACCTCGATCCGCGCAGCCGCGCGGCCGCGGGGCTCGGTGCCGAGATCGTCCGCCAGCGCGACGAGGAGTACATGGAGCGCGCCTGGGCGCAGGTCGAGCAGCTGGATGCCGTCAACCAGCGCCTGCGCGAGGCGGATCTCGCGATGACCGCGAGCGACCGCGTGTATGCCAAGCACATCTCGCACTCCGGCCCCGACCGGATGCTGGGGCTGAGCGCCGGCGTGCAGTCGGCGCTGCGCGCCGGCGTGTCGGGCGACACGACCATCCGCGGCGCGGTCGACGCGAGCCGCGTTCCCGCCGCCGCCCAGGCGCCGGCGTTCCGGCGGATCACCCGGCCGGCGCGCCCGCTCATCCGGTCGCTCATCAGCGGGCCGGGGGTGCCCCTCGAGGGCGGGCTGATCGGCCGCCTGAATGCGGACCCGGGTGCCGCGACCGCCGTCTCGACCGCGCCACCGGCTCCCGATCCCGCGCTCGGCATCGCGTCGCAGGTCGTGCAGACGGCGGTCGACGCGGTGGCGGCGCAGCGTCCTCGCGGCCGCGACGTGCTGCCCGTGCTCGCAGGGGACGAAGTCGAGAAGCGCCGGGCGAACGGCACGCTCGCAGGCACGACGCTGGCCGACCTGACGACGGGCGTCGGCCAGCGGCTCGACACCGCGTTCCCCGCGGCGGACCCCGCGAACGCCGCACTTCGCGCCGAGGCCACCATCATCTCCGGCGCGCTCTCAGGGCTCACGGTCGGAACCGGCGACGACCCCACGCTGGTGCAGATGCCGGCAGCGTCCTTCGACGACTACTACGGGTCGACCATCGACGGGAAGAACTACCTCGGCGTCGTGATCACCCGCGACACCAGCACGACGTTCACGACCCTTGCTCCCACGGCGGGGTTCGACAACGCGAGCATCTTCGCCGCTGCGATGTCGGACTTCTCGACGCTCGCGTCGTTGCGGCCGATCCCGGGTCCTGCGGCGGAGCTCTCGGCGCCGGACGCGCTCGCCGCGCAGGTCTCACTCCAGCTGAGACCGCTCGTGGCGATGGTCGCACGGCTGGCGAAGGTGATCGGAGGCGTCGACGACCTGCCCGACGACATCGCGACCAACCGCAGGCTGACCCAGGTGATGGCCTATCCGACGTTCGACGACCCGCTGTTCGAGCCGCTGCGCTTGCTCGGCCAGGACTACATCATCCCCAACATCGCCGACCTTCCCGTGGAGTCGATCGCGCTCATGGTGCCCAACGTCCGCTTCATCGAGGCGATGCTCGCCGGCGTGAGCACCGAGTTCGCGAGGGAGCTGCTGTGGAACGAGTACCCCACCGACCAGCGCGGGACGTACTTCCGCAGGTTCTTCGACGCCGCAGACGCGGGTGCGCAGCGCCCGCCGGACATTCCAGAGCTGCACGGCTGGAGGCAGGATCTCGGTGCGAACTCGCCACAGCTGTCGGGCCTGCTGGTGCTGGTGGTGCGCGCCGAGCTGCTCGTGAAGTTCCCCGACACGATCGTGTTCGCGCAGCGCGGCGCCTACGTCGGCTCGGGCGCCGGCCGACGTCGCACGCTCGACCAGTCCGGCGAGATCCGGTACCCCGTGATCCGCGGCGGACTCGACCCCGACATCTCCCTGTACGGGTTCGAGATGACACCCGACGAGGCAGCGGGCGACGACACCGACGCCGGCTTCTTCTTCTGCTTCATGGAACGGCCCGGCAAGCTGCGCTTCGGGCTCGACCTCGACGAGGACCCGACCACCGCCCCGCCGCCGTTGGCCAGCTGGGACGACCTGAACTGGAAGCATCTCCAGCCCGTCGCGGGTGCGACGCCCAGCCAGGTGCTCGTGACGGCCAATGCGGCCCTCACGCCGACGACCGGTGGCCTGCCGGCGTGGGGTCTCACCTCGGCCCACATGGCGTCGATCCTCAGCCAGAACCCGGTGTGGCTCGCACGGCACGCCACCGACATGTTGCCCGTCGATTGACGCGAGAGGAGGCCGAGCACGCGATGAACATGAGCACCGTCGACTGGTCGACGTTGACGACCGACCCCGATACTGCGGCCGCAGTGACCGCGCTCGGCGCCCTCGCATCCGGCTTCGACACGCAGGTGCCGGCGGTGCTGATCCCGGTGCGGGTCGAGACCCGATTCACGACGGCCGAGGTGCCCGACGCGACCGACCACCTCGGGGACCTGCTCGACCTGCTGGGCCAGCTCGACGGCATCCTGCGGCGGCTGCGCGACCGCCCCTACGCGACCAGGCTCGTCGGCAACGTCAAGGAGAAGGCGAAGCTCAAGTCCGTGGTGGAGGCGCCGCTGTACGAGGCGACCGAAGCCGACCTCACGGCGCTCGCGGCGGTGCTCCATGCACTGCGCGTCCAGCTCGAGCAGCCGATCCTCACCGGAACCCCCGCCCAGCAGAAGGGCCTGGCACGAGCGGTCGCCGTCGTGTCGGCGGACTTCGACGCCGCTCGGACGGCGCTCGCCGCGCTGCGGTCGGGCTACCAGCGCGAGCGGCTCACAGCTCGGCTCGACACGTTGCATGCCGCGGCCGACGCCGTGCTGGCAACCATCAGGACCCGCGTCACGCCGACGCTGAAGCTCGTCGCCGATCTCGGCGTCCGGACGGGCGCGCAGGCCGCACGCGGGCTGGGTCGCACGCCTGCGGGGCGTCTGCTGCGCCCCGACCTGCTGGGCGCCCGGGATGCCGCGCTGGACCCCGGCGGCACAGCGGCGCGGCCGGCGCCACGGGTGGTGATCGACGACGGCACGAGCGCCCAGGCCCTCGGTGCCGGGCACGTCGTCCGGCTCGACCGGTCTGCGCTCGCGGCCTCGGCCGAGGCTGCGCAGCTCATCGCCGACAGACTCGCGGATCCTCGGGCCGCGCTCGACCCGGACCTGCACGCCGCCGCTGCGGGAATAGCCGTGCTGCCGGGGGCGATGAAGGCCGATCTGCTCGCGAAGCTCGACATGGCCGCCACCCGCCTCGGCGCCGCCGAGCTGCGCGCCGAGATCGAGGCCACCCCGAGCGACCGGCCGGACCTCGACAAGCGGGTGCCCGGCCGCACCGCATCCACCGTGTTCGCGATCACGGCTGGGACGAAGACGGTCCATCAGCTGCTTGTCCGCGTCTACCCCGACCCGGTGGCCGTCGACAGCCACGAAGAGGACCTCACCGATACCGAGCGCGCCGACGCGACGGCATTCTGGGTGGCGACGACAGCCGCGGGCACCGACGAGGAACTGCGCAAGGGCGCCTGGCGCGCACTCTGCATCGGGCGCAGCACCCGGCGAGCCGCGTGGATCGCCCGGGTGACGGAGCCGGCCGAGCCCGCGGACACGTCCCCGACGGCGGGAGCGCTCGCCGCAACGAGCATCAACGACGCGATCACGGTGCTCGAGAAGCGGCTCGCCGAGCTCGACGGCGGCATCGCGAGGCCGCCCCGGGAGCTGCTCGAGCGTCGCGGTCTGCCTCTCGATCCCGTTCGCCCCAGGCCGGGGCCGGTGCGCCCTCCCCTGCCGAGACCGACGACGGCTCTTCCTCCGCGGCAGCTCGCCCGCATCGACAAGGCGCTGCAGTCGCTGCAGTCCTCCGTCGATGCGGCGGATGCGCTGCCGGAGGCGTCGATCGAGCCCATCGCGGCTCGGCTGAAGACGTCGGCGGCGGCGGTCGAGGGTCTCCCGCAGGTGTTCAGCAACCTCCCGCCCGACTGGGCGCAACTGCTCGGCGACCTCCTGGAGCGGATCCCGCGGATTCCCGTGGAACCCCCGCCGACGCACACGATCCCCGACGTCGGCACGAGGACGGGCACGTGGACCCGGGCGGCATCGTCCACCGTGCTTCCCGACAGGTTCGCCGTCTTCACCGTCACGGGCGGCAAGGCCGGCAAGGTCGCCGCCGGACGGTCCATCCCGCACGACCTCAAGCTCGGGCTCGACCCGGCCAGCGACACGTTCAGCCTCGACGACGACGGCAACCTCGTGGTCCCCGACTCCATCAAGTGGATGACCGACTTCGACGAGGCGGAGAGGATGGGGATGGCGCTGCGCCTGACCCTCACCTCGCAGGAGGCGGCGCGCGGCGTCGACGAGCTCCTCGTCCTCGGCCTCTCGAACGGCGACGCGGCAGACGGCGAGGCGCGGCTGTCGGGCATGCTCGACGCGCACCACTACACCGCGCAGGGCCTGTCCCTGCTGCCCATCGGAACGCCGACCAACAACACGGAGGACGAGCAGGCCGGGCACTCCAGCGCGGACGATCCCCTCACCGCCTACCCGATCGAGCGGGGACCTTCGCTGGCCGGCGCCACGAGCGACTCCGACGGCTCCCGCCTCGCGGCCGCGCTCGGGATCGATGCCGACGTGGTCGCCCACGTCAAGGGCGCCGACGGGACGGATGCCAGGGACTCGCTGCTGGCCAACCGTGTGCTCTATCCCGGCACGATCGGTCACGCGCTGGAGGAGCTGGCGTCCGGCCTCGTCAGCCGCGACGCGCGCGACCGCCTGCGCGCCTACGCGCTCGGCGACGTCTCGGCACGCGGGCTGCTCCCGGCCCTCCGGGTCGACGACGAGCCGTACGCCCTGCTCCCAGCGGTCGCCCTCAGCCGGTTCCGGCCCGACCTGCGCGACCCCGGTGCCCACGCGGCGCCGCCCGCCCAGCGCGCGAGGCAGCAGAAGTTCGAGGACACCCTGCTCGAGCTGTTCCGCCGGCTGCACGAGGACTGGTCGGGCATCCGGGTCGGGGCCGACGGCCGGCCGGGTGTCAGGCATGCGCACAGCCCGGAGGTGGGGCAGACCGGGTTCGACGCACAGCAGCACTTCCTGGGGATGCTCGGCCTGGAGTCCTCGTCCGTGGGTTCGAGCTATCGGTTCTCGGTCAACGTCGCCGACCGCGGTGGGGTGCGCGGCGAGCCCGACCTCGGGCTGAACTTCGGCATCCCGCCCGCCGACGGATCGACCCCGAACACCGCCGCCGAGTTCGGACCGTTCGCCCTCATGGAGCACCTCGAGAGCGTCCTTCGCCTGGCCTTCGCACTGCCTCCCGCATCCGTACCACGTGATCCCGGGACCGGCACAGCGTCGACGGACTGGCAGCCGGTGCTGGAGCGGATCGAGACGTCCCGCGCGTACGGCCTGCGCCTGTTGACGGGGCTCCGGCCCCTGCAGGGTGCGGTGTCCGCAGCCCCCGTCGGTGCGACGCCCGGCACCGGCAGCTGGATCCTGAGCCTGCTCGACCGGACCCTGCCCGACCTCAGGGGGCGCACCGAGCAGGACATCGCGAACGTCGGCCTGGCCGAGCTGCTGGTGCGGCACGCGCTGCTCGCCGAGGCGCGCCGCACGGCGGCCGGCATCCTCGTCTCCCGGGGCATGATGACGGAGCAGGCGCTGTCGATCCTCGGCACGTCGAGCCTGTACCAGACCTGGTCCAGCGGCATGATCTCGCGCACCTCGGCCTGGGGGCTTCTGTTCGCCACGGTGAACGACCTCGCGGCGTTGAGCGACAGCGGCGCCCCCGTGCCCGCCGACCTGGACGGCCGCACGATGGCCCAGGTCCTCGCTTCGCCTCTCCCGGCCGTCATGACCGAGCACCGCAGCGCCGTCACGGCGTTCGCGCAGCTGCCCGCCGACCGCATGACGGCGCTGACCCGGGAGCACCTCGATCTGTGCAGCTACCGCCTCGACGCGTGGGTCGGCGGGCTCGCGAACCGACGGCTGCGCACGCTGCGCGCAGCTCGTCCGCGGGGCGCGCAGGTCGGCGCGTACGGCTGGGTCGAGAACCTCACGCCGAGCCCGGCCAGGGGCGCGGCGACCGGTGTGCCGCCTGCCCTGGCGGGTCTCCCGGGCCGGCCGCTCAGTCCCGACCCGTCGGCAGAGGGCTTCATCCAGACCCCGTCGCCCACGCACGCCGTCACGGCGGCGATCCTGCGCGCGGCCTACCGGTCGCAGACGGCGGAGGGGTCGTTCGGCAACGAGATGTCGGTCAACCTGTCGTCCGACCGCGTGCGGGTCGCGCTGTCGCTCATCGACGGCGTCCGCGCCGGCAACGACCTCGGAGCGCTGCTGGGCTACCGGCTCGAGCGGTTCCTCCACGAGTACTACGCCCGACCGGACACGCCACACGTGGTCGAGCTCGACGCCACGATCTTCCCCCTGCGGCGCGCCTATCCGACCGTCGCGGCCGTCAACCCGTCGGCCGCCGCGGTGACCGAGCCGACGCGCTACGTGGTCGACGGGCTCGCACTGGTGCGCGCGATCCTGGACTGGATCGAGGCGAACGACCCCGATGCCGAGGGCACCCTGTTCCAGACGCTCATGGCGCATCCGGGCGGGCACCCGTGGGGCACCCAGCGGGACGCGCTTCCGGATCCCCTCACGCCCCAGCTCGCCGGGGTGCTCCAGGGCATCGACTCGATCGCCGACGCGCTCGACGCGCTCGGCGACCTCACCACGAGCGAGACCGTGCACCAGCTGGTGCGCGGCAATCACGCCCGGGCAGCGGCTGTGCTCGCAGCCCTGTCGGAGGGCACTGCGATCCCGCATCCCGAAGTCGTCGACACGCCGCGCACCGGCCTGCCGGTGAGCCACACACTCATCCTGCAGCTGCCGGTCGTCCCCTCCGACCCGCCCACCGGGCCCGACGGATGGGATGCCGTGCCGATGAGTGCGCGCGCGGCGCTCGAACCCGCGGTCAACCACTGGCTGGGAGGGCTGCTGGGCGATCCGGCTGCGACACGGATCCGGCTGAGCTCCGACGGCCTCGCTCCCGGGACGGCCCTTCCCGAGGTGTCGCTCGCCGAGCTCGGCCTGCAGCCGCTCGACCTCGTCGCGATGCTCGCCGACGGGTTCGACACGGCCGTGGGCACCCTCACCGCCCGGGTGCTCGACCAGCTGCGCCCGCCTGACCTGCCTCCTGACCAGCCGGGCGTGGTGGTCGCCGACGGCCCGCAGACGACGGCGACCGACTCGTGGCGCATCGAGTCCGGGCGGGCGCCGGCGTGGGGACCCGGCATCCGGAGCATCACGGACGTCGGCCCGCTGCTGGAAGCTGCGGTCGACCTGCTCGGCACGGCGAAGCCCGCCCAGGCGTCGGACTACGCCGCGCCCGAGTTCACCGCGACCGCGGGTGACGGCATCGATGTGGAGGACCTGTCGCTGCGGGTGCAGCGGCTGCTGGACGGCGCCACCGCCGACGCTCTCACGCTGGCACAGCTGCTCAGCGAGGCGGCTGCGCCCGACCCCACGGTGCTCGACGGCGACCCGGCCGGGTGGCTCGGCGCGCTGCGGAAGCGTGTGCCGGCGGATCCGGCATCCGAGCATCCGAGCGCCTGGCTGCCGACACTCGACGTCACGACGGGCTCGCCCACCGACGTGGCTGCCAGGCTCGCGCGACTCGACGCCTTCTGGGGCGGTCGTGAGGCGTGGCGCGCGGCGGCGCAGGCGGCGCAGGCCTACGGCATCCGGATCGGCCTGCCCCGCCGTTACCTGTCGCGGATCCAGGTGAGCACCGAGCTGCTGCAGTCGACCGAGGTCGCCTTCCTCGACCTTGCACAGCGATGCCGCACGGCATCCGCCACCCTTGCCGCCACACCGGACCCCAGGCCCGCGAGCGTCTGGATGCAGGCAGCCAAGGACCTGCTCGGTGATGGGCTCACGCTCATCCCCCGCGTGGGACTGGACCCGGTGCGCGCTGACCTGCAGACGGCGCTCGACGCGGACCTCGTGGCTCCGCACGAGCTGGACGGGTGGCTCGAGGGTGCGGCGGCGGTGCGGCGCGGCGCAGCCGACCTGGCGGACGTACAGGTGCTGGCCGAGGCGCTGGGGCGCGACCCGGTCAGCGGTTCCGTCGCCCAGCTGCCCCACGACGACACCGATCCGTGGCTCGGCGGACCGCTGCCGGACCCGACCCTCCTCACGGGCAAGGTGAGCGTCGTGATCTTCGGCGCGGGCGAGCTGCCGGCAGTGGGCGCCACCGGAACCGCGCTGCTCGTGGACGAGTGGAGCGAGTCCGTGCCGTACCGGGAGGAGATGACCGGCGTCGCACTGCACTACGACCAGCCGGATGCGACGGCGCCCCAGGCGATCCTGCTCGCGGTTCCCCCCGTGCGCGACCAGGCATGGACCCTCACCGACTTCGCGGCGACCCTGCACGACACCCTCGAGCTCGCCCGCAACCGCATGGTCGAGGTCGAGCACATCGGCGCGAGCCGGTACGGGCAGCTGCTGCCGCTGCTCGTCGGCGAGGTCGTGCCGCACGCCTCCGGCACCGCTGTCGCGGGCGACCGCGTCATCCTCGACTTCCACCAGAACAATTCCTAGGGACGTGTGATGGGCTTCATCTCCCCGACCTGTGAGCCCCTGCGCATCTGGTCCAGGCTCGAGCCCCGGGCCCGGATGGTGGACTTCGCGGGCACGCTGGCCGCGAAGATCGCCGACCCCGCGTTCATGCTGGGGCGGCAGTGGCAGTTCGGCGAGTTCGCCGGAACGGATGCCGGATCAGCCATCTTCGCCACGCTGGCCAGGCAGGTCAGCCCGATGATGGTCGACGGTGCCGACCCCGACGACGGTGTCGACGCGATGACCGAGCGGCTGCCGATCAGCTTCCCGCTCATCGTGCGTGCCCGGCTCGGCCGCACTCTGATGAGCCGGGTCGACGCGGCCGTCCTCGCGTCGGGGGTGGCTCCCGCCGACTACGACCCGCATGCGATGCGAGAGATCTTCTACCGGTTCTTCGGACACGACGACAGCGAGCCGACGGACCCGGTCGCGGTCGCCCGGGACCGCACGGCGCCGCGAGCCGTGCGGGCGCGGCACGCGCTGCGCGGGCGGTGCGTCGACGGAGTGCGGGTCTACGAGTCCACGCGGCCGGACCTGACGGTCGCGATGTTCCCGGCGGAGTTCGCGGGCGCCCTCCCAACGGGGTGGCTGACCACCGTTCGTGACGCGCTGCTGGCGTACCGTGCGTGGTTCGAGAGCACCTACGCGCAACCGGGCACGGGCACGGCCGCCAGTCGCTGGGAGGGCGACCAGCTGGAGTACGCCGTGAGCGGCACGATCGAACGCGGCGCCTGGAACACCGTGGTGGATGCCGCCGAGCACCAGGGCGGGCACCTCGACTGGTACTCCTTCGACCAGGGTGCGACGAGCCCCGCCACCGTGGACGGGACGACCGCGGCGACCGTGGATGTGCGGACCGTGATCCCGACGCCCGCCGAGTACCCCGGCATGCCGAAGCCGCGTTGGTGGCAGTTCGAGGATGCCGCCGTTGACCTCGGCAAGCTCAGCGCGGACGCGACGGATGCCGCACGCATCGTGGTCAGCGAGTTCGCGCTGCTCTACGGCAACGACTGGTTCACGATCGTCTGCCGTCAGCCGGTCGGCACCATGGCCGAGCTGCAGGGCGTGATCGTCACCGACACGTTCGGCTGGCGCACGCTCGTCCTGCCGACGGTCGCGCCGTCGGGCCCGGACTGGACGGGGTGGGATGCCTTCAGCCTCTCTCCTCGTCCGTCCGGGCCGGGTCACGCGCCACTGCCGCAGCACCTGTTCATGCCGCAAACCCTCCCCCACATCAGCGACGGCGAGCCCAGCGAACAGGCGGCCTTCGTGCGAGACGAGACCGCCGACATGGTGTGGGCGATCGAGCAGCGCATCCCGGACGGCCTCGACGCCTCGCGAGATGCCGCGGAGGCGTCCCGGCGACTGCGTCAGCAGCTGGACCCCACGGCCGACGCAGCGCCGACACCTGTTCCGATCGGCGAGGCCGGATCAGCCGGCCTGCGCTACACCCTGCAGACCGAGGTCGCCGAGAACTGGATCCCCTTCATCCCGGTGCACCTCGACGGTGAGCAACGCGCGATCCAGCTGCAGCGCGGCACCATTCGCCGCACGATCGGCCCCGAGGACACCCTCATCCGGCCCGTCACCTCGATCCTCCGCGAAGGGATCGACGACGACGACCACCGGACCGCGGCGTACTTCGTGCACGAGGAGGAGGTGTCGCGCGCGGGCGTCCAGGTCCAGGGACTGCTGCGACGTGCGCGGCGGTACGACGGGACTCCCGTCGTGTGGCACGCCCGCAGGGTCACGACCGGTCGCGGCGAGGCCCGGTCAGGGCTCGCGTTCGACCGCATCACCCAGTGAGGACGGCGCGGTCGCCCTTGACAGCACCCCTGCCCCGTCAGACCATGAGGGGACCAAAGGCAGTGCAGTGCACACTCGAATTTGAACCGAGGAACGGAAGAATTTCCGGGCTGATGGGAGTCCTCCTGGGCGGAAGTTTGCGCGTTCTTCTCCGTGGACACGGAGTTCCGAGCTTGCTCACCGTTCAGGGGGCACTAGCCCGATGCGCTTCGTCGTTCTGACCGGTCTTCCCGGCGCCGGAAAGACCGAAATGCTGGCGCGCCTCGCGGCCTCGGGGGAGCAGATCGTCGACCTGGAGGAGCTCGCTGTTCACCGCGGGTCGAGCTTTGGCCGCATCGGACTCTCCTCGCCCCAACCGAGCGAGTCCGAGTTCCATGCCTCGATCGCCGCAGCGCTCGCTGCGTGCGACGAAGAGCGGCCGGTGTGGCTCGAAGACGAGGGACCGCACGTCGGGCGGCTCTGGCTTCCAGGCGACATCCTCGATGCTATTGCCACGGCGCAGACGGTTGAGATGACGTGCTCACGTGAGGGGCGCATCGCACGCATCGCCGCGACGTACGGAACCGCTGAGCCCGCCGACCTCATCGCGGCCACCCAGCAGATCCGGCGTCGGCTCGGGAACAGCCGCACCGACCGGGCGATCAGCCACTTCTACGCGAGGCGGCCGGATGCCGCCATCCGCGCGCTGCTGAGCTATTTCGACGAGGGTTACGCGCTGCGCGCCGCCGGCGACACCCGGCGACCTCTGCCCGCGGATGAGGTTCCGGCTGTGGCCCGTATGGCAATCGGAGGCGCGGGCAAGAGATGACCTCCGGGTGCGCGGAGACGCCTGCGGCGGGTCGGTCCTACCCCCGCTCGTTGAGCGAGAGAGCGAAGCGACCGAGTCGGAACGCCTCGGACCGTGCCGGGGTCAATTCGGCGCGTTTCGACTCGCTCCGCCCGCTCAACGACCGAGGAGAGAACGACTGCGAGCGTTCCAGCGACGCGACTTCCCGGACTGGCTCCTCCAGCGGCACCGGCGAGCCGACGGACGGGTCTGACTCCGCTGAAACCCCGTGCGGGCCTCTCCATCCTCCGAACGGACGGAAGTTGCCGGTGGTTCAGGGATCGGGGGCCCGCGGATCGTAGGCTCAGCACCAGCAGCAGATCAGCTCTGAGCAGGGGCTTTTGCCGCACCGAACCCGACCCGGTGTGCACTTGGGCGCACCCGGCACAAGGAGCCCGCCCGTGTTCGTCACCCGCGCCCGCTACCCGGATGCCGACGTCATCGGCACCCCCGTCCCACCGCAACTGGGGCGCCCCATCACGGTGGGGATGGGGTCGGCGCCGGGAAGTCGCGAGGTCCGGGTCAGCCCTCGGCGGAACATGAGCTCAGATCTCGCACTGATGCACGTGGCGGGCTTGCACCCAGTGCGCCGCGAAGGGTCCAACGCGTGCTCTCACACCCGTCCAAGCCTGGAGGCGACTCGCCTTGCTCTCCGTCCGTGACGTGCTGACCGCGTCAATCGCAGCAGCCCTCATGGCCTGTGCCGCTGCCGCGCCGGCTTCCAGCACCCCAGCCTCAGCAGCCGGCTCCGAGTCACCGGTGTCTACGACTGTCACCAGGGGCAGCTCCCTACCCGTGCCGCCGAAGGTGGTCCCGTGCTCCGCGCCAGCCACTTCGGTGCGCAGCACCACGTACAGCACGTACGCCAAGACTGTGGCGCTGACCATCGACGACGGCCCCAGCAAGTTCACCCCGCAGATCCTGGCGGTGCTCAAGGCCAAGGGTGTCCACGCCACGTTCTTCGTCACCGGTCGAGCCGCGCGCCGGGACCCGGCCACGCTGCGCACGATCGTCGCCGCGGGCAACAGGATCGGCAACCACAGCGACACCCACCCGATGAACGTGACCGGCTCCACCCCGAAGGCCTCGTTCGACAAGATGACGGCCACGGCGCAGGCGCAGCAACTCGACACGGCGACCAAGTCCATCGTCGCCGCGACCGGGGCCAAGCCGTGCTTCTTCCGCGCACCCGGAGGGCACCACTGGACATCCACCACGCTCAAGCTCTCCCGGGCCCGGGGCATGTCAGTGGTCAACTGGCACGCGGACACCCGCGACTGGACGCAGCCCGCGTACAACTCCAAGACGGCGCAGAACTCCATAGTCGCCCTAGCCACCACCAAGGTGACCAGCGCCCACCCGGTCATCTTGTTCCACGACGGCAAGGAGTCCCCCGAGGCGGAGTCCAAGGCGTCCTCCAACCGATCCAACACGGTCGCCGCACTCGGCCGGGTCATCGACTACTACATGGCCCGCGGGTACGTGTTCACCGACCCGCTGGGTCACAAGCTCTAGATCGCCACCCAGACTCAAAGAGACAGCCTCTTTGGCCAAATGCGCACCGCCGCGCCCTACCAAAACGGGTCTAGGTCGATGATGACTGGGTCGCACTCCCCGGTCCCATGCACAGGCTTGCGCCACCATTCGGGGCGGCGGTTCCGTTGCCCCACAGTTGACTCCGTGGCGTCGCGAGAACTCGGCACCCCACCGGTCGGGTAACGACCGAAACGTCGGTAGACACGATGCGACGGCAGTGGCGGCCGCCCGCGCCTACCCATTGTCCGCCACGGGCGCGGGCTTCAGGTTCTTAGGCCACGCGGTCAACTTCGATCCCTTTGACTATCGCGAGCCGAGCTACAGCCCCAACCTGTGGGCCGTCGCGCGGACCGTCCCCGCCGACTCGACCAGCTTGTCGAGCTCATCGGCCGAGAGCGGGGTAGCCAGCACGCGCTGAATGCCTGCCCGCCCGACGACCGACGGCATGGACAGGCACACGTCGCTCAGCCCATGTACGTCCTCGAGCCGCGACGTGACCGGCAGAACCCGATGCTCATCGTTCAGCACGGCCTCCAAGATGCGCGAGACCGCCAGGCCGACCGCGAGGCTGGTCGCGCCCTTACCGGCGATGATCTCGTCCGCGGAGCGGACGACCTGCTGATGGATCCGGGCCCGGGCCGCCTCGTCGAGCGGGTTCTCCCCAGCCGAGCCCCAGTCCTGGACAGGCACCCCGCCGATCGTTGCGGTGGACCACAACGGCACCTCGGAGTCGCCGTGCTCACCGGCGATGTAGGCGTGGACGTTCTGCACGGCCACCCCGGTGTGTTCGGCGATCAGGAACCGCAGCCGCGAGGAGTCCAGCACCGTCCCCGAGCCGAAGACCCGGTGCGGCGGCAGCCCCGAGAACTGCTGGGCGGCATACGTGACCACATCCACCGGGTTGGTCACCACCAGCAGCAGGGCGTTCGGCGCCAGGGCGACCAGCGCCGGGACCAGCTCACGACACATCGCCACGTTCGCAGCGGCCAGGTCCAAGCGGGTCTGGCCCGGCTTCTGCTTCGCGCCGGCCGTGATCACCACGACGTCGGCGTCCCTGCACACCCCCAGGTCATCGCTTCCGGTGATCTCGGCCATCGGGGTGAACTGCATCCCGTGGTTCAGGTCCAGTACCTCGGCGCGGACCTTGTCGGCATTGAGGTCGAACAACGCGAGCTGACGGCACACACCGCGGATCTGGGCCGCGTACGCGATCGCCGTGCCCACCGCGCCCGCCCCGACTACCGCAACCTTTGCCATGGCGCCCACCATGGCACAGCCCATGGTCTGGGGCCTGCCCACGCTCGTCCGAGGCTCCTCAACGGAGCAGGCACCACCGAGACCCCACAGGTCGACATGCCAGATCAGCGCCCGACCCGCAAACAGCGCAAGATGGGCCGAACAGACGGCGAAGGGGGGCGCTGTGCGGCTGCTCGTCATCGGCGCCAGGCCGCGGGAGGAGAGGCGGTCGACAGCCGCGAATTGCAGCACCTATTGGGCGCGCGTGACGGAGGCACTCAAGACAAGGGTGGGCGCTTTGCCTGACGCCTACTCTGGGGGCGTGAGCGATGAGGCCGACGGTTTCAGACCCGGCTGGGCTGTCACTGTCCCGCCGCTCGATCGGGGTACCCCGCTGGTGAAGCGGGAGTCCGGGCGTGGCGGCCTGGCTGGCTGCTGGCGCCGGTCCTCGGCAGGGCCGAGGACCGGATCGGGTGGGAGGTCGATCTCTACCGCCGCCGGGGCGAGGCCGAGATGACGAACCAGGGCCCGCCCGATGACGAGCAGCAACCAGGCACGCTCGGCCGTGCGGGAGAAGACACTGAGCTGAAGGTCGAAAGGAGAAAGCATGCCGCCGCTGCCACATCTGGAGCCCACCGAGCAGCGGGTCCTCGGGGCCTTGCTGGAGAAGCAGGTCACCGTGCCCACCAGCTATCCCCTCACCGTCAACGCGCTGCGCACGGCGTGCAACCAGAGCACCAGCCGGGACCCGGTCGTCGACTACGACGACCAGACGGTCGAGTCCAGTGCGCGCGCGCTCAAGGGGAAAGAGCTGGTGCGGGTGGTCTGGGACGGGCGCGGCCAGCGGACTTTGAAGTTCCACCAGCTCCTCGACGAGGCGCTCGGTCTTGATCCCGGCGAGCGTGCGCTGATCACCGTGCTGCTGCTGCGCGGCCCACAATCCGCGGGCGAGCTGCGGACCCGCACCGAGCGGCTGCACGGATTTACTGACCGGGCTGCGGTCGAGGACTGCCTGACCGGGCTAGCCTCCCGGGAGGAGCCGCTCGTCCAGGAACTCGCCCGGCTGCCCGGCTGGCAGGACCCGCGCTGGATCCACCTGCTCGGGCCGGTGGAGCTGCCTTCGCACGCGCACGCGGCCTCCGAGGCGGTCGACCTGGAGAGCATCCTCGCCGAGGGGCCGCAGGCTCGTGACGCCAAGGTGAGCGCCGCATACGACTCGCTCGCCGGTGACTATGCGACCAGGCTCGCCTCAGATCTCGACGACACACCCTTCGAGCGGTGGCTCCTGGAGCGGGTCGTCGATCTGGCGGGCGGCCACCCCGTGGCGGATGTCGGCTGCGGCCCCGGCATGATCAGCGCCTACCTGCGCGACCACGGTGCTGCGGTGGTGGGATCGGACCTGAGTGCCGAGATGGTTGCGCAGGCTCGGCGCGCCCATCGCGACATCACGTTCGAGGTGCGCGACCTGCGGCACCTGATGCGCCCCGTCGATGCGGATGGGTGGGGCGTGGTGCTCGCGTGGTACTCCCTGGTGCACCTGGCCGCGTCCGAGCTTCGCGAGGCGATCGTCGCCCTCGTTCGCCCACTGCGCCCGGACGGCCACCTGGTGCTCAGCCTGTTCGCCGGTCCATCGATCAGGCACGTCGCCGAGCTGTGGGACATCCCGATCGATCTGGACTTCCTCCACCACGACCCAGCCACCGTCATCGCAGCCGCGCAGGCGGCCGGCCTGACCGACCTGGAGTGGTACCAGCGCGGTGTCGTGCCCAGCGAGGGCGAGCCGGTCCACCGCTTCTACCTCATCGGTCGGCGCCGCTGAGCCCAGACAACCCAGCCTGGAGTCCACGCTGTCAGGAACGGTCTCGGTCGGCGGGCTGCTCCCAAGCGCGGCCCCTTCTGCGGCATCGTCCACAGTGACTACCCACGATGTGCTGTCGCGAGGTTGCATCCGACCAGGGCCGAGATCGAGCCTGGACAACCCGAAAGAAGTCCGGAGGGTGTCGTCCCTCAGTGGGCGATGACGCAGCCCGATGGCGATCTCTTTGCGGCCGCCGGCCTCCATGAGGGATCGACGGCCCTCCTCGCGGACGTCCTGGGCCTGGGCCCGCAGGACGTCGGCAAGCGGGGTGCCGCGCTGCACGGCGATGACGACACCGTCGACGAACCGGCGCAGGCTGGCCAGGCCGGTGCGGTCGGCCAGTCCCTGCAGCGCGGTCGGCAGGTTCGCCCCGGCGCGGGCGTCGGCCAGGCACCGCCGCAGCTCACCGGCCAGCTCGCCGTGCGAGAGCCGGCAGACCCGGTCGAGGGCCCCGACCGCTCCCTCGCCGGCGCCGACCGCCAGGGCGAGCAGCTCGGCGACGGTGGGGAACTCGGTGAGCATCCGGGCCTCGCGGCGGGCCGCGCGACGCGACAGCAGGTAGTCGGCGCCGGTGACGCCCACGCCCAGCCCGACCGCGGTGAGCATCACGCACGACGAAGACCCCGGCGTCGCGCAACACCAGCGCCAGCACCCCGGCGACGGCGCCGACGACCGCCCCCAGCGCGCCCCACAGCACCTGCTCGGCCCGGAACCGGTCGACGTCAGCCGCCAGACCGGCCCGCAGCTGGCGGCGGCGCACCGACTCAGCCCCGCCCATGACGCGCTCGACGACGGCACCCAGGTCGCGGACCGCCGGACCGGCCACGACGCCGAAGCGCCCCGCCGGTCGGGCGGCCGTCGTCGAGCAGGCGCGACGGCCTCGCGGTGTCGCGCAGGTACGGCAGGACCCGCCCGGCAAGCCCGGCACGCCGGTGCCGCGGCAGGCCCAGCCAGACCAGCGCCAGGCCCAACCCCACCAGGAAGCCGAGCAGCGCACCGCTGCGCGCGAGCCCACTCACCGCAGCACCCGCTCGTCCTCAGGCAACCTGCCGATGCGCACCATCGCCCAGTACGCCACAGCGGTCAGCGCACCCCCCACCAGCAGCACCCCCGCCCCAGCCGCGCTGGAGTAGGCGACCACCGACTCAGGGTTGGTCGACAGCATGGCGAGCACGGCCCAGGGCGCAGCCACGGCAAGCCTGGCCGCGTTCACGGTCCACGACTGCCGGGTCTCGAGCTCGGCGCGGGTGCGGGCGTCCTCGCGCAGGAAGCCCGACAGGGTGCGAAGGAGGTGACCCAGGTCGGTGCCGCCCACCTCGCGGGCGATCCGCAGGCTCTCGACGAGACGGTCGCCCACCGGGTCGCTGAGTCGCTCCTTGAGGCGGTCGAGCGAGTCGTGGAACCGCCCGCTGAGCCGGTAGTCGTCGGCGAACGCCCGGAACGGCTCGCGCAGCTCCTCCGGCCCGCGCGTGCCGAGCTGCGACAGCGCCTCGGGCAGCGCCATCCCCGCCCGGACGCCCGAGGTGATGTTGTCGACGGCATCCGGCCACAGGTCACGCAGCCGAGCGCGGCGGCGCCGGGCACGGGCCCGCACCACGGCCAGCGGGAGGTAGGCGCCCATGGCGGCGAAGCACGCGGCGATCGGCAGCACGCCGACCGTGGCCTGCACCAGCGCGAGCACGAGGAGAGACGCCACGACGCTCGCAGTGAGCAGGGTTCGCACCGACAGCCCGGCGAACCCCGCCTGCACGATCTCGTCGGAGAGCCGGTCGACCGGGCGGGGCCTGCGAACACGCGGCGGCGGTCGCTCCGACGGGACCCAGCAGCTCCACCACACGAGGAACAGGCCGATGCCCAGCAGCAGCCCGAGGAGCAGGCCGGTCATGCTGCATCCCCTTGGGCGAGCAGTGCGGACAGGTCGTAGCCGGCGCGCTCGAAGCGGTCGGCGTGCGGCGGGAAACCGTCGGCCCGCACCAAGGCACCGCCGCGCCGGACGAACAGGTCGGCGATCTCGACGACGTCGCCCTCCACGCGACCGGGGACGGCGGCGACCTCGCGGACCGTGCGCCGCCCGTCGCGCTCGAGCGCGGCGTGCACGACGATGTCGATCGAGGCGGCTACGGTCGGCACGACGAAGCGGCCCGACACGTTCTCACCGGCGAGCAGCGGCAGCGTGCACATCTTCGTGACGGCCTCGCGGGCACTGTTGGCGTGGATGGTGCACATGCCCGGCAGACCCGAGTTCAGCGCGATGAGCAGGTCGAGGCTCTCCGCCTGGCGCACTTCACCGACCACGATGCGCGACGGCCGCATCCGCAGCGCCTCCTTGACCAGCCGGCGCAGCGGGATCTCGCCGGTGCCCTCGAGCGACGGCTGGCGGCACTGCATCGCCGCGACGTCGCGGTGCGGGATGCGCAGCTCGAAGACTTCTTCGCAGGTGACGATGCGCTCGCGCGCCGGCACCGCCGAGGCCAGGCAGTTGAGCAGGGTCGTCTTGCCGGCCTGGGTGCCGCCGGCGACCAGCACGTTGAGCCCGGCAGCGACGGACGCCTCCAGGAAGCGGGCCGCCTGCCTCGTGAGGGTGCCCAGCCGCACCAGGTCGTCCATCGAGTCGGCCTTCACGACGAACTTGCGCACGTTGACGAACCAGTGCTCGCGGGTGATGTCGGGGATGACGACATGCAGCCGGCTGCCGTCGGGCAGCACGGCGTCGACGAACGGCGAGCTGAGGTCGACCCGGCGCCCCGACGACTTCAGCATCCGCTCGACGAGGTCCCTGACCTGGTCGTGCGACAGCAGCGTCGTCGTCAGCTCGGCGACACCGTCGCGGGCGACGAAGACGCGCGAGGGCTCGTTGATCCAGATTTCTTCGACCGAGGGATCGTCGAAGTACTGCTGCAGCGGGCCGTAGCCGGCCACGGTGTCCCACACCGTGCGCGACGCGGCGTCGACGTCAGCGATCACCGGCATCCCACCCAGCATCGACCGCTCGTCGTAGTCGGCCACCGCCTCACGCACCAGACGGCGAACCTCGCCCTCGTCGCGCGCCGGGTCCAGCCCCGAGCGGCGGATCAGCTCACGGACCTCGCCCTCGAGCGTCTGGACCGCATCCACGACTCCCCTTCCCGTGGCCGGACCCCTCCGCCGGCCACCGATGTCTGCGCATAGCAAACCCGAGGTCGCGCCGCCGCGCATCCGCTGGCGCCGGGCCTGTGGATAACTTCTCCGCGGCGTCGGTCCGGCTTCCTACGGTGGCGCCATGGAGATGACGCTGACCGTGCACGTGCCACGACGACGACCCCACCCGGTCGACGTCGTGGTCGAGTGGTCGGGCCGCACTACGGTCGCCGCGCTGTGCGCCGCCCTGGCCGACCACCTCGGCGAGCCCGTGCCCGGTCTGAGCTCGGGCGGGCGGGTGCTCCCGCCCGACGCTGAGGTCGGGATGCCGCCACTGCTGCACGGTGCGTCCGTCTCGGTCGTCACCCCACCGGCGGGGGGCGCGCAGGTGACGACAGTTGTGCCCGAACCCCGTTCCGTGCTCGACCTGGTCGTCGTGGGTGGCCCGGATGCCGGGCGCCGCCACCCGCTGTCACCGCCCGGCGTCGCGGTCGGACGGGCACCGGCAGCCGGGCTGGTCGTCGACGACGAGTCCCTGAGCCGCAACCATCTCTACGTGGCCGTTGGTTCGGGCGGGGTCACGATCGAGGACCGGCTCTCGACCAACGGGGTCGTCATCGACGGTGTGCGCGTCGACACCGTCACCCCCGTCGACGCCACGTCGACGGTGGTGATCGGGTCGACGACCCTGCGGCTGCGGCGGGCCGGCGGCCCGGGTCCGCCGACCCGGCATCCGGGTGACGGCACCGTGCGCGTCAGCCCCACACCCGGCCCTGCGGCGGCCCTCACCGACCTCCGGGTCGCGTGCCCCGAGGCGCCGCCGGAGCGGCCACGAGCTCGGGTGCCCTGGCTGGCGGCGGCGGCGCCGGTGCCCGTCGCCATCGCACTCGCGTTCTTCCTGGGCCCACAGCTGCTGCTGTTCGCCGCGCTCGGGCCGGTGTCGCTGCTGGCCGGGGCGCTCGGCGACCGTTGGGGGTTCGGCCGGGCACGGCGTCGCGAGCTGGCGGCCCACGCCCAGGCGCTCGAACAGGCGCGCGCCAGGCTCGCCGAGGCGCTGCTCCGCGAGCGTGAGCGGCTCGACCGCGCTCATCCCGACCCAGCCGCCGTCCTGGCGACCGCCGAGCGGCGGCTGGGCGGCATCTGGTCCGGCGAGGGGGGGACCCGGGTGCGCCTGGGGCTCGGCGACGTGCCGACCCGGGTCGCCTGGGTCGAGGGCGCCACGCAGACCCACCCTCCCGTGGCGCACGCACCGCTCGTGGTCGACCTCGCCGAGCTGCGCTGCCTCGGCGTCGTGGGGTCGGTCGCGTTCACCGACGGCCACCTCGCCAACCTCGTCGGTCAGCTCTGCACGGCCAACGCCCCGCACGAGCTGTCCGTGTCGGTCGCATCGGGCGACCTCCAGTGGTCCTGGGTCGCCCGGTTGCCGCACGCCGACGGTTCCGTGCCGCAACCCAGCCGCCCCCCGTCCAGTTGGGGCGGTGGCAACCCCCAGGGCCGTGCCGGCCGCCTGCACGTGCTGGTGGTCCCTCGTCACGGGCCGGGCTCGACCGGGCTGGTGACAGCAGCACTCGCCGACGGCGCGGTCGTCCTCGTGGCGGCCACGACGCGCGCGGACCTGCCGGGGGCCTGCGGCGCCGTGGTGCGGCGGGTCGACTCCGGTCACCTGCTCGACGGCCCGAACGCGTGCATGACCTTCGTGCCCGACCTCGTGGCCCCGTGGTGGGTCGACCGGCTCTCCCGGGCGCTGGCCCCCTTACGCTGCTCCGACCCACGGGCAACAGCGCGGATGCCGTCCCGCCTCACCCTTGCCGACGCCTTGGGCGGTGAGCTCACCGGCGCTGCGGTGGCCGACCGGTGGCGTGCACGGGAGGTCACCGCCCCAGGGTCGCCCTCGGCCACGCCGACCCTGGCCGCCGTCGTCGGGTCGACACAGCAGGGACCGTTCGTCGTCGACCTGTGCCGCGACGGGCCGCACGTGCTGGTCGGTGGGACCACCGGCTCGGGCAAGTCGGAGTTCCTCCGCACCTTGGTCACCTCACTGGCCGTCGCCGCACCGCCCGAGGAGCTCACCTTCGTCCTGGTCGACTTCAAGGGCGGCGCGGCCTTCGGCCCCTGCTCCGGCCTCCCCCACGTCGTCGGGCTGGTCACCGACCTCGACGACCACCTGGTCTCGCGCGCGCTGGCGTCCCTGCGTGCCGAGCTGCGTCGGCGCGAGCGGATCCTGGCCACCGTCGGCGCCAGCGACCTCGCGGGCTACGAGCGGCTTCGGGTCCCGGGCGCCGAGCAGGTCCCTCGGCTCGTCGTGGTGGTCGACGAGCTGCGGGCCCTGGTCGAGGAGCTGCCCGAGTTCGTCACCGGCCTGGTGCGGCTGGCGGCCCAGGGCCGATCTCTCGGGGTCCATCTCGTCCTGGCGACCCAGCGGCCGTCGGGCGCCCTGAGCGCGGAGGTGCAGGCGAACGTCTCGCTGCGCATCGCGTTCCGCATGCGCGACCGCGCCGACTCGGTCGACGTGCTCGACGACGGCGCGGCCGCCGGTATCGCCCCGAGCACACCGGGCCGCGCCCTGGCCCGCGGTGCTGACGGGTCCCTCGTCACGTTCCAGTCGGCGACCGTGGCCGCGCCGAGGGCCCGTGCCGACGCCGGCGTCGGGCTCTCGGTGCGGCCGGTCGTCGGCGATGGGGCGCCCGGTCGGTCGCGGGCGACGGGCGACGAGACCGGCAACGATGCACCGCCCGCCCTGGTGGCGGCGGTGCGAGAGGCGCACCGGCTGCGCGGAGGAGACCTGCCCAGGTCTCCGTGGATGGCCCCGTTGCCGGCCATGGTGTCGTCGGGCAACGGCAACGGCAACGGCAACGGTGACGGTGACGGTGACGGCACCGGCAACGGCGACGGATCCGCATCGGGCGAGCACTCGGTCGTGGTCGGCCTCGTCGACGAGCCGGACCTGCAGCGGGTCACGTCGCTGCAGTGGGATGCCACGGACGGGCTCTGGCTGCTCGCCGGCGGGGCCGGGAGCGGGCGCACCACCGCCCTGCGGGCGCTCGCCCTGGCGGCGGCGGGCCGGTTCGGCCCCGAGTCGCTGCACCTGCACGTCCTCGACGGTCAAGGGTCGCTGGCCGACCTCGGCACCCTTGCGCACCTGGGCACCCGCGCCCGGGTCGACGACGTGCGGGCCTGCGCCTCCCTCGTGCAGCACCTGCGCTCCGAGGTGGACCGCCGCCGCGCGGCGGCGGTGAGCGCGCCCCCGGGCGCCACGGCGCAACGGCGGGCCGCGGGGGCACCGCCGACGATCCTCCTGCTCGTCGACGGCTGGGAGCAGCTCGTCGAGGCCCACCCGGCCCACGGGTCCGACCACCTCACCGGGATGCTCCTGCGCGTGCTGCGCGACGGTCGGTCGGTGGGCGTGGTCGGGGCCGTCACCGGAGGCCGCAGCCTGCTGCACCCGCGCTGGGGCGAGGTGGCCGGGCGCACCTTCCTGATGGGACGCGTCGACCCCCTCGACGCGGCGCTCGCCGGCCTACGCGCCACCGACGCCCCCCGCGACCCCCCACCCGGCCGTGCCGTGCGGGTGCACGACAAGCGCGAGGTGCAGTTCGCACAGGTGCACTCCTCCGAGACGACGACCACCGCGCGGGGGGCAGCACGACGCCCGGCTCACGGCGCGGCGTGGCGGTGGGTCAGTCTGCCGACCGTCGTGCGCCGCGACGAGCTGCCACTCGTCACCGGCGGTCAGGCGGGCGTCGACCACCACCCTGTTCGCGAGCTGCTGCTCGGCGTCGGTGGTGAGCAGGCGGCCTCGGTCTCGTGGTGCCCCGAGACCCATGGCCGTCGGCTCCTGGTCGTCGGACCGCCACGATCCGGTCGCACGAATGCGCTGCGCGTGATCACCGAGTCTCTCTGTGCAACAGGGCGACTCGTCGCAGTCATCACGTCGGCGCACATACAGTCGGATGCCGTGGCCGGCAGGCTCGGTCCTCATCGAGCCGAGCGACACCGACTCCTTGGTCCGGTTCCGACGCCAGCACCGCGACCTGGTGGTGTGCATCGACGACGCCGACCGGCTCGGCGACAGCGACGCCCTGCCGGTGCTGCGCGAGATCGCCGGGCTCGTCGACCGCGACGCCGGGCTGGTGATCGTGTCGACCACCCCCGCGGCCCTGGCCACGAGGTTCAGCGGCATCGACGTCGAGGTGGCGCGCGACGGCTGCGGCCTCGTGCTCAACCCGGCCGCCGCCGACCGCTCCCTGCCGTCCGCAACGATGCCCGAAGGGATCCCCCGGCATCCCGGCCGCGGCGTCTTCGTCGCCCACGGCGACGTCACCGAGGTGCAGGTCCTGCTGGCCGAGCCTTCAGTCGGGAACGTCGCGCCCCGGGAGCACCTCGGTCTCGGGGTCCCGAGCGACCCACGCAGCGCCGATGCCCACCGCGGCCACCACGAGCACGAGCCAGCCGACCGCCACCCGGGTGCCCTGCACGAGGCTGACGCCGACCGGCAGGAGAAGGGCGTTCCAGACGATGGTGGGGGTGCGCGGCCATGACGCGTCACCGAGCCACCCTCGGGCCAAGAAGGCGAGCCCGACGGCCCCGACCAGGATCAACAGCGCCGACATCACCACTTGAACGGCGTCGCTCCCCTCCCCCAGGGCCAGTTCGACGACGTAGAAGACGGCGAAGCCGGCGAGCGTGAGCGCCTGCAGGCCAATGAGCAGCGCCAGGAGGCGGCGCGGGCCACGTGGCGGGGTGTCTGGCACGGCATCCACCCTAGTCAGCGGGGGCGGGGAACACGCACCACCCTCGCGGCCGTTGAGTCGAGGTAGCACCCACAGAGAAGGCCAGTCTGTCGGAACTGTCACATCACTGATCCTTCCCGGATTGGGACCGTCCCGGTAGTGTGGCAGCACGGACGTCTGTGCTGTGGACGTCCGTTCCGGCTGCGACGACGCATCCCGCGAGCGTCCGCACCACCCTCCGTAGGCGCTCGACCCCCCGCATACCCCCGCGACAAGGAGCACCCTTCATGGACTGGCGCGACCGCGCTGCCTGCCTCGACGAGGATCCCGAGCTGTTCTTCCCCATTGGGAACACCGGCCCGGCGATCGCTCAGATCGAGGAGGCCAAGGCCGTCTGCCGTCGGTGCGAGGTGGTCGACACATGCCTGAAGTGGGCCATCGAGTCGGGTCAGGATGCCGGCGTCTGGGGCGGCATGTCAGAGGACGAGCGCCGCGCGCTCAAGCGTCGTAACGCCCGAGCCCGCCGGGCTGGGTGACCGCGGCGACGCAGCGCCACCATCACCTCGGAGCCCGCCGGGCTGGGTGACCGCGGCGACGCAGCGCCACCATCACCTCGGAGCCCGCCGCGCCGGCTGACCCGCACCCTCCCCCACCAGGGCCTCGGCCTAGCGCAGCGGACGCAGCCGGCAGACGAACTCCACCCGGGTGCCGCTCGGTAGGTTGTTCGACCACCGGATCCGGCCCTTGAGGTCGGCCGCCAGCGACGTCACGATCCGGGTGCCCAGCCCGGCCAGCGAGGGCCGGAACCCCGCCGGCAGCCCCACCCCGTCGTCGGTGATCACCACGGTGAGCTGCTCCTCGCCGGCGTCGAGGGTCTGCCGGGTGACCGCCACCTCGACCTTGCCGTCGCGGTCCTCCAGGCCGTGCTCGACCGCGTTCTGCACCAGCTCGGAGATGATCATCGCCAGCGCGGTGGCGTCCTCGGCCCGCATCCGGCCGAAGCTGCCGGTGAAGATCGGCTCGACGTGGTGCTCGCGCGTCGCCACCTCCACCACCGCCCGCAGCCCCCGCACGGCGATCTCGTCGAAGTTCACCGTCTCGTCGAAGCCCTGGCTGAGCGTCTCGTGCACCAGCGCGATGGTGCCGACCCGCCGCACCGCCTCCTCGAGCGAGGCCCGGGCCGCGTCGTCGGTCACCCGCCGGGCCTGCAGGCGCAGCAGCGCGGCGACGGTCTGCAGGTTGTTCTTCACCCGGTGGTGGATCTCGCGGATGGTCGCGTCCTTGGTGAGCAGCTCCTGCTCACGGCGGCGCAGCTCTGAGACGTCGCGCAGCAGCACCATGGCACCGGTGCGCACCCCGCCGAGGGTGAGCGGGATGGCGCGCATGGTGATCGTCGCGCTCGCCGTCTCGACCTCCGAGCGCCAGGCCGCCCGCCCGGTCGCCACGACGGCCAGCGACTCGTCGACGTTCGCGCCGTTGCGCGAGACCAGGTCGGTCACCACCTGGGCGAGCACCTCACCGATCACGTCGCCGACGTGGCCCATCCGGTGCACGGCCGACACGGCATTCGGGCTGGCGTACTTGACCAGCCCGTCGGCGTCGAGGTGGATCACGCCGTCGCCGACGCGGGGAGCGCCGCGCCGCATCCCGGTCGGTGACGACGTCGAGGGGAACTCGCCGGCCGCGACCATCCGCATGATCGAGTCGGCCAGGTCGCGGTAGGTCAGCTCGAGCCGGCTCGGGGTGCGTCCACCGGTGAGGTTCGCATGCCGGGTGACGACTGCGATGGCGCGGCCACCGCGCACGACCGGCACGGCATCCTCGCGGATGGACATGTCCTCGCGGATGGTGGGCGCCGGCTTGGCCACGAGTCGCCGTGAGCGCGCGGCCTCGTCGAGCATCGAGGCGCGCGACCGGGTCGAGGTGCTGCCGACGATGTCGTCGTAGAAGACCATCGGCCCGGTGTTGGGGCGCACGTGCGCCACCGCGCGCCAGCCGTCCATCCCGCCGCGCACCCAGAGCACCAGGTCGGCGAAGGACAGGTCGGCGATCAGCTGCCAGTCGCCCGCGAGCAGGTGCAGCCACTCCGACTCGGCCGGCTCGAGGGTGGTGGTGTCGCGCAGCATCTCGGCGAGGGTGCTCACGCGCGCCACCCTAGGTCACCATCGCCGACCGGATGCCGGCTGCCCACCCCTCGCGACCGCCACGCTCCGCAGCCCAGAACGCCGACTGATTGCGGATTCCCCACCCCGCGGGAGGTGGGAGATCCGCCATCAGTCGGGATGAGCTCAGTGCGGGAGCACCCGTGGATGGGGAAAATCCGCAATGGGTCGGGTCAGCTGCTGGCGCCGACCCGGATGACCGAGCGCAGCGTGCGCAGCGCCACCGACAGGGCGGCGATGTTCGGGTGGTCGAGCCGCCGGATCGCCGACAGCGAGGTCTTGCTGCGCTGCACGGTCTCCTTGTTGGCCTTCTCCCACGCCTCCCACTGCGCCGCCGGATCGGCGTCGGAGTCGCTGACCTCGATGACCGAGCGGGTCAGCGACTCGAGCACGGCGTACAGGTCGTCGCGCAGCGCGCCGCGGGCCAGGGCGTCCCAGCGGTCGTCGCGGGGCAGCCTGGTGACCTTGCCCAGCATCGCGTCGATGCCGAACCGCTCGGACACCAGGTAGTACAGCGGGGCCACGTCGATCGGGTCGCGGCCGGTGTCGGTGGCGATGTCGATGATGTCGAGCAGGGAGTACCAGTCGAGCAGGGATGCCGCGCGCACCGCCAGGTCCTCGGGCACGCCCACCTTGGCGAGCTCGGCGGCCTTGCGCTCCAGGCGGCGCTTCTCCTCGCCGCGCAGCAGGGTGGGCACCTGCTGGCGCAGGTCGCGCAGGATGTCGGAGAACCGCTCGATCTCGGCACCGATGTCGAGGGTCGACGGCCGTGCGGTGAGGAACCAGCGCACCGACCGGTCGAGCAGCCGGCGGAACTCGAGGTAGAGCGCGGTCTGGGCGGCGGTGGGCACCACGGTGTCGAGCGACTCCACCTCGCGCACGTAGTCGGCCAGCCCGAAGACCTCCCGGCAGACCACGAAGGCCCGGGTCACCTGCTCGGGGGTGGCCCCGGCCTCCTCCTGCGCCCGGAAGGCGAAGGTGATGCCGCCCCGGTTGACCATCGAGTTGACCACCGCGTTGGTGACGATCTCGCGGCGCAGTGGGTGAGCGTGCAGCTCGGCGGTGTACTGCTCGCGGATCGCCGGCGGGAAGTAGTCGGCCAGCGTGCCGTCGAAGTACGGGTCGTCGGGGATCGAGCTGGCCAGGATGTCGTGCTTCAGCGCCAGCTTGGCGTAGGCCACCAGCACCGAGAACTCCGGCGACTTCAGCCCCAGGCCGTCGTGCGCCCGCTTCTCGAGCTCGGCGTCGGTGGGCAGGAACTCCAGCCCGCGGTCGAGGTCGCCGCGGTCCTCGAGCCAGTGGATCAGCCGCTCGTGCACCGGCACCATCGAGTGCTCCTGGGCCCGCGCGTTGCCGAGCAGCACGTTCTGCTCGTAGTTGTCGCGCAGCACGTGCTCGGCGACGTCGTCGGTCATCGAGGCGAGCAGCTCGTTGCGCTGCTCGATGTCGAGCTCGCCGCGGCGCACCACCTCACCGAGCAGGATCTTGATGTTGACCTCGTGGTCGGAGGTGTCGACGCCGGCGGAGTTGTCGATGGCGTCGGTGTTGACCCGCACCCCGCAGAACGCCGCCTCGATGCGGCCGAGCTGGGACAGACCGAGGTTGCCGCCCTCACCCACGACCTTGACCCGCAGCTTCTTGCCGTCGACCCGGATGCCGTCGTTGGCGCGGTCGCCGATCGAGAGGTGGTCCTCGGTCGAGGCCTTGACGTAGGTGCCGATGCCGCCGTTCCAGAGCAGGTCGACCGGGGCGAGCAGGATCGCGTGGATCAGCTCGGCGGGGGTCATCGCCTGCACGCCCTTGATGCCGAGCGCCTCGGCCATCTCGGGCGTCACCGGGATCGACTTCAGGGTTCGGGGGAAGACTCCGCCACCGGCGGAGATCAGCGAGGTGTCGTAGTCGCCCCACGACGAGCGCGGCAGGTCGAACAGGCGACGGCGCTCGGCGAAGGAGGCCGCGGCATCCGGCGTGGGGTCGATGAACACGTGCCGGTGGTCGAAGGCGGCGACCAGGCGGATGTGCTCGGAGAGCAGCATGCCGTTGCCGAACACGTCACCGCTCATGTCGCCGACGCCGACGACGGTGAAGTCCTGGGTCTGCGTGTCGACGCCCATCTCGCGGAAGTGCCGCTTGACCGACTCCCACGCGCCGCGGGCGGTGATGCCCATCGCCTTGTGGTCGTAACCCGCCGAGCCACCGGAGGCGAACGCGTCGTCGAGCCAGAAGCCGTAGGACTGGGCCACCCCGTTGGCGATGTCGGAGAAGGTCGCCGTGCCCTTGTCGGCGGCCACGACGAGGTAGACGTCGTCGGAGTCGTGCCGCACCACGTGCTCGGGCGGCACCGCCGCACCGGCGACCCGGTTGTCGGTGATGTCGAGCAGGGCGGAGATGAACATCCGGTAGGCCGCCTTGCCCTCCTCCAGCCACGCCTCGCGGTCGACGGCGGGGTCGGGCAGCTGCTTGGGGTAGAACCCGCCCTTCGAGCCGGTCGGCACGATGACGGCGTTCTTGACCATCTGCGCCTTGACCAGGCCGAGCACCTCGGTGCGGAAGTCCTCGCGCCGGTCGCTCCAGCGCAGGCCGCCGCGCGCCACCGGGCCGAAGCGCAGGTGCACGCCCTCGACCCGCGGGCTGTAGACCCAGATCTCGAACTGCGGCCGGGGCGCGGGCAGGTCGGGCACGGCCTTGGGGTTGAGCTTGAGCGAGACGTAGGACTTGTGCCCCCCGTCGGCGCCCGGCTGGTAGAAGTTCGTGCGCAGCCCCGCGCGGATGACGCCGAGGAAGGCCCGGATGATCCGGTCGTGGTCGAGCGACGAGACGTCGTCGAGGGCGTCGACCACCCGGCCGGCGGCCTCCTCCTCGGCGGCGGTGCGCTCGTCGCTGACGTCACCGGCATACCGCTGCGGGTCGAAACGGTTCTCCCACAGCGAGACCAGGTCGCGGGCGATCGACGGGTGCGAGACCAGGGCGTCCTCGAGGTAGTCCTGCGAGTAGGTGGCCCGGGTCTGGCGCAGGTACTTCGCGACGGCCCGGATGACGACGACCTGGCGCCAGGTCAGCTGGGCCGCGAGCACCAGCCGGTTGAAGCCGTCGCTCTCCGCGCGCCCGTCCCAGACGGCCGCGACGGCACCCTCGAAGAGGTCGCGCAGCTGCTCGTGCGGGCACTCGTCCCAGATCGCGGCGTCGGACACGCGCAGCCCGAAGTCGTAGACGTGCAAGGTGGTGCCGTCGGCGCGGGCCACCTCGTAGGGCTGCTCGTCGACGACCTCGACCCCCATGTCGGTGAAGATCGGCAGGATGTCGGTGAGGCTGAGCGGGTCGACCCGGAAGAGCTTGAAGCGGCGCACGATGCCGGGCGCGCCCGCCGGGCGGTAGAGCGCGACGCTGGTGCGGGTGCCGTCGCCGAGCCGGTCGAGGTGGCTGAGGTCGGCCACCCCCTGGTTGACCGAGAAGGTCTCCTCGTAGGAGGTCGGGAACGACCGCCCGAACCGGTCCATGAGGCGGTCGCCCTCCTCCTCGCCGTGGGCGGCGCGCAGGGCATCACCGAGCCGGTCGCTCCAGGTGCGGCTGACCTCGACGAGCCGGCGCTCGAGGGCGTCCTGCTCGGCGCGGTCGAGGGTGGGCACCCGCTTGCCCTTGGGCACCCGCACCACGAACTGCAGCCTGGACAGCGCGGACTCGCTGACCCGTGCGGAGAACTCGACCGACTCGCCCTCGAAGGTCTCCTTGAGGATGTCGGCCATCCGCAGCCGCACGTTGGTGTTGTAGCGGTCGCGCGGGATGTAGACCAGGCAGGAGACGAACCGGCCGAAGTCGTCCTCGCGCATGAACAGCTTGGTGCGGCGCCGCTCCTGCAGCTGGGTGACCGCCATCGCGGTCTCGTACAGCTGCTCGATGCTGGCCTGGATCAGCTCGTCGCGGGGGTAGCCCTCGAGCACCCCGAGCAGGTCCTTGCCGGTGTGGCTGTCGGGCATGACGCCCGAGCGCTCGAGCACGGCGTTGACCTTCTCGGCGACCAGTGGCACCCGCATCACCGACTCGGTGTAGGCGGTCGACGCGTACAGCCCGAGGAAGCGGCGCTCCCCGATGACCCCGCCCTGCTCGTCGTACCGCTTCACGCCGACGTAGTCGAGGTGCGCGATGCGGTGCACGGTGGAGCGGGTGTTGGCCTTGGTGAGCACCAGGATGTTGGGCTCGTGCGCCTTGGCCGAGGCCTGCGGCGTGAGCAGCACGGGGTCCAGGCCCAGCGGCGGGTCGGAGCGCAGCAGGCCCAGCCCCGACCCGGTGACGGGGGTGATCACCTCACCCTCGCCCGTGTGGTGCAGCGTGTAGTCGCGGTAGCCCAGGAACGTGAAGTGGTCGTCGGCCATCCAGCGCAGGAAGCGGATGGCGAGCGCTGTCTCGTCGGCGTCGACGTCCGGCGGCGGCGCGCCCTCGAGCTCGGCGGCGAGCACGAGGCACTTGCTGCGCATCTTCGGCCAGTCCTCGACGCTCTGGCGCACGTCCTCGAGCACGTCGCGCACGGTGCGCTCGAGCAGCGCCCGGCGCTCCTCGTCGCTCTCGCGGTCGATCGAGAGCAGCATCCACGACTCCGGCAGCTCGCCGACGGCGACCTTCGCCTTCTTCTTGCCGCTGGGGTCGCGCGGCACGACCCGCTCGAGCTCGCCGACGGCGTCGCGGCTCACGACCAGCTGCGGGTGCACGATCAGGTGGATGTCGATGCCGGCGTTGACGAGGGCCCCGGTGACGGAGTCGACGAGGAACGGCATGTCGTCGGTGACGACCTGGATGACGGTGCGCGCGTTGCTCCAGCCGTCGACCTCCGTGCTGGGGTTGTAGACCCGCACGTTGGCCACGCCGGGCAGCCGGTGGCGGGCGAGCTCGAGGTGGCTGGCGGCCGCGCCGGCGTAGACGTCGGGGGTGCGCGAGGTGAGCTCGTCGAGCGGCACGTGCCGGAAGTAGCGGGCGACGAACTCGGCTCCCCCGCCGTCCGGCGCCGCCTGCTCGAACGCTGCTGTGATCGGCGCGAGGACGTCCTTGCGGGTGCGGGCCAGCGGGGTCGACATGGTGCGGTGGCACTCCTTCGTCGCTACTCACCGGGACGGCGGGACACGCCGTCGTGTCCGCGACCGAGCCTATCCACTCCGAGGAGGTGCTCCGGCCCGCGCCTGTCGGCGCGTTGTCTCGCCGACGGGACAGCGCGGGGTGCGGCACGGCATCCGGATGCCGGTGCCGGGCTGGCGCTGGCGCTGGCGCTGGCGCTCGCGCTCGCGCCCGCCGCTAGCCGGCGCCGATCCGCCCGGCGATGATGCTGGTGACGATGACCGAGGTGATGGTGACCGTCGAGAAGCCCGCGACGATCATCTTGGGCAGGATCTCGTGCTCGATGGCGGCGACCTCCTCAGGGGTCTCGCCGGCGCCCTTGGCGGCCTCCTGCGACAGGATCATCGTGCCGGGGAAGCCGTAGAGCGAGGTCAGCCCGATGGCCACCGACATGGGGATGCTGTAGCCGAGCAGCTTGCCGACCAGGGCCGAGAAGGCGGCGATGCCGATGACGCCGAAGAAGAAGACGAGGAACAGCGGGAACGCCAGCGCCTTGACGTCGGCGACCTCCACGGTGGCCAGCGGCCCGAAGACCAGGATCATGATGGCGAGCATCATCAGGCCGAACGAGTCGATGCCGGCCAGCACCGAGGGCTTGAAGACCCCGAAGGTGCGCAGCAGGATGCCGAAGACCAGCGCCACGACGAAGGTGTTGAGGATGCCGTCGGTCAGGTTGTTGATGCCGAGCGAGACGAGCACCACGACACCGACGACGAACAGGGTGCCGGGGGTGTTGCGGAACGCCGCCGGCAGCATCGACTTCTCGGCCGCTCCCTCTTCGGGCACCTCGGCCGGGGCGAGGTTGCCGGCGCGGTACTCCCCCTTGAGCCGGCCCGCCTCCTTGCGCAGGATGATCGAGGTCAGCGGGAAGCCGACCAGCCCCTGCAGGGCGGCGATCAGCACCGGGAACACGGCGATCGCGGTGAGGCCGATGCCGAGGGCGGCCTCCTGCACGATGATCACCGAGATGGTGCCGCCGCTCAGGGCTCCGGTGCCGGCGCGGACGAAGTCGCTGGCCTGGGCGTAGCCATCGGCGGTGCTGCCGCTGATCCGCTGCCCGAAGATCAACGCCGCGACCCACAGGGCGACCCCGATGCCGAGCACCGTGGAGGCGCCGATCAGGAACGTGCGCCACTGCTTCTTGAAGTCGTCGAGGCTGATCATGGTGCCCAGGTGCACGATGATGAACCCGACCACGACCCCGGCCAGGGCCAGCAGCGACGAGCTCGCCAGGAGGTCGTCGGGGAAGATGCCGGTGAGGAAGCCCACCAGGAAGATCAGCGAGGCCACGAACAGCGAGGACAGCAGCGACTTGGTCTTTGTGGCCACGAACTCGCTGACCGTCCACACGGCCATCACGACGACGAACGCGAGTACGGGGTTCACGGCATCCTCCACGGGGGTAGTTGCGATGATCCAACCATGCGCGCCGCGGTGCGCGTCGAGGGTTCCAACGCAGGTGACACGGCTAGAACGGCCAGACGAACGGCACCCAGAACACGGCGATGGCGAGGAAGAGCAGCACCAGGGGCAGGCCGAGCTTCCAGTAGTCGTCGAACCGGTAGCCACCGGGCTCGAGCACCATCGTGTTGGCGGCGGTCGCGACCGGGGTGAGGAACGACGCCGCCCCCGAGATGCCCAGCGCCATCATGAACGGCAGCGGTGAGGCGCCCAGGTCAGCAGCCATCACGGCGGCGATCGGCACCATGATCAGCACGGTCGCGGTGTTGCTGATCAGCTGGCCGAGCAGCACGGTGAGCACGCACACGGCGAGCAGGCCGAGCCGCGGTGAGGCGTCACCGACGAGGTCGAGCAGCCGGTTGGCGATGGCATCGGCGGTGCCGGTGGACACGAAGGCCGTCGACAGGGGGATCATCCCGCCCACGAGCACCACGGTGGTCCACGAGACCGCCCGGTAGGCCTGCGTCGAGGTGAGCACCCCGCTCAGCACGACGGCGCACGCGGCGAACAGGCCGGCGATCGCCGCCGGCACGATGCCCGTCGCGAGGAGCAGCACCATGACGGCGAGGATGCCGATGGCCCGCTTGGCGCCGCGGCCGAGTGGCACGCCCCGGCGCAGGAGCGCGGGCTCGTCGACGACGAGCACCTCCGAGCCGTCGGTGGTGTGCTGCTGCAGCTTCTCCCACGAGCCGCTCAGCAGCAGGGTGTCGCCGGCCCGCAGCGTCTCCTCCGGCCCCTCCAGGGGGTCGCCCGAGCGCTGCACGGCGAGCACCACGAGGTCGCCGCTGGGGGTGGCCATTCCGGGGAAGAGGTGCTGGCCGATCAGCGGCGACCGCGGCGCCACCACCACCTCGGTCACCCCACGCTCGGTGCCCACGAGGTCGCCTTCGGGCAGTGCGTACTGGGCGCGCAGCGCGTCGGTGAGGTCGCCGAGGTCCTGCGGCAGCGTGGCCGGGGTGCGGTCGGGCAGCAGCCGGCGGCCGAGGAGCACGAGGACCAGCACCGTGCCCGCCAGCAGCGGCACGCCCGCCAGCGCGAACTCGAAGTAGCCGAAGTTGCGGCCCCCGGCATCCGCCGCCGCTTCGCTGACGATGATGTTGACCGGGGTGCCGGTCAGCGCCAGCATCGACCCCGCGTGGGCCGAGAACGCGAGCGGCATCAGCATCTGCGAGGGCGACAGGGCTGCCCGGGTGGCGACGACCACCACGACCGGGATCAGCGCGGCGACCGCACCGTTGACGCTGATCAGCGCCGTCAACCCGGCGACCAGCAGGCAGACGACGGTGAGCAGCCGGCCGCGGTCGGTGCCGCCGCGGGCGATCAGCTGCTGGCCGGCCCACGCCGTGACGCCGGTGGAGTCGAGGGCCTCGCCGACGATGAACAGCGTCGCGATGAAGATGACGGTCGGGTCGCCGAAGCCGGCGAGCGCCTCGTTCAGGTCGAGGATGCCGGTGAGCCACAACGAGACAGACACGCCGATCGCGACGATCCCCAACGGGATCCGGTTCGACATGAAGGCGACGACGGCCAGCGCCAGGATGACCAACGTCGTCGCCACCGGGCTCATGGCCGCGACTCTAGCCCGGGGTTGGACAGGGCGGCCGAGATGCCCGTGACCCATGACTGGCCCCGGGGCTAGGGTCGGAGCAGCCGACCCTTGGAGCCATCGATGTCCCGCAACCCCAGCCTGCTGATCCCCGCCGACTACAGCCCCGTGCCGTCCGAGGGCACGAGCGTCGACGTCTCGGCAGTCGCCACCCTCGACCCGTCCGTGCTCGACGCCGTCGCCGTGCTGGTGCCCTCCGAGGGCGACCTGCCGGGCGACCTCGGCACCGACCTCGACCGGGCGGCGCTGCAGGCGGCGGGATTCGACGCGTCCGCGGGCTCCAGCCTGGTGGTCCCCCGGGCCGACGGGCCGGTGCTCGTGCTGGTCGGCGCCGGCGCGCCGGGGAGCCTCGACGCCACGGGCTTGCGCGATGCCGTGGCCGTCGCCGCGCGCGCCACGGCCCGCACGGGTGGCCGGCTCGGCGTGCGGGTGCCGTCCACCACCCTCAGCGCGGCGGATGCCGGCCAGGCCGCCACCGAGGGCGCACTCCTGGCCCGCTACCGGTTCACCGCACTGCGCACCACGCACCCCGAGAAGCCGCTGACCCACCTCGTGCTGGCGCTCGACGGGGCGGATGTCGACGAGGTCGCCGCCGGGATCGCGACCGGTGTCGTGACCAGCCGCGCCGCCGCCGTGGCGCGCGACCTCGCGAACGGCCCGCCCGGCCACCTCACGGCATCCGCCATGGCCGACGTCGCCGCCGAGCTGGGGGCGCGCTACGGCTTCGAGGTCGAGTCGTTCGACAAGGCGCAGCTCATCGAGCTGGGCTGCGGCGGCATCCTGGGCGTCAACGCGGGCAGCACCGAGGAGCCCCGCATGGTCAAGCTGCGCTACGTGCCGTCCGGGGAGCCGACCGGGCACCTCGGGCTGGTCGGCAAGGGGATCATGTACGACTCCGGCGGCATCAGCATCAAGCCCTCGGACCCGATGCACCTGCTGATGAAGATGGACATGGGCGGTGCCGCGGCGGTGCTCGGCGCGTTCGTGGCGCTGCGCGACCTGGGCACGACGAGCGCCGTGACCGGCTGGCTGATGTGCACCGACAACATGCCGTCGGGCTCCGCCTACAAGCTCGGCGACGTGCTGACCGCCCGCGGCGGCACCACCGTCGAGATCAAGAACACCGACGCCGAGGGCCGCCTGGCGATGATGGACGCGCTGGTGCTGGCCGTCGAGGAGGGCGTCGACGCCATCGTCGACATCGCGACCCTCACCGGGGCCGTGCTGGTGGCGCTGGGACAGTCGACGGCCGGGCTGTTCGGCAACGACCGCGAGCTGGTCGGGCTGCTCAAGGAGGCTGCGCAGGCGACCGACGAGCCGGTGTGGCAGCTGCCGCTGGAGAAGAAGTACCGAAAGCAGCTCGACTCCGACATCGCCGACATCTCCAACCTCGGTGGGCCGTTCGCCGGGTCGACGACCGCCGCGCTCTTCCTGCAGGAGTTCGTGGGTGACACCCCGTGGGCCCACGTCGACATCGCCGGCACCATGCAGGTCGACGCCGACGAGGCGTGGCGGAGCAAGGGCGCGACCGGGTTCGGGGCGCGCCTGCTCGCCGAGGTGGCCCGCGGCTACCGTGCGGGTGGCTGAGCGCTGCGGCTACTCGGCGATGACGTCGAGGGTGTGCACGGTCGGGTCGGCCGCGTAGGCGATGCGACTGCCGGCCGCCCGGGCCGCCCGCAGGGCGTCGACGGCGGCGATGGTGACCTCCTCGCCAGGGGCCAGCACCGGGATGCCGGGTGGGTAGGGCGCGACGAGCTCGGCGCTGACCCGGCCCACGGCCCGCTCGACCTCCACGCGCTCGCGCGGGGCGAAGAAGGCCTCGCGCGGGCTGGTGACGGTGACGGGGTCGACCGCCCAGACCCCCGAGGTGACCACCGGCCGGGGGCTCCCCCGGTGCCGCTCGACCGACTCCACGAGCGCCACGGCGAGGTCGACCAGGCCCTCGTGCGTGTCGGCCAGGGTCACCATCGCGACGACGGTGTCGCGGTCGGCCATCTCGACCGGCATCCCGCGGGCCAGCAGGTCCGCCTCCACGGCGTTGCCGTCGGCGCCGGTGCCGGGGAGCACGAGGGTGAGCCGGGTGGGGTCGACCCCCGGGCCGTCGAGCACGACCAGCCCGGGCACCCGGGCGAGCCGCTCGCGCACCATGGCCACCGCCTCGATGACCGGGCCGAGCAGGGACTCGCCGTCGCGCTCGAGGAGGGCGCGCGCGGCATCGATGCTGGCGAGGATGGCGCCCGAGGGGCTGGTCGTGGCGGTCGCCTCCACGGCGGCGTCGAAGCGGGCCCGGCCGATGCGACGGCTGCGGGCCAGCACCAGGGCACCCTGCGACCAGGCCGGCAGGGCCTTGTGGGCGCTCGTGACCAGCGCGTCGGCGCCGGCGGCGAGCGCGTGCGGGGGCAGTGCGGGGTGGAACCCGAGGTGCGCGCCCCACGCGGCATCCACGACGAGCGGGATGCCGTGCCGGTGCGCCACCGTGGCCAGGCCGCGCACGTCACCCACGGTGCCGACGTAGGAGGGGTCGCCGACGAAGACGGCCCTGGCGTCGGGCGCGGCGGTGAGCGCCGCCTCGAGGGCGGCGGCGGTGACACCGGTCGGCAGCCCGGAGGTGGTGTCGACCTCCGGCCGCAGCCAGACCGGTTCGAGCCCCGCGAGCACCAGGCCGAGGAGCATCGAGCGGTGCAGTGTGCGGGCCACCACGACCCGGTCACCGGGGCGTGCCACGGCCAGCGCCAGCGCCTGGTTGCCGTGCGTCGACCCGCCGACCGAGAAGCGGCACAGGTCGGCTCCCCAGAGTCGTGCGGCGCGCGCCTCGGCCTCGTCGACCACACCGCGGGCCAGCTTCATGGTGTCGAGGCCGGCGTAGAGCGGCACGTCGCCGGCGACGACGTCGCCGACCAGGTCGCGCCGCTGCTTGTGGCCGGGGATGGTGAAGGGTGTGGGCGCCTCCTCGTGGAAGCGCAGCCAGGCGTCGAGCAGCGGTGCCTCGCCACGCAGCCGGCGGGGGTCAGTGGGCATGCTCGGCCGCCCAGCCGGCGACGGCGTCGGTGAGGGCGACGGCATACCGGCGCACCTGGTCGAGGTCGACCCACTCGTCGGCGGCGTGCATGCCACCACCGTCGGGACCGCAGACGAGGGCCGGGATGCCGGCTGCCTGCCACAGCGGCGCCTCCATCCAGGCAGGCGCCGCAAACCGTTGCGGCACAGGGGTTCCGGGTGCTCGCTCGGCGAGTGCCGACTCCAGTGCGGCCGAGAGCGATGCGGCCGGGCCGGCGTCGTCGAGGCGCCAGGCCTCGCGGGCGATGAGCAGCCGGGCCGCGACGTCGACCTGCGGGTCGGCGGTGCGGAGGTCGTCGAGCAGCTGCTCGACCTCGGCGAGGGCGGAGTCGGCGCTCTCGCCGGGCACCGTGCGTCGCTCGACCAGGGCGCGGGCCGAGCGGGCCAGCACGAAGGGCGAGTCGCCGCCCGAGGCGACCGTGACCATGAGCGAGGCTCCCCGGCCCGCGAGGGTGGCGTGCCGCTGCTCGACCGCGTGCAGGAGCCGGCCGAGGTGGGCCACGGCGTTGACGCCCTGGTCCGGCTGCGAGGAGTGGGCGGCCCGGCCGGTGAAGGTCACCTCGACCAGGGCGTAGCCACGCAGGCTCTCGGTGACGGCCAGCGAGGTCGGCTCCCCCACCACGACGACGTGGGGGTGGATGCCGAGCCCGGGGAGGGCGGCCAGCACGGCCTCGGCGCCGGTGCTGGCGTCCTCCTCGTCCGCGACGAGCGCAAGCACCACGCGGCCGGGGGGCCGGCGCTCGGCGAGCTCCTCGGCAGCCACGACCATCGCCGCGACACCGCTCTTCATGTCGCTCGAGCCGCGACCGGCGAGCCGGTCTGCGTCGACGGCCGGGGTGAACGGGTCGGGCATGCCCTCGACACCGACGGTGTCGAGGTGACCGTTCAGGACCACGGTGGGGCCGGGCGACCCGGCTGGGCCGATCGCGACCAGGCTCGGGCGGTCGTCGCGACCCGCGGCATCGATGACGTGGGTGGTGAAGCCGCTGCGCTGCACCCGGTTCCGCAGGTGCGCGACGATCGCGGCCTCGCCGGCGGCGCCCGGGACCAGGCCGGGGTTCACCGAGTCGATGGCCACGAGCTCGGAAGTCAACGCGACGGCTCGCGCACCGAGGTCGTCGTCGCTGGCCACCCGGCGACCCTACGCCGAGGTCTGTGCGGCATGCAGCGCAAGCGCCGGCGTCCCTCGTGTGACCTATTGGTCGATCTGGGGACGGGGCTGCGTCCCTCGTGTGACCTATTGGTCGATCTGGGGACGGGTGTCAGCGTCGGCCGGGCCTGTGGGTAACTCGGCGGTCCCGACGCCGGACCTGCCTACAGTGGCGGGGTGCCCCTGCGACCCGACCCGGAGCTCGCCCGCGCCGCCCTCGAGCGGCTCGACGCGCTGCGTGCCACCGTCAGCGCGGCCGAGGACGACGTGCTGGCCTGCCTCGTCGTCACCGGCGAGCCCAGGCCGCAGCGCGTGCTCGACGACTGGCTCGACCAGGTGGCCGACACCCTGCGGGCCCTCGGCGAAGACGCGGCCGACCTCGCCCCCGCGCTGGCCCGGCACACCGAGGGTCCGGCAGCTGCCGGTGAGCCGGCGGATGCCGGGGCTTCCACCGCGACGCCGGTGGACGTCGAGGACCGGTCGTGACCGTGGTGCCGGGCGACCCGGCATCCCTGTCGGCGTGTGCGGGCACCGTGCGCTCGGTGTCGCAGCGGCTCACCGACCGCGCGTCCGGCGTGCGCACGGCATCCGACGCCCTGCGTGAGGGGTGGGCGGGCCGCACCTCGGCGGCGACCCGGCGCCGCGGCGCTGACCTGGCCGCAGCCACGGAGGCCGCCGCCGACCAGCTCGACCGGGTCGGCCGCGTGCTGCAGGACCACGCGACCGACCTCGCCGACCTGGTGGCTCGCGGCCGATCGATCGAGGAGCGCGCTCGTGCGGCGGGGCTCGAGGTGCGCGAGGGCCGGGTCGAGATCGGCTGGGGGGTCACCGGCCCGGCCGACGCCGACGCCGACCGGGCGCGCGCGGCGACGCGGCAGGCGCTGCAGGCCGAGCTCGACCTGGTGCTCGCGCAGCACGTGCGCCGCCGCGACTGGGTGCTCGGGGTGCTGCGCGACTCGACCACCGGGCTGTCCGACCTGTCGCACCGGCTGCGCGGTGGGTGAGAGGATTCCCGGACCCGACGAGCGAGAGGACGCCCGGTGCGACTGACGACGCGTGAGAAGCTGAACGGGGGCGTGGACGAGGTCCATGCCCTGCTCATCGACCCGGCCTTCCAGGAGGCCAAGTGCGCCGCCACCACGAACAACGGCGTCTACACCGTGAAGGTCGGCGGTGGCGCCGACGGGCACCGGGTGAACACCGAGCGTCAGCTGCCGTCCGACGGGCTGCCCGACATGGCCCGGTCCTTCGTGGGGGACCACCTCACCATCATCGAGGTGCTCGACTGGAGCCCCTTGGGGCCGGACGGTTCTCGGGCTTCGATGGTCGACATCCACGTCAAGGGCGCGCCGCTCACGGTGAAGGGCACCGTGCGGCTCGAGCCCCACGGTGACGACACCGTGTGGCTGTTCGAGGCCAACCTGAAGGCGAACGTCCCGCTGATCGGCGGCAGGCTCGAGCGGGCGGCCGCCGAGCCGATCAACGCCGCCATCGGCATCGAGATCCGGCTGCTGCGGGAGTGGCTCGCCTGATCCTCACCAACCGCGACTGATTGCGAATCTCCCACCCATCACGGCCGGTTCAGGCCGGCTTTACGGTGGGAGATTCGCAATCAGTCGGGGGTGCTCAGCCCATGTGGGGGTAGCCGTGCGCCGTCGGGGGGACGAAGTTCTCCTTGATCGAGCGCACCGAGGTCCACCGCATCAGGTTCGCCGCCGAGCCCGCCTTGTCGTTCGTGCCCGACGCCCGGCCGCCGCCGAACGGCTGCTGGCCCACGACGGCCCCGGTCGGCTTGTCGTTGACGTAGAAGTTGCCGGCGGCGAAGCGCAGCCGCTGCGTCGCGTCGGCGATGACAGCCCGGTCCTGGGCGATGATCGCGCCGGTGAGGGCGTAGGGCGCGAAGGACTCCATCTGGTCGAGCACCTTGGAGTACTGGCGGTCGGGGTAGACGTGCACCGCGAGGATCGGCCCGAAGTACTCGGTGCGGAACATCTCGTCGGTCGGGTCGCTGCTCTCGACGACCGTGGGCCGCACGAAGTAGCCGACCGAGTCGTCGTAGGTGCCGCCGGCCACGACGTCGAGGTGGCTGGTGGCGTGCGCCCGGTCGATCGCGGCCTTGTGCTTGGCGAAGGCCCGCTCGTCGATGACGGCGCCCATGAAGTTGGACAGGTCGGTGACGTCGCCCATCGGCAGGCCGTTGGTGATCTCGGCCAGGTCGCCCTTGATGGCCTTCCACAGCGAGCGGGGCACGTAGGCGCGTGAGGCGGCCGAGCACTTCTGGCCCTGGTACTCGAACGCGCCGCGGATCATCGCCGTCCGCAGCACGTCGGGGTCGGCGCTCGGGTGGGCCAGGATGAAGTCCTTGCCGCCGGTCTCACCGACGATGCGCGGGTAGTGCCGGTAGCTGGTGAGGTTCTCGCCGATCTGGCGCCACAGGCCCTGGAAGACCGCGGTGGACCCGGTGAAGTGCAGCCCCGCGAACTCGGGGTGGCGCAGCGCGACGTCGGACACCTCACGGCCGTGGCCGGTGACCAGGTTGATGACGCCGGGCGGCATCCCGGCCTCTTCGAGCAGCTCCATCGTCAGCTGCGCGGCCAGCTGCTGCGAGTGCGAGGGCTTCCAGACGACGGTGTTGCCCATCAGCGCCGGTGCGGTCGGCAGGTTGCCGGCGATGGCCGTGAAGTTGAACGGTGTGACGGCGTAGACGAAGCCCTCGAGGGAGCGGTAGTCGCTGCGGTTCCACAGGCCGCGCGAGTTGGCCGGCGGCTGCTCCTGCAGGATCTGGCGGGCGAAGTGCACGTTGAAGCGCCAGAAGTCGATGAGCTCGCAGGCGGCGTCGATCTCGGCCTGGTAGGCGGTCTTGCTCTGGCCGAGCATCGTCGCGGCGTTGATCCGGGCGCGCCACGGGCCGGCGAGCAGGTCGGCGGCCTTGAGCAGGATGGCCGCGCGGTCGTCGAACGCGAGGTCGCGCCAGGCCGGAGCAGCGGCCATGGCGGCGTCGACGGCGGCACCGGCATCAGCCTTGGTGGCGCCCCGGGTGACCCCGAGCACCTTGCGGTGGGCGTGCGGCTGCCGCACCTCGATCCTCTCCCCCTTCCCCAGCACCCGGGCGCCGCCGATGGTGTGCGGCAGCTCGTGGCGCGTCGCGGCCAGCTCGACGAGGGCCACCTCGAGCGAGGCCCGCTCGGGGCTGCCGGGGGCGTAGTCGAGCACGGTCTCGTTGGTGGGGGTGGGGACCTGGGTCACAGCATCCATGCGGTGGGCTCCTCGTTTCGGGTCGCGATGTGGGGATCACCCCCACTCTCGCGCTGCGGCTTCGTGCGACGCAAGCCGCGGATGCCGGGTGGGGGTCTGCGAGTGCAGGGGTGGGGGTCTGCGGATGCCGGGTGGGCGCGGCAGGCGGGGTCAGGGCTGGTCGAGCAGCGCACGCACGGCGGCGAGCTCGGTGACGTCGTACCAGAGCAGGTCGGTGGGCTCGCTGCAGCCGGGCTCCTCGTCGATGTGGAACGACACGATGCGGCGGCGCTCGACGGGGGCCGTGAGCTCGACCCGGGAGGGCAGGTCGGCGGTGGTCGGGTACGCGACGACGGCCGCGTCGACGTCGGCGGCGGCCACGACGCGACGACGCCCCGCGGCCTCCGCCTCCGTGAGTGCCTCCTCGGTGGCCGCGACCCACGCCGCGTGCTCGAGCTCCTCCTCGTCGGTGACCAGGCCCGGCTTGCCCAGGGCCGGCGTCACCGCGTGGGCGGGGCGTGGGGCCGGGCCGAGCGACCGTCCCTGCGCCAACCCGGTGAGGTCAGCGGGGGTCAGCGGGAGGTAGACCCGGGTGAGCGGCACATCGGCTCCGATCGGTCGTGGCTGGGCGGCGCGGGTCAGCGGGCCCCGACGCGCGGGGCCTCGAGCAGCTCGTGGAGGGCGTCGACGACCCCACGGCCGAGCACGTCGGCATCCGGCATGGCGTCGCGGTCGGCGTACAGGCCGTAGTAGACACCGCCGTCGTACGACGTCAGCCCGATCGAGAGGGCCTGCCCCCGGCCCAGCGGGGTGACCGGGTAGGTCGAGACCATCCGGGCGCCGGCTGCGTAGAGCGGGGTCTGCGGACCGGGCACGTTGGTGATGACCAGGTTGTAGAGGCGCCGGGAGACCACACCGCCCAGCCGCGCGCCGAGCGCGTGCATGGTCGGCGGGGCGAAACCGCCCAGGCCGGAAAGGGTCTCGGCCGAGACCGCCCGACGCGAGCCGCCCTCCATCTGCTGGCGCATCGAGAACGCGATCTGGTGCAGCCGCATCGACGGGCCGGGCTCCCCCACCGGCAGGTCGACGAAGCAGGCGGTGACCTGGGCGCCGGTCGGCGGGTCGTCGCCGTCGTGCACGGACACCGGCACCATGGCGCGGATCGTCGTGCCGGGGTAGACGGACTCGCCGCGGGTGAGCAGCCACGAGCGGAACGCGCCGGCGACCGTGGCGAGGATGACGTCGTTGACCGTGACCTCCTCGGCGAACGAGCCGCGGCCCAGGCGGGTGCGCACCTTGCGGTAGTCCTCGAGGTCGGTGCCGATCATGACGTAGCGGCGGGCCCGGCCGACCTTGGCGTTGAGCGGCGACTCGGGGGCGGGCCGGGCCGAGACCCTGGCCAGGGTCGAGATGACGTCGCCGGCCACACCGGCCACCTTGCCGACGGCCCGGGTGACGTCGCTGACCCCGTGCTGGACGGTCTCGACGACCTGGCTCGGGGTGCGGGCCGCCTCGGCGAGCGCTGCGACGACCAGCTCGGCACCGCTGGGCTCGGGCCGGGCCCGCCACTTCGTGAGCACCCCCTCGCTGGCCGTGGGGTTGCCGTCGACCAGGACGTTGCCGATGTCGACGGCGCTGATGCCGTCGACCAGGCTGTGGTGGGTCTTGGTGATGATGGCGAAGCGGTTCTCGGCCAGCCCCTCGACGAGGTAGACCTCCCACATCGGCCGGCTGCGGTCGAGCGGTCGCGGCTGGATGCGCGCCACCAGCTCCTCGAGCTGCTCGTCGGAGCCCGGGCGGGGCAGGGCGCTGCGCCGCACGTGGTAGCTCATGTCGAAGTGCGTGTCGTCGACCCAGACCGGGTTGGCGAGGCCGCCGGGCACGGTCTTGATCCGCTGGCGGTAGCGCGGAACGTGCGCGATGCGCTGGCTGATGAGGGTCACGAGGCTCTCGTAGTCGAACCCCCCGGAGGGCGCGTCGAAGACCATCACCGACCCCACGTGCATCGGCGTCGCCGCGTCCTCGAGGTTCAGGAACGAGGTGTCGAGGGAGCTCAGCCGGTCTGCCACGGGCCTATCGTGTCAGACGGTCGGCCGGGGCAGTGGCACCCCGTGACGAGCGCGGACCGGGTCGCTCCCCGTGGCGCGCCGACCGAGTCGGGATGCCGAGCGGCGGCTGCCCGACGAGGGCGGCGCCACCCGTGGGTCGAGGGCCGCGGCGAGCTCGGCGACGGCCACGGTGAGGTCGGCCCGCGGTGCGAGCTCGACGAGCGACCGCCCCGCCAGCAGCGCCGCGTCGCACTCGTCGGGCGCCCACGGCAGGAAGCGCACGGCATCCATGCCGGCGAACCGTCGCAGCACGTCGCTGATGGCGCGCTCGGGGCGACGACCCGCGACCGAGGAGCGCACCTTGGTGACCACGACCGTGGGCCGCGGCGAGGGGAGCACCGCGACGTCCTGGACCGCGCGGACCAGGCGCTGCAGCCCGACCGGGTCGGCGGCACCGACGACGACCAGGTGGTCGGCCACCTCGAGCGCGGTGAGGGTGGCGGCGTTGCGTCGGGGGGCGGCGGTGTCGTAGCTGAGCTCCTCGTCGTCCTCGACCGCGAACCCGGCATCGACGACGACGTGGTCGGCCACCTTGCGCGCCAGCCGCAGGACGTCCTCGACCGCGGCGGTGCGCAGCTCGGGCCAGCGGTCGGCACGGGGCAGCCCGGTGAGCACCCGCAGGCCGGGGACGACCTCGGGAGCGAGCCTGGCGAGGCCGGGCACGTCGAGGGTGCCCTGCTCCGAGGCCCGGGCCGCGGCGGCCACGCCGGGCGCCTCGTCGACCAGGCCGAGCACCTGCGCCACGCTGGCGCCCCAGGTGTCGAGGTCGACGAGCAGGGTGCGCACCCCGGCAGCGGCGAGCTGGGCGGCCAGGGTGACGGCGACCGTGGTGCGGCCCGGGGCCCCCGTCGGCCCCCAGACCGTGGTGACCGGGGTGTGCACCGGAGCGTCGTCATCGTCGGTCTGGTGGTCGAGGCGACTGCCGCGGGCGCCTGCTGGGACGGGGACGGCTGCCGCGGACGCCGGACCGTCGCCGACGGGGGTGCCGGTGGTGGCGCCCGCGAGGGTGACCAGGGCGCGAGCCACAGCTGGTGCGTCGTCGTCGGGGCGCAGGATCGTGGCGACGCCGAGCTGGCGCAGCCGCCGCTCGCCGTCGTCGTCGTCACCCGCCACCAGCGCGGCGACCCGCACGCCGTGGCCGGCGAGGTGGCGCAGCGCGTCGCGGTCGAGCCCGCGCAGGTCAGGGGACACCACCGCCACGCGGGCGGCCCCGGCGGCGCCTGCTGACAGCAGCTCGGCGACGTCGGCGCAGCGGCGCACCAGGGTGACGTCGGGCGTCGCCTCGAGCACGCGCACGAACGCCGCCTCGAGGCGGTGTGTGACCGCCGTCAGGACGCTGGTCACGACGCCGCCGCCGACACCCCGCCGGGCACCGGCACGAGGGTGATGCGGGCACCGAGGTCGACGTCGGCGACCACCTCGGGCACGGACTCGCGCGGCACCATCACGTGCACCGCGCGGGTCTCGGCGGACGCGCCCAGCACGGTGTCCTCGCCCGCCACCCGGACGACCGACACCGCCTCGAGCGCGCGCTCGGGCCCGGCGAAGGTGGGCAGGCCGACCGTGCTGCCCTCCTTGGGCCGGTTGACGTAGACGTCGACGACCGAGCCGGACGCGATGGCCGCGGCCGAGGTGGCGTCGACCAGCAGCGCCACCTGCTGCACGCCGACGTCGGCGGCTGATCCGACGCCGGACGCCGGGATCAGCTCACCGGGACGCAGCGAGCGCAGCGACCAGGTGTCGCCGGGGATGGCGCGGTCGGCCGGCAGGTAGCGCGCCGAGCCGTCGCCGAGCAGCACGTCGACCCGCACCACGTCGGCCTCGGTGAGCCGCTGGCCCGGGGCCAGGTCGCCCTTGGCGGCGTAGACCGGCACCCGGTCGTCGGCGCGCGCGACCACGACCGACCCCGCGACGGTGGAGACGAGCACGAGGAGGACTCCGACGAGGAGCCGGGAGTCACGCCACGACGGGGTGCGGACCCGGGAGGCGGTGGGGGTGGGCAGGTCGCTCATGCCGCCCGATTCTGGTGCAGGATGCCGGGCTCCGCCTCCGGAGCGAACGCGCCTGTGGACGACCTCGGCGGTGGCACTGCCTGTGGATGGCACACTGACGACGTGGCCCGCCGCTTCATCCCGCTCACCGAGGTGTCGGAGATCCTCGACATCTCCGCAGCGCAGGCCTACGCCCTCGTGCGCTCGGGTGACCTGCCGGCGATCAAGGTCGGCGGACGCGGGCAGTGGCGCGTCGAGACCGTCGAGCTCGAGGCCTACATCCAGCGGATGTACTCCGAGACGCGAGAGCTGGTCACGACCCGTTCCGACCCCGACACCGGGGACGACGACGGGCCCGGGGCGGGCGCCTGACGGGTTCGGGGCAGGCGCCCGACGGGTTCGGTCCGCGGGCTCCGCCCGGGCGAGTTCGGCTCCCCCGCGGGTCAGCGGCGCGACTCCACCGCGATGATGGCCGCGAACGGGACGGTGGTCACCGCCCGGACGTTCTCCCGGCGCCGCGGCACCCCCTCGAGGTGCTCGGCGAGGTCGAGGTGGTCGGCTCCCACCGCGTCGATCGTGCCGAGCAGGCGCGGGCCGGCCCCGACCAGGGAGACGGCCACCGTGGCGCGGTCGCGGGACAGCGCCCGCAGTGCGTAGCCGAGGCCGAACCGGCGGGCGGCCCGCCCGGAGGCGGACTGCGCCCCGAGCGAGCGCAGCGTCAGCACGCCGGCCAGTGGCACGAGCACCTCATGGGCGTCGGCGTCGACCCGCACCAGCACCCAGTCCTCCCCGAGGTCGCCCAGCACGCCCTCGACCCGCTGACCGCCGACCAGGCCGAGGCCCACCCGGGCGCCCAGCGCGGCCGCCACCCGGGAGCCCAGCGTCACCAGGGCGCGTTCGCGTCGGGTGCGCTCGGCGACCTCGTCGTCGCGCTCGCGACGCTGCTCGGCGGCCAGCTGCCCCTCGAGGTCCTCGAACAGCCCCTCCCACCTCATGTCCACAGCCTAGGTCGGGCCGGCTTGCCGGTGTCGGTCGAGTGGTTTACGGTCAATCGCACACAAACAACAGCAAACGGCATCAAACGGGGGTAAGTCGTGATGACAGGTGGTCTGGTGGTGCGGGGGGCGGGCCTCCTCCTAATGGTGGTGGCGCCGACACCGTGGCTGTGGGGTGTCGCGGCCGGCACCTGGAGCGCCGCGGCCCGCGGGGCACCGGTGCGACCGGGCGAGGCGCTCACGGCGGTGGTGGCGTGCGCCGCGCTGGCACTCCTCGCGGTGCTGGCCCTGGGCGTGCTGCTCGAGCTGCTCGCGCAGGTGCCGGGAGCGGTCGGCCGCGCCGCCCGGCTGGTGGGCGCCCAGGCGACCCCGCGACTGGTCCGGCGCGCGGTCGGCGTCGCCCTCGGCGTGGCGGTGGTCGCCGGAGTGGCACCCGGTGCGGCCGCGGCGAGCCCGCCCGTGATGGTGCTCGCACCCGCTCCTCCCCCCGACCCGAGGTTCGCTCCGCTGCCCGACCCGGGATGGGCGCCCCCGCACACCTCCTCCACCGGGAGCGGTGCCGGATGGGTGCCCCCCTCGCCGGTCGTCCGCGCCCAGCCCGACGTGCGGGTGCTGAGCCCGGCGCCACGGGTCGGCCCGTCGGGCGAGGCTCCGCTCGAGGTGGTGGTGAGGCGCGGTGACTCCCTGTGGGGCATCGCAGCCCGCCACCTCGGCCCCGATGCCTCGGATGCCGAGATCGCCCGGGCGTGGCCGGCCTGGTTCGAGGCCAACCGCGACGTCGTCGGCGACGATCCGGACCTGCTGCGACCGGGACAGCGGCTGCAGGCGCCCGACGTGGTGACGTCGTGAGTGCCGGCCTGCTCCACGTGGCGCCGCCGACCCGGCCGCTGCCGCCCCCGCTGTCGCTCGAGGAGGCCATCCGCCGGTCGCGGCTGGCCACCGCGGAGCGCGAGGGGCGCACCCCCTACATCCAGGACACCCTGGCCGTCGACTTCGCCGCCGCCTCGGACGAGCAGTTCTTCGGCCCGCAGCGCACCCTGCGTGACGACCTGCCCGACCCCACGGCCTGGGCCGGTCGCATCGCCCTCGCCCTGCTCGAGGTGATGACCGGGGTGCGCTCGGCGCCGCAGGTGCTGCGCTGGACCACCCCCGAGGTCTACGCGGTGGTGGCCCGGCGCAGTGCTCTGGTCGCCCGCCGGGTCGCCGAGGGCAACGCCCCCCGCACCCGTCCCCGCCTGCGCGTCATCCGCGTGCGGGTCTGCGAGCCCGCCGACGGTGTGGCCGAGGCGGCGGTCGTGGTCAGCGACGGCCCTCGGGTTCGCGCGGTGGCGGTGCGGCTGGTGGGCCAGGACGGCAAGTGGCGGGTCAGTGCTCTCCAGGTGGGGTGAGCCTGCGCGCGGGGTCTGGTTCCTCCTCGGGCTCAAGCCCGGGTCCGGGGCTGCCCGGCTGTCGCGTGGGCAGCCCTCCGGAGGTGAAGAAGGCGATCAGCGCGGCCAGAGCGAGCACGGCCAACGCGCTGCGCAGCCCGTCCAGTCGTGCCTGCGCGTTCTCGTCGGTGATCGCCGCGGCGGTCGTGGGGTCGACCCCGGCCTCGGTCAGTGCTGCCTGCAGCTGCGCGTCGGAGACGAAGGGAACGCCGGCGGACAGCTGCACCTGCGCCTGGGCTGTCACCGACTCAGGGATCGCCTCGTTCTGCGCGATCCCGCTGAAGAACGACGAGGTCAGCGCCGAGATGAGCACTGCCCCCGCCAGAGCGGTACCGATCGAGCCGCCGAGGTTGGTGAAGGTGTTCTGGATGCCACCCACCTCACCGCTCTGCTCGTCGGGCACGCCCGAGACGGTTACGGCTCCGAGCTGCGAGGCCAGCGCGCCGATGCCGAGGCCGGCCAGCAGCAACGGTCCCGTGACGATCTCCGCTCCCACACCCAGCTCAAGGGACGCGGTCAGGCTGACCAGCCCCAGCAGGAGGGCCAGGAAGCCCACCCGCACCACGCGCCGCGGCGACGCCTGCGGGAAGACCTTGGGTACCCCCACCGCAGCGAGCAGCAAGGTGACCGACAGGGGCATGATCCGCAGCCCGGTGTCGATCGCGCTGAGCCCGAGGGCCACCGAGAGGAAGAGCGGCACGCAGAAGAAGAGCCCCGCCTGGATGAGGAACTGGAAGAAGAACGCCACAACGCCGTTGCGCAGGGAAGCCACGCGCAAGATCGACGGGTCAAGCAGCGCCGACTGTCCCTGACTGATGCGTCGCCGCTCCCACGCGAAGAAGGCCCACACCACGACGCCGCCGGCGAGCACGAGCCACACCACCGGAGACAGGCCCGCCCACGAGGGTGCGTTGGGCTTGGGGTTGACGAAGCCCCAGGTGCCCGCCTTGAGGATGCCGAGCACCACGAGTCCCAGCCCGAGGGCCGACAAGACCGTGCCCACCATGTCCAACTGGGCATCCGGGTCGCGTTCGCCGTCGACCATCCGGCGGGTGAGCAGCAGGATGACGGTCACCAGCACCACCTCGCCGACGAAGACCCAGCGCCAGGATGCGTACGTCGTCGCCAGGCCGCCGATGAGCGGCCCGGCGGCAACCGCGATCGCGCCCGCCGCGGCGACCAGTCCGTAGGCCCGAGGTCGTTCCGACGCAACGAAGTTCGTGGCGACCAGCGCGACGATGGACGGCAGGATCAGCGCAGCGCCGACGCCCTCGAGCAGCGACCAGCCGAACATCAGAACGGGCAGGCTCTGGGCCAGTGCCGTCGTCAGCGAGCCCGCGCCGTAGATGATGCAGCCGAGCGCAAAGGCCCGTTTGCGGCCGAGGATCGCGCCGACCTTGCCGCCGGTGATCGTCAGAGACGCCATGACCAGCATGTACAGCGTGATCGCGGTCTGGATGCCGGTGACGTCGGTTCCGACGTCCTCGGCCACCGTCGCGATCGAGACGTTCATGACCGAGCTGTCCAGGATCATCAGGAACTGCGCGGACGCCAGTGTCGTGAGGACGGTGGCCCCGGCGGTGCGGGCGACGGTGTCTGTGCTCATCCGGGTGTCCTCAGCCGTCGTATGGGTCGATCGCGCGGGCCCACCGGTAGCGGCGCGTGGACGGCTCGGTCGCCACCGGGTCCTCCAGGACCGGCTCCTCGGTGAAGGGCCCCTCGGTGACCCGCGCCTCGGCGGTCCCGGGTGGCGGTTCGGTGTGGGCCGCCTCGACGGCGGGGGTGACTGGGACGGGGCGGACGGCGCCGGGAGGCACCGGCACCGGAGCGGGCGTGTGCGGCCTCCAGTCGTAGGTGACCGAGCTGTAGACGGCCATGTCCTGCACCGAGTGGCGCCTCGGACTGATGACGCACCAGAAGAACCCGATGGGGAAGAACACGCAGAAGGCCGCCCGGCCCAGGGCTCGCACTGGGCCGAGCTTGCGTCCTCGACGTCCGGCGACCCGGATGCCCATCACGTGCTTGCCGTAGCTGCGGCCGAGGAGCCACCACGACAACCAGAGGTAGACCACCGAGAGGCTCAGCGTGAAGGTCAGCCCGGCCAGGAAGTGCCCGTCCGGCCAGGTGAAGTCCCGCGGATCGAGGAGGAACGTGATGGAGACCAGCCCCAGGTAGCAGGCGCCGACCATCACCCCGACGACGAGCGCGTCGATGGTGTTGGCCACCGCCCGGGTGACGACGCCCGCCGTCTCGCCCTGGTAGGCCCGCACCTCCTTCGGCACGGGCGAGATCTCGGGGCCGCTCACGAGGGACTTCCCGGCTGCCGTCGGCTGAGCTCTCGATCCGCGCCTTGCGCCGGCGGAACAGCGCCCGGTCGACGGCCCGGCTGATCGCGTCGTCGGCGGTGATGCTCGTCATCCGCGCGCCGCGCACCGTCTCCGAGGCCATCGAGCCGGTGGAGTCCCGGATGATCGCCGGCAGGTCGATGACGTCGAGCACCTCCTCGACGATGCCGATGACGTCGATCCGGTCGATGATCGCGTCGAGGTCGACGCGCGCCACGGCTCCGTCGAGGTCGACCGTCGCCACCACGGCATCCAGGTCGACCCGGTTGATCACGGCCCCGATGTCGACCCGGGCCACAGCGGCGTCCAGGTCCACCGTCGCCACCACGGCATCCAGGTCGACCCGGTTGATCACGGCCCCGATGTCGACGCGCGCCACGGCTCCGTCGAGGTCGACCGTCGCCACCACGGCATCCAGGTCAACCCGTGCGACTGCGGCATCGAGGTCAACCCGCGCCACCGCGGCGTCCAGGTCGACCAGGGCCACGGCGGCGTCGAGGTCGACGGTCGCCACGAGCCCGTCGAGGTCGACGTTCTCCTCGACGAGCCGGGTCAGGTCGAGCCGCTCGACGACCATGGCGACGATGGCAGGGGCCCATATGTCGAGCAGGGCCTCGACCTGGCGGGTGAGCTCCTCACGGTCGATGCTCCCGCTGCGCGCCAGCCCGCCGACGACGGTGGCCGGGTGGAAGCGGCTGGGCACGAGCGGGGGGTGCCACAGCACCCGGGCCAGTGGTGCCGCCGCCCGGTGCACGGTGCGCACCGCAACGACTGCCGCACCGACGGTGACCCCGGCCATGCCGAGGGCGGCGTCGAGCACCAGTTGCGCTTCGGGCCCCAGCTGGGGCAGCGCGACCGGACGTCCCGACGTGGTCAGCTCCTTGGACACCCGTGTCCTTGTCTCTCGGAGGCTCCTGTCCGGCACGGTACCGGTCAGGGCTCCGGAGCGTCAGGGGCCTCCGGGCAAAGACGACCGCGCTCACCCGGCAGGGGTGAGCCGAGTGCCTGGGCGCCAGCTGACTCAAGAGGGTGGTCCCGGTCGGCGACCGCAGGGTCAGCCCCGCGCTGGGATCTCGTGTACGCAGGCATCCGGACCCTCGCGGTAGGACGACGAAGTCCCCGCTGGGGATGACCTCCGCAGCGGGGACTTCTCACGGGCACGACCGGTCAGCGGCGCCCGTGGCACATCTTGAACTTCTTGCCCGAGCCGCACGGGCACGGGGCGTTCTTCGGGGTACCGGCCATCTGGTCGGCGCTCAGGTCGCTGCCGGATGCCGAGCCGCTCTCGTCACGCTCCTCGATGCCGCCGGTCTCGCTCGGGGCGGTGTAGTGCAGGCGGTCGGTCCGGGGCCGACCGACCCCGACCCCCGACACGGCGACGTTGCGGCCGCCGCCGAAGGAGGACCCGGCCCCCACGGTGGCGGGCTCGGCCTCGGGCGCGTCCTGGACCGGGGTGTCCTGCACACCGTCCTGGGTGTCGGCCGTCGCCGCCCCCGCACCCGACATCGCGCCGAGCATCTGCGAGACGTGCACCGGCTCGATGACCGGCGCCTCCTCGACCGGCTGGTCGACCGAGACGTCGACGTGGAACAGCAGGCCGACCGACTCCTCGCGCACGGCCTCGTTCATCGTGGTCCACAGCGCGAACCCTTCACGCTGGTACTCCACGAGCGGGTCGCGCTGGGCCATCGCCCGCAGGCCGATGCCCTCCTGCAGGTAGTCCATCTCGTAGAGGTGCTCGCGCCACTTGCGGTCGAGCACCGAGAGCATGACGCGGCGCTCCACCTCGCGCATGACCTCGGAGCCCAGGGCCTCCTCGCGCTGGTCGTAGGCGTGGTGGGCGTCGGAGAGGAGCTCTTCCTTGAGCTTCTCGTTGGTGAGGTTGCCACGCCCACCGGCGGCCTCGACGACCTGCTCGGCGTCGAGGGTGACGGGGTACAGCGCACGCAGGGCGGTCCACAGCCGCTCGAGGTTCCAGTCCTCGGGGAAGCCGTCGGCGGTCTCGGCGTCGACGTAGCCCTCGATGACGTCGTTGACGAAGAAGCGCAGCTGCTCGTGCAGGTCCTCTCCCTCGAGCACCCGGCGGCGCTCCTGGTAGATGACGGTGCGCTGGCGGTTGAGCACGTCGTCGTACTTGAGCACGTTCTTGCGGATCTCGAAGTTCTGCGCCTCGACCTGGGCCTGCGCCGACTGGATCGAGCGCGAGACGAGCTTGCTCTCGATCGGCTGGTCGTCCTCGAGCTTGGCCGTGGTCATGACCCGGTCGACCAGGCCGGCGTTGAACAGCCGCATCAGGTGGTCCTCGAGCGAGAGGTAGAACCGGGACTCGCCCGGGTCACCCTGGCGACCGGACCGGCCGCGCAGCTGGTTGTCGATGCGGCGCGACTCGTGCCGCTCGGTGCCCAGCACGTACAGGCCACCCAGCGCGGTCACCTCGTCGTGCTCGGTGGCGACGGCGCCCTCGGCGGCGGCGAGCGCCTCGTCCCAGGCGGCCTCGTACTCCTCCGGGGTCTCGTGGGGGTCGAGCCCGCGCTCCTTCAGGGCCGCGACGGCCCGGAACTCGGGGTTGCCGCCGAGCATGATGTCGGTGCCTCGGCCGGCCATGTTCGTGGCGACGGTGACGGCGGCCTTGCGCCCGGCATCCGCGACGATCGTCGCCTCACGCTCGTGGTGCTTGGCGTTGAGCACCTCGTGGGCCACCCCGTTGCGGCGCAGCTGGTCGGACAGGTACTCCGACTTCTCGACCGAGATGGTGCCGACCAGCACCGGCTGGCCCCTGCGGTGACGCTCGACGATGTCGGCGACGACGGCCTTGTACTTCGACTCCTCGGTGCGGTAGACGAGGTCGGCCTGGTCGATGCGGATCATGTCGCGGTTGGTGGGGATCGGCACGACGCCGAGCTTGTAGATCGAGTTGAGCTCGGAGGCCTCGGTCATGGCCGTGCCGGTCATGCCGGAGAGCTTGTCGTACATGCGGAAGAAGTTCTGCAGGGTGATCGTGGCGAGGGTCTGGTTCTCGTTCTGGATCTTCACCCCCTCCTTGGCCTCGATGGCCTGGTGCATGCCCTCGTTGTAGCGGCGGCCGGCCAGCATGCGCCCGGTGTGCTCGTCGACGATGAGCACCTCGCCGCCCATGACGACGTAGTCCTTGTCGCGCTGGAACAGCTCCTTGGCCTTGATGGCGTTGTTGAGGTAGCCGATGAGCGGGGTGTTGGCCGACTCGTAGAGGTTCTCGATGCCGAGGTGGTCCTCGACCTTCTCGATGCCCCGCTCGAGCACGCCGACGGTGCGCTTCTTCTCGTCGACCTCGTAGTCGCCGCGGCCGCTCTCGAGCTCGCCGCGCTCGAGGCGGGCGACGATCCGGGCGAACTCGGTGTACCACTTCGTCGGCTGGTCGGCCGGGCCGGAGATGATCAGCGGCGTGCGCGCCTCGTCGATGAGGATGGAGTCGACCTCGTCGACGATCGCGAAGTTGTACTCGCGCTGCACGAGCTCCTCGGTCGACCACGCCATGTTGTCGCGCAGGTAGTCGAAGCCGAACTCGTTGTTGGTGCCGTAGGTGATGTCCTTGGCGTACTCGGCGCGGCGCTGCTCGGGCGTCATCGCCGACAGGATGCAGCCGGTCTCGAGACCGAGGAAGCGGTGCACGCGGCCCATCAGCTCGGACTGGTACTCGGCGAGGTAGTCGTTGACGGTGACGACGTGCACGCCCTTGCCGGTGAGCGCGTTGAGGTAGCAGGGCAGCGTCGCGACCAGGGTCTTGCCCTCACCGGTCTTCATCTCGGCGACGTTGCCCAGGTGCAGGGCCGCCCCGCCCATGATCTGCACGTCGAAGTGCCGCTTGCCGATCGTGCGCTTGCTCGCCTCGCGGACCGCGGCGAAGGCCTCGGGCAGGATGTCGTCGAGCGTCTCGCCATCGGCCAGCCGCTTCTTGAAGACGTCGGTCTCGGCGCGCAGCTCGGCATCCGTCAGCTTCTCGAAGTCCTCCTCGATGGCGTTGACCTGAGCCGCGATGTTGTCGAGCTTCTTGAGGATGCGCCCCTCACCGGCGCGCAACAGCTTCTCGACGATCTTCACGAGTGGGACTCCCTTGGCGTGACAACATGGCGGTCGCTCGACCGGACCTGCCTAGGGTAGTCGAGCCCGGAGCGCCCGACCGACCCGGCGACCGGCACCCGAAGGGTGCAACGCGGCGCACCGCGGCCCGAGTTCCCCCGGCCCCCGCGCAGGTGGTTGGGTGGAGGAATGACCGGTATGCCGTTCCCGGGCTGCGTGCCCGAGCTCACCGACGGGGTGGTGCGGCTGCGCGCCCACCGCCCCGAGGATGCCGAGCGGATCGTCGAGCAGTGCAACGACCCCGAGACGATGCGCTGGACCACCGTGCCGCGGCCCTACGGGCTCGACGAGGCCCGCGAGTTCCTCGCGACGATCGAGCAGGAGTGGAACGAGCCGGCCGGGCGCCGCCACTGGGCGGTCACGGATGCTGCCGACCCCGAGGCGCGCTTCCTGGGCACGGTGGACCTGCGCCCTCGTGGTGGCGGGGCCGCGGAGACCGGCTTCGGCCTGCACCCCGAGGGGCGGGGACAGGGCCTGATGGCGGGCGCGCTGCGGCTGGTCTGCCGCTGGTGGTTCGGCGAGGGGGGCAGCCGGGTGCACTGGCTCGCGGTGCGCGGCAACTTCGCCTCGTGGCGGGTCGCGTGGTCGTGCGGCTTCACCCACCACGGGACGGTCCCCCAGTCCCACCCGGACCCGGACGACGCCGAGGCGCCGGGGCTGGACGTGTGGCGCGCCAGCCTGGGCGCCGACGACGTGATGGAGCCCCGCACGCCGTGGGAGGACGTGCCGGTGCTGGACACGCCGGCCGGCGACGGCATCCGGCTGCGGCCGTGGCGCGACGACGACATCGAGGCGCTCGAGCCGCGCGACCAGCCCGACCACTACATGCCGGCGCGCGGGGTGCTCGACGCCGACACCTTCCCCGAGTGGCTGATGATCCGCCGCGAGCAGATGTCGCTGGGGCGCACCCTGAGCTGGTGCGCGGCCGACGCCACGACGGATGCCGCGCTGGGCGAGGTGCTCGTGTTCGTCACCGAGGGCACCCTCGACGACGACACCGCCGAGCTCGGCTACCAGGTGGTGCCGAGCGCGCGCGGCCGCGGGGTCGCGACCAGCGGGGCCCGGGCGCTGGTGGCGCACGCGTTCGTGCCGCGCTCGGCCGGCGGGCTGGGGATGCGGCGGCTCGTGGCGCAGACCGCGGAGGACAACGCGGCCAGCAACCGGGTGCTCGACCGCCTCGGGTTCACCATCTGGGGACGCGAGACCGCGGCCGACGTGCTGCCCGACGGGCGGGCCGTCGACGCCCTGCACTGGGAGCTGCTGCGCGACTGATAGGGCCGTACCGAGATTGACCTATTGGTCGATCCGGGGACAGCCGGCCGACCGGATGCCGTCCCTCCTGTGACCTATTGGTCGATGTGGGGACGCCAGGTGATGGCCGGCAGGTCGAGCCAGCCGCCAGCAGGGTCAGCTCGGCGTCGAGCTCCGCCTGGTCGTCGGGGCCCCCGCGGCCGGGCTCCCAGGTGCAGCGCCGGACGCGCAGCACCCCTGCGGCGCGGTCGGCCTTGAGGTCGACCCGGGCGACGAGGTCCTCCCCGAGCAGGAAGGGCAGCACGTAGTAGCCGTGGACGCGCTGCGCCTCGGGCACGTAGATCTCGAGCCGGTAGTCGAACCCGAAGACGGCCCGGGTGCGGTCGCGCTGCCAGATCAGCGAGTCGAACGGCGAGAGCAGCGCCCGGGCGTGCACCCGCCGCGGACGGCGCGCGTCGCGGTGCAGGTAGGCGGCGCGGTGCCAGCCCTCGATGGTGGCCGGCACCAGCGTCCCGTCGGCCACGAGCGAGGCGATCGCCGGCCTCGCCTGCTCCGGCGCGAGCCGGAAGTAGTCGCGCAGGCACTGCTCCGACCCCACCCCCAGGGCCCGGGCCGAGATCTCGACGAGCCGGCGGTGGGCCTGCGGCTCGGCGGGCCGGGCGTCGGGGTCCAGGGCCTGGGCGCGCAGGGCGGGCGGCAGCACCCGGGCGGGCAGGGCGTAGCGACGCTCGAACTGTGTCGTGCGCCCCGCGCTGGACACCTCACCGGCCCAGAAGAGGTGCTCGAGGGCGCTCTTGACCAGTGACCAGTTCCAGCCCCAGTCGTCCCGCTGACGGGGCAGGTCGTGGGCCAGCGCCACCTCCACCTGGCGGCTGGTGAGCGGCCCGCGCCGGGCCACCTCGGCGAGCACGGCCGCGACGAGGTCCGGGTGGTCGCGGGCCACCCGCTGCATCCCACCCCAGGCGTCCTCGCGGGCGCGGCGCATCCGGAAGTCGAGCAGGGGCCAGGTCGAGACCGGCACCAGCGACGCCTCGTGCGCCCAGTACTCCACCACCCGGCGGGGTGCCACGTCGCGGGCCCGGTCGACGAGCCGGCGGTCATAGGGGCCAAGCCGCGAGAAGAACGGCAGGTACTGGCTGCGCACGACCACGTTGACGCTGTCGATCTGCACCACGCCGACGGTGTCGACCACCCGCTGCACGTCGCGCGTCCCCGGGTCGGCCGGCCGCGGCCGCGCGAAACCCTGGGCGGCCAGCGCGATGCGCCGCGCGGCGCGGGTCGAGAGGTGTATCGGCGACCGGTGCGTCACTCATCCGTCGGGAGCAGGTGCTGCCGGTGCGCGTAGACGGCCGCCTCGACCCGCGAGTGCAGGTGCAGCTTCTCGAGGATGTTGCGGACGTGGTTCTTGACGGTGTTCTCGGAGATGCCGAGCCGTTCGGCGATCTCGCGGTTGGCCAGGCCACGGGCCACCAGCCGCAGCACCTCGACCTCGCGGTCGGTCAGCAGCGGCGCGGTGCCCGTGACCGGCTCGGGGTCCTGGCTGAGCCGGGTGAACTCGGCGAGCAGGGTGGCGGCCATCCCGGGCGGGATGATCGCCTGCCCGTCGTAGACCCGGCGCACCGCGGCGGCCACCTCCTCACCGGGAAGGTCCTTGAGGAGGTAGCCGCTCGCCCCGGCCTTGATCGCCTCGAACAGGTCGGACTCGTCGTCGGACATCGTCAGCATGAGGATCCGGGCCCCGGGCACGGCCTCGCGGATCCGCCGGCACGCCTCGATGCCGCCCATGCCCGGCATCCGCACGTCCATCAGCACGACGTCGGGCAGCACCTGGGCGCACACCTCGACGGCGTCGATGCCGTTGCTCGCCTCACCGACGACCACGGCGGCGCCGTCGAGCTCGACGACCACCCGCATGCCACGCCGGTAGAGGTCGTGGTCGTCGGCGATCATCACGCGCACCGGCGGCAGCACGGTGCCCGCAGTGGTACCCGCGGTGGCGCCCGCGGTGGCGCCGGAGGTCACGTCGTCAGCGAGCACGGGCTCATCGTTGCAGGTGCGGGCCTCGCTGCCCAGAGGAATGTGAGCAAACGCCCTCAGGAGGCTGCTGCTTCGACACCGGTGTCGCCTGCCTGCTCCGACTCGTCGGGCAGCGAGCCGTCGAGGTCGAGGTGCAGGACGCCGTAGCTCCAGCCCCGGCGGCGGTAGACCACGCTGGCCCGGTCGGTCTCGATGTCGTGGAAGAGGTAGAAGTCGTGGCCGACGAGCTCCATCTGGCTCAGGGCCTCGGAGAGCGTCATCGGCGTGGAGCGGTGCACCTTCTCGCGGACCTCGACGGGGGAGTCGCCGAACGGGTCGCCGTCGTCAGCCACCTCGACCGGGCCACCGTCGGCCGGCGTGACGATGCGCGCGGTCGCGCTCGCGACCGACTCGGGGGTGCGACGCCCGCGGTGCACCTGTCGCCGGTCCTTCTGACGCCTGAGCCGCTCCATCAGCTTGTCGATCGCCAGGTCGAGGGCGGCGTACTTGTCCTCGACGCACGCCTCGGCCCGCACGACGGGTCCCTTGGCGTAGCAGGTGATCTCGACCTTGTCACAGGCCTCCGCCTGGCGGCGGTTGGGCTCATGGCTCACCAGGACCTCGACCCGACGGGTGCGGGGCTCGAGCTGGGTGATCTTCTCGAGCTTGTCCTCGATGTGTGCCCGGAAGCGGTCGGAGACGGTCAGGTGCCGTCCGGTGACGACGATGTCCACGTGGTCCTCCTCGTTGCTGGGGGTCTCGCTGCGCACTGCCCAACTGGCGTCAGGGGCACCACCTCCGGAGGATCGGGGCTTATGCAATGACGCTAGTCTGCGGGCTTTGGGGCCACAAGGGCGGGTCCGGTGCACGGCGAGGTGTCGTCGCACACGTCGCCGCGACGACGTGTCCAGCCCCCGCGTCGTGCAGGGCCCGGGCCGCCTCGGCGAGGGTGGCACCGGTCGTGACGACGTCGTCGACGACCACGCAGGTCGCTCCCCGCACCACCTCGCGCCAGGCCGCGCCCACGGCCATCGAACCGGCCAGGTTGCGGGCCCGTGACCGCCGGTCGAGGTGCGCCTGGTCGGACACCCGGCGGATGTGCGCGAGCGCCGGCACCACGACCAGCCCGTGGCGTGCGCGGCGGTGCGCCGACGGCGGCGGTGGCCGCGTGGGCCAGGGCCGCGACCGGGTCGTCACCGCGCCGCCGGCGCGAAGCGCCCGCCGCCGGCACCGGCACGACGAGGACCTCCTCCCCCAGCGTCAACCGCCGCCGCAGGGCGGGGTCGGCGGTAGCCGCGGACAGGGCCGTCCCCAGCAACCGGGCGAGGTCGTCACGCAGGTCGCGCCGCCCCTCGTCCTTGTAGGCGGTGACCGCCAGCCGCAGCGCGCCCTCGAAGCGGGCACCGGCCCAGCACAGCGGCATCCCCCGCGGCGGCGGCCGGGGACCCGCCGGCCCGACGTCCCGCGACGCCGAACGCACACCCGCCCGGCAGCGGTCGCACAGCGGGCCCGCCGCGACCGTGTGGCACGCCGCGCAGCTCGAGGGCAGCACCAGCTCGAGCGCCGCCGCCAGGGCCTGCCGCACCACCGCCCAGGCGCTCCACCACGTCATCACCATGCCCGCCACGATGCCCGGCCAGCCGCCGGGATGCCGGTGCCGAACCTGGGCTGTGGATGACGGCCGCCGCCCCGGCCGCCTGTGGACGAGCCGCGCTCAGCCGGCGGCGGTGGCGAGGTCGGTTGCCGGGCCGCTGTCGACCCACTGCGAGCCGGCTCGGCTGTGCAGCCGGCCGTCCGAGGAGACGACCCACAGGTCACGCTCCCCGCCGGTGGAGGCGATGCTGACGGCATTAGGAACGGGGGTCAGGCCGCGCACCTCGCCACCCACCGAGACGACGACCGGGCGTACCACCTTCCCGTCGAGCACGCCCAGTGCGGCCAGGGTGCGGTCGTCGAGCCAGGCGAGGCTGGTGGCCCGGGTCAGGGAGGTGCCGACGCGCAGCGGTGCCGCGAGCCGCTGTGGGAGGCCACCACCGGTGCGCACCACCCCGGCGATGTTGATGCGGGTGTCGGAGCCGTCGAGCTTGGTCGAGAGCACGGCCACCCGGTCGCCGTCGGGGGCAACGCGCGCCTCGACCACTCGCCGCCCGTCGAGCCACGGGGCCTGCACGGGTCTGGCCGCCGCCGCCCGGGGATCGGCCGGGTTCGCTGCCACGTCGACCACCCAGAGCCGGGGTGCCTTGGCACCCTTGGTGCCGACCCCGCCCATCCACAGGTAGCCGCGCCGGTCGTAGGAGGGGTTCCCGACGGCCGTGGCGTCGAGCGGCACCTCGTAGCGGTTGGTGCCCCGCCAGCGCCAGATGCCGTTGCCGCCCGGGTCCACCGCGGCGAGCTCTCCGCCGTCGGCAGCCAGGGCCAGCCGCCGGTAGGTGTGCGGCACCTGCGGGTAGGTGCCCGAGACCGCCGGCTGGCGCGGCTCCTGGTCACCGAGCGTGCTCGGGTCGAACACCACGACGTCGTCACCGCGCCGCACCACGGGCCGGACCGGAGCCGGCGCGGCGGGGGTGGTGAAGCCCACCTCGGCGAGCGTGCCGGCCGGGCCCTCGAGGCCGCCGATGTTGACCGGCACGCCGTTGACCGACAGCTCGACCCGGCTCACGCCGGTGTCCTGGGTCAACGTGCTGACGAACTGGGCCCACAGGTTCTGCCGGGTGTTCTCCCCGGCGCTGAGCTTCTCCTCCGAGAGGAGGTTGACGGTGGCCACCCCGGCGTCGATCGACACGGCATCCCCGAGCAGGCGGGTGCCTGCCGGCACGGCCGTGACCGCGGTGTCCTCGAGGTGGGCCGGAACCGGCAGGACCTGGGCCCGGGCCAGCCGCGTCGCGAGCTTGTCGACCGGGAACCACAGGGTGTCGGGCACCAGGGAGCGCTGGCTGGTGGAGACGTAGTGCACGTCGTAGGGCTGCACGAGCCGGGAGACCTGCGAGCTGGAGATCCAGCGCCCGAACTCCTCGGGCAGCTCGCTGATCCGCCACTCGCCGCCCACCGTGGACAGGCCGAAGGTGGCGGTCACCTCGGTGCCGGGACGGGCGGCGGTGTAGCGCCCTTGGGGGTTGACCGTGCCGGCAGCCCGCGCCGTGATGCGGACCGTCGCCGGGTCGAGCAGCGTCGCCTTCGGCGCGACGTCGTCGGCGAGCAGCACCAGGGTGCGGTCGGGTTTCCACCGCTCGCTCATCTGGGTGGTGAGGAAAGCGCGGGCGTTGTCGTAGGCGGCGTCGCTCGCGGCGCCCGCGCGCACGAACCCGCGCACGATGCTGTCCTGCGTCGCTCCCGACGACGGGCCGGGCGGGTTGACCCCGAGGACGGGGGGCTTGCCGCTGCCGACGTCGAGACCGGACTGCACCGGCCCACTGCGGGAGAGGCCACCACAGCCCGCGAGGAGGAGGGCCACGACCAGCCCGAGGGCCGCCCGTGCCCGCCGGCCGGTCACGGGTCCTCCGTCGGGCTGAGCGGCAGCGGCGACCCGTGCAGGGTGTCGCCGGCGCGCTGCGGCAGGGTGAGCCGGAACCTCGAGCCGACGCCCCGCTCCCCCCACGCCTGGAGCCAGCCGTTGTGCAGGCGGGCGTCCTCGAGCGAGATCGACAGCCCCAGGCCGGTGCCCCCGGTGGTGCGGGCGCGGGCCGGGTCGGCGCGCCAGAACCGGGTGAACACGTTGGCGGCCTCCCCGGGGCGCAGGCCGACGCCGTGGTCCTCGACGACCACCGCGACCGCGTCCTGCCCGACCGCGACGCGCAGGTCGACCGGGCGCCCCTCGCCGTGCTCGATGGCGTTGACGATCAGGTTGCGCAGGATGCGCTCGACCCGGCGCTCGTCGACCTCCGCCTCGGCCGGCTCGGCCGGGGTGTGCACCGTGACGACGCTGCCGCGGCGCTCGGCCAACGGGCGGGTCGCCTCGACGACCCTGGCGATCGTGCCCCTCAGGTCGACCGGCTCGACGTCGAGCGCCGCGGCGCCGGCGTCGAACCGGCTGATCTCGAGCAGGTCGGCGAGGAGGTCCTCGAACCGGTCGAGCTCACCGGCCAGCAGCTCGGCCGACCGACCCACCGTGGGCTCGAAGTCCTCGCGCGACTCGTGGATGACGTCGACCGCCATCCGGATCGTGGTGAGCGGGGTGCGCAGCTCGTGCGAGACGTCGGAGACGAAGCGCTGCTGCACGGCCGAGAGCCCCTCGAGCTGGCGGATCTGCGACTGGAGGCTGTCGGCCATGCCGTTGAACGAGGTGGCGAGCA
>CAWDBL010000027.1:0-95553 GCA_963800505.1 uncultured Actinomycetota bacterium
GTGCCCGAGGAGGCGCTGCCTCCGGCGGAGACCCTCGAGACCGCCCGCGAGCTGGTGCGCGAGGGGCGGCCGTTCGCGGCGCACGAGGTGCTCGAGGCGCGCTGGAAGGCCGGGCCGGACGACGAACGCGACCTCTGGCAGGGACTGGCCCAGCTCTGTGTCGGGCTCACGCACGCCGCCCGCGGGAACGCCGTCGGCGCCGACCGGCTGCTGGAGCGCGCCGCGGGCCGCCTCGCGGCGTACGGCGCCGGGGGTGGTCCGACGTACGGGCTCGACCTCGCGGCCACGCTCGCGTGCGCCCGCGAGCAGGCGTCGGGGTCGCAGTAGCCCGTGCCATCACGTATCGACCCGGCTCTGCTGCTGCGCGGCTACTGGCCCGTGCGGCCGTCGATGCACTCGCGCAGCAGGTCGGCATGTCCTGCGTGCCGGGCGTACTCCTCGACAAGGTGCACGACGATGTCGCGCGCCTCGACGTCCTCGCCGTGCACGTCGATGAGCGCGTCGAGGTCGAGCCCGGCGTAGACCTCGCGGGCGTGCTCGACCTCGGTGCGCCAGGAGCGCCAGGCGTGGGCGACCGTCTCGTCATCGGCCGCGGCGCCGTTGAAGTCGAGGTCGGGGTCGGCATCCGTGCGGTAGAGGTGGGGCAGGTCGCCGCGACCCTCGATGGTGCGCCGCCACCACCCGTGCTCGACCCGGGCCAGGTGTCGCACCAGGCCGAGCAGCGACATCGTCGACGGGGGCACCGAGCGGGTGGCGAGCTTCGCGGCGTCCAGCCCCTTGCACTTGAGCTCTATCGTCATCCGGTAGTGGTCGAGGTACTGGCCGAGGACCTCACGCTCACCCCGCCCGGGGGGCAGCCCTTGCCGCGGGTCGTTGCCGGGCTCGGACCACATGCCATTCGATGCCATCACCCCACCCAACCAAGCGCGGCCACCCGTGGGCAACCGAGTTCGTTGCCCACTGCGGACAAGGGTCGGAGGTTTCGGGGTCCTGGCACCGAAAAGTCCGACCCTTGTGTCAGCTCAGCTCGCGGCGGGCAGCTAATCGGCCCAGAATCCTCGGGTGCCGAACATGTCGCGGTAGGAGCCGAAGGGCGTTGTGGGAGAACGCGACCCGAGGTAAGAGCCGACCACGGCCGCGCCGAGGTCGCCCAGCTCCGGTGCCACGACCTTGCCGCCCGCCCGCCGGGCCATCGAGTCGACGAACCGGGCCAGCCCGGCATCCTCACCGAGCCGGAAGAAGGTGGTCTGGGCGCCGAGGCGCGCGGCGGCATCCAGCTCGCGCACGGCGAGCGCGATGGTGCGCGGGTGCGGCGGGTAGTCGAAGAAGACCTCGCCGCCGGGCTCGAGGTGCGACGTCGGCTCGCCGTCGGTGACGATCAGCAGGACCGGCTGCTCGTGCGGGTGCCGGCGGAAGTGCCGGTTGGCCAGGAGCAGGGCGTGGTGCAGGTTGGTGCCCTTCTCCCACATGGCGTCGAGCGCGGTGAGCTGCTCGATCTGCATGACCTCGGCGTGCCGGCCGAAGCCGATCAGCTCGAGGTGGTCGCCACGGAAGCGCGACGAGATCAGCTGGTGCAGCGCGAGCGCGGTGCGCTTCATCGGCACCCAGCGGCCGTCCATCGCCATCGAGAACGACGTGTCGACGAGCAGCGCCACGGCGGCCCGGGTGCGCGCCTCGGTCTCGACCACCTCGACGTCGCGGATGTCGAGCCGGATGCCGTCGCCCGCCGCGCGCCCCTCGTCGGCCGTGCGGGTGAGCGCGTTGGTCATCGTGCGGGTGACGTCCCAGGCCTCGGTGTCGCCGAACTCCCACTGTCGCGTGGCGCCGCTCTGCTCGCCGGCCGCGCCGGCCGTGCGCACGTCGCGCGCGCCCGAGCGGTTGGACAGCCGCCCGGCGACGTCGCGCAGCAGCGACTTGCCGAGCTCGCGCATCGCCTGGGGTGACAGGCGCAGCGAGCCGTCGGCGGCGCGAGTGAGGTAGCCGCTCTCGCGCAGGGCCTTCTCGAGCGCCGCGAGGGCCCGGGCGTCGACCGCCGCCTCGTCGCCGAGCTGGCGGGCCAGGGCGTCGAGGTCGACGTCGTCCATCCGGGCGCCGGGGTGGGCCTGGGCGAGCTGGTCGGACAGCGCGTCGAGCTGGGCGAGGTCCTGCAGCGCCCCGGTGCCGTCGCCGAGCCCGAGCCCCTGCTCGCCGCTGAACTGCTCCGAGCCGTCCCAGTCCTCGCCGGGGCGCAGCCCGCGCAGCAGGTCGTCGAGCCGGTCGAGCTGCTGCATCAACCCCGGTGAGCCGAAGGCCTGTTGCGACAGCTCGGCCAGCTCGGCGCGTTGCTCGGGGGTCATCGAGGCGAGCATCCGCTGCGCCGCCGCCGCCCGAGCGGCCAGTGCGTCGATCAGCTCCTCGACGGTCTCGGGGTTCTCGGGGAAGAACTCGCCGTGCTTGTCCATGAAGTCGCGGAACTGCTCGGTGGTGTCGTCGCCACGGGCGTGCGCGGCGAGCAGGTCGCCGAGGTCGCTGAGCATCTCCTCCACGCGCTCGCGGTCCTCGGGAGTGGCGTTCTCGAGAGCCTGCTTCATGCCGGCGAAGCGCTGGTCGAGCAGCTCGCGGCCGAGCAGGTCCTTGATCTGGTCGTACTTCTCGCGCGCCTCGCTGCTGCGCCACTCGTAGTCGGCCAGCTCGGTGACCGCCGCCGCGGGGGATGCCGGGAGCCCCTCGATGCGCAGCTCGGCGAACCGCGCGTCGTCGTCGAGGTCGCGGGCGAGCTGCTTGCGCTCGGCGAGCACCGCGTCATCCAGCAGCTTCTTGATCTCCTCGAGGGTGCCACCCAGCTGGTGCTTCTGGAGCAGCTCGCGGCGGCGCTGGGCCACCTGCCGGGCCAGCTCGTCGAGGCCGACCCGCGACTGGGTGCCCTGGCGCAGGAGCTCGCGCATCGCCCGCTCGGGGGAGACGCCCGCCATGACGTCCTCGCCGATGGCGTCGAGCGCCTCACGCAGGTCGACCGGGGGCGCGAGCGGGTCGGGCCCCCCGGCATACCGGGCGTACCGCGACGTTCGACCCGAGCCGCTTCCTCCGCTCACCCGTAGATCGTCTCCCCGTCGGCGCTGTCCTTGCTGATCCGGCGCGCGAGGTAGAGGCCCTCGAGGGCCAGCTCGATGGCGCTGGCCCGCTCGCCGTCGGTGGTGGCGTCGAGCCGCTCGCAGACGGCGTCGTAGACGTCGGACTCGCCGATGACGGGCAGCCCCCGCAGGAACTCCGCGGCGCTGACCCGCTCGCCAGTGGTCACGAGTGCCCCGCCCTCGATGGCGTCGACGATGAGGTGGAGGTCGATGCCGCCCAGCCGCTTGCGGCAGGTCTCGGCGGTGGAGGTGCGCAGCAGGTGAGCGAGCACCTCGCGCTCGCGGCCCTCCTCGCCCGACTCGAACTCGATCTTTCCGCGCAGCACGTCGAGCGCGGCCTCGAGGTCGACGACCCGGGCCACCGCCTGCTCCTCGCCACGCGTGGTCGCGCGGTGCAGTGCGGCGGCCGCGACCGTCTCCGTGCCGGCGATGGCGAACCGCGCCGAGACGCCGGAGCGCTGGTCGACGGCCGGTGAGCCGCGCAGCGCCCGGGTGAAGCGGGCGACGACCTCGACCAGGGCGTCGGGAACCGTGGCGACGAGGTGGGCCTCCTGCCGGATGACGGCCACCTCGTCGTCGAGCTCGCGGGGGTAGTGGGTGCGGATCTCGGCGCCGAAGCGGTCCTTGAGCGGCGTGATGATGCGCCCGCGGTTGGTGTAGTCCTCGGGGTTGGCGCTGGCGACGACCAGCACGTCGAGCGGCAGCCGCAGCACGTAGCCGCGGATCTGGATGTCGCGCTCCTCCATGACGTTGAGCATCGCCACCTGGATGCGCTCGGCGAGGTCGGGCAGCTCGTTGATCGCGACGATGCCGCGGTGGCTGCGCGGGATGAGCCCGAAGTGGATGGTCTCGGGGTCGCCGAGCCGGCGGCCCTCGGCCACCCTCATCGGGTCGACGTCACCGATCAGGTCGGCGACGCTGGTGTCGGGGGTGGCGAGCTTCTCGGCATACCGCTCGTCACGGTGCCGCCACTCGACCGGCAGGTCGTCACCGCGCTCGGCGGCCCGGCGCTTGGACTCCACGGTGATCGGCTCGAACGGGTGCTCGCCGAGCTCGGACCCGGCGATGACGGGCGACCACTCGTCGAGCAGGCCGACCAGGCTGCGCAGCAGTCGGGTCTTGCCCTGCCCGCGCTCGCCCAGGAGCACGACGTCGTGCCCGGCGAGCAGGGCCCGCTCGAGCTGGGGGATGACGCTGCCGCCGAAGCCGTGCAGCCCCGGCCACGGGTCGTGGCCCGCCGCCAGCGCGGCGAGCAGGTTGCCGCGGATCTCGACGCGCACCGACCGGGCGACGTGCCCGGAGGCGCGCAGCTCGCCGACGGTGGTCGGGGTGGGACGCTCGCTCATCGCATCACGCTACGTCAGGGATGCAGCCGCCGGAACCCTGCGTCGAAGGAGGGCGAACCCTCACCTCTCGCGCCGGCGCCCGATGGGGAGGAGGATCGCAGGGTGCTCGACTCCGTCGACGGCTACTGGCTGTCCGCCCAGGTGTTCACCGGGGACTTCTCCAACTCCTACTTCCATGTCTTCGAGCGACCGGGCGTCGACGTCTACGCCTCCATCGCGCTGTCCGAGGTGAGCCACTACCCGACCGAGCCGGACATGCGGCGTCGGGCATGCGCCTACATCTCGTGGTGGACCACCTACGGCCCTGACGGCGTGTTCGTCGCCCCGAACCCCAACAGCAGCGGACCCACCCAGAACGCCGTGCTCGTGCGCGGTTGCGCCTCGCTCCAGTTCAACCTGGACGTGAGCAACTGGGTCTTCGCCACGGCCCAGATCAACATCTTCCGGCTCTAGGAGTCCGCGTGCAGCCCACCTCTCCGCCGCTGTCCGTCGCCTACGACACGCGCTCAGGGCGCATCGTCGGCGTGCACCACGGTGCGTCCGAAGCCGGGAACGAATGGACCAGGGGGCTCGACCACGACCTGCCGCTGGCCGTCCTGCAGACGTCCATTCCCGAGGACGCGCAGGGGAAGTACTACGCCGTCGACACCGAACGGGAGTGCCTCGTCGAGACGGACGGCGAACACGGCATCAGCTTCGGCTTCGGGGCCGTCGGGGCGGGGTGAGCGGGTCGTAGCCGCAGCGCCCCGACAGGGCGGTCGCCCTCGGCATCCACAGCCGGCACTCAGGTTCTGTGGGACGGGCTTTCAGGTTCGTGTCACCACACTGGGTGCGGCTCGGCCGTTGTGGCCGCGCCATGCCACGGAAGAGGTGCCGCCATGACGGTTCAGGGCGAGCCGGGTCACGGTGTTCCTCCCGGCCCCGGCGACCCGTCGTGGGCGCCAGCCCCGCCACCGCCATCGTCACCGGATCCGTGGACGTCCCCGTTGTGGTCGCGACCCGACACGGTCGGGGGTTATGCGCCGCCCTACTCCCCGCCGCCCCTGGCGGCGCCACCCCCGCCTGACGACCCGCGTCCCACACCTCGACGGGCCAGGGCCGTGCTCGCCGCCGTCGTGGCGGCCGTCCTGCTGATCGGCGGGCTGGCGCTCGCGAACACCCTGCGCTCCCCGGAGAGCACCACTGCCGCACCGCCGATTCCCACCTCGACCGCGTCGCCGACCCTCCCCAGCTCGCCCCCGCGCCCCACTCCCTCCGCCCCCCTGACGCCGAGCCCCGCACCCAGCGACCCATCGGGCGTCCTGCCAGGGGCACCACCCACGACGGCTCCGCCGCAGGAGAACCTGACGCCGCAGCAGTCCGCGGCCGCCGCGGCCGTGTCGAAGGGCCTGGTCGACGTCGTCACGACCATCGGCTACGACGGTGCCCAGGGCGCCGGCACCGGCATCGTGCTGTCGGCCGACGGGCTGGTGCTGACCAACCACCACGTCGTCACCGGCGCGACCTCCATCCGAGCCACGGACGTCGGCAACGGAAAGACCTACGACGCCACCGTGGTCGGCTACGACAGCACCCACGACGTGGCAGTGCTGCGGCTGAAGGGAGCATCGGGGCTCACGGTGGCACCGCTGGGTTCGTCGGCATCGGTGCGGGTCGGCGACGACGTCATCGCGGTCGGGAACGCCGGTGGCGTCGGCGGGACCCCGAGTGCCGTCGCCGGAACCGTGCGCGCGCTGGAGCAGCAGATCACGGTGCAGGACGAACGTGACGGCTCCCCGCGACGGCTCAGCGGGATGATCCGGTTCGATGCCGCCATCGCGCCCGGGGACTCCGGTGGGGCGGTGGTGGACGAGGCGGGCAAGGTCATCGGCATGACGACCGCCGGGTCCAGCAGCGCCGGCTCCACCGGCACGGGGGCCATGGTCGACGGCTACGCCGTCCCCATCGACCAGGCGCGTTCGATCGCGCAGCAGATCATCGACGGACGCTCGTCGAGCACGGTCCACATCGGTGAGAACGGGTTCCTGGGGGTCCAGGTCGCTCCGGACGCCCCGCAGGGCACCAAGGCGGCGGGCGCGCAGGTGGCGGGCGTGGTGCCCGGCTCACCCGCGGAGCGCGCCGGCATCCGAGAGGGCGACCTGATCACCACGGTCGACGGCGACGCCGTGGCCACCGCCACCGCCCTGCACGACGCCATGACGGCCCACCAGCCCGGCGACCGGGTGCGCGTCGCCTGGACCGACTCGACCGGCACAAAACACACCGCCACCGTCCGCCTGGGCTCCGGCCCGGTCGGCTGACCGACCCTTCCCACGAGAGGACCTCGCCGTGACCACCAACGGCCAGTACCCGGAGCCCACCCAGGGCCCCGCCCCCGTCGTCCCCGGCGCCGACCACGCCGCCCTGCTGTCGGACGCGCTCTTCCAGGTCAAGAAGGTGATCGTCGGCCAGGACCGGCTGGTCGAGCGGGTGATGCTGTGCCTGCTCGCCGACGGACACTGCCTGATCGAGGGCTTCCCCGGGCTGGCGAAGACGCTGACCGTGTCGACGATGGCGCAGGCGGTGGGCGGCGACTTCACCCGGCTGCAGTTCACGCCGGACCTGGTGCCCGCCGACCTCGTGGGCACCCGTACCTGGCGGCCCTCGCGCGAGGACTTCGCCATCGAGTGGGGGCCGCTCTTCGCGAACATCGTGCTCGCGGACGAGATCAACCGCGCCCCCGCCAAGGTGCAGTCGGCACTGCTCGAGGCGATGGCGGAGCGGCACGTGTCGATCGCGGGGGAGACCCGCTCGCTCCCGCGACCGTTCCTCGTGCTCGCCACCCAGAACCCGATCGAGTCCGAAGGCGTCTACGCCCTACCGGAGGCGCAGCGCGACCGCTTCCTGATGCACGTCGTGGTGCAGCACCCGACGTACGAGGAGGAGGTGGCCATCGCCCACCGGATGTCCGGCCCGACGCCGCACGCCGAGCAGGTGCTCACGAGTGAGCAGCTCGTCGACCTTCAGGGTGTCGTCCGCGACGTCTTCGTGCACCACGCCGTGCAGGACTACGCCGTCCGCCTGGTGATGGCGACGCGCGAGCCCGCCCGCTGGGGACTGGACGACCTGTCCCGGCTGATCGCCCTCGGTGCCAGCCCGCGCGGGACGCTCGGCCTGCTGGCCGCGGCCAGGGCTCTCGCCGTGCTGCGCGGCCGGCGGTATGCCGTGCCGCAGGACGTGTACGACGTGGCACCGGAGGTGCTGCGGCACCGCATCACGCTCACCTACGACGCACTGGCCGAGGGCGTGCACCCCGAGGCCGTGGTGGAGTCGCTGCTGGCCCGGGTGCCGGCACCCAGCATCTCCCCGCAGCAGGACGGCCGGCGGCCGGTGACCACCCCGATGGCGGCGGGATGAGCGCCCCGCTGCTGTCGATGGCGGCGTCCGACGCGGCGGCCCGGGCGCAGGTGCTGCGACGACTCGAGCTGGCCATCGCGCACCGCATCGAGGGTCGCGACAGCGGTGACCACGCCAGCCTCACCTACGGCCCCGGGAGCGAGCGGTCCGGTGCCCGGCCGTACGCCGCCGGCGACGACGCCCGGCTCGTCGACTGGAACCTGACGGCCCGCGCCGGGGAGGTCTGGGTGCGGCAGACCGAGGCCGACCGCGAGCTCGAGACCTGGGTGGTCGTCGACCGCTCGGCCAGCCTCGACTTCGGCACGGCCGAGTGCGAGAAGCGCGACGTCGCGCTGGGTGCCATGGCGGCGTTCGGCATGCTGACCGTGCGCGGCGGCAACCGGTTCGGCGCGCTGGTCGTGGGCACCGACACGTTGCGCCACCTGCCGGCCCGACGGGGACGCAGTGCGTTCCTGGCGTCGCTGGCCGTCGTCCACGACTCCCCGCGCCAGCCCGGCGCGCCCGGTGAGGGCGCCACCGTGACCGACGCCCTGCGCCGTCTGCCCGCGGTCCAACCGCGGCGCAGCCAGGTCATCGTCGTCTCCGACTTCCTGGGCGACGACCCCTGGGCGGGTGCGCTCGGCGGCCTGGTCCGCCACCACGACGTCATCGCGGTGCACGTGACCGACCCGCGCGAGCTGACCCTGCCGGACGTGGGGATGCTGGCGCTGGTCGACACCGAGACCGGTCGCCAGCGGTACGTCCAGTCGGCGTCTCCGGGCCTACGGGCCAGGTATGCCGAGGCCGCCGCCGCGCGCCACGGCGACATCGTGCGCCGCATCGAGAGCACGGGTGCGGCATACCTGCACCTGTCCACCGACCGGGACTGGCTGGGCGACACCGTGCGGTTCGCTTCCGAGCAGCACCGGGCCCGCCGCGCCCGCCCGGCCGACTCCGTCATCGCGCGCTTCCGCCCGGTGGTGACCCGATGACCTTCCAGTCCGCGTGGCGGCTGCTGCTCCTGGTGCTGCCGCTGGCCCTGCTCGTCGGGTACGTGGTGGTCCAACGTCGCCGCCACACGCAGGTGCTCCGGTTCACCAGCGTCGACCTCCTCGACTCGGTGGCCCCACGCCGCCAGGGGTGGCAGCGGCACGTGCCGTCCGCGGCGATGCTGCTCGCCCTCGTCGTGCTCACCCTCGCGTTCGCCGAGCCGGCCGTGGCGATGCGTACGCCCAAGGACAACGCGACCATCATGCTCACCCTCGACACCTCGGCGTCGATGACCGCGACCGACGTCGAGCCGAGCCGGCTCGCGGCCGCCGAGACCCAGGCTGCGGAGTTCGTCGAGAACCTGCCGCGCGGCGTCCAGGTCGGGCTGGTGTCCTTCGACGCCTCTGCCCGGCTGCTCGTGCCGCCGACCACCGACCGGGCGCAGCTCACCGACGCCATCCGGTCACTGTCCACCGGCGGGGGCACGGCGACGGCGGCCGGCATCCGTGAGTCGCTCGACGCGATCGCCGCGGTGCCCAAGGGCGAAGGCGGGACGCCGGCGCCGGCGGCGATCGTCCTGATGAGCGACGGCGCTCCCACGATCGGTGACGGCGAGCTCTCCCCATCGGATGCCGCCGACGCCGCCGCGCAGGAGGCGGGCGCGCAGCAGGTGGCGGTCAACACGATCGCGTTCGGCACCGCGGACGGCACGGTGAACGTGCGGGGCGAGGAGGTTCCGGTCCCCATCGACCCCGAGACCATGGCGGGCATCGCCCAGGACAGCGGCGGACGGTCGTTCACCGCCGAGAGCGCCGACCAGCTCGGCTCGATCTACACCGAGATCGGCCGGGACGTCGCCTACACCGTGCAGACCCGCGACCTGACCGCGCTCTTCGCGGGCGTCGCGCTCCTCACGGCCGTGCTGGCCGCGGCCGGCGCACTCCTGTGGACGCAGCGCCTGGTCTGAGCCCCCCGGCGCGAGCCGTTCACGCCACCGACGTTCGGTCCAGGCCCCCCGCGCGTCTGACAAGGGTTGGAGAAATCGGTGCCATAGCCCCCAAATCTCCGAGCATTGGGGTCAGCGGCGGTTCGTGAAGTTCAGGGCCACCTCGAGGTCGGCGCCCTTGAGCAGCTGCTGCACGGCCTGCAGGTCGTCGCGCGACTTGCTGGTGACCCGCACCTCGTCGCCCTGGATCTGCGTCTTGACGCTCTTCGGCCCCTCGTCGCGGATGATCTTGGTGATCTTCTTCGCGTTCTCGGAGGTGATGCCCTCCTTGAGCGGCACGTCGAGCTTGTACTCCTTGCCGGACAGGCGCGGCCCGGCCTCGGGGATGTCGAGGTGCTTGAGCGAGACGCCCCGCTTGATCAGCCAGGTCTCGACGACGTCGAGGATGGCCTTGCAGCGCTCCTCGGTGTTGGCCTCGATCTTGATCACCTCGCCGGCCAGCTCGACCCTGGCGCCGACGTTCTTGAAGTCGTAGCGGTTGGCGACCTCCTTGGCCGCAGTGTTGACGGCGTTCGCCACCTCCTGCTTGTCGAACTTGCTGACGATGTCGAAGCTGCTGTCCGCCACGGGTCCTCCGGTCGATTCGGTCTGCTGGGTGCGGCTTGCTATCCTTCCATGCGCACCAGGCAGGTTGCCCGAGCGGCCAATGGGAGTGGACTGTAAATCCATCGCGAAAGCTTCGAAGGTTCGAATCCTTCACCTGCCACCACGTGCGAAAGACCCCTTCACCTGCGCAGACGCAACGTGGAGGGGTCTTTCGGTTCGGACCGGCGCTGAGCCATTCGGCCCGCGTCGGTCGCCGGGACGACCTGCGGGCGGAGGTGGTGGCGCCCTGGGTGCCTCGCTACTCCTGGTCGGAGAACCGCTCGACCTTGCGGCGCTCGCCGGAGACGATGATGAGGTCTCCCTCGTTGACCACCGACGTGGGGGTGGCGTACGAGAAGTCCTGACCGACGGTCTTGATCCCGACGATGGTCACGCCGTACTTCTGGCGCACTTCCGCCTCGGCCAGGGTCCGACCCAGGATGCTGCGTGGCGGCACGGTCTTGACGATGGCGTACCCGTCGTCGAACTCGATGTAGTCCTGCATCCGGCCGCGAACGAGGTGCGCGACCCGCTTGCCCATGGCGTGCTCGGGGCGCACGACGTGCGAGACCCCGACCTGCGAGAGGATCTCCCCTTGCGAGGTGGTGATGGCCTTCGCCCACACGTCGACGACACCCAGCTTGCGCAGCACGAAGGCGGTGAGCACGCTCGCCTCGAGGTTGTTGCCGATGCCGATCACAGCCTTGGAGAACTCGCTGACGCCGAGCTGCTCCATCGCATGGATGTCGGTGGAGTCCGCCTCGACCACGTGCGTCCATCGGCCCGCCAGGTCCTGGACGCGCTTGTGGTCGTTGTCGATGGCGAGCACCTGGACGCCGTCGCGCTCGAGCTCGTCCGCGAGCGACTTGCCGAACCTGCCGAGGCCGATGACCACGACGCCGCCGGACTGTGCGATCTTCTTAGCCAATGAGGGGCGCTCCTTCCGGGAAGCGGTAGCGCCGGTTGCGCTCACGCAGCGCGAGCGCGGACACCAAGGTGATGGGACCGAGGCGGCCGAGGAACATCAGTGCAACGAGCACCAGCTGCCCCGGGTCACCGATCTGCGGGGTGATGCCCGTGGACAGCCCGACGGTGGCGAAGGCGGAGGTGGTCTCGAACAGTACGGCGCGGAACGGCAGGTCGGTCAGCTCGGTCAGCAGCATGGTGCCTCCCACCACCGCGGCCACGCCGAGCAGGGCCACGGTGGTGGCTTGCCGAACGACCCGGTGGTCGATGCGACGGTCGAAGGCGATGACGTCCTCGTCGCCGCGCACCTCCGCCACGATGACGAAGAACAGCACGATGAAGGTAGTCACCTTCAGGCCGCCCGCGGTGCCGGCCGACCCCCCACCGACGAACATGAGCATGATGGTGCCGAGCAGGGTCTCGTCGGTGACGGCGCCGTAGTCCCAGGCGTTGAAGCCCGCGGTGCGTGGCTGGACCGCGTGGAACCACCCACCGAGAAGCCTGCCCGCTGGATCCAGAGCCCCAAGGGTGCCCGGGTTGCTCCACTCGGTGAGCGTGATGAACGCGGTTCCCCCGACGAGCAGCACGGCCGTCATGGCCAGGGTGAGGCGCGTGTGCAGGCTCCACGTGCGAGGCCGGCGGTTGCGCAGGACCTCGACGATCACCGGGAACCCCACCCCTCCGATGATGACGGCGATCGAGATCGGCATGAGCACGAAGCCGTCGGTGAGGAAGCCCATGAGGTTGTCGCTGAAGAGGGCGAACCCGGCGTTGTTGAACGCGGAGACGCCATGGAAGAACCCGTGCCATGTCGCGGTCCCCCACGTCTCGTCGTACGTGGACCGGAACCGCAGGGTGAGTATGACCGCCACGGCGCTCTCGACCGTGAGGGTCACGAGGAAGACCCCTTTCAGCACACGTCGCACGTCGCCAGGTCCGACGCTCTTGGTCTCTGCGGCCGCGGTGAGGCGGGTACGCAAGCCCATCCGACGAGAAAGGAACAACCCGACCAGGGAGGCCAACGTCATGATGCCGAAGCCGCCGACCTGGATCAGCGCGAGGATGACGGCCTGGCCGGTACGGCTCCAGTAGCTGGCGGTGTCCACCGTGGTCAGGCCCGTGACGCAGACCGCGCTCGTGGCCGTGAAGAGCGCCGTGCCGAACGGCGCCCCCGCGTCGCCGCTCCTGGATACCGGCAGCATCAGCAACACGGTCCCCACCGCACCGGCTGCCAGGAACGCCGTGACGACGACCTGGGCCGGGTGCCGGAAGGCGAACCGGCGGCGACCCGCCGCCCCTGCGTGCGTGAGGAACACTCGGCAAGGATGTCAGACGCGGGAAGCCGTGAACGGTGGAGCACTGGGGGCTCGCACCCGCATCGACCCTGACGAGGGGCGGCCCAACACCCGACCTCTCCCGTGTGCGGGCACGAGAAGGCACGGGCAGCCGTGACGGCAGCGGCTCCGCCCGGGGGGTCGGCACACCTCGACGCCCTCGACTCAGCTGACCGTCCGGCCGACGTGACTCGACACGCGACGCATCGTGGACATCCGCTCCCTCGGGTTGCGGGGAGGCGAACCGTGGGGTCCACTGGTGACTGACAACGTTGTCATCCGAGGGGGATCCCCATGTTTCGTAGCACCCGTGCGCTCCCGCGCCGACGTCATGGTCTGATAGTGCTCGTGGTTGCCGTGCTCGCCGCGCTGAGCGTGGCGCCCGCGGCAGCGGACACGCCTGACCACCGGCCGGCCTATCACTTCAGCCCGGCGAAGAACTGGATGAACGACCCCAACGGGCTCGTCTTCCACAAGGGCGTCTACCACCTGTTCTTCCAGTACAACCCGCTCGGCGACGTGTGGGGCAACATGTCCTGGGGGCACGCGACGAGCAAGGACCTCGTGCACTGGCAGGAGCAGCCCGTCGCGATCCCGTTCGACGCCAACGAGGGTGTGTTCTCCGGCTCGGTCGTCGTCGACACGACGAACAGCTCGGGCTTCGGCACGAGGAAGAACCCGCCGCTGGTGGCGATGTACACCAGCGCCTACACGCCCGCCAGCGGTCGTGACGGCATCCAGGCGCAGTCACTCGCGTACTCCACCGACGACGGCCGCACGTGGACCAAGTACTCGGGCAACCCGGTCATCGACCTCAACTCACGCGAGTTCCGGGACCCCAAGGTCTTCTGGTACGCCCCGGCCAAGGAGTGGCGGATGGTGGCGGTGATCGCCACCGAGCACAAGGTGCTCATCTGGCGCTCCGCCGACCTCAAGCAGTGGACTCGGCTGTCGGAGTTCGGCCCCCGCAATGCGACCGGCGGGGTGTGGGAGTGCCCCGACCTCTTCCCGCTGGCCGTCGACGGGGACCGTCGCCACGTCAAGTGGGTCATGCTCGTCAGCCTCAACCCCGGCGGTATCGCCGGCGGCTCGGGCACGCAGTACTTCGTCGGCGACTTCGACGGCACCACCTTCACGGCCGACGGGCCGGCCACCTACGACCCGCCCACCGGAACCCTCCTGCAGGGCTTCGAGAGCGGGTATGCCGGGTGGACCGCCACCGGCACCGCCTTCGGCTCCGAGCCTGCGAGCGGTGCACTACCCGGGCAGCAGGCCGTCACCGGCTTCGTCGGCGAGCGGCTCGTCAACAGCTTCATCGACTTCGACGGCGCCCAGGGCGAGCTGACCTCGCCCAGCTTCACCATCGACCGGCGCCACCTCAACTTCCTGATCGGCGGCGGCAACCACCCGGCGATCCCCGGGGCGACCCAGGGCGACCCCGGTGGTGACGTGTTCACCGACTTCGAGACCCTCGACCCGACGACCCACCTACCGAGCGGGTGGACCGCCACGGGCGACTTCGTCGGCTACGGCGCCACCCCCTCCACGCTGCCCAACCACCAGGGCAGCAACGTCCTCGACACCTGCGTCGTGCCGGACCAGTGCGACCTGGCGGTCGGCACCTTCGCCTCGCCCGAGTTCACGGTGACGCGCGACTACGTCAACCTCCTCGTCGCGGGAGGCACGCACCCGCTGGGGACCAGCGGGCCCACGGTCGTCGAGCTCGTCTCCGGCGGACAGGTCGTCGGGTCGGTGACCGGCAACAACTCCGGTGAGATGGACTGGCGCCACATCGACGCCCGCTCGGTGCTGGGCCAGACCGCCCGGATCGTCGTCCGCGACGACCACAGCGGCGGAGACTGGGGGCACCTGATGGTCGACGACATCCGGTTCTCCGACACCGCTGCCGGCCCCCGCGACACCCAGACCACCGTCAACCTGGTCGTCGACGGTGAGGTGGTGCGCTCCAGCACCGGGTCCGAGAGCGAGGCCCTCGACTGGGCGTCGTGGGACCTCTCGGACCTGCAGGGCAAGGCGGCCCAGATCCGGATCGTCGACCACAACAGCGGTGGCTGGGGGCACATCCTCGCCGACCAGTTCATGCTCGCGTCGGCCCCCGCCCGGGGCGGCACCGAGCGGGCCTCCTGGGTCGACTACGGTCGCGACAACTACGCGGGAGTGAGCTTCAACGGTCTGCCTGACAGCCAGCGCACCGTGCTCAGCTGGATGAGCAACTGGCAGTACGCGGGTGACATCCCCACCAGCCCGTGGAGAGGACAGATGACCATGCCTCGCACCCTGTCCCTGGTGTCCACGCACGACGGGCTCCGCCTGCGCCAGGAGCCGGTGGCAGGAGTGCGCAAGGTGCTGGTCAACCGAGACAAGCAGCAGGCGAAGGTACGGCCGGTCGCCAGGGGCGAGCGGCCGACCGGGCTCCGCGCCACGGTGGCCCGGGTCGAGGTGCGGGTGAAGCTGGGCACGGCATCCGAGGCCGGAGTCGTGGTGCGGCGCAGCGCCGACGGCTCGGTGGGCACCCGGATCGGCGTGCGTCGGGACGGCACCCTCGTCGTCGACCGCACCAGGAGCGGCAACGTCGCGTTCAACCCGCTCTTCCCGAGCGTCGAGGAAGCGCCGGTGACGGTGCGACACGGCGAGGTGACCTTCACGGCCTACCTCGACCGGAGCTCGGTGGAGGTGCTGGCCCAGCACGGAACGGTGTCGGTGACCGACCTGATCTTCCCGCCCGCGTCCGCGACCGGAGTCGCGACCTACGCGGTGGGTGGCACGGCGAAGGCGATCGACGTCAAGGTCACCCCGATCCGGCCCTGACCTCGCGACGCCGCCGGGGCCTACGGGTCTGCGGCGGCGTCGAGGTCGGGGTGCGCCGGGCGGGTGAAGTGCCACCCGGCATCCAGCCACTGCGGTAGCACGGTGCGCAGCGCCTGCGCCGTGCCCGAGCGGTCACCGCCGCCGTCGTGGGCCAGCACGACGCCGCCCGGGCGGATGGCGGCCCGCAGGTTGGCCACGAGCGTGCCGACGTCCTGGGTGCGCCAGTCGTCGATGGTGCCGGTGACCCCGAGCGGCTGAAGGCCGAGATCCACGGCGACGGCCGCCGAACGCCCCCACGACCCGTTGGGCGCCCGGAACCACGGCACCCTCGCCGTCGGGTCGCCGAGGGCGTCGCGGATGACGGCGACGGTCGCCCGCAGGTCGCTGCGCACCCGATCGGGGTGCCAGGCGCCCTGGTCCGCAAAGGTCATGCCATGCGCGGCCAAGTAGTGCCCCTCGGCCACCGCGCGGCGCAGCAGCTCGGTGCCTCCGGCGGCCCGGACCTGGGTCCCGACCACGCAGAAGGTCGCCCGCACCCCGTGGGCCGCGAACAGGTCGAGCAGGGCTGAGGTCGCCGCGCCCTCGGGCCCGTCGTCGAAGGTGAGGGCGGCCACCCGACCACGACCGGATGCCGTCACGACCGGGTCGGGCGTCGGTGTCACGGCAATCTCCTCTGCTGCTGCGGTCGCGCATTCGTCCATGTGTCGATAACGTTATCGAAAACGATTGACACGCCTGGCGTCCGATGCCAGCGTGTCCGCACAACCCCACTCTCTCAACGTCGAGGAGCGCATCCAGATGAGAACGACAACGGTGGTACGAGCCGTCGCGGCCGGCGCGGCGATGGCCGTCCTGGCCGCTTGCGGCACGGGCAGCGAGACCAGCAGCGACAGCACGAGCGGGTCGGGCGGGTCCAGCGGCCCGGCGACCATCTCCTGGTGGCACAACTCCAACACCGACCCCGGCAAGGGCTACTACGACACGGTCGCCAAGGAGTTCGAGGCCTCCCACCCGGGGGTGAAGATCCAGGTCAGCGCGATGCAGCACGAGGACATGCTCACCAAGCTCGACGCGGCCTTCCAGAGCGGTGACGCCCCCGACGTCTACATGGAGCGCGGCGGCGGCGAGCTGGCCGACCACGTCGCGGCCGACCTCACCAAGGACCTCTCCGAGCCTGCCAAGGATGTCATCGACACGATCGGCGGCTCGGTGGCCGGCTGGCAGGTCGACGGCAAGACCTACGCGCTGCCCTTCTCGGTGGGCGTGGTCGGCTTCTGGTACAACAAGGCGCTCTTCGAGAAGGCCGGCATCACGGCCGCTCCGACGACCATGGACGAGCTCTTCGCCGCCGTCGACAAGCTCAAGGCCGCGGGCATCGCCCCGGTGTCGGTGGGTGCGGGCGACAAGTGGCCGGCCGCTCACTACTGGTACTACACCGCGCTGCGCGAGTGCCCCAAGCAGGTGCTGCAGGATGCCGTGAAGAGCCTGGACTTCTCCGACCAGTGCTTCGTCAAGGCCGGCGAGGACGTGCAGAAGATCGTCGCCGCCCAGCCGTTCAACAAGGGCTTCCTGTCCACCCCCGCCCAGACCGGGCCGACGAGCGCCTCCGGGCTGCTCGCCACCGGCAAGGTCGCGATGGAGATGCAGGGCCACTGGGAGCCCGGCGTCATGCAGGGCCTGACCGCCGACAAGAAGGGCCTGGGCGAGAACACCGGCTGGTTCGCCTTCCCGACCGTCGCCGGCGGGCAGGGCGACCAGAGCGCCGCCCTCGGTGGCGGTGACGCCTGGGCCGTCTCGAAGGACGCCCCCGACGCCGCGGTGGAGTTCGTGAAGTACCTCCTGTCCGACAAGGTGCAGCAGGGCTTCGCCGAGCGCGACATGGGCCTGCCGACCAACCCTGCCGCGGGCGACTCGGTCAAGGACCCCGCCCTCGGTGGCCTGCTCAAGGTGCGCGACGAGGCCCCCTACGTCCAGCTCTACTTCGACACCGCCTTCGGCCAGTCCGTCGGCGGCGCGATGAACGACGAGATCGCGCTGATGTTCGCGGGCAAGGCCAGCCCGCAGGACATCGTGAAGAAGACGCAGCAGGCGGCGGACGCCGAGAAGTGAGCTCGACGACCGGAACCGCCGTCGCCGGCGGTGTGACCTCCGACCCCGACGCCGCCGTCGGCCGTGCACCCGCACGGCCGGCGCGGCGCCGGGGCCGTCCCGGCGGGCGCCGGGCGTCGCTGCGGATGGCGGCCGAGATCGCGTTCTTCGTCGGGCCGGCGCTGCTGCTGTTCTCGGTCTTCGTCGTCTGGCCGATCGCGCGGGCGGTGCAGTTCTCGCTCTACCGCTGGAAGGGCTTCGGCCCGCTCGTCGACTTCGTCGGCCTGCAGAACTACGTCTCGGTGCTCGGCAACGAGGTCTTCACCGACGCCTTCCGGCACAACATCACCATCGTCGTGCTGTCGATCCTCGTGCAGCTGCCCGTCGGGCTGGCGATCGCGCTGCTGCTGAACCGCCGCATGCGCGGGCAGGGCGTGCTGCGCACCATCATCTTCGTGCCCTACGTGCTGTCCGAGGTGATCGCCGGCGTCGTGTGGCTGCAGCTGCTGCAGCCCGAGTACGGCGTCGTCGACACGCTGCTCAGTGCGGTCGGCATCGCCGGCCCCGAGCAGGGCTGGCTCGGCACGCCCGAGGTCGCCCTCTACACGGTGTTCGTCGTGCTCACCTGGAAGTACCTGGGCCTGGCGGTGCTGCTGTTCCTCGCCGGGCTGCAGGGCGTGCCCGACGAGCTGATGGAGGCAGCGCAGATCGACGGGGCGTCGTGGTGGCAGGTGCAGCGCTGGGTCACCGTGCCGCTGCTCGGCCCCACCATCCGAACCTGGGGGTTCCTGTCGATGATCGGCGCCATCCAGCTGTTCGACATGGTGTGGATCCTCACCGGTGGCGGACCGGCCAACTCGACCAACACGATGGCCACGTTCCTCATCACCGAGGGCACCAAGCGCTACAACTACGGCATCGCCACCGCGGCATCCGTCATCCTCTTCGCGGTGGCGCTCGTGCTGGCCGTGCTCTACCAGTTCTTCGTCCTGCGTCGCGACGTCGCGCAGGCGGATGCCGGGTCCAGGAGGGTCCGATGAGTGCGCCCGTGGTCACCCCGCCTCCCGCACCGACGGCTCCTGCGGTGCTCAGCAAGCCCAGGGCCTCGGGCTCCGACCGCGGCGCGTCGCCGCTGGTGTGGTTCGTCGCCCTGCTCGTCGTCGCGGTCACGCTCGGGCCGGTGCTCTACGCCGTGCTCGGCGGGTTCCGCACCAACGCGCAGCTGGCCGAGTCGCCGGCCGGGCTGCCGAACCCGTGGGTGCTGGAGAACTACCAGCGAGTGCTCACCAGCGCGAGCTTCTGGCGCTACGCCCTCAACTCGACCGTCGTCGCCCTGGTGACCACGGTGGTGGCCGTCGTCTTCGGGCTGATGGCGGCCTACCCGCTGGCGCGCTACCGGTTCCGCTGGCGGGAGCCGCTCTACATGGTGTTCGTGCTGGGCCTGCTGTTCCCGGCGACCGTCGCGATCATCCCGCTGTTCATCATCATCACCCGCCAGCTGCACCTCGGGAACACGTGGTGGGGGGTCGCCCTGCCGCAGGCCGCCTTCGCGCTGCCGGTGACGATCATCATCCTGCGGCCGTTCCTGATGGCCATCCCCAACGAGCTCGAGGAGGCTGCGTTCATCGACGGCGCCTCGCGCATCCAGGTCTTCTGGCGCGTCATCGTGCCGCTCTCCGGCCCGGGGGTGGTGACCGTCGGGGTGCTGGCCTTCGTCGCATCGTGGAACGCCTACCTGTTGCCCCTGCTCCTGCTGCAGGGTGACATGAAGACGCTGCCCCTCGGGGTCGCCGACTTCTCCTCGCAGTACTCCTCCGACACGGCGGGGGTGTTCGCCTTCACCACCTTGGCGATGATCCCGGCACTGGTCTTCTTCCTCGCGATGCAGCGGCGGATCGTCAACGGCCTGCAGGGTGCGGTGAAGGGATGAGCACCCGCGCGCACGAGGCCGCCCCTCCCACCTCCATCGAACCCCCCAAGGACCGGACCGTGACCACGACCCAGCCCGCCACCACGACCGGTGCCGACGCGCCGACCGGCTCCGACGCCACATCGCGGGTGGGCGGCCTGCTCCGGCGGATGACGTTGGAGGAGAAGCTGGCCCAGCTCGTCGGCTACTGGGACAAGGGTGACGGCGAGGCGGTCGCGCCGCTGCAGGGGGAGTTCGCCGAGGCCGCCGGCCTCGACGAGGCCAGCCGGCACGGACTGGGCCACCTGACCCGGCCGTACGGGACCCGCCCGGTCGACCCGGTCGAGCGGGCCCGGTGGCTGTGGGAGTGGCAGCGCCGGCTCGTCACCGGCACCCGGCTCGGCATCCCCGCCCTGGTGCACGAGGAGTGCCTCACCGGCCTGGCCGCCTGGACCGCCGCCACCTACCCGACCCCGCTGGCCTGGGGGGCGGCCTTCGACCCCGAGCTCGTCGAGGAGATGGCCGCGCTGACCGGCGCCTCGATGCGCGAGCTCGGCATCCACCAGGGCCTTGCGCCGGTGCTCGACGTCGTGCGCGACCCGCGCTGGGGACGCGTCGAGGAGTGCATCTCCGAGGACCCCTACCTGGTCGGCACCATCGGCTCCTCCTACGTGCGCGGCCTCCAGTCGGCCGGTGTGCACGCCACGCTGAAGCACTTCGTCGGCTACTCGGCGTCGCAGGCCGGGCGCAACTTCGCTCCGGTGCACGCCGGCCCGCGCGAGCTCGCCGACGTGCTGCTCGTGCCGTTCGAGATGGCGGTGCTCGACGGCGGGGCCCGGTCGGTCATGCACTCCTACGCCGAGATCGACGGGCTTCCCGTGGCGGCCGACCCCGACCTGCTCACCGGGGTGCTGCGCGAGCGGTGGGGCTTCGACGGCACAGTCGTGGCCGACTACTTCGGGGTGGCGTTCCTGCACCTGCTGCACCACGTCGCGGCCGACCTCGGCGAGGCGGCCGCGCTGGCGCTCGCCGCCGGCGTCGACATCGAGCTGCCGACCGGCGACGCCTACCTCGGCCCCCTCGCCGCCGCCGTGCGCGACGGCCGGGTCGACGGGGCCCTGGTCGACCGGGCGGTGCTGCGTGCGCTGGCCCAGAAGGAGGAGCTCGGGCTGCTCGATGCGACCTTCGAGGAGCCGCCGCAGCACGTCGAGCTCGACGGTCCGCAGCACCGCCGGGTCGCGGCCCGGCTGGCGGAGGAGTCGGTGGTGCTGCTGGCCAACGACGGCATCCTCCCGCTCGACCGGCCCGCCACGGTTGCCGTCATCGGCCCGAATTCGCACCGCGTCGAGGCGCTCTTCGGCTGCTACTCCTTCGTCAACCACGTCATCCCGCAGCACCCGGGCACCTCGGCCGGCATCGTCGTGCCGACCGTGCGCGAGTCGCTCGCCGGTGAGTGGCCGAGCGCCCGGCTCAGCGTGGCGCTCGGGTGCGGGGTCGACGACGGCGACGTCACCGGCATCCCGGATGCCGTCGCGGCCGCCACCCGCAGTGACGTCGCCGTGGTCGTGGTCGGCGACCAGTCGGGGCTCTTCGGGCGCGGCACGGTGGGGGAGGGGTGCGACCGCGACGACCTCGAGCTGCCCGGCGTGCAGCGCCGCCTGGTGGAGGCCGTGCTCGACACGGGCACACCGGTGGTGCTGGTGCTGCTCACCGGGCGGCCGTACGCCGTCGGCTGGGCGCTGGACCGCTGTGCCGCCGTGGTGCAGGCCTTCTTCCCGGGCGAGGAGGGTGGTGATGCAGTGGCCGGAGTGCTGTCCGGGCGGGTCAACCCCTCCGGGCGGCTGCCGGTGAGCCTGCCGCGGTCGGTCGGCGCCCAGCCGTACACCTACCTGCACCCGGCGCTGGGCGGCGACGGCGACGTCACCAACCTCTCGACCACCCCGGCCCTGCCGTTCGGGCACGGCTTGTCCTACACCTCGTTCCGGCGCGAGCTGCTCGAGGTGAACGCCGGCGCTACGTGCGAGCCGGTGGTCGCCCGGGTTCGGTTGACCAACACCGGCGCCCGCGCCGGTGCCGATGTCGTGCAGCTCTACGGCCGCGACGTCGTCGGCTCGCTCACCCGCCCGGTGGCCCAGCTGCTCGGCTTCCGCCGGGTGCACCTCGAGGCTGGCGCCTCGGCGGAGGTCACCCTCACCGTGCCGCCCGCGCGGCTGGCCTTCACCGACCGCTCCGGTCGGCGGGTGGTCGAGCCCGGCGAGCTGCAGGTGTGGGCCGGCGCCGACGTCGACGACCGTTCCGGCGCCATCTCGGTCACGCTCACCGGTGAGGTGCACGGCGTGACGCCACGCGACGAGCGGTGGACGATGACGCAGTGCCGGGCACGATGAAGAACGCGAGCCGCTCTTGATGCACGACCAACGACCGACGACGACACACGGAGGAACCATGACGCGACAGCCAACCCCTGAGGACAAGTTCTCGTTCGGCCTGTGGACCGTCGGGTGGACCGGCACCGACCCGTTCGGTGGGCCGTCCCGGCCGGCTCTTGACCCGTGGGAGTACGCGGATCGGCTGGGTTCGCTGGGGGCGTGGGGGATCACCTTCCACGACAACGACGTCTACCCGTTCGACGCCGACGAGGCCACGCGCACCCAGCGCCTCGGGCGGCTGCGGCAGGCCTGCGACAGCGCCGGCCTGGTGATCGAGATGGTCACCACCAACACGTTCAGCCACCCGGTGTTCAAGGACGGCGGGCTGACCTCGAACGACCGGTCGGTGCGCCGGTTCGGGCTGCGCAAGGTGCTGACCGCGGTCGACGTCGCCGCCGAGGTCGGCGCCTCCACCTTCGTGATGTGGGGCGGGCGTGAGGGTTCGGAGTACGACGGCAGCAAGGACCTGTTCTCCGCGTTCGAGCGCTACAAGGAGGGCCTGGACACCGTCGCCGGCTACATCAAGGACAAGGGCTACGACCTGCGGATCGCCTTGGAGCCCAAGCCGAACGAGCCGCGCGGTGACATCTTCTTGCCCACTGCGGGCCATGCGATGGCCCTGATCGCCGAGCTCGAGCACGGCGACATCGTCGGGCTGAACCCGGAGACCGGGCACGAGCAGATGGCCAACCTCAACTACACCCACCAGCTGGCCCAGGCGCTGTGGGCGGGCAAGCTGTTCCACATCGACCTCAACGGCCAGCGCGGCCTGAAGTACGACCAGGACCTGGTGTTCGGGCACGGCGACCTGCTCTCGGCGTTCTTCACCGTCGACCTGCTCGAGAACGGGTTCGCCGGCAACCCCGACGCCCCGCGCTACGAGGGGCCGCGGCACTTCGACTACAAGCCCTCGCGTACCGAGCACATGGAGGGCGTCTGGGAGTCGGCCAAGGCCTGCATGAGCACCTACCTGCTGCTGGCCGACAAGGCCCGGGCCTTCCGGGCCGACCCCCAGGTGACCGAGGCACTGGAGTACTCCGGCGTCACCACCCTCGCCCAGCCCACCCTGGACGCCGGTGAGTCGCTCGCCGACTTCCTCGCCACCGACGACGGGTTCGACCCCGAGAAGGCCGCGGAGCGCGACTACGGCTTCGTGCGCCTGAACCAGCTCGCCCTCGAACACCTCATCGGCTGAGCCGGACCTCCGGCGGCGGGTGTGCGGTGGGGTCGGCGGGCGTGTCGACAACGTTCTCGGACCGCTCCGGGCGCCCGCCGCACGCCCGGTAGTCTCGCCCCGTGACGACTGCCGGGCGCGTGCGGATGGAGGATGTCGCCCGCGCGGCGGGGGTGTCCGTGGCCACGGTGTCCAAGGTCGTCAACCAGCGCTACGGCGTGGCGCAGAGCACGATGGACAAGGTCACCGAGGTGATCGAGTCGCTCGGCTACGAGGCGAGCCTGGGGGCCCGCAGCCTGCGCAGCCACCGCACCAACGTCATCGGCGTGCTCGTGGCCGAGTTCGAGCCGTTCAGCACCGAGCTGCTCAAGGGCGTCTCGAGCGCGATCGACGAGACCGGCTACGAGCTGCTCGCCTACTCCGGTGGACACCACGGCCGGTCGGTGGGGTGGGAGCGCCGGTCGCTGAACCGGCTCGGCGGCACGCTGATCGACGGCGCCATCCTCGTCACGCCCACCGTGGTCTCCGCAGCGGCCGAGATCCCGGTGGTGGCGGTCGACCCGCACACCGGCCCCGCCGGCTTCCCCACGGTCGACGCCGACAACGCCGCGGGCGCGGTGGCGGCCACCGAGCACCTGCTGAGCCTCGGGCACCGCCGCATCGCGCTGCTCGGGGGCCGCGAGGACCTGGAGTCGGCGCGGCTGCGCGAGCAGGGCTTCCGCGAGGCGATGGCCGCCGCCGGCGTGCCGGTCGACCCCGAGCTCGTGCGGGTGGGCGGCTACCGCCCCGAGAGCGCGAGCGCCCCGGCGCGCGAGCTGCTCTCGCTGCCCGACCGCCCCACCGCGGTCTTCGCCGCCAACGACATCTCCGCGATCCGCACCATCGAGGTGGCCCGCGAGCTCGGCCTGCGCGTGCCGCAGGACGTCTCGGTCGTCGGCTTCGACAACGTGCCCGAGTCGGCGCTCTGCGACCCGAGCCTGACGACGGTCGCCCAGCCGCTGCACGACATCGGCGCCACGGCGGTGCGGATGCTCGTAGAGCTGCTCGCCGGGCGCGAGCCGACGCCGGGACACGTGTGCCTGCCGACGCGGCTCGTGGTGCGCGACTCCACCGGGCCCGTACCGGCATCCTGACCGTCGTCAGCGCACGGGGCGCTGCGGGATGCGCGGCTGCACCAGGGGCGGCCCGCTCCACGCGAGGTCGGCCTGCAGGGCGCGGAAGGCCGGCTTGGGCTGGTAGCTCTCGTCCATGATCGTGGCCATCGCCTCACCGCCGACGCCGCTGCCGAAGTCCCACGTGTTGGTCCAGCTGTGGGCGTCGTCGAAGCCCCACACCGTGTAGGACAGGCAGTGCCGGCTGGCCAGGCAGCCCTGCATCAGCACGCTGTAGTTCCAGGCCTGCGCCTGCAGCAGCGGGTTGAGGTTGTCACTGGTCGGGTTCTGCGGCAGCTGGTTCCGCACGTCGACCTCGGTGAGTGCGGTCGCCACCCCGAGCCCGGCGAAGCGGTCGAGCATCTCCTTGACCTGGAACGGCGAGAAGTTGCCGTAGCGCGTCGACAGGTGCGCCTGGCTGCCCACGCCGTCGATCGGGACTCGTTGCGCGCGAAGGCTCTTCACCATCTGGTAGACGAACTCGGTCTTGTCGAGCAGGCCGCGGTCGCCGAAGGCGTCGATGTTGTAGTCGTTGTAGAACAGCAGGGCCTTGGGGTCGGCGGCACGGGCCCAGCGGAAGGCGTCGGCGACGTAGCCGGGGCCGAGGTTCTGCGCCCAGAACCCCTTGTACCCGATCTTGCCGTCGGTGCTGTCCCACGAGTCGGTGGCCGCCTCGTTGACGACGTCCCACTGCCAGATGCGGCCGCGGAAGTGCTGCACGACCGTGGTGACGTGCTCGCGCAGGATCTGGCGCAGCTCGGCCTTGTCGATCGAGCCGTCGGCCACGCCCGAGGTGAGCCAGGCCGGCAGCTGGTTGTTCCAGACCAGCACGTGCCCGCGCACCTTCTGGTGGTTCTTTCTGGCGAAGGCCATGAGCTCCTCGGCCGGCCCCCAGTTGTAGACCCCGCGCTGCGGCTCCAGGGTCTCCCACTTCATGACGTTCTCGGCCGTGACCGACGAGAACTGGGTGGCCGCGATCTGTGCGGTAGGTGCGGTCGCTCTTCAGGACCGTGGTGTCGACGGCCGTGCCGACCGCCAGGCCGTGCCGCTTCGCCAGGTCGCGCAGCGTCTGCTGCTGCGGGTCACGGGTCGGGTGCCCGGCCACCGCCGGGACGGCGGCGCCTCCTGCGAGCACCGCGGCGGCGACCAGTCCGGTCGCCCACGCTGTGGTTCGTCTCATTGGCATGCTCCTTTGCATGTCGTCCCCCGTGGAGACATCGTTATCGATATCGTTATCGACAGGCGGCCACCGTACGACCGCACCGGGCGCGCGGCAACCGGGAGAGGCGCCGGATCCGCCAGGAATCGTGAGGGACCGGGACGAGCGAGGGAGGCGACCATGGGCCAGCCCGCTACCGTCGGGCCGGTGGACACCTCGGGTCAGCACGGCATCGGCACCAACTGGGCGGGCAACTACACCTACCGGGCCGCTCGCCTCGTGCGGCCGCGCTCGGTCGACGAGCTGTGCGAGGTGGTGGCGGGGTCGCAGGCGGTGCGGGCGCTCGGCTCCCGGCACTCGTTCTCCGACCTCACCGACACCGAGGGCACCCTCGTCGACCTCGCCGCGCTGCCGGCAGCCGTGCGCGTGGATGCCGACGGCACCGGGGCCGCTGCCGTGGTCTCGGCGGGTGGGGGCACCCGCTACGCCGAGCTGGCGACCGCCCTGCACGAGCGGGGGTGGGCGCTCGGGGCGATGGCCTCGCTGCCGCACATCTCGGTCGCCGGCGCCGTGGCCACCGGCACGCACGGCTCGGGTGACCGCGTGCGTTCGCTGGCGGCGGCCGTCCGGGCGCTCGAGGTGGTCGGCCCCGACGGCACCGTCCGGCGCGTCGAGCGCGGCGATGCCGACTTCGACGGGTCGGTGGTCGCCCTGGGAGCGCTCGGCATCGTGAGCCGGCTCGAGCTCGATGTGGAGCCCGGCTACGACGTCAGCCAGGAGGTGCGCACCGGGCTGACCTGGTCGGCGCTCGAGAGCCGCTTCGACGACATCACGTCAGCGGCCTACAGCGTCAGTGTCTTCACCCGGTCGTGGGACCTCCCCGACCAGCTCTGGTTCAAGCACCGCGTGGGGTTGGGGCGTGGCACCGACGAGTTCGGCACCGAGGCCGCCACGGGCACGCTGCACATGATCCCCGGCGGGTCGGAGCAGGCGGTGACGGCCCAGGGTGGCGTCGCCGGGCCGTGGCTGCACCGGCTCCCGCACTTCCGCGAGGAGTTCACCCCGAGCAACGGCGAGGAGCTGCAGAGCGAGTACTTCGTCTCGCGCGAGGTGGCCCTCGAGGCCGTCGCGCGGCTGCGCCGGCTCGCCCCGTCGTTCGCCCCGCTGCTGCTCGTCAGCGAGCTGCGCACCATCGCGGGCGACGACCTGTGGCTCAGTGGTGCGCAGGGGCGCGACACCGTGGCGCTGCACTTCACCTGGGTGCGCGACGAGGTCGCCGTGCGCCGTGCCGTGGCCACGATCGAGGACGTGCTGGTACCGCTGGGCGCCCGACCGCACTGGGGCAAGGTGTTCGAGATGGATGCCGGCGCCCTCGCCGAGGCCTTCCCCCGCCTTGCCGACTTCCGCGCGCTGCGCGACCGGGTCGACCCGCAGCGGGTCTTCGGAAACGTCTTCGTCGACCGAGTGCTCGGCGCAGGGTGAGGGCTGTGCTCGAGGTGCTCGTACGGCATCCCGAGCAGTTCTGCGCTGCACCGGGTGCCCCTGGTGACGTCGGGCGGCACCCGACGTCGGCTACCACCTCGTAGGTGAGGCGATCGGTCCACCTACCAGGCGGTAGGCGACAGCAGGTCGGGCCGGCGCTCGAGGTGGGGCAGCACCCGACGTCGGCTACCACCTCGTAGGTGAGGCGATCGGTCCACCTACCAGGCGGTAGCCGACAGCAGGTCGGGCCAGTCCTTCGCTGACGGTGCTCGCGCGGTAGCACGGCCCGGCCGCCGCGCGCCGCCCGGGGGAGGCGAGCCGGCGGCCCTACTGTGACCCGTATGGCGGTCACGACCCCCGCAGCCCTGCCGGTCGCACCCTCCGGGGACCGGCCCTTCCGGCGGCGGACGTGGATCGTGGTCGGCGTCCTGCTGCTGGTGCTCTTCCTCGCCTTCGTCGTGCGGCAGGGCGCCTCGACCCTCTACTACGTGCTGATGGCGTGGTTCGTGTCGCTCGCCATGGAGCCGGCGGTGGCGAAGCTCGCCGAGCGGATGCGGCGCAGCCTGGCCACCGGGGTGGTGATGATCGCGCTGGCGCTGGGCCTCACGGCGTTCCTGCTGACGTTCGGCAAGCTGTTCGTCGACCAGGTGGGCGGCTTCATCGGTGCCCTGCCCGAGATCGCGGCGGACGCCCTGGCGTGGTTCAACCGGGTGACCGGCTCGAGCTTCACCTTCGACACCATCCTCGAGCGGATCGGCATCACGCCGGGCGACATCGCGGCATACGCCGACGACGTCGCCTTCGGGGTGCTCAACGTCGTCGCCTCGATCCTCTCCGGCTTCTTCGGCATGTTCGTGCTCGTCTTCTTCGTCTTCTACGTGTCGGCGGGGATGCCGGCGCTGCGCCGGTGGATCGCCCGACAGCTGCGCCCCGAACTGCAGGTGCCCTTCCTCGCCGCCTGGGACCTGACCAAGATCAAGGTCGGGGGCTACATCGCCGCCCGCGTCGTGCTCGCCGCGATCAACTCCTTCCTCAGCGGCATCGTCTTCGCCGTCATCGGGCTGCCCTACTGGCTGCCGCTGGCCCTGTGGACCGGCCTGGTGGCCCAGTTCGTGCCCAACGTGGGCACCTACATCTCGATCGCGCTGCCGGTCGTCGTCGGCCTGACGTCGGGCGACCCGATCCTGGGTGTCTACGTGCTCATCTGGGGCATCGCCTACCAGCAGGTCGAGAACGTCACCATCGAGCCGCGCATCTCGGCCCGCGCCGTCGACCTGCACCCGGCGGTCTCCTTCGGCGCCGCGCTGCTCGGCGCGCAGCTGTTCGGCATCTCGGGCGCGCTGCTCGGCGTGCCTGTCGCCGCCACCGCGATGGCGCTGCTCGAGATCTACAAGCGGCGCTACGAGCTCACCGCTGAGACCGAGGCCGAGGTGGCAGCCCTGGTCGCCCCCAGCGCCGATCGGGCGTGGGGGGACAAGGACGACGACGAGGGCTCGTATGCCGGGCCGTCGGTCGCGGTGCCCGCCGCCGCCCCCTCGGGTCTCGAGACCCCCGATGCTCCCGGGACCGCCACCCCCGAGGTCCCCGGGACCGCCACGACCCGCGAGGCCCCCGACCGCAAGGCCCCCGACCGCGAGCCACCGCACGACGACCACCCCGACGGCAAGGAGCCGACATGACCTCACGACCCCGCAGGATCGGCGGCATCGTGCTGCTCGTCCTGGCCGCGCTCCTGGTCCCGGTCGCCGTCATCGCCACCTGGACGGCACGCACCGTCACCGACACCGACGCGTTCATCGCCCGCGTGGTCCCGGTGGCCTCGTCGCCGGAGGTGCAGGCGCTCGTGGAGCAGGAGATGACCGCCCAGGTGACCCAGGCGATCGACACCCGCGTCGCGCCCCGCGTCGACGGCGCCATCGACGAGCTGGCCGCCCCCGACCTCGTCAAGGGCCTGCTGCGCGACCTCGCGGGCAGCCTCGGGGGCGCGGTCGAGACGCGCACGGCATCCATCGTCGCGAAGGTCGTGGAGGCACCCGAGTTCGCCACGGCGTTCGAGGAGGCCACCCGCACCGCCCACGCCGACCTCGTGGCGACCCTCGACGGCGACGCCACGAACAACGGTGCCGTCGTCACCGAGGGCGACACGGTGAGCATCAAGCTGGCGACGGTCGGCAACGCCGTGCGCCAGGAGCTGGTCGGCGCCGGCTTCAGCTTCGTCGACCGGCTGCCGACGCTCGAGGCCTCGGTGCCGATCACCACCGTCGAGCAGCTCGAGCAGTGGCAGGGCTACTACCGACTGCTCACGGTGCTGGTCTGGCTCGGCCCGCTGCTCGTCCTCGTCTTCGCGGTCGCCGGGACCTGGCTGGTCCGCGACGTCGCGGTGGCCGGGCTGTGGTTCACCGGTGTCGCCCTGCTCGCCCTCGTGGCCGCGGTCGTGGCGCTGCGCGTGGCCGTCTCCGGCGCCACCGACCGGCTGGACGACCCGGTCGCCGCCGACGCGGCCCGGGCCGTGGTGTCGACGTTCAGCGACACCTTGGTGCGCAACGCGACCGTCGTCGGCATGCTGCTGGTCATCGGGCTGGCGGTGGCCGCCTACGTCGACCGCCCGCCGGCGCCTGGCTCCCGCAAGCCACCGCCACCGCCTGACGGGATGGTGCCGAGAGGACCGTTCACGCCAACAGGCAGTCGGCCCGTCGAGGGCAGCGTCGGAGCCTGATGCCGCCACCTCGAGCGGGCTACTGCCTGTCGACAGGCACGGTGGCGGCTGGCGCCAGGCTCGCCTCGGCGGGCAGCTCGCGAGCCTTCGCGTCGCGGGGCTCGAGCTCGTCGCGCACGACGATGTCGGCGTAGACGTAGACGGTGTTGAGCGACACGAGCGGGATGAACAGGGCGTAGACGATGCCGGCGATCGCGTTGCTCACCGCGAACGGCAGCGAGGTGCCGAGGATGAGGGCGGTGCCCAGCAGCGGCCCGATCGCCAGCACCAGCCCGTTGGTCAGGGCGACGAGCACGACCACCTTGACCCAGTTGCGCCGCACCAGGTGGGCACTGCGCTTGAAGGCCTTCCACCCCGACAGCCCCTCGAAGAGCACGACCGGGGTGATCAGCAGGCTGAGCACCACGAGCACCAACGCCACCGGGATCAGCACGACCGTGAGCACCATGAGGATGCCGACCACGAAGATCGCGGCCAGGGTCAGCAGCAGCGGGACCGCGCGGCGCAGGGCACCGCCGTAGGCGCGCAGCGGACCGACCGGCCGGTCCTCGTCGATCGCGCGCGCAGCGACCATGGTGGCCGCCTGGCCGAGCGAGAGGGTGATCGGGGAGAGGAGGGCCAGCAACAGCCCGCCGACCACGACGAACACCGCACTCGCCGTCGTGGTGCCGCCGACGGACTCGCTCACCGAGGTCAGCCAGACGGTCGCGACGCCGGGGAGGGTGGTGGCGATGGCGATCGGCACGCCGATGCCGATGAACAGCAGGATCCGGCCGAGGTACATCCGCCAGACGGCCGCGATGATCTGCCCGGTGGTGCGGCGGCGGACGAGGCGCAGCGGAGCCGAGGGCCGCCACGTGGTGCGGCGCACCAGCCAGGCGATGATGAGCGCGGCGGCCAGCAGGACGACCACCGCAATGGCGATGTTGTTCATCGCGAGCCGAAGGGCGTCCGACCCGGTGGAGACGATGCCGCAGAACGAGCTGGTCGCCTGGGTGCCGTACAGGCCGCTGGCGGGCACGGCATACGCGGTGTCGGCGCCCTCGGTGTCGGTCCAGGTCAGCGGCTTGGTCCACTGGTCCTTGGTGTTGGGCCCGGTCGGGCCGTTGTAGAAGCTGGTCTCCCGCTGCCCCCAGCGCCCCGTGTAGTCGAGCCACGGGTACTCGGCTCCGACCGCCTCGGGGTCCGAGGGCACCAGCGCGACCTCGGGCTTGACGTCGGTGGTGGGGGCACGGCTGTCGTCGCAGCCGAAGCCCTGCTGGCCCGAGCGGCCGAGGAAGAGCGCGGCGTCGTAGTAGTTGGCGTGCGACCCGGCGGCCGGGTGCACCACGGGGTGGGTGCCGTCGACGACCTCGAGCTTGCGGTCGCCCCACTCGGCGATCTCGACACCCTCGTGCTGGCTGTAGCCGACCCGGCTGGGCTCCTGCTGGAGAGCGGCCGCCGCGTCGGACGCGGCGAACTCGACCTGGATCATCTCCCAGTCGCTCTCGTGCTTGTTGTTGAAGTCGTTGAACGGGTAGTAGAGCCAGTACTGCAGCGCCAGCCCCTCGCGCCCCTCCTCGCTGACCACCCGGGCGTAGGTCGTGGGCGCCGAGCCGGCGGTCTGCTCGTTGGCCCACTCCTCGTACGAGCAACCCGGGCTGAGCGGGCTGCCGGGGAAGTCGAGGTGGTAGCCGGACAGCCCCTTGCCCAGGTCGTCGCCGGTGGGGGCGATCTTCACCATGTCGTCGGTGGTCCAGGGCCCGCGCAGCGAGACGGTGTCGTTGCCGAGCAGCATGGCGACGTCGGTGGGCACGAACGGCTCGCCCGGCCCGCAGTCCTGCTCCTGCTGCACCAGCCGCACCACCGGTGCGTACTTCTCGGCGAGCGCCTGCTCGTCAGCGGCGGATGCCGCGGCCGTCGGCACGCGACCGGGCGCGGCGCCCGCGGTGACCGGGGCTGCCAGGAGCGCGCCGAGCGCGAGGAGCAGGGCCAGGACGGGTGCGCGCAGCAACCCATGGGATCGCCCGGAGCAACGACGCACCGCGGTCTCCTTCGCTGGTGGGACATAACAGTTCCGGTCAGCGTACTTGGGGGACGCAGGCGCGCGCCGGGCGTTCCACCGACGCGACCCCCAGACCGCGCTCATTACTCGCGAGTCACCACGAGATGGTGACAGGCTCGGGGACCGGCGGCGACGACCTCGCCCCCGAGACGACGAGCACCGACGACAAGCACAGACGACACGCACACCGGACCCCGGGAGGACCACCGATGTTCCAGCGGATCGCCATCGTCAACCGCGGAGAGGCCGCGATGCGGCTGATCCACGCCGTGCGTGACCTCAACGCCCAGGCCGGGCCGGGCGGGCACCGCATCGAGACGGTCGCGCTGCACACGGAGGCCGAGCGGTCGGCGATGTTCGTGCGCGAGGCCGACGCCGCCTACGACCTCGGGCCGGCGTCCCTGCGTCCCTACCTCGACCACGCGGTTCTCGAGCGCGCACTGCGCGAGACCGGCGCGGATGCCGCGTGGGTCGGCTGGGGCTTCGTGGCCGAGGACCCCACCTTCGCCGAGCTGTGCGAGCGGGTCGGGGTCACCTTCATCGGGCCCAGCCCGGAGGCGATGCGCCGCCTGGGCGACAAGATCGGCTCGAAGCTGATCGCCGAGCAGGTCGGAGTCCCGGTGGCCCCGTGGAGCCGGGGTGGCGTCGACACCCTCGACGACGCCATCGCGGCGGCGGCCCGGATCGGGTACCCGCTCATGCTCAAGGCGACCGCCGGGGGCGGCGGTCGCGGCATCCGCAAGGTCACGAGCGACGCCGAGCTCGCCGACGCCTACGAGCGCACCCGCGACGAGGCGCAGCGCGCGTTCGGCTCCGGCGTGGTGTTCCTCGAGAAGCTGGTGACCGGCGCACGGCACGTCGAGGTGCAGGTCATCGCCGACGGCCAGGGCTCGGCGTGGGCCATCGGCGTGCGCGACTGCTCGGTGCAGCGCCGCAACCAGAAGGTCATCGAGGAGTCGTCGTCCCCGGTGCTCGACGTCGCCCAGACCGGAGAGCTGAAGGCGTCGGCGGAGCGGCTCGCCATCGCGGTCGGGTACTCCGGTGCCGGCACCGTCGAGTTCCTCTACCACCCGCGCGACCGCTTCTTCGCCTTCCTCGAGGTCAACACCCGCCTGCAGGTCGAGCACCCCATCACCGAGGTGGTCACCGGCACCGACCTGGTGCGGCTGCAGATCCACGTGGCGTCCGGCGGCAAGCTGAAGGGGCACCGCCCCGACGAGGTCGGTCACGCCGTCGAGGCCCGGCTCAACGCCGAGGACCCCGACCGCGACTTCGCCCCGTCACCGGGCCGCATCGTGCACCTCGAGCTGCCGGCCGGCCCCGGCATCCGGGTCGACACCGGTGTGGCGGACGGCGACTCGATCCCGGCCGACTTCGACTCGATGATCGCCAAGATCATCGCGCACGGCCGCGACCGTGACGAGGCGCTCGCCCGCCTGCGCCGCGCCATGCGCGAGACAACCGTCGTCATCGAGGGCGGGGCGACCAACAAGTCGTTCATCCTCGACCTGCTCGACGAGCCCGAGGTCATCGACGGCTCGGCCGACACCGGGTGGATCGACCGGGTGCGCGGCGAGGGCCGGCTGGTCGCGGCCGAGCACTCCGGCGTCGCGCTCGTCGTCGCCGGCATCGAGGCCTACGAGGAGGCCGAGGCGGTCGAGCACACCCGGCTGCTCGAGACTGCCCGGGGTGGCCGCCCCCAGGTGCAGCACGACGTGGGGCGCGCCGTCGACCTCAAGCTGCGCGGCACGGCCTACAAGGTCACCGTCTACCGCACCGGGCCGGCCCGCTTCCGGGTGTCCGTGGCCGAGCCGAGCGGGCAGGTGTCGACCGTCGAGGCCGACCTCGAGCGGATCAGCTCCTTCGCCAGCCGGGTCACCGTGGGCGGGCGCACCCACCGCCTGGTCACCGCCTCGCACGGCCCGCTGCAGCTCGTCGAGGTCGACGGGGTGACCCACCGCGTGAGCCGTGACGAGGGCGGCATCCTGCGTTCTCCCGCACCGGCACTCGTGGTGGCCACGCCGCTCGCGTTGGGTGACGAGGTGGCCGCCGGTGCGCCGGTGCTCGTGCTCGAGAGCATGAAGATGGAGACCGTGCTGCCGGCGCCCTTCGACGCCCGGCTCAAGGAGCTGCACGTGGCCGCCGGCAGCCAGGTCGAGACCGGTGCCGCGCTCGCCCGGCTGGAGCCCACCGGCGGGGCGGTGGAGGCGTCAGCAGCGAGTGCTGCCGACGCCCCTGACCTCGACCTGCCCGAGGAGGTCGTCAACGGCGACGTCGCCAAGCGGGCCACCCGCGCCCGGGCCGACCTGGCCGCGATGCTGCTGGGCTACGACCTCGACCCCGGCCACGAGACGCGCACCCTGGCCGGCTACCTCGCGGCCCGCGACGAGCTGGCGGCGAGCGGACGCTCACCCGTCACTGACGAGATGGACCTGCTCACCGTCTTCGCCGACTTCGCCGAGCTGAGCCGCAACCGGCCGGTCGGCGAGGAGGCGCACATCGAGAACCGCGTGCACAGCCCGCGCGAGCACTTCCACACCTACCTGCAGACCCTCGACCCGGAGCGCGGCGGCCTGCCGGTCGACTTCGTCGGGCGCCTCGAGCGGGTGCTCAGCCATTACGGCGTCACCGGCGTCGAGCGCACCGAGGAGCTCGAGGACGCGGTCTTCCGGGTCTTCCTCGCCCAGCAGCGCTCGGCCCCCGAGGTGTCGATGGCCAGCTCGATCCTGCAGCGCTGGCTCGTCGAGCCGGCCCCCGCCGAGGACGCCGCCGCCCGTGAGCTGCTCGACCGGCTGGTCTCCGCCACCCAACTGCGCTTCCCGATCGTCGGCGACCTCGCCCGCAGCGTGCGGTTCCGCTGGTTCGACCAGCCGCTGGTCGACGCCGACCGGGCCTCGGTGCTGGGGTCGGTGGGTGACGAGCTCGACCAGATCGAGGCCCTGCCCGACGGCCCCGAGCGCACCGCCCGGCTCGACGCGCTGGCCGCCATCCCCGAGCGCATCGTGCGGTTCCTCGGCGAGCGGCTGCGCCACGGGGTGCCCGAGCGCGAGCCCATGCTCGCCGTGCTCATCAAGCGGCACTACCGCGAGTACGCCCTGCACGACCTGCGCGAGGTCACCGTCGACGGCCGGGCCGTCGCGACGGCCGACTACCAGCTCGACGGCCGCGACTCGCACCTGGTCAGCACCACGGCGACCGTCGACGAGCTCGACGACGGCACCGGGCTCTCCGAGCTGCTGGCGCGGCTGGTCGATGAGGCCCCAGCCGGCCACCAGCCCGTCGTCGACCTCTACCTGCACTGGGGCGACCTGCCGCACGATGCGGAGGAGGCCTCGGCCTTCCTCGCGGCGCGCCTGGCGCGGATGCCGTTCTCGGCCCGGGTGCGCCGGGTCGCCGTGGGCGTGGTGCCCGACGACGAGCGCGAGGTCGGCTACTTCACCTTCCGCCCGCGGCCCGACGGCTCCATGGACGAGGACCGGCCGGTGCGCGACGTGCACCCGATGGTGGGCCGCCGGCTCAACCTGTGGCGGCTGCGTGACTTCGAGCTCAGCCGGCTCGAGGCGCCCGAGGACGTGCTGCTGCTGCATGCCGTCGCGGCCGGCAACCCGCAGGACCAGCGCCTCGTCGCGCTGGCCCAGGTGCGCCAGCTCGTCGTGGTGCGCGACGAGACGGGCAAGGTCACCGCGCTGCCGCACATCGAGCGGGCGCTGGCCAACTGCCTCGAGGCGGTCCGCCGGGCCCGGGCCACGCTCGGCGCCGGGGCCCGGCTCGACACCAACCACGTCTGGTTGCACATCTGGCCCCCGGTCTCGGCCGACCTCGACCAGCTGACGGCCCTGCAGGGCAAGGTCGCCCCGATGACGGCCGGTGCCGGCATCGAGGAGGTGCGCATCGAGGGGGCGATCGAGGGCGAGAACGGACAGACCGTGCCGATCTGCGCGCGGTTCTCCTACCAGCCGGGGTCCGGCGTCACCTTCACGGTCGACTCGCCGGCCACGGCACGCGTCGCCCCGCTCGACGGCTACGCCGAGAAGGTGGTGCGGGCCCGCCGGCGCGGCCTGGTCTACCCCTACGAGCTGGTGGCGATGGTTGCCGGTGCCGGTGGCTCCGTGCAGGAGCTCGACCTCGACGAGTCGGGCCGGCTGGTGCCGGTGAACCGGCCCTACGGCGAGAACACGGCCGGGCTGATCTGCGGCCTGGTCACCACCCCGACGCCCCTGCACCCCGAGGGCGTGAGCCGCGTGCTGCTCTGCGGCGACCCGCTGCGCTCGCTGGGTGCGGTGGCCGAGCCGGAGTGCGCCCGGGTGATCGCGGCCCTCGACCTCGCCGAGGAGCGGGGCCTGCCGGTGGAGTGGTTTGCGCTCTCGGCCGGTGCGCGCATCTCGATGGACTCGGGCACCGAGAACATGGACTGGGTCGCCAAGGCCCTGAAGCGGATCATCGAGTTCACCCAGGCCGGGCACGAGATCAACGTCGTCGTCGCCGGCATCAACGTCGGCGCCCAGCCCTACTGGAACGCCGAGGCGACGATGCTGATGCACACCAAGGGCATCCTCGTGATGACCCCCGACTCGGCGATGGTGCTCACCGGCAAGCAGTCGCTCGACTTCTCCGGCGGGGTCTCGGCCGAGGACAACTTCGGCATCGGCGGCTACGACCGGGTCATGGGCCCCAACGGCCAGGCGCAGTACTGGGCCAAGGACCTCGTCGACGCCTACGGCATCCTGCTCGCGCACTACGAGAACACCTGGGTCGCGCCGGGGGAGGGCGGCCCGCGGCGGGCGCCCACCGACGACCCGCACGACCGCGACATCACGCCCTTCCCGCACACCCTCGCGGGCAGCGACTTCACCACGGTCGGCGACATCTTCTCGCCCGCCACCAACGCCGACCGCAAGAAGGCGTTCGACATCCGCACCCTGATGCGGGCGGTCGCCGACCAGGACCACGGCATCCTCGAGCGCTGGGCCGGCATGGCCGATGCCGAGACGGCGGTCGTGTTCGACGCCCGCATCGGCGGAATCCCGGTGTGCCTGTTGGGCATCGAGAGCAAGACGGTGCCGAGGCGTGGGGTGCCGCCGACCGACGGACCCGATGTCTACACGGCCGGCACGCTCTTCCCGCGGTCGTCGAAGAAGGCTGCCCGGGCGATCAACGCCGCGAGCGGCAACCGTGCGCTGGTGGTGCTGGCGAACCTGTCCGGCTTCGACGGGTCGCCCGACTCGATGCGCGCGCTGCAGCTCGAGTACGGCGCCGAGATCGGCCGAGCGGTGGTCAACTTCGACGGGCCGATCGTGTTCGTCGTGGTCTCGCGCTACCACGGTGGCGCCTTCGTCGTGTTCTCCAAGGCGCTCAACCCGCGGATGACGGTGCTCGCCGTCGAGGGGTCGTTCGCCTCGGTCATCGGTGGCGCCCCGGCCGCGGCGGTCGTCTTCGCCCGCGACGTCGACGCGCGCACGGCCGCCGACCCGCGGGTGGCCGACCTGCAGCACCGTGTGGGGGAGGCCGGCGGCGCGAAGCGGGCCGCCCTGGCGACGGAGCTGGCGTCGGTGCGCACGGCGGTGCGGGCCGAGATGCTCGGGAAGGTGGCGTCCGAGTTCGACCGGGTGCACGACATCCACCGGGCTGTCGAGGTGGGCTCGGTCGACGCCGTCATCGCGCCGGAGGAGGTCCGGCCGCGGATCATCGCCGCGATCGAGGCCACCGCCGGCTGATCCCTACTCCCTCGACCTATTGCGGATCTCCCACCCATGGGTTCAGGTGTTCAGCGGCGCAAGAGGTGGGAAATCCGCAATAGGTCGAACTCAGCGGACGACCTTGACGTTGAACTGTGCGGTGCCCAGCGCGCCCATCAGCCGCAGCCAGATCGGTAGGTACATCTCGGTGCCGCGCGCGGTCTCGATGCCCCCGAGGTCGACGACGTCGTCGTGGCCGAACGACGTGAGGATGCCGGTGACGACCGCCTTGGCCGCGGCGTCGTCGCCCGAGACGAACACCGTGCTGCTCGCCCCGAGCGCCTGCGGGTGCACCATCAGGTCGGCGGTCAGGGTGTTGAGGGTCTTGACGACCCGGGCGTCGGGGAACGCGTGCTGCACCTGCTCACCGAGCGAGTCGGTGTTGCTGACCGACAGGGTGGGCGGGAAGCCGTTGGAGAAGTCCAGCGGGTTGCTGATGTCGAGCAGCGGCTTGCCGGCGAGGTGCTCGGCGCCCGCCAGGTGCAGCACCTCGAGGCTGGCCGAGCCCGAGGTCGCGAGCACGACGAGCTCGGCGCCGCCGGCGGCCTCGGAGTAGGTGGCGAGCGCGACGCTCGGGTGGTCGGCGTGCCACTCGGCGAACGGGGCGTTGCCCATGGCGTCGGGTTCGGTGCGGGCCAGCGTGGACTGCGGGTCACGCGTGCCGACGGTGATGGTGTGGCCGAGCTCGTGGAGGCGGCCGGCGAGCGCGCGGCCGACGCTGCCGGTGCCGAGGACTGCGATGTTCATGGATGCTCCAGAGGTCGTGGTGCGGAGTGGCAGACAGGTCTGTCTACTGCGAGCTGGACGCTAGCAGACAGATCTGTCTACTATCAACCCATGCCTCCCAGCAGCGCCCGCGACCGGATCCTCGAAACGGCCTTCCGGCTCTTCTACGCCCACGGCATCCGCGCGGTCGGCGTCGACCGGATCATCGCCGAGTCGGGCGTGGCCAAGGCGACGTTCTACAAGTGGTTCCCCAGCAAGGATGACCTCGTCGTGGGCTACCTCGACAAGGTCGACGGCATCTGGAGCGGTCAGCTGCACGACGCCGCCGCGGCCGCCGGGCCCGACCCGGCCGACGAGCTGGTCGGGCTGTTCGACGCGCTGGGCACCGCGTGCCGCCGCGACGGCTACCGGGGCTGCGCGTTCATCAACGCCGCAGCCGAGGCGGTGCCGGGAACGCCGGTGCACGACCGCACGGTCGCGCACAAGACGGCGGTGCTCGAGTGGGTCACCGGCCTGGCCGCGGATGCCGGGGCGCCCGACCCGCGCGGGCTGGCCCGCTCGCTGACCCTCCTGCTCGACGGCGGCCTCGCCAGCGGCGCGCTCGACGCCGACCCGGAGGCCGCGGAGCGGGCGGCCCAGTCGGCCCGCGTCCTGGTCGAGACCGCCGTCGGTGGTGCGCACGCGGCATCCAGGTAGGCCGGCGGCGAAACCCACGCGACGGGCGGCACGAGGTCGGGGCAGACTGCCGACGTGCCGACCAGTACCCCACCCGGAGCGCTCACGACCCTCGCCGACGTGCTGCACGTGCTCGACCTCGCCGACACGGCGGGCGCCCGGCTGTGGCTCGACGGCGGGTGGGGCATCGACGCCCTGCTCGGGGAACAGGCGCGGGAGCACGGCGACCTCGACGTCACCGTCGAGTCGCGTCACCTCGACGCCTTCCTGGCCGCACTGGCGGCCGAGGGCTTCACGCCGGTGGGGGAGGAGGGGGCCAAGCCCTGGAACTTCCTGCTGGCCCGTCGTCGCAGTGGGCGGCTTCAGGTGCTCGACCTGCACGTCGTCGTGCTCGACGCCGAGGGCAACGGCGTGCTCGACGCCGAGGGCAACGGCGTGCTCGGCCCGCCTGAGCGCGGTGTGGCCTTCCCGGCTGCCTCGCTCACCGGCCGGGGGCAGGTCGGCGGTCGTGACGTGGACTGCATCTCGGCGCCGTGGGTCGTGCGGTTCCACGACACCTATGCCGGTGACGCCAAGGACCGCACCGACGTTCGCGCGGTGTGCGAGCGCTTCGGGCTCGAGGTGCCGGAGCAGTACCGATGAGTCGAGAACGGTTGCGCGGCAACCTGACTCAGCCCGAGACGCTCGATCCGAGCGGGTAGGCCCGCACGAGGCGCCACCGTCCGGCACGCGAGGTCGGCGATGGGCCGCTCCACAGCTCGACCGCGGTGACCGCCTGGCGGAAGGGCAGGCGTTGCTCGACCTCGGCGGCGGCCGCGCGCAACGTGGTCGCGTCGTGGTCATGGCCGATGGTCACGTGGGGGATGACGGTCGCGATCGTGCCGCCGTAGGGCGGGTGCTCGGGGAACTCGAGGGCCACGGCGTCGATGAGCGCACAGACCCACTCGGCACCGGTCAGCTCGACGTAGACCGCGTCGTCGCCGAACCACGCCGTGCGCTCGCCGACGAGCGTGAAGGACGGCAGGGCCGCGAAGAGGCGCTCGAGCCGGACGTGGTCCGGCCCGGCGAGCGCTGCAACCGGGCGGAACGGATAGGTGACCGTGGCGTGGGCCGGCACCCCCACCCCCGCGGCAAGGTCGAGCCGCGCCCGCCAGGCGCCGACGGCCGGTTCCGCAGCCGGGCACCTGACGAGCAGCGCCGACTCCTCCGGCTGCACGTCCTCCATCCGGACAGCCAACTCCTCGAACACCCGCCACGCCAGCGGGTTCCTTCGACGTAGCGCTGCTAGTCGGCGGCGAGCTGTACTGCGCTCTGGATGCTCGCCAGCGCGGCGGGGTCGGCCAGCGTGAGCTCGGCGAGATCGGTGGGCCGGAACCAGCGGAGGTCGTCGTGCTCCTCCGGGGCGGCGTTGACGGGCTCCCCGTCCCACCGCGTCACGAGGAACGCGTGCAGGTCCAGGGTGGGGTCGTCGAACGTCATCGGGATCGGCCGGGGATCGTGGACGTTGACCCCCAGCTCCTCGAAGCACTCCCGGACGACGGCGTCGCGAGGCGACTCGCCCGCCTCGACGTGACCACCCACGAGGTCCCAGCAGTCCGGATACCACCGGCGCGACGGATGACGATGCACCAGCAGCACGAGACCGTCGCGAACGAGGGCCGCCACGGCGATCGGGATCCGGGCGACCATGGCGGCACGCTACCCGCGCCCACCCATGCCGCCGACGGCGCTGTCCCGTCGGCGCCACCAACCGGCTCGCCTCCCCAACCGGATGACCGTGGCAGGCTGGCCGGGTGACCACCGTCGGGCTCGTGCTCGCCGCCGGGGCCGGCCGCCGGATGGGCGGGCCGAAGGCCCTCGTGCGGCTGACCGACGGCGGCCCGACCCTCGTCGAGAGCGCCGTCGCCCGCGTGGTCGCGGGGGGCTGCGACACCGTGGTCGTCGTGGTCGGCGCCGCCGGTGACGCTGTGGCGGCCCTCGTCGACGGGGTCGAGGTCGTGCACGCGCCGGACTGGGACGAGGGGATGGGAGCGTCGCTGCGGGCCGGGCTGACCCACCTCGAAGGCAGCGAGGCCGACGTCGCCCTGGTCGCCCTCGTCGACCTGCCCGACGTCACCGCCGCGGTGGTCGAGCGCGTCGTGACCAGCGCCGGCCAAGACGGTCGAGCGGCACTGGTGCGGGCGGCATACGGCGGCGTGCCGGGGCACCCGGTGGCCATCGGTCGCGAGCACTGGGCGGCCGTCATCACCACCGCCCACGGGGACCGCGGAGCCCGCGACCACCTGCGGGCCACGCCGCACCGCCTTGTCGAGTGCGGTGACCTCGCCACCGGGCGCGACCTCGACACCGCCGGCGACCTCGACGACCTGCGCCGGGGATGATGGCGCTGTGACCGACCCCGAGCGCCGCTGGCCGAGCAGTGTCTACGGCGCGGGGCACGACCCCGACCCGCGCTTCTCGCTCGCGAACGAGCGCACCTTCCTCGCCTGGATCCGCACCGCCCTCGCCCTGGTCGCCGGCGCGGCGGCGGTCGATGCCCTCCCGCTGCCGCTGCCCAGCACCGTGCAGCACCTCCTCGCCGGCGTGCTGGCCCTCGCCGGCCTGCTCACCGCAGGAGCGGCGTGGCGCGGCTGGGCCCGCACCGAGCGGGCGATGCGCGAGGGGTCCGGCCTGCCGAGCAACCCCGCGATGCTCGTCGTGCTGGTGGCCGTCGCGGTGGCGGCCATCGTGCTGGGCGTCGCCAGCGTCACCGGTGGCTGACCGCCCGGATGCCGGGGGGTCGCCACCCGCGTCCGACTCCACCGCACCGCAGGAGCGCACCGCCCTGGCGTGGCGGCGCACCGGCCTGGCCCTGCTCGTCGGGGCGCTGACCATCGGCCGGCTCACCCTCGACACGCTCGGCCCCGTGGTGGTGCTGCCCACCCTGGTCGCCGCCACCCTCGCCGGCTGGGTGCTCGTGGAGGCCCTGCGGGCGCGACGGTTCGTGCGCCCCCACCCCGACGAGCCGGGCTTCTCGGTGCTGGCCGACGGGCGCCTGCCGGTGATCGTCGCCGGTCTGGTCGGCGGGCTGGCCCTGGGCGAGCTGCTCGCGGCCCTGTGGGCCCTGGCGTGAGAACCGTACGGGTCGCGGCTCGGATGGGATGGATATCCACCCAAAGCGGTGATGGGATGATATCCTCCCATCTATGAATGCGCGGATATTCGCGCACCTGAAACGAGGAGGCGACCCCGTGGAGACTCGTGCAGCAGTCCGCTCACAGGTGGCGTTGGGCCGCGAGCTCGCCCGGCTGCGCTACGACCGCGGCCTGACCCAGGACGAGCTCGCCGAGGCGCTTGGCATCAGCCGCCGCTACGTCTACGAGCTGGAGTCGGGCCGGCCGAACCTGTTCGCCACCCGCCTGTTCGAGCTGCTGCGTGAGGTCGGCGCCCACCTCGAGGTCGTGTCGACTCCGCCCACCGATGACGGGGCCGGGCCATGACCCGAGAGCCGCTGGACGTCTGGCTCTACGGCACCCGCATCGCGACGCTGGCCGAGGCCCCCCGGCAGCGGCTGGCGCTGCGCTGGACCACCGACGCGCTCGAGCGGTGGGGGCGCGGCGCCCAGCTGCTCTCGGCCATGCTCGTCATCGGCACCGACCCGCCGGACGTCGTGGTCAAGGCCTACATCGACGGCCTCCTGCCCGAGGGCAACGCCCGCGTCAACCAGGCCATGTCGGCCGGCCTCGCGCCCGACGACAGCTTCGCGCTGGTCGGCGCGCTCGGGCGCGACACCCCGGGCGCCGCGATCTTCGTGGCTGCCGGGTCCGGCGACCCCACCCGTGCCGGGCTCTACCGGGCGATCGCCGATGACGAGGTGCGGGACCGGCTGCTGCGCGCCGACGAGCACCTGCCGGCCCGGCCGGGGGAGCAGCACGAGTCCTCCACGCTCCCCGGCATGGTCCCGAAGATCACCCTGAGCCGGGAAGGCGGGTCGTGGCAGGCGTGCAAGGACGGGGCGCCGTCGACCTGGATCCTCAAGCGCGGCGGGCTCGTCGGCGCCGACGGCGGCGACATCATCGACACCGAGGTGGCCTGCCTGGCGCTCGCCCGCGCCATCGGGCTCACGACCGTCGACGCCGAGGTGCTCGACCTCGGCGTCACCCGCGCCATCGCCGTCTCGCGCTACGACCGGGGCCCTGACCTGCGCCGCGAGCACCAGGAGGACCTCGCCCAGGCGATCGGGCTGAGCACCAGCGACCCGAACCGCAAGTTCCAGTGGGGCTCGCGGATGCCGTCGCTGCGCCACGCCGCCACCGTGCTGCTCGACGGTGGGGCCAACCGCGACCCGCTGCTGCGGCTGGTGACGTTCTCCCTCCTCGTCGGCAACACCGACCTGCATGCCAAGAACATCTCCTTCCTGCGCCACCCGGACGGCAGCATCGAGCTCGCCCCCGCCTACGACATCGCCATGCACCTGCACCACCGCCCCGACGACCGCCGCAACGCGCTCGACGTCAACGGCACCTCCCTCATCGACGAGCTGACCGTCGACGACGTCGTCGCGGAGGGCCGCAGCTGGGGGCTGCCGGAGGCTCGCGCGCGGCGGGTGGTGACCGACACCGTCGAGGCCACCCGGGCCGCCCTGGCCGCCATCGACCGCTCGGCCCACCCCCACGTCAGTGACGCCGCCTGGGCGGTCGTCGACCAGCGCACGGCCGCCGCGGCGGCGCGGCTCCCCGCCACCGACCAACCGTCGAGCGGCCGTCGCGCCGGCCCTCGCCCCCCGGTGCCCACGCGCCGGCGCGGGCCCAACCGGCCTCGCTAGGGAGGCGGAAGCAGCCGCCACTCCCGGTCGTTGACCCCGCCGCGCCCGAGGCCACGCAGCACGTCGGATGCCGCGCGGCAACGACGGCGTGACGCCCGAACTTCTGCGTGCAGCCGCAGGACCAGGGTGGAGCGTTCGCTTCCGGATCGGCACGGCGTCAGGGATGCTGTGCGCCATGGACCCGCGGACGACGTTCGACACGGCGCACGACCTGACCGACGCACTCGGCGCGACCGGCTACCTCGCCGACGACGCCCTCGCCACCATCACGTGGCTCTCGCTGCGCCTCGGCCGGCCGCTGCTGATGGAGGGTGAGCCGGGCACCGGCAAGACCGCGCTGGCCGAGGCGCTCGCCGAGACCATGGACCTGCCGCTGATCCGCCTCCAGTGCTACGAGGGCATCGACGCGACCCAGGCCCTCTACGACTGGGACTTCCCCCGGCAGATCCTGCACGTGCGCGCCCTCGAGGCGGTCGAGGGTGCCGCGCGTGACGTGCGCGAGGTGGAGCAGGGCCTGTTCGACGAGCGCTTCCTCATCGCCCGCCCGGTGCTGCGCGCGCTGCGCGACGCCCCGGCCGTGCTGCTCATCGACGAGGTCGACCGGGCCGACGACGAGTTCGAGGCGTTCCTGCTCGAGGTGCTCTCGACCTGGCAGGTGACCATCCCCGAGCTCGGCACGGTGACGGCAGCCGTGCCCCCGGTGGTCGTGCTCACCTCCAACCGCACCCGCGAGCTGCACGACGCGCTCAAGCGGCGCTGCCTCTACCACTGGCTCGAGCACCCCGGCATCCAGCGCGAGCTCGCCATCGTCGCCAGCCGCGCGCCCGAGGTGGCGGCGGCGCTCGCCGAGCAGGTGGTGCACGCCGTGCACGGCATCCGGGCCGACCGCGAGATGCTCAAGCCGCCGGGCGTCGCCGAGACCCTCGACTGGGCCCGCGCCCTGCACGAGCTGGGCACCCGCGAGCTCGACACCGAGACGGCGGCGGCCACCCTCGGGGTGGCGGTGAAGTACCGCGAGGACGCCGAGCGGGTCAAGAAGGCGCTCGACGTGATGCTGACCCGATGACCGCGCCGGTGCGCCCCCCCGAGCACGTCAGGCCGCCCGAGGAGGTGCTCCTCGGCTTCGCCCGCGCCCTGCGTGCGGCGGGGGTCGCCGTCACGGCCGACCGTGAGCGCACCTACCTCGAGGCGGTTGCGGCCGTCGGGCTCGACGACCAGCCCGCGGTCTTCTATGCCGGCCGCGCGACCCTGTGCGCGTCGCCGGCTGACCTCGAGCGGCACGACCTCGTCTACACGGCGTGGTTCAGCGGCCAACGAGCCGGGATGAAGGACCGCCCCCCACTGCCCAACGTCGTGCCGCAGGCCGGGCTCGGCGTCAACGAGAGCGCGATGACACACGGCAACGACGACTCGGATGTCGTTCGCGCACAGGCCAGCTCGACGGAGGTGTTGCGGCACCGTGACGTCGCTACGCTCACCCGCCGCGAGCGCGAGTCGCTGGCAGCCCTGTTCGGGGCGCTCCGACCGCGGGCGCCGCGCCGGCGCGCGCACCGCTACACGGCATCCCGGCGTGGTGCCGTCGACGCCCGCGCCACCCTGCGCTCCACGCTGCGCCGGATGGGGGAGCCCGGGGAGGTGCGCTGGCGCCGGCGCGGCACCCGAGCGCGCAAAGTCGTTCTGCTGGTGGACGTCTCGGGCTCGATGAGCGGCTACGCCGACGCGCTCATCCGGCTCGCGCACGCGTACTGCGTCGCCGGGGTGCCGGTGGAGGTCTTCACGCTCGGCACCCGGCTCACCCACATCACCCGGCCGCTGCACCAGCGCGACCCTGACCGCGCCATCGTGGCCGCCGGCGACGCCATCCCCGACTGGTCGGGCGGCACCCGGCTGGCCGAGGGCGTCAAGGTCTTCCTCGACCGCTGGGGGCGGCGCGGGATGGCGCGGGGAGCGGTCGTCGTGGTGTTCAGCGACGGGTGGGAGCGTGACCAGCCGGAGGCGCTGGGGGAGCAGGTGCGCCGGCTCCGGGCGGTCGCCCACCGGGTCGTGTGGGTCAACCCGCACCGTGGCCGTGCGGGCTACGAGCCGGTGCAGGGGGGCATCATGGCGGTGCTGCCCCACGTCGACCACTTCGTCGCGGGGCACTCCCTGGCGGCGTTCGAGGAGCTGACGGAGGTGGTCGCCCGTGCGTGACGTTCTGCCCGAGCTGATGCAGTGGTGGCGGGCCGGCGATGCGGTCGGTGTCGGCACCGTGGTCGCCACCTTCCGCTCCGCACCCCGCCCGGCGGGTGCCTCGATGCTGGTCGGCCCGGGGGGTGAGGCCGTCGGGTCCGTCTCCGGCGGCTGCGTCGAGGGGGCGGTCTACGAGCTGGGCCAGGAGGTCGTGGCGTCGGGGGCGCCCGTGCTGCAGCGCTACGGGGTGTCCGACGACGACGCGTTCGCGGTGGGGCTCACCTGCGGCGGCATCCTCGACGTCTTCGTCGAGACGGTGTCGCAGGAGACCTTCCCCGAGCTCGGCTCGGTGTCCGACGACATCGAGGCGGGGCGCCCGGTGGCCGTCGCCACGGTGATCGACCACCCCGACCCGGCGTGGGTGGGCCGCCGGCTGGTCGTGCGGCCCGAGGACGCGGTCGGTGCCGACGGCGCCGAGCGGATGCCGGCGGGCTCGCTCGGCAGCCCACGGGCTGACGGAGCCGTCACCGACGACGCGCGCGGCCTGCTGGCAGCCGGGCGCACCGAGACGCTCACCTACGGCCCCGACGGCGAGCGGCGCGGCGAGGGCATGCGCGTGTTCGTCGCCGCCTACGCCCCCCGCCCCCGGATGTTCGTGTTCGGCGCGATCGACTTCGCGGCGGCGGTCGCGCACGTCGGCAGCTTCCTCGGCTACCAGGTGACGGTGTGCGACGCACGGCCGGTGTTCGCCACCGCCTCGCGCTTCCCGGCCGCCGACGAGGTGGTCGTGGAGTGGCCGCACCGCTATCTCGCCGCCGAGGTCGAGGCCGGCCGGGTCGACGAGCGGGCCGTCGTGTGCGTGCTCACCCACGACCCCAAGTTCGACGTCCCCCTGCTCGAGGTGGCACTGCGGATGCCGGAGGTCGCCTACGTGGGCGCGATGGGCTCGCGGCGCACCCACGACGACCGGCTCGAGCGGCTGCGCGAGGCCGGCATCACCGAGGCCGAGCTGGAGCGCCTGTCGTCACCGATCGGGCTCGACCTCGGGGCGCGCACCCCGGAGGAGACCGCGGTGTCGATCGCGGCCGAGATCGTCGCGCTGCAGTGGGGCGGTGGCGGACAGCGCCTGCAGGAGACCGCGGGCGCGATCCACCACCACGCGGGCGACCTTTCCTGACGGGAAAGGTCGCCGGCCTGCGGTTTTCTGCGGATCTCGTCGAACCACTTGTGGCGCGGGTCACTTCCGGTGAGGATCACGGACACGTCACGGTCCTCACTGCCGAAGGAGTCAAGGATGACTCGGGTCAACGTCACCGTCGATGGGGTCATGTGCTCCGACGACATCGAACCCCGCACGCTGCTCGTCCAGTACCTGCGCGACACGGTCGGGAAGGTGGGGACCGTCATCGGCTGCGACACGAGCAACTGCGGCGCCTGCACCGTGCACCTCGACGGGCGGAGCGTGAAGTCGTGCAACATGCTGGCCGTGCAGGCCGACGGGCACGAGGTCACCACGATCGAGGGCATCTCATCGGGCGGTGAGCTGCACCCGATGCAGCAGGCGTTCCACGACAACCACGCCCTGCAGTGCGGCTACTGCACGCCGGGCATGATCATGCAGTCGCTCGACCTGCTCAAGGAGAACCCGAACCCCTCCGAGGAGGAGATCCGGCTCGGCCTCGAGGGCAACCTGTGCCGGTGCACCGGCTACCACAACATCGTCAAGGCCGTGTCGGCCTGCGCCAGCACGATGGCTGAGGCAGGCGGAGCCGCCGAGGACGCGTCGGTCGCCACCGCGGGGAGCGTGGCCTGATGACCGCCGTCGACGACCGGCCCACCGCCGAGATCGGCCAGGCGCGCAAGCGCAAGGAGGACCAGCGACTGATCACCGGCCGCACCCGCTGGACCGACAACCTCGTGCTGCCCGGGATGCTGCACCTCGCGATGGTGCGCAGCCCGTTCGCCCACGCGCGGATCAGCGCCATCGACACCAGCGAAGCCGCCTCGGCACCCGGGGTCGTGGGGGTCTACACCGGCGCGGACCTCGCGGACAACCAGGGCGTCAACATCAACGCCTGGCCGGTCACCGCCGACCAGGTCGCGCCCCCGCACCTGCCGGTCGTCGTCGACCATGTGGCGTGCGCCGGCGAGATCGTCGCCGTGGTCGTGGCCCGCAGCCAGCGGGCGGCGCGCGACGCCGCCGAGAAGGTCGACGTCGACTACGACGAGCTGCCGGCCGTGCTCGACGCGCGGGAGGCCCTGACCGACGCGGTGCTCGCGCACCCCGACCTCGGCACCAACAAGTCGTCCTTCTGGAAGCTCGACTCGAAGGAGGCGGGCACCGGCGGCGACGTCGACGAGGTCATCGCCACGGCGCGCGAGAACGGCATCGTCATCGAGCGCGAGTACCGCCAGCAGCGACTCATCCCGGGTTTCATCGAACCCCGATCCACGGTCGTGGACCCCACGGGCGAGCAGCTCACTGTGTGGAGTGCGACGCAGATCCCACACATCCTGCGCTTCGCGATCGCGGCCACCACGGGGCTGCCGGAGTCCAAGGTCCGGGTCATCGCCCCCGACGTGGGCGGCGCGTTCGGTGGCAAGCTCCAGACCACGCCCGAGGAGTTCGCGACGATCGCCGTCGCGCGCCGGCTCGGCAAGCCGTGCAAGTTCACCGAGACCCGCTCCGAGACGATGGTCTCGGGCCACCACGGCCGCGACCAGTGGCAGAAGCTCACCCTCGCGGCCGAGAAGGACGGCACGGTGACCGGCCTGAAGGTCGAGCTCGTCGCCGACCTCGGCGCGTACGTCGCGATCATGGGCGGCGGCGTCCCGGTGCTCGGTGCCTGGATGTTCAACTCGATCTACAAGTTCGCGGCGTACCAGTTCAGCTCCCAGGCGGTGCTCACGAACAAGACCTGGGTCGACGCCTACCGGGGTGCCGGCCGGCCCGAAGCGACCTTCGCCATCGAGCGGCTCATGGACGAGCTCGCCGCCGAGGTGGGGGTCGACCCCCTGGCGATCCGCGAGCAGAACTGGATCACGCAGTTCCCCTTCACCACCGTGGCCGGGATGACCTACGACACCGGTGACTACGCGGCGGCCACGGACAAGGCCAAGGGGCTCTTCGGCTACGACGAGCTCCGCGCCGAGCAACAGCGCCGGCGCGACAGCAAGGACCCCGTCCAGCTCGGCATCGGCGTCTCGACGTTCACCGAGATGTGCGGGCTCGCCCCGTCCCGGATCCTCGGCGCACTGAACTACGGCGCCGGCGGCTGGGAGCACGCGAGCATCCGGATGCTCGCGACGGGCACGGTCGAGGTCATCACCGGCACCTCGCCCCACGGGCAGGGCCACGAGACCGCCTGGAGCCAGATCGTGGCGGAGCGGCTCGGTGTGCCGTTCGAGAGCGTCGAGGTGCTGCACGGCGACACCCAGATCGCGCCGAAGGGGCTGGACACCTACGGCTCCCGGTCGCTGGCGGTCGGTGGCGAGGCGCTGGTCCTCGCTGCGGACAAGGTCATCGAGAAGGCCAAGGTCTTCGCTGCGCACCTGCTCGAGGCGAGCGCCGACGACCTCGAGTTCTCCGGCGGCCGGTTCACCGTCAAGGGCACCGACAAGGCCATCGGGATCACCGACATCGCCCTGGCGACGTTCGCGGGGCACAACCTGCCCGACGGCGCCGAGCCGAGCATCGACGCCGACGCCACCTACGACCCCATCGACTTCTCCTTCCCGCACGGCACCCACCTGTGCGCCATGGAGGTCGACACCGAGACCGGCGCCACCACGATGCGCAAGTACGTCTGCGTCGACGACATCGGCACGATCATCAACCCCCTCATCGTCGAGGGCCAGGTGCACGGTGGCCTGGTGCAGGGCATCGCGCAGGCGCTGTGGGAGGGCGCGGAGTACGACGACCAGGGCACCCTGGTCACCGGCTCCTTCGTCGACTACACCCTGCCGACCGCGGCCGACACGATCAGCTTCGTCACCGACCACACCAGTTCCCCGTCGACGACGAACACGCTCGGCACCAAGGGAGTCGGCGAGGCCGGCACCATCGCCTCCACCCCGGCGGTCGTCAACGCCATCGTGGACGCCGTGCGCCACCTGGGTGTCGACGACGTCCAGATGCCGTGCACCCCCGAGCGGGTGTGGAAGGCCATCCAGACCGCCGGGGCACACTCCGGCGAGGTCACCGGTGAGGCCCAGCCGCACTTCGCCGACGACGCCCCCAACCAGGACCCCTCAGCCGGCGCGACGGACGGAGCAGACCAGTGATCCCCGCGGCATTCGACTACAAGGCACCGACCACCGTCGACGAGGCCCTCGCGGCGCTCGCCGCCGGCGGTGACGACGCCAAGGTCATGGGCGGCGGCCAGTCCCTGCTGCCCATCCTGCGGATGCGCCTCAACGCCCCCGAGACGCTCGTCGACCTCGGTCGCATCGAGGCGCTGCGCGGCATCCGCGACGCCGGCGACCACCTCGCCATCGGGGCGATGACGCCCTACAGCGACCTGCTGGCCAGTGACCTCGTGCACGAGCACGCGGCCCTGCTCGCGAAGGCGGTCGCCGAGGTGGCCGACCCGCAGATCCGGCACCGCGGCACGATCGGCGGTGCCCTGGTGCACGCCGACCCCGCTGGCGACGTCGGGGCGCCGGTGCTGGCGCTCGATGCCGAGCTGGTCATCGCGGGAGCGGGCGGCGAGCGCACCGTGCCGGCATCCGAGTTCTTCCACGACCTGTTCGAGACCTCGGTCGCCGAGGGCGAGCTGCTCACCGAGGTGCGCATCCCCAAGCACACCGGCTGGGCGTCGCACTACGAGAAGTTCGTGCGGGTGTCGCACCAGTGGTCGATCATCGGGGTCGCCGTGGCGCTCAAGGCCGACGGCGGCACCATCAGCGAGGCCCGCATCGGGCTGACCAACATGGGCAACACCCCGCTACGTGCGCCTGGCGTGGAGCAGGCCCTGGTCGGCCGGTCCGCCGCCGACCTCGGCGACGCCTGCGACTCGGTGGCCGACGGCACCAACCCGCCGAGCGACCTCAACGGTGACGCCGACTACCGTCGTCACCTCGCGCGGGTGCTCACCCGTCGCGCCGTCCTGACCGCACTGCGAGGCTGACTCCCGCATGGAGCTGACGCACGACTTCACCGTCCCGGCGGCCATCGACGACGCCTGGGCCACCTTCATGGACCTCGAGCGGGTGGGCAGCTGCTTCCCCGGCGCGGTCGTCACCTCCGTGGACGAGTCCGGTTTCGCCGGCACGGTGAAGGTCAAGCTCGGCCCGATCGCCCTGCAGTACGCCGGCACGGGTGAGTTCCTCGAGCGTGACGACGCGGCACACCGGGCCGTCATCGAGGCCAAGGGCAAGGACAAGCGGGGCAACGGCACGGCCGGCGCCACGGTCACCGTGCAGCTCGCGCCCTCGGGCGAGGGCACCCGCATCGACGTCACCACCGACCTGTCGGTCACCGGCAAGCCGGCGCAGTTCGGCCGCGGCGTGATGCAGGACGTCAGCGACAAGCTGCTCCAGCAGTTCGTTGCCTGCATCGAGAGCCAGTTCGCGCCTGCCGAGCCGGGTGCGTCCGCCGACGAGGAGCCACCGCCGGATGCCGCCGCGGGGCGCAACGCGCCCCCCGCCCCCGACGCTGCGCCCGCCGTTGCGTCCACCGGTGCGCCGGGCTCGGCGCCTGCCGTGGCACCGGCGGCCGAGAACGCTGGGGCGGCGGCGGCCCAGCCGGCGCCACGGCCGCTGCGCCCGGCGCCCCCGGTCGACGACTCGATCGACCTCGGGGCGACGGTGCTGCCCGTGCTGGTCAAGAGCTATGCCCCGTACGGCATCGCGGCCCTCGCCGGGCTGCTGCTCGGCTGGCTGATCGGCCGCCGCCGCTCCTGACCGCCCGCTCCCCGGAACGTGGGTGACAACCGTCGTCTACGCGGCGATCTTCACCCACGTTCGCGGGGAGGCGGCGCGCCACCCTTTCCGATCTGCGGAATGTGGGTGATAACCGTCGTCCAGGCGGCGATCTTCACCCACGTTCGCGGGGAGAGGCGCGTCCCTCGGGTCAGCGGTGGGCGGCGCCGTCGAGGGCGTGGATCTCGTTCCCGACCCGGCGGGCGTCGGCGTCGTAGCGGGTCCAGGTCCAGGTGGTGCGAGCCCCGTGCTCGCGCCGCTCGCGCCGGTTGGTGCGCTCGATGAGGTAGGCCACGGGGGCCACGAGGCCGCCGATGGCGGCGAGGGTGAGGATCGTCTCGAGGGTGCTGTTCGTGTCCATGGCACGAGTTTGCTGCTGCACCACTTCCTGCCACGAGTGGCGGAAACGACGTTGTACGTCAATTATCTGCCATACTGGCCGGATGCCGCTGGAGTCCGTCGCCGTGCTCCTCCAGGAGCCCGTCGCGCTGTTCGAGTACGGCGTGCTGGCCGAGGTGTTCGGCATCGACCGCACCGACGAGGGCGTGCCGGCGTTCGACTACCGGGTGTGTGCCGAGTCGCCCGGACCCCTCGACGCCCAGAACGGCACCACCGTCACCGCCGCCCACGGCCTCGAGGCCGCCGCGGATGCCGACCTCGTGGCGGTCCCGGCGTCCCCCGCGGCCCGCACCCCCTCGCCCGCGGTCGTGCAGGTGCTGCGCGACGCGGTCGACCGCGGCGCCTGGGTGATGTCGGTCTGCTCGGGGGCGTTCACCCTGGGCGCGGCCGGCATCCTCGACGGGCGTGAGTGCACCACCCACTGGCACCACGCCGCCGAGCTCGCCGCCGTCACCCCGCTCGCGCGGGTCGACCCCGACGTGCTCTACGTGCGCGACGGCACGGTCATCACCAGTGCCGGCACCGCGGCCGGCATCGACGCGGCTCTCTACCTCGTGCGCACCGAGCTGGGCAGCACGGTCGCCACGGCGATCGCACGACGGATGGTCGTGCCGCCGCACCGCGACGGCGGGCAGCGCCAGTTCATCGACCGCCCGGTGCCCACGACCACCGCCGAGAGCCTGGGGCCGGTGCTCGAGTGGATGCTCGACCACCTCGACGAGGCCTTCACCGTCGACGACCTGGCCCGGCGGTCGGCGATGTCGTCGCGCACCTTCGCCCGCCGCTTCGTGGCCGAGACCGGCACCACGCCGCACCAGTGGGTCACCGACCAGCGGGTGCTGCGGGCCCGCCGGCTGCTCGAGGACACCGACCTGCCGGTCGAGGCCGTCGCCCGTGACGCCGGCTTCGGGTCGGCGGCACTGCTGCGCCACCACTTCACCCGCTGCACCGGCATCACCCCCACCGCGTTCCGCACCCAGCGGCGCCTGCCCGCCTGACCTGCGCACCTTCACACGATCTCCAGACGGAGCCCCCACGGGCTCCACCCGGTGAGCCATACGCTCGCAGCATGACCGAGGGGACGAGCACCACCGCCTCCCGCATCCTCGTGGTCGAGGACGAGCCGCTGATCAACCAGGCCGTCACCGACCGGCTGCGGGCCGAGGGGTTCGTCGTCGACCAGGCGCACGACGGCCCCGGCGCGGTCGCCGCGTTCGAGCAGCACGCCCCCGACCTGGTGGTGCTCGACCTGATGCTCCCGGGGTTCGACGGGCTCGAGGTCTGCCGCCGCATCCAGGCCACCCGCCCGGTGCCCGTGCTGATGCTCACGGCCCGCGACGACGAGACCGACCTGCTCGTCGGCCTGGCCGTCGGCGCCGACGACTACGTCACCAAGCCGTTCTCGATGCGCGAGGTCGTGGCCCGCATCCGCGCCCTGCTGCGGCGGGTCGAGCGCTCGGCGACGCTCACGGCATCCGGCGCACCCCGCACCGACATCGGGGGGCTCACCATCGACGGCGCCACCCGGCGGGTCACCGTGCACGGCGCGGAGGTGCACCTGACGCCGCTCGAGTTCGACCTGCTCGGTGCACTGGCCGCCGAGCCCGGCACCGTGCGCAGCCGCGACGTGCTGATGCGCGAGGTGTGGGGCTGGGCCGACGCCTCCGGCACCCGCACCCTCGACAGCCACGTGAAGGCCCTGCGCGCCAAGATCGGCGCCGACCGGGTGCGCACCGTGCACGGCGTCGGCTACGCCCTCGAGGTGGCGCCGTGAACACCGAGCGCCCGCTCGACGGCGTCGCCTCCATCAAGGTCAAGCTCGGCCTGCTCGTGGGGGCCAGCGTGGTCGTCGCGGTGGTCGTCGCCGGGGTCGGCGAGGTGGCCGAGGTGCCGTGGTGGATGAGCGTGCCGGTCACCGTGGCAGCGGCGCTGGCGGTGACCCAGTGGCTGGCGAGGGGGATGACCTCGCCGCTGCGCGAGATGACGGCCGCGGCGCGGCGGATGGCGTCGGGCGACTACGCCCAGCGCGTCACGGCGACCTCCACCGACGAGGTCGGCACCCTGGGGCGGGCGTTCAACGCGATGGCCGCCGACCTGGCCGCCGCCGACCAGCAGCGCCGCCAGCTGGTGGCGACCGTGTCGCACGAGCTGCGCACCCCCCTCACCGCCCAGCGCGCCCTGCTCGAGAACCTCGTCGACGGGGTCGTGTCACCCGACGACGACGCGCTGCGCGCCGCGCTCACCCAGTCGGAAAGGCTCAGCGCGCTGGTGGGTGACCTGCTCGACCTCTCCCGGATCGACGCCGGTGCCGCCCCGCTGGCCTTGCAGCAGGTGCGGGTCACCGACCTGCTGCGCGCGGGTGTGGCCGAGGCCCAGGTGGGCGGACGCCCCGTGGCGGTGCGGCACCGAACCGACCCGGCCGACCTCACCGTGACCGCCGACCCCGGCCGCCTCGCGCAGCTGGTTGCCAACCTCGTCGACAACGCCCTGCGGCACAGCCCGCCACAGGGTGTGGTGCGGGTGAGCGCCCGGGCCGTCGACGACGACACCTGGTGGCTCGAGGTGTGCGACGACGGCCCCGGCATCCCGGCCGACCGGATCGAGCGGGTCTTCGACCGGTTCGGCTCCGGTGGGGACTCCGGCGGCGGCACCGGCCTGGGACTGGCCATCGCGAGCTGGGTCTGCGAGCTGCACGGCGGCACCATCACCGCGGTCCCACCCCGAACCGGAACTCCCGGCGCGCACCTGCGCGCCGTCCTGCCCCGGCGCGCCCGCGCCGGCCGGCCCACCCACCTCCAGGAGGACAGGACCGTGCCCACGCGTACGACGCCCACCAGCCCGCCAGCCGCGACGCCCCCGCCGCCCCCGGCACAGCAGCCCACGGCATCAGCCGTCGTGGCACCCCGCCCCGCAGGCCCGTCCGGAGGTGGCGGTGCGGTCGACGCGCTCTGGCCCGAGAAGGGCGTGCCGGTGCAGCCGCTGGCGGTGCTGGCGGCGCTCGGCATCGGCGCCTGGGCGGCCCTGACCTGGCCGGAGCGCAACGTCGGCCTGGCGTTCACCCTCACCCTGCTCGCCGCCGGCCTGCTCATGTGGGTCGTCGCCCGGCACCGGCGCAACCCGTGGACGATCGGCTGCGCCGTGCTCGCCGCGCTGCTCGCCTCCACCGCGATGCTCCGGGATGCCGGCGGCGTCGTGCCGCTCATGGTGCTCGTCGGCGTCGTGGTCGCCGCGGCCGGCACCACGCTGGCCCGCACCATGCTCTCGGTGCCGGTGAGCGTCGCCGCGTGGCCGGCATCCGCCCTGCGTGGCCTGCCCCTGCTGGGGCGCACGATCACCGCCACGACCAAGGTGTCGAAGCTGTGGCCGGTGCTGCGCACCATCGGGTTCTCGCTCGTCGCCCTGGCCCTGTTCGGCGGCCTGTTCGCCTCCGGTGACGCGCTGTTCGGGTCGTGGGCCGAAGCACTGATCCCCGACCTCGGCTGGGACTCCATCGTCACGCGCACCTTCGTGCTGGTGCTCGTCGCCGGCGTGGCCATGACCGGTGCCTACCTGGCGATCAACCCGCCGCCGGTGGCCGACCTCGCCCTGCCCGAGGGGCGCACAGCCAGCCACCGCTGGGAGTGGGCCGTGCCGCTCGGGGTGGTCGTCGCCCTGTTCGCCGCGTTCCTCGTGGCCCAGGCCGCCGCGATGTGGGGCGGGCACGACTACCTCCAGCGCACCACCGGGCTGACCTACGCCGAGTACGTGCACCAGGGCTTCGGCCAGCTCACCGTCGCCACCTTCCTCACCGTCGTCGTCGTCGGCCTGACGATGCGCCGTGCCGCCCGCGACACCGCGCGCGACCGGCTGGTGCTCCGCGTCCTGCTCGGCAGCCTGTGCCTGCTCACCCTCGCCGTCGTGGCGAGCGCGCTGTACCGGATGTCGCTGTACCAGGAGGCCTTCGGCTACACCGTGCTGCGGGTCTTCGTCGACGGCTTCGAGCTCTGGCTGGGGCTGGTGATCGTCTTCCTGCTCGTCGCCCTCATCCGGCTGTCCGGCTGGTGGGTGCCGCGCGCCGTCCTCGTCTCGGCCGCCGTCTTCGCGCTGGGGTTCGCCGCGATGAACCCCGACGCCTGGGTCGCCGGCCGCAACATCGACCGCTACGACGCGGGCAAGAGCCTGGACACCGCCTACCTGTCGACGCTGAGCGCCGACGCCACACCGACGATCGTCGACCGGCTGCCGGCGCAGGCCGCCTCGTGCATCCTCAGCGGTCCCTACTCCATCGGCGGCCCATCCGCCGGCGGTGACGACCTGCTCGCCTGGAACCTCGGTCGCGCCCGCGCCGCTGACGCCCGGGCCACCCTGCCGCCAGCACCGGCGCGCTGCGACGCCCTGGTCACCGACGTCTACCGGCCCTGAGCCGCAACCCGCGCGCCGGGCGGGCTCGCGAACGGCATACTCCGGGTCATGGACGACCGCACGGTGCTGGTGCTCAACGGGCCGAACCTCAACCTGCTGGGGGAGCGCGAGCCGGAGGTCTACGGCCGCGCCACCCTCGCCGACGTCGAGGCCCTGTGCCGCGCGGCGGCCGAGCGCGCCGGCCTCACGGTCGACTTCCGGCAGACCAACTCCGAGGGCACCCTCATCGACTGGGTGCAGGAGGGGCGGGCCGGCAGCGCCGGCATCGTCATCAACGCGGCCGGCTACACGCACACCTCGGTCGCCCTGCGCGACGCGCTCTCGGCCTGCCGGGTGCCCCGCGTCGAGGTGCACATCAGCGACATCGCCGCGCGCGAGGAGTTCCGCCACCACAGCTACCTCACCGACGTGTGCGACCACCACGTCATCGGCCACGGGGTGCAGGGCTACGCCGAGGCCGTCGAGTGGGTGGCGGGGCGCCGTGCCGGCGGCTGACCTCCCCGCCCGCTGGGAGAGCGAGGAGTGGCTGGCCGCGCTCGAGTCGTGGCTGGTGCCGGCACTCGACGCCGTGGGCGTGCACACCACCGGCCCGGTCGTCCGGGACCGGGTGCGGTTCTGGTCGGTCGTCGCCCGGGTCGAGACGGATGCCGGGCGGGTGTGGGTCAAGGAGAACGCCCCCTCGCAGGCGTTCGAGGCCGCGCTCGTCGAGGTCGTCGACACCCTGGTGCCGGATGCCGTCGCCACGCCGCTCGCGGTCGACCGCCACCGCGGGTGGCTGGCGACCGCCGACCTCGGGCCGCCGATGTGGCACGACGAGGCCGTTCCCCCACTGGCGGACTGGCTCGACGTCGTGCAGCGGTATGCCGTGGTGCAGCAGGTGCTCGCCGACCAGGCGCCCGCCGTGCTCGCGACCGGGGTCCCGACCTTCCCCGAGTCGGCCGACGATGTCCTTGCCTGGGTGGAGGCGCTGGTCGACGACTCGCGCTCGCTGCCGGATGCCGACCCCCGCCGCCTCGACGACCCCGAGGCCGCCGCGGTCGTCGACGGTCTCCCACGCATCGCCGCCGCGGCCGAGCGGCTGGCCGCGAGCGGCATCCCACCGTCGTTGCAGCACAACGACCTGCACCTGGGCAACGCGTTCCGCCGGCCCGACGGGGCGATCGCCGTCATCGACCTGGGCGACGCGCTGTGGACCCACCCCCTGACCACGGCGCGCATCCCGCTGTGGACCGTGCGCAACCGCTTCGGCCTGGCGCCGGACGACCCCGCGATGCTCCGGGCGGTCGACGCCTACCTCGAGCCGTGGACCGACCGCTGGGACCGCTCCGCGCTGCGCGACCTGCTCGCCGACGCGGAGCGGATCTCGTGCCTGCACCGGGCCGAGTCGTGGCGCCGGCTGCAGGCCGACGTGCCGGTCACCCGGGTCGACGAGCCGTTCCTGCGCTCGGTGCCGGAGTGGCTCGTGGATGCCGCGGCGCCCGACCCGTACGCGTCCGCCATCGCCCGCTGACCCGGCCGGGGCGGCCGCAGGTGACTTCCGAGTAGGTAGTAGGACGTCCTAGTATCGGCAGAACGCCACGAAAGGGATCTCCATGGCAGCGCAGCCGACCACGCCGACCACCTCGACGCCCGACCTGCACGTGCCAGAGCACCCGGTGCGCATCGTCACGGCGTCGGCCCTGTTCGACGGCCACGACGCCTCGATCAACATCATGCGGCGGATCATGCAGGCCCAGGGGGCCGAGGTCGTGCACCTCGGGCACAACCGCAGCGTGCAGGAGGTCGTCGACGCGGCGATCGAGGAGGACGTCCAGGGCGTCGCCGTCAGCAGCTACCAGGGCGGGCACGTCGAGTACTTCGAGTACCTCGTGCAGCTGCTGCGCGAGTCGGGCGCCGGGCACGTCAGGGTCGTCGGCGGGGGCGGCGGGGTCATCGTGCCCACCGAGATCGAGCGGCTGCGCGCCGCCGGGGTCACGATCTTCAGCCCGCAGGACGGCCAGCGGCTCGGGCTGCCGGGCATGGTCAACCAGGTCGTGCAGGCGTGCGACACCGACCTGTGGGCCGAGCACCCGACCACCGCGGCGGCGGTGCTGTCCGGTGAGCGCGCGGCCGTGGCCCGCGCCATCACCGCGGCCGAGACCGGCCAGCTCGACGACGACCTGCGGGCCGAGCTCGAGCGCGCGGCGAGCACCCGCCGCACCCCCGTGCTCGGCATCACCGGCACCGGCGGCTCGGGCAAGTCCAGCCTCACCGACGAGCTCGTGCGGCGGCTGCGCGTCGACCAGCAGGACAAGCTGCGGGTCGCCTGCGTGGCCATCGACCCGACCCGCCGTCGTGGTGGGGGAGCCCTGCTCGGCGACCGCATCCGGATGAACTCGCTCGACGGCGACCGCGTCTACTTCCGCTCGCTCGCCACCCGCGGGGGCCGCGAGGTGCCCGAGGCGCTCGGCGACGTGCTCACCATCCTCAAGGCCGCCGGGTTCGACCTCGTCGTGGTCGAGACCCCGGGCATCGGCCAGGGGGATGCCGCGATCACCAGCTTCGCCGACGTCAACCTCTACGTCATGACGCCGGAGTTCGGCGCCGCCAGCCAGCTCGAGAAGATCGACATGCTCGACTTCGCCGACGTCGTCGCCATCAACAAGTTCGAGCGACGCGGCGCCCTGGACGCCCTGCGCGACGTCGGCCGGCAGATGGTGCGCAACCGCGGCGCGTTCGGCACCAAGCCCGAGGACATGCCGGTGTTCGGCACCTCGGCCGCCACCTTCAACGACGACGGCGTCACCGCGCTCTACCAGGAGCTGCGCGGGCTGCTCGGCGAGGCCGGGCTGGAGGTCGGCGAGGGTGCGCTCACCCCGGTCAGCGTCCGGCACTCGTCGGTGCTGCGCCAGGTCGTGCCGCCGCAGCGGGTGCGCTACCTCGCCGAGATCGCCGAGACGGTGCGCGGCTACCACGACGACACCCGCCGGTATGCCGACGCCGCGCGCCGCGTGCAGCGGCTCACCGAGGTGGGCCACGAGCTCGCGCGCGCCGGGTCCGACCGCGCCGGGGTCGACGCGCTGCTGTCCGACGCCCAGGACGACCTGCCGCTCTCGATCGCCCGCCAGCTCGCCGGCTGGTCGTCGGTGGTCGAGGCCTACTCGGGTGACGAGCAGGTGATCACGGTGCGCGACAAGGAGATCCACACCTCTCTTGTGCGGGAGTCGTTGTCCGGCAACCGGATTCGTCGCGTGTCCCTACCGCGCTACTCCGACGACGGCGACCTCGTGTCGTTCCTGCGCCGCGAGAACCTCCCCGGCTACTACCCGTTCACGGCCGGTGTCTTCCCGTTCAAGCGCGACAACGAGGACCCCGCCCGGATGTTCGCCGGCGAGGGAGACCCGTTCCGCACCAACCGTCGCTTCCAGATGCTCTCGAAGGGACAGCCCGCCACCCGGCTCTCCACCGCCTTCGACTCGGTCACCCTCTACGGCCGCGACCCCGACAAGCGCCCCGACATCTACGGCAAGGTCGGCACGTCCGGGGTCTCGGTCGCCACCCTCGACGACATGCGCGAGCTGTACGCCGGCTTCGACCTCACCTCGCCCGCCACCAGCGTCTCGATGACGATCAACGGCCCGGCGCCGACCATCCTCGCGTTCTTCCTCAACACCGTCATGGACCGCGCCGTCGAGGCGTGGGTCGCCGAGAACGGACGCGAGCCCGACGAGCAGGAGGCACACGGCATCCGGGCGCAGGCCCTGCAGGTCGTGCGCGGCACGGTGCAGGCCGACATCCTCAAGGAGGACCAGGGCCAGAACACCTGCCTGTTCTCCACCGAGTTCTCGCTGCGGATGATGGCCGACATCCAGGAGTGGTTCATCGCGCAGCAGGTGCGCAACTTCTACTCGGTGTCGATCAGCGGCTACCACATCGCCGAGGCCGGGGCGAACCCCATCAGCCAGCTCGCGTTCACCCTCGCCAACGGGTTCACCTACGTCGAGGCCTACCTCGCGCGCGGCATGGACATCGACGACTTCGCGCCGAACCTGTCGTTCTTCTTCTCCAACGGCATGGACCCCGAGTACACCGTCATCGGCCGGGTGGCCCGCCGCGTGTGGGCCATCGCGATGAAGGAGAAGTACGGCGCCAACGAGCGCAGCCAGAAGCTGAAGTACCACGTGCAGACCAGCGGCCGCAGCCTGCACGCGCAGGAGATGGACTTCAACGACATCCGCACCACGCTGCAGGCGCTCGTCGCGATCTACGACAACGCCAACAGCCTGCACACCAACGCCTACGACGAGGCCGTCACGACCCCGTCGGAGGAGTCGGTGCGCCGCGCGCTCGCCATCCAGATGATCATCACCAAGGAGTGGGGGCTGGCCGTCAACGAGAACCCGCTGCAGGGGGCGTTCGTCGTCGACGAGCTGACCGACCTCGTCGAGGCCGCCGTGCTGGCCGAGTTCGACCGGATCTCCGAGCGCGGCGGGGTGCTCGGAGCGATGGAGACCGGCTACCAGCGCGGCCGCATCCAGGACGAGTCGATGCTCTACGAGCACCGCAAGCACGACGGCTCCCTGCCGATCGTCGGCGTCAACACCTTCCGCAACCCGCACGAGGGCGAGTCGCCGCGCGAGGTCGTGCTGGCCCGCGCCTCCGAGAGCGAGAAGGAGGGCCAGCTGGCCCGGGTCACGCAGTTCAAGCAGCAGCACTCCGTCGAGGCGCAGCAGGCGCTCGCCCGGCTCAAGGCGTCGGCCGCGTCGGGCGAGAACGTGTTCGCCGTGCTCATGGATGCCGCCCGCGTGTGTTCGCTTCAGCAGGTCACCGAGGCGTTCTTCGAGGTGGGCGGGCAGTACCGGCGCAACGTGTGACGCTCGGGCCGGCGCAACGCCCGACGCTCAGGCCGCCCGCACGAGCTGGGTGACCCGCGCGACCGCCAGGTCGACGTCCCAGCCGATCGGCGGGCGCTCGATGCCCACGGCATCGGTCGCGCGGCGCACGTGGTCGTCGAGCGCCGGCGGCAGGGCCTGCCCGGCGTCGGTGTGCAGCCACACCCCGAGCCCCAGCACCTCGGCTGCCGCGGGGTGGCCGAGGGAGGCCAGGGCGGCACCGGCGCCGCACGCCGCTTCGCCCAGGGCGCTGCCGCCGACCGCGGCCTGCGGCCCGACGATCGTCTGGCGGAACCACTCCAGCGCCGTGGCGGCATCGTCGACCCCGAGTGCGGCCCAGCCTGCATTCATCGCGAGCGTGCTCGTCGGACGCATGCCGAACCGTTCGCCGGCGTCTGCCGCTGCCGTGGTGAGCAGGTCGAGGGCCTCGCGGGAGCGGCCGCACTCCAGGAGAGCGAGGGCGACCTTGGGCACGACGGTGATCAGCTGCACCGCCGACGATGTGGAGCCGACCAGGGCCAGCGCCTCGTGCGACCCCGCCAGGGCGTCGTCCGCGCGGCCCTCGGCAGCGTCGACGGTCGCCCGGCTGGCGACGACCTCGGCCACGTGGTGCGGGGCCCCGGAGCGGGCGAGGCGCTCCGCCTCGTCGAGCCGCACCCGGGCGCTGGCCGTGTCGCCCTCGCCGTAGGCGGTGATGCCCGAGACCAGTGCCAGCAGGGTGCCCCAGTCGGGGTCGCCGAGGAGGTCGGCCGCCAGCTCGTCGTGCTCGGCCGGCCCCCAGTCGACGCCCTGGAGGAAGCCGGCCCGGGCGACCCGCAGCCGGGCGCGCTGGCGGGCCGTGATGCCGGGGCGGGCGAGCGTCGCGGCGGTCCAGTGCAGCCCGGGGCCCACCGTCTCGACGAACTGCCAGCGCCGGGACAACGTGGTCGTGAGGTCGGCTGCGGCCGGGTCGTCGCCGGCGGCCAACGCGCCGATGAGCGCCTCGAGGTGGTCGTCGTAGGTGCGCCCGACGTGCTCGATCAGCGCGTCGGACAGTGGCGCGTCCCTCCACACCCCCGCGAACCACCGCCGGTGCCGCGACCGGCACAGGTCCTCCTCGCCGCTGGCGGCGAGCTCCTCGAGGGCGAGGTCGCGCACGGTGCGCAGCGCCCGGAACGACAGGCTCGTGGCGGTGCGCTCGACCCGCAGCAGGTTGTCGCGGGCCAGCACCCGCACCGCGCGGTCCACCTCGGCGGGCTCCGCTCCGGCGACGGCCCGGGCCGCCGTGCCCGTGAAGGGTCCGGCGAACACCGACACCCGGCGCAGCACGGCCCTCGTGGGCGGGTCGAGCCGGTCCAGGCTCCAGGAAAGGGTCTCGCGCAGTGAGTGGTGGCGGTCGGGCAACCCGCGGGCGTCGGGCGTGAGGTCGAGGGGGCGGTCGACGAGCTCGAGCAGGTGGACGACGGGCACGGTGGCCGAGGACCCGGCCACCAGCTCGAGCGCGAGGGGCAGCCCGTCGACGCGGCGCGCCACCCGCGCGAGCACGCGGACCTCGGCGTCGGACCAGGCCTCCAGGTCAGGGGTCGGGGCGCTGCCCCGGTCGGCCAGGCGCTCGGCGAGGAGCCGAACCGCCGGCGCGGCCCGCAGCGCGCCGAGGTCGCCCTCGGGGTCGCCGGTGGCGAGCGGCACGAGCCCGACCACCCGCTCGCCGACGACGGCCAGCGGGGCGCGTGACGTCACCACCAGCCGCACGCCCGGGCAACCGGCGAGCACGGCGGCCGCCACCTCGGCGGCCGACTCCAGCACCCACTCTGCCTCGTCGACGAGCACCGTGAGGTCGGCGGACCGCAGCGCTCGCACGAGCCCGGCCACCTCGTCGTCACCCTCGAGCGGCAGGCCGGTGGTCACGGCGACGCCCGCGGCGAGCTCGCGCGGGGTCAGCCCGGCGTGCGCCGAGAGGGCGACGTGGACCACCTCGCCGCCCGGGCCGAGCGCGGTCCCGACGTCAGCGAGCAGCCGGGACTTCCCGACGCCTCCCGGGCCGACCACCGTCACCAGCCGCCGCCCCTGCGCCAGCGCGTCGAGGACGGCCCGCACCTCCGCCGCGCGCCCCACGGTCGGGGACGTGGGCACGGGCACGCCGCGCCCCGGGTGCACCGGCACCCGTCGGCCCGGGGGCGCGGGCTCGACCGGGTGCACGGGCTGAGCCGGGCCGGTCCGGTCGCTGGGGGCCGGACCCTGCGGGGGCCCGGCGCCGAACGCGGCATCGTGCGCCAGCACGCGCGCGTGCACCTCGGCCACCACCGGCCCGGGGGAGACCCCGAGCTCATCGCGCAGGGTGCGGCGCAGCGTGTCGAACACCTCGAGCGACTCGGCCTGGCGACCGAGCCGGTAGGCAGCCTGCAGGGCCAGGGCGGCTGCTCCCTCGTCGAGCGGGTTCTCGTCGAGCAGGCCCCGGCTCACGGCCAGCGCCTCCTCGAGCCCGACCCGGGCCGCTCCTGGCCGCAGGAGGCACTCGGCCAGGTCGGTGCGCACGCGGCGGTGCAGCTCGCCGAGCCGGGTGCGCTCGGCGAGCACCAGTTCGGCGCGCAGGCCCTCGTATGCCGTGTCGCCGCCCCAGAGCGCCAGAGCACGGCGGCACAGGTCCTCGCACGCGGCACCGTCATGGTTGGCGGTGGCGTCGTGCGCCGCGCCCGCCAGCGCGACGAACTGGTCGGCATCCGTTCTGACGTCGACCGGCACGAGGTAGCCGGCATCGCTGGTCGAGACGAGGGTCGGTCCGTGGCGACGGCGCAACCGAGCGACGACGGTGTGCACCGTCGCCGTCGTCAGGCGGCGGGCGTCCTCGCCCCACACGAGGTCGAGGACGACCTCGGCGGGGACGGGTCGGCCCCGCCGCGACAGGAGGACGGCGAGGACCTCCCGCGGACGCTCACCCCGGAGCGGCACGGCGCTGCTGCCGTCGGCCCCCACCCGCAGGGGTCCGAGCACTCGGACCTGCACGCAGTCATGCAACCACACGGCGCCGACCCCCGGTCGATCTCGGTGACGGGCAGCGCGAGACGGAACGGCTCGTCCGGCCCGGAGGGTCGTCCGGCGCCGACCCGGGTGAGCCAGCCGACGACGGGGCCGTTGTCGGGATGCACGTGGGCGTGCACCTCCGTCACCCCGGCCGCCCTCGCCGACGCGAGGGCGGCCCGCAGGAGCCGGCCGCCGATGCCGCGTCCCTGCACGGCATCCGCGACCTCCACGGCCACCTCGACCGCGCCCGGGTCACGTGGGTCCCGGATCCAGCGCGCCAGCCCGACCGGGCGGCCCTCGTGCTCGGCGACGAACACCTCGTGCTGCCCGGGCACGACCGCGGCCAGCCGGGTGGCCATTGCGGGCGTGAGCCGGGGCAGCCCGGTGTGGAAGCGCAGGAAGGCCGAGCGTGCGGACAGCTGGGCGAAGACGCCGTGGACCGTCGCGGTGTCGCCCGGGCGCAGGGCACGGATCGGCGTCGGCGTCGGCGTCGGCGCTGGTGCCCGGGTCGGTGTCGCCGGGCCGGTTCGAAGGGTGCTGTGGGTCGTCGTCATGGGTCGACGTTGGCCCTGCGGGGTGGCAGCGACCTTTCACCGACCTGTCACCCGTCCGGTGCGGCGCGGGCCCACCGGGGTCGACGGCGGCCGGTCACCCCCGACGGGTGGTCGCCCGATCCTCCGGCGGCGCTACGTTGGCCGGGTCCCGGTGCGTGCCGGGGCCCGCGCCCCCGAGGAGGCCGATCCCGGTGACCGCCACCCCTGCCCCCGCGCCCCCGGCCGGGGCCCCTCCCGCCCTCGACCCGGTGAGCATGGTCCGCTCCAAGGCCTACCTCTCGGCCCTCGTGCTCGCTGGGCTGCTCGGCATCCCGATCTCGGCCGTCGCCTACGGCTTCCTCGCCCTGGTCGGTTACCTGCAGAAGCAGCTCTTCGAGGACTGGCCCAGCTCGATCTTCGACGGCGCCCCGCCGGCCTGGTGGCCGGTGCCCTGGCTGGTCCTCGCCGGGCTGCTCGTCTCGCTCACCCTGAAGTACCTCCCCGGGCCGGGTGGGCACTCGCCGGCCCTCGGCTTCCACATGGGCGGCGGGCCACCTGTCGACCGCCACCTGCCCGGCATCGTCCTCGCGTCGCTCGCCACGCTCAGCCTGGGTGCGGTGCTCGGTCCCGAGGCGCCGCTCATCGCCATCGGCGGCGGCCTCGCAGCCCTGACCGTGCGCCTGCTCAAGAAGGACGCCCCGCCGATGGCGGTGACCGTCATGGCGTCGGCCGGCAGCTTCGCCGCGATCAGCACCCTCCTCGGCTCGCCGCTGCTGGGCGCGTTCCTCATCATGGAGGCGGCCGGCATCGCGGGGGTGACGCTGAGCCTGGTGGCGCTCCCGGGCCTGCTCGCGTCCGGCATCGGGGCGCTGGTCTTCATCGGCCTCGACTCGTGGACCGGGCTGGGGACGTTCTCCCTGACGCTCACCACGGTGCCCCCCGGCGTCGACCCCACCGTGGCGACCCTGCTGTGGGCCATCCCGGTCGGGATCATCGGTGCCCTGCTCGCCTGGGCGGTCCGCTGGGTCGGCCTCTCCGTGCGCCCGCTCGTCCACCGCAACCGGGTGCCGGTCACCGTCGCGGTCGGGGCGCTCATCGGCATCACGGCCATGGCCTACCAGCTGATCACCGGCCAGGGCTTCAGCCAGGTGCTCTTCTCGGGCCAGGACGCCCTGCCCGAGCTGGTGGCGAACGCGACGGACTACTCGGTCGCGACCCTCGTGGTGCTGGGCCTGTGCAAGATGCTGGCGTACGGCCTGTCCCTGAGCGCCTTCCGCGGCGGGCCGGTGTTCCCGGCCATGTTCGTCGGGGCGGTGCTCGGCATCGCGATGAGCGGGCTGCCCGGCATGGCCCTCGCGCCCGCGATCGGCATGGGCATCGGGGCCGTGTGCTGCTCGATGCTCCGGCTGCCCCTCACCTCGGTGCTGCTCGCCGTGGTGCTGCTCGGCAGCGACGGCCTGCAGGTCACCCCCGAGGTGATCGTGGCCGTGGTCGTGGCCTTCGTCATCTCCACCATCCTCCCGACACCCGGGCCGCCCCAGCCGGTCGAGACGCCGGAACCGGAGGCGCCGGCGGCTGCCTCTGCACCGGGCGCCGCCTCGGCGCCCGCCCCCGCCTGATCACCCGATCGGGGTGAGCCGCCGTCGCCGGTGGGCGCTCGATAGTGGGACGACCGGCCCGTCGACCAGAGAGCACGCCAGATGACCGTGCGACCAGCGCGTCTGAACGCCGCGATCGCCCTGCTCTTCGTGGTGGGCTCTGCGTGCTTCGTGATCGGCTCGGTGCCGGCCTACCTCGACGCGGTGGGTGGGCCGATCGACGGCGTCACCTACTTCGTCGGGTCGATCTTCTTCACCTCGGCGTCGTACTGCCAGCTGGTGCAGGCGCAGAGCCCGGCGACCACCGGCGTCGACGCGGACGGACAGCACCGGCCCGCGCCCGTGCGGCTGTGGGGATGGCGCCCGCACGACCGCGCGTGGCTGGCAGCGGCCAGCCAGTTCCCCGGCACCCTGTTCTTCAACATCAGCACCTTCGCCGCCCTGACCCACAACGCCACCGCCGCCGAGTCCGACCGCTACGTGTGGCGCCCCGACTTCTTCGGGTCGGTGCTGTTCCTCGTCTCCAGCGCCTACGGCATCGTGGCGCTGGGCCGGTTCCTGAGCTGGGACCCGCCCTCGCTGCCGTGGCGGATCGCGTGGATCAACATGCTCGGCTCGGTGCTCTTCATGGCGTCCGCCCTGGCCAGCTACGTGCTGCCCTCGACCGACGAGGTGGTGGACACGCGGATCGCCGTCGCCGGCACCCTGTTCGGCGCGCTGTGCTTCCTCATCGCCGCGGCCCTGATGTTCCCCGCCTGGCGGCGCGACCTGCGCCCGGCAGCCGCCAGTGCTCCCGGACGCCCGCACCCTGCCTAGACCTGCTCACCCGAACGTCCCCCAAGGAGAAGCCCGATGACCAGCTACCTTCCGTCCGACGCCGACGCCGCCCTGTTCGGCAACCGCTTCGCCACCGCGGAGGTGCCGAGCACGAGCTTCCCGCAGACAGGGATGTCGCCGACCGACGCCATGCGCCTGGTCGCCGAGGACATCGCCCTCGAGGGTGACCCCGCCCGCAACCTGGCCACCTTCGTCACGACATGGATGGAGCCGCAGGCCCAGCAGATCATCGCCACGAACCTGCACCGCAACTTCATCGACCACGCCGAGTACCCGCGCACGGCCGAGATCGAGCAGCGCTGCATCCGGATGCTCGCCGACCTGTTCCACGCGCCGGGCGAGACGACCGGCGCCCGCACCCAGGGCTCGTCCGAGGCGATCATGCTCGGCGCGCTGTCGCTGAAGTGGAACTGGCGCACGCGGCAGCAGGCGGCGGGCAAGCCGACCGACCGGCCCAACCTCATCTTCGGCGGTGACGTGCACGTGGTCTGGGAGAAGTTCTGCCGTTACTTCGACGTCGAGCCGCGCATCGTGCCGCTGGCGCCGGGCAAGTACACGATCGGCCCCGACGACGTCGCCCCCCACATCGACGAGAACACGATCGGGGTCGCGGCGGTGCTCGGCACCACCTTCACCGGTCACATGGACGACATCGTCGGCATCAACGACCTGCTCGTGCGGCTGAAGAAGGAGCAGGGCCACGACGTGCCTCTGCACGTCGACGGCGCGAGCGGCGGCTTCGTGTGGCCGTTCCTCTACCCCGACTCGCCGTGGGACTTCCGGCTCGAGCAGGTGCGCTCGATCAACGTCTCGGGCCACAAGTTCGGGTTGGTCTACCCGGGCATCGGCTGGCTGATCTTCCGCGAGACGTCCGACCTGGCCCCCGACCTGGTCTTCGAGGAGAACTACCTCGGCAAGACCGACGCCACCTTCACGCTGAACTTCTCGACCGGCTCCTCGATGGTGCTCGCGCAGTACTACAACTTCGTCCGCTACGGGCGCCCGGGCTACACCTACATCATGAAGAACATGCAGGAGAACGCCCGGGTGCTGGCCGACAAGCTCGAGGCGATGGGCCGCTTCGAGATCATCGGCCGCGAGGAGGAGCAGCTGCCGCTGGTGGCCTTCAAGCTGGCCGGTGAGGAGAACTACGACGAGTTCGACATCGCCTGGCAGCTGTCGGCCGAGCGCGGCTGGATGGTGCCCGCCTACACCCTGCCGCCGAACGCCCAGAACGTGACGATCATGCGGGCGCTGGTCAAGGAGACGATGAGCCGCGAGCACGTCGACACCCTCGCCCGCGACATCGAGGAGGCGTGCGCGACCCTGGCCCGCAAGGGCGGCGCACACCCGAGCGAACGGGCCAAGATCGTCACCGGGCCGGGGCACTGACCGTGGGTTGCCTGTTCGCGATCTTCGCCGGGCTGTTCCCCCGGGTCGGGTTGCTCATCATCTGGATCGCCCGCCCGGCCCGGGTCGACGCCGCCTTCGACGGGTGGGTGTGGCCGCTGCTCGGGCTGATCTTCCTGCCGTTCGCGACGCTGATCTACGTCATCCTGTGGCAGGCCGGCGGGCTGAGCGGCTGGGACTGGTTCTGGGTGGCCATCGCCGCCCTGTTCGACATCGGCCACTGGGGTGCGGGCGCGGCGCAGCGCCGGGCACAGACGTCAGGGGTCTAGCCGAGACGCTCGCGCAGCCAGGCGATGTCGGCCGACTGGCCTTCGACGCCACCGGGCGTCTCGACGACGACCGGCGCACCGGCATCCTGCACGACGTCGGCGAGGTCGGCGCCGTCGATGTGGCCCGACCCGAGGTTGGTGTGCCGGTCGGCGCCGGTGTCGAACTCGTCGCGGCTGTCGTTGCAGTGGACCAGGTCGATGCGCCCGGTGATGGCTCGCACCTTCTCGACCACGCTGCCGAGGTCGTTGCCGCCGGCGTGGGCGTGGCAGGTGTCGAGGCAGAACCCGACGGTGTCGCCGCCCTCGGCCCGGCCGACGGCCTCCCAGAGCCGCTCGATCGCCTCGAGCCGGCGGGCCATCGCGTTGTCGCCGCCCGCGGTGTTCTCGATGAGCAGCGGCACCGGCATCTCGAGGCCGTCGACGCACTTGCGCCAGTTGTCGAAGCCGGTGTCGGAGTCCTCGTCCTTGCCGAGGTGGCCGCCGTGCACGATGACGCCCTTGGCGCCGATCTCGGCGGCGGCGAGGAGGTGCTGCTGGAGCAGCTTGCGGCCGGGGATGCGGATGCGGTTGTTCGTCGACGCGACGTTGATCGGGTAGGGCGCGTGCACGTAGAGGTCGATGCCGGCCGCCTCGGCCGCTGCCTTGAGCGCCGCGGCACCGCCCTCGAACTGCACGACCGGCCCCTTGTAGCTCTGCGGGTCGCCGAGGAAGAACTGGCTCAGCGTGGCCCCGCGAGCGGCGGCCTCCGCCACTGGGTCGGCCTGGTCGACGTGTCCTCCGATGCGCAGCTCCATGGCTCACACCGTACGGCCCGCCACCGACGGTGGGGGGCGTCGGAAGCGGTGGCAGGATGACCGCCATGCAGCTCGCCAACACCACCGCCATCGTCACCGGAGGGGCCTCGGGCCTCGGCGCCGCCACCGCGGCGGCCCTCGCCGCCGGCGGCGCCCGCGTCGTCGCCCTCGACCTGCCCGACGCGTGCGCCGCCGGGCCCACCGTCGAGGGGGTCGAGTACGCCGCCACCGACGTCACGTCCGAGGCGCAGGTGCGGGCCGCCGTCGCCCAGGCGTCGAACGACCCGGCGCGGCCGCTGCGCACGGTCGTCAACTGCGCCGGCATCGGCCCCTCGGCCCGCATCGTGGGCCGCAAGGGCGTGCACGACCTCGGCCTGTTCCGCAGGGTGGTCGAGATCAACCTGATCGGCTCGTTCACCGTGCTCGCGGTCGCCGCCGAGGCGATCGTCGCCACCGAGCCCGACGCCGACGGCCAGCGCGGCGTCGTCATCAACACCGCGAGCATCGCGGCCTTCGACGGCCAGGTCGGCCAGGCCGCCTACAGCGCGAGCAAGGGCGGCATCGTCGGCCTCACCCTGCCGGCCGCGCGCGACCTCGCGCAGTACGGCATCCGGGTGGTCACCATCGCGCCCGGCATCGTCGAGACGCCGATGCTGGCGACGGTGTCCGACGAGTTCCGGGCCGGGCTCGCCGCCGGGGTGCCGTTCCCAGCCCGCCTCGCCCGCCCCGAGGAGTACGCCAAGCTGGCGCTCGCGGTCGTCGACCACGACTACCTCAACGGCGAGACGATCCGGATGGACGGCGCGCTGCGGATGGCCCCGCGCTGACCTCGCCCCGCCGACGACCCCGTGACCCGGTGAGCCTGTGACCCGACCCGACCGGATGCCGCGCACCCTCGCCGACGACCTCGGGCACCCCGTCGAGCTTCCCGACGTCGTCGGGCGCGTGGTCTCGCTGGTGCCGTCGCTCACCGAGGCGCTGGCCGCCACCTGCCCCGACCGGCTGGTGGGGGCGACGGACTGGTGCACCCACCCGGCCGACCTCGACGCCCGCGGGGTGGCGCGGGTGCGTGGCACCAAGAACCCCGACCTCGCCGCCGTGGCGGCGCTGCGGCCTGACCTCGTCGTCGCCAACAAGGAGGAGAACCGCGAGCTCGACGTGCAGCGGCTGCGGTCCCGCAGCATCCCCGTGTGGGTCACCGACATCGAGACGGTGCCGGCCGCGGTGGCGTCGATGCGGCGGCTCGTCCGCGACGTGCTGGGGGAGCCGGCCGACCCGGTGTGGCTCGCCGAGGCGGAGGAGGCGTGGTGCGGGCCGGTGCCGACGGCATCCGCCCGGGTGGTCGTGCCGGTGTGGCGGGACCCGTGGATGGTGGTCGGCCGGCCGACGTTCACCGCCGACCTGCTGGCGCGGGCCGGGTTCGAGGTGTCGACGGCGGTGGTCGAGGGGCGCTACCCGGCGGTGGAGGTGGAGGTGCTGGACGACCCGGCGGTGGCCGACCTGGTGCTGCTGCCCGACGAGCCGTACGTGTTCACCGCGCACGACGGACCGGAGGCGTTCGGGCGCCTGCCGACCCGCCTGGTGTCGGGCCGGTTGCTCACCTGGTACGGGCCTGCGCTGGTCGATGCGGCGATTTCGCTGGACCGATCCTGAGCGTGTAATGTCTCCGTCGCGCCCGGGCGGTCTCCGCCGGTGGCGCACGCCCCCTTAGCTCAGTCGGTAGAGCGTTTCCATGGTAAGGAAAAGGTCGTCGGTTCGATTCCGACAGGGGGCTCTGGTCCGACCGGGACCGGTCGCGAGGCACGTCCGGTCGAACCCCCCTTGGCGGGGTAGCTCAGCTGGTTAGAGCGCACGACTCATAATCGTGAGGTCGCGGGATCGAGCCCCGCTCCCGCTACCGAGTCGCGATTTCGGGGAATGCCCGGGGTTGCGTATTCTGTTGTGCTGGTGTCGCGCGAGCCCTCGTGTGCTGGCCCGACACCCGTCGATCGATTCACTTTTTCTGAGAGCAGGTTGCCCCCATGGCCAAGGCCACCGACGTCCGCCCCAAGATCACCCTGGCGTGCACGGAGTGCAAGGAGCGCAACTACATCACCAAGAAGAACCGCCGCAACGACCCCGACCGGCTCGAGCTGGCGAAGTTCTGCCCCCGCTGCAAGAAGCACACCGCGCACCGCGAGACCCGCTGACCCTCTTCTCGTCAGCCTCGAGAGGCCGCCGCACCCGTCCGGGTGTCGGCGGCCTCTCGCTGTGCCTGCCCGTTCTCCTAGAGTGGGCGCCATGCCCGTGAACCCAGACTTCGTCGGGCGGACCTATCCGCCCAGTGGACCGTATGCCGTCGACGCGGCCCTGATCGCGGCGTTCGCCGCTGCCGTCGGGTCCAGCGACCCGGTGCACACCGACGCGGATGCCGCGCGGGCCGCCGGTTACGACGACGTGATCGCCCCGCCGACGATGGCGGTGCGGTTCTCGCAGTCGGCCGAGCGGGCCTACGTCGTCGACCCCGAGGCGGGCATCGACTACACCCGGGTCGTCCACGGCGAGCAGCGCTTCGTGCACCACCGCCCGATCACCGCAGGCGACGAGGTGCTGGGCACGACCACCGTCGACGCGGTGCGGTCGGCGGGTGGGCACTCGATGGTGACCACCCGCACCGAGCTGTCCACCGTCGACGGGGTGGCCCTGACCACGTCGACGTCGACCATCGTCGTCCGCGGCGGGGAGGAGTGAGCATGGGTGCGCGCCCGCTCTCGGAGGTTGCGGTCGGCGACGTCGTCGGCCCGGTGACCGTGCCCGTGTCTCGCGAGACGCTCGTCGGCTACGCGGACGCGTCCGGCGACGACAACCCCATCCACCAGGACGAGGCGTTCGCCCGCTCGGTGGGCCTGCCCGACGTCATCGCCCACGGCATGTGGACCATGGGCGCGTCGGCGACCGTGGTCACCGACTGGGCCGGCGACGCCGGCCGGGTCGTGGAGTTCGGCACCCGGTTCACCAAGCCGGTCGTGGTGCCGGTGGGCGGTAACGAGCTGGTGGTGCAGGGCGTGGTCAAGGCCGTGGATGCCGAGACCGGGCGGGTGACCGTCGACGTCACCACGACGTGCGAGGGCGAGAAGGTGCTCGGCCGCTGCATCGCGGTCGTGCGGCTCGACTGATGCGGCTGCTGCACGACGAGCCGATCGCCGCGCACACGACGATGCGGGTCGGCGGCCCCGCCGCGCGCATGGTCGTGGTCGAGACGCCCGACGAGCTCGTCGACGCCGTGCGCGAGGTGGATGACGCCGACGAGCCGCTGCTCGTGCTGGGGGGCGGCTCGAACCTCGTGGTCGCGGATGCCGGGTTCGCCGGCACGGTCGTGAAGGTCGCGACCCGGGGGGTGGTCGTCGACTCGCAGGACCAGTGCGGTGGGGCGAACGTCACCGTCGCGGCGGGGGAGGACTGGGACGGTTTCGTGGCGCTCGCCGTCGAGGAGGGGTGGTCGGGCATCGAGGCGCTGTCCGGCATCCCGGGGTCGACCGGGGCGACGCCGGTGCAGAACGTCGGGGCCTACGGCCAGGACGTCGCGCAGACCGTGGCGCGGGTGCGCGTGTGGGACCGGCTCGAGGGGCGGGTGCGCACGATGACCTCGATCGACTGCCGCTTCACCTACCGGCACTCCCTGTTCAAGTCCACCGACCGCTACGTGGTCATCGACGTGATGTTCCAGCTCATCCCCGCCACCCTGTCGCGGCCGGTGCGCTACGCCGACCTCGCCACCCAGCTGGGGGTCGAGGTGGGGGAGCGGGTGCCGCTGGCCGACGCGCGCGAGGCGGTGCTGGCCCAGCGCCGGCGCCGGGGGATGGTGCTCGACGCGGCCGACCACGACACGTGGAGCTGCGGCTCGTTCTTCACCAACCCGATCCTGTCGGCGGGCGACTTCGCCGTGCTGGAGTCTCGGGTCGTCGAGCGTCTGGGGGCTGACGCGGCCGCGCCACCACGGTTCCCGGCTGCCGAGGGGGAGGTCAAGACCAGCGCCGCCTGGCTGATCGAGCGGGCCGGCTTCCCGAAGGGCTTCGGGATGCCGGGCCCCGCGGCCCTGTCGACCAAGCACACACTGGCGGTGACGAACCGCGGCTCGGCGACGGCATCCGACGTGGCGGCGCTGGCGCGCGAGGTGCGCGATGGGGTGTTTGACGCCTTCGGGGTCACGCTGGTCAATGAACCGGTCCTGGTGGGGCACTCGCTCTGAGCCGTGCCCCCCGGGGTCACGACGCGGTCGGCCGACGCTGGGTGTACTGCGGGGCGTACCAGTTGGGAGGCTTGGTGCCGGCCCGGCTGGACTCGGCGTACCACCACCAGGGCGGTGCGACGTCGACCTGCTCCGTGACGTGGTGCGCCGGGAAGCGTCGGCGGCCACCGCGCACCCGGGCGATGAGCTCGGCCCGCGGCCAGAAGGCGGGGTGTACCGGCTGCGGGGCCGCAGGGTTGTCCGTGTCGGGCCCGGGCGCAGGCCGGCGCGGAAAGTGGTCCGCTCCGGGACCGGCGCCCGTCTCGGCCGCGGACGGGTCCGAGCCGTGCGGCGGGTCCGGGGCCAGCAGGGTGGCGTCGGTTGGTTCGGGGTCGGGCGGTCGGTGGCAGAGGCACAGCTGGAACGCCGTGCCGTCGAGGGCGTCGACCACGTCGCCCAGCTTCATGCCGTCAGCGGCCGTCTCGAGCCGGATGACCGTGCCAAGGGTCCAGCTCCGGCGGGCGGCGTAGGCGCGCTGGCTCAGCCCGAGCCGCTGGCGCTCCGCCCGGACGGCGAGCCCGATTTCGTCACCGAGCCGCAGCGAGGCCCGCGCCCTGAGCACCTCGGTGGCGAAGGTGGGCCACATGCGGGGTTTCCATTCCATGCGACCACCCCATCGCGAGCACCCGTGCTGGACCAGCCTCGCTGGTCAGCTGTGGATACCTCCCACGCCGGCCGTCGGCTGTGGACGAGCGGCCGGCGCCGGTTCCGGTCCGGCCAATAGTCCTCGCGCGCGCACTATTGGTTGCTTCCCCACGGTGAGCAACTTTGAAAGTTGCTCGCCGATGGTGAGCAACGGGCGGTGTGCTCGCTGAGAGGGCGCAACTTTCAAAGTTGCTCACTGGTGCGATGCATCCAATAGCGACGGGAACAGGTCCCTGTTTGGGGCCGCCACCACGTACGCGGTCACCCTGCTCCGGTCAGGAATCGCTGGTCCCCAACCAATCAGTGATGTCGCGCTCCGCTGTGGCCACCACGTCCGCCGGCGCCCTGCTCGCCGCCAGCGACGCCCGGGCCAGCGACGCGAGCTCCGCGTCCGAGAAGCCGTGGTCCACCCGCGCGGTCGCGTACTGGTCGGCCAGCCGCGAGCCGAAGATCAGCGGGTCGTCCGCGCCGAGCGCGACCGACGCACCGGCATCCACCAGAGCCCGCAGCGGCACCTCAGCCGCCACGTCGTACACCCCCAGCGACACGTTCGACAGCGGACACACCTCCAGTGCCACGCCGTCGCGCACCACCCGCTCGAGCACCCGCGGGTCCTCCACCGACCGCACGCCGTGGCCGAGCCGGTCGGGCTCGATGGCGTCCAGGGTCTCGGCGACCGCCGCCGCCCCCAGCAGCTCGCCCGCGTGCGGCACCAGCATCAGCCCGGCCCGGCGGGCGATCGCGAACGCGTGGGCGAACTCCTCCGTCACCCCGCGCCGCTCGTCGTTGGACAACCCGAACCCGACGACCGCCCCAGGCCCCGACCCGGCGTGCCGGGCCCCCAGCCGCGCCAACGTGTTCGCCTCGAGCGGGTGCCGCATCCGGCTCGCCGCCACGATGACGCCGACCTGTGCGGCGCCCGGCAGGGCCGAGGCGACCCGTGCCTCGTCGAGCACGATCTCCAGGGCCGGCGTGATGCCGCCGACGTACGGCGCGTACGAGGTCGGGTCGACCTGCAGCTCCAGCCACCGCGACCCCTCGGCCCCGTCGTCGAGCGCCGCCTCGCGCACGATCCGGCGCATGTCGTCCTCGCCGCGCACGCAGGCCCGCGCCGCGTCGTAGAGCCGCTGGAACCGGAACCACCCGCGCTCGTCCGCCGTGTCGAAGCGCGGCGGCCACTGCGTCGTCAGCGACGACGGCAGCCGGATGCCGTGCCGCGCCGCCAGGTCACGCACGGTCGCCACCCGCATCGAGCCGGTGAAGTGCAGGTGGAGGTGGGCCTTGGGCAGGTCCGTGACGGACCGCTGGGGCTCAGCGGCCGCGTCGCTCACTCGAGGTCGGAGTCCTCGCCGTAGGAGTCGTCGATGACGTGCACGGCGGCCTCCTCGGCCGATGCCCCCGCACCGTCGATGCCGACGTCCTCGCCGACCAGGTCCTTCTCGTCGTCCGAGCCGAGGCCCTCGTCCGGCGCCACGAGCCGCCCGGCGCGCACGTCGCCGACCTCGCCGTCTCCGAGCCAGTCGTCCTCGGCGTCGATGCTGTCGGGGTCGTCACCGCCGAGCCGGCCGTCGTCGTCGAGCCCCGACTCGTTGTCCGGGGCGCCGTAGGCCGTCGCGGGGTCGGGCACCTCCTGCAGGATCCGCTCGTCGATGGTCTCGTCGCGGTGCTGCTCCTCGGCGGTCACGCCGTGCGCGAGCGACCCCCGCGCGTGGTCGGCGGGGGAGTACCCACGGTCGAGCACGTCGTCGACGTCCTCCTGCACCAGGGTGTCCTCTGGTTGCAGCTGGTCCTCGTCGTCGAGGCTGTAGTCACCCAGGTCGTTGGCGATGTTCTCCTGCTGTTCGGACATGCCATCACCCTATGTCGGCGAGCCGCTCCGCCGTCGCGAGCGCGACGCACGTCGCTACCCCGGCCATGGCCGTCTCGACCTCGGCCGGCTCAGGGAAGGACGGCGCCAGCCGGATGTTGCGGTCGCGCGGGTCACGCCCGTGCGGGAACGAGGCCCCGGCCGGGGTCAGCGCGATGCCGGCCTCCTTGGCCAGGGCGACGACCCGCGACGCGCACCCGTCCACGACGTCGAGGCTGACGAAGTAGCCACCGGCTGGGCGGGTCCACTCGGCCACCCCCAGGCCGGCGAGCTCGGCCGTCAGCGCCGCGTCGACGGCGGCGAACTTCGGCGCCAGGATGGCGCGGTGCCGGGCCATGTGGTCGCGCACCCCCTGCGGGGACCCGAAGAACTGCACGTGCCGCAGCTGGTTGACCTTGTCGGGCCCGATCGACGCGAACTGCTGGTGGCCGAGGTACCAGGCGACGGTCTCGCGCGAGGCACCGAGGAACGCGACCCCGGCACCGGCATACGTGATCTTGCTCGTCGAGGCGAACAGGACCGGCCGGTGCGGGTGCCCCGCGGCCGAGGACAGCGAGAGGATGTCGGCCGACTTCGCCTCGACCTCGGTGAGGTGGTGGAAGGCGTAGGCGTTGTCCCAGAAGATGCGGAAGTCGGGGGCCGCGGTCGGCATCGAGGCCAGCCGGCTGGCGACCTCCTGGGTGACCACCGAACCAGCGGGGTTGGCGTAGGTCGGCACGATCCAGATGCCCTTGACCGACGGGTCGTCCCTGACCAGGGTCTCGACCGCCGCGACGTCCGGCCCGTCGTCGAGCATCGGCACCGTCACCATCTCGATGCCGTACGACGCGAGCATCGTGTAGTGCCGGTCGTAGCCCGGCACCGGGCACACGAAGGTGACCTTCTCCTCGTCCTTCCACGGCCGCGGCGAGTCGACCCCCCCGTGCAGCAGATGCTGCACCAGCACGTCGTGCATCATCGTCAGGCTCGAGCTGCCGCCGGCCACGAGCTGGTCGGGGTCGATCCAGAGCAGCTCGGCGAACATCTCGCGCAGCTCGCGCAGGCCGTTCAGCCCGCCGTAGTTGCGCACGTCGACCCCGTCGGCGTCCTTGACGCCGTCCGGCAGCGCGAGCAGCCCGTCGGACAGGTCGAGCTGCGCCACGGACGGCTTGCCCCGGGTGAGGTCGAGCTTCAGCCCGCGCTCCTGCAGCCGGGCGTAGGCCGCCCGCTGCTCGTCGAGGTAGGCCGCCAGCTCCTGCGGGGAGCGCTCGGCGAGGGGGGTGCGGTCGGCGGCGGTGGGGGTCTGGGTGCTCACGCCCCATATCGTGGCAGAGGGGAGCGGGGACCGGTCGGGCGAGTTCGCGCCCGGACCACGGCGTCCCGTATGCTTGCGATTCGGTGTGATCACCCATCCTTCGGCGTGCCCGGTGGAGTCTGGTCGCGCCGCGCGGAGCACCCTCCCGACCGGGCGCTCCGTAGGGCAGTGGCTCAATTGGTAGAGCACCGGTCTCCAAAACCGGCGGTTGGGGGTTCGAGTCCCTCCTGCCCTGCGTCGCACGTGTGGTTCGTCCACGACTGCAGCCGTTCCGGTTGCCTTCGCGGTCGCGCCGCGCGCCAGGCAACCGACACAACAGCTCGACGTGAAGAGGCACCGTGACTGACGTGGGTCAGACCAGGACTCCCTCCAAGCCCCGCAAGGGCAAGGAGCGGGGCGGCAACCCCATCTCCCGGTGGTACCGGGCGGCGGCACTGTTCGTCAGCCAGATCCTCGACGAGCTGCGCAAGGTCGTCCGGCCCACCCGCAACGAGCTGTGGAACTACACCCTCGTGGTCATCGTGTTCGTCTCGTTCATGATGGCGCTGGTGTCGCTGTTCGACCTCGGGTTCAGCAGGCTCGTCGCGCTGGTGTTCGGCACCTGAGGCTGCGCCACCGCGCCCTCCCCACCGCACGACCCGACATACCGAGAACAAGGAAGAGGTCATCCGTGTCCGACCAGTGGACCGACAACGCCGACGTGGCGTCCGACGACGCCCCCGAGGTGCTGCCCGAGAGCGTGACCGAGGAGTCGCCCGAGGTCGCCGACGTCGCCACCGACGAGGCCTCGGATGCCGCTGACGTCGCCGACGAGGTCGCCACCGACGAGCTCGCCGACGAGGCCGAGACCGCCCTGCCCACCGACGAGGACGGCGACCTGCTCGAGGCCGTCGACCCGGTCAAGGCGTTCAAGGACGACCTGGCCAGCAAGTTCGGCGACTGGTACGTCATCCACTCGTACGCGGGCTACGAGAACCGCGTCAAGGCCAACCTCGAGACCCGGATCATCTCCTTGAACATGGAGGAGTACATCTTCGAGATCCAGGTGCCCATGGAGGAGGTCACCGAGATCAAGAGCGGTCAGCGCAAGCTGGTCCGCCGGGTCCGGATGCCGGGCTACGTCCTGGTGCGCATGGACCTCACCGACGAGTCGTGGGGCGCCGTGCGCCACACCCCCGGGGTCACCGGGTTCGTGGGCAACGCGCACCAGCCGGTGCCGCTCACCCTCGACGAGGTCTACGGCATGATCAAGCCGGCCGACCTCGAGACCTCCGCGGGCGCCGCTGCCGCGGGTGGCCAGGCCGGCACCGCCGGTGGCCAGCGCGAGGCCGCGGTCGTCGACTTCGAGGTCGGCGAGTCGGTCACCGTCATGGACGGCCCGTTCGAGACCCTCCCCGCGACCATCTCCGAGATCAACCCCGACACCCAGAAGCTCAAGGTGCTCGTCTCCATCTTCGGCCGGGAGACCCCGGTCGAGCTCTCCTTCAGCCAGGTCTCCAAGCTCTGACCTGAAGGACCCTTCCTCGGGGGCTGCCGAGGACACTGCAAAGGGGTCATCGCCCACGGCGTCGGCCCGAAACCACCACGAAGGAACAACATGCCCCCCAAGAGCAAGAAGGTCTCCGGGTTCATCAACCTGCAGATCCAGGCCGGTGCCGCGACGCCGGCGCCCCCCGTCGGTCCCGCACTGGGCCAGCACGGCGTCAACATCATGGAGTTCGTCAAGGCCTACAACGCGGCCACCGAGCACCAGCGCGGCAGCATCATCCCCGTCGTCATCACGGTCTACGAAGACCGCTCGTTCAGCTTCATCACCAAGACGCCCCCGGCGTCCGAGCTGATCAAGAAGGCCGCGGGCGTCCAGAAGGGCTCCGGCGAGCCGCACAAGGTCAAGGCCGGCAAGCTCACCAAGGACCAGGTCCGCGAGATCGCCGAGACCAAGATGCCCGACCTCAACGCCAACGACATCGACGCCGCGATGAAGATCATCGCCGGCACCGCCCGCCAGATGGGCATCGACACCGAGCTCTGAGCCCGGTAGCACGGCATCCCCCGGATGCCGGTGGGGCACCGACCGGTGCCCCACCAGTGGCAGGGCCGGCGCTGGCCCGACGACCACGACTCCACCTCCGAGATCCCAGGAGCAGCAATGAAGCGCAGCAAGTCCTACCGCACCGCGGCCGAGAAGATCGACGCCGACAAGGCCTACAGCCCCCTCGAGGCCGTGCGCCTGGCGAAGACGACCGCGTCGGCGAAGTACGACGAGACCGTCGAGATCGCCTTCCGCCTCGGCGTCGACCCCCGCAAGGCCGACCAGATGGTGCGCGGCACCGTCAACCTCCCGCACGGCACCGGCAAGACCGCCCGCGTGCTCGTGTTCGCCAACGGTGACAAGGCCGAGGCCGCCAAGGCCGCCGGCGCCGACTACGTCGGCTCCGACGACATGATCGAGAAGGTCCAGGGCGGCTGGCTCGACTTCGACGCCGTCGTCGCGACCCCTGACCTCATGGGCAAGGTCGGCCGGCTCGGCAAGGTGCTCGGGCCGCGCGGTCTGATGCCGAACCCGAAGACCGGCACCGTCACGATGGACACCGCCAAGGCCGTCACCGACATCAAGGGCGGCAAGATCGAGTTCCGCGTCGACAAGCACGGCAACCTGCACTTCATCATCGGCAAGGTGTCCTTCGACGAGAAGTCGCTGGTCGAGAACTACGCCACCGCGCTCGACGAGGTGCTGCGCCTGAAGCCGGCCGCCTCGAAGGGCCGCTACATCGCCAAGGCCACCCTGGCCACGACGATGGGCCCCGGCATCCCGCTGGACGCCACCCGCACCCGCAACCTCCTCGAGGAGACCGTCGAGGCCTGAGCCCCGACGCGCGAGCACGTCCGCGAGAACCCGCAACCGCCCGTCGGTTGCGGGTTCTCGCAGTGCTGCCGGGCGCCGAGGTGCAGGTGGAGACGGTGGGGGGCGACACCGTCACCTACGCCTTCACGGACGAGGATCCCTCCGGGACCAAGGGCAGCGGCACGGTCCGCGTCGACCGCACGTCGCTACCCAGGCAGCTCGTCCTCACGGGTGCGGACGGCGTCACCGTCGCGTACTCGTCATGGGGCGAGGTCGACCCGCCGGTCGAGGCGCCGGCACCCGGTGACATGGAGTCCGCCAAGGGCTGACCGCCGGGGTCGGTGGTCCCCGCCGAGCACGTCAGGGCCCTCCGGCACCACCTCCCACAGTCCTCCGGAGCGCGCCACTACGCTGTGTCGGAGTCGGGCGCAGGGCCCGCGAACACCCCGGAGGTCGACGTGCCCAAGGACCTGCTCACCGCGGCCTGGAAGCTGCTGCTCCTGCGCGGAGTGATCGGCATCGTGCTCGGCATCGTGCTGATGGCCTGGCCCCAGGCGACGATCGTCGTGCTGATGGTGCTGATCGGCATCTGGGCGCTCGTCGACGGCGTCGGCCTGGCCGCCCAGGTCTTCGCCAAGGGAGCCCCCACCGGGCAGCGGGTGTTCTTCGGGGTGATGGCGCTGGTCGCCCTGGTGGTCGCCCTGGTGGCCATTGTCCGTCCGGGCGTGGCCGCGAGCGCGGTCACCTGGTTCATCGGCATCTGGCTGCTCGTGCGTGGCCTCTTCGAGCTGGTCGGGGCGTTCAGCTCCACCATCACCGCCCCGCGCTGGCTGCTCGTGCTCGGCGCCCTGCTCGACCTGGTGCTCGGCTGGCTGTTCGTCAGCAACCCCGGCACCGCGGCCGTCGCCGTGGCCTGGGTCATCGGCCTGTTCGCCATCGCCTGGGGCGTGGTGTTCGTCGTGCTGGCCCTGGCCGCCCGCAGCGCCACCAAGAACCTGCCCGGCGACTCGAGCCTGCCGCCGGTCATCCCGGGCCAGGTCGTCTGAGCTCCTCCACCGCCTGAGTCCCCACACCGCCTGAGCACCGACCGGGCCGGGCACCGATTTGGCCGCGGTCCACCGCGGCCCGTACGCTGTCACCTGACCAAAGACCGCCGGTTGTCCCGTGCACCCGCACGAGACCGAAGGCTCCGCGACGAGCGGGGGACCAGCGCAGGCCACGAACACGTCACGGTATGCCGTGGAGCCCGCTCCGCGTCCTGCCTCCTGATGAGCCCCGTGCCCTGCGCCGGGGCTCTTCCTCGTTTCCGGGCCCTTCGGCCGGAGGTCCACACGACGGAAGGAGGCGCCCATGTCTCGTGCCGACAAGGCAGCGGCCATCGCCGAGCTCTCGGACAGGTTCAAGAGCTCGAACGCGGCCGTCCTCACGGAGTACCGCGGGCTCACGGTGAAGCAGATCACCGACCTGCGCAACTCCCTGCGGGGCAACGCGACCTACGCCGTGGTCAAGAACACGCTGACCGAGCTCGCCGCCAAGGACGCCGGGGTGACCGCATTCGACGGTCAGCTCGTCGGTCCGACCGCCATCGCCTTCATCGAGGGTGACGCGGTCGAGGCGGCCAAGGGTCTGCGTGACTTCGCCAAGGCAAACCCGCACCTCGTGATCAAGGGCGGTGTGCTGGACGGCAAGGCCCTCAGCGCCGCGGAGATCACCAAGCTCGCGGACCTCGAGTCCCGCGAGGTCCTGCTCGCCAAGCTGGCCGGCGCCATGAACGCCTCGCTCAGCAAGGCGGTCTACCTGTTCGCCGCTCCGCTCTCGCAGGCCGCTCGCACGGTCGACGCGCTGCGGGCCAAGGTCGAGACGGAAGGTCCGGCCCAGGCCGCCCCCGCCGAGACCGCGGCCGAAGAGACCCCCGCCGAGGCCGCTCCCGCGGCCGAGGCTCCCGACGTCGCCGAGGGTGGCGACGCGAGCTGACCTCACGGTCGGCTTCCCACGAAAACGCCACTCACGGCATACGCAGTACGAAAGGACGCCATCATGGCAAAGCTCAGCACCGACGAGCTCCTTGACGCCTTCAAGGAGATGACCCTGATCGAGCTCTCTGAGTTCGTGAAGCAGTTCGAGGAGACCTTCGGGGTCACCGCCGCCGCGCCGGTCGCGGTTGCCGCCCCGGGCGCTGCCGGTGGCGACGCCGCCGCTGCCGCCCCCGAGGAGCAGGACGAGTTCGACGTCGTCCTCGAGGCCGCCGGCGACAAGAAGATCGCCGTCATCAAGGAGGTCCGCGCGCTGACCTCCCTCGGCCTGAAGGAGGCCAAGGACCTCGTCGACGGCGCGCCCAAGGCCGTCCTCGAGAAGGTCGACAAGGCCGCGGCCGACAAGGCCAAGGACCAGCTCGAGGCTGCCGGCGCGACCGTCACCCTCAAGTGAGCTGAGTCCCCCTCGGGGGACTGAGCCACACCGCCACGGGCGGGTCCTGACCGCCAGGTCAGGGCCCGCCCGTGGTGCTGTGCGCCGTGCCTGACGGCCCGCTGCGCGGGGGCCTCCGGGGCCCCCGCGCACCCGCGTGTGACGCACCGATCGGCGCCAGAACCTTGACTCGGGAGAAGCGGACCGACATCCTGTTCGCGTCGCTCGCTCCGGCGGGGGGCCGTCGCCCGAGCCGGCAGGCTTGACCGGGCTGGACGGTCGTGTCTTTCTCAGGTATGCTATCTCTTTGCGCTGCCCCCTACCTCCCTTGCTCGTCGATGAGCTGCCGTGCCGCCATGCCCCCGGTTCTCCCGGGTGGAAGTGCGTCCGGTGGTCCCGGTGGTCATCTCCGGTCGGGTGCGGCCAGCCCAGAAGTCTGAACAGGCCTGTGGAAGGAACCCTCCTTGGCTGCCTCGCGCACCTCCAAGCACATGAACACCGCAATGACCATCACTGGTCGACTGTCGTTCGGCAAGATCCGTGAGCCCATGGAGGTCCCCGACCTCCTGGCCCTCCAGACCGAGAGCTTCGACTGGCTCCTCGGGAACGAGCGCTGGCAGGCCCGGGTCGCCGCGGCGAAGGCGGAGGGCCGGGACGACGTCCCCGACCGCTCCGGGCTCGAGGAGATCTTCGAGGAGATCTCCCCCATCGAGGACTTCAGCGGCTCGATGTCGCTGAGCTTCCGTGACCACCGCTTCGAGGAGGTCAAGTACTCCATCGAGGACTGCAAGGAGCGGGACCAGACCTACTCCGCCCCGCTGTTCGTCACCGCGGAGTTCATGAACAACACCACCGGCGAGATCAAGAGCCAGACGGTGTTCATGGGCGACTTCCCGCTGATGACCGAGCGCGGCACCTTCATCATCAACGGCACCGAGCGCGTCGTCGTCTCCCAGCTGGTCCGCAGCCCGGGTGTCTACTTCGAGCGCACGCCCGACAAGACGTCCGACAAGGACATCTACACCACCAAGGTCATCCCGAGCCGGGGCGCCTGGCTCGAGTTCGAGATCGACAAGCGCGACATGGTCGGCGTGCGCGTCGACCGCAAGCGCAAGCAGTCGGTCACCGTGCTCCTCAAGGCACTCGGCTGGACCAACGACCGCATCCTCGAGGAGTTCGGCGACTACGAGTCGATGCGCCTGACCCTGGAGAAGGACCACACCACGGGCCAGGACGACGCGCTGCTCGACATCTACCGCAAGCTGCGCCCGGGCGAGCCGCCGACCAAGGAGGCCGCGCAGACCCTGCTCGACAACCTCTACTTCAACGGCAAGCGCTACGACCTGGCCAAGGTCGGTCGCTACAAGATCAACAAGAAGCTGGGCCTCGAGAGCGAGCTGTCGCAGTCGACGCTCACCGTCGAGGACATCGTCGCCACGATCAAGTACATCGTCGCCCTGCACGCCGGCGAGGAGACCCTGCCCGGCCGTCGCCGCGGTGAGGACGTCGCCGTGCGCGTCGAGACCGACGACATCGACCACTTCGGCAACCGTCGCCTGCGCAACGTCGGCGAGCTCATCCAGAACCAGGTCCGAACCGGCCTGTCCCGGATGGAGCGCGTCGTGCGCGAGCGGATGACGACCCAGGACGTCGAGGCCATCACGCCGCAGACCCTGATCAACATCCGCCCGGTCGTGGCGTCGATCAAGGAGTTCTTCGGCACCAGCCAGCTCTCCCAGTTCATGGACCAGAACAACCCGCTCGCGGGTCTGACCCACAAGCGCCGCCTGTCGGCGCTCGGCCCGGGCGGTCTCTCGCGCGACCGCGCCGGCATGGAGGTCCGTGACGTCCACCCGAGCCACTACGGCCGGATGTGCCCGATCGAGACCCCTGAGGGCCCGAACATCGGCCTGATCGGCTCGCTCGCGTCCTACGGGCGGATCAACGCCTTCGGCTTCATCGAGACGCCCTACCGCAAGGTCGTCAACGGCCGCATCACCGACGACGTGCACTACCTGTCCGCCGACGAGGAGGACGAGCACGTCATCGCCCAGGCCAACGCCGAGCTCACCGAGGACGGCGCTCACTTCGCCGGCGAGCGCGTCATGGTGCGCGTCAAGGGCGGCGAGGTCGAGTACGTGCCGAACGTCGACGTCGACTACATCGACGTGTCCGCACGCCAGATGGTCTCTGCGGCCACCGCGCTGATCCCGTTCCTCGAGCACGACGACGCCAACCGCGCGCTGATGGGCTCGAACATGCAGCGCCAGGCCGTCCCGCTGGTGCGCTCCGAGGCGCCGCTGGTCGGCACCGGCATGGAGTACCGCGCGGCGGTCGACTCCGGTGACGTCGTCATCGCCGAGAAGGCCGGTGTCGTCACCGAGGTCTCCGCCGACCTCGTCACCGTCGCCGGTGACGACGGCACGAGCCGCACCTACCGGATCAACAAGTTCAACCGGTCCAACCAGGGCAACTCCTACAACCAGCGGGTCATCGTCTCCGAGGGTGACCGCGTCGAGACCGGCGGCCTGATCGCCGACGGTCCCGCCACCGACGGTGGCGAGATGGCGCTCGGGCGCAACCTGCTCGTGGCGTTCATGCCGTGGGAGGGCCACAACTACGAGGACGCCATCATCCTCAGCCAGCGCCTGGTGCAGGACGACGTCCTGTCCTCGATCCACATCGAGGAGCACGAGGTCGACGCCCGCGACACCAAGCTCGGCCCCGAGGAGATCACCCGGGACATCCCGAACGTCTCCGAGGAGGTCCTGGCCGACCTCGACGAGCGCGGAATCATCCGCATCGGCGCCGAGGTGCGCGACGGCGACCTGCTCGTCGGCAAGGTCACGCCCAAGGGCGAGACCGAGCTCACCCCGGAGGAGCGCCTGCTGCGCGCCATCTTCGGCGAGAAGGCGCGCGAGGTGCGCGACACCTCGCTCAAGGTGCCCCACGGCGAGACCGGCACCGTCATCGGCGTCAAGGTCTTCGACAAGGACGAGGGCGACGAGCTGCCCCCGGGCGTCAACTCGCTCGTCCGTGTCTACGTGGCCAACAAGCGCAAGATCACCGACGGCGACAAGCTCGCCGGCCGGCACGGCAACAAGGGCGTCATCTCCAAGATCCTCCCGGTCGAGGACATGCCCTTCCTCGAGGACGGCACGCCCGTCGACGTCGTGCTCAACCCGCTCGGTGTCCCCGGTCGGATGAACGTCGGCCAGATCCTCGAGCTGCACCTGGGCTGGGCCGCCAGCCGCGGCTGGGAGATCGAGGGCAACCCCGGCTGGGCCCGGCTCATCCCCGACGACGCGCGCTCGGCCCCGGCCGGCTCGCGGGTCGCCTCACCGGTGTTCGACGGCGTCAAGGAGGACGAGATCATCGGCCTGCTCGACTCCACGACCAAGACGCGCGACGGTGTGCGCCTCATCGACGGCACCGGCAAGTCCCGGCTGTTCGACGGCCGCTCCGGCGAGCCGTTCCCGGAGCCGGTCTCGGTGGGCTACATGTACATCCTCAAGCTGCACCACCTCGTGGACGACAAGATCCACGCGCGCAGCACGGGTCCCTACTCGATGATCACCCAGCAGCCGCTCGGCGGTAAGGCCCAGTTCGGTGGCCAGCGCTTCGGTGAGATGGAGGTCTGGGCCCTGGAGGCCTACGGCGCGGCCTACGCGCTGCAGGAGCTGCTCACCATCAAGTCCGACGACGTCAACGGCCGCGTGAAGGTCTACGAGGCCATCGTCAAGGGCGACAACATCCCCGAGCCCGGCATCCCCGAGTCCTTCAAGGTGCTCATCAAGGAGATGCAGAGCCTCTGCCTCAACGTCGAGGTGCTGTCCAGCGACGGCACCACGATCGAGATGCGCGAGGCCGAGGAGGACGTCTTCCGCGCCGCGGAGGAGCTCGGCATCGACCTGAGCCGGCGCGAGCCGAGCAGCGTCGAAGAGGTCTGACAGGTGTGCGGCCGGATGCCGTGAAGCACGGCATCCGGCCCGTCACCAGCCCGACACCACACCAGTTCGACCACAGACCCTAAGTAGTACGAAAGAAGGAACCACGTGCTCGACGTCAACTTCTTCGACGAGCTCCGGATCGGCCTCGCAACGGCCGAGCAGATTCGTGCCTGGAGCCACGGCGAGGTCAAGAAGCCCGAGACGATCAACTACCGCACCCTGAAGCCGGAGAAGGACGGGCTCTTCTGCGAGAAGATCTTCGGCCCCACCCGCGACTGGGAGTGCGCCTGCGGCAAGTACAAGCGGGTCCGCTTCAAGGGCATCATCTGCGAGCGATGTGGCGTCGAGGTCACCCGCGCCGCCGTGCGCCGTGAGCGGATGGGCCACATCGAGCTCGCCGCGCCCGTCACCCACATCTGGTACTTCAAGGGTGTCCCCAGCCGGCTGGGCTACCTGCTCGACCTGGCGCCCAAGGACCTCGAGAAGGTCATCTACTTCGCGGCCTACATGATCACCAGCGTCGACGTCGACCAGCGTCACGCCGACCTGCCGTCCCTCGAGGCGCAGATCCAGGTGGAGAAGAAGGAGATCGAGAACCGTCGCGACGCCGACGTCGACACCCGGGCCAAGAAGCTCGAGGACGACCTGGCCGCGCTCGAGGCCGAGGGCGCCAAGTCCGACGCCAAGCGCAAGGTGCGTGACTCCGCCGAGCGCGAGATGAACGCCATCCGCCGCCGGGCCGACGCCAACGTCGAGCGCCTCGAGCAGGTCTGGGACCGCTTCAAGAACTTGAAGGTCCAGGACCTCGAGGGCGACGAGGTGCTCTACCGCGAGATGCGCGACCGCTTCGGTCTGTACTTCGAGGGCGGCATGGGCGCCGCGGCGATCCAGAAGCGCCTCGAGACCTTCGACCTCGACGCCGAGTCCGAGCTGCTGCGCGAGATCATCAGCACCGGCAAGGGCCAGCGCAAGACCCGGGCGCTGAAGCGCCTCAAGGTGGTCAGCGCGTTCCAGACCACCACCAACCAGCCCGCGGGCATGGTCCTGGACGCCGTCCCGGTCATCCCCCCGGACCTGCGCCCGATGGTGCAGCTCGACGGTGGCCGCTTCGCGACCTCCGACCTGAACGACCTGTACCGCCGCGTCATCAACCGCAACAACCGCCTCAAGCGACTGCTCGACCTCGGCGCGCCCGAGATCATCGTCAACAACGAGAAGCGGATGCTGCAGGAGGCCGTCGACAGCCTGTTCGACAACGGCCGTCGTGGTCGCCCGGTCACGGGCCCGGGCAACCGCCCGCTGAAGTCGCTGTCCGACATGCTCAAGGGCAAGCAGGGCCGGTTCCGCCAGAACCTGCTCGGCAAGCGCGTCGACTACTCCGGCCGTTCGGTCATCGTCGTCGGCCCGCAGCTCAAGCTGCACCAGTGCGGCCTGCCCAAGCAGATGGCGCTCGAGCTCTTCAAGCCCTTCGTCATGAAGCGGCTCGTCGACCTCGACCACGCCCAGAACATCAAGTCCGCCAAGCGGATGGTCGAGCGCCAGCGCTCGGTCGTCTGGGACGTGCTCGAGGAGGTCATCACCGAGCACCCGGTGCTGCTGAACCGCGCACCGACGTTGCACCGCCTCGGCATCCAGGCCTTCGAGCCGCAGCTCGTCGAGGGCAAGGCCATCCAGATCCACCCGCTCGTCTGCACCGCGTTCAACGCGGACTTCGACGGTGACCAGATGGCCGTGCACGTGCCGCTGTCCGCGGAGGCGCAGGCCGAGGCCCGCATCCTGATGCTGTCCTCGAACAACATCCTCAAGCCGGCCGACGGCCGCCCCGTGACCATGCCCACCCAGGACATGATCATCGGCCTGTACCACCTCACCACCGAGGTGGAGGACGCCAAGGGCGCCGGTCGTGTGTTCAGCACGCCGGCCGAGGCGCGGATGGCGTTCGACAACGGTGAGATCGAGCTGGGCTCGCTCGTGCGGATCCGGCTCACCCACCTCGTGCCGACCCCGCTGTCGGAGCTGCCCGAGGGCCTCGAGCTCGACGCCGACGGCTTCGCCGACGAGCTGCTGGTCGAGACCACCCTGGGCCGTGCGCTCTTCAACGAGACGCTGCCCGAGGACTACCCGTTCGTCAACGACCAGGTCGACAAGAAGCGCCTGTCGACGATCGTCAACGACCTCGCCGAGCGCTACAGCAAGGTGCAGGTCGCGGCGAGCCTCGACGCGCTCAAGGAGTACGGCTTCCACTGGGCGACCCGCTCGGGCACCACGGTCGCCATCTCCGACGTCGTCACCCCGCCGCGCAAGCTCGAGATCCTCGAGGGCTACGAGGAGAAGGCCACCAAGGTCCAGACCCAGTACGAGCGCGGTCTGATCACCGACGACGAGCGTCGCCAGGAGCTCATCGAGATCTGGACCCAGGCGACCAACGAGATCGCCAAGGAGATGGAGGCGAACCTGCCTCGCACCAACACCATCTACCGGATGGTCTCCTCGGGTGCTCGTGGTAACTGGATGCAGCTGCGCCAGATCGCCGGTATGCGTGGCCTGGTGTCGAACCCGAAGGGCGACATCATCCCGCGACCCATCCGCGCGAACTTCCGCGAGGGCCTGACCGTGCTGGAGTTCTTCATCTCCACGCACGGCTCGCGAAAGGGTCTGGCCGACACCGCACTGCGCACCGCCGACTCGGGTTACCTGACCCGTCGTCTGGTCGACGTGTCGCAGGACGTCATCATCCGTGAGGACGACTGCGGCACCGACCGTGGCCTGCCGATGCCGATCGCGGCCACCGACGAGCGCACCGGCACCCGCACGGTGCACGACGACGTCGAGACCTCGGTCTACGCCCGCACGCTGGCCGAGGACGTCGTCATGGACGGCGAGGTGCTGGCTCCGGCCGGCATCGACCTCGGTGACGTGGTCATCGGTGCGCTGTTCGCAGCCGGCGTCGACGCGGTGAAGATCCGCTCGGTGCTCACCTGCGACTCCAAGGTCGGCACCTGCGCGCTCTGCTACGGCCGCTCGCTGGCCACCGGCAAGCTCGTCGACATCGGTGAGGCGGTCGGCATCATCGCCGCGCAGTCCATCGGTGAGCCCGGCACCCAGCTGACGATGCGTACCTTCCACACCGGTGGTGTGGCCGGTGACGACATCACCCAGGGTCTGCCGCGTGTGGTCGAGCTGTTCGAGGCGCGCACCCCCAAGGGTGTCGCCCCGATCGCGGAGGCCTCGGGCCGGATCACCATCGAGGAGACCGACAAGGCCCGTCGCATCCTGCTCACCCCCGACGACGGCTCGGAGGAGCACGCCTACCCGGTCACCAAGCGGGCCCGCCTGCTGGTGCAGGACGGCCAGAACGTGGCCGTCGGCACGCGCCTGACCCAGGGGTCGATCGACCCCAAGCAGGTGCTGCGCATCCTCGGTCCCCGCGCCGTGCAGGTGCACCTGGTCGACGAGGTCCAGAAGGTCTACCGCCAGCAGGGTGTGTCGATCCACGACAAGCACATCGAGGTGATCGTCCGGCAGATGCTGCGCCGGATCACGATCATCGAGGAGGGCGACGCCAACCTCCTGCCGGGCATGCTCGCCGAGCGTGGCCGCTTCGAGGACGAGAACCGTCGCGTCATGGCCGAGGGCGGCAAGCCGGCCTCGGGTCGTCCCGAGCTCATGGGCATCACCAAGGCCTCGCTCGCGACCGAGTCGTGGCTGTCGGCGGCCTCCTTCCAGGAGACCACCCGGGTGCTCACCGAGGCCGCGATGGAGGGCAAGTCCGACTCCCTCCTGGGCTTGAAGGAGAACGTCATCCTCGGCAAGCTCATCCCGGCCGGCACGGGGCTGCCCCGCTACCGCAACATCGCGGTGGAGCCGACCGAGGAGGCCAAGGCCGCGATGTACTCCATGCCGAGCTACGACGACTACACCTACGCCGCCTTCGGGCCCGGCTCGGGTGAGGCCGTCCGCCTCGACGACAGCGAGCTGGGTCTCGACCGCCTCTGACGGTCGCTGCCCCGCCGAACGGGCGGGTGCGCCGGTGGTTCCCACCGTGCGCACCCGCCCGTTCGGCGTTTCGTTACGGTGGCCGGTGTGACGGATGCCGGTGACGACGGGCCGCTCGTCGGCGCACCCGCCCAGGTGGTCACCGTCGCCAGGGCCGACACCCCCCACGGCGAGGTGGCGCTGCGCCGGCGAGGGGAGGTGCTCGAGCTCGTGGTCGACGGCACCTTCGCGATGGACACCGTCGACACCAGCACCGAGGTCGCGCTGGCGCAGCGCGCGCTGGGCGGCCACGGCTCGCCACAGCGGGTGCTCGTCGGCGGGCTGGGCCTGGGGATGACGACGCGCGCCGTGCTCGCCGACCCCCAGGTGGGCCACGTCGACGTCGTCGAGCTCGCCGGTCCGCTGGTCGGCTGGGCGCGCGCCGGGCTGGTGCCCGAGCTCGCCGGCCTCGAGGGGGAGCGGTGCACGCTGCACGTCGCCGACGTGCTCGACGTGCTCGCCGGCGCGGGTCCCGCGCACGGGCCGTGGGATGCCGTGCTGCTCGACGTCGACAACGGTCCCGACTTCCTGGTGCACCCTTCCAACGCACCGCTGTACACGGCATCCGGCCTTGCTGCGGCCCGGTCGGTGCTGCGGCCCGGTGGCCTGCTCGTGGTGTGGTCGTCACACCTGGCTCCCGCGCTGCTGCAGGCCCTGGCCGAGGTCGCGGTCGACGGCGACGAGGTCACCGAGGACGTCGTGCGGGTCGAGCGCGAGGGCCGCTCGTTCCGGTACGCCCTGTACTCCCTGGCGCTGGGCGGCACCGCCACTGAGAGGATGGCACCGTGAACCGCGACCTCGTGCTGCGCCGCGAGCGGCCCGAGGACACCGAGCCGACCCGTGCGCTGCACGACCTCGCGTTCGGCGTTCCCGAGGGGGCCGAGCACTGCGTCGAGACGCGGATCCTGGACCGGCTGCGCGCCGAGGGCGACGTCCTCGACGAGCTGACCCTGGTCGCCGACCTGCACGACGAGGTCGTGGGGCACGTCGTGTGCAGCCGCGCAACGATGGGGCAGGGGCCCTGCGTGGCCCTCGGCCCGATCGCCGTGCACCCCGAGCACCAGGGCCAGGGCATCGGCTCGGCGCTCGTGGCCGCGGTGCTCGTCACGGCCGACTCGGCGGGCGAGCCGGCGGTCGTGCTGCTCGGCGACCCCGGCTGGTACGCCCACTTCGGCTTCCAGACCGCGGCCGAGCACGGCATCGGCTCGCCCGGCCCGTGGGCCGACCGGTTCTTCCAGGTGCGTCCGCTGCAGGCCTGGCACCCCGGGCTGGCCGGCGCCTTCCGCTACCCCCCGGCGTTCGACGAGGACTCCTGAGCCCTCGACGCGTTCCTGAGCCTTCGACGCAGCCTCCTGCACCTTCGACGCTCTGCTGAGCAGGGGTAACGATTTGGAGCGGCCCCTACGAACCGGTAATCTTGGTCATCGTGTCTGGCTAGGTCCAGGCCCAGGAGCCGAGCTCCTCGCCGGAAGGCGCGGAACCGGCCTCGCCCACCTCTTGCCGGGCGCCCCACTCCTGCAGTTTCCGCAGGTGACTCATGGGGAGTGCAGGGAGGAGCACCCGGTGCGACACACCCGACGTCGGGGGTCGCCCCGGACATCCCAAGGAGCTCCGGCACCACTCGCCGGGGCATCGACCAGACAAGCAAAGGAACCAGGTTGCCTACCATCAACCAGCTGGTGCGCAAGGGCCGGCAGGACAAGGCCACGAAGGCCAAGACTCCTGCCCTCAAGGGCTCTCCGCAGCGCCGCGGTGTGTGCACGCGTGTGTACACCACCACCCCCAAGAAGCCGAACTCCGCCCTGCGCAAGGTCGCCCGTGTGCGACTCACCAGCGGCATCGAGGTCACCGCGTACATCCCCGGCGTCGGCCACAACCTGCAGGAGCACTCGATGGTGCTCGTGCGTGGCGGTCGTGTGAAGGACCTCCCGGGTGTCCGCTACAAGATCATCCGCGGCGCCCTCGACACCCAGGGCGTCAAGAACCGCAAGCAGGCCCGTAGTCGTTACGGCGCGAAGAAGGTGAAGGGCTGATGCCTCGCAAGGGACCCGCTCCGAAGCGGCCGCTCGTCATCGACCCGGTCTACCAGTCCCCGCTGGTGACCTCGCTGGTCAACAAGATCCTGCTCGACGGCAAGAAGTCGATCGCCGAGACCATCGTCTACGGCGCCCTCGAGGGCTGCAAGGAGAAGACCGGCACCGACCCGGTCCAGACCCTCAAGCGGGCGCTCGACAACATCAAGCCGACCCTCGAGGTCAAGTCCCGCCGCGTCGGCGGTGCGACCTACCAGGTGCCGGTCGAGGTGAAGCCGAACCGCGCGACGACGCTGTCGCTGCGCTGGCTGGTCGGCTACTCGCGCCAGCGGCGTGAGAAGACCATGACCGAGCGCCTCATGAACGAGATCCTCGACGCCTCCAACGGCCTCGGTGCCGCTGTGAAGCGCCGCGAGGACACCCACAAGATGGCCGAGTCCAACAAGGCCTTCGCGCACTACCGCTGGTGACCCCGAGCTCGGGTATGCCGTCCGCGTGACCCGTGGACGGCATACCCGAGCGTCCGGTGGTGTTGAACACCTCCGGGCCATCGCCCGCACCAGACACACCCCGCACACCCGCGACGAGACGAGAGCACTGACGTGGCACAGGACGTCCTGACGGACCTCAAGAAGGTCCGCAACATCGGCATCATGGCGCACATCGACGCCGGCAAGACCACGGTGACCGAGCGCATCCTCTTCTACACCGGTGTCAACCGGAAGATGGGCGAGACGCACGACGGCGCCTCCACCACCGACTGGATGGAGCAGGAGAAGGAGCGCGGCATCACGATCACGTCGGCCGCCGTGACCTCCTTCTGGGAGGACCACCAGGTCAACATCATCGACACCCCCGGTCACGTCGACTTCACCGTCGAGGTCGAGCGCTCGCTGCGCGTGCTCGACGGCGCCGTCGCCGTCTTCGACGGCAAGGAGGGCGTGGAGCCCCAGTCCGAGACCGTGTGGCGCCAGGCCGACAAGTACGACGTGCCGCGCATCTGCTTCGTCAACAAGATGGACAAGCTCGGTGCGGACTTCTACTTCACCGTCGACACGATCAAGGACCGCCTCGGCGCCGAGCCCCTCGTGCTCCAGCTGCCGATCGGTGCCGAGAACGACTTCATCGGCGTCATCGACCTGATCCACATGCGCGCCCTGGTCTGGCCCGGCGACGCCAAGGGTGACGTCACCCTCGGCGCCAAGTACGAGGTCCAGGAGATCCCGGCCGACCTCGCCGAGAAGGCGGCGGAGTACCGCCACCACCTCGTCGAGCGCGTGGCCGAGGCCGACGACACCCTGATGGAGAAGTACCTCGACGGCGGTGAGCTCACCGCCGACGAGATCGTCGCCGGCGTCCGGGCGCTCACCATCGCCTCCGAGGTCTACCCGGTGCTCTGCGGCTCCGCGTTCAAGAACCGCGGTGTGCAGCCGATGCTCGACGCGGTCATCTCCTACCTTCCCTCGCCCCTCGACGTGCCGGCGATGGTCGGTCACGCCGTCGGCAACGAGGAGGAGAAGGTCTCGCGCGAGCCCAGCACCACCGAGCCGTTCTCGGCGCTGGCGTTCAAGGTCGCCTCGCACCCGTTCTTCGGCACCCTGACCTTCATCCGGGTCTACTCCGGCCACATCACCGCGGGCACCCAGGTGCTCAACGCGACCAAGGTCAAGAAGGAGCGCATCGGGAAGCTGTTCCAGATGCACGCCAACAAGGAGAACCCGGTCGGCGAGGCCCTCGCGGGCCACATCTACGCGGCCATCGGCCTGAAGAACACGACCACCGGCGACACCCTGTGCGACATCGACAGCCCGGTCGTGCTCGAGTCGATGACCTTCCCCGAGCCGGTCATCCAGGTGGCCATCGAGCCCAAGACCAAGGGTGACCAGGAGAAGCTCGGCACGGCCATCCAGAAGCTCGCCGAGGAGGACCCGACCTTCCAGGTACACCTCGACGAGGACACCGGCCAGACGATCATCGCCGGTATGGGCGAGCTGCACCTCGACATCCTCGTCGACCGCATGCGGCGCGAGTTCAAGGTCGAGGCCAACGTCGGCAAGCCGCAGGTGGCCTACCGCGAGACGATCAAGCGCTCCATCGACAAGTACGACTACACCCACAAGAAGCAGACGGGTGGCTCAGGCCAGTTCGCCAAGGTGCAGATCGCGCTCGAGCCGCTCGACACGGCTGACGGCGAGATGTACGAGTTCTCGAACAAGGTCACCGGTGGGCGCATCCCGCGCGAGTACATCCCCTCGGTCGACCACGGCATCCAGGACGCCATGCAGTACGGCGTGCTCGCCGGTTACCCGCTGGTCGGCATCAAGGCCACCCTGCTCGACGGCGCCTACCACGACGTCGACTCCTCGGAGATGGCG
>CAWDBL010000028.1:0-45504 GCA_963800505.1 uncultured Actinomycetota bacterium
TGCCGTCGGCGGCCACCTGCCACGCGGACAGGGACGCGGATCCGGCGTTCGCGCCGTAGATCATGTGGCCGACCTCGATGTTCCAGCACAGCGCCGCGCCACCGGTGGAGGCCGAGGAGCCGAGCAGGGCGAGGGAGCCGTCGCGGGCTACGCGGTAGGAGCTGGTCTTGCCGGTACCGGCCTCGGTGACGTGGACGGATCCGCGTCGGTCGACGACGAAGGAGAACGGCACGGGTCCGGCCGAGGCGGTGACCAGCGGTGTGGCTGAGGGGTACCCGGCCCGGTCGACCGGGAAGGTCAGGATCTGGTTGTGGTTCTTGGTGGTCACGATGAGGGCGCGGCCATTCTTGCTGAACCCGATCTGGGCCGGCGCGGAGATGAACACCGGCGGGTTTGCGTTGCCCAGCCCGAGCGTGCGCTGGGACCCGGGCAGCGGGACGAGGGCGCCACGCTTGAGCTCGAAGCCCGAGACGCTCCCGTCACCTCCGGCGTTGAGGACGTACACCAGGTCACCGTGGACGGCGATGCTCGACGGGAACTGACCACCGGACGGCACGACGGAGGCGCGAGCCAGGCTGGTGCCGCGAACGGCGAAGGAGGTGACGGTGTCACTGCCGGCGTTCACGGCGAGCAGCGTGCGGTGGTCGGAGTCCAGGACCAGGGATCCCTGCGATGCCAGGGCGTCGAATGGGGCACCGATCTCTGTCCCGCCGTTCCCCCCGGTGGGGTAGGTGCCCGCCGCGGTCAGGAGGCCGGACGCGCTGCGTGCGTAGGTTGCGATCTGGTTGCCGTCCGTCGCGTTGAGCTGGACGAACACCGCCCCGGCTGCCCGGTCGTCGTGGTGACCGACGTCGGCGGACGCGGCGTCAAGCGGGCTGAGCAGGAGAGCGGTGGCCACGCCGGCGGCGGCCAGGAGCGCGCGGCGCGGGACCGCGCGGGTAAGGGGTGAGCGGGTCATGGCGGACTCCAAGGGGCGAGTAGGGATTGCCAGGTGGCCGTCCGCCACGCGAAGCCTCTCGCGACGGACGAACACTTGGCGTCGGCGCCACCACTCGCTCTTACCTGTCACGCCGCGGTTTTGTCGAGACCCACGATTCTCGGGTCCGATCGCCTCGACCCATCAGCAAGGACCCGGTCGCGCGTGCTGCTGCACATGGATGACGTCCACGCCCCCGCGGGGCGGTCGGGGAGGTTGTCGCCGTGAGAGCGTCACGCAAGGAGCCGTCATGCGGGGGGTAAGAGGCTCACCGGCGGTGATGCCAAGTAGGCGACACATCCACCCTCGCCCCGGTGACCGACACCGTTGGGCGCTTTGACCCGGAGGTTGCCATGACCACGTTCCACACCGCCACGGTGGAGGGCCTCGACGTCTTCTACCGCGAGGCCGGAGACCCGGCAAACCCCAAGCTCCTCCTCCTTGGAGGCTTCCCGTCCTCGTCGCACCAGTTCAGGGACCTCATCCCCGCACTCGCCGACCGCTTCCACGTCCTGTCGCCGGACTACCCCGGCTTCGGGAACACGGACATGCCGGACCCGTCGACGTGGGACTACACCTTCGACCACCTCACCCAGATCGTGGACGGGCTCCTGACCCAGGTCGGCTTCACCGGACCGATGGGCATCTACATGCAGGACTACGGCGGCCCCATCGGCAACCGGATCATCGCGAAGCACCCCGATTGGCTGGCTTGGCAGGTGATCCAGAACGCGAACACCTACGAAGAGGGGTTCACCGCAGCGTGGGACGGCATCCGCCACGCCCTGTGGGTCGACCGCAGCGCCGAGACCGAGTCAGCGCTGGAAGCGTTCCTGCTTCCTGACACGGTCAAGGCGATCTACACCACGGGTCACCCCGACACGAGCAAGATCAGCCCGGACAACTGGACCACGGACCTGTTCTTCCTCGCGCGCCCCTGGGCGCATCGAGTCCAGCTGGACCTCTTCTACGACTACCGGACCAACGCTGCTCTCTACGACACCTGGCAGGCGTCGCTGCGCGAACGCCAGCCGACCACGCTGATCTTCTGGGGTCAAGGGGACATCTTCTTCACCCCGGCCGGTGGTGAGGCGTACCTGCGCGACCTTCCCGACGCCGAGCTGGTACGGCTCGACTCGGGCCACTTCGCCGTCGAGGACAACCTGGACCTGATCGCCGAGAAGATCGTGGACTTCTACGACGTTCGAGTCGCGGCGACGCCGCTCGCGACAGCCGGGTGAGCGTCGGTACGGGTGCCGCTCCTCGAGGTGTTGGCGACGCTGCTGGCGGTCGACCCCAGGACGACCAGGACCCGGTGCCCGCAGCCGTCGCCGACCGGTGCACGCGCCTGTCGTCGCCTCGGCTGCTGCTGCCCCGCTCTGCACCCCGGAGTACGCCAGCGGACCGGCGGGAATCTTCAGGAACCTGCTTGACTGGACCCTCGGAGGCGGTCGGCTCCACCGCAAGCCCGTGGCCTGCGCATGGCGGCGAAGTCCTTCGGGCGATCGAGACCAAGGTGGAGGCCCCTGATGGGTGAGTCGGCCGGCGCGAGAGCGGCTGGTCGCCTCGTGGCCGTGAACGTCGGGCTCCCACATGAGGTGGAGTGGCGCGGTCGAACTGTCCGTACCGCGGTCTGGAAGCGCGAGGTGCAGGGCCCGCAGATGGTTCGGCAGCTGAACGTGGACGGGGACGCGCAGGGAGATCTCGCGGGTCATGGTGGACCTCATCGGGCCGTGCTCGTGTATCAGCTCGAGGCCTACCGGCACTGGAGCAGCCACTTCGCCCGAAACGACTTCGTACCTGGGCAGTTCGGCGAGAACTTCACCGTCGACGGTCTCGCGGATGACGCGGTGTGCATCGGTGACCGGTTCGAGATCGGAGGAGCGCTCGTGGAGGTGAGCCAGCCTCGCGTCACGTGCTATCGGGTCGGGCTGAGGATGGGAGAGCCGCAGCTGCCCGCGCTCCTGGTCTCCCACCGGCGTCCCGGGTTCTACCTTCGGGTGCTGCGCGAGGGCCTCGTCGAGGCGGGAGACGTGTTCGTCCGGGTCCATGCCGACCCTGCCCGGATGACGGTTGCGGACGTCGATGCCCTGCTCTACCTGCCAGGGCGCGACCCCGCCCTGGTGGAGAAGGCATTGCGTCTGCCGGCGCTGAGTCCGGGCTGGCGTGGGTCGTTCGAGGCACTGGCGACGGCCGACGGCACGACCGCCGGCAACGTCGGGCTGAACGATGCCGCCGGCGGGCCGCCCGCCGCCTGGGCAGGCTTCCGCTCGCACGAGGTCGTGGACGTCGTGCACGAGACCTCGACCGTCGTGTCCCTCCACCTGGCCGCGATCGACGGCCGCGCGCTCCCTCCCGCCCTTCCGGGGCAGTCCGTCGCCCTCCAGTTCCCGGTCGGCGACCGGGGCACACCGACGTCGCGCAACTACTCGCTGTCGGGCCCACCCGGTTCCGCGGAGTATCGCGTCAGCATCAAGCGCGAGGTCGACGGTGTTGTGAGCAGCTTCGTGCACTCGCGGGTGCGCGCGGGGACCATCGTGTCGATGTCGGCACCGCGCGGCCGATTCACCCTCGAGGCCGCAGACTCGCCCGTGGTGCTGGTGTCCGCGGGAATCGGCGCGACCCCGGTGCTGGCGATGCTTCACGCACTCGCGGGCCAACGGTCCATGCGTGAGGTGTGGTGGGTCCACGGCTCACGCAGCGGCAGCGAGCATCCCTTCGCAGCGGAGGTGCGCCGGGTGCTTGCCGGCCTGCCCAACTCCCGATCGGTGATCTGCTACAGCGCTCCGAGTGCGACCGACACGCGGGGTCGTGACTACACCCATCGCGGTCGCCTGACGGCCGACCTCCTCCGCGGGCTCGACCTCCCCCGCGACGCGCACGTCTACCTCTGCGGGCCACCAGTGTTCATGTCCGTTGCCCGCTCCGCCCTCACCGACCTCGGGCTCGAACCCGCCCGCATCCATTCCGAGGTCTTCGGTGCCGCTCCCGCCCTCACGCCGGGAATCGAGACCGGGCCGCCGCCGGTGCCTCACCTGCCTGCTGGCGCGCTCGGACATGGCCCTGCGCTCACCTTCGCCCGCAGCGGTCTGACGGTGCCGTGGCGCAAGGACTTCGCCAACATCCTCGACTTCGCTGAGGCGTGCGACGTGCCGGTGCAGTGGTCGTGCAGGTCAGGGGTCTGCCACAGCTGTGAGGTAGCGCTGCTCGATGGCTCAGTGGTCTATGAGCCGGTTCCGCTCGACCTGCCGGCCGAGGGGAACGTCCTCGTGTGTTGCGCAACACCGAGCGACGACGTCGTGGTCGACCTGTGAAGGGCGCGACGCGACGGGTCTGCTCCCAGCTCTGGGTCGGTGGCCGGTGCGACGCTGCGGTGTATCCTCGCGGCGTGTCCGCTGATCCGGTCGGGGCTCCCGTCGCCAGGGTGGCTTCGCCCGCCGGGTTCGACGACGCGTCCCAGGAGTGGGTCGACGGGCTGTGCGCGACCGGCAGTCAGCACGAGGCCTGCGTCGTCGCACTGCATGCTCTGCTCCTCCGTGTCGCGCGGCACGAGGTCGCCCGTCGTGCCGGCTCGCTCCAGCTGCGTGGCCCGGAGCTCGACGACATCGCCCAGCAAGCCACCGATGACGCTCTGATGGCGATCCGGTCCAAGGTTCCCGGCTTCCGGGGTGAGAGCCGCTTCACGACCTGGGCGTACCGCTTCGTCATGCTCGAGGTCTCGACCAAGATGGGCCGTCACTTCTGGCGCTCCCATCGTGCCGTGATGGATGACGACGCGTGGGAACGACTGCCGGACACCAGGGCAGAGTCGCCTCACCTGCACAGCGAGCAGCGCGAGGTGTTCGCGGCGCTGCGTCGCGCCATCGACGAGGACCTGACACCGCACCAGCGCAGGGTCTTCGTCGCGATCGCCTTGAACGAGGTCCCGATGGATGCCTTCGCGCGCGAGCTGGGCGCCTCGCGGAACACCGTCTACAAGGCGCTGTTCGACGCCAGGCGGAAACTGAAAGCAAGCCTTCGCGCCGCGGGGTACGAGCGACCGACCTACCCTTCAGGGACGCCATGAACGACGACCGACAGCTCGAGGACCTGCTCAGAGCTGACGACCTCGATGCCGGCTGCGCCGCCGGCTTCGAGGTGCTGCACCAGTACATCGAGACCGAGCTCGCCGGTGGTGACCCAGGGCGTGAGCACCCCGGGCTCGCCGCTCACCTCCTGGCGTGCCCGGCGTGCCGTGAGGACTACCGCGGGCTGCGGGACGCTGCTGAGCGGTTCGGTGACGCGGGCCCGTCGGCACCGTGAGCCGAGGCATCGAGGTAGGGAAGGTCAATCATGTGGGTCCGGATCGACGAGGTCGCCTTCGACCCAGAGCACAGCCGTGCGGTCATCAGCCGCACTCGAGACACCGCCGCGGGCCTGCATCAGGGTGACGACTTTCGCGGGTTCCGGTTGCTGGTGGACCATGCGAACGGTCGTGCGCTCGACGTCTCCTACTGGGACACCGAGGCCGGTGCCCGGGCCGACCGCGGGGAGCAGGATGCGGCGCCGGGTGATCCGGGATCGACGGCCTATGTGCGCACCGACGTCTACGAGCTGGCCATCGACGCCTGTTGAGCAAGCCGACCCTGCGACGGGGGTAAGACGCCCCGGCGAACGGGCGCCAACTCTGTGAGGTCCCTCTGGCCGTCGAGCGACGGCGCACGGGGAAGCATCCGCGCTTCCTTCAGGGGGGCGCCCAGGAAGGGCTGCCGATGCCGGACATGCGCGTGTCCCAGCTGTGGCGGTACCCGGTCAAGTCACTCCGGGGCGAGCCGCTCACGTCGGCGACCCTGACGAGCGACGGGGTCGAGGGTGATCGCGTCGTCCACGTGGCCGGGCCGCAGGGCCCTGTCACGGGGCGGACCCGGCGCGGCCTCCTCACCGTCGCCGCGACCACCGGCCCGGACGGTACGGCCCGGGTGGACGGGCACCGATGGGACAGCGGGCACGCCGCGCAGCTCGTGCAGCGGCATGCCGGCCCCGAGGCGCGCCTGGTGGCCGACCGCAGCCCGGAGCGGTTCGACGTCTTGAACCTGCTCGTGGCCACGGACGGCGCGGTCGAGCGGTTCGGCCACGACGTCCGGCGACTTCGGCCGAACCTCGTCATCTCCGGAATCCCTGCCGATCGCGAGCCCGAGCTTCCCGGGATGGCACTGACGATCGGCGACGCCGTGATCGGCGTGCACTCCGTGCGCCAGCGGTGCATCGTCACATCGATCGATCCCGACACCGGCGGGCAGGACCTCGACGTCTTTCGCCGGATCCGGGACGTCTTCGGCAACCGGCTCGCGCTCAACTGCTGGGTCATCCGCGCCGGGATCGTCGACGTCGGGGACGCGGTGCGGATCCTCCCCCTCCACGAGCCGCCTGACCGGATCGGAGGGTGGGTCGTCGGAGCCGCCTACCCCCACGCTCTTGGCTGACGCTCTGACCAGGTCTCGAGGTATGCCTGACAGGCTCCGCGACGTTCCAGTGCTTTGTCTCTGGGCCCTCAGGTGTGAGGGCCAACTGTCCTCAGCGGATGACTGCTGCCGATTCAGCACTGGAGGTAAGAGCTGCTCGTCGTGCGACGCCAACCTCCCAAGGGTCGCCACACTGGTGAGCCCGCCGTTGGGAGCGTGGAGTCGTGAGACTGATCGACGTGGCCGAAGACACGCTGCGGCGCGGTCCTGTTGGCGCGCCGCACGGCCGGCTGGCGGTGCGCGCCTCACGAACGCGTCCCGCCCGACCGATCTTGGAAGTGGGGAGTCGCGCGGACGGCGACCTGCTCGACCGGCTGGGTTCCGGGGATGGTGAGGCCTTCACCGAGGTCGTCAACGGATGGTCGCTCATGATGTTTCGCATCGCTCGAACCTTCGTCTCGACGCAGGCGCCAGCTGAGGACATCCTCCAGGAGACTTGGCCGCAGACGATCCGGGGGCTCGCCGGGTTCGAAGGCCCCTCCTCACTGCGGACGTGGGTCCTTCGGATCCAGAGCAACCAGGCGAAGACTCGCGGCAACCGCGAAGAGAGTCACTAGGAGATCGCAATGTCCGACTACCCCAAGATGTTGGTGCCGACCAACCACATCGAGCCGGTGCCACGCCGAGTCCGCGCCATCCTGGGGGGCCACGTAGTGCTGGACACCCAACGAGCCGTGTATGTCTGGGAGTGGCCCAACTACCCGCAGTACTACATTCCCCTGGCCGATGTGACGGCCGAGGCGCTCATCGACGAAGACCGCGTCCAGAAGCTCAGCCGTGGACCGGCGCGCCTTCATGGCCTTCGAGTTGGTGACCACGTACGTCCTGGCTGCGCACGCGTCTACACAGACCAGGCGATCGAAGGCCTCGCCGACATGGTGCGCTTCGAATGGGACGCCCTCGACGCGTGGTTCGAAGAGGATGAGCAGGTCTTCGTGCATCCGAGAAACCCTTACACCCGGGTTGACGCGCTCCGCTCGACGAGGTCAGTTCGGATCGAGCTCGAGGGTGCCGTGCTGGCGGAATCGTCCTCACCGGTGATGGTGTTCGAGACGGGTCTCCCAACCCGCTACTACATCAATCCCACAGAGGTGCACTTCGCTCACCTGGTGCCTACGGACACGGTGACATCGTGCCCTTACAAGGGTAGGACGAGCCGTTACTGGTCGGTCCTGGCCGGCGGCCTCCTGCATCCTGACCTGGCTTGGAGCTACGACTTCCCGACCGGCCCGCTGCTTCCCATTACCGGAATGGTCGCGTTCTACAACGAGAAGGTCGACGTGTTCCTCGCCGGGGAGCTCCTAGAACGACCAGTCACGCACTTCTTCAACAAGCACGGCTCCTGAAGCGTGAGTTCGGCCTCGGTCCGTGGCACGGCCCGGCGCGGGTGTGCGCTCGCTTCATCTCAGCCGGGTCCGCGCTCCCCGTGACGGAGTTACACGCCGGTGGCCCTGCGGTCGGGATGCCTACAAGGCGCCAGGTAGTTCCTTCACGAGTTGGCGATGCGCAGGTCGCGCCGACAGCAGGTAGCGCGGCCCGAGGTCCTGCGGCTGGTTCACGACGCCGGCGGCGGGCAGGTGCAGGTGTTCGGCTCCGTGGCCCGCGGCGATGACGACGAGGGGTGGGACGTCGACCTCGTGTTCGTGATGCGCCGTCCTCTGAGGCTGATGGAGCTGGGCCGGCTCGAGGACGAGGTGGCCTGCATGCGGCTCTCGGCGGGGAACGAGGCCGGGGGCTCACTCGCGCCCGGCATCCGGATGGCTTCGGCGATCCGCGACATGAGCGCCCCGCGGGACCGGAACACGCCTGAACGCAACTCCGCACGGACCGCCGTCCCGCTCACACCCGTTCGACGCGGTCGGCCTGTGGTCCTCGATCGCTCTGCCGAACCTGGTAGCGAACCCGATCGCCCTGGTGCAGCGCCTCGGCGCCTCGCAGGACCGACACGTGCACGAACAGGTCCGCGCCGCCCGCGTCCGGCGCGATGAAGCCGAACCCCCGCTCCGCGTCGTAGCGCGCGACCACTCCCTCTCCGCCGCGCGCCGGGACGTCGGACGCCCTCTGGTGTCCCGACCGGGCGCGGGTCGTCGACGTCGCGGATGCGCCCCTCGGTGTCGAGCTGCGTGCGAGGCGCACGTCGCGTGCCTGCGGGCCCTTCTCGCTCACGACGATGTCGTACGTCACCCGGTCCCCCTCGCCCAGCCCGGCGAGCCCGTCGGCCAGCTCCCGAACGTGGACGAAGACATCCGGGCCGCCCGACTCGGGGGTGATGAACCCGAAGCCCTTCTCCCCGTCGTACCAGGAAACGGTGCCGTCCGCCCCGTCGGGGGCCACGGCCTGCTGGGCGGCCTGGGCTCCCAGAGGGAGCAGATGATCCGCCTGCGGTCCCCTCTGCCCGTCGACGACCAGGAACGCCACCCGCTGCCCCTCCGAGACCACGCCGCCGCCCACGATGGCCGAGCTGTGCACGAAGATCTCGGCACCACCGCCGTCGGGCGTGATGAAGCCGTACCCCTTGCCGGGCTCGTACCAAGCGACGGTGCCGAGCACGCCCACCGGTGTATCGGCGGCCTGGTCGGCCGTGACCCGGACGCGGCGTGCCTGCGGGCCGCGGTCCCCCTCGCCGATCTCGAACTCGACCACCTGCCCCTCCCGGAGCAGCTTCATCGCGTCGTCGCTGACGATCTCGGACGCATGCACGTACAGGTCCTCTGCCTCATGCCCGAGGGCGATGAAGCCGAACCCACGGTCGGCATCGAACCAGCGGACGGTTCCCTCGGTCACGGCTGACTCCTTGTCGAAGCTACGGTCGGTGTTCCCTCAGTGTCCCCGACGGGACTGCGACAAGCGCCCAGCGGCAGACAGTGCTCGCACCGTCGCGGCAAATGCCCGACGGCGACATCCTTGAGATCCGGGTGGTGCGCCTGCGGACGGACAACCGACCGCCCTGCGGTCTCCTCCGCGCTCAGCCCCGGGCCGGTGACGAGCGGTTGTCCGTCCTTGGAGTCGGTGCTGGCCCGAGATGCCGGGTACGACGCCCCGTACGGCGGTGAAATGGTCGCCACCGACCGTCCCACCTGCAGGACCGCCGATCTTTCGGGATACGCATGGTGACGACAAGGACCCACGACCACCGACCCTGAGCACGGCGTGACGGGCCGTCGAGGTCAAGCAGGATCCATCGCGTGAACCCGGCCTATGGCCCCATGCCCTCAGATCTGACTCCGGCTCTACGTCCCGGGTGCTGGCCCTGATCTGGGCGGTCGCACTCGTGCTGATCGTGCGAGTGACCCCTCGGGTGTTCTCGAAGTAGCCGCTCACCGCGCGAGCCGCAGGGCGAGATGACCTCGATGCGCAGTGAGCGGAATGCCGTCAGATCACCGTCCATCAGGGCTGCCGGTCCGGTGCTGGTGCTGCGCGGGGAGACGCTCGTACCGGTTCGACCTCGGCGCTCGAGAGCGGTGAGCTCTGCGTCCGGGATGCCGTACCGGTAGGTCTGGGACCACGACCCGTCCGTGCGGTGATTGTCGTGGACCACTTCACTGCCGCAAGGTGAACTGGGTCGACATCTCTGAGCCAGTCGTGAGTGGTCGTGCTCCACGACGTCCGATCGCTCACGAAGCGCAGCCTACGGTTCAACCTCGACGAGACGGGCGGCCGCGGTTCTCAACCGTGGTGGCGGGCTCTGTGGGTGTCGCCGAGCTCGCCCAGGGTGTCCGCCAGCGACGAGACCACGAGGTTGGGTGCCGTCAACGGGCCACCAGCGAACGGCGGCACCGTGAACGACAGGACCTGGTCTGCCGTGGGCACCAGCCCGGCGACGCGCGCGTCGTCGACCAGGTCGGCCAGCAGCATCACCTCGCGGCCCTCCCAGGACGACAGGAAGCCGTGTAGGGCTGCCGAGGTCGGCCACTCGAGGCAGTGGCTTCCCTGGAGGGTGTCGAGGAGCCACACCCCGCCGGGGCCGTAGAGGAACAGGTCGCCGAACGCGGTGCGCAGGAAGGGCCGCTGGCCGGTCAGGGTGGACAGCCAGCGCCAGTGCGAGAGCGCCGACTGCACGGATGCCGGTTCGACCGGTCGCACCAGCTCGACGGCCTCCCTCGCGAGAACAGGCGATTTCGGCATCGTTCCTCCTCGGTCGACAGCGAAAGTGTCCAGGCGCGTTGTGACCGACGGAATCCGTTTCAGGACCTGACACGGTTACAGCCGAGCGCGGTACCGCGAGAGGATGGCTGCCATGGGTGGCGACGACCGCACGGTTGACGTCGCGCCGACCACCGCGGTCGGCGCGGAGCCGGCGGCCGTCCTGCAGACGCTTGGACGGGTTCTCGACAGCCACCGCTTCCACCGGGCTCCGAGGTCACGCGAATTCCTGGCGTTCGTGGTGACCGAGACGGTGCCGGGTCGCGGGGCGCGGCTGTCGGAACGCACGGTGGCTCGCCACGCGATGGGCCGCGACGGCGCCTTCGACGGGCGGGTGGACGCATCCGTGCGGGTCCGGGCCAGCCGGGTGCGCAAGTCACTCGAGGCGTACAACGACGACGAGGGACGCGACGACGGCGTCCACATCACGCTGCCGACGGGAAGCTACGTCCCGGTGTTCCACCGCCGTCGCGCCGATGGCCTGGTGCCGTCATCGACGATGGACACGGCGATCGGAGTCCTCCGCTTCACCAGCGCCGGTGGGCCTACCGCTGAGCGGCTGGCCACGGCGGCTGCCGAGGGCCTCGTCACCTGCCTCAGCTCCTTCCCTGGCCTCAGTGTCGCCGGGCCGCTGGAGCGGCTCGACGACCACCCGGCCCGACCGGGCACCGGGAACGGCATCCGCTTCGTGCTGTCCGGGGCGGTCACCGCCGGCGACGAGACGGTGCGGCTGACCGCCCGGCTCACCGATGTGGTCACCGGCAACGTCGTGCTGACCCGAGTGCGCGACTGGGAGCGCAGCACGGTCCTGGCCGTCCCGGTCGAGGACGAGTGGGCGTCGACCATCGCGGGCGAGGTCGGTGACTATGCCGGCGTGGTGCACCGCCTTCCCAACGAAGCCCTCGACGGGCCGGGCACGGAGTCGGACGAGTACGCCGCCGCCATGGCGTTCTAGCGTACGTCGCCGCTGGTGACATCGTGTCCCTGGGCACGGCTCGGACCGCACTGCTGGGTGTCGTGGCGCGCGGAGCGTCGTCTCCCACACTGATGAACATGACGGCGTCGTGCCTTGCCGTCGGCCCTGGGTACGGCATCACGCAGGACCCCGAGGGCGACCTCGTGCTCGCGGAGAAGTACGCGCGGGTGGCCATGCCGGCTGACCGCCATAACGGCCACGCGCACGTCGTCCTGGCGACCGTGGCCATGGTGCGTGGTCAGTACGACCTCGTGGCCCTGCACTGCAGGGCGGCCATCACGGCTTCACCCGGACTCCCCACGGTGCCGGCGTCGGCGGGGACCATGCTCTCGTCGAGCGGCGAGTGGGACGAGGGCATCGCCGCGGTCCGCGAGGCGGTCCGGCTGAACCCGGTGTCACCGGGCTACGTGCACACCATGCTCGCGGGCGACCTCCTGCTCCGAGGGGACGACGCCGGCGCTCTGGCCGAGGCGGCCCACATCCACACCTCCAGCTTCGAGTGGGGGGCGCTGTTCCGCGCGCTGGCGCTTGCGGGGCTCGGCTACGTCGAGCAGGCGCGCGTCGAGTGGGCGGAGGTGCTGCGGATCCGGCCCGAGTTCGGGGAGGACCCCGATACGGCCTTCCTCGACTTCTACCCGGCGACCGAGCAGAGCCGGCGGGTTCTCGCGCCGCGACTGGCCGTCCTCACCGGGCCGTAGAGGTCGACGGGCTCTTCGACCGCCGACCGTCAGGCGCGCGGCGGGGGCACGCCGATGTGGGCGGCCAGGACTCGCCACCCCATCGACTCGTCGTGCACCCAGGTTCGTGTGTACCGCAGCCGTGCCGACATCGGTTCACCCTCGAAGGTCCCCGACACCGTGCCCACGAAGAACGTCATGCCGGTGCTGCCGGCCACGAGCACCTCCACGTGCTCCTCGACCAGGGCGGAGATGACCGACGAGCCCGACCGGTGGCCGGCCAGGTCGTCGGCCTTGGTGTAACGAGCGCCGTCCGGCCCGATCGCCACGAGCCGGTCGTCGAGCAACCGGTCGAGCGCCGCGACGTCCCCGGCGCGCTGGGCCGCCTGCAGCGCCCGTTCGGCGCGCAGCAGGTCGTCGGTGTCTGGGGTCGAGGTCACGGGGCCTCCAGGAACGGCATCCGGTGCGGGCGGTTGTCAGCTTGGCATAGCCTAGGCACGGCTCACGTCTGCATATGCTCGCGTGGTGAAGGTCGTGATACCCGGGGGAACGGGCCAGGTCGGCGGGTTGCTGCGACGGGCGCTGTCGGCGCGTGGTGACGAGGTGGTGGTGCTGAGCAGGCACCCTGGGCCGCTGGAGCCGGGCATCCGGCACCTCGGCTGGGACGGCCGCACGCTCGGCGACTGGGCGGCCGAGCTCGACGGGGCCGACGCGGTGGTCAACCTCGCGGGCCGCACCGTGAGCTGTCGCTACACCTCGGAGAACCTGGCGCAGATGATGGACTCGCGCGTGGAGTCCACCCGGGTCGTCGGTGCGGCCATCGCGCAGGCCGCGGCGCCTCCGCAGGTCTGGCTGCAGATGAGCACCGCCACCATCTACGCCGACCGGCGCGACGCCCCGAACGACGAGGCGACCGGGGTGATCGGGGGACACGAGCCGGGAGTTCCCGACTACTGGGAGTTCAGCGTGCGCATCGCCCGCTGCTGGGAGGCGGCGCAGCGGGATGCCGTGACGCCGCACACGCGGCAGGTCGCCCTGCGCTCAGCGATGGTGATGAGCCCTGACCGCGGCGGCGTCTTCGACGTGCTGCTGCGGATGGCGCGGCTCGGGCTGGGTGGGCCGGTCGCGGGTGGTGGGCAGTACGTGTCGTGGATCCACGACACCGACTTCATCCGTGCCGTCGAGCTGCTCATCGACCGCGACGACCTCGAGGGGCCGGTGAACCTGACTGCCCCGCAACCTCTTCCGCAGCGTGATCTGATGCGCGACCTGCGCCGTGCCTGGGGTCGACGCCCGGGCCTGCCCGCCACGGCGTGGATGGCGGAGATCGGTGCGTGGGTGCTGCGCACCGACACCGAGCTGCTGCTCAAGAGCCGCCGGGTCGTGCCGGGACGGCTGCTCGACGCCGGCTTCGCGTTCGAGCACCCGCAGTGGGCCGGTGCCGCCGAAGACCTGGTGCACCGGGTGCGCACGCGCGGCCGTTCGTCCTGACGGCCGTCGCCCGGGCGGGCCCGGTGTGCGCCGTCGGTCGTTCGGCCTGACTTCCCCGGAAGCGGGTACGGCCGGCGACGGCTGCAGTTAGCGTCCGAGGTGTCGCGCGAGCTGCGCAGCGACGCACATGAAGAGGCCAGATGGACGTTCGGGCGTGGTTCTGCTGGGCCGGTGCCGGTGTCGCCGGGCTGGCGCTGGCGCTGGTGCTGGTGGTGGTCGGTGGGGCTACGGCCACGCAGACGACCCCGGACGAGCCCCCTCCCACCCCGACCTCGCCCACCACACCCGCGACTGCTCCCACGAACCCGGCCGACCCGGCATCCGCCCTCACCGCCGTCGCCGGGCTGACCGTCAAGGGCCGTGCCCCCAAGACCGGCTACTCGCGGGAGCAGTTCGGGCAGGCGTGGTTCGACGCCGACCGCAACGGCTGCGACACCCGCAACGACATCCTGCGGCGCGACCTCGTCGACCGGCAGATGAAGAACTGGTGCAAGGTGCTGGCCGGCACCAGTAGCCCCGACCCCTACACCGGCCGCACCATCCGCTTCGTCATCGGCGGGCCGAGCGAGATCGACGTCGACCACGTCGTCGCCCTGGCCGACGCCTGGCAGAAGGGGGCCGCGACCTGGCAGCCCGGCATCCGCCTGGCGTTCGCCAACGACCCACTGGCCCTGCTGGCCGTCGACTCCGGCACCAACCGCTCCAAGGGCGACGGGGATGCCGCGACCTGGCTGCCGCCCGACCGGCCCTCCCGCTGTGCCTACGTGGCGCGTCAGGTCGCCGTGAAGGCCAAGTATCGGCTGTGGGTCACCGCGGCCGAGCGCGACGCCATGGTGCGGGTGCTGTCGACCTGCCCCGCGATGCCGCTGCCTCGCTAGTGGGGGAGGAGCGGCGAGCCGCGGTGGTGGTGGCGCCCGGCGTGCAGGTGCACGACCTGGTCGGCCTCCGACACCAGCCGCGGGTCGTGCGTGGCGACCAGCACGGCGCTGCCCGAGCGGGCCAGCTCGAGCAGCTGGTGTGAGACGAGGTCGGATGGTCGTCTGGTGAGAGGTCGGCTCGTCGAGCACGATGACGGCCGGGCTCAGAGCGCGGGGGATGGACGGTTGCTGCTGACGTGAGCTGGGTGAGGTTGTCGGCGAGGTGCGCGAGGTCGAACGCCTCGAGCGTCGGGGCGTGCGGGCGCCACGCCCAGCAGGAGCCCACGTTCTCCGCGACCGTCAGTCCGCCGGCAGGCCGAGCCGCTGGGGGAGCAGCGCACAGCGGCCAGTCGCGCACGATGCGGCTGGTGACCCGTCGACGAGCACGGTTCCCTGGTCGGGCGCCTCGAGGCCGGCCACCAGCTGGCACAGCGTGGACTTCCCTGAGCCAGAACGTCCTTCGATCACCACCACCTCGCCCGGCAGTGCCGACAGCGACACGTCGGACAGGATCGGGATGCCGGGTGAGCGCTCGCCGTGGGTGACGCGGAGACCAGCACAGCGGTGCCGTCGCGGCGGCCTCGCCGGTCGCCTGAGGTGCGGTGCCGCCCGGGGGCGCCCGAGTCCTCGGTCGGCTCGAGCACGACCGGTCGCCGTCGAGGCGGATGACGGCCCGCCGGTCGGGAACAGCTCGAGGGCGTCGGGGGGCAGCGCACCGGCCGGCGGGGTCGATGGTGGCCCGGGCCGTGGTGGCCCCCCACTGCTCGGTCGACATCCCCCGTGGCGCAGCGCGACCACCCGGTCGCTCGCGGCGATCGCGCCGGGGTCATGGGTGGCGATGACGACGGCGCTGCCACCGGCTGCGACGGTGCGCAGCTCGTGCATGACGAGCGCCGCGGTGTCCTCGTCGAGCTGGCCGTCGGCTCGTCGCAGAGGATCAGCCGGGGCGCGCCCACGCAGGCGCACGCCAGAGCGACCGCTGCTGCTCGCCACCCGAGAGCCGGGATGCCGCCACGCCCGCCACCTGTGCCAGCCCAGTCGCTCGAGGAGGCCGCCACCGGCGTCGGCGGGGGCCGACGCCACCGAGCCGACTGCTCGATGTTCTGCGCGGCGGTCAGGTGCGGGTAGACCCCGTCGGTCGCCCGTTGCGGCACCCAGCGATGACCCGGCGGCTGTGGGCCCGGCGCTCGGAGGTGCGCAGCGAGGCGGCGTTGCGGCCCAGGATCGTCACGTCGCCGCCGCTGGGTCGGTCGCGCAGGGCGAGCAGGGCGAGGAGGGTCGACTTGCCGCTGCCCGACGGGCCGGTCAGCGCGGTGACGGTGTGCTCGTGGAACTCGGCGTCACCGCGCAGCGCGTGCGTCTCGCCGGTCGCCGTCGGGTAGATCTTGACCAGGCCGGAGACCGTCGCAGCGAGCCGGAACGTTGGGCGAAGGGAGACGGGTCAGTCTTCACCACGGAGCACCTCCACGTCGACTGCGACGACGCCGCGAGCACCATGCCGGCCAGCGCGGCCAGGGCAGCCAGGACGAGCCACCCGCCGGCAGCCAGCAGCACCGACCCCGGGAGCGTCAGGACGGCCTGCGGGATGCGCCCGTCGCCGGGCTCGAGGAGCAGGTGCGCCAGCGGCCGCAGTGCTAGCAGCGCCAGCGCCGACAGGGCGCAGGTGAGGGCGAGCACCACGGCAACCTCCAGCGCACGGGCCCGCGCGGGGGCGTGCCGACCCGCACGGCTCACGCCAACATCCGGTCGGCGGCCGGCGACCGCCGCGCGAGCCGAACGGCGGCGAGCGCCACCGCTGCCAGCCGACCGCGCCGAAGACCAGCCCGAGCGCGATCTGGTAGCGACGTGCCTGCGCCGCCGCCACGTAGACAGGGGTCGCACGCTCCTGCGCCAAGGTTCGGTAAGCTAGGGGGTGATGTAGTGTGCCGCAAGGGTGGTCGCCGCAACGGTGCTCGAGTCGGACCACACGTAGGTCTGGAACTCGACCGGGCGGTTGCGGGGCGTGCCGGCGCTGGGGCGCAGCCGGGGGTCGTTGTTGAACTGGGAGGCGAAGAAGCTGTAGGCAGGCACGACGACGGTGGTCTGTCCGCTGCCGGCGCCCGGGAACGCGTCGAGGAGGCCGCGCACCTCCAGTCGCACGGGGTCGTTGAGCGTGTCGACCGTGACGGTCGACCCACCTCGAGGTCGAGGTCGCCCACGGAGCCACCAGCAGCACGGGCACCGGAGAACCACCCGTTCTGGCGCAGGTAGGTGGCTGTTGCGGCGTCGTCGGCAGCCAGGGCCGGCAGCAGCGCGCGGCCTTCTGCGACCGGCTCGTCCGGCGATCCCCACGCCGCGGCCGCCGCGAAGCGGACGGGTCGACGATGAGCAGGTTGACACCGACCTCGCTGGTGGCCACGGAGGTGCTTGCTCGCCACACGGTCGACTGCCCCTCGGGCAGATCCGGGTTGCGGGCCGCCGGGACGTCGCTGAACTTCAGCGGGCTCCGTCCTCGGGCAGCACGGCCTGCTGGGCCACGCCGGGATCGAGCTGCCACGACGTCGCCACCGGTTCACCTGCACCGCACCGACGGCCACAGCGGCGCGGTCCTCGACGGTGACGTGCAGCGATGCGAACGACGCCAGGGAGAAGGCGAGCATGGCCAGGCCGGTCGCGGCGATGGTCGCGGCCGCCTCACGGCCTCGGTCGGGCGCCTGCAGCCGACGCCTCGCCAGCCAGGCCACCAGCGTGCGCCGGCTCGGGGGTCGGGTGGCCGTACGGGTGCGCCGCAGCACGGCGAAGGCGAGCCTCGAGCCCACGGCGGCGACGGCCGCGACGACCAGGGGCGGCACCAGCAGGTCGAGGGGCCCGAGGGTGTCGCTCGCGGCGGGTGGTCGGGTCAGCAGGCCGGCGGTCGCCGATGCGGCGACCACCACGAGCACGAGCACCCAGGGCAGGCGCACGTCCGGGCGGCCCTCGAGGCGACGCGTCTCCAGCCGGTTCGCCGCCGCGGCCACGACGACCGACGCCACGAGGGCGGCGCAGACAGCACCGGCGCTCCACAGGCCGCGGTCCGCACCACCGATCGGGTTGGGCTGCTCGTGCCAACGGTCAAGGCCACGACTCCGCGTGCCGCCAACCAGCCCACCACACCGGCCAGCACGGCGGCGGGCACCAGCTCGGCGGCATACAGCAGGCCCGCCGAGAGAGGGCGCGCCCGGTGCCCGCCCCGAGCTGCACTTCACGCCGCCTCCGCCCCATCGAGTACGCGGCGGCCGCGACCACCAGCGCCAGGGACAGCGCGAGGCCCACCCGGGTCGTCACGGCCGCCCCGCGCTGACCGGCCGCCGACAGCACGTCGGCCCGGTCGGCGAGGTCCTCGATACCGCTCACGACGGAGGGTCGCAGGCCGACCGGGTCGTCGACCAGCTCGGAGCGGGCGGTGAGCAGCCGGCGCAGGAGGCTCACGGCATCCGCCGTGCGGTGGAACTGCCCCAACCGCGGTGAAGGGTCGCTCAGGCGGGACTGGGCCGACCAGAGCAGCTGGTCGCCGGAGCGCTTGGCCACGGCGGCGGCCGTGGCCAGGTCGGCGACGGCCAGGTGGGCCCGCTCCGTCGGCCGCATGGCGTCGCGCGGAAAGGCCTCGGCGCCGAGGTCGGCCCAGAGCCGTTCGCCGGGGGGAGCCACCGGCGTGCGGCCGTCATCCTCGACGGCGTAGGTGCCGACCACGCGCGTCGAGGTGGGGACCGCCTCGGGCAGCCCGGAGAGCTGCACCTGCACCGTGTCGCCGGCGGCGACCCCGGTGGCCTTGGCGACCGGCTCGGGGAGCCACACACTCTCACCCGCGCCCGGGGCCCGCGTGACGACCACGAGCTCGGATGCCGGGTCCTCGACGCCGAACAGGCGCACCGGAGCGCTCCCCGAGGCCCCGGTCAGCACCGGCCCGACCGGGTCGTAGAGGACCTTGGGGTGCAGCTCGGTGGAGATCGTCTGGGTGGTGACCCGGGCCGGCCCGATGCCGGGGAGCTCCTCGAGGGAGCGCAGCAGCGCGGTCCACTCGCTGCCCTCGGGGTCGACGCCACCGTTGAGCCGCACGACGGGCGGATTTGGCGGCGCACCGGCCGGCACCGACTCGAGCGTGAGGCGCACCGCGGCATCCGAGACCGCTTCGGCGTAGAGCGGCCCCGCCGCGGCCGCCATCGACAGCATGGTGAGCACTCCGAGCATCAGCATCAGGGTGACCGCGTCGTGCAGCAGCTGCCGTGGGGCGAGCCGCCACAGCGGTGGTGGGAGGAACCGGCGCCGCCCGAGTGGCGGCGCGCCGGTCGGCGCCTGCGCCACGCGCCTGGACTCCACCGTCACACCCAGGAGTGTGACGCACGGGGCTGCGAAGGTGCAGGTCCAGCGCCCGGCTACAGGTTCTCGGCGATCTCCTTGATCGCGGCGAGCCGACGGTCCCACCGCGCGCCGATGGCGTCGAGCCGGGTGGCGGTCTCGCGCAGCTGCGCACCGAGCACGCGGTACTGCACCTCGCGCCCGACCCGTACCGGCTCGACCAGCCCGACCTCCTGCAGCACCGCGAGGTGCTTGGCGATGGCCTGGCGGCTCACCGGCAGGCGCCCGGCGAGGGCGGATGCCGAGGCGTCCCCCTCGCCGAGCGCCGCCAGCACGCTCCACCGCGTCTCGTCGCCGAGGGCGGCGAACACGGGCACCATCGTCCCGGTCGTCACGAGCCGCTCTCGAGCAGCGCGGCCAGCTTGTCGAGCTCGCCGTCCCAACCCTTGCGGTGGTCCTCGAGGTTGGCGATCGGGTCGGACGTGGCGTCGAACCCGGTCTCCACCACGGTGAGCCGGGTGCCGTGCGGCACGGGCTCGAGGGTGAAGGTGAACACCGTGGAGTGGGCGACATCGAGCTCGGCGGGGGTGGTGCCCAGCGCGTCGTCGTTGCTCCAGCGGTAGCTCACGGTGTGCGGCGCGTCGAAGGCCTCGACGCGCAGCGGGACGGGCCCGTGGTCGGGCCAGGTGAGCGTGCCGGTGGCGCCCACGCCGCGGCCGGTGATCTCGGCACGGCCGAACCAGCGGGAGATGTGCTCGGCCTCGGTGACGGCCGCCCACACCTTCTCGGCAGGGGCGGCGATGTCGATGGTGCGGCGCACGGTGAAGGTCGCGGCGTCGACGACGGATGCCGTGCTGTTGCTCGTGGTGGTCATGGGGTTCCTCTCGGTGTGGCCGCGCGGGATGCGCGTCCTGTGCAACTCAATGGTTGCACTAATGCTTCCTTAGGCGCAACCCCTGAGTTGCACTTTATCGCTGACGGCTCACCCGACGTCGGCTACCGCCTGGTAGGTGGGGCGATCCGTGCACTTACGAGGCGGTAGGCGAGGAGGAGTGCCGGGCGGCGCCGCGGCATCCCTGTCGTCCGTGTCGCACCGGACCTGCGAGCCCCTAGGATCCAGGGTTTCAGCCCGAGGGGTGCCAGAGGCGCGAGGGGCCGCGCGGTCGGCACCCTGACGTCATCGGTTGGGGCGGCGCGGCGTCCGGCAGTGCCGCCGCTGCCACCTCGACTGCATCTCCATGCACTGCGGCGGGTGTGTCCCAGGGTCAGACGCGGGAGAGGAGAGCCAGGGCGCGCTCGACGACCAGTGCGGTGGCCGCCTCGTCGTAGGACGGCAGCGAGGAGTCGGTGAACAGGTGCACGTCGCCGGGGTAGACGAACAGCTCGCCGTCACCGGCCTGGGCCACGAGCTCGCGAGCCGCGTCGACGTCACCCTCGAGGCCGAAGAACGGGTCGTGCTCCATGCCGTGCACCTGCACCGGCACGTCGGCCGGCCAGCCGTCGCCGAACGCGGATGCCGGAGCGCACGCCTCGAGGAGCAGCGCACCGACCGCACCCGGTCGGGTCTGCGCGATGCGCTGGGCCGGCATCACGCCCAGGGAGATGCCGGCGTAGACGACCTCGGAGGGCAGCTCGGCGACCACGGCGTCGGCCCAGTCGTCGACGGCCCCCTCGCCGCGAGCACGCACCGCGGCGAACCCCTCGTCGAGCGAGTCGAAGGTGGCCCCCTTGAAGAAGTCGGGGGTGTGCACGGTGTGGCCCCCGGCCCTCAGCTCGTCGGCCAGCCGGCCCACCCCTGCGGTGAGCCCCTGAACGTGGTGGAACAGCACGACCTCGGCCATCTCGTCTCCAATGATCGGGATTTATCGATTGATCGGTGACTGTAGTCTCATACCCGATGGAGCGCCACCCCACGGATGTCGGCCGTCCCCCGGCCGCGTCCGCCCCGCCTCCCGGGTACGAGCTGGCCGACCGGCTGGTCGTCACCCGGGCCGAGCAGGTGCGCGCGCTCGGCCACCCGCTGCGCACCACGGTGCTCGGGCTGCTCACCGAACGGGCCGCCTCGGTCGCCGAGCTGGCGCAGGCCACCGGTCGCGCCAAGGGGACCGTCGCGCACCACGTCGGTGTGCTGCACCGGGCCGGGCTGGTGCAGGTGGTGCGCACCCGACGGGTGCGTGCCGTTGAGGAGCGGTTCTACGGTCGGGCCGCACGCACGGTGACCATCGCCGTCCAAGGCCAGGAGGACCTGCCCACCGACCAGAACGACTTCGCGGTGGCTGCGGCGGAGTCGGCCGGGGCCGAGGAGCAGCGGCGGCTGTGGTCCTTCATCCGGCACGCGCGGCTCGAGGCCGACCGCGCCGACGAGTTCTGGACCCGCATCCGCGACCTCGTCGAGGAGTTCGACCGGCTGCCGCGCAGCGGCGACACCACCTACGGCCTGGTGGTCGGCATCTACCCGGTCGAGGGCTACCCGCAGCTTCCTGCCCCCGAGGGCGACCAGGCCGCAGGGGCGCCCGCACCGGGCCCGAGATAGAGTGCCGAGCGGGGCTGACGCGCGAGGTGGACCACTCCTCGCCGGTCCCGATTCGGTCGATAGGCGGGCCGTGCAGGCCCGAGACGGGCACTGCCATGAGCCAGGCGCTTCACGATCACACCGGGCCGCGAGCCGCGGCGCCCGACGACGGCGACGCGCCGGCATCCGCCCCCGCCGGGGACGACCGGCCGCCCCGCACCACGCTGAGCCTGGGGGTGATGGGGCGCTCGAAGAAGGAGAACGAGCACCGGTTGGCGCTGCACCCGGCGCACCTCGAGCGGGTGCCGGCCGACCTGCGGCAGCGCATGTACCTCGAGGCGGGGTACGGCGAGCGGTTCGGGGTCGATGACGACGACCTGCGCGAGCTGGTGGCCGGGGTGCGCACCCACGAGCAGCTGGTCGCCGAGTGCGACGTCATCCTGCAGCCGAAGCCGCTGCACGGCGACGTGGAAGAGCTGCGCACCGGTCAGGTGCTGTGGGGGTGGCCGCACTGCGTGCAGGACGAGGAGCTCACCCAGCTGGCCATCGACCGTCGGCTCACCGTCATCGCGTTCGAGGCGATGAACCACTGGAAGCAGGACGGGTCGTTCGACCTGCACGTGTTCCACACCAACAACGAGCTCGCCGGCTACGCCTCGGTGCTGCACGCCCTGACGCTGGCCGGCACGACGGGCAACTACGGGCCGCGACGCAGCGCCGTGGTCGTCGGCTTCGGCGCCACCGCCCGCGGAGCCGTCACGGCCCTGACCGCCCTCGGCATCGGCGACGTCGACATCCTCACCCACCGCCAGGTCGCCGCCGTGGCCTCGCCGATCCACTCCGCCCGCATCCTGCACTTCGACCCCGACGACACCGCCGGCCGGGTGAGCCACGCCGTCACCCCCGAGGGCCGGGTGCCGCTCGCGGAGTTCCTCGGCAGCCACGACATCATCGTCAACTGCGTGCTGCAGGACACCGACAACCCGCTGGTCTTCCTCACCCACGACGACCTGCCCGAGCTGTCGCCCGGCACGATGGTCGTCGACGTGTCGTGCGACGAGGGCATGGGGTTCGAGTGGGCCCGGCCCACGACGTTCTCCGAGCCGACCTTCACGGTGGGGCGCAACATCATGTACTACGCCGTCGACCACAGCCCGTCGTACCTGTGGGCATCGGCCACCTGGGAGATCAGCGAGGCGCTGCTGCCGTTCCTGCGCACCGTGATGGACGGCCCGGGCTCCTGGGACGAGGTGCCCACCGTCAGCCGGGCCATCGAGCTCCGCGACGGCGTCATCCAGAACCCGGCGATCCTGTCGTTCCAGGGACGCGCGGAGGACTACCCGCACGAGGTGCTCCCCACCTGAACGGTTGATCAACTTGACAGTTGATCAACTTCGCGGTTTAGTAAAGCCATGACGGACGACAGCAGTTCGGTGGACTCGGGCTTCGCGGCCCTGGCCGACCCCGTCCGTCGCGCGATCATCGCCCACCTGAGCCGGGGGCCGGCCACGGTGAACGAGATCGCGGAGCCGTTCGAGATCTCCCTCCAGGCGGTCTCGAAGCACATCCAGGTCCTCGAGCACGCGGGCCTGGTCACCCGGACCCGGGAGGCCCAACGCCGACCGGTCCACCTCAACCCCGACGCGCTCGAGGCGCTGACCGCGTGGATCGACGGCTACCGCCTCGCCCACGAGCAGCGGTTCCGCCGGCTCGACGCCGTGCTCGGCGCGTCTGCGACACCCACCACCGATCAGGAGTGAGCAATGGGAAACAGCCTGCACCTCGACATCCCGGCCGGAGTGCCGTGGATCGACTTCACCCGCGAGTTCGACGCCCCCGTGGCGGCGGTCTTCGAGGCCCACCGCGACCCCGACAAGGTCAAGCAGTGGCTCGGCCCGCACGGCTACGAGATGGTCATCGACGAGTGGGACTTCACCACCGGCGGCGGCTACCGCTACGAGCACCGCACCGACCACGGCAACTTCGGCTTCCGCGGGGTGTTCCACACCATCCGCGACAACGACTTCGCCCTGCAGACCTTCGAGTTCGACGGCGCACCCGACGAGGTGGCCCTGGAGTTCATGTGGTTCGAGGACCTCGGCGACGGGCGCACCCGGCTGCGCGGGCGCAGCATCGGCCGCACCGTCGAGGGCCGCGACGCCATGGTCGAGTCCGGCATGGAGGTCGGCATGTCGCAGGGCTATGACCGGCTCGACGCCATCGTGGCGCAGGGCTGACCGAGGTCGCCCCGACGTGGACGGAGGACGACGGCCGGGCGGGCCGGGTCAGCCGATGACCCGGCCCCCTTGGCCGCTCTCGCCCTCCGCGGCGCGCAGCCGTTCCTGCAGGCGATCGCGCACCTCGTCCGGGGTGTAGGCGCGGCGCTCGCGCTCGTTGCGGGCGACCAGTGCCCCGGTCGCGACGACGCCGACGATGCCGGCGAGTCCGACGATCTTCCACACGCGGTTTGAGGCGGGCATGCCGCCACCCTAGCGAGGTGCCGAGTCAGGACCCGGAGAACAGCCGGCGCTGCGCGGCGCGCCAGGAGTCGGCGACGTAGTAGCGCTGAGTCCAGGCGTCCGTCTCGTCGAGGTACCTGCTCCACTGCGTCACACCGGTGTTCAGTGTGAGGTCTTGGGCCATCGCCCGGAAGGCGAAGTGCATGAACAGCCGATGGTACTCGGTGAGATAGATGTCGGCGACCCGCCGAACCGCGCGCTTCGACGCCGAGCGGGTGCTGCCGGCACGGATGACGAGGGTGTTCTCCTCGTTCGTCGTGGTGGAGGCGCCCGAGTAGTTCGCCGACCCGGTGAGGATGGTGGGGTCGGGCCCGAGCGGGTCGACGAGCACGATCTTGGTGTGGATGTAGCGCACATGGTTGTTGAAGCCTGTCAATCCCTCGGTTGCCCACTGCTGCAACGGATCTCCGCCCAGGTGGCTGCCGGTCGAGATGCGCACGTGGTCGTCGGTGCGAGGGATCGCCTGCTGCGGTGGCGGCACCTTCTCGAGCAGCACCGTGCGCGTCACCGGCGACCGGTCGACCCGCAGCTTGTCGCGGAACACCGCGTTGAGGCCGAAGGCCCCGGTGATGTGCGCGGAGCTCGCCGCGGAGTCGAAGACGCTCGCGTACCAGTCGAGCAGCGCGGTGCCGGTCAGCGGTGAGAACACCGGTCCGACGCCTCCGGGCACCGGCACGGTGCGGGCGGGCGCCGGGTCACCGGCGTGGGCGGCCCGCAGCTCGGCGGACGGCATCCCGGCCTGCAGACGATTCCACTCGGCCGCGAACCGCGCGGCGACCGCCCGGTCGCGCACCACGTGCCCGACGTTGGAGTGCCCGTAGACGCCGCCGAGGGTGAGGTTTGTCGAGCCGGTCCACACCGCCTCGGGCACCCCGTGGTGCGACAGCACGAGGAACTTGTGGTGGTGCAGCGCACTTCGGACCGGCGCCACGCGCCACGTCACGAGGTCGCCGATCCCGTTGTCGTGCACGGCCTCCCGCGCCTGCTCCGCGGTACGGTCGCTGTTGCCCGGTCCGGTGCCGGATGCCGCGTCGCGGTCGCGGCCGTGCACGACCAGCCGGGTGTCCACACCCCGGTCGCGGGCCGCCGCGAACGCCTGCAGCGCACGGCCCCAGGTGAACTCGTAGAACGCCCCGCGCAGCGACCAGGTGTCGTCACGGGCCTCGCCGACGAAGGCGAGCAGTGCTTCGCCGAGGCCCCGCGACAGCCACACCATCGCCGGGTGCGTCTCGTCGGGCGTCTGGGTCGGCACCCATCCGGCGAACTGGCGGGAGAACGCCTGCGAACCCGCCACGCCGCGGTTGAACCACACCCCGTGCTCGCCGTCGTCCTCAACCTCGGTGCGCACCTTCAGCGACACGGGTGGCCCCAGCGCCGGGGCCGACGCCGACCCGCTGACGGCCGACACGGCATACGTGTAGTCGTGGCCGGGCTTGGCCGCGTAGTCGCCCCACTGGAAGCCCTGCACCGGGTGCGCGTTCGTCGGCCAGTCCGACCCCGGCGGCGGGTCGGGCACGAGCGTCTCGAACGTCTTCATCCCGCGCAGCCAGCGGGCCTCGTTCTCGGTGTGGTCGGTGCGGTGGATCGCGAAGCCCAGGCAGCCGGCGGGGTCGTCGAGGTCGAGCCCGAGCAGCACGGTGTGGGTGCCGGCCACGGCCTGCACGGTGAGTCCTCGCCGCTTGCGCCTCGTGCGCACGCCCTCACGGTATGCCGTGGAGCGCCCCGTGGACAGGGTGCGGCGCCGCCGGCGCCGGGTTCGGCACACTGGGCCCATGGCGCGCACCGGACCGAGCACCGTCTCCCTCGACGAGGCCGTCGACGCGACCCGCACGGGAGACCTGTGGATGTTCCGCGGCGGCACGGTGGCCGACCGGCTGATCCAGACGGCGAGCAACGCCCCGGTCAACCACGTGGGCATGGCCGTGGTGCTCGACGACCTGCCCCCGCTGATGTGGCACGCCGAGCTCGGCCGCTCGCTGCGCGACCACTGGACCGGCGACCACCACCGCGGCGTGCAGCTGCACGACCTGCGCGAGGCCGTCACCACGTGGCAGGACCGCTACGAGCAGCGGGCCTGGCTGCGCCAGCTCAGCCCCGACGTCGGGCGCGAGCAGGAGGATGCCGTGCTGAGGACGATCGCCCGGCTCGACGGGGTGTCGTTCCCCACCACGATGGGGCTGGCCTGGCGCTGGCTGCGCGGCCGCGACGGCCACCTGTCCCGGCGCGAGGCCGAGCGCAAGGGTGTGCGGCCCGAGCAGGCCTACTGCGCCGAGGTGGTCGCCGTGACGCTCGAGGAGATGGGCGTGCTGCGGGACGACTCGCCGTCGAACTGGTACGACCCGGGCCGCTTCTGGAGCGGTGACTCGCTGCCGCTGACGCCCGGGTGGAGCTACGGGGTCGAGGTCGAGGTGGCGCGCTCGCCGCGCTGACGCCGCACCCATGGCAGGCCGACGGCCACCACCCCGATGGACAGCACCACCATCGCGGCGAGGAGCCCCCAGCCCACCGACCAGGCGGTGATGGCGACCCCTTCCCACAGCAGGTTGGCGAAGACCAGCTCGGGGCGCGCCCTGCCGGCCAGCCAGGCCCCGGCCACGAAGGCGAGGCTGGTGAGCACCATCAGGCCCACCGTGATGCCTGCCGAGCGGGCCATGCTCCGTGCCGGAGGGGTGTCGTAGGACTGGTCGCCGCCCGAGTCGACCCGGTGGGAGAACGTCTCGAAGACGTCCGGTACGGGTCGGGAGGGGCGTCGTCGCATGGTCGAGAGCATACGGTTCGCAACCTTCCCCCGCGCAGTTCCAGGCCCTACGGTGAGCGGATGGTCCGGGACCCCTCGGGCCCACCCCTACACAGGAGCAGACGAATGCGACGATCTCGCTTGGTCGCCTTCACCGGAGCCGTGGCCCTGGCCACGACCGCCCTCGGTGCGAGCACGGCGACAGCGGCCCTGCAGTCCCCCACGACGTCCACGGCGTCCACGGCGTCCTCGACCGCCGGGTCGGGAACCTATGTCGTCCTCGTCGATGTCGGGGCCGACGCCCGGGCCGTCGCGGCGACGCTGCGCAAGGACGGCGCGACAGTCACCTCGGTCAACACCGACATCGGCCTCATCTCCGTGCGCTCCACCTCCGCGAAGTTCCTGAGCACCGCGCGCGGGCTGGCGGGCGTCAAGGCCGCCGCCAACGACGGCGTCGTCGGACGGGCCCCGGATGCCGCGCCGGTCACCGACGAGGTGCTCAAGGAGCACCAGGCCTCCCCGAACCGGTCGTCCGGGAGCGGGAAGAGCGGGAAGAAGGCGCCGAAGGCCGACCCGCTCGACTCCTTCCTGTGGGGCATGGACATGATCAACGCCCCCGAGGCGCACGCCATCACGCTCGGCAACAAGAAGGTCAAGGTCGGCGTCATGGACACCGGCGTCGACGGCAAGCACCCCGACCTCGCGCCGAACTTCGACCGCAAGCTGTCGCGCAACTTCGTCACCGACATCCCGGCCATCGACGGCCCGTGTGAGTACGTCAGCTGTGTCGACCCGGTCGACGAGGACGACGACGGCCACGGCACCCACACCGCCGGCACGATGGCGGCCGCGCTCAACGGCATCGGCGTCTCCGGCGTCGCCCCGAAGGTCTCGCTCGTCAACGTGCGCGCCGGGCAGGACAGCGGCTACTTCTTCCTCAGTGCCACCGCCAACGCGCTCACCTACTCGGGCAACGCCGGCCTCGACGTCGTCAACATGTCGTTCTACGTCGACCCGTGGCTCTACAACTGCAAGGGCGGCGCGCCGGAGGACTCCCCGGCGGAGGCCGCTGAGCAGGACGTCATCATCGAGACGATGAACCGGGCGCTGAACTTCGCGCACCGCAAGGGCGTCACCCTCGTCGCGGCCCTCGGCAACGACAACGACAACATCTCCAACCCGCGCGTCGACACGTCCAGTCCCGACTACCCGGGTGGCACCGAGCACCCGCGCACCATCGACAACGCGACCTGCGTCGACCTGCCGGTCGAGGGCCCGCACGTCCTCGGTGTCTCGGCACTCGGCCCGTCGGAGCGCAAGGCCGACTACTCCAACTGGGCCAGCGACCTCACCTCCGGTGAGCTCGAGGTCTCGGCGCCCGGTGGCTGGTTCCGCGACGGCTTCGGCACGCCCACCTACCGCACCAACGGCAACCTGATCCTGTCCACGGCCCCGCTGAACGTGCTGCAGGGCACTGGTGAGGTCGACGCCGACGGGAACATCACGCCGGACGGTGAGGCCGCCGGCGTCATGAAGGACTGCGGCAAGGTCAAGGGCAAGACCGTCTGCGGGTACTACCAGTACCTGCAGGGCACCTCGATGGCGTCACCGCACGCCGCCGGCGTCGCCGCCCTCGCTGTCTCGGCGCACGGCAGGTCGCAGGGCCGGTCGGGCTTCGGCCTGGCCCCCGACAAGGTGCGACGCCTGCTCATGGGCACCGCGACCGACCACGCCTGCCCGGTGCCTGCGCTGATCAGCTACGCCGAGGTGGGTCGCCCCGCCACGTACGACGCTCTCTGCACCGGCACGGCCGACTTCAACTCGATCTACGGCGACGGCATCGTCAACGCCCTGGCAGTCGTGGCCGGCCGCCACGGCCACGGGGGACATCACTGACCCCTCCCCGAGGGAACCAACGGTATGCCGTCCGCTCACCCGAGCGGGCGGCATACCGCTGTGCCCAGATCGACCAATAGGTCACAGCAGGGACAGGGCGGCCGTCCCTGCTGTGACCTATTGGTCGATTCCGGGACGGTCAGATGCCGCCGAGGGCGTAGCCGAGCCAGGCCGCGCCCAGGCCGAGGGTGAGGGACAGCGCGACGTTGGCCACGGCGTGCTGGTAGCGGTCGTCGGCCAGGGCGTCCCAGATCTCCAGGGCGAGGGTGGAGAAGGTGGTGAGGGCACCACAGAACCCGATGCCGACCACCGCGAGTGGCGCACTGCCGACGCCGGCCCCCACCAGCAGACCGAGGACGAAGGAGCCGGCAACATTGACGAACAGCGTTCCGGCGGTGGGTGTGCCGCCGAGCTGAGCCCGGATGCCGTGGTTGGCCAGGTAGCGCAGCGGCGCGCCGACGGCGGCGCCGAGGGCGACGAGCAGTGCGGTGGTGAGGGTCATGGCCCGGGCCAGACGCGCTGCCCGAGAAGGGAACCGGCGGCCACCGCGAGAGTTCCGAAGAGGAAGGTGGCCGTCAGGTAGACCAGCGCGACCTGCTCCTGGCCGGCGGAGCCGAGCTGCACGGCATCCACCGCGAGGGCCGAGAAGGTCGTCCACCCGCCGAGCACGCCCACGCCCACGAAGGGGCGAGCCAGCCGGTGCACGCCGGGGCGGTCGACGAGGTAGGCGACGAGCAGCCCCATCGCGAAGGCACCGGTGACGTTGACGGCGAACGTCGCCCAGGGGAACGCGGCGGGGTCGTGCGGCAGCGCGGCGCCGACGGCGTACCGGCCCAGCGAGCCGACGACGCCGCCGAGGGCCACGGCGGCCAGCAGCGTGCGGTCCGGGCGGGGGCCGGGGTCGGCCACGGGTTCAGGCCCGCAGGGTCTCGAGGTAGTCGGCGATGCGGCCGATGGCCTCGGTGAGCACCTCGACGTCGGGCAGGGTCACGAGGCGGAAGTGGTCGGGCTCGAACCAGTTGAACCCGGTGCCGTGGGTGACCAGGATCTTCTTGGCCCGCAGCAGGTCGATGACGAAGGCCTCGTCGCTCTCGATGCGGTAGACCTCGGGGTCAAGGCGGGGGAAGCAGTAGAGGGCACCGCGGGGCTCGACGCACGAGACGCCTGGGATCTCGTTGAGCAGCCTGGACGCCAGCTTGCTCTGCTCGTGGAAGCGGCCGCCGGGCACGATCAGCTCGTTCACCGACTGGTAGCCACCGAGCGCGGTCTGGATGGCGTGCTGCGCAGGCACGTTCGCGCACATCCGCATGTTCGACAGCAGGGTGAGGCCCTCGAGGAAGTCCTCGGCCAGGTGCTTCGGCCCGCTGACCATCACCCAGCCCGCGCGGTAGCCGCAGACCCGGTAGGCCTTGGACAGGCCGCTGAAGGTCAGGCACAGCACGTCGTCGCCGGCGAAGGTCGCCGCGTGGTGGTGCACGGCGTCGTCGAAGAGGATCTTCTCGTAGATCTCGTCGGCCATCACGACGAGGTCGTGGCGGCGGGCGATGTCGACCAGCGCCTTGACGATCTCCTCCGAGTAGACCGCTCCAGTCGGGTTGTTGGGGTTGATGATCACCAGGGCATGGGTGTTGTCGGTGATCTTGGCCTCGATGTCCTCGAGGTCGGGGTTCCAGCCGTTGCCCTCGTCGCAGCGGTAGTGCACCGGGGTGCCACCGGACAGCGAGACCGCGCCGGTCCACAGCGGGTAGTCGGGCGCCGGCACCAGCACCTCGTTGCCGTCGTCGACGAAGGCCTGCAGCACCATCGTGATCAGCTCGGAGACACCGTTCCCGATGTAGACGTCCTCGTTGGCGGTGTCGGTGAGCCCGTGCGACTGGTAGTACTGCGAGACGGCGGTGCGCGCGGAGTAGATGCCGCGCGAGTCGGCGTAGCCCTGGCTGTCGGGCAGGTTGTGGATCATGTCGGCGAGGATCGCCTCGGGGGCCTCGAAGCCGAACGGGGCGGTGTTGCCGATGTTGAGCTTGAGGATCTTGTGGCCCTCGGCCTCGAGCCGCTGGGCCTCGACCAGGATCGGCCCGCGCACGTCGTAGCGGACGTGCTGCAGCTTCTTGCTCTGGACGACTCGGCGCATGGGGCCAGTGTTCCAGCCTCGCGGCGCGGCTGCCGGGTCGGCCCGGGTGACGCGCCGCACGGCCGGTGGCGTCCCGGCATCCGGCCGTCGTGGCCCGTGCGGGCCGGTCAGGCGCCGGAGAGGCCGCTGATGAGCAGGAAGAACAGCAGCACACCGACGAGTGCGGCGGCGACCCCGAGGAGCGCGCCGACCACCACCCCGCGCCGGCGGGAGGCGTCCGCGCCGCCCAGGGTCGGCACCAGCCGGCCGGCGAGCGCGCCGACCGCAGCCATCAGGGCGAGCTGCACGGGCACGATCCAGTTCTCGCTGCCCTGCCCGTCGAGCACCCCGGCGACCACGGGGAGGCTGAGGAAACCGAGCACGAGGAGCACCAGGACCGCGGCCACTCGCTTCACCGACACCGACACCGTCACCTCCGTCGTCCCGGCCCGTCAAGGCCGCCTGGGTGCGAGGTTAGGGCTGAACCAGCGCCCCCGGCCAGCGCCCGGTGGAGCGACGAGTTCTCACCGAGTCTGCTCACGGATCTGAACCGGCGGGTTGTTACCGAGTTCTGACGGCCGGCCCGAAGGTCTGGTGTTCCCGGAGCTGTTGGGTTGGACTGGCGGGACATTCCTACGGAGGAGAGCCCCGTGCGCCCCAACCCGACTGCCCCACTCGTAGCGACCACCGCGGCGGTGGCCCTGCTCGTCCTCGCGGCCTGCGGCACGGCGGGCGAGACGTCGATGTCACCGACGGAGGGCTCGGCACCGTTGGCGAGCACGGCGCCGAGCACGGCTCCGAGCACAGCGGCGTCCGGAGGTTCGTCCGCGCCGTCCGCGGTCGCGGCGTCCCCGGGCGCCTACCTCAGCAAGGCGGAGTACACCGCTCAGATGGCTTCGCGGGCCGGGACCAAGGTCGTCTACTTCTTCCACGCGCCGTGGTGCCCCACCTGCCGGGCGACGGAGAAGGCCATCGCGCGCGACGGCATCCCGGCTGGGCTCACCCTGGTCAAGGTCGACTTCGACAGCGAGAACGACCTGCGCCGGCAGTACGGCGTCACGACGCAGCACACCTTCGTGCAGGTGGACCCCTCAGGGGTCGAGCTCGCGAAGTGGACCGGCTCGGAGGGCGGCGCCGAGATCCTCGCGAAGACGGTGTGACGTGCCCCTTGCGCTCGTCGGCGCCCTCCTCGCGGGAGCCCTGACCACGCTGGCCCCGTGCGCCCTGTCGCTGCTGCCGGTCGTGGTGGGAGGGTCGGTCTCCGGGGCGGCCGACTCGGATGCGGTGCGTCGAGCCGTGGTCGTGACGGCGTCGCTCGGCGCCTCGGTGTTCGTGTTCACCCTCGCGCTGCGAGCGACCACTGCGCTCATCGACGTGCCGCCCTCGGTGTGGCGGTGGGTGAGCGGCGGGCTGCTCGTCCTGCTCGGCCTGGCAGCCGTGTTCCCCGAGGCGTGGGACCGCTTCTCGGCCGCGACCGGGCTCAGCCGGGGCAGCGGGCGGGGCCTGTCGGCGGCGCACCGCAGGGGCGGGACCCTCGGGGCGGTGCTCACCGGGGTGGCGCTGGGCCCGGTGTTCACCTCGTGCAGCCCGCTGTTCGGCTACGTCGTCGTGACCGTGCTGCCGGCCGAGCCCGCCCGCGGCCTGGCGCTCCTCACGGCCTACGTCGCCGGGCTGGTGGGCGTCCTGCTGCCGATCGCCCTCCTGGGGCAACGTGCGGTGCGGCGGATGCGCTGGGCCGCGGACCCGCACTCCTGGTTCCGGCGCGGGCTCGGCGTGCTCTTCGTCGCCATCGGCCTGCTCGTGGCGACCGGCCTGATGCAGGACCTCGAGGCCTGGGTGCTCGAGCACTCACCGGTGGCCCCGTGGGAGGTCGGTGCGGACCTCGGGCGGTGACGCGTCCGGGCACCCGGGCGGTGCACCGCTGCTGACGGGGTGCGGTCAGGTGAGCATGTCGGCGACCGCGAGGGTGGCCGAGCTGGGGCAGCCCTTGGTGAAGCCGTAGAACGGGCCGAAGTCGCGGGTCGACGCGAACCCGGTGAGGTAGAGGCCGGGCACCGACGTCTCGAACCCCTCGGTGAGCTGGGGGAAGCCGTCGGCGACCGCGAGGTCGTCGAGCAGCGGCTCGAGGTAGGGCACCCGCCCGATGGCGGCGCGGTAGCCCGAGGCGAACACGACGAAGTCGGCGGTGAGGCGCGTGCCGTCGGTGAGCCCGAGCACCGTCGTCTCGTCGCCCTCCTCGACGTCGACGACCTCGGTGTCGGGGTGCACGGTGACGATGTCGGGCTTCAGGCGCGGGGTCAGCCACGGCTCGAGGGTGAGCCGGCCGACCTGCCAGAACTCCAGCGCGATGGCCCTCTGCTCGTCGGCCGACAGCCCACGCCACCAACCCCCCTGGGCGAGGGTCTGCTCGACGTAGCGGTTCACGAACTCCCAGCTGACCCGCTCGAACGCCGGTGTCGGGTGCCGGTGCACCACGTCGACCGCGGCAGCCCCGTGGTCGCAGAGCAGCGCGGCCCACTCATAGGCGCTCTGCCGGCCGCCGATGACGACCACCCGCGCCCCGGCGAGCGCGTCGAAGTCGACGAGGTCGCAGGTGTGCGCGCGCCGGTGCTCGGGCACCCCTTCGTGCCAGGCCGGCAGGGTGACGAAGTTCCGGATGCCGGGCGCGGCCAGCACCTTGTCGGCGGTGATGGTCGCGCCGTCCTCCATGGTCGCGACGAAGCCCTCGCCGGAGGCGTCGACCTGAAGGCCGTCGACGAGGCGCTGGTCGACGTCGAAGCCCTTCTGCTCGCGGAACCAGTCGGTGTGGTCGAGGAACACCCCGATCGGCACCGGGTCGAGGTCGGCCCGGCGCAGGCCGCGGTCCTCGAAGTAGGCTGCGAAGGTGTGCTCGCCGGCGGGGTCGAGGTGCCAGTCGGGCCCCGAGCGCAGGAACATGTCGACCGGCATCTGCTCGCGCCAGAAGCTCATCGGCACGCCCACGACGGTGGTGTCGATGCCGGCATCCCGGGCACCCGCGGCGGCCGAGTAGGCGTACGGGCCGGCGCCGATGACGAGCAGGTCGGTGCGGTGCGCCATGGCGCCCCTCTCGTGTCGTCGCGGCTGCCTCGCAATGCTCGCGCTCGGGCGCAGACGGCGCAAGGGCACACGGGCGCTCTCGGGCAGCGCCGGTCGGGCAGACTGCGGCGCGTGGACGACGTCGTCGTGGAACGGGTGCTGCGGGCCGTGGAGCAGGTGCCCCGCGGCCGCGTCGTGTCCTACGGCGACATCGGTGCGTTGGTGGGGGTCGGCCCGCGGTTCGTCGGTCGGGTCATGAGCACCTACGGCACGAACGTCACCTGGTGGCGGGTCTGCAGCTCCTACGGTGACCTGCCGGTGGCGCTCATGGACGAGGCGCGCGAACGGTGGGCAGCCGAGGGCATCCTGCTCAAGCCCAACGGCCGCGGATGCCGGATCGCCGACTACCGCGCCGACCTCGCCGCGTTGTCGAAGGACTACGAACGAGCCACGGCCGACCTCGCCGGGTGAGGGAGACTGGGGCATGAGGTCCCGTTTCGTCGCCCCGCTCTCCGGACTCGCGCTGCTCGCGTCGCTCGCCCTGACCGCCTGCTCGGGCGACGACGGGGTGGGCGAGGTTCCCGCGCCGGCACCCAGCCGCGCGTCCCGTGCCCCTGGAAGCGCGGCATCCGGTGGCACGGCATCCGAAAGCCCTGAGCCGTCGGCGAGCCCCGCGCCCCGCAACACGGCGGTGCCCGGGCTGGCGGTCGAGGTGGTGACCGGGGGGCTCGAGCACGGCTGGGACATCGGCTTCCTGCCCGACGGGAAGGTGCTGGTGACCGAGCGGCCGGGGCGGATCTCGCTGGTGTCGGGGCTGCGCAAGGGTGCGTCGCGCAGCACGGTGCGGGCCGACCTCGACGACGTGTTCGTGCAGGGCGAGGGCGGTCTGATGGGGATGGTCGTGCACCCCGACTTCGCGACGTCGCGCGAGTTCACGACCTGCCAGACCTACCAGGAGGGCGGCGACCCCGAGGACATCCGGCTGGTCACCTGGAAGCTGTCGGCCGACGAGCGCTCGGCCACGAGGGTGAAGACCCTGCTCGCCGGGCTGCCGATCTCGACCGGGCGGCACTCGGGGTGCCGGCCGGAGATCGCCGCCGACGGCGCGCTGCTGGTGGGCACCGGTGACACGGCCCAGGGCGACATCCCGCAGGACCGCACGGTGCTGGGCGGGAAGGTGCTGCGGCTCGACCTGAAGACGGGGAAGCCGATGCCGGACAACCCGTTCGCGTCGGCATCGAACTCGCGCGAGCGCTACGTGCTCAGCTACGGGCACCGAAACCTGCAGGGCGTGGCGGTGCAGCCGGGCACCGGGGAGGTCTACACGGCCGAGCACGGGCCGTCGTTCAACGACGAGGTGAACCGCATCCGCCCGGGCGCCAACTACGGCTGGGACCCCTCGCAGGGCGGCACCGTCGGCGGCTACGACGAGAGCGTGCCGATGACCGACCGCGAGCGCTTCCCGGATGCCGTGCCGGCCATCTGGCAGTCGGGGAGGACCACGCAGGCGGTGTGTGCCGCGGAGTTCCTCGAGGGGCCGCAGTGGGGTGGGCTCGAGGGGGCCCTGGTCGTCACGGCGCTCAAGGGTGCCAAGCTGCTGCTGCTGACCCTGAAGGACGACGGGACCCTGGCGAAGGTGGCGGTGCCTGAGGCCACCAACGGGCCGTACGGGCGGCTGCGGGCGGCCCGGATGGGGCCCGACGGCGCCCTGTACGTGACGACCACCAACGGCGACGACGACCAGCTCCTCCGGGTCAGCCCCAGGCCCTGAGCGAATCCCCTTGGCGACGGGTCAGCCCATCCGCGACGGCCAGACAGTCGAGGTCCCACGACGCGCTGATGCCCGGGATGGATCATCAGCGCGTCGCGGGATGTCGACGGTGGCTGTGGATAACGCGGATCGCCCAGGGCCGGAAATCGGCAGTGTGGGCGGATGTCAGGTCCGGTTCTGCCCGAGCCGTGGCAGACCCGGCCGTTCAGCGTCGGCGAGCTGCGGGATGCCGGCCTTCCTCGATCCCGGCTGCGGCATGCTGCGCTGCACCTCCCGACTCGGTCGGTGCGCTCAGCCCGGCCCGTCGAGACGCTGGCACACCGAGCTGCCGCATTCACCCTTGCGTTGCCCGAGGACATCGCGTTCTCACACGCCACCGCGGCGGTGCTCCTCGGCATCCCGATGCCCGAGCGGTTCGAGAAGTCGACGGTCCTCGACGTCATGCGGCACTCGTGCCGGACGCCCATCCGACGGAAGTTGTGCGTCGGACATCGGGGGCTGGAGTCCCGGGCCGTCGTCGAAGCGTCGGGCGTGCGGGTCGTCGACATGCTCGACACCTGGTGTGACCTGGGCGACCTGGTGGCTCGCGGACTGACGACGGAGGACCTTGTCGTCGCCGGTGACCATGTCGTCAAGCGGCTCAGCCTCGAGGGCCCAGCCCTGGCCGACGCCGTCCAACGTCGGTGCCGCCCCCGAGGTGCAGCGAGCTTGATGGAGGCAGCAGCCCTCGTGCGCAAGGGGGTCAAGTCGCCCATGGAGTCGCGGGCGCGACTGATGTTCGTGCGTGCCGGCTTTCCAGAGCCGGAGGTCAACGCCGACGTACGCGACCGTCACGGGGGCTGGTTGCTCGAAGGAGACCTTGTCTGGCGGCCACGAGGCAGCATCAAGGGTGTCGTAGGCGAGTACCAAGGGTCGGACCACGCTTCGATCAAGCGGCGCAGCGCGGATGCCTCCCGGGCGACCGTCGCCGAGGCGAACGAGTACCAGGTGATCGAGATCTATGCCGAGGACGTCTACGGCGGAGCGCGTCGGCGAGCGTGTTTGACCCGGTTCGCCCGGGCCTTGGAGATCGACCCGGCCAACCTTCGGATCACGTGATGTCGCCGGTCGAGGTCCCACGACGCGCTGACGCCGGGGCTGCGCAGTCAGCGTGTCGCGGGATGTCAACCCGTGCGCCGGGCCAGTAGGCCCACGAGAAGAGCCGCTGCTCCACCGGCGACGGCCCAACGCCAGCGCTGCCGCACCTGCCGGACCTGACCCTCGTCCCCGGGCCGGATCGGCGGGGCCACCCCCACCACCTGCCGCCGGGCCAGCCGGTTCACGACGTGCCCCCCCGCGTAGTAGTAGCCGTACGACACCAGCACCGTGTGCGCGAGTCCCTGCTCGAGCCGCCGCGACGACGTGTGCACGGCGTTGGCGGGGTCCCAGGTGACCCGCCCCTGGCCACGCAGCCGCCGCAGGAGGTCGACCTCGTCGCCGCCCTGGGTGAGCGAGGTGTCGTACCCCGGGAAGCCCTCGCGGAGGAACGCGACGTTGGTGGCCGTCACGTAGCCGACCCATCCGGTCAGCCGGTGCGCGGCGGCCACCACCCCGAAGCCCAGCCGGGGGAGGACGGCCGCCCAGCCCGGCGGGTCCTCGTAGTGGCACGGCCCGGCCACGGCCACGAGGTCGGGGTCCTTCCGGAAGGCCGCGTCGATCCTGCTCAGCCAGTCGGGTGGGTGCACCGTGTCGGCATCCGTGGAGACGACGATCTGTCCTCGGGCCAGCTCGGTGCCCCGCTGCCGCGCCGCGCACACCCCGAGGGTGGGCTCCTGCGCCACCCGCACCCCGGCAGCCCGCGCGAGGTCGGCGGTGCCGTCGACACTGCCGTTGTCGACCACGACCACCTCGACGGCCCCGCAGAAGTCCTGGGCCCGCAGCGACCCCAGGGTGCGCCCGAGCACGTCGGCCTCGTTGTGCGCGGGCACGACGACCGAGAAGCGCGGCGCGTTCACGGCCGCCCCTCGAACGACGTCGGCAGGTGCAGGCGCCGCACCAGCACCAGGAGCCCGGCGCCGACCACCACCGGCAGCACGAGCACCAGGAAGACCGGGGTCAGCGCGTCGGCATAGGCCGCGGCCACGTCCGCGCGGGCCCCGGCCGGCAGCGCGGCGACGCGCTCGGGCGTCAGCGAGCCCACCGGCATCCCCGTCGACCGCTCCAGCGGAAGCAGACCCTCCTGCAGCCGCCCGCTGAACGCGGCGCCGACCAGGGTCGAGCCGACGAGCACCCCCACCTCGCGGAAGAACCCGTTCGTCGCCGTGGCGATGCCGACGTGCCGGCTGGGCACGGTGCTCTGCACGACGACGACCAGCACCTCCCAGGCGCAGCCGATGCCGATGCCGAGCAGCACCAGGCAGCCACCAACCGTGACGAGCGACGTGTCGGCGCTCCAGCGCGACATCAGGGCGAGGGCGGTCGCGGTGAGCGCCGCGCCCAGGACGGGCAGGAACCGGTGTCGGCCGGTGCGGGCGACCACCTGGGCCGCCACGACCGTGGCCCCACCGAGGCCGCCGATCAGGGTCAGCATCATCAGTCCGGCGTCGCGCGGGCTCAGCCCGGCGGCCATCTGCAGGTAGGTCGGCAGGTAGCCCACGGTGCCGAACATGGCGGCGCCCAGGACGAGGCCGGCCACCACCGCGACGACGAAGGTGCGGTCGCGGAACAGCAGCGGCGGCAGCAGCGGATGCCGGGAGCGCCGCTCCACGACGACCAGCGCCAGCGCGGTCAGCCCGGTCACGGCCGCACCGACCAGAAGCGTCGCCGCCGACGCGCCCGGCCGAGCAGCCACCGTGACGAGCAGGGTCAGCGAGAGCACGGTGGCCGCGAGCAGGGCGGTGCCGGCGGCGTCGAGGTGCACCCGCGCACCCTGCGGCCGTCCCTTCGGCAGCGTACGGGCGGCGAGCGCCACGGCCAGCACCCCGACGGGGACGTTGACCCAGAACACCCACCGCCACCCGACGGTCTGCGCGAGCCAGCCGCCGAGCAGCGGCCCCGCCACGGCGCAGGCGGCGAACACCGCCCCGACAGCGGTCATCACCGGTGCCCGGCGACGGGCGGGCAGCAGGTCGGCGAGCACCGCGTAGACCAGCACCACCAGCGCCCCACCGCCCAGGCCCTGCACGGCCCGGGCGGCGACCAGCGTGGGCAGGTCGCGGGCCAGCCCGCCCAGCACCGAGCCCACGACCAGCACCGACAGGGCGGCGAGGAAGACCGGCCGGCGCCCCAGGAGGTCGCCGAGCCGGCCGAGCACCGGCATCATCACCGTGCCGGTGACGAGGTAGGCCGTTGTCGCCCACAGCAGCTGGTCGCTGCCGCCGAGCTCCCCGACCACCGTGGGTAGCGCGGTGGCCAGCATCGTGGCGTCGAGCTCGGCGAGCACCAGCCCGGCCATCAGCGCCGCGAGCACCGGGGCCAGCCGCCGGACGTCGTCGCGGACGCCCGGCTCGGTGGAGGCGACCGCCACGTCGGTGCGGCTCATGCGGCCGCCGTCGCGTAGGCGGGCACGCCGAGCAGGCGGTCGACGGTCGTGAACGAGTAGCCCGAGTCGCGCAGCCGGTCGACGAGCGGCCCGACGGCCGCCACCGACGCGCGCCGGTCACCGCCGCGCGCCTCCCGGCCGTCGTGCAGGATGACGATGGCGCCCGGCCGCGCCCGGCGCACCGCCCCCGCCACGAGCACCTCGGGCCGCGGCTGGAAGAGCTCGAACGGGGAGGCGAAGGTGCCGGAGACGACCTGCGAGCCGGTGCCGGCGATGCCGCGCAGCACCCACGGCCAGTGGCAGAGCCACGGCGGCCGGTAGAGCAGCGGCTCACGCCCGGACACCTCGCGCAGGGTGGCCCGCCCACGCTCCACCTCGCGCCGCTGGGTCGGCTCGGTGGCGTACCTCGAGAAGGTGTGGCTCTCGCTGTGGTTGCCCAGCACGTGCCCCTCGGCGACGACCCGCCGGGTGACCTCCGGATGCCGCCGCGCGCACCGGCCCACCTGGAAGAACGTCGCCGGCACGCCCTTGTCGGCCAGGGTGTCGAGCAGCCGCGAGGTCCACGGCTCGTTGGGGCCGTCGTCGAAGGTCAGCGCCACGGTGCGCTCGCTGGTCGGCGCGCGGAACGGGAACGACCCGAACACCTGCGAGGTCGGCCCGAGCCCGGCCCGGGCCGCCACGGTCAGCCCGGTCGCGAGCACCGCAAGGGCCGCCGCCGCCGGGTGACGGGCGGGCGGCATCCGGGAGCGATGGAGCGGCATACCCGCGCAGTACCCGGTCATGCATCGTGGATGCCACGCTGTCGAACGTTGCGACGGCGCAGGTCGAAGGCCCGCTTCCCGGGCCTGGGGTCAGCCGGTCTCGACGATGGTCGTGACCACGTCGGTCACCGACGGGCGCTTCGGCGTCGACGAGAACCCGAAGCGGCAGGCCGGGTCGACCGGCGCCAAGCCGCCCAGCGGGATGCCGTCGAGCGCGCCGGTCAGCGCCGTGACCGTGCGCAGGTCGGTGGCGCCGTAGTACTCGCGCCGACCGGCCCGGGCCATGCCCCGCGTCCGCACGCCGCGCATCGCCACCCGGGCCACCGGGTCGGCCACGGTCGCGAACACCGGGCTCTGCGCCACGCTGCGCGGCACCAGCCGCAGGAGGTGACCCACCGGCATCCGGCCGCCCACCTCGAGGCGCAGCGACAGTGACGGGGACTCGACCACCCAGACCGAGCCCGCCGCACCGCCCGCGGACACGGTGAACGGCTCGACCCGGGTCTCGTCGAACACGTAGGTGGTGGCGACGAGGTCGCGCACCTGCTCGCTGGGCGCCACCAGGATGCGGTGCCCGTCGGCGCGCTCGACCATCGCGTCGGCGAACTGGCCGAACGGGCTCTCGTGCCACCAGCCGACCACGACCCGCACGCCGCTGGTCGACCCCACCCCGGCGATCCGGCCCCGAAACCTCTGACGCGTACCCACCGCCACATCATCCCCACTAGGGTCCGGGCATGGCAGCGGCCCCCACCCCAGGTTCGACACCGGGGTCCTCGACGGCACGCGGCCCGCGCCTCACCCCGTCCGCCCGCCGGGGCTACGGCCTGGGCTCGGTGGCGACGGGCTCGTTCGGCACCGTGCCCGGCCTGCTGCTGCTGCCCTACCTCACCGACCGGCTCGGGGTGACGGCCGGCCTCGCCGGCCTGGTCGTCTTCCTGCCCAAGGCGTGGGACGTCGTCCTCAACCCGGTCGCCGGCCGGATCAGCGACCGCTCCACCAACCCCGGCGGCCGCCGACGGCCGTTCCTGATCCGCTCGGGCACCCTGCTGGCGCTGGCCTTCGTGCTGCTCTTCACCGGTCCGACGTCCCCCACCGGGCTGGCCACCACCTGGGTGGTCGTGCTGTTCATCGCGTGCGCCACCGCCTACGCCTTCTTCCAGGTTCCGTACGTGGCGATGCCCGCCGAGATGACCGACGACTACGACGAGCGCACCCGGCTGATGACGTGGCGGGTGGCGATCCTCGCCCTCACCATCCTGGTCAGCGGCGGCCTCTCACCGGTCATCCGCAACCAGCTCGGCCCGGAGTGGGGCTACCGCGGGGTGGGTCTGTTCGTCGGCGCCCTCATCCTCATCGGCACGGTCGGTGCCTGGTGGGGCACCCGCAACACGCACATGACGGATGCCGCCACGGCCGGCGGCAGCCTGGCCGACCAGCTGCGCGTGGTCGCCGCCTCGCGTGAGTTCCGCACTCTTCTCGCCGTTTTCGTGCTGCAGGCGCTCGCCACCGGCGCGATGCTCGCCGGGGTCGACTACGTCGCCCGGGTGCTGCTCGGCAGCCCGGGCGCCTCGACGATCCTCTTCGTCTGCTTCGTGGCGCCGGCCCTCCTCGTGACCCCGCTCTGGCAGCGGGTCGGCGAGCGGCGCGACAAGCGCACCGGCTACCTCTGGGGCTCGCTGCTGCTGGCCGGCGGGGCGCTGGCGACGCTGCTCACCGTACGGCTCGGGGTCGCCGCCACCGCCGCCAGTATCGCCGTGGTGGGGGTGGGCTACGCGGCCTGCCAGATGTTCCCGCTCGCGATGCTGCCCGACGTCGCCGCCGCCGACACCGCCCGCACCGGCGAGAGCCGCGCCGGCACCTACACCGGGGTCTGGACCGCCGGTGAGACGCTCGGCCTCGCCCTCGGCCCGCTGCTGTATGCCGGTGTGCTGGCGATGGGGGGATACGTGTCATCCACCGACTCCGCTGCCGTGCAACCCGACTCGGCCCACACCGCCATCGCGCTGGGCTTCACGATCATCCCGGCCGCGCTGGTCGGAGTGTCCCTGCTGGTGCTGCGCACGTACCGGCTCGACCAGGAGGTGTCCCGGTGACCCCACCGACCGCCGAAGCCGTGCTCGCCACCCTGCGCGAGCTGCAGGCCCACGACCTGCCCGCCCACGGGGGCCGCACGCTCGCCTACGTCTACGACTCGGGGCTCGCCGACGCGGATGCCGTGGGGCTGGAGGCGCTGGCGATGTTCGCCGCGTCGAACGGGTTGGACCCCACCGCCTTTCCCTCCCTGCTGCGGATGGAGAACGACCTCGTCGCACTCACCGGCGGCCTGCTCGACGCGCCCGACGGGTTCGCCGGCTCGGTCACCTCCGGCGGCACCGAGTCGATCCTGCTCGCGGTGCTCGCCGCCCGGCAGGGCTCCCCGGGGGCCTCCGACCCGAGCATGGTGCTGCCGACGTCGGCCCACGCGGCCTTCCACAAGGCGGCGGAGTTCCTGGGGGTTCGCGGGGTGCTGGTCGACGTCGACCCCGACACGTTGCGCGCCGACCCGGTCGCCATGGCGGACGCCGTCGACGACACCACCGTGCTCGTCGTCGCCTCCGCACCGTCGTACGCCCACGGGGTGGTCGACCCGGTCCCCGATATCGCGGCGCTGGCGGCCGAGCGCGGCATCCGCTGCCACGTCGACGCCTGCATCGGCGGCTGGGTGCTGCCGCACCTCGACGACGCCCCGCCGTGGACGTTCGAGGTCGAGGGCGTCACCAGCATCAGCGTCGACCTGCACAAGTACGCCTACACCCCCAAGGGCGTCTCCGTCTTGCTGCACCGCACGCCGGCGCTGCGTCGCGGGCACTTCTTCGCCTCGGCGAACTGGCCGGGGTACACGATGCTCAACAGCACGATGCAGTCGACCCGCTCGGGTGGGCCGCTCGCCGCCGCGTGGGCGGTCACCCAGCGCATCGGCCTCGAGGGGTACGCCGACCTGGCGCGGCAGGCGCGCGACGCGACGCTCGCGGTGGCGACCGCCGTGGACGGCATCGACGGACTGAGCGTGCTCACCGCGCCCGACTCGACCCTGGTCGCCCTCCTCGCCGACCCCTCGTGCGACGTCTTCACCATCGCCGACGAGATGCTCGAGCGAGGCTGGTTCGTGCAGCCACAGCTGTCGTTCCGTGGCGTGCCGCCCACGCTGCACCTCACCCTCTCGGCGGCGACCGCACCGTCGGTGCCCGAGCTGGTCGTGGCGCTGCAGGAGTCGGCGGATGCCGCCCGCTCCGCCGGTCCCGTGGCCCTCGACCCGGGCCTGGCCGGCCTGCTCGGGTCGATCGACCCGGCGACCCTCGACGAGGCCGGGTTCGCCGGTCTGCTCGCCGCCGCCGGGCTGGCGGGCAGCGACGGAGCGCTCGCGCTCCCCAGCCGGATGGCCCCCGTCAACGCCCTGCTCGACGCCTGCCCGCCCCAGCTGCGCGAGGCGCTGCTGCTCGGGGTGCTCGACCGCCTGTCGCGCCCAACTCCCCGCTGACCTCGGCGGAGGCGAGGACGGGGTGCCACATGGCCCTAATCACACTTCTACTTTACGTTGACTTTACCTGAAACTTACTCGGCCTTTACTGTTACTGTCGAGTAGTCAGCCTGGGCAACGACCCGCGCAGACCTACCACCGGGCCGGCCCAGCTTCGCAGGGAAGAGAACGTCATGGGAACCCGAGCTCCCGACCCGACTCCACCGAACGGCCGCTGCGACCACCCTCGCCGGTGCAGGCGCCGCGTCGGCTGGTGAGGCACCCCGGGTCCGCCCCCCGCCGTTCCGGTACCCCGGCCGTGGTGCCGGTGACCCGTGAGGTGACGTCGTCGTCCCCCTAGCTCAAGAAGCTCACGCTGCCAGAGACACATGCGGCTGGAGCTGCCGGCAAGGGCACCGCAGCTCGACGGGCAGGCCGGGCAAGCCGGTCAGTCGGCTTCGTCGGTGCTGAAGCACCACGGACACCGCCAGATCGACCTCGTGTGCCGTCCGTTCGAGCACGACTCGGCCGACTTCGGCGACGACAGCCGAGGGCACGACCGACACCAGATCCAAGATCACGACAACGCAGGGAAAGGAAACCCATGTCTAGGTACATGAGGGTTGCGGCCATCACAGCCACGGCGGCCCTCTTGACGATGGGGGGCATAGCAACAGCCAGCGCGACGACGGTGGTTCCCGGTACGAGTGCCGCGAACCCGATCGTCGTCAAGAGCCTCACCGACGTCCCCCAGGGCGCGGTGCAGGACAAGGTGTCCACCTATGAGACGGACGCCAAGTGCGACACCACCAAGTCGTGGGTGCTGCCCGGCCAGGACGCTGTGACGCACCCCGAGGGTCAGTACCTGCAGGTCATCCCCGAGCAGGACGCGGTGACCCACCAGGAGTGGAACATCGAGGGCCGAAGCCGGACCTACACCCCCGCGGTGGAGGAGGTCTCGCACCAGGAGTTCATGTACCAGCGCGACGGTCGACGACCTACAAGACGCAGTACCAGCTCGCCAAGTTCACCCGGACCAAGACATGCACCGCCGACGTCTGGCAGAACTTCTCGCCGAACAAGGACCAGGGTCCGTTCGAGGGCCCGCCCTCGTGGCCCACAGACCCGCGCGGCACGTGGCAGCACGAGAACAAGCCCATCCCTCCGGGTCAGGCTGGTCCTGATGGCGTGTACCAGAACGGCTCCGGCAACGGCTCGTGGTTCTACCGGCACGCCGGTGAGTGTTCGGACTACGGCGAGTGGACGCTGTGGGATCCGATGACGCACAAGTCATGGCAGGACAGCAACGACCCGCTGGGTGAGCCTGCCTTCCACGCCGAGGGCACCAACCGTGACGGCAGCACGTGGTACCGCCAGTGGCAGGCCCGGTTCACCGGTGAGACCCGACAGGTCGCCAACGGCACCGAGACGCAGACCACCGACTGGCTGCTCGGCCCGCCCGAGGGCAAGGGCTGGACGCAGATCGACGAGCGCACGGTCATCACGACCGAGGCCGTCGAGGAGTCCTATGGGCCGTGGAGTGACTGGAGCCGGATCAACCGGGCTCCGTACCTCACCGAGCCGACTGCTCCCGAGAACACCTCGACGCACGAGTACCGGGTCACCGACCCGATCACCGTGACCGACGAGGACGCTGTGCCCGAGTACACCGTGTACTACGTCACCGATGACGAGCCGTCGCTCGACGCTGCGGACGCCTCGTGGGTGAACCAGAGCCCTGGGGAGTCGTGGACGCTCTTCAACGAGCGTGTCGTGACGGACACGGCGGCTGTGGCTCCGGTGTTCTACGCATGGAGCGACAACGCGAACTGCGAGGTCGTCGACGCGGCCACCAACCCAGACAGTCCGAGTGTCGTGCAGGCGGCTGAGGCGCCGGCTGCTGAGGCATCCGCCGCACTGGCGCAGACGGGTAGCGACACCTGGCGACCAGTCGGCATCGGCATGGCGCTGCTGCTGGCCGGCACCGCGCTCGTGATGGCTGGTCGCAAGAACGAGGTGACCACCGACTGACCGCACCCCCGCCCCGGCCGTGAGCACCTACACGCGGCCGGGGCCCAGCCCTGGACCGCAGCAGGCGGCACCGGCCCACGACCGGACCAGGGTGCT
>CAWDBL010000029.1:0-37027 GCA_963800505.1 uncultured Actinomycetota bacterium
GATAGGCGCAGGTCAGCACTGCCGAGCCAACCGGCAGATGTCCAGCGTCATCGCGGCCGATCAACCGGGTGACCGGGTGGGTGCCCCTGCAGACATGCAGCCGGCTCCCCGAGGCCGACTGGTCAGGCTCCGCCCTCTGCCGCCACCTCTGGACTTCAGGTGGTGGAGTCGTCACTCATCCTGGATCCGCGCCACCCCGGGCCCGTGAGCGCGACACCACCCCACGTTCTCGGAGCGAACCCGCCACAGGCGCCCCGAGCGCAAGGTTCTCCAAAGGTCGGGCCCGTATCCCTGTTACCAGTAGGTCAGCCGCAGGGGGCTGGCCAACAGCAGGAGGCGACACCATGTCCGAAGAGCAGTCCAACATCAGCGGAGTGTCCCGGCGAGCGGCCTTGCGGCTCGGTGCCGCCGGCGGCGTCGGCGTGGCCGTGGCAGGCGCGGCGGTCGCCGCCCCCCGGCTCCAGCAGCGAGGGCTGCTCTCGGTCGACGGTGCCTTCGGGGCCACCGCGACCACGCTGGCCGACGCGGCGTTCTACATCGAGACGTACCCGACCAGCCCGCTCATCGTGACGCCGTTCGTCGACCAGCTCCCGGTGCCCAAGGCGCTGCGACCGGAGCCACCGACCACCTACACGAGCTGGACCCAGCCCCCCGGACCGGGTGTGGGACAGCAGAACTCGATGGGCAACCAGCAGCACCAGCTGTGGCCGGGACGGACGCCGTGGAGCTCGACGCTGAACAGCTATCCCGACCCGCTCGTCTACAAGATCGACGTCGAGGTGAACACACACGCGTTCACCACCTCCCCCGTGCTGCCGATCGACAAGAACGGCCGGCCCGCCGCGTCCTTCGATGCCGCCGGCAACACCTACGCGGCCGGCACGCAGCGGAACCTCCCGCGGAGCACCATCTACGGCTTCAACGGCACGTTCCCCGGCCCGATGATCAACGCCGAGTACGGCCGCCCCTCCCTGGTCAGGTTCATCAACCGCCTCGACGAGAACCCGGAGAACCTCGACCGCCAGGACTTCGGCTCCCCCGACTACTCGTTCCTGACCCACCTCCACAACGCCCACACCGCGCCGGAGAGCGACGGCAACCCGCACTACTCGTACAAGTACGGCCCCCAGGACGGCGGGTTCCGAACCGGCAGCTGGGTCGACCAGCTCTACCTGAACTGGCCCGCCGGCGGTGACGACCGCGAGAAGCAGAGCTTCTTCTGGTTCCACGACCACCGCATGGACCAGACCGGCTCCAACGTCTACAAGGGCATGGTCGGGCTCTACCCGATCTACGACCCGAAGCGGATGCCGGGCATCACGGGCGGCTTCGACATGGGCGACGAGCGCCAGGGGCTGCGGCTCCCGGGCGTCCGCACCGACCACGGCGACGGATCCTTCGACGTCGACTACGACATCCCGCTGGCCTTCTTCGACTGCCGGCTCGACGACGGCGTCACGACGCACAGCGACATGCACGACATCGACTTCCCGGAGGCGAACAACCCGTCCACCCACCCGGAGTGGTGGGGCAAGACGTTCTACAAGCACTTCCCCAACCACGGCTTCGTCGGCGACATCTTCACCGTCAACGGCACGGCCTACCCGGTGCTGGAGGTCAAGCGGCGCAAGTACCGCTTCCGCTTCCTCGACGCCTCGCTGGCCCGGATCTACGACTTCCAGCTGATGAGCTCGACCCAGGGCCCGAAGTCGGCCGTGTCGCTGGGCTACGGGGGCGACGAGCTCCAGGGCCAGTACCGCATCCCCGACGGCCAGCAGTGCATGAAGTTCACCCAGATCGCCTCGGACGGCGGACTGCTGCCGGTCCCGATCCCGCGGGACAACTTCGAGCTCTGGCCGGCCAAGCGCCGCGAGGTCATCATCGACTTCACGCGCTACCAGGACGGCACGCCCACCACCAAGGGTGACGTCATCTACCTCACGAACACGATGAAGATGCCGGACGGCCGGATGTGGGCCAGCTCCTCTCGCTTCTCCCCCGACCCGAAGTACAAGGTCCCGGTGCTGAAGTTCGTCATCGGCGACGACGCCCCGGACAACAGCCGCATCCCGAAGGCAATGCGCCCCGTCCCGCCGCTCCCCTCGAACTGGCAGACCCTGATGGACAACCGGATGATCTTCGAGGTGCAGCGCGGCAGCGGCGCCGGCGAGACCGAGTGGCTGATCAACGGCGTCGCCTTCGACCCGGCGACCGTGGCCACGAGCCTGAAGAACAAGGCCGGTAAGACCCCGCTCGCCCAGCAGAAGAAGAACAGCTTCAACCTCTGGGAGATCCGCAACGGCGGCGGCGGCTGGGTGCACCCCTTCCACCTGCACATGGAGGAGCACCGAACCGTCATGCGCAACAGCAAGGACGTCACCAAGGGTGGCGACAAGGGCCATCCCGACGACGTCTCCCGTGAGGACCTCGTGGCACTGGACCCGGGCGAGTCGGTGATCGTCTACCGCGGCTTCCGCGACTTCACCGGCCCCTACGTGGCGCACTGCCACAACCTCGCCCACGAGGACCACGCCATGATGTTCGGTTGGGAGATCACCTGATGTCCATCGATCTCACCCCGTCGCGCGTCGAGGAGCAGTCGCCGGCCGGGCACGCGGCGGTCCGCGTGCCCTGGCGGGCGGTGCTGCCGCTCGCGGTCGTCCTCACCCTGGCGGACCTGTTCTGGGTCGGCACCCTGCGGGTCACCGTCGGTCACATCTCCCGCAACCAGACGCCCTTCGAGAGCTGGGTGCGCGAGTCGGCGCTCAGCCTGCCGATCTTCGTCCTCGCCGTGCTCGGCGCCCTCACCCTGGCGCTGCACTGGTTCGGCTCGTCGCCGCGAGGGGCGCGACAGGTGCTGGCCACCATCGGGCTCGTCACCGCGGCCGCAACCACGGCCGGGATGGCGGTGCTCGCCGCCAGCACCTACTACGACTACCTGCTCGAGAGCGACGGCGAGCGCGCGATGGGCGCCATGCAGCACTCCTGCACCAGCGCCTGCGCGGATCTGGCGCAAGACGCGACCGTCCGGCTCCAGCTGCAGGCCTTCGGCCTGGGGACGCTGCTCATCCTGGTGACCAACCTCGTGCTGGTGGCCTGGGCCGTCGCCGCCCTCGGTGGCCGGCTCCGGATCGGCACGACCCGGCCCACGGGCCCGTTCCGCGTCGACGCCCGCACCCTGCTCGTCGCCGGGCTGGTCGGCAGTGCCGTCATCCATGCGGCGGTCGTGCCCGAGCACCTCACCGAGTGGTCGGCCGCGGGCACGTTCTTCATGCTGCTCACCACTGCCGAGCTCCTCGTCGCGAGGTGGCTGCTGCTGGCGCCGCGGGTGCAGTCATCCGCGCTCCTGAGCGCGGCGGCCGTCTCCGGCGGCCCCCTGCTCCTGTGGTTCTGGTCGCGCACCACCGGGCTGCCCTTCGGCCCCGAGCCGGGCGAGCCCGAGGCGATTGGCCTGGCCGACTGCGCGGCCAGCCTGCTCGAGGTCGTCACGCTGGTCCTCGCGCTCGTCCTGCTGCGCCGGGCCCTCCACGCCAGGCCCCCCGGCGAGCAGCGAGCCCGCTCGGCGCGTCCCGACGGGGCCCGACTCGCGTTCGTCGCCGTCGTCGCCGTCACGGCCATCGGCCTCGCCGGCACCCCGCTCGCCTGGTTCGGCGTCCTCGTCGAGGGCAGCTCACACGCCAGTCACGATGCCGGTCACGACGCCGAGTCCTCGTAGGAGCGCGGGTCCTCGACCGGCTCGATGTGGCAGATCACGTCGATGTCCGGGAACTCGGCCACCAGCGCGTCGGTGATGTCCTCGACCAGGTCGTGCCCGCGTTGCACGGTCCACTCCCCCGGCACGAGCAGGTCGAACTGCATGAACCGTCGGTTGCCGGCCTCGCGGGTCAGCAGCCGGTGCCACGACACCTCCGCGGAGGTGAAGCGACCCAACACCGTGCGGATCAGCTCGTTGTCCTCCTTGGGCAGGCTGACGTCCATCAGGCCGGCCGAGGCGCCGCGGACCAGCCGGGACCCGGTGACCAGGATGTTGAGCCCCACCGCGAAGGCCACGACCGGGTCCAGCCGCTCCCAACCGGTCAGGGCGACGAGAAGCACCCCGACCACGACGCCCACCGAGGTCCACACGTCGGTCATCAGGTGCTTGCCGTCGGCGACCAGCGTGATCGACCGGTACCGCGCACCTGCACGCAGCAGCACGATCGCGACCCCGCCGTTCACCACGGATGCCGCGACGGACACCGCCAGCCCGACACCGACGTTCTCGAGGGGCTGGGGGTTCAGGAACCGCTGGACCGCGGAGAACAGGATGACGGCCGCGGCGACGAAGATCATCACGCCTTCGGTCGCCGCGGAGAAGTACTCGGCCTTGCTGTGCCCGAAGTGGTGGTTCTTGTCCGGGGGACGGATGGCGACCGTCAGGGCGACCAGGGCCACGACCGCGGCGACGAGGTTGACGAGGGACTCGGCGGCATCCGAGAGCAGGCCGACCGACCCGGTGATCCGCCACGCAAAGGTCTTCAGCGCGATGGTGAGCAGTGCTGCCCCGATCGACAGCCACGCGAACCTGGTCAGGTCGACGGGTGCGGGCCGCGCTCGGGCCGCCGGGGTGCTCACGGCGCCATTCTCCCGTGGTCACCCCGCGCCCGTGGGCGACCCCGTGGTGACGGTGGTCATGCCGCCCCGTGCCTCTCCCTCGCCCAGCAAGGGTGATCCCGCTGACAGCAGCACGTCCCAGCACCCCACGGGTGACAGGCTGGGGTCGACCACCGAAAGGGTGATTCGATGACTGGACGACGTGCCATGGGCGCCGTCGATGCCATCTGGCTGTCCATGGACAGCCCCGAGAACCTGATGGTCATCGAGGGCATCATCACCCTCGAGGGCCCGGCCGACTGGCAACGCCTGACCGACGTGCTGCAGCACCGCCTGGTCGACCGCTACCCGGTGTTCTCACAGATCGTCGTCGAGGCGAAGAACCCGATCGGCATGCCGCACTGGGAGAACGACCCGCACTTCTCGATCAAGCACCACCTGCACCACGCGACGCTGCCCAAGCCGGGCGACGAGGCCGCGCTGCAGGCGTTCGTCGAGCGCAAGATGCAGGAGCCCATCGACCGCACCCGCCCGCTGTGGCACTTCTACGTCATCGACGGCTACCACGGCGGCTCGGTCGTCGTCTCGCGCTTCCACCACGCCCTGGCCGACGGCATCGCCCTGGCCGAGGTGCTGCTCTCGCTGACCGATGCCGAGCGGGGCGACGACCTGCGCCCGGAGCCGCCGAAGCACGCCCCCTCGCGCGAGCTCGAGGCGCCGCCGAAGAGCCTGTTCGAGGTCGCCGGCCGGTTCGCCCGCCCGCTCACCGCCCCGGTGTCGGCGGCCGTGCGTAGCGCCCGGCAGGTGCTCGACGAGATCCCGGCGGTGCTGCACCCGTCGTACGCCGTCGAGGCACTCGGCACCGCGTGGCAGACCGGGCAGATCGCCGACAAGCTGCTGCTGGGCCGCGTCCCCGACTCACCGCTGACCTCCGCGCCCGGTGTCGCGAAGCGCGCCGTCTGGAGCGAACCCCGCCCGCTGGTCGACATCAAGCTCGTCGGCCGGGTCGCCGGGGCCACCGTGAACGACGTGCTCGTCGGTGCGGTGTCGGCCGCGATCAGCCACTACCTCATCGACCGCGGGCACGACCCGTCCGACATGACGACCATGGTGCCGATCAACGTGCGCGGCGGTCAGCCGCTGCCGCGCGAGCTCGGCAACAAGTTCGCCCTGGTCATGCTGCCGTTGCCCACCGCGCGGCTGGCCCCGCTCGAACGCCTCGCCGAGGCCAAGCGCCGGATGGACTCGATCAAGCACTCCCCCGAGGCGATGCTCACCTTCGGCCTGATCACGGCCATCGGCCGCACCAACACCACCATCGCGAAGCAGTTCGTCGACTTCTTCGCCGCCAAGGCGATCGGCGTGACGACGAACGTCGCCGGTCCGCGCACCGGGCGCTACCTCGCCGGCACCAAGATCAGCGGCATCCTCGGCTGGGTGCCCGGCTCGGGGCCGCAGACCCTGGGCGTCTGCATCATCAGCTACGACGGCGTCGTCAGGGTGGGGTTCAAGGCGGATGCCGCCGCGGTCACCGACCCCGAGAAGCTCGTGCACGCCTTCGACGCCGAGATGGACACCCTCGTCCGGCTCTCGGCCGCCGTCTGACCGGAAGGTTCCCATGCCCACCGACACCGCCACCTCCACCGTCGTCGTCGCAGCCCCGCTCGACATGGTGCTCGAGCACCTGCGCGACGTCGAGGACACCCCGCACTGGGTGCCGGACATCAAGGAGGTCGAGGTGCTGACCCGGGGCGACGACGGCACCCCGCTGACCGCGGCCGTCGCGGCATCCACCGCCGTGGGCACCGACCGCTACACCCTGCGCTACCAGCACTCCCCCACCGGCCTCTCGTGGCACCTGGTCGAGGGCCGGATGCAGACCGGACAGGATGCCGAGTACGTGCTCCGCGCGATCGACAGCAGCCACACCGAGGTCTTCTTCACCCTGACCATCAGCCACAACCTGCCGCTTCCCGGGTTCATCCGCAGCCGCACCATCAAGGGGCTGGTCGCCAACAACACCGGCGGCCTCGTCAAGCACTTCGCGCGCTGAGCCGACGTCGCGGCGGCTCAGCTGTCGAAGCCGACCCCCGCGGCATCCAGCCCGCGCAGCCACAGGTTGCGCCGCCCGGTGCGGTCCTCGGCGGCCAGGCTGGCCCGGGTCGCCCGCACCGCGGCGAAGCGGATCGGCTCCGGCGGGAACGGCATCGGCTTGCGGCGCACCATGCCGAGCCGGATGACCTCGGTGTCGCGGCCGTCGACGAGGTCGAGGGCGACCCGCGCACCGAAGCGGGTCGAGGCGACCCCGAGCCCGGTGTAGCCGACGGCGTAGGACAGCCGGCCGCCGAGCGCGGTGCCGAACACCGGCGTGAAGCGGGAGGTGGTGTCGATGACCCCGGCCCAGCGGTGGGTGAACCGCACCCCGGCGAGCTGCGGGAAGATGTCGAAGAAGTGCTCCGCCAGCAGGTCGTGCGACGCCGACTGCTCCAGGCGCGGGTCGATCTTCCCGGGGAAGTGGTAGTTGGCGTCGTAGCCGCCGAACAGCACCCGGTCATCGAGGGTGCGGCGGTAGTAGTGGAACTGGTTGCCCGCATCGGTGAGGCCCTCGCGCCCCCGCCAGCCCACGGCATCCAGCTGGGCGGGCGACAGCGGCTCGGACATCAGCACGTGGTCGTAGACCGGCAGCGTGTAGAGCGCCAGGCGCTTGAGCGGGCCGCGGAAGGCACCGGTGCCGAGCACCACCTTGTCGGCGCGCACGCTGCCCCACTCGGTGCGCACGACGAGGGCGCCGTCCTCACGGTCGAACGCCGTGACGCCGGTGTCCTCGTGCAGCCGCACGCCGAGCCGTTCGGCGGCGTCGGCCAGGCCCCAGACCAGCATGCCGGGGTCGACGAGCCCGACCGTGGGGTCGACCCACCCGGCCAGGTAGCGCGGCGAGTCGACCCGGGCGCGTGCCTCGGCGGCGTCGAGCAGCGCGGCGTCGACGCCGTGGGCGCGGTGCAGCTCGTAGCCCTCGCGCACCGAGTCGAGCTGGTGCTCGCTGAGCGCCATCGTGATCTCGCCCGGCACGTGGTAGCCGGCGTCGATGCCGTGCGTCGTGAGGGTGGCCTCGAACCCGGCGCGGTTGTCGTCGGCGAGCCGCTCGAGGGTGCCGACCTCGTCGGGCCAGCAGGCCAGCCCCTGGGCCAGCCCGTGGGTGAGCGACGACGCGACGAACCCGCCGTTGCGACCGGAGGCCGCGATGCCCAACCGCCCACGCTCGAGCACGACGACGTCGCGCGACGGGTCGTCCTCCTTGGCCTGGATCGCGGCCCAGAGCCCGGTGAACCCGCCGCCGACGACCACGAGGTCGGCCCGGTGCCCCGACCCGGTGAGCGCCGCCCGTGGCGAGGGCCGCTCGGGGCGGTCGGTCCAGAACACGTCGGGTGTCGCGTCGGCGAGCGAGGCCCGCACGACCGCGGGGTCGGCAGTCATGAGCGTCATTGTGCCGGGTGCGAGGATGCCGCCATGCGCCTGCTCAGCCCCGACGTCACCACCGCTGCCCTCGAGCACGAGCCCCTCCCGGCCGACGAGGTGGATGCCGGGTCCCCGACCGCAGCGGTGTCCACCCTCGGGGCGGTCGGCGGCGCCGAGGTCGGCCTATGGGAGATGAGCGAGGGCACCACCCGCGACACCGAGGTCGACGAGGTGTTCGTCATCGTCTCGGGCCGGGGGCACGTGGTGTTCGAGGACGGCGAGCGCATCGACCTCGCTCCGGGGGTGGCCGTCCGGCTCACCGCCGGCGAACGCACCGTGTGGACCGTCACCGAGCGGGTACGAAAGTTCTGGGTGTCCTGAGGTCTCAGTTCGGTCACCGCGCCATCCCGCGTGCTCCGGGGCGACCGTTGGCGCCCACAGGTGGCTAGGTTGCGTCCATGAGCGAGCCCCTCGTCGTCATGGACGGCGTCAACAAGCACTTCGGTGATCTCCACGTGCTCAAGGACATCGACCTCACGGTCGGCAAGGGCGAGGTGGTCATCCTGATCGGGCCGTCGGGGTCCGGGAAGTCGACGCTGTGCCGGACCATCAACCGGCTCGAGACCTTCGAGACCGGCACGATCAGCATCGACGGCCAGCAGCTTCCCGAGGAGGGAAAGGCGCTCGCCGCCCTGCGTGCCGACGTCGGCATGGTCTTCCAGTCCTTCAACCTGTTCGCGCACAAGACGATCCTCGAGAACGTCACCCTGGGCCCGGTCAAGGTGCGCAAGCTGTCGAAGGCGGACGCCGAGAAGCGGGCCCGCGAGCTGCTCGAGCGGGTCGGCGTCGCCCACCAGGCCGAGAAGTACCCCGCCCAGCTCTCCGGTGGCCAGCAGCAGCGCGTGGCGATCGCGCGGTCCCTGGCGATGGAGCCCAAGGTGATGCTCTTCGACGAGCCCACCTCGGCACTCGACCCCGAGATGATCAACGAGGTGCTCGACGTCATGGTCGAGCTCGCGCAGAGCGGCATGACGATGATCGTCGTCACCCACGAGATGGGCTTCGCCCGCAAGGTCGCCAACCGCGTGGTCTTCCTCAGCGAGGGCCAGATCATGGAGGAGGCGGCTCCGGAGCAGTTCTTCACCAACCCCACCAGCGATCGCGCCAAGGACTTCCTCAGCAAGATCCTGACCCACTGAAGACAGCCGGCAACCCCGGTGACAGGTCTCCCCCGGGCCCTCCGGCCCACCCCACCACAGGAGGAACTGACCATGACGACACGACGGATGATGGTCGCCGCGGCGGCCGTGTTCGCGCTCGGCCTGAGCGCGTGTGGCTCTGACGACCCGGAGACCGGCTCCAGCGGTACCGCCGCATCCGGTGCCGGCGGGCTGAAGGTCGGGATCAAGTACGACCAACCCGGCCTGGGCCTGAAGCAGGGCAGTGAGTTCACCGGCATGGACGTCGATGTGGCCAAGTACATCGGCAAGGAGCTGGGTGTCGCCGAGGGTGACATCGAGTTCGTGCAGGCCCCGAGCGCCCAGCGGGAGACCCTCATCGAGACCGGTCAGGTCGACATGGTCGTCGCGACGTACTCGATCACCGACGCCCGCAAGGAGAAGGTCTCCTTCGCAGGTCCCTACTTCATCGCCGGCCAGGACCTCCTCGTTCGTTCCGACGACACGTCGATCACGGGACCGGACACCCTCGAGGGCAAGAAGCTCTGCTCGGTCACCGGCTCGACCTCGGCCCAGAAGGTCAAGGAGAAGGTGCCCGGGGTCAACCTGCAGGAGTTCGCCACCTACTCCGAGTGCGTCGCCGCGCTCGCCTCGGGCGCCATCGACGCCCTGACCACCGACGACACGATCCTCGCCGGCTACGCCGCCCAGGACCAGTACAAGGGCAAGCTCAAGGTCGTCGGGCAGCCCTTCTCCGAGGAGCGCTACGGCATCGGCCTGAAGAAGGGCGACACCGCCCAGTGCCAGAAGATCACCGACGCGATCAACAAGATGATCTCGAGCGGCGAGTGGCAGAAGATCGTCGACGCCAACCTCGGCCAGGCCGGCTACAAGCCCCCCGCCGGCAACCCGCCCACGCCGGACGCCTGCGCCTGACGCCGACCCGCCCCGCCGGGGATGCCGGCCGCTCGCACGAGGCGGACGGCATCCCGACGGGAGGCCCACACGAGAGGTGACGCATGGGCGACATCTTCAGCCAGTACGACGTCCTGGGAGCCTTCTGGGTGACCATCCAGCTCTCGGTGCTGTCGGCGATCGGCTCGCTGCTGCTCGGGACGTTCCTGGCCGTGCTGCGGGTCTCGCCCGTTCGCGTCCTGCGCTTCATCGGCACGAGCTACGTCAACATCATCCGCAACACCCCGCTGACGCTGCTCATGGTCGCGAGCGTGCTCGGGCTCTCCTTCATCCTCGGGGTGACCTTGTCCGATGACCTCGCCCGCAACGCGTACCGCTGGGCGGTCATCATGCTGTCGGTCTACCACGCCGCGTTCGTGTGCGAGGCGCTGCGCAGCGGCGTCAACACGGTTCCACCAGGTCAGGCCGAGGCCGCACGCTCGATCGGCCTGACCTTCGGGCAGTCGCTGCGCGAGGTGCTGCTCCCACAGGCCTTCCGGGGCTCGATAGCCCCGCTCGGGTCCACCCTCATCGCACTCATCAAGAACACGACGGTCGCCGCCGTCGTCCTCGGCACCACCGAGGCCGCCGGACTGCTCGCGCAGATCACCGAGAACGAGGGTGCGAGCCTGACCACCTTCATGCTCTTCGCCCTCGGCTTCGTCATCCTCACCCTTCCCCTGGGCATCCTCTTCACCAGCCTGTCCCAGCGCCTGGCGGTGAAGCGATGAGTGCCGAGACCGTCCTGTTCGACGCCCCCGGGCCGAGGGCCCGGCGCCGCCACGCGATCCTCGCCGTGCTCGGCGTGCTCGGCGGCATCGGCTTCCTGTGGCTCGTCCTGCGCAAGATGGGCGAGGCCGGCCAGCTCGAGGGGTACATGTGGGCACCGTTCGTGCAGGATCCGGAGGTATGGACGCAGTACCTCCTCCCCGGCCTGTGGGAGACCGTCAAGGCGGCGATCCTGTCCGTCGTCTTCGCCGGCGTCTTCGGGCTGGCCTTCGGGATGGGCCGGCTCTCCCACCTGCGTGCCGTGCGCTGGGTGAGCGGTGCGGTGGTCGAGTTCTTCCGCTCCGTGCCGGTGCTGCTGATGATGATCTTCTTCTTCTTCGGCTGGTTCTCCAGGGCGAGCTGGATGCCCAACGACCTCGCTCCGCTGGCCGGCGTCGTGCTGGCGCTCACGCTCTACAACGGCTCGGTGATCGCCGAGCTGGTGCGCTCCGGGGTCTACTCGCTCCCCCGGGGCCAGGCCGAGGCCGGGCTGTCGATCGGCCTCTCCCCGGGCCAGACCCTGCGCTCGATCCAGCTTCCGCAGGCGCTGACCGCCATGCTGCCGGCGCTGGTCGGACAGCTCGTCGTCGTGCTCAAGGACACCGCGCTCGGCACGATCATCCTCTACCCCGAGCTGCTCACGGCCGCGAAGACGCTGGGCTCGGCCTACGCCAACACGGTGCCCGCCTACATCGTCGTCGCCGTGATGTTCATCGTCATGAACTACTCGCTGACCCGGTTCGCCCGCTTCGTCGAGCAGTCGCTCAGCCGGCGTGGTCACACCACCGGGCCGCTGACGACCACTGCCCCCATGATCGTCCAGGGTGGCGCGGAGCCCGGCGGGGTGGTGGACGAGGAGAGCCACCTGCGCCCGAGCGGCACCCGCTGAGTCACATCCGACGAGGAAGGGCCCGGACCCCCACCGGTCAGGCGAGGACGAAGAACCTCAGCGCGAAGTAGCCCCAGGCGATGGTCACCGTGATGGCGGTGACGACCAGGCCGTACTTGGTGAACTGCCAGAACGAGATGGGGTGGCCGTTGCGGGCGGCGATACCGATGATCACGACGTTCGCGCTGGCCCCGACGGCGGTCGCGTTCCCGCCGAGGTCGGAGCCGAGCGCCAGGGCCCACCACAGCGAGGCGGCCTGGTCGGAACCACCACCCGCTTCGACCAGGTCCTTGACGATGGGGGCCAGCGTGGCGACGTAGGGGATGTTGTCGATGATCCCGGACAGTGCCGCGGACCCGAAGATCAGGCCGGTGCCGGCGAGCAGGTAGTTGTCGCCGACCGCGTCCGCGAGCCGGGTACCCAGGCTGCTGATGACGCCGACCTCGACGAGGGCACCGACCATCACGAACAACCCCATGAAGAACACCAGCGTCACCCACTCGACGTCCTCGAGGTACTCACGAGGCTGGGTGCGGGACACCGCGACCAGTGCACCGGCCCCCAACAGTGCCACCAGCGACGGGTCGATGCCGAGGGCCCCTTGGGCGATGAATCCGACCATCACCAGCGACAGCACGATGCCGCACTGGATGAGCAGTCGCCTGTCCTTGATGACCTCACGCTCGTCGAGCTGCATCACCCGCGCGGCGCGCTTCTCGTCGTAGACGAAGGCTGCGCGGAACAACCACCGGCACAGCAGCACCAGTACCCCCACCAGGACGACGATCAGCGGCGCCAGGTTGACCAGGAAGTCGTTGAAGCCGAGCCCCGAACGGCTCGCGATGATGATGTTGGGCGGGTCACCGATCAGGGTCGCGGTGCCACCGATGTTGGACGCCATCGCCTCGGCGATCAGGAACGGGACCGGCGGGACCCCCAGCCGGTCGCACACGAGGAGGGTCACCGGCGCTATCAGCAGCACCGTCGTCACGTTGTCGAGGAGCGCCGAGGCGACCGCGGTGATGACGATCAGCATCACCATCACGGCGAAGGGTCGCCCCCTCGCCCGCTTCGCCGACCAGATCGCCAGGTACTCGAACACGCCGGTCTGCTTGACGATGCTGACGATGACCATCATCCCGAGCAGCAGGAAGATGACGTTCCAGTCGATCCCGGTGTCCTCGCTGAAGAAGGCCGTGTTCGCGTCGACCACGCCGAGCAGCACCATCGCCGCCGCACCGCCGAGGGCGGCGGCCACGCGGTGGATCCGTTCGGTGGCGATCAGCACGTAGGCCGCGACGAACGCGGTGAGCACCAACCAGGTGGTCAATGCTCGGACCCGGCTCCGAGCAGGTGCTCCAGCAGCACCGACACCACCACCGCACCCACGAACCGGGAGCCGTCCATGACCGCCACGATCGGGCTGCGCTGGCCCGCCATCACGGCGGCGATCTCGATGGACGTGGCATCGGCGGCGACCACCGGCAGGTCGAACAGGTCCACCCGCCTGGGAAGCACGTCGCGCACCGTGCGCGCCGCGAGCTCGCCACACATCGCGTCTGCGGACGCCTCGTCGTACGCCCGGGCCAGGGCGGGGTCGTCCTGGACGTAGCCGGGCACGATGAAGCGGAGTACCTGGGAGCCCGGCAGCACCGTGTACGGCTGCCCGGCGTCGTCGAGGACGATCAGCCCGGGGAGCCTGGCGTCGGCCAGCACGCGAGCCGCCTCGAGGGCGTCGGTGTCCATCGTGACCGTCGGGTAGTGCCTCGCCAGCCGTGCCGCCAACATCGAACCACCACCACCTCGGGCCTCGGGACCGCCGCGAGTCTAGCGAACGGCCGAGCGCCCACGCCGACGGGCTGCGGCCACGACCACGATCAGGACCACGGCGGCAACGACGACGTACCCGGCCCAGTACGGCCGGTCGAGCAGGGTGGGGTTGTCCGACCTCGCACCGAACCGCCCGAGCACCGGCACTGCCACGAGGGTCAGCGGGCCGAGCACCACCAGCGCCCACACCAGCGGGGAGCGCCAGCTGCGCGAGGTGCTCAGGACCACCAGCACTCCGAGAGCCACGACCAACGGGGCCAGCACCCCATCGTGGACCAGGACACCGAGGACCACCCAGACGAGCACGGCTGCGGGCTGGCCCGACCCCAAGTCGAGGACGAGCAGGAGGCCGTATGCGGTGGCCACCAGTCCCAGCGCCCCCAGCCCGAGCCGGGCGGCTCTCATGACGGCACCACCTCCAGCTCGCGAACCCACTTCGTCTGCAGCACCCCGGGTCGAGCTGGGGCGATGATCCGGCACGGGTAGCCGTGGTCGGGGTCGAGTGGCTGCCCGGCGAGGGTGAGGGCAAGCAGGCTGTCAGGGTGCTCCACGAAGTTCGCGGGTAGCCGGCTCTCGCGCCACGCGCCACGCTGCTGCATGGATCGCGCGACCACGGCGTGGCCGGTGCCGGCACCGGCCAGGGCGGCGAGATCGCGCACGCGCACTCCGGACCACTCCCCGCTGGCGCTCCAGCCCTCGACGCACGCGATGGGGAGCACCGCGGTGTGCTGGTCCATGGCGAGCAGGTCGCCGAGGGACAGCTCGACGGTGCGCCCCGGTCCGATGAGGCGCAGACGCCAGGCCGGGTCGTCGAGCCGGGCCGCGACCCCCGCCGCCGCCGCGCTGCGGTTGATCGGGATCCCCTGCGGCCCCTCGCCCGAGCGCACGGCGAGCACGGCGACCCGCCGCAGCCCCGGCACCTCGGCGGCGGTGGTGACGACGACGGCCACCACGGCGGAGAGCCAGGTGGCGCGCAGCAGGGTGCGGCGGGTGGGCAGGTCGACGTCGCGACGGGCGGATGCCGGGTGGCCGGCATCCGACACGGGCTCGCCGAGCGACCGGCGGATGACGGGCAGCTTCACCGCGACGTGCAGCACCAGCGACCCGGCGGCCACCCAGGCGAGCGCGTAGTGCGCTCCGACGAAGCCGAAGGACCACGGGTACCACTGCGCGGAGTTGGCCAGACCGGTCACGAGCTGGAAGATCGCGGCGCCGACGAGCAGGGCGATCGACACCCGCTCGAGGAGATGGAGGACGAGCTCGCGCCCCGGCCGCGGTGGGCGCACGAACAGGCGGGGAAAGACCGACCAGAGCTTGACGAGGAGGAGTGGCACCGCCGCGGTGCCTGCGGCGACGTGCAGTCCTTGGGTCACCTGGTAGATGCGGGCCGGGCCGGTCGGCAGCGCCACGGGTGGGGTGGCGAGCTGGGACGCGTGACTGTAGAGCCCGGTGGCGAAGGTGACCGCGAAGGCCACGCCCAGCCACACACCCACTCGGGCCGTGGTGCGCGGACCGCGCAGGTCGCTGGTGAAGGACTGCGGACGCGGGATTCGCGCGTCGATGCGGGCCGCCATCCCGGCCAGGCTGCGGTCGCTCGTCGACGGTGCCCGCGTCACGACGGCGCCCGGCCCACCACAGCGCCGGGGCGTTGGGTGATCTCGCTGAAGGAGCGCCACGCCGCGGCGAACCGGGTGAACGGCGCCTCGTGGGCCACGGTTCTCGCGTCGTCGGGCAGGTCGACGTCTCTGCGGGCCACGGCCGCAGCGGCGGGGTGGCCGTGCGCCGCGAGTGCGGCGGCGGTCAGCCGTCCGGTGTCCGGCCGGCTCATCGGGATGCCGGCGAGCACTGCTGCCTGTCCGGGGTGGGTCGTGACCAGCACCCACCAGCCGCCGTCCAGCGCGGGCCCGAGGACCGGTCCGTCGTGGCGGAGCGCGGCCTGCGCCAGCTCGCGCAGCAGGGCAGCACCGACCTGGGGGGTGTCCATCCCGATCTGCACCACCGGGCCGCCGGCGAGACGGTGGGCCTGCACGTGGCCGTCCACCAGCCGTTCGCCGAACGTCTGCCCGCCCTGCGCGACCACGACCCATCCCTGCGCGGCCTCACGGATCTGCTCGGCACGGCAGGCGGCGTCGAGGTCACCGGCCAGAGCCAGTACTCGGCCGCCGGCCGGGAAGGCTCGGGAGCCCGCGTCGAGGGTGTCGAGCAGGGCCGCTGCGGCGAGCTCGGCTGCGGCGTGCTCACCGGCGATGCCCGCCAGTCGGGTCTTGGCCTGGCCCGGGACAGGCGCCTTGGCCATGACGAGCACGGTGCCCCTCATGGCAGCACCCTCGCGAAGTCCTGCGCCGCTCGCAGGGACCCGCGAACCGACCCCGACACCTTGGAGCGTGTTCCCGCTGCTCGCGGGTGGTAGGCGATGTCGTGCTCCGCCAGTCGCCAGCCGGCAGCCTGAGCGCGCACGAGCAGCTCGACCGGGTAGCCGAAGCGGCGGTCCCGCACGCCCAACGCGAGCAGGTCGTCGCGGCGGCACACGCGAACCGGGGCGATGTCGTGGACGGGCAGGCCCGTGCGGTGGCGCAGCCATGCGAGGACGGCCAGGTTGCCGGCCCGGGCGTGCCACGGCCAGACCCCGTGCGCGGCGGGGCGTCGCCGGCCACAGGCCATCGTGGCCCGCCCCGACCGCACCTCGTCCAGCAGGGGCAGCAGCTCGGCGGGGTCCATGGACCCGTCACCGTCGAGCACCGCGACGAAACGCGCGCTGGCGGCCTCCACGCCGGCGTGCACCGCGGCCCCGTAGCCCGGTCGCGGTTCGTGCACGACCGTGGCGCCGAGCGCGCGAGCCACGACCGAGGTGCCGTCACGGGAGCCGTTGTCGACCACGATGACCCGCATGCCCGCGGGGACCCGGGCCAGCACCCCGGGAAGGGCTGCTGCCTCGTCGCGGCAGGGGATCACGAGGTCGCAGTCGAGGTCCATGCGGCGACGCTAACCGCGCCAGGTGGTCCAGGACCGGCCGCTTCCTTACGGAGGTGTGACGGATGGGGACGACCGACCGATTCGCATGGACACCGTTGTGGCGCAGGGCATCCTTGGTCCATGGCCGCGCCCGCGACGACACCGACGACACGCCCTCGGGGCGCGTCGGTAGGCGCGTCGACGCGCGCGCGGAGAGGTCTCCTCGGGGCCGCCGTGGTGGTCGTGCTCGCGATGGCCGTCCCCGCCGTCAGCGGTGTCGACGTCAGGGCCGGAACGGCGCCGCCACTGCTCGGTGACTGGGCCTGGCGGGTGGGGTGGAGCAGCCTGCTCGTGGTCGCGATCGTGGCCGCCACGGCCTGGGCCGGCCTGCCGGAGATGCTGGACCGCCTCTCCTGGCGTCGGCTGTTGGCGCTGTCGTGGGCGGGGTCCGTGCTCTGGATGGTTGCGCTGGCCCTCGTCGACGGGCCCCAGGGGCTCGGCCGGGTCCTCGACCACGGTACGGAGTACCTCGAGAGCGCACGGCAGATCGACGACGTCGGGGTCATGCTGCGCGAGTACGTCGCCCGCATCCCCCTCGACGCCCCGGGGCACTGGCCGGTGCACCTCGCGGGGCACCCGCCGGGAGCCGTCCTGATGTTCGTCGGCCTCGACCGGGTGGGCCTTGGATCCTGGCAGGCAGCGGGCCTGGTCGTCGTGCTCGTGGCGGCGACACTCCCTGCGGCGGTGGCGATGACGCTCGACCGGCTCGGTGAGCGTAGCGCCGCACGACGGGTGCTGCCGTTCCTCGTCGTCGGCCCGGCAGCGGTCCTGATGGCAGTGTCGGCGGATGCCGTCTTCGCCACGACGGGGGCCTGGGCCGCTGCGGCCCTCGCGGCGGCCACTGCGGCCCGACGGAGCACGACCCGGGCCGCGTGGGCACTCGTGGCGGGGCTGCTGTTCGGCTGGTGCGTCATGGAGTCGTACGGGCTGCTGCTACTCGGTGCCGTCGCGCTGGCCGTGCTTCTGGCCTCGACCGGTTCGAACCGCGCGCGCGGGTCGGTGGCCCTCACCTCGGCGGCCGGAGCCTGGGTCGTGGTGGCCGGCTTCGCATCCCTCGGTTTCGCCTGGTGGGAGGCTTACCCGGTTCTGCGCGAGCGTTACTGGGACGGCATCGCCGGTCAGCGACCCAGCTGGTACTGGGCGGTCGGGAACATTGCAGCGCTCATCCTCGTCGCCGGGCCGATGGTGCCCGCGGCGCTGGCCGCCGGGTGGCCCCAGCTGAGAACGGTGGCGCGCTGGCAGCGCCCGGAACCCATCGCCGCCCTGGTCACGGCGGGCGTCGCGATGGTCGCCGTCGCCGACCTGTCGTTGATGAGCAAGGCCGAGGTCGAGCGGATCTGGCTGCCGTTCCTGCCGTGGCTGCTGCTCAGCGTCGTCTGGCTGCCGGAGCGCTGGCGCCGTTGGGGCCTGCTGGCCCAGGGGGTCGCCGCGATCGTGCTGCAGCACGGCATCCGGACCGAGTGGTGACCTCCGCGCAGCGCTCAGGCCCGCAGCGGCTCCGTGGCGAAGCGCGCCAGCCCTGGCTCGGGTCGTACGCGGGCCGTGAACCCCAGCTCCTCGCGTGCTCGCCGCGGCGACGCCACGACGTGTCGAACGTCGCCCACGCGGAACTGCCCGGTCACCCGCGGCTCGAGGCCGGCCGCCACGGCTCGGGCCACGTCAGCGATGCCGATCGGGTGACCGGAGCAGACGTTGTAGGCGGTGTGTGACCCGGGCGCCCGGTCCCCGACGGCGAGGGCCGCAGCCACGTTGGCCCGGGCGACGTCCTCGACGTGCACGAAGTCGCGCATCTGCCCGCCGTCCTCGAAGACGACCGGAGGCTCCCCCCGTTCCAGGGACGAGCGGAACATCGCGGCGACGCCGGAGTAGGGGGTGTCGCGGGGCATTCCCGCTCCGTAGACGTTGTGGTAGCGCAACGAGATGGCCGCGCCCGGGGACTGGCGTGCCCATGCCGCGGCGTAGTTCTCCTGGGCCACCTTGCTCGCGGCATAGGAGCTGCGCGGGTCGAACGGGGTCGCCTCCTCCACGAGCGCCCACCCCAAGGGCGCGCGGCAGACCGGACAGGCGTTGTCGAAACGACCCGACTCCAGGGCCTCGAGGCTGCGGGGGCCAGGAGCCTGGTCACCGTGCTCGGGGCAGCGGTAGCGGCCCTCGCCGTAGACGACCATCGACGACGCCTGGACGAAACGGTCCACCCCGCGCTCGTGCATCGCCGCGAGCACCGATGCCGTGCCGAGGTCGTTGTGCCCCGCATAGAGCGGGAGGTCGGAGGCGGTCGCGCCGGCCCCCACCATCGCCGCGAGGTGCACGACCACGTCGACCCCGTCGAACAGGTGGGCCCACTCCCCCGCGCGGCGGGTGTCGAGCACGTGGACTCCAGGAGGTGGCATCGCCCGGGTGGCTTCTCCGTGGGCCTCGGGGAGCAGGAGGTCCACGGCGACGACCTCGACGTCATGGCGGCGGAGCTCACCCGCCGTGGCCGTACCGATGAAACCGGCCGCGCCGGTGAGGAGAACTCGCATGTGGCCCAGTCTCGGTGTGCTGGAGCCGGTGTGGGCGACGACTGGCGAGGCTTCAGACTCTCGTAAGGGTTGAGGCCGTTGGTTGCCACCCTGCCCTCGTAGCGTCGCCGTCATGCACCCGGAGCACCCTGGCCCACGCCCATGACCACCCTCGCGCAGACCGGCGACCTCACGGTCACGCCGACCCACGTCCTGTCCGCTGCCCTGCGCGGGGCGGGCCTGACCGCCGTTGTCGAAGGCAGCCCCGATGAACGAGAGCTCCCGGTGGCGCGATGGACCGGACGGGTGTCCCGCAGCGACCGCTTCCTGCTCGACCGGTGCCGGGGCGCCACCCTGGACCTCGGCTGCGGACCCGGCCGCCTCACGCAGGAGCTGGCTGCGCGCGGCCACGAGGTGCTCGGGGTCGACGTCTCGGAGGTCGCCGTCGCGACGACCCGACGTCGCGGCGTCCCGGCCCTGCACCAGGACGTGTTCTCGCCGGTTCCCCACGAAGGGAGGTGGGACACCGTCCTGCTGGCCGACGGCAACATCGGGATCGGTGGCGACCCCGTGGCACTGCTGGAGCGGGCCCGTCGTCTGGTGCACGCCGGCGGGCGGGTCGTGGTCGAGCTCGCCCCGCCCGGAACCGGGCTTCGCGTGCACCGGGTCCGGTTGCGCTGCGCCGGGTTGACGTCCACGACGTTCTCGTGGGCCGAGCTGGGGCCGGACGCCCTGGACGGCACCTGCGCGCTGGCCGGCCTGGCCGCGACAGAGGTGGCTCGCCGGTCCGGCCGCTGGCTGAGCGTGCTGGTCCCGGAGCGTGGGGTGTCGTGACCAGCGACGACCGGCTCCCTCGCGCACTAGCCTTGGCGCCGACGGGCCCACCGGCCCGGCGACGGCGGTGCGAGGGAGCAGACCGTGGCTGAGGTGCTCGTCGTGGACGATGACGAGACGGTCCGCGAGGTGGTGGTGTCCTACCTGCGGGCGGGGGGCCACGACGTGAGCGAGGCCAGCGACGGGGAAGCCGCTCTGACCGCCATGCGACGACGTCGCGCCGACATCGTCGTGCTCGACCTGATGCTGCCCGGCATCGGCGGCATCGAGGTGTGCCGACGACTGCGGGACCTCACCGAGGTGCCGATCATCATGCTGACGGCCCTCGGGGCGGAGAACGACCGGCTCACGGGGCTTCGGATGGGTGCCGACGACTACGTGACCAAGCCCTTCAGCCCGCGCGAGCTCGTGCTGCGCGTCGACTCCGTGCTGCGCCGCGCCGGGCAGCGGTCCGCCCGTGGGGTACGGGTGGTCGACGGTGACCTCGTGATCGAGCCGCGCGAGCACGTGGCCACCCTGGCCGGCGCACCGTTGACCCTCACCGTCCGCGAGTTCGACCTGCTCCACTTCCTCGTGGCCAACCCGAGGACGGTCTGGTCGAGGGAGGAGCTGCTGCGCGACGTGTGGGGCTGGTCCTTCGGTGACCAGTCCACCGTGACCGTGCACGTGCGCCGGCTGCGCGAGAAGGTCGAGGTCGACCCCACCCGTCCCCAGCGGCTCGTCACGGTCTGGGGCGTCGGCTACCGATGGGAGCCGTCGTGACCAGTGACGACGTGCACGTCGTGCTCATCGCCGCTGGGTGGTCGCTCGGGGTGGGTGTGCTGGGCGTCCTGGCCGGGTTCTTCGTGCGCCGCGCCCCGATCCGCTGGCCGGCCGGGTTGATCGCCCTCGTCGCCATCGGCGGGGTCGTCGCCGGCGTGGTCGGCACGGCCAGGGCGATGTTCCTCTCGACCCACGACCTCGGCGTCGTGGTCTGGGTCTGCGTCGTGTCGGGCCTGGTGTCCGGTGCGTTCGCCCTGCTGCTGGCGCGAACGCTCGCCCTGTCCGCTCGACGCCTGCGGTCGATGGCTGCCGCCGTGGGCGCCGGTGAGGTGGTCGACCCCGCTGGGAACGACCCGCGCGAGCTGCGCGCCGTGGCCCGGGAGCTGGCCCGCAGCAGCGAGCGGTTGCGCTCGTCGCGCGAACGCGAGCGCCGCCTCGAGCAGTCCCGCCGGGAGCTGGTTGCCTGGGTGTCGCACGACCTCCGCACGCCCTTGGCCGGGCTGCGGGCGATGGCCGAGAGCCTCGACGACGGGCTGGCGGACGACCCCGCCCGCTACCACCGGCAGATGCTCAGGGAGGTCGACCGGATGGCCCTGATGGTCGACGACCTGTTCGAGCTGTCCAGGATCCACGCCGGGTCGCTCAACCTCACGCTGCAGCCCACGGTCCTGCGCGACGTGGTCAGTGACTCACTCGCGGGCGCGCTGCCGGTCGCCCGCTCCCGACGGGTCGAGGTCAGCGGCGAGATCGGACCGGACGTCGAGGTGCACGCCGACCCCGCTGCCCTCTCGCGCGTCGTCGGCAACCTGGTGATGAACGCCATCCGACACACCCCGGCCGACGGGGTGGTGCTCGTCGAGGGGCGCCGCGCCGGCGAGACGGTGGAGCTGTCAGTGACCGACGCGTGTGGCGGCATCGACCCTGACGACCTCGAGTCCGTCTTCGAGGTCGGGTGGCGTGGCACCGGTGCGCGCACCCCTGACCCGGATGCCGGCGCCGGCCTCGGGCTGGCCATCGTGCGGGGACTGGTGGAAGCCCACAGCGGCACCGTCGTGGTGAGCAACCACGGTCCGGGCTGCCGGTTCATGGTCCGCCTCCCCGCCTGAAGCCGGGGCACCCAGCACCACCCCGCATACTGAACAATCGTTTAGTATGTTGAACATGGGTTCAGTTGACAGTGGTGCCGACCTCACCGCTCGCGCGACGATCCGCAACGTGGCGCTGCGCCTGTTCAGCGAACGAGGGCACGAGGCCGTGACGGTGCGCGACATCGCTACGGCCGCCAAGGTCTCCCCCGCACTGGTGCTCCACCACTTCGGCAGCAAGGACGGGCTGCGCAGCGAAGTGCACCGCTTCGCCGGGGACGCCTTCGACTCGCTCTTCGTCGAGCTCGACGACGAGAGCCTGGAGCAGATGCTCGCTGAAGGCGGCGCCTCGGCATCCGTCGCCGAGGCATTCGCCCGCGCGTTCCCGTCCGGCTCCCCGCTTCCGGCGTACCTGCGCCGTCTGCTGCTCACCAACGACCCCGCCGGCTCAGCCCTGTTCGGGCGGTGGTACACCGCCACACGTCGCCTGCTCGCCGCGATGGCCGAACGGTCCGGCGCCGCGCCGAGCGGCGACCCGGCGGTGCTGGCAGCCTTCCTGCTCATCAACGACCTGGCGCTGGTCCTCCTCCAGGACCACGTCGCGGCGGCGATCGGGGTCGACCCGCTCAGCCCGGGCGGCCTGGACCGCTGGGCCCGCGAGGTCACCCCGATCTACGCCGCGGGCGTCTTCAGCGCCGGAAAGGAGTCCTGACATGACCACCACCACGACACCGGTGATCCGCCTCGAACGGCTGGTGAAGACCTTCGGAGCCGTGCGCGCCCTCGACGGCCTGGACCTCACGGTCTCCCCGGGAGAGGTGCACGGGTTCCTCGGCCCGAACGGGTCCGGCAAGTCCACCACGATGAGGATCGTGCTCGGCCTCATGCGGGCAACCGACGGTAAGGCCGAGCTCTTCGGCGGCGACCCCTGGCACGATGCCGCCCGACTGCATGCTCGGTTGGCCTACGTCCCCGGCGACGTGGCGCTGTGGCCGAGCCTCACCGGAGGTCAGTGCCTCGACGTCCTCGCCTCGGCCACCGGCGAGCTCAGCGTGCAACGGCGAACAGAGCTCGTCGAGCTGTTCGACCTCGACCCGACCAAGCGGATCCGTGACTACTCGAAGGGCAACCGGCAGAAGGTCGCACTGATCGCGGCGTTCGCGGCGGAGGCAGAGCTCCTGGTGCTCGACGAACCGACCTCCGGGCTGGACCCGCTCATGGAACAGGCCTTCCAGCGCTGCGTGCGCGACCGGCGCGATGCCGGTGTCACGGTGCTGCTCTCCAGTCACATCCTCGACGAGGTCGAGGCCCTCGCCGACCGGGTCAGCATCATCCGGGCCGGCCGCACCGTCAGCTCCGGCAGCCTTGCCGAGCTGCGCCGGCACACCCGGACCCAGGTGCGCGCCCTGACCGTCGAGACCCCTGAGGAGCTCCCTGCTGCCGCCGGTGTGGCCGACGTGGCGATCGAGCGGAATTCAGGGCACGTGGACTCGAGGTTCACCGTCGACGCCGAGCACCTCGACGCCGTGGTCGGTCTCCTGCATCGAGCGCACATCACGACGCTCACCGTCACCCCTCCGAGCCTGGATGCCTTGTTCCTGCGCAACTACGGCGACGGGTCGGAGGAGGACGTCGAGCCGACCGTCGACGTGGTGGCACGATGACCGCGCGGCCGGAGCTCAGGCCCCCCGCGTCGCCGGGTGGTACCGCGACCATGTTGACGGTCCTGTGGCGAACCCAGCGACGGGCGCTGCTGGTGTGGGTGGCCGTGCTCGCCGGCAGCATGGTCGCGACCGCGACGGCGGTGGCCGGCCTCTACGACACCCCGGCCAAGATCCACAGCTATGCCACGGCTGTCACGTCGGGCAACGCGCTGCAGGCGATCAACGGCCACGTCGAAGGCATCGACAGCCTCGGCGGGGTCGTCCAGGACGAGTTCGGCTTCCTGGCGGCGATCCTGCTCCCCCTGCTCGGCATCAACCTGGTCACCCGGGCCACCCGGCGGGAGGAGGAGTCCGGGCGTGTGGAGCTGCTCCTCGGGGGGCGGATCGCTCGGCACCAGCCGACGCTGGCGGCCCTCCTCTCGGCCACCGGTGCGATCGTGGCCACCGCGGCCCTGTTCGCTGTGGGCTTGGCGGCCAGCGGCATCCCGGTGGCGGGATCCGTTCTCTATGCCGCCTCGCTCGCGGGTCTGGCCTTCGTCTTCGCAGGCCTCACGGCCCTGTTGGCCCAGGTGGCGATGCACGGGCGAAGCGTCTATGCCGGCGCCCTGCTCGTCCTCGGCGTGTCGTACGTGCTCCGGGGCGTGGGTGACGTCACCGACACCTGGGTGACCTGGCTGTCCCCGCTCGGCTGGGCGGAGAAGGCGGCTCCGTTCGGCCAGCAGCGCTGGTGGGCCCTTGCCCTACCCCTGGCGGTCGGCGCCGTGCTCGCCGCGGCAGCCGTGGTCACCGCCCGTGGCCGGGACGTCGGTAGCGCCCTGGTCCGCGGCCGCACCGGGCCGGCCAGGGCGACCGGAGCACTGCTCAGCCCGGTCGGGTTCGCCGCCCGGGTGCACCGACCGGCCATCGTGGGCTGGCTGGCCGGAGGCCTCCTGCTCACCTCGATGATGGGAACGCTGGCGCAGCAGCTGATCGACGCGATGACCGGCAACCCCGCCCTGGCCGACGCGATGGGGATCTCGCCGACGGCACCGCTGGACGGCTTCGTGGCGGTGAGCCAGCTCTACCTCGCCGTCATCGCCACCGGGTACGTGGTGCAGGCGGTGGGCGTCCTGCGTGGCGAGGAGGCCGCCGGCCGGCTCGAGCACCGCCTCACGGGCACGACCTCCCGAACCCGGTGGCTGGGCGCCCACGCCCTCGTCGTCGTCGCCGGGCTCCTGTTGGTCGTGGGGGCGTCGTCGCTGGCCCTGGCGGCCACCGTGGCGTGGTCCGTCGGCGACGCCGACCAGACGTCGTCCATCCTGGGCGCCGGCCTGGCCTACCTGCCCGCCGAGCTGGTGCTCACCGGGCTGGCCCTCGCGGTCTACGGCGTCCGCCCCCGGGCGTATCCACTGGCCTGGGCCGGCTATGCCGCCGTGGCGTTCGTCGCCTTCCTGGGCCCGGGGCTCCAGCTCCCGGGGTGGGCGCTCGACCTGGCTCCCACCACCCACGTCGGGAACCCGCCCCTGGATGCCGTCTCGGCGCCGGGCCTCATCGGGCTCAGCGCGCTGGCCGCAGTGCTGGCGCTCATCGGCGTCCTCGGCTTCCGACGTCGCAACATCCCGCAGGCCTGAGCAACCTCGCGGCGACCGTCATGAAAGCGACACACGGTCGCCCGACGGTTCGTCATCTCCCCTTGCGACGGTGGTGGTGTTCGCAGCACCCGACGTGACTTTCACGCGGGTACGAAGAGACAGCGAGGTTTGTCATGAGCACTGGTTCCCTGGTCAAGGACGACGAGCGGATCGACGACCGGACATCGCACGCCATCGCCGCCGCCCAGCTCCGAGGTGAGGCCAAGGCGGAGGGACTGAGCACGCGACTCGTCGTCAGGTCCATCGCCGATGAGATCGCCGACCTGGGCCTCGAGCCCGACGTCCGAGAGCTGGCCCGGCGGTACAACGCCGGCGAGACCAAGATTCCGTCGTGGATGCGGGAGCGCGAGGCGGTGTAGGCAGCCACGACGACCCGGGCCCGACGGCGTGCCCGGGGACGGTCACGGGGTCGGCGATGCCGACCCCGTGACCGTCGGTGCGGGTGAGTCGCCGCGGGGGCCGGCTGCGTGATGACCGCAGGGCCGCGTAGTCGTCGGCACGCAGCGGGCGCTCGGTGAGCGCCCCGCCCGGAAGCGGTGCACCGATGGGGGCCCCTCCCGCCGTGAGCACGACCTCGTCGACACCATCGATCGACGTCAGGGTCAGGACGAGCTGTCCCACCGCCAGCGGAAGCCGACTGGGGCTGGGGGCCTGGTCGCCGGCCCGGATGTCCACCACGGCACGCCGCCCCGCCACCTCGGTGAGGACCAGCTGCACGTCCGGGCCGAATGCCGTGGCGAGGCCGTCGGCACGCTGCTGCTCCGTCGGCCCCTCGGCCAGGCGCAGCAGCACGGCGCTCGCCGTCGACCGGACGTCGGCTCCGGAGGAAGGCGCCGCGGAGGGAACGAGCGCATCGTCACGCACCAGCCACACCTGTGGACCCGTGCCGGGAACCGAAGGACGTGCCGACGGATCGGAACCGGACGGGCTCAGGAGGTCGTAGGGCACCACTGGAACGGACTGGGCCATGGAGGAGGTGGGCACGCCGCAGCCCGCGACCGCGGCGCAGAAGACGAGGATCCCCCCCAGTGCGCCCGATGCCGACCGTCTCGTCATACCACCACCTCCCCATCGGGGGCCGAGGGCAGACTCATCACGAAGGTCGCGCCACCGCCCGGGGTCTCCTCGCACCACACGCTTCCCCCACCGGCTCGGACCGTCTCTGCCACCAGGCTCAGGCCGAGACCGGCGCCCGGGCGGGACCCCCTCGAGCCCACCCGCACGAACCGCTCGAAGATCCGCTCCCGCTCCGACTCCTCGACGCCCGGTCCCGTGTCGACGACGCGCACCTGCACAGCCGTCCCACCGCGGCGGATGACCACGTGCTGCACACCCCCACCATGCAGGTCGGCATTGTCGAACAGGTTGACCAGGGCGCGGTGCAGAACCTGCTTGTCACCCTGGACCACCAACGACCCAGGGTCGGCGGTCACCACCTGGGGAGAGCGGTGGCTCTCCTCCAGCGCGTGAGTGACGAGGTCGGCGACATCCACGCACTCCTTGCCGGATGCCGCCACCGTGGCGTCCAGCCGCCCCAGCTCCAGCAGGTGCTCGAGCGCACGGTGCAGCCGCCTCACCTCGCGGTCGACGAGGTCCAGGGCCGCCTGACGTCGCGCCGCCGTCGGGCCTTCGGCCGACCGCAGCAGGGAGATGCTGGTCATCAAGGTGGTCACCGGGGAACGCAGCTCGTGCGCAACATCCGCGGCGAAGCGTGCATCGCGCTGGATGCGGTCGTCAAGGGCCTGCACCATCGTGTTGAAGGAGCCCACGATGACGGCGAGGTCGGGATCGGTCGTGGGCTCGAGGCGAGTGCTCATCTCCCCAGCGGCGATGCTCGCCGCGGCCGTCGCCACCTCGTCGAGGGGTGCGACCACCCGCGCCGAGGCCATGCGCCCGATGGCGGCTCCGCTGATGGTGGTCACCAGGGCGAACGAGCCCAGGACCAGGGCAAGTGTCTTCAGGGTCGAGTCGAGCTCCTCGGTGGGTGACAGCTCGTAGAACGTGGCGTCGACCGAGGGGATCGGGACTCCCACGGCAAGCACCGGCTGCTCGTCGAGCAGCCCCCACGCGCGTGCGGCGCTCCCCGCCTCCACCATCCTCTGGACCCCGGCGGGCACGGCATCCGCCCCCTCGTTGAGGGATGACGAGTACCAGCGGTCGCCCCGGTTGACGACGATCACGGCCCCGGGCGGGGGCGAGGTGCTGTCGAGGACGTCGCTGACCTGCGAGCCCGAGGTCAGCAACCCGTCCCGCACGAACGCGGCATCCACGAATGCCTGCCGGGCCGCCGTGGCCTGACGCTGCTCGACCAGGAAGTGTCTGGCCGTCAGGTACGTGCCGACGGCGAGCACCGCAGAGATCGCCAGGGCCAGGGCCGCGAACGAGATCGTCGCGGTGGTGCGGACCCCCAGGGGGGAGCGCACCAGCCTCACACCGGGTCCAGTCGGTACCCGAGCCCGCGGACGGTCACCAGCAGGGTCGGCTGGGCCGGGTCGACCTCGATCTTGGTCCGGAGTCGGCGCACATGGACGTCCACGATGCGCTCGTCGCCGAAGTACCCGTGGTCCCAGACCCGTTCCAGGAGCGACCGGCGGCTCAGCACATGGCCTCGGGCGTCGGCCATCTCGCACAGCAGGCGGAACTCCGTCACCGTCAGGTGCACCGGGTCGTCCCCACGACGAAGGACACCCGCTGCGCCGTCCAGCACCATCGGACCATGAGCGCTGTCGAGGACCTGCGGCTGAGCGACCACCGGCGCGCTGTCGACCTGCACGGGCGGGCGCACGGGAGGTCGACGCCGCAACGCACGCAGCCTGGCGCTCACTTCCTTGATCTCGAACGGCTTGGTGACGTAGTCGTCCGCTCCGGCCTCCAGGGCCGCCACGATGTCGTGGGTGTCGGCCTTCGCGCTCAGCACGATGATCGGCACGTCGGTCACCCGGCGGACCTCCCGGATGAAGGCGAAGCCGTCCATGCCACCGAGCATGAGGTCGACGAGCATCAGGTCCACACCGAGCGCCCCGCGGTCCTGCAGCGCAGCCTCAGCCGAGTCGTGGCACGTGGTCAGATATCCCTCGTCCTCCAGGGCCATCGAGAGCGACTCGCGGATTCCGTCGTCGTCCTCGAGGACGAGCAGGCTCACAGACACCACTGCAGTCTCTCAGTGCCGCACGGCCGAAAGGGCTGGCCGAGCGCGCCGGGGCCGAAGTTGTCACACAACTGTAAAGGGCCCGTCCCGGCGTTCGTCATCCGAGGTGGGCATGCTCCTGCACATGTCCAGGCGCACACCATGACCACCATGACCACCACGACCGGCGGGCGGGCGCCCGAGGGCCAGGGCGCGGTCAGGGTACGGCTGCAGAACGAGTCGATGTCGGCGGACCTCGCCCTGCTCAGGAGCCAGGTCGCTGCAGGGGTGGTCCAGGGCCGTGGCGTGCTGCTGGACGTCTCCGCCGTGGAGCAGATCTCCTCCCCCACCGTGGCCGCGATCCTCTGGGCTCGTCGCAGCTGCGCCGCCCGCAACCTGCCGTTCACCGTGACGGGGCACCGGGCGTGCAACCACCGCCTCCTGCGCTCGTGCGGGCTCGTCGACACCGCACCGAGGCCCGGCGCGTGAGCCGGGTCGTCGGGTCGGCCCTGCTCAACCACAAGGCCGACGAATGCTGGTCCATGACGTGCATCGAGTACCCCAAGGGCCTCGCCCTGTTGGAGCCCCGTCCGACCATGACGCGAGTCATCGTGGCCGACAGCACGAACACCTTCGCCGGACCCGCGGACCCGGACGCCTACTCCACGGCGGCCTGCACGCGCGATGGCGAGCTGGCGCTCGTCGTGCGAAATTCCCCACCCGCCCTGGTCATCGGGTCGACCGGGTGCCGGACCCTGCCGGCAGCCGGCGCGAGTCACGAGTGCGTACGGCTCGTCCCTGGCGAGCGACTCCTGCTGCTGTCCTGTGCGGCCTTCGAGAGCATGCCCGAGGTGCTGGCCAACGGCATCGCCAACGTCCCGGCCCACCTGGCTGCCCAGGACCCCGACGACCTCTTGCTGGAGATCTTCCACGAGCTCGGGCACGGCGCCGGTGCAGTGATCGACCGACTCCCCGTCCCGTTGCCGCAAGGAGCGTCGTCATGAACGCGTCCCCCGAGTTCGTCTCCGCCCTCGAGGAGGAGCGATCCACGGCACGCACGAAGCTTCGTGTCGCCAGCACCGAGAGCGACCGGTTCGATGCGCTGGGACGTCTCGCCGACCTCGACGAGCTCGCCCGGCGGGCCCTGGACGGAGTCCCGGAACGCGGCGGCGATCATGCTCCGGCCTGAGCCTCCCCGCGCGTCTGAAGCAGTAGCGTGAGGAGCCATGGATGCACTTGGCCTCACCCAGCTCATGGACCTCGAGCGCCGCGGCTGGGACTCTCTCACCCGGTCCGCGGGCGGCGACTTCTACGGGCGGCTGATGACTCCCGACGCCGTCATGGTCCTCGTCAACGGCATGGTCCTTGATCGTGACACCATCGCGAGCTCGCTCGACGACGCCCCGCCATGGGCGTGGTACGAGCTGCGCGAGGAGCGACTGGTGGAGGTCGGCGGAGACGCAGCAGCCCTGGTCTACCTGGCCCACGCGTCGCGCGAGGGCCAGAGCGAACCGTTCGTCGCGCTGATGTCCAGCGTCTACCGGATGGTCGACGACCAGCCTCGCCTCGTCCTGTACCAGCAGACGGCCATCACCCACTGAACGCAGTGGCTCCTCCCTCGGCGTCAGCGGAGCCCGATGTCGGTGGGTGAGAGCGCGTCCACCGCCGGCGACACCGACAGCCCTTGATGGCGCGCGATCGCCTCGGTCACCGCGGGCCGGTGCTCTGGCCGGGCTGCGGACTGCAGATCTCGCAGTGCGATCTGGAGGCGGCGTCCGACGCGGGGGCTGTCCCTGCCCCAGTGGGCGATCTCGTCGAAGGCGAGGGCGAGGTAGTCGGCGAACTGCGGCTGTGGCACCCACACGACCAGACGTCCATCCCCGGATGTGCGTTGCCGTGGGGTCAGCGCTCGGGTGGCGAGGAGGCGCACGAGGTCGTGCAGGTGGTCCAGCGCCTGCACCGCGGTCGTGGGGTCGTTGGTGCCAGGGGAGAGAGCGCGCTCGGCGATGTCGACCAGTTGACGCAGGCCGAAGCCGACGTCCTGGTCCATGCTGCGCTCACGCCCGACCTTCACGGCGGCATGCACCAGGCCGTCATCGAACGGCGCCTCCCCGTGCACGAGCGCGAGCGGGGCACCGGTCGCGACGAACTCCCCGACCGCGCGGATCAGCTCGATGCAGACCCCCTGGCTCTCGGCGGCTCCAGCCAGCGCGTCGTCATCGACCCGCTGCACCACACCGGGGCGCTCGGCCGAGATGGTTCGGGTGGGTTGGCCCCGCGGGGACAGTGCCGGCTCGGGCTGCGCGCCAGCGGGGAAGCGGTCGTCCAGCAGGGCCCGGGTGTCGTCCGCGATGGAGGCCAGGATGGTCGCAGCGCGGATGGACTGTGCGATGTGGTGGATGAAGGCGAGGAACACCAGCACCGAGGCCAGGACGAACGCGAAGGCGAAGGTGACACCGAGCTGGGGGACGAATGGCTCGACCTGGGCAGTGCCCCGCACCCCCCGCAGGACCACCAGCCCGTAGACGAAGGTTGCAACGAAGACCCCGAGGGCGACCTGGTTGAACCTGTCCTGGAGGAACGAGCGCAGCACCCTGGGTGAGAACTGGCTGCTGGTCAGCTGCAGGACCACGATGGTGATCGAGAAGACCAGACCGGTGAACGAGATCATCGAGGTGATGATCGCTGCCAGCAGCGCCCGTGCCCCTTCGGGACCGCCGGCGAACAGGAACGGCAGGCGCAGCGAGGTGTCCAAGGAGTCATCGACCGCCGTTACGCCAAGCGCGAGAAGGCTTGCGGCCAAGGCGAACAGCAACGGAATCGCCCAGAAGCGGTGGGCCAGGGACACCAGTGCCGCCTTCACGCGCTCGGGCCCCCGAGGTCCCGGGCGTCGGAGTGGTCGAGCACCGTGGGCACCTCCGTGAGGATGCTCAGTGAGCCATCCGTCTCGAGCACGACGGCCGCCCCGGCTCCGAGCCGCGGATGACCTGCCGTCCGCGCAGCCTGCCGGATCTCGTCCTCGGTGATGCGCATCCGCCGCATCGGTCCGGTGAGGAACCCGTGGTGGTACACCAATGTCGGTTCGGACTTCACGAGCCCTTCCACGGCGCTGCTGCGTACTGACAGCCACGCGACGAGGAACTGCAGGGCGACCAGGAGCGCCATGGCCGCAACGCCTTCGACCAGTGCGACGTCGGCCGACAGCAGCACCGTTGCGAGGGTCGAGCCCAGCGCCACGGTGACGACGAAGTCGAAGGCGTTGAGCTTCGCCAGTGTTCGCTTGCCGGACACCCGAAGCACTGCGAGGAGCGAGAAGTAGGCACACGTTCCCACGACCAGAACACGCACCACACCCGCCCAGTCGTCGAAGAACACGTGAATCCCTCCGGCTGGTAGGTGGTCTCGGAGAGTATCGCGCCGTAGGACGGCGGGGCCGGGAAAGGACCGGGCGAACGTCGTGCGGGGCCCGGAACCGTCCGCAGCGGCCGCGGACCACCGAGGCGCGCGGCGTCCTGCGGTGGCACCAGCCCGTCCGTGCCCTTCCCTGGGTGTCCACGGGAGTCCGTTACGAATCACTGACGTCTGACGGCGCCGGGTCCACGGTTGGTGGACAGTGACATAGCGTGCCCCCATGGGACGCTCGTGGCGTTGGCTGGTGGTGCTCGCCGTCGTGGCGACACTGGCCGCCTTGCCACTCCTCGTCGCACACGTGCCGCTGGGGTCGGCCAGCGACGCCGCGACCGTCCTGACCCGGATGCGCGCCTCCGCCGATCGCCCGTATGCCGGGTATGCCGAGTCCTCGGGCTCGCTGGCCCTCCCTGCGTCGGAGGTACTCGACGACGTGAGCACGCTCCTCGGCGGCCGGACCCAGGTGCGGGTGTGGTGGCGGGCGGCGGATGACTGGCGCGTCGACACCCTGACCCCCACTGGCGAGAACGACCAGTACGCCGTCGACCTCGGGACCGCCAGCTGGGACTCCGAGGACAACGTCATGTCCTACGGCGCGGCCGACCTGGGTCAGGTCCGGTTGCCGCGGTCGCGCGATGTGGTGCCGCCACAGCTCGCCGCCCGTCTGCTCGGCGGGGCCACCGTTGATCGCCTCACGGCCCTGCCGCCGCGGCTGGTGGCGGGTGGCGTGGCCGAGGGTCTGCGCTTCCGCCCCGACGACCCGCTCGGCAGCATCGAGCGGGTCGACGTCTGGTCCGACAGGGGGTCCGGGATCCCTGTACGCGTCGATGTCTACGGTCGAGGGGCGCAGGTTCCCGCCATGTCGAGCACCTTCCTCGACTTCAGCACCGCCACGCCAGAACCGTCGGCGACCCGCTTCGTGCCACCCGCGGGCTCCCGCGTTGGCGGGGGCCGGCGCTTCGACCTGGTGCGCGCGGTGGGTCGGGTCCCCGACCCCGGCCTGCCGCAGGACCTGCTGGGTTACTCACGGCTGCCCACGACGTCCGGCCTCGAAGGGGTCGCCCAGTACGGTCGCGGCACCACCCAGTTCGCCGTCGGGGTGCTGCCCGGGCGCGCCGCGCGCTCGCTGCGCCAGCAGCTCTCGTTCGCTGCGGGGTCCACCGCGCTACCCGAGGGCGTGGCGCTGTCGGTGGGGCCGCTGGCACTGCTGCTGACCGACCCCGCGGTCACCGGCGAGACCATGCTGCTCGCTGGGACGCTCACCCCCGAAGGACTGGCGATGGCGGCCGCCGACCTGCGCTCGGCGACGAGCCGATGACCTCACCTGACAGCACGGCCACCGTGATCCGGACCGACGGTCTCACCAAGGTCTTCGGCTCGGTCTCGGCGGTGGTCGACCTCGACCTGGCCGTCCGCTCGGGGGACATCTACGGGTTCCTCGGCTCGAACGGCTCGGGCAAGACGACGACGGTGCGCTGCCTGCTGGGGCTCGTGCTGCCCACCTCGGGGAAGATCGAGCTCTTCGGACAGGAGATGCCCAAGGCGTCCGGCGTCGTGCTGGAGCGGGTTGGTGCCCTGGTGGAGGGACCGGCCGCGTACGGGCACCTCTCCGGGCTGGCCAACCTCATGCTCCTCGACGCGAGTGGGAAGACACCCGCGGGCCCGCTCGGGGGTGGCCGGCGCGACCGCCGGGACCGCGCCTCGCACGCCTTGGGCCTCGTCGGCCTGCAGTCTGTCGGCCGGCGACCGGTGCGTGGCTACTCGCTGGGCATGCGGCAACGGCTCGGCCTGGCCGCAGCAATGCTGCGCCAGCCGGAGCTGCTCGTCCTTGACGAGCCGACCAACGGGCTGGACCCGAGCGGCATCCGTGAGATCCGCGAGCTGCTCGGGACCCTGCACGACGCCGGGACGACGATCTTCCTGTCGAGCCACCTGCTCGCCGAGGTGGAGCAGCTGTGCACCCGGATCGGGCTGCTGGACCGCGGCCGGCTCGTACTCGAGCAGGACCTCGCCGTGCTCCAGGCACCCACCGGACGGGTCGTCATCGTGACCCCGGACCCGCATCGCGCCGCCGCGCTGCTCGGCGGGGCGGTCGAGGAACGCGACGGGGAGCGGCTGGTCGTCCGGGCAGGGGACCCCGGAGACCTCAACGCCCGTCTCGTCGGCGCCGGAGTCGTGGTGCGTGAGCTCGGCCCCGAGCGGCGCTCGCTCGAGGACGTCATCGACGAGCACACCAGCCGTCGCAGCCAGGACGAGGTGGCCCGGTGAACCACGTTGAGCTCACCAAGCTCTTCGGGAGGCGGCGAACCTGGGTCGCGATCCTGCTGCTCAACCTCCTGCCCACCATCGTGGCGGCCCTGCTGGCATGGACGGGCATCGCGCCACGGCCCGGCACCGGCCCAGCCTTTCTCAGTGCCGTCTCGGCGAACGGGTCGTTGTTCGCCATAGCGGCGCTCGCCATCGTCCTTCCCCTCTTCCTGCCGGTGTCGATCGCCGTCGTGGCCGGGGAGTCGGTGGCCGGAGAGGCCCAGGCCGGCACCTTGCGCTACCTGCTCGTCCGGCCGGTGGGTCGAACCCGGCTCCTGGTGCGCAAGCTGGCCGCGATCACCGCCTTCGTGCTCGTCGCGGTGCTGTCGGTCGCCGGGGTCGGTTTCCTGGTGGGTCGGCTGCTGCTGGGCAACGCCCCAGTCTCCGGAGCCATGCTCAGCCTGTCCGGCTCGGCCCTGACACCGGGGCAGGTCGCCTGGCGCAGCGCCGCCGCCATCGCGTTCGTCACGATCTCGATGTTGGGGGTGGCCTCTCTCGCGCTCTTGCTCTCCACGATGACCGACTCCCCGCAGTCGGCGACCCTGGGCGCCCTTGCCTTCCTCATCGGCTCCTCCCTCCTCCTGACGGTGGACGCGGCTCGCCCGCTCCAGCCCTACCTCCCCACCCGGTACTGGCTCTCCTTCGTCGACCTCTACCGGGACCCGATCCTGTGGAGCAACATCCAGCGCGGAATCGGTCTGCAGCTGCTCTACGTCGCCGTCTTCCTCGGCGCCGCCTGGGCCAACTTCACGACCCGCGATGTCACGAGCTAGGCGCACCATCGAGCCGGTCGCAGTCCGCCGCCGTCCAGCTCGGCGGTACCTCCCGGCTCAGGACCTCCCGCACCAGGGCCTGGACGAGGGGGTCGCTGGGGAGGTCGCCGTGGCGGGCTGAAGCCCTCGGGCAGATGCTCTGCAACGACGGGCTCGGCACCCCGTCGACCACGGCCGAGGAGGCCGGCACCACGACCTCGTCGAGTGTGGTCCACAGCGAGACGAAGACCAGCCCGGCAGGCACCGGCTCCGCGTCGAGCCGCGCCAGCAGCGGGCTGTCGGGCGCAAGTTGGCGGCAGGCCGCCGGGCAGGAGCCCGCAACCAGCGAGCCCAAGGACGCCAGCTCCGTGCCATGGTGGGGCGAGCCGAGGGTGACGAGGCGGCGCAGGCGGTCGCCGCCGCCGCCCTCGGTGGCCCACAACCGAGCCACCACGCCGCCGGCGGAGTAGCCCACCACGTCCACCGATGGCGTGAGGGTCCTGGCCAGTGCGGCGTCGACGGCCACGCCGAGCACCGTGGCCTGGTCGTCCAGGTCGCCCTGTGCGCGATCGGGGAGGGCGACCACGGTCACGTCGCGGCCCTGTTCGCGCAAGGACCGGGCGAGCGCATCGAGGGACTGTGTCGACCCGCCGTATCCCGGCACGAGCAGCACCGGACCAGCCACCGACTGGTCGACCGGGCTGGCAGGCTGCCGCGAGAGCAGCGCCGCGAGGAGTCCAGCCAGCAGTGCGAGCACGACGAGTGCAAGCACCGCGAGCACGACTCGACGACGAGCCGGGGCCAGTCGGGAGAGCACACCACATCATCGGCCACCAAGCCCGCTAGACACCTGCATGAGGCAACCGGGCCAGGCAGGACGGTGACAGGCGGCGGAGGGTTTCCTCAGGGGCGGATGCCGTCGTAGTAGTCCAGGTCGGTGCCGGGAGGCAGCACTGGAACAGACACCTCGTTCGCGCCGGCCTCAGGAGTGCTGACGACCAGCGTGACGGTGGCACCGGGAATCACCGGTATCGGGCCGAGGTCGACGTTGGTCGGCATCGAGGAGATGCCGTCCCCGGCGAACGGCGCCAAGGTGAACCGAGCGGGTGCCCCACGCTCGTCCACCGAGACCGCCACCTCGATCGGCTGTCCGGTGACGTTGACCGCCTGCCCTGTGAGCACTCCACGCGCGCCTCGCGCCGGGGCGACCACCACGAGGTTCTCGAACTCGACCCCCTCGATGGTCAACGGGACCCCGTCGGCTTGGATCTGGGGGAACGAGGTGGCGGCCGGCGAGAACAACGAGCACCCCGACAGGGCCACCACCATGGCAATCACGGCCAGCCTCCAGCTCCGGCGGAAGGTCCGCGCGTCAACACCCACCCGAGCTCACCGTTCCTCACCTCGGTCAGTGGTGGTCGGGGCTGGGAGGTCGCGGTCGGGGGAGTGCTGAGCGCACCCTGCTCGATCTCCTCGTCGGACAGCATGCGGATGCCGTCGTCCGCGGTGGCGCCGCCCTCGGACTCGATGAACGACTTGAAGCGTTCGAGGTCGGCCTCGGCCTGTCGCTCGACCACGTCGAGCGCGTCGCCGGCCCTCTCCACCAGCCCCTCGGGCTCGTAGTCCAGCACCAAGGTCACCGACGTCTGGCCGGCGTCGAGCTCTTCGAAGGTCACCGCACCGGCGTTGGTGGTGCCCTCGGTGGCGGCCCAGGCCACCTTGCGGTCCGGGACCTGCTCGAGGATGCGGGCCTCCCACTGACGTCGCACGCCGCCGATCTCGGCCACCCAGTCAAGCCGGTCCTCCTCCACCTGCGTGACGCTCTCGACCCCCTTCATGAACTGGGGGAACTCCTCGAACTGCGTCCACTGGTCGTACGCCCGGCGTACCGGGACGTTGACCATGGTGGACTCCTCGACTCGCGTGCTCATACCGTCTCCCTCGCTCGTCTCCTGACGCGCGTAGGCGCGCCGGGTACTGGTGACCTCCCACCATCTCCACCGGACATGACGGCCACCGGACAGTCACATGTCCCTCTCATGACAAGTTGCCCTCCGAGTGCCGGGGTCGGACACGCAGCCGCAGCCAGGCGTGGGCGAGCGGGGGTGTCACCCCTTGCGGCTGGAGGCGCCCAGAATCTGGGCCAGCTCGGTCAGCGACGTCGACTCGATCTCGGTGCGATGAATGGTGCGGGGGTAGCGGCTGCCGGTTCGGTTGATCCAGGCGGTGCGCAGTCCGGCCGCGTGCGCGCCGTGGATGTCCCAGGGGTGTACGGC
>CAWDBL010000030.1:0-23749 GCA_963800505.1 uncultured Actinomycetota bacterium
CTGGTGGGGCGTGTCGGGCTTGAACCGACGACCGACGGATTATGAGTCCGCTGCTCTGACCGACTGAGCTAACGCCCCGGCGCCCTCCGCCGCGACGCCGGCCGGGGGCGCCGCGAGCCTACCGGGGCGCGTCCACGGCATCCGCGGCGCCAACCCGCGCGAGCGGCAGCGCCACCTGAGCCGGACGGGATTGGTGGGTTTGCTGGTGCCGCTGGTGCGGTTGGGGCATGATGTGACCCACAACGGCACTCGTACGTGCCCACAGAGCACCGCCACACGGCATCCGGACCGGGGTTGAACCCCCGGCCACCGGCAGATCGAAGGCCAGAGATCGCGCGCACCGGCGTTGGGGAAGACGTCCCTCGCACGCGAAGGAGGCCAGGATGTCTGTCGCGATGCCGCGTACCAACACGCGGGGAGTGGTTTACGTCCACTCGACCCCCAAGGCGCTGTGCCCGCACATCGTCTGGGCCGTCGAAGGGGTGCTCGGTACCCGGGTGGCCGTCGACTGGACCGACCAGCCCGCAGCCCCCGGCCTGGTGCGCACCGAGCTCAGCTGGGCCGGCGAGCCGGGCACCGGCGCCCGGATCGCCTCCGCGCTACGCGGCTGGGACCACCTGCGCTACGAGGTGACCGAGGAGCCCAGCCCCGGCTGCGACGGCTCGCGCTGGTCGCACACCCCGCGCCTGGGCATCCACCACACCTGGGTCTCCGCGAGCGGCGACGCCGTGATCAACGAGGACCGCCTGCGCGAGGTGCTCATGCTGGCCCAGGGCAGCCCCGAAGCCATGCACGAGATGGTCGAGGAGCTGCTCGGCGCCGACTGGGACGACGAGCTCGAGCCGTTCCGGTATGCCGGTGACGGCGCGCCGGTGCGCTGGCTGCACAAGGTGGGCTGACCGCCGCCACCCCCCACACGCACGACGACGCCCCCGGGAGGAAGCGGGGGCGTCGTCGTTCGCGCGGGTCGCGCGCAGCTGGGGGAGGGTCGGCCTCAGACGCTCTTCACGACGATCGCGACGTTGTGGCCGCCGAAACCGAAGGAGTTGTTGAGCGCGGCGATGTCACCGTCGGGAAGCGTGCGGTGCTCGCCGCGCACGACGTCGAGGTCGATCTTCGGGTCGAAGTCGTCGATGTTGATGGCCGCCGGGGCGACGCGGTGGTGCACCGACAGCACGGCCAGCAGTCCCTCGAGCGCCCCGGCCGCACCGAGCAGGTGACCGGTCATCGACTTCGTGGCGCTGACGCACATGTCGTCGGCGGCCGCACCGAAGGCGCGGCGGACGGCGTTGGCCTCGGCGACGTCGCCGACCGGGGTCGAGGTGGCGTGCGCGTTGATGTGCACGATGTCGTTGACGCTCAGGCCGGCCCGCTCGACCGCCTCCTGCATGGCCCGCGACGCGCCGGCGCCCTCGGGCTCGGGGGCGGTGATGTGGTGGGCGTCGGCGGACATCCCGATCGAGGCGAACTCGGCGTAGATGCGGGCTCCGCGGGCGACCGCGTGCTCGTACTCCTCGAGCACCATCACGGCTGCGCCCTCGCCCATGACGAAGCCGTCGCGGCCGGTGTCGTAGGGGCGTGACGCCGCGGCGATGTCGTCGTTGCGGGTCGAGAGGGCCTGCATCTGGGAGAAGCCGGCGAACGGCAGCGGGTGGATGGCCGCCTCGGTGCCGCCCGCGACGACCATGTCGGCGCGGCCGGTGCGGATCATGTCGTAGCCGGTGCCCATCGACTCGGCGCCGGACGCGCAGGCCGACACCGTGGTGTGGGCGCCGGCACGGGCGCCCAGCTGGAGGGAGACGTTGCCGGCCGAGGTGTTCGGCATCAGCATCGGGACGGCGAGCGGGAAGACGCGCCGCACGCCCTTCTCCTTGAGGATGTCCCACTGGTCGAGCAGGGTCCAGACGCCACCGATGCCGGTGCCGATCGCGACGCCGAGGCGCAGCGGGTCGATCTCGGGTGAGCCGGCGTCCTCCATCGCCGCGCGCGCGGCGATGACCGCGTACTGGGCGCTGGGGTCCATCCGGCGGACCTCGACCTTGGTGAGCACGTCGGCAGGCTGCTGCGCGATCGTGCACGCGAAGTGCACGGGCAGCTCGTACTGCTCCAGCCACTCCTCCGGGAGGGGCTTTGCCCCAGACCGTCCCGCCAGGATGCCGTCCCAGGTCTCGGCGATCGTGCCGCCGAGGGGGGTGGTCGCACCGAGTCCGGTCACGACGACGCGTCGCTCGCTCATGGGTCCTGCAGCTCCTTGTGGGAAGGGACGTGGGATGACGTGGGATCCAGTGTCCGCCCCCTCCGCCCTCATGGCGAGGGGGAGGGGCGGACGAGCCGGGTCAGGCCTGGTTCTTGGCGATGAAGCCGACGGCGTCGCCGACGGTGGTGAGGTTCTTGACCTCGTCGTCGGGGATGCGCACGCCGAACTTCTCCTCGGCGTTGACGACGATCGTCATCATCGACAGCGAGTCGATGTCGAGGTCGTCGGTGAACGACTTGTCCGACTGGACCTCGGCCGGGTCGAGCCCGGTCTCCTCGTTGACGATCTCGGCCAGTCCGGCGAGGATCTCCTGCTCACTCTGTGCCATTGCGGTGCTCCTTCGATCTCTTCTCTGGGGTGGGTGTGCCTGTGCGGGTGGCCCGGGTGACCCGTGGGCCCACGGGAGCTGTGCGTCAGGGGATGACGACGACCTGGGCGGCGTAGGTGAGCCCGGCACCGAAGCCGATCTGCAGGGCGAGGCCGCCGCGGGGCACCTGGCCCTTGCGCACCATCCGCTCCATCGCCAGTGGCACCGACGCGGCGGAGGTGTTGCCCGTGTAGGCGATGTCGCGGGCGATCGCGACGTCCGGGGGCAGCTTCAGCTGCTTGGCCATGGCGTCGACGATGCGCACGTTGGCCTGGTGCGGGATGAACGCGTCGAGCTGGTCGACCGTGATGCCGGCGGCGTCGAGCGCCTGCTGCGCGACCGGAGCCATGCCCCACACGGCCCAGCGGAAGACGGTCTGGCCCTGCATGCCGATGTGCGGCCAGCCGAGGTTCTGCTGGTGCACGTCGATCCAGCTCTCGGTCTGCGAGATGGCGTCCCACTTGTCGCCGTCGGAGCCCCAGATGGTGGGCCCGATGCCGGGGGTGTCGGAGCGGCTCACCACGGCCGCTCCGGCGCCGTCGCCGAAGATGAACGCGGTGCCACGGTCGTCGCGGCTGGTGAAGTCGGACAGCCGCTCGACGCCGATGACGAGCACGTTCCTCGCGGTACCGCCGCGCACCAGGTCGTTCGCCAGGGCGATGCCGTGGCAGTAGCCGGAGCAGGCGGACGAGATGTCCAGCGCCATGGCGGTGCTGCCGAACTCCTTCGCGACCAGCGGTGCGGCCGCCGGGGTCTGGTACGGCCAGCTGACCGTGGCGAGCAGGATGGCGTCGAGGTCGGTGGCCTCGATACCGGCCATCTCCAGCGCAGGTCGCGCGGCGAACATCGACATGTCGATGACCGACTCGCCCTCGCCGGCCCAGCGCCGCTCGATGATGCCGGAGCGCTCACGGATCCACTCGTCGGAGGAGTCGATGCGGTCGACGATCTCGTTGTTGTGCACGATCCGGCGCGGACGGTAGCCGCCGATGCCGCTGATCCGGGCGTGCAGGGTGGGGGCCGACACCTGCAGCGCGGAGGCGAAGCCCTTGGGGGTCACGGTCATGCCGAGTGCTCCTTGATCAGGGTGCGGGCGGCGTCGAGGTCGTCGGGGGTCTTCAGGGCGAGCAGCTCGACGCCCTTGAGCGCTCGCTTGGCGAGCCCGACGAGGGTGCCGGCCGGCGGCAGCTCGAGGATGGCGGTGACACCGAGGTCGGTGAACCGCTCCATGCACAGGTCCCAGCGCACCGGGTTGGACACCTGGGCCACCAGGCGGTCGAGCACCTCGCGGCCGTCGGTGACCACTGCGCCGTCACGGTTGGAGACCAGGGTGACGCCGGGGTCGGAGACGTCGTGGTCGGCCCACGCGTCGCGCAGCTCGCCGACGGCGGGCTGCATGAAGTGGGTGTGGAACGCCCCGGCGACCTTGAGGGGGATGACGCGCGCCCGGGTGGGTGGGTCGGCCGCGAAGGCCGCGAGGGCGTCGAGGGCACCGGCGGCCACGACCTGCCCGGCGCCGTTGACGTTGGCGGGGGTGAGGTCGTGCCGCTCGATGGCGGCGAGCACGTCGTCGGGGTCGCCACCGAGCACCGCGCTCATGCCGGTGGGGGTGGCCGCACTGGCCTGCGCCATCGCCCGGCCGCGCTGGGCCACGAAGCGCATGGCGTCGGTCTCGGTCAGCACCCCGGCCGCGGCAGCGGCCGTGATCTCACCGACCGAGTGCCCGGCGAGCGCGCCGGTGCCGGCCGGCGACCCGGCATCCGTGCCGTCGCCGGCGCCGCCGAGGGCGCGCAGGGCCAGCAGCCCGGCGCCCACGAGCAGCGGCTGGGCGACTGCGGTGTCCTTGATGGTGTCCTCGTCGGACGTGGTGCCGTGGGTGACGAGGTCGACCTCGGCGGCGTCGGAAAGGGCGGTCAGCTGGTCACGCAGGCCGGGCAGCTCGAGCCACGGGGCGAGGAAGCCCGGGGTCTGGGAGCCCTGGCCGGGGCAGACGATGACGATCACGTGTCCCACCCTGTCGTGCGGGTCGCGGTCATCTCGTCTTGAACGGGGACGAACCTTTTCGCCCAGTTCTGTAGGTTTCCTCCAACGCGAGCACGGGCCGCGGATGCCGGTCAGGGTCGGGTGCTCGACCGCGAGAGGGGTCCGAGCCGGGAGAACGCGAGGGCGATGCGCACGGTCTGGGCGTCGTGGGCGTCGGTGAGGTCGTAGCCGATGACCTTGGTGATGCCGGCCAGCCGGTAGCGCACGGTGTTGGGGTGCACGATCAGCGCCCGGGCCGTGCCCTCGACCCCGTGGGCGCCGTCGAGGAAGGCGGCCGCGGTCTCGAGCAGGGTGCCGCCGGGGCTCTCGGCCAGGGGCCGCACGATGCGGGCGGCCAGGGCCCCGCGGGCGGGCAGGTCGCCGAGGAGGGCCCGCTCGGCCAGCAGGTCCTCGGCGTGCACCGGCCGGGGCGCTGCCGGCCACGCCGGTGCTGCGCCGTGCCCGGAGATGGCGGCCCGGGCGCTGCGGCCGGCGGCGAACAGGTGCGGCACGACCGGGCCGACGACGAGCGGCCCCTCGCCGAGGTGGGGGTCGAGCGCGGCCGCCAGCTCCATGGGGTCGGTCACGCTGCCGCCGATGCAGATGATCCGCGGCCCGTGGATGGCGACGAGCAGCTCGACGCCGGTGCGCCGGGCCGCGCGGTGCAGGTCGGTGAGCACCGGTGCCGTGGCACCCGGCGGGGTGGACCCGACCACCACCACGACCTGGGTGACCGCGCCCCAGCCGAGCGCGGCCGCCCTCGACTGCATCGACTCGTCGGCCTCACCGCGCAGCACGGCGTCGACCACGAGCGACTCCAGCCGCGCGTCCCAGGCCCCCCGGGCCTCGGCGGCCTGGGCGTAGACCTCGGCGGCCGAGAAGGCCACCTCGCGGCTGTAGCGCAGCACCGCCTCGCGGGCCAGGTCGCCCTCGCCCGGGGCGGCGAGGTCGGCGATCTCGCGCTCGACGACGTTGATGACCGTGCGGATCAGGCCAAGCGTCTGGGCGAGCGAGATCGAGCGGGTGAGCTCGCGCGGAGCAGTGCCGAAGACGTCGGCGGTGACGGCGGGCTGGGCCTGGTCGCCGCCGAACCAGTCGAGGAACGAGGTGATGCCCGCCTGCGCGACCAGCCCCACCCACGAGCGGTCCTCGGCCGACAGCGACCGGTACCACTCGTGGTCGGTCTCCATCTGCTGCACCGCGGCGGCGCCGAGGTCGCCGGCCGCGCGGGCGACCCGGGCGCGGGTGGCGTTCGACGGGCGCGTGCGAGCGGACGGCATACCGGCAGTGTATTTGTGTGCGGTTCACAACACCGGTGCGTTCGCTCCCTGGTTCAGTCGGTGCCCGACTCCATGGCGGCGCGGTCGAGGGCGTCGTCGTCGGCGGCCGAGGCCAGCGGGTTGTCGGCGATCTGGTCGTAGCCGCCGGCGGGCAGCTCGCCGAAGAGCGTGCCGTGCTCGACCAGCAGCTGGCCCTGCTCGACCGGCTGGCCGGCGTAGACCTCGAGCTTGGCGCGGCTGTCGGCGATGTCGAGGTTGCGCATCGTCAGCTGGCCGATCCGGTCGAGCGGGCCGAAGGCGGCGTTCTCGACGCGCTCCATCGACAGCTTGTCCGGGTGGTAGCTGAAGTTCTCGCCCCGGGTGTCGACGATGGAGTAGTCCTCGCCGCGCCGCAGCCGCAGGGTGACCTGGCCGGTGACCAGCGAGGCGATCCAGCGCTGGATGGCCTCGCGCATCATCAGGCTCTGCGGATCGAGCCAGCGGCCCTCGTAGAGCAGCCGGCCGAGCTGGCGGCCCTGCGCGTGGTAGTTGGCCAGGGTGTCCTCGTTGTGCACGGCGTTGAGCAGGCGCTCGTAGGCGATGTGCAGCAGCGCCATGCCCGGCGCCTCGTAGATGCCGCGCGACTTGGCCTCGATGATGCGGTTCTCGATCTGGTCGGACATGCCGATGCCGTGCCGGCCACCGATCGCGTTCACCTCGTCGACCAGCGCGAGCGGGTCGAGGGTGTGCCCGTTGACGGCCACCGGGCGGCCCTGCACGAAGGTGATCGTGACGTCCTCGGTCTCGATGGCCACCGAGGGGTCCCAGAACTTCACCCCCATGATCGGCTCGACGACCTCCATCGACTCGTCGAGGTGCTCGAGCGTCTTCGCCTCGTGCGTGGCGCCCCAGATGTTGGCGTCGGTGGAGTAGGCCTTCTCCTGGCTGGAGCGGTAGGGCAGGTCGCGCTCGGTGAGCCAGGCGCTCATCTCGTGGCGGCCGCCCAGCTCGGTGACGAAGTCGGCATCCAGCCACGGCTTGTAGATGCGCAGGTTGGGGTTGGCGAGCAGGCCGTAGCGGTAGAACCGCTCGATGTCGTTGCCCTTGAAGGTGGAGCCGTCGCCCCAGATCTCGACGGAGTCGGAGTGCATCGCCCGCACGAGCAGCGTGCCGGTGACCGCACGCCCCAGCGGAGTGGTGTTGAAGTAGGTCTTCCCGCCGCTGCGGATGTGGAACGCCCCGCAGGCGATCGCCGACAGGCCCTCCTCGACCAGCGCGTGCCGGCAGTCGACCAGCCGGGCCAGCTCGGCGCCGTACTGGCCGGCCCGCTCGGGCACGGTGTCGATCTCCGGCTCGTCGTACTGGCCCAGGTCGGCCGTGTAGGTGCAGGGCACCGCCCCCTTCTCGCGCATCCACGCGACGGCCACGGAGGTGTCGAGGCCCCCGGAGAAGGCGATGCCGACGCGCTCGCCGACGGGCAGGGAGGTGAGGACCTTGGACACGATGCAAGACTATACAGAAGTCTGCATGTTCACAAATGCGAGATGTGGTCAGTCGTCGGTTCCGAGCAGCTCGTCGATGCGGGCCACCTTCGAGCTCAGCTGGCCCGTGTGTCCCGGCCGGATGTCGGCCTTGACCACCAGCGAGACCCGCGGGTGGGACGCGGTCATGGCGTCGACGCACTGCTTGAGCACGGCCATCACCTCGTCCCACTCGCCCTCGATCGTCGTGAACATCGAGGTCGTCTCGTTCGAGAGGCCGGACGCGCGCACGATGCGCACCGCCTCGGCCACGGCGGCGGAGTAGGACCCGGTGTCGTCGGGGCCGGCAGGGGCGATGCTGAAGGCAAGGAGCATGAGGTCGACAGTAGAGAACACGCCGCCTCGAGCGAACGCGAGGCGGCGTGTTCTCTACTGTCGTCGGGTGGGGGTCAGCTGTCGCCGCCCTCGTTGCCCGAGGCACCGGCGGTGACGTCGGACAGCCGGTAGCGGCGCGCGGCCTCCAGCGGCACCGACCGGTCGACCTCGCCCCCCTCGGCGAGCGACTGCAACGCCCGCACGGCCATCGACGGCCCGTCGATGTGGAAGAAGCGCCGCGCCGCGGGGCGGGTGTCGGAGAAGCCGAACCCGTCGGCACCCAACGAGGAGAAGCGCCCCGGCACCCACTGGCGGATCTGGTCCTGCACGGCCCGCATGTAGTCGGACACGGCCACGACCGGGCCCGGGCGGTCGGACAGCTGCCGGGTCACCCACGGCACCGGCGCCTCGTTCTCCGGGTGGAGGAACGCGGCCTCGTCGCACCGCAGCCCGTCACGGCGCAGCTCGTTCCACGAGGTCACCGACCACACGTCGGCCACGACGTTCCAGTCGTTGCGCAGCAGCTCCTGGGCCTCGAGCGCCCAGGCCATGCCCACGCCGGACGCGAGCAGCTGCACCCGCGGCGCGTCGTCGGGCAGGCCCTCGGTGGACCCCTCGGCGTAGCGGTAGAGCCCGCGCAGGATGCCCTCGCGGTCGACGTGCTCGGGCTCGGCCGGCTGCACCATCGGCTCGTTGTAGACGGTGAGGTAGTAGATGACGTTGCGGTCGGCATCGGTGAGCGAGTCGTCGGTGCCGTACATCCGGTGCAGGCCGTCCTGCATGATGTGCGCGATCTCGTACGAGAACGCCGGGTCGTAGTGCACGACCGCGGGGTTCGACGACGCCAGCAGCGGCGAGTGGCCGTCGGCGTGCTGCAGGCCCTCACCGGTGAGGGTGGTGCGGCCGGCGGTGGCGCCGATGAGGAAGCCACGCGTCATCTGGTCGGCGGCCGCCCAGATCGAGTCGCCGGTGCGTTGGAACCCGAACATCGAGTAGAAGACGTAGATCGGGATCATCGGCTGGCCGTGGGTGGCGTAGCTCGACCCGACCGCGGTGAAGGCGGCCATCGAGCCGGCTTCGTTGATGCCGAGGTGCAGGATCTGGCCGTCCTTGGCCTCGCGGTAGGCGAGCATCAGGTCGGCGTCGACCGGCGTGTAGTTCTGGCCGTGCGGGTTGTAGATCTTGATCGTCGAGAAGAAGCTGTCCATGCCGAAGGTGCGTGCCTCGTCGGGGATGATCGGCACGATCCGCTGGCCGAACTCCTTGTCGCGCATCAGGTCCTTGAGCAGCCGCACGAACGCCATGGTCGTGGCGACCTGCTGCTTGCCCGAGCCCTTCTTCACCTGCGAGTACGCGGAGTCGTCGGGCAGGTGCACCGTGGCGTGCTTCGTGCGCCGTTGCGGCACACCGCCGCCCAGCTTCTGCCGGCGCTCGAGGGCGTACGCGATGGCCTCGTCGTCGGGGCCCGGGTTGTAGTAGGGCGCGTTGTAGGGGTCCTTCTCGAGCACCTCGTCGCTGATCGGCAGCTGGAGGCTGTCGCGGAACGTCTTGAGGTCCTCGAGGGTGAACTTCTTCATCTGGTGCGTCGCGTTGCGCGCGGCGAAGGTGGTGCCCAGGCCGTAGCCCTTGATCGTCTTCGCGAGGATGACGGTGGGCTGGCCGGTGTGCTCGGTGGCGGCCTTGTAGGCGGCGTACACCTTGCGGTAGTCGTGGCCGCCGCGCTTGAGCTTCCACCAGATGTCGTCGTCGGTCCAGTCGGCCACCATCTTGCGGGTGCGCGGGTCACGGTCGAAGAACTTCTCGCGCACGTGCTTGCCGTCGTTGGCCCGGAAGGTCTGGTAGTCGCCGTCGGAGGTGGAGTTCATCAGGTGGGTCAACGCGCCGTCGCCGTCGGCCGCGAGCAGCGGGTCCCAGCCCCGGCCCCAGATGACCTTGATGACGTTCCAGCCGGCGCCCCGGAAGAACGCCTCGAGCTCCTGGATGATCTTGCCGTTGCCGCGCACCGGGCCGTCGAGCCGCTGCAGGTTGCAGTTGACCACGAAGGTGAGGTTGTCGAGCTCCTCGCCGGCGGCCAGCTGCAGCAGGCCGCGCGACTCGGGCTCGTCCATCTCGCCGTCGCCGAGGAACGCCCACACGTGCTGGTCGCTGGTGTCCTTGATGCCGCGGTTGTGCAGGTACTTGTTGAACTGCGCCTGGTAGATGGCGTTCATCGGGCCGATGCCCATCGACACCGTGGGGAACTCCCAGAAGTCGGGCATCAGCCGCGGGTGCGGGTAGGACGGCAGCGCGAGCGGCGAGCCGTCGACGAGGTGCGACTTCTCCTGGCGGAAGCCGTCGAGGCGGTCCTCCGAGAGTCGGCCCTCGAGGAACGCCCGGGCGTACATGCCGGGGGAGGCGTGGCCCTGGTAGAAGACCTGGTCGCCGCCGCCGGGGTGGTCCTTGCCGCGGAAGAAGTGCTGGAAGCCCACCTCGTACAGGGTCGCGGCCGAGGCGTAGGTGGAGATGTGGCCACCGACGCCGATGCCGGGGCGCTGGGCGCGGTGCACGATCATCGCGGCGTTCCAGCGCAGGTAGGCGCGGAAGCGGCGCTCGGCCTCCTCGTCGCCGGGGAACCAGGGCTCCTGCTCGGGGCTGATCGTGTTGACGTAGTCCGTGGTCGTCAGGGACGGCACGCCGACCTGCTCGGCCCGCGCCCGCTCGAGCATGCGCAGCATCAGGTAGCGCGCCCGCATCCGGCCCGGGCCGTCGATGACCGCGTCGAGGCTGTCGAGCCACTCCTGGGTCTCGGCAGGGTCGATGTCGGGCAGGTGGGTGGGGATGCCGTTGAGGATGGGGCCGACGTCTTCGCGGGAAGCCACGCGCTCGTCCTTTCACCGGTGACGGGGTCGCGCACGGGTTCGGAGCGCGTTTCCACCCATCTTTCACCCCATCGGCGCCGCTCGCGCAATTGCGTCGACGCTACTCACGGGTACGTCCGCTACGTGGGCCCGAGCAGCCGGTCGGGCCGGCTGTAGACCGACAGGTGCGGAGGGCGCGCGAACGCGACGAGGGTGATGCCGGCCGAGGTCGCCAGCTCGACCGCCAGCGAGCTCGCGGCCCCCACCGCGACGACCACGGGGATGCCGACGACGCTCGCCTTCTGCACGATCTCGAAGCTCGCCCGGGCGCTGACGACGAGCACCGCCCCGGTGAACGGCAGCTCGCGGTCGCGGGCCGCGGCCCCCACCACCTTGTCGACGGCGTTGTGCCGCCCGACGTCCTCGCGCACCATCAACAGCTCGCCGTCAGGTGTTGCCAGGCCGGCCGCGTGCACCCCGCCGGTGCGGTCGAAGACCGCCTGCCGGGCGCGCAGCGCCTCGGGCAGCCCGGCGAGCACCCGCGGTGCGACGGACACGGTGTCGTCGGCGACGGCATACCGGCTGTTGGTGCGCACGGCGTCGATGGTGGCCGAGCCGCAGACACCGCACGCGCTCGAGATCGTCTCGGTGCGGGCCCGGGCCGGGCGGTGCAGCACCGCGCCGGGGGACAGGGTCACGTCGACGACGTTGAAGGTGGGGGAGCCGTCCTCGTCGAGGTCGGTGCAGTGCATCAACGTGCCGACCTCGGTGGCCGAGTGCAGCATCGCCTCGGTGAGCAGGTGCCCGATCGCCAGGTCGAAGTCGTCGCCGGGCGTGCGCATGGTCGTCGTCACCGGCTCGGTGCCGACCCGGATCTCGAGCGGCTCCTCGACCGCGACCGTGTCGGTGCGGTCGACCCGGTCGCCCGTGTCGACGTCGAGCCGCGTGCGGCGCACCCGTGTCGTGACCCGGCCCATGCGGTCATCCAAACACACACCCCGCGCGAGGCCGAGCGTTGCGGGGAGCGGAACGCGAGGGGCGCGGTGGCCGCCTCCCGGCTTACGGTCCGGTCATGAGCGACAACCCCGAGATCGGCCTGTCCGTCGACGTCGACGGCATCACGACGAACTACCACCGGTCCGGCTCCGGCCCGGTCGTGCTGCTGGTCCACGGCTCGGGCCCCGGCGTCTCGGCCTTCGCCAACTGGCGACTCACGATGCCGGCCCTGTCGCAGCACTTCGACGTCATCGCGCCGGACATCGTCGGGTTCGGGTTCACCGACCGCCCGGAGGGCTTCGACTACTCCCTGGAGTCGTGGCGGGCCCACCTGCTCGGTTTCGCCGACGCGTTGGGCCTCGACACCTTCTCGATCGTGGGCAACAGCTTCGGCGGCGGCCTCGCGATCTCGATGGCGGCGCACGCCCCCGAGCGGGTCGAGCGCCTGGTGCTCATGGGGGCCTGTGGGGTCACGTTCCCGATCACCGACGGCCTCGACCGGGTGTGGGGCTACGAGCCCTCGCTCGCCACCATGCGCGGGCTGCTCGACATCTTCGCCTTCGACCCGGCCTACGCCACCGACGAGCTCGCCGAGCTGCGCTACGCCGCCTCGGTTCGGCCCGGGTTCCAGGAGTCGTTCTCGGCGATGTTCCCCGCGCCACGCCAGCGCTGGGTCGACGCGCTCGCCACCCCGGAGTCCGTCATCGCCGACCTCCCGCACCGAACCCTGGTCGTCCACGGCCGCGACGACCGGATCATCCCGCTCACCAACGCCTTCCGGCTGCTCGAGCTCATCGACGACTCCCAGCTGCACGTCTTCGGGCGCTGCGGGCACTGGACCCAGATCGAACACGCGCAGGAGTTCAACGCGCTGGTGGCCGACTTCCTCGGCTGAGGCACACTGGGGTCATGGCCGACCCCACCTTCGTGACGCCGGCACGCCCGGACGCCGTGACCCTGCGCGGCGGTGACCTGCCGTGGCGCCCGGTCTCGCCCGCCCTCGCCCGCGTGCGGCTGATCACCCTCGCGATCGTGCTGGTCCCCCTGCTCGTGGTGTCCGTCGTCGTCGGGCTGCTCGTCTCCCGGTGGGTGCTGCTCGGCGCGCTCGCCGTCGTGCTCCTCGGTGCGTGGATCGCCTGGCTGATCGGCCGCCAGGTCAGTGCGATCTCGTGGGTCGAGCTCGACGAGGAGATCGTGATCCGCAAGGGACGGATGTTCCGCAGCCTGGTCAGCGTGCCCTACGGCCGGCTCCAGTACGTCGACATCCAGTCCGGGCCGCTGGCGCGGGCGCACGGCATCGCGTCGTGCGAGATCCACACCGCCTCGCCCGAGAGCGGCGGCTCCCTGCCGGGGCTGCCGGTGGCCGAGGCCGAGGCACTGCGCAGCCGCCTCGCCGCCCGTGGCGAGGCCCAGCGGGCCGGCCTGTGACCGATCCGGTTCCGGAGCCCTCGGGGGAGTGGCAGCGGCTCCACCCGCTCTCACCGCTGCTCCGCGGCGGCGTCGTGATGCTGGCGATCCTCGGCTACGCCGCGTCGCAGCTGTTCGACAACTTCCTGTCCTCCTTCGGCCTCGGCGACCTCGTCGTCGGGGTCGACGGCTCGGACGAGACCGGAGGCGGGGGTGACCCGTTCGAGCAGGCCGTCGCCCACCCGCTGCTCGCGCTGGTCGCGCTGGCGCTCTTCCTCGGGGTCATCGCCCTGGTCAACTGGCTGAGCTGGCGGTTCTCCCGCTTCCGGGTCGGCGGCGGCCAGGTCGAGCTGCGCCAGGGCGCGCTCTTCCGGCAGCACCGCCAGGTGCGGCTCGAGCGGGTGCAGGCGGTCGAGCTGTCCCGCCCGCTGCTGGCGCGCGCACTCGGCCTCGCCCGGGTCGTCGTGCAGTCCGCCGGCGGCTCCGACTCCACGCTCACCCTGTCCTTCCTCGACCTCGGCCGCGCCGAGGCGCTGCGCGAGCACCTCCTCGACCTCGCCGGGCGCACCGACGAGGTCACCACCGCCGGACCGGATGCCGTGGGCGCGCTTGCGCCGGATGCCGTGCGCGCCCCCGTGCCGCACGCCGCACCACGCCCGGTGCTCGCCGTGCCCAATGGGCGGCTGTTCGTCGCGACCATCCTGCACGGTTCGACCATCTTCCTCGGGGCGCTGGTCGTGTTCGGCCTGCTGGGCGCGGGCGTGCGCAGCTTCGGGCCGTTCGCGCTTGCCGGCATCCCTGCGCTGCTGCCCGTGGCGATCGGCATCGCCTGGGGGCGGGTCAAGGAGCTGCTGACCCACGGCAACTTCCACCTCGCCGACGCCGGCACCGGGGTGCGCGTGCAGGAGGGGCTGACCGACCTGCGCACGACCACGATCCCGATGCACCGCATCCAGGCCCTCGAGCTCGTGCAGCCGCTGTGGTGGCGGCCGCTGGGCTGGTGGCGCATCCGGGTCAACGTGGCCGGCTCCGGCGGTCAGGGCGAGGGCGAGAGCCACGGCGAGACCACCCTCCTTCCCGTCGGCACCCTCGACGACGCGCGACAGGTGCTCGCCCTGCTGGTCCCCGGGGTGCCGGCATCCGCGTGGGAGAGCGCGGTGCTCGGCGAGGGCGGCGACCCCGGCTGGCGCGGCCAGACCGCCGCGGCCCGCTGGTTCGACCCCCTGTCGTGGCGGCGCAAGGGCTGGTCCGACGTGAGCACGGCCGTGCTGCTGCGCAGCGGGCGGCTCACCCGCCGGGCGGTCGCGGTGCCGCACGCGCGGATCCAGTCGCTCACCCTGGACCAGGGCTGGCTCGAGGGCCGCCTCGGCCTGGCCACGGCGCACGTCGTCCCGGCGCCCGGACCGGTGTCGCCCGTGGTGGCGCACCTCGACGTGGCGGAGGCCGAGGCGTTCCTGGCCGAGGTGTCCGAACGGGCCCGGTGGGCCCGCCGCAGGTCAGAACCCTCGACCATTCCCCTTGCACGCGACCCTTCGGGGTTGGTGGACTGGACCCGGCACCCGCCGGGCTCCTTCGAACCAGAAAGGCCGTGAGACCGTGAACACCCCCGCCCCACCGCCGACCGACCCGGGCACCAGTGGCTCCGGCGTCGTCGAGCGCCTCGGGTTCAACCGCGACCAGGTGGTCCAGGAGTTCGGCTACGACGCCGACACCGACGATGAGTTCCGCTTCGCCGTCGAGGACCACTGCGGTGCCGAGATCGAGGACGAGGACTACACCGGGGGCGCCGACGCGGTGCTGCTCTGGTGGCGAGACGGCGACGGCGACCTGGGCGACGCGCTCGTCGACATGGTGGGGGTGCTCGACGAGGGGGGCTTCGTGGTGCTGCTGACCCCCAAGGTCGCCGGTGACGAGGTCGACCCCAGCGACATCGACGAGGCCGCGGTGACCGCCGGCATGCACACCGCCGGAACCTTCAACGTCGCCCCGCAGTGGCGCGCGCACAAGCTGGTCGCGCCGAAGACCCGCGTCCGCCGGTGAGTCCGGGCGGCTGGCAGGATGGCGCCATGATGACGTCCACCCTGGCACCGCTCGCCGTCGGGCAGGTTGCGCCCGACTTCACCCTGCGCGACCAGAACGGCGTCGAGGTCTCCCTGTCCGAGCTGACCCGCACCAAGAACGTCGTCGTCGTGTTCTACCCCTTCGCCTTCTCGGGCATCTGCACCGGTGAGCTCGACGAGATCCGCGACCACCTCGAGCGCTTCGTCTCCGACGACCTGCAGGTCGTGTGCATCTCGTGCGACCCGATGTTCTCGCTGCGGGCCTGGGCCGACGCCCAGGGCTACTTCTTCCCGCTGCTCTCCGACCACTGGCCGCACGGCGAGGTCGCCCGCGCCTTCGGGGTGCTCAACGAGGCCAGCGGCGCCCCCATCCGCGGCACGTTCCTCATCGGCCGCGACGGCATCGTGCACTGGTCGCTCGTCAACGGGCCGGGGGAGCGCCGCGACTTCGGCGGGCTGCCGGCCGAGGTCGACGCCCTGCGCTGATCGACCGCATGTTGATGTACGGCGTGCTGAGTGCTGTCATGATGTGCGCGGTCGGCCGACCTCGACGAGGGTCGCCGGCCGTTCGGGGCCTGTAGCTCAGCTGGTAGAGCGCCGCGTTTACACCGCGAAGGTCGTCGGTTCGATCCCGGCCGGGCCCACATGAGCGACGACGACCTGACCCTGGGTGAGGTGCTCGAGGTCGTCGAGCGCCTCTACCCGCCGAGCACGGCCCAGTCGTGGGACCGCGTCGGCCTGGTCACCGGCGACCTGCGGCAGCCGGTGCGGCGCGTGCACCTGGCCGTCGACCCCACCCTCGCCGTCATCGAGGAGGCGCGGTCGCTGGGCGCCGACCTGCTGCTCACCCACCACCCGCTGCTGCTGCGCGGGGTGCACAGCGTGGCGACGACGAGCGCGAAGGGTGCCAGCGTCACCCACCTCGTGGTCGGCGACGTCGCCCTCTACGTGGCGCACACCAACGCCGACGTCGCGGCCGACGGGGTCTGCGAGGCGCTCGCCGAGGCCTGCGGGCTGGCGGCGACCAGGGCGCTGACCGAGTCCGAAGGCGAGCCGATGGGCCGGGTCGGCGACCTGGTGGAGCCGGTTGCGCTGCGCGCCTTCGTCGAGCGGCTGGCGACCCGGCTGCCCCAGGCTGCGGGCGGCATCCGCGTCGCCGGCCCACCGGATGCCGTGGTGCGCCGCGTCGCCGTGCTCGGCGGCGCCGGTGACGACCTCTTGGACGCCGTGCGGGCCAGCGGGGCCGACGTCTACGTCACGGCCGACCTGCGCCACCACCCGGCCCTCGAGGCGAGGGAGGAGGCGCGCGGCGGCACCCCCTACCTCGTCGACGCCGGGCACTGGGCCAGCGAGCAGGTCTGGCTCGCTCGGGCCGAGCGGGCGCTGCTCGCGGCGCTGCGCGATCGCGCGACTAGGGTGGAGACCCACATCAGCACAGTGCGCACCGACCCGTGGACCTTCGTGGTCGGTGCCGACCCCGGAGGTAGCCCGTGAACGCCGAGTCCGCCCGCCAGCTGCGGCTGCTCGACCTCCAGGCCATCGACACCCGGCTCGACCAGATCGCCCACGCGCGGTCGCACCTGCCCCAGCTCGCCGAGCTCGCCGACCTGCTCGGCAAGGCCCGGCTGATCGACGACCAGCTGGTCCGCTCGCGCACCGAGCTCGGCGACGTGCAGCGTGAGGTGGCCAAGGCCGAGTCCGACGTGCAGCTCGTGCGCGACCGCGCGGCGCGTGACCAGGCCCGCCTCGACGCCGGCACCGGGTCGGCCAAGGACCTGCAGGCCATCTCGCACGAGCTCACCTCGCTGGCCCGCCGGCAGAGCGAGCTCGAGGACATCGAGCTCGAGGTGATGGAGCGCGCCGAGGCCGCCGAGAGCGACGTCGCCGAGCTCGAGCGGGGCCGGGGCGAGCTGACCACCCGCATCGAGGCGCTCGAGGCCGCCCGTGACGAGGCGTTCGCCCGCCTCGACGGCGAGGCCGCCGACATCGGGGCTCCCCGTCCGACCGTCGTCGACGAGGTCGGCGCCGACCTCGTGACCCTGTACGAGAAGATCCGCCTCGCGAACGGCGGCACCGGGGCGGCTGCGCTGCGTCAGCGCCGTTGCGGTGGTTGCCAGCTCGAGCTCAACCCGGTCGAGATCCAGCGCATCCGCTCGGCGCCCGAGGACGAGGTGCTGCGCTGCGAGGAGTGCCGCCGCATCCTGGTCCGTACCGCCGAGTCCGGCCTGTGAGCCGCCGGCTCACCGTCGAGGCCGACGGCGGGTCGCGCGGCAACCCCGGGGTCGCCGGGTACGGCGCCCTGGTCCGTGACACCGACACCGGCGCGCTGCTCGCCGAGCGCGCCAAGCCGCTGGGGAAGCAGTCGAACAACGTCGCCGAGTACGAGGGGCTGATCGCCGGGCTGGAGGCCGCGTTCGCCATCGACCCCGGCGCCGAGGTGCACGTGCGGATGGACTCCAAGCTGGTCGTGGAGCAGATGTCCGGCCGCTGGAAGATCAAGCACGAGGACATGCGCCGCCTGGCCCTGCGGGCCCGCGACCTGGTGTCCGGCTTCACCCGGCAGGGCGGCTCGGTGCGCTTCGAGTGGATCCCGCGGGCCGAGAACAAGGCGGCCGATGCGCTCTCGAACGTCGCGATGGACGGCGACACCGTCGAGAGCACCTTCGGCGGTCCTTCAGAGCTCGACGAGGTGCCCGGCGAGCCGCAGTCCGACGACCAGCCCGGCCGCACCGGCTTCGACCGACCCGGGACCCCCACTCGGGTGGTGCTGGTGCGGCACGGCGTCACCGACTTCACCGCACAGGGCCGGCTCGACGGGCGCGGAGGCCCCGACCCCCGGCTGAACTCCACCGGGCGGGCGCAGGCCGTGGCCGCCGGCCGGTCCGTCGCGAGCCTCGTGCAGGGGCACCCCACCCGGGTCGTCACGTCGTCGCTCTCGCGGGCCATGGAGACCGGTGCGGCCGTGGCCGCCGCCGTGGGCGTCGACCCGGTGGTCGACGCCGAGTGGGACGAGCAGTCCTTCGGCGACTGGGACGGCCGCTCGATCCCGGAGCTCATCGAGGGCGAGCGCGAGGCCATGCGTGCGCTGCGCGACGACGCCACGTACCGCCCGCCGGGCGGGGAGTCGCACGAGGACCTCGTCGCCCGGGTCGTGCCCGCGTGGGAGCGGGTCCTCGCGCAGGGCGGCACCAGCGTGGTGGTCTGCCACCGCAAGCCGATCCTGGTCGTGCTGGCGCACCTGCTCGGGCTGCCGCACGACCGGGCCTGGCGGCTGGCCGCCGCACCGGGCTCGCTCACCGCCGTGGAGGTCTGGGACGACGGCGAGGTCTCGGTCGCGTTCACCAACCGCACCTGAGCCGCCCCACCACACCTGAGACGCACCGGCGACGGCATCCGGTCGCGGCCTACGCTCCTCGCATGACCTACGCAGGTGACGTCACCCCCATCGAGGCGTATGCCGCCGCGACCGGCCCCGACGACGCCCTCCTCGTCGACGTGCGCACCCGCGCCGAGTGGACCTACGTCGGCGTGCCCGTGCTCGAGGGCGCCCACGACGATGTGGCGTTCGTGGAGTGGTCGACCTTCCCCGACGGACGGGTCAACGAGCGGTTCGTCGACGAAGTGCGGGCCGCCGGGCTCGAGCCCGGGCGACCGGTGTACCTGCTGTGCCGGTCCGGCGTGCGCTCGAAGGCGGCCGCCGACGCGCTGACCGCCGCCGGGCTGGGGCCGGCGTTCAACGTGCTCGAGGGGTTCGAGGGCCCGCACGACGAGTCCGGCCACCGCACCGTCGCCGGGTGGAAGGTCGCCGGCCTGCCCTGGCGACAGGGCTGAGCATGGAGCCGGAGCACTGGCATGCGCAGACCCGTGCCGTTCGAGGAGGGTTGGCGCGCAGCGGTTTCGACGAGACCGCCGAGGCGCTCTACCTGACCTCGGGGTTCGTCTACGAGTCGGCCGAGCAGGCCGAGGCCGCCTTCAAGGACGAGGTCGAGCACTACATCTACAGCCGCTACGGCAACCCCACGGTGAGCACCTTCGAGGAGCGGATGCGCCTGCTCGAGGGCGCGGAGGCGTGCTTCGCCACGGCATCCGGCATGGCGGCCGTGTTCACCGCGATGGCCGCGCTGTGCGGCGCGGGCGACCGGGTCGTGTCGTCGCGTGCGCTGTTCGGGTCGTGCTTCGTGATCCTCGACGAGATCCTGCCGCGGTGGGGCGTCGAGACGGTCTTCGTCGACGGCACCGACCTCGACCAGTGGCGCGAGGCCCTGTCGGTGCCCACGACCGCGGTGTTCTTCGAGACGCCGAGCAACCCGATGCAGGAGCTCGTCGACATCGCCGCGGTCTCCGAGCTCGCCCACGCGGCCGGGGCCACCGTGGTGGTCGACAACGTCTTCGGCACACCCGTGTTCTCGCACCCGCTCGACTTCGGCGCCGACGTCGTCGTCTACTCGGCGACCAAGCACATCGACGGCCAGGGCCGCGCGCTCGGTGGCGCGGTGCTCGGAACGGCGGAGTTCATCGCAGGCCCGGTGAAGAACCTGATGCGGCACACCGGGCCGTCGCTGTCGCCGTTCAACGCCTGGGTGATGACCAAGGGCCTGGAGACCCTCGACCTGCGGGTGCGCCGGATGGCCGACTCCTGCCTCACCGTCGCCCGCACGCTCGAGGAGTGGCAGAACGCCGGGCGGGGCATCCGTCGGGTGGTGCACCCGTTCCTCGAGAGCCACCCCCAGCACGACCTCGCGCTGCGCCAGATGGACGGCGGTGGCGGCACGGTGGTCACCTTCGAGGTCGACGGTGGCAAGCCGGCAGCGTTCGCGCTGATGAACGCCCTGACCCTGGTCGACATCTCGAACAACCTCGGCGACGCCAAGTCGCTCACCACCCATCCGGCGACCACGACGCACCGCCGGCTGGACCCCGAGGCGCGGGCCGCCGTCGGCATCACCGACGGGACGATCCGAGTCTCGGTCGGGCTCGAGGACGTTCGCGACCTGGTGGCCGACCTCGACGCCGCGGTGGCGCGGGCCGCCGCCGTCGGGCGCTGAGGCGGCTGTTACCGTCGCCGCCATGAGCGACGTCCTCTCCGTGCAGCGACTGGTGCCGGCAGCGCCCGAGCCGATCTTCGACCTCCTCGCCGACCCCGCCGGGCACGCCGAGATCGACGGCGGCGGCACGGTGCGTGGCGCCCGCAGTGGCGGCCGGCGGCTGACCCTGGGTGACCGGTTCGGCATGGACATGCACCTCGGAGTCGCCTACTCCACCCGCAACACGGTCATCGAGCTCGACGAGAACCGCCGCATCGCCTGGCAGACCACCGCCAGCGGGCCGCTCGGCTCGGTGCTCGGCGGCCGGATCTGGCGCTACGAGCTCGAGCCGGTCGAGGGCGGAACGCTGGTGACGGAGAGCTGGGACCTCAGTCAGGAGAAGTGGACCAGCAAGCCGGTGGTCAAGCTGACGATGACCGGCTCGACCCGGCACAACATGGAGCGCACCCTGGCCCGCATCGAGGAGATCGTGACTGCGGCTCAGGACCCCGCGGCCAGCTGACGCTCCTCGGCGACGCCCGCCATCGCCCACCGCACGGCGAGCGTGCCGACCTTCCCGGCGCCACCGGCCAGCGCAGCACCAGGCCCGCCGACCGGGATCCGCAGCGCCCGGCGCGCCCAGTGGGGCAGCACTGCCACCCCGCCGGAGGCGATCAGGCCGTAGCCGGGGCGGGCGGCCCACGGCAGGGGCGGGTCGAGCAGCAGGAAGCGCGCGGCTGCCCGCGCCTCGCGGGTGGCCTCGAGCTCGGACCGGTAGGCCGAGAGGGCGTCGGCCAGCTCGGCCACCGTCAGGGGCAGGTCGGTGGCTCCGAGCCGCTCCGCCACGAGCGCGGACTGCTCCACGTAGCGGTCGGCCTCGTCGGCCGTCAGGGGCTCGACGGCATACCGCTGGTAGGCCGTGAGGAAGCTGTGCGCCTCGGCCACGTGCACCCAGCCCAGCAGCCACGGGTCGCCGGCCCGGTAGGGGCGCCCCTTCGGGTCGCGGCCGCGGACGCGCTCGTGGATGCCGCGCACGCGCGCGATCGCTCCCTCGGCATCCTCGACCGTGCCGAACGTGGTGGTCGCGAGGAAGTGCGAGGTGCGCTGGAGGCGGCCCCAGGGGTCGCCCTTGTAGCCGCTGTGCCCGGCGACGCCGGCCATGGCCAGCGGGTGCAGTGACTGCAGGAGCAGCGCGGCCACCCCGCCGGGGAACATCGAGGCGTCGGCGTGCACCCTCCACACCGGGTCGTCGGGGGTGAACCAGCGCTCGCCCTCTCGGCCCCAGATGACCTGGGCGCGCTCGGCGGCGTCGTCGCCGGCGACCTTGGCGCGCAGCGCGGCGCCGAGCCGCAGCTGTGACTGACGGGCGAGGTCGGTGAGGGTGGGCACGCGAAGGTTCTCCTGATCAGTGAGGGGTGTCAGGAGTCCAACGCGGCGGCGCTAGTCTGCTGAAGGTTTGTCGAAGGTTCTGCTGAGTGACCTGCGTCACAAGCAACGCCGGGTGGCCCCGGCTCGGGTCGATCCTCCGGATGTGTGCGCTTGCTCCCGATGTGTGGTGCTGCAGCTGCGCGCATTCGGAGTAGCGACCCGAGCCGGGAGTAACGACCCGAGCCGGGAGTAGCGACCCGAGCCGGGAGTAGCGACGCGAGCCGGGAGTAGCGACCCGAGCCGGCAGACACCGGATGCCGTGGGGTCGCCTCAGGCGGTCAGGGCCAGGGCGCCCGCCCCGGCGGCCACCGCGAGTACGGTGCACGCCGTGCCGGCCGGCACCAGCCACCGCCAGGGGACGACGATGCCGGCCGTGCGGCAGCGCTGCAGCCACAGCAGCGTGGCCAGCGAGGCCCACGGGGTGACGAGCGGGCCGGCGTTGACGCCGACGAGCAGGGCCATCAGCCGGGGGGCCGCGTCGGCCGCGACCGGCTCGAGCACCAGGTAGGCCGGCAGGTTGTTGGCGACGTTGGCGACGACCGCCCCGGTGCCGGCGAGGGTCATCAGCGCGGTCGTTCCCGCGCCGCTCGGCACGAGCGAGGCGATGAGGTCGCCCAGGCCGCGCTGGTGCAGCACCTCGACGACGACGGACACGGCGACGAACCCCGCGGCCATCAGCCACGGCACCGGTAGGCCGGCCAGCAGCTGCGGGGCGCGCCAGCGCCCGACCACGAGCAGCACCGCCGCGGCCACGAGCGACACCGCCCAGGGCGGTGCGCCGAGGGCGAACAGCGGCCCCAGGGCGATGCACACGGCGGCCGCCCAGCGCAGCAGCACCACGTCGTGCGGCTCCGGCGGCGGGTCGACGGCATACGCCTGCTGCAAGGTGCGCCGGTGCAGCAGGGCCAGCAGCGCCAGCGTCACCACCACGCACGCCAGCGCAGGGGCCCAGGCGAGCCGCACGTAGTCCGCGTGCCCCAAACCCTGCCGCTCGAAGGTGTTGAGCGCCAACAGGTTCGTCAGGTTGGACACCGGAAGCAGCAGCGAGCCGGTGTTGGCGATCCACAAGGTGGTGACCGCGAAGACCCGGGCGTCCAGGCCCACCTGCCGGGCCACGGCGAGCCCCACCGGCGTGAGCAGCACGGCGGTGGTGTCGAGCGACAGCACCACCGTGCAGCCGACGGCGAGCAGGGCGAAGAGCAGCCACAGCGCCCACGCCCGGTGCCGCCCCGCGTGCGCCACCCAGTGGCCGGCGACGTCGAACACGCCGGCGCGCTCTGCGACCTCGGCGACCACGGTGATCGCGAGGAGGAACACGACGACCGGCAGCAGCCGCTCGAGCAGCGCGGCGGCATCCGCCGTCGTCACGCGGGCATCACGTCCAGCACCCACGGGGCGCGGGCGTTTCCGGGCTCGTGCAGCTGCACGTCGAAGAGGCCGGCCACCACGTCGGCCAGCGCCGGCACCGAGCGCGGCGTCACACCGGCCTCGCACAGGTGACGCGCCACGAGCCCGCGGGTGTGCTTGGCCATGTGGCTGGCGCCCGGCACGCGAACCTGCACCCAGCGGGGGGTGAGGTCGGCTCCGGGGCGCCACGCGGCGGCATACGGTGCCGACCGGCAGTCGACGACGACCCCCCGGGCGGCGACGGCGGGCAGCACCACGTCGAGCTCCGGCCGCCACAGTGCCGCGAGCGGGCCGAGGCCGGGCAGCGTCGAGGTCATCGACAGCCGGTAGGCGGTGATCCGGTCGCCGGGCCGCACCGCACCGTGCAGGGCCGAGACGACGACGAGCCAGCGGTTGGCGCGGCGCCGTGCGGCGGTGTCGAGGGTGGCCAGGCCGAGGGCGTCGTAGAGCACCCCGGTGTAGACCTCGGCGGCGGGAGTCGCGGGCGCGGTGTCGAGCACCAGGTTGCGGGCGACCTCGTCGAGCAGGCCCGCCGAGACGCCGAGCAGGGCCGGGGCGTCGGGGGAGCGGCTGACCTCGGCGAGGGCCGCGGCGACTCGTGCGCGGGTGGGGCCGAGCTCGGGGAATGACCAGGTCGACGGGTCGGCCGGCCTGCCCCGGCGCCGGTTCGCCTTGGACTCCGACGGGGGGAGCAGGATCAGCACCGGGGCAGCCTACGGCGGTTAGGTTGGTCGGCATGCCTCACCCCCGCGTGCGCCTGGCCCCGACCGACGCCGACATCCCGGGCGAGGTGCTGCACGACCTGGAGGCGCGGTTCGCGGCGGTGCGC
>CAWDBL010000031.1:0-6624 GCA_963800505.1 uncultured Actinomycetota bacterium
CCTCGCGGAATGGGCCGTCGTGGCGAGGTTGGCACCGGCACGTCCTGACCCCGCTTGGAGGAGAGTCCCGTGCCGCACGAGTCCCTGAACGACGTCCTGTACACCACCGCCGCGAGCGCCCAGGGCGGGCGAGGTGGCCGGGTCCACAGCGAGGACGGGGTGGTCGACCTCGAGCTCGGCAAGCCCGGCAGCGTGTCGAACCCCAAGGCCAACCCCGAGACGCTCTTCGCGGCGGGCTACGCCTCGTGCTTCAACAACGCCCTCGGCCGGATCGCGACCTCGCAGGGGCTCGACGGTGCCGGCGCCGTGACGGTCGCCGCTGTGAGCCTGGGCACGACGGGCGGGGGTGACACCCCGGGGGTCGGTCTGGCCGTCGAGCTGACCTCCACCATCCCGGGCGTCGACGCCGACACCGCCCAGGCGTTGGCCGAGGCCGCCCACCAGGTCTGCCCGTACTCCAAGGCCACCCGCGGCGACATCGACGTCACCGTCATCGGCCGCCCGGCCTGACCCCTCCCCGGCTTTTCCTTCCAGCGGCCGGGCAACACGCCGCGGAGCGGAGGTTACAACCGGCTTCTGGCAGGAAGAGTGAACCGCCCAGCCCCGACCTGTTGCGGATCACCCACCTTGGCAGGCCTTTTGGGGCGCTCAACGAGGTGGGTCATTCGCAATGGGTCGGCGGCTGTCGGGGCGTTGCCGGCGGGGAAGGTGCGCCCCGAGGGATGTCGGAGGGCGGTCCTAGGGTCTGCGCAGGAGGTGGGAACATGCGCGTACTCGTCGCCACCCATGACACCAACGGACAGGTCTCGGGGGACTACGACTTCTGCATCGAGGGCGAGCTCGTCTATGTGCAAGACCCCTGCGACCGCGACCTGCGAGATCCCGACGCAGGCTGCGGGTGCAGCCGTGGGTTCGCGGGGATGAACTCGCACCGGGCGTGCACGACCACCAAGGTGGTCGAGTCCGTCCTGAGCGAGGCCGACGTGCGCGAGGCGCTGCGCTCGAGCCTCGCGGCCGGCGGGTGGCTCGACCCCGACGTCTGCACCCCCGAGGAGGCCATGGTCACCGTCGGTGAGATGGTGCGCGAGGTGCGCTCGGTCGCCGAGCGGCTCCCCGAGGGGAGCATCGTCCGCCGGCGGCTCGACCTGTTCACCTCGACGCCGGCCGGCGGCTGACCAGGTTGCTCACAGCTCCGCCACGACGTGGCGCGCGATCTCCAGGGATGCTGTCGCGGCCGGTGAGGGCGCGTTGAGCAGGTGCACGACGCGGCCGTGCCGCTCCAGCAGGAAGTCGTCGACCAGGGTGCCGTCGGCGCGAACCGCCTGGGCCCGCACCCCGGCCGGCGCCGGCACGAGGTCGGCATCCGCGAGCTCCGGCACCAGCCGTCGCGCACTGTCGGCGAAGCGCCGGTGCGACAGCGAGCGCACCATCTCTTCGGCGCCGCTGCGGGCCTGGCGTCGCGCCAGTCGCCAGAAGCCGCCGAACCGCAGCGTCTCGGCGAGGTCGCGGGCGTCGACCCGGCCCCAGTCGTAGCCCTCGCGGGCCAGTGCCAGCACGGCGTTCGGGCCGGCGTGCACGTGGTCGTCGATGCCCCGGGTCAGGTGCACGCCGAGGAACGGCAGCTCGGGGTCCGGCACCGGGTAGACCAGGCCGCGCACGAGGTGCGCGGCGGCGGGGGTCAGCTCGTGGTACTCGCCGCGGAACGGGACGATGCGCACCGACGGGCGGTGGCCGAGCAGCCGGGCCACCCGGTCGGCGTGCAGCCCGGCGCAGCTCACCACCACGTCTGCCGCCAGGTCGCCTCGCGTCGTCTCGAGTACGACCTCGTGCGAGCCGTCGGTGCCACCGACGACCTCGGTGCCGGGCAGCAGCCGCGCCCCGGCGTCGCGCAGCCGGCGGACGAGCACGGCGCACACCGCGCGGTAGTCGATGATGCCGGTCTCGGCCACGTGCAGGGCGGCGACCGCCGCGACGTGCGGCTCGTGATCGCGTGCCTGTGCTGCCGAGAGGCGGGTGACGGCCAGCCCGTTGGCCAGACCGCGCTGCTCCAGCGCCGCGAGCCGGTCGAGCTCACCGGCGGCGGTCGCCACGACCAGCTTGCCGGTGACCCGGTGCGGCACACCCTCGTTGCGGGCGAGGTCGAGCAGGGAGGTCGCCCCCGCACGGCACCAGAGCGCCTTGCGGCTGCCCGGCGGGTAGTACAGGCCCGAGTGCACCACCCCGCTGTTCCGGCCGGTCTGGTGGCGTGCCCAGTCGTGCTCCTTCTCCACCACCGTCACCCGCGCCGACGGGTCGTCGCGCAGCACCCGCTCGGCCACGGCGAGCCCCACGATGCCGCCGCCGATGACGACGACGCGCCGGCCCGGCGTCACGGCATCCGCCGTGTTCTCATTGCGCGTGGTGGGCGGCGAGGATGCGGGCGTACTCTCGCCCGGAGTCCTTGACCGTGCGCACCTGGGTGTCGTAGTCGACGTGCACGATGCCGAACCGCTTGTCGTAGCCGTAGGCCCACTCGAAGTTGTCGAGCAGGCTCCACGCGAAGTAGCCGCGCACGTCGGTGCCGCCCTTGATCGCGTCGGCCACCGCGCCCAGGTGCCCGTGCAGGTAGGCGACCCGGCCGGGGTCGTGCACCTGACCGTCGGCGGAGACGGTGTCGGGCCACGCAGAGCCGTTCTCGGTGATGTAGATCGGCAGCCCGGACTCGCGGGCCGAGCGTTCGATGATCTGGCGGTGGCCCTCGGGCGACTGCTCCCAGCCCATGTCGGTGAGCGGCGGGTGCGGGTCGACCTCGGTGACGCCGTCGCAGCCCGGCATCGAGTTGGCGGTCTCCTCACCGTCGCGGCTCGCGCGCACCCGGGTGGGGAAGTAGTTGTTGACGCCGAGGTTGTCGAGCGGTGCCGAGATGGTCGCCAGGTCGCCGTCCTGGATGAACGCGTGGTCGGTGAGGTGCGCGGTGTCGTCGAGGAAGCCGTCGGGGTAGGCGCCGTGGAAGATCGGTCCGAAGAAGATGCCGTTGAGCGCGTTGTCGGCGCGGCGCACGGCATCCGCATCGAGCTCGTCGCCGTCGTCGGGCCCCCAGACCTGGGTCGGGTTGAGGGTGATCGAGAGCTCGGCCCCGGGGGAGCTCTCGCGGATGACCGGCACCGCGGTGCCGTGGGCCAGCATCAGGTGGTGCGCGGCGACCATCGCCTCGACCGGGTCGTGGTGCCCGGGGGCGTGCGCGCCGATCGCGTAGCTGAGGACGCTGGAGCACCACGGCTCATTGAAGGTCGTCCAGTTCGTGACCCGGTCGCCGAGCGCTGCTGCGGTGGCGGCGGCGTAGTCGGTGAACCAGCCGGCGACGTCGCGGTTCAGCCACCCGCCCCGGTCGTCGAGCACCTGCGGCAGGTCCCAGTGGTAGAGGGTGACCACCGGCCGGATGCCGTTGTCCAGCAACGTGTCGACGAGCCGTGAGTAGAAGTCGAGGCCCTTGGCATTCACCGCGCCGGTGCCCCCGGGCATGACGCGCGGCCACGCGACGGAGAAGCGGTAGGCGTCGAGGCCGAGGTCCTTCATCAGGGCCACGTCCTGCGGCATCCGGTGGTAGTGGTCGCACGCGACGTCACCGGTGTCGCCGTTGGCCACCTTGCCGGGGGTGCGGCAGAAGGTGTCCCAGATCGACGGGCTGCGGCCGTCCTCGTCGTGTGCCCCCTCGATCTGGAAGCTCGCCGTGGCGGCCCCCCAGAGGAAGCCGTCGGGGAAGGTACGCGCGAAGGTCTCCATGGGGCGTCACGCTACCGGTCGGGCGACACCTCGTCGCCGACCCTCACCACGCCGCGAGACTCGGGCACCAGCTGCACGGCGAACCACGTCGCGCCGTCCCACTTCCGGTGCCTCGCCAGGGTGCGGATCGGTTCGTGCGACCGCTCCAGCGTCGCGGGGTCGAGGGTCGTCATCACGCAGCGGTCGACGGGCTTGACGACGCGGAACTCGGCTGCGCCGACCTGCACCCGGCGCCAGTGGTCCTCCTCGAACGGCTCGAGGTCACCGTCGACCACCAGGTTGGGCCGGAACCGTTCCACGGCCAGCGGCGCCTCGGGCTGCTCGCCGCGCTCGAGCGCCGTCTCGGCCACCCAGTCACGCAGCCGGCGCAGCGAGGCCGCGGAGGCGAGGGTGACCGGGTAGGCGTCGGCGAAGGCGGTGGCCTCACCGGGCCGGCCGTGCGCCGCGTTGAGCGGGCGCGGGGTGCGCACGTGCACCAGGCGCAGGTCGTCGCGGCCGAGCAGCGTGCCGAACCACGCACCGGCCCGCGCGGGTGCGGCGGTGCCCTCGAGGGCCCGCCCGTGGACGGTGACCGGCAGGGCGGGCCCGTCGGGCAGGTCGACGTCGAGCGGCTCCGTCCCGGGGGCGCTCAGCCGCAGGGCGTCGGGCACGCCGGGGTCGGTGGCCGTCGTGTCGGCGGTGACGGACATCAGCCGGTGCTCCTCGCGGGCCGTGACGCACTCACCGGTGGCGTCGACGACCATCCAGCGCCGGTCGCCGGCCAGGCCCCAGGGCTCGACGTCCGCGTGCAGCACCGCTCGCACCGCGGTGCTCTTCACCGGGTGCAGGTGGAGGGCGTCGAGCCGGATCACACGTCGTCGCCGAGCTCGCCCACGGTGCGCACCACCTCGGCCTCGCCGTCGGCGAGGTCGTACTTCGCGCCCACGATGCCCAACGAACCGGATCGGATGCGGTCGGCGATGAGCGTGGACCGCTCGGCGATGAGGTCGCAGGTGCGCTCGACGTGCTCGCGCTCGATCTCCTCGATGGTCGGGGAGTGCCCGCCGCGCGATGCGGCGAGCACGCTGGGTGTCACCCGCTCGACGATGTCGCGCAGGAAGCCCCCGGGCACCTCGCCGGTGCGCACGGCCACCTCGGCGGCCTTGACCGCGCCGCACGAGTCGTGGCCGAGCACGACGATGAGCGGGCAGTCGAGGACGCCCACGCCGAACTCGAGCGAGCCGAGCACGCTGGGGTCGATCACGTGGCCGGCGGTGCGCACCACGAACAGGTCGCCCAGGCCCTGGTCGAAGATGATCTCGGCGGCCACCCGCGAGTCGGCGCAGCCGAAGAAGATGGCGAACGGGTTCTGCTTCGCGGCCACCTGGTGCCGGAAGTGCACGTCCTGGTGCGGGTGGGCGCGCTCGTCGGCCATGAAGCGCGCGTTGCCGGCGGCCAGCATCCGCCAGGCGGCCTCGGGCGTGCGGGGCCGCGTCCCTGGTTGCGTGCTGTGCCGCTCGATCACGTCCGCGACGCTACCAGCGGGTGGCGGCCCGGGCGGGGGGCTGTCTCAGCGCGATGACGCCCTCGCCACAGGTCGGTGACAGGTGGCCGCACCACCGTGAAGACCCGAGCGGGTGATCGACACCCGCCGTGAGCACAGGAGAACCCATGCGTCGCAACACCATCGCACTGGCCGCCGCCGCCCTGGCGACTGCCGGCGTCGTCGGCGTCGCCGGCGCGGCCCTCGCCGCCGCCGACGACTCCACCGCCACCCCGAGCCCGTCGGCCACCTCGTCGAGCGCGCCCCGCGGCGACGCCCCCGGGCGCCCGGGCGGGTTGCAGGACAAGGCCGTCACCGGCAGCGAGGCCGACAAGGTCGTCGCGGCGGTCAAGGCCAAGGACTCCGCGGTCACCATCACCACGGTGCGCAAGGACCCCGACGGCTCCTACGACGCGCTCGGCACCAAGGCCGGCGGCCCGGTGTTCTTCGACGTCAGCGCCGACCTGAAGACCGTCACCGCCGCCACCCATGGGCCGGGCGGGCCCGGTGGGCACGGCGGCCCCGGTGGCCCGGGCGGGTCGAAGGATGCCGCGGTGACCGGTAGCGAGGCCGACAAGGTCATCGCGGCGGTCAAGGCCAAGGACTCCGCGGTCACCATCACCACGGTGCGCAAGGACCCCGACGGCTCCTACGACGCGCTCGGCACCAAGGCCGGCGCCCCGGTGTTCTTCGACGTCAGCGCCGACCTGAAGACCGTCACCGCCGCCACCCGTGGGCCGGGCGGGCCGGGACACCGCGGCGGGCCGGAGGGTTCCACGGCTCCGGGCGGTGCCGGGACGCTGCCGGGTGGCTCTGACGGCGGCTCGACCACGAGCACCAACCCGACGGACGCCAACGCGGCCTACGTGATCTGACCGCAGTTCCCTCGGGTTGGGTGCTCAGGTGGTCGCCGGGACAGCCACCTGGGCACCCAACTCGGGGTGAGCTTGGCTGCCGGTGGACCGGCTGCCACGGCTGTCTCGCGTTGGGTGCTGGAACGGTTGCCTGGGCAGCCACCCGAGCACCCAACTCGAAGTCAGAGCAGCCCGGTGCGCTTCTCGATGGTGAACGCCACCGGCTTGGTGACCGAGGCGAAGAAGTCGTTGCCCTTGTCGTCGACCACGACGAAGGCGGGAAAGTCCTGGACCTCGATCTTCCAGATCGCCTCCATGCCGAGCTCGGGGTACTCGAGCACCTCGACGCTCTTGATGCAGTCCTGTGCGAGCCGCGCGGCCGGGCCGCCGATCGACCCGAGGTAGAACCCGCCGTGCGCCTGGCAGGCGTCGGTGACCTGCTGGCTGCGGTTGCCCTTGGCGAGCATGACCATCGAGCCCCCCGCA
>CAWDBL010000032.1:0-139014 GCA_963800505.1 uncultured Actinomycetota bacterium
TGGGCGTAGAGACGCGCCCCAGGTAGGTGGTGCCACGGTCCCAATGAGTGGGCTGCACACAGACCGTCGGGCTAACGGATTGAGGCGGCTAGGGCAAGAGGTGCGCCATGGCTCGACTCACCAGGTCGTCCCGTTCGGCCGGCGCGAGACCCTCCAGACCGAAGCCGGCGTAGACGGTGTCGGGTGTGGTCGTCGCAGCGCCCTCCTCGAACCCGAGCTGGGTGCGGATCCAGTCGTTGGTGTTGGTGACCGACCCCTCGGGTGACCCACTCACCGTCCACCCGCCGAGGTCGGTCTCGAAGCTGGTCTCCGACACCGGGGACCCACCCGCCAGCACCGACACGTCATCGAGGAACACGCCCGTACCTTGGGTGCTCCAGTCGCTGGCGTAGGTGATCGACACCTCGACCTGCTTCCCGGCATACGCACTGAGGTCCACGGCCCACGGCGTCCAGCCTTGTGATGCCCCGGACGCGGCATTCCACTGGCCGGTGGTGCCGTTCGGCTCGCAGGCATCGTTCACGTAGTGGCTGAGGAACGGATGCAGCTGCTGCACCCAGCCGGCCGGGCAGCTCTCGCCGGTGCTCTGCGTGGTGTGGCCGTTCGCGTCCGGGAGCGTGGTCCACGAGTCGGAGCCGACCTCGTGGGCCTCGACGAACATGTAGTCCCAGTCGGCCTCGGTGTCGTACGACGCCCAGAACCTGAGCTCACCACTGGTGGCGGCCGACAGGTCGACGGTGCGGCTGATCCGCTTGTAGCTCACGTCGGCCTGCTGGCTGTAGACGTACCAGGTCCCGGTGTGCGGGTCGAACGGTCCGCCCGGGATGTCCCAGTCGAGCGGAGCCGCGCTGGCGAACTGCGGGAACTGCGCCGGGGGAAGGAAGCTCGAGGTGGTCAGCATCAGGCCGGTGTGGTCCTGGTTGGCCGCCGACCCAGCGGCGTTGAGGTCACCGGTGAACCCGGTGAACGCGCCCTCGTTGCCCACCAGGGCGAACGGCTCGCCGTCGGCGTCGGTGCCGCCGTCGCTGATGTTCACGTAGGCGCCCAGCCAGTACTGCTGGAAGTCGTTGAGCAGCGGCAGGCACGGGTACGCGCCGGGCGTGGTGCACTCCGGCGGCTGGAACGGGTTGTAGTAGTACGAGCCGTTGGCCGCCTGGGCGAACTGGTTGTACTTCCCAGCGGCGAGCAGCTTCCCGCCCTCGTTGAGGTAGTCACGCACGGCCAGCTCGAGGTCGTTCGCCATCTTGGCCGCCGTGCCGCCGACCTGTCCGGGCGCCCGCGGGATGATGTCGTCGCCGGTCTCCCAGACCACCGCCTTGTAGTGGGACAGCACGCCGAGGGGGTGCGGCGCGCGGCGGCCCATCGCGTCGACGTCGTAGACGTCGCTGCTGTAACCCGCCTTCTGCAGCGAGGAGGCGTACTCGTCGACGAACTGGGGCGAGGTCACGCCCTGCACGGGACTCAGACCGGTCACGTCCTCGGCAGCGAGGATGAGGACGTCGCCGCCGATGTCGCGCTGCACGGCATACGTGAACGGCTCGGTCGACACGGTGGAGGCCCGGGAGCCACGGTTGCGCCCTGTGAACCAGACCCTGACCTGGTCGCCGGGGTTCGCACGGATCTTCCCGCGGAACTCGCCGTAGTAGTCATCGTGCGTGTCGCCGTAGCGCTCGCCCCCGCGCCACTCCTTGACCGACGTGCTCCTGCTGCGGCCGCCGTTGATGGAGTAGTTGAGGCGCACGTTCTTCAGCGACCGCTTGGCGGTCACGGCGACAGCCTGGTTACGCCCGTAGGACACGTCGAACGGGTCTGCCACGAGGTCTGCGGCATCCAGTCCCACCGACGACACCGGGTCGTCCGGGTCCTGCGCCGACGTCGCGACCGACATCGCGAAGGGCAGGTTCTTCTCGAACTCCGCCTGGATGAGCGCCTCGTCGTCGGGGAAGATGAAGCCGCTCACGCAGTCCTCGGCGAGCCACTGGTCGTCGGGCACCGAGTCGGAGGCGGCCTCGCAGGTGGACATCTCCGGGGTGAACCCGATGGTGCCGTACTTGACCTGGGCGTGCGTGTCGGTGTCGCCGTTGGTCGTGTAGAGCTCGGCGGAGATGTCCGGGTCGTACCCCGGCACGGCCGGGTTCTCGTCGGTGCCCACCATGGCCTTGGCGATGACGTCGTCCGGCGAGGGCGTGTCGACCTGCCAACCGATGCCGTAGAGCAGCAGCTGGGCGGCCGAGTGGTAGTTCACGAAGAACTCGAACCCGACCCGCTTGAACAGCCCGTCGAGAGCCCTGGTCTCCGGCTCGGAGTTGGGCCCGGTGCCCCGGTAGGTGTCGCTGGCGGGGTCGGGCGAGGAGCCCTCGTTGTCGTAGCCCCACTTCACAGCGAAGTTGCGGTTGAGGTCGATGCCGTCACCCACGGTGACCTGACCATCGCCGTTGTTGTCACGGACGTTCTTGCGCCACAGCCTGTTTCCCTCGGTGAAGGTGAAGTCGTAGCCATCGGGGTTGGACACCGGACGGAACCACAGCTCGGTCGTGTCGATGAGCCTCGTGATCTGCCGGTCCCTGCCGTAGCCGTCGAGGAAGTGGTGCATCAGGCGACGCGTCATCTCAGGGGTGATCCACTCCCGGGCGTGCTGCGCCGAGGCGTAGAGCACCGCCGGGCGCTTGCCGTCCTTCACCTGTGGCGTCCTTGGTCACCTTCAGCGCGAGGATCCGCTGCCCGTTGACCGTGCGCCCCAGGTCGACCAGCTTGGCGATCCGCCGGTTCGCCGCAGCCGTCGCCACCAGCTCGTCGCGGATGCCGCCTGAGCCGCTGTACGGGCGGAACGCGTCCCAGCCCCGCACGGCCTGGCGCCGCAGTGCCTCCGACGCTGCAACGCCGTCGACCTTCTTGACGCTGAGCCGCACGCCACCCTTGCGCAGCTTGGCCGCCTGGGCCTCGGACAGCACCGCCTCGACCTCGACGGTGCCTGCCGCCGCCGGGTCACCTGCGGTGGTGGTGGGGTCGACACCGAGCTGCCGCAGCTGCTCCACGCCGGCCGGGGTGACATTGCCGACGTAGACCTCGAGCTCTCCCCGCCCGGAGGGGTCGGGCGCAGCGGCGGCGGTCTGGCCGGTCACCGAGGCCGCTCCCACCACCGCCACAACCGAAAGAACCGTGACACATCAACGCCGAGTACCCAATGCCGGCCATCTCCCTGCGCCTCGCCCCCGAAGTGGGTCACAACCCTCCGAGGGTCCTGCGGCCCACCTGACCTGTCAACCCGGACGCGGCATCCGAGCTCGTCAACCGCAGCGGTGGTCAAGGAGGGGCGCCGAGCGCCTCGAGCGCGATCTGGGAGCCTGAGGTCATGCGAAGTCACTGCACCGTCTACGTCGACGTCGGCTACCTCCTCGCGGGCGCAGCGACCAGGGTGACCGGCACCTCCCTGCGCAGCGGTGTGGTGATCTCGTACCCCGACCTGGTGTCGGGCATCATCAAGCAGGCCGAGCGCGAGAGCGGGCTGCCGGTGCTGCGGCTGCACTGGTACGACTCCGGCTCCAAGCCCGGCGGGGCCCCGGACCGCGTTCAGGAGAACATCGGGGAGCTGCCTCGAGTGAAGCTGCGGCTCGGCCGGCTGTCCCCGCATGGCGAGCAGAAGGGGGTCGACCTGCGCATCGGCCTCGACCTCGCCTCACACGGGCGCAACAAGGTCTCGGACCTGGTGTACCTGCTGTCCGGTGATGACGACCTCACGGAGGCGGTGGAGGAGGCCCAGGGTCACGGTGTCCAGGTCGTGATCCTCGCCGTGCCGGACGCCAAGGGGCATCCGCACGCCGTGGCCAAGCACCTCATCCGCGCGTGCGACGACGTCGTCATCCTCGACACCCAGATCGTCGACGAGACGGTCATGGTCCGGACGCTGACCCCGCCCGTGACCACGACGGCATCCGACGACACCACAGCGCCGGTACTTCAGGCACCGGCGGCCACCGGGCAGACCCCGCCGGACGTCCCTGCGGCCCACGGCCCGACACCGGCGATCCTGGCCGCCACCAAGGCACACGGCATCGGCCCCACCGGCCTGGTTCCGAGGAGCGCGCTGGTCTACACCAGCAGCAGCGACAGCACCGGGCGGGCCATGACGCCGGCCGCCGAGGTGCTGGTCGCGGTCGACGACGTGTGCCGGGGGGTGGCCGCCGCCTGGCTCGTGCAGACCACCGCCGCGGAGCAGCAGCGCGTTCGCCGGGACAGGCCCTTCATCCCCAGCGACCTCGACCGCACCCTCCTCACCGACCTCTCGGCCAGGCTGGGCGTCTACGACATCGACGAGGCCACCAAGTACGCGCTGCGGGCCCGCTTCTGGGAGGTGCTCGCCGAGGACTAGTCGGGCGGGCGCGGCCCACCGCCTTCGACGGTAATCCCGGTCGCCGCCGACGGGAACCGCGTAGATTGGCCGTTCGTCCACCGGTCAGCGAGCGGCGCCTGTGGTCCGCTCGAACCCAAGGGAGCACGATGACCGACCAGCAGCCCGCCCCGCTCCAGCCGCCCACTGCCGCGGCCACCCTCACCCTCACCGCTCCCTCGCCGCCCCAGCCCGTCGCCGCGACCGCCGCACCCCGGATGGCGCCCGCCGTCGAGGCCGCCGCCCTGCCCGGGCTCGAGGCCAAGGTCGACGGCTACCTCGAGTCGCTGATGGCCGCCGCCCCCCGCTCGCCGGAGTTCGCCGCCAAGGCCACCGACGTGCGCACCATGGGTGACGGTGACATCCGCGCCGCGGCCGAGACGTCGAACCGCCTGCTCAGCTCGCCGGTCAAGGCCCTGCAGGAGGGCGGCCTGTCCCAGGGCTCGAAGGTCGGCTCGACGCTGCTCGACCTGCGCCGCACCATCGAGGACCTCGACCCGAAGGGCGCGACCGGCGCCAAGAAGTTCCTCGGCATGGTCCCCTTCGGCGACAAGGTCACCGACTACTTCCGCAAGTACCAGTCGGCGCAGAGCCACCTCGACGGCATCCTGCACGCCCTGCGCGACGGCCAGGACGAGCTCGCCAAGGACAACGCGGCGCTCAACATGGAGAAGCAGTACCTCTGGGACGCCATGGGCCGGCTCAACCAGTACGTCTACGTCGCCGAGCGGCTCGACGCCCGCCTCTCCGCCCGCATCGCCGAGCTCGAGGCCACCGACCCCGACAAGGCCAAGGCGCTGCGCGACGACGTGCTGTTCTACGTTCGACAGAAGCACCAGGACCTGCTGACCCAGCTGGCCGTGTCGATCCAGAACTACCTGGCCATCGACATCGTCATCAAGAACAACCTCGAGCTGATCAAGGGCGTCGACCGCGCGTCGACCACCACCGTGTCCGCGCTGCGCACTGCCGTCATCGTGGCCCAGGCGCTGGGCAACCAGAAGCTCGTGCTCGACCAGATCACCGCCCTCAACACCACCACCAGCACCATGATCGAGCGCACCAGCGAGATGCTGCGCGACAACTCGGTGCAGATCCAGCAGCAGGCGGCATCGGCGACCATCGGGCTCCCCCAGCTGCAGGCGGCCTTCGCCAACATCTACGCGACCATGGACGCCATCGACACCTTCAAGGTGCAGGCGCTCGACAGCATGGCCGCCACGATCGGCACGCTGGAGACCGAGGTGAGCAAGTCGCAGGCCTACCTCGAGCGGGTGCAGCAGCACGACGACCGGGTTGCCAGCGGGTCGCTCGACCTCGGCGGCATCCGGGGCGTTGGGCGCTGAGAAAGTCGCTCAGGCATAGTGAGCACATGTCGGGTGGCTTCCTCGGCCGCCTCTTCGGGCGCGGTCACAACAGCGAGCAGGGCGACCGGTTCGTCGTGCCCGCCCCACCGACCAGCGCCGACCTGCTCGCCTCCCTCGACCGGGTCGAGTCGATGGTCGCCGCGGGGGCGGTGCCGGCGCCCGTCGCGTCCCGGGTGCGCCGCATCGACCAGGTCGTGCGCGACACCATCCCCCGCCTGCCCAGCCTCGGCGCGGGCAGCCCGCAGGCCTACTCCGTGATGGCCACCGCCACCGACTACCTGCCCGAGGCGGTGGGCGGCTACCTGCGCCTGCCGCGGCAGTTCGCCGACAACCGGCCGGTCGACAACGGCAAGTCCTCGCTCATGGTGCTCATCGACCAGCTCGACCTGCTCGCCGCCACCATGGACAAGGTCTTCGATGCCGTGTGCCGCGCCGATGCCGACGCCCTCGTCGCGCACGGCCGGTTCCTGTCCGAGAAGTTCGGCGTGGCATCGACCGGCGGCGCGCTCGACGTGGGGTCGGCACCGCTGCCGCCGATGCCCGGCACCCCGGCGTCGCCACAGGCCGGTCCGGATGCCGGTGGGCTCGGCCGCCTGCAGCCGCCGGCCGGGCGGGACGCGTCATGAGCCCGTCTCCCGGCCCGGCGAGCCCGCCGCGCACGGCATCCCTGACCGAGGCCGTCGACGCGGTGGCCGCCCTGGCGACCGGCGCCGGTGCCGATGCTGCGGCCGCGCGGCAGGAGGCGCTCGTCCTGGCGGCAGCCGTGGCCGAGTCGGCCCCGGGTGCTGCGGCCGACTGGGGCGACGCCGTGGGTGGCGCCAGCACGCAGGACTTCTTCGACGCGGCCAGCCGCGGCCGCCGGTGGCGGGGTGCGCCCACCGCCATCCTCGGGATGCTCGCGGCCCAGCAGTCTCCCTACGCCGTCGCCTACGCGCAGGCCCTGGCCGAGGTGGCCGCGGCCGCCTGCGAGCTGGGCGAACCGACGATGCGCGTCGTGGGGAACGCCTCGGTGGCCGCGGCCGCCCAGCTCTCCGCCGTGCGGCACGAGCCGCCCATCGGGGCGCCGGTCGGCGGGCTCGTGAGCGGGTTGATGGGTGGCGCCCAACCGGGCGTGAGCGGCATCCCGAGCCTGGGCGGCATCCCGAACGCTCTCAGCACGCCGGTGAGCGCCGAGCCACAGCCTGCCCCGGCGGCGACTCCCCCGGCACCGACCACCCCGCCGCGGACGCTCGAGGACCTGCTCGCCGAGCTCGACGCCCTGATCGGCCTGAAGCGGGTCAAGCGCGAGATCCACCGCCAGGTCGCCCTGCTGCGGGTCGAGAAGCTGCGGGTGGATGCCGGCCTCAAGAGCCCCACGATGACCCGCCACCTGGTCTTCACCGGCAACCCGGGCACCGGCAAGACCACGGTCGCGCGCCTCGTGGGTGGTATCTACCAGGCGCTTGGCCTGCTGTCCGGCGGCCACCTGGTCGAGGTCGACCGCTCCGAGCTGGTCGCCGGCTACCTGGGCCAGACCGCCACCAAGACCGCCGAGGTGGTCGCGTCGGCGGCGGGCGGCGTGCTCTTCATCGACGAGGCCTACAGCCTCACCGGCACCGGCCCGGCGGGCGACCAGTACGGCCAGGAGGCGGTCGACACCCTGGTCAAGGAGATGGAGGACCGGCGCGACGACCTCGTGGTCATCGTGGCCGGCTACCCCGCCCCGATGTCGTCCTTCATCGCCGCCAACCCCGGTCTCGCGAGCCGGTTCCGCACCACCATCGACTTCGAGGACTACACCGACGACGAGCTGGTCGACATCCTGCGCCACCTGGCGAAGGGCGCCGACTACGAGCTCGAGCCGGACGCCGAGCAGCGGTTCCGTGAGGTGCTCGGCCGCACCGCTCGGGGCAGCTCGTTCGGCAACGGCCGCTACGCGCGCAACGCCCTAGAGGCGGCGATCGGTCACCACGCCTGGCGGCTGCGCGACATCGAGGCGCCGACGCTCCAGCAGCTCCGCCTCCTCGTGGCCCGCGACTTCGACGAGGAAACCCTCGACGAGGGAGCCGAGGCGGCTCCTGCCGCGTCGGACCGGGACCCGGCGGCTGCGCCCCCGCACCACGGCGACCGAACCACTGACCCCGGAGGCACACCGTGACCCCCACTCCGCCGCGGGCGGCAGCCACTGCTCCCCCCCGCCGCCCCCGTCAGCGATGGCGCGGACCGGCCAGCCGGCCGGCTCCCCCACGATGTCCCCCGCCGGTTCGGTGCCACCCGGGATGCCGGCCGCCCCCGCACCCGCGGCGGACGGCATCCGAGGTCGGGCCGACGCCCTGGTCGCCTCGACGCGGGCCGCGATGGCCGGAACCCCCGGCCGGATGCGGGCCGTCGGCATCATCAGCGTCGTGGCCGCCCTGTTGTTCGGGCTCGCCGCGGGGCAGGCCTTCCGATCGGCGGACGGTGCCCTGGGCCGGGCGGCCGCCAACGCCGACCAGCTCGTGCGCATCCAGGCCATCCAGACCGACGTGGTGCAGGCCGATGCCGACGCCACCAACGCCTTCCTCGTCGGTGGGCTCGAGCCGGCCGCCCAGCGCGCCGACTACACCGAGGCCGTCGCCTCGGCATCCGGGCTGATCGCCCAGGCGGCACAGAACCAGCCGGCCGACGGGGCGGCCCTCGGTGCGCTGAACCAGTCGCTCGTGGCCTACACGAGCCAGGTCGAGCGGGCCCGTGCCAACAACCGGCAGGCGCTGCCCGTGGGGGCGCAGTACCTCAAGAGCGCCAGCGCAGACCTGCGGGCCGAGGCCCTGCCACTGCTGGCCAACCTCGGCGAGGCCAACGACGCCCGCGTGACCCAGGAGTTCGACCGGGCCGGGCGGTCCGCGCTGTGGCTCGTGCTTCCCGGGCTGCTGGCCCTGCTCGTGCTGGGCCTGTCACTGGTGTGGTTGGCGCGGCGCACCCGCCGCTACGTCAACGTCCCACTGGCGGCCGGGGCGGTGCTCGTGCTGGTGACGCTGGTGCTGGGCACGGTCGGCCTGCTGTCGGTCAAGAGCAGTGTCGACGCCACCCGTGACGGCGTCTACGCCGCCACCCGCGCCACGGCCCAGGCGCGGATCGCCGGGTTCGACGCGAAGTCGAACGAGAGCCTGACCCTCATCGCGCGCGGCTCCGGCTCCGCGTTCGAGGAGGCCTGGCAGGCCTCGTCGAAGGCGGTCGGTACGGCGCTGACCGGGCTCGAGCAGAACCCGGCATCCTCGAGCCTCGACTCGCTGCCGTGGAAGGGCTACACCGACGTGCACCAGGAGATCCGGGCGCTCGACGACGGCGGCGACTGGGACGGGGCCGTGGCGCTGGCCACCGGATCGGGTGAGGACTCCGGCAACGGCGCCTTCGCCGCGTTCGACACGGCCTCCGATCAACAGCTCACGCAGCTGAGCGGGCAGACCGCGGATCAGCTCGACGGCACCGGCGGGTGGCTGCCGTTCGCCGGGGTGCTGGGCCTGCTGGCCGGGGTGGTCGCCGCCCTGTGCGCCTGGTGGGGCGTGTCGATGCGGCTGGAGGAGTACCGATGACCCGCCGCCCGACCCACCCGACCCGCGTGCTCGCGGTGCTCGTCGCCGTGGCCGCCACCCTGGTCACCGGTGCCTGCACCACCGCCGGTGCCTACGACCCGACGCCCCTGTACACGGCCCCGGCCCCGGCGGCGCCCGCACCCAGCCCGACGACCACACCCTCGCCCGCGCCGTCCGGCACCGACGTCGCCACCACCAACTGCCTGCAGTCGTACTCGCCGCCCGGCACGATGCCGGAGCCGAACACGATGCCGGCCGGCAGCACCATGGACCGGATCAAGAAGCGTGGCCGCCTCATCGCCGGCGTCTCGTCCGACACCCTGCTGCTGGGCGCGCGCAACCCGGTCACCGGGCGGATCGAGGGCTTCGACATCGACATGCTGCGGGCCGTCTCGCAGGCCATCTTCGGCGACCCCAACAAGGTCGAGCTGAAGGTGATCACCGCCGCCCAGCGGCTGCCCTCGCTCAAGGACGGCACCGTCGACATCGTGGCCCGCAACATGACGATCACCTGCGACCGCTGGAAGGAGATCGCGTTCTCCAGCGAGTACTACCGCTCAGGCCAGAAGGTGCTCGTGCGCCTCGGCGAGAAGGCCGAGAACGGCGGCCCGATCCGCGGCATCCAGGACCTCGCGGGCAAGAAGGTCTGCGCACCCAACGGGTCGACGAGCATGGACAAGCTGCGCACCTTCACCGACATCGAGGCCGTGGGGGCCGACACCCACACCGGCTGCCTGGTGCTCTTCCAGCAGGGGGCCGTCGACGGCATCACCGGCGACGACACCGTGCTCGCCGGGCTCGCCGCGCAGGACCCCTACGCCGACGTCGTGCAGGCGCCCGCCTTCACCGCCGAGCCCTACGGCCTGGGCGTCAACGCCGAGAACGTCGACTTCGTGCGGTTCGTCAACGGCGTGCTGGCCGAGATGCGCACCGACGGCCGGTGGACCAAGAGCTACAACACCTGGCTCGCCGACTCCCTGGGCAAGGCGCCGGCCCCGCCGCGGGCGGTCTACGGACGGAACCCGTGATCTCCACGACGCACGGCGCCACCGCACCCACCGCCCCCGGCCGGCTCGGCCAGCCGCTGGTCGCCTCCGATGCGCTGCACTACCTCGAGGCGCTGGGCACCTGGCGCGACGCCCGCAAGGCCGAGCTCGACACCATCGACGAGGCGGCCCTCGGCGCTGCCGACTCGGCGGGCTACACCAGCGACCTGCTGCTCTCGATGGCGCTGTGGAAGGCCGTCGCCGACCGCCACGACCTGCTCGTGGCCACCTGGGACTCGGGGCGGGTCGGCCCCACCGAGCTGGCCCGGCTGTCGACGCTGGTGTGGGGGCGGCTCGACGCAACGGCGCGGCCACCGGCATCCGCTGCAGGCAACGGCGCCGCCGCGGTGCCGGCCGGGGCGCTGGCCGTGTCGCTGCCGGAGGCCTGCCGGCTGTCCGACGCACTGGCCGCCTCGCTGCGGGCCCGGCTCGGCCTCGACCCGTCGGAGGCAGACCAGCAGGCGCGGCTGCGCTCGCTGCGCGCCTCGGTCGAGCGGGTGCGCGACCTCGTCGACCGTGAGCCGGCCCAGAACCACGCCGCCGCCACCTCGGTGCTCGACCGGCTCGACACCCGCATGGCCGACGTGCTGGCGCGGGTCACGCGCGGCGCCGACGTCGGCGGCCTGCTCGGCCCGTTGGAGCAGGATGCCGCCCGGGCCGAGCGCGACCTCATCGTCGGTGCCTCCAACCGTCGTGCCGACGCCCACGACGAGGCCCGGGCCCGGGCGCTGCGCACCGAGCTGGAGGCGCGCGGCGCCGCGCTGCGCGACCTCGCCACCCGCTGCGTCGCCCAGGTGGCGCCGGCCCCGCGCTTCGCCGTGCCCGACGTGTCCGCGCTCGGCCCGGTGCCCACCGACCCTGCGGCCGTCGACGCCTACCTGGTGCGCCTGGATGCCGTGGGCCGCGCGATGACGATGGCCCAGGACGCGTACGCCTCGGCGCTGTCCGAGCGCGACGAGCTGCGCCTCATGCTCGGGGCGTATGCCGCGAAAGCCGGTGACCAGCGCGGCCCGGCCCGCTCGGCCCAGGCCGACGCCGACCTCGCCGAGCTGCGCCGCCGGGCCGGCGAGACCCTCGACCGCGAGCCGGTCGACCTCGTGCGCGGCCGTGCCCTGCTTGCGGCCTACGTCGCGTATGTGGGCAGCGCCACCGGGCAGCCGAAGCAATCCCGTCCCGCCGGAGGAAGGCCCTCATGAGCACCGTCGCCTGCGTCCAGCCGGGGTGCACCGGCTCCATCCTCGACGGCTACTGCGACGTGTGCGGGTCGCCCGCACCGGCCGGTGCGTCCACGGCATCCGCCAGCGCGGTGCCCGCGAGCGCGGTGCCCGCGAGCGCCTCCTCCGCCACGGCATCCACGGCTGCTGCGTCCGGCACCGCCTCGCCCGTCGGCGGGGTGGCCGGCGCCTGCGCCGAGCCCGGCTGCACCGGCACGGTGGTCGACGGCTACTGCGACGTGTGCGGCACCCCCGGGCCCGCCGGCACGGCATCGCCCGCCGCAGCCTCGGGAGCCACCGGCCCCTCCCCCTCGTCGGTCTCGACGGCGACCTCACCGGCCGGCATCGCCCAGTCACCGTCCACCGTGTCGCGCGCCTCCAACCAGCTCGCCTCCACCGCACTGGGATCGGCGCGCGCGACGGCCGGGGGCAGCAAGGTCACCCGTCGCGTCGGCACGTCGTCGACCCGCCTGCGCGGTGCCCGTCTCGGGGCCGGGATGACGTCCGTCCCGCCGGTGCCCGCGGTCGACGCCGCCAAGGCAGTGCTGGCGAACCCGATGGTGCCCGAGGACCGGCGCACCTGCCCCAACTGCGGCTCGGCAGTGGGCCGTTCGCGCGACGACCAGCCCGGGCGCACCGAGGGTTTCTGCCCGACCTGCCGCAGCCCGTTCTCGTTCACCCCCAAGCTGAAGGCGGGCGACGTCGTCGGCGGCCAGTACGTCGTCGCCGGGGCCATCGCCCACGGCGGCCTCGGCTGGATCTACGCCGCCCGCGACCGCAACGTCTCCGACCGGTGGGTCGTGCTCAAGGGCCTGCTCAACTCCGGCGACCCCGACGCCCTCGCGGCAGCCATCGCCGAGCGGCAGTTCCTCGCCCAGGTCGAGCACCCGCTGATCGTCGAGATCTACAACTTCGTGACGCACGAGGGCGCCGGCTACATCGTCATGGAGTACGTCGGCGGCACCTCGCTCAAGCAGCTGCTCAAGGACCGGATGCGCGCGACCGGGGGTGCCTACAACCCGCTGCCGCTCGACCAGGCGATCGCCTTCATCATCGAGGTGCTGCCGGCCTTCCAGTACCTGCACGACCTCGGCCTGGTGTTCTGCGACTTCAAGCCCGACAACCTCATCCAGGTGGGCGACGGCATCAAGCTGATCGACCTCGGCGGGGTGCGCCGCGCCGACGACCTCGACTCCGCCATCTACGGCACGACCGGCTACCAGGCGCCGGAGGTGCCGGTCGTCGGCCCCTCGGTGGCCTCCGACATCTACACGATCGGGCGCACCCTGACCGTGCTCGCGATGGAGTTCCGGGGCTACCAGAGCACCTACGTCGCCTCGCTGCCGCCGGTCGACCAGACGCCGCTGTTCCGCCAGCACGACTCGTTCTACCGGCTGCTGCTCAAGGCCTGCGCGCCCGACCCCGCCGACCGCTTCGTGTCCGCCGACGAGCTGCGCGTGCAGCTGCTCGGGGTGCTGCGCGAGGTCGTCGCCTCCGCTCGCGAGGGCGCGGCCGAGCACTCCACGTCATCCCTGCTCTTCGACGTGCCCACGGTCTCCGACGACTCGCTCGACTGGCAGGACCTGCCGCGCCTACGCACCGACGACAGCGACCCGCAGATGCCGTGGCTGCGCACCGTCAGCATCCTCGACCCGGTGCTGCGCCTGTCGGCGCTCGAGGGTGCCCCGGCGAGCAGCCCCGAGGTGCTGCTGGCCCGCGCCCACGCCGCGCTCGAGGCCGGGCAGCTCGAGCGCGTCGACGACGCGGTGCGGGCGCTGCTGGCCGACGACCCGTGGGAGTGGCGGGCGGTGTGGATGTCGGGGCTGGTGGCCCTGGCCCGCCGTCAGGTGGCCGAGGCGCAGAGCGCGTTCAACGCCGTCTACGGGCAGGTGCCCGGTGAGCTGGCGCCCAAGCTGGCCCTGGCCTTCGCCTGCGAGACCGGTGGCGACACCGACGTGGCCGAGGCGCTCTACGTGGTCTGCGCGCGCAGCGACGCCAACTACATCGCGCCGGCGGCGTTCGGGCTGGCCCGGATCCGCTCGGGCAAGGGCGACGTGGCCGGTGCGGTGCGGGCGCTCGACCTGGTGCCGGTGACCAGCCGGGCGTTCACCCAGGCACGCCGCCGGCGGGCCGGGCTGCTCGCCGAGTCCGGTGGTGGGCTGCCCTCGCTGGCCGCGGCGCTCGACAGCATCGAGAGCCTGACCATCGACCCCGTCGACCGTTCGCGGTTCCGCGTCGAGGTGCTCAGCGCAGCCCTGGGGCTGGTCGAGTCGAACGGTGCCGACACCACGGTGCTCATCGGCGGGCGGCCGGCGGCCGAGCCGGCCCTGCGCGACGGGCTCGAGGCGGCCTACCGCGACCTCGCCGGCCACGCCAGTAGCCGCGAGGAGAAGGTGCACCTCGTCGACCAGGCCAACGCGGTGCGCCGCTGGACGCTGCGATGACGTCGACCACAGGGGATGACGCGGCGGGTGCGCCGGGCGCGGCACTCCTGTGCCCGTCGTGCCACAGCCCGGTCGCGAGCGGCGAGAAGTTCTGCGAGGGCTGCGGTGCGGACCTCGGGCCCCAGCCGTCGGGTGCCGAGGCTCCGGCGGTCGAGATGCCGGCGGCGGCCCCGGCGGTGCCTGAGGTCGCGCCCGAGCCCGAGGCCGCGGCCGCGCCCTGCCACGAGTGCGGCGGCGAGGTCGCCGACGACGGCTACTGCACGCAGTGCGGGGCCGCCGCCGTGAGCCCGCGCAACCACTTCACCGAGCAGCCGGCGCCCTGGGTCGCTGCGGTGTGCGACCGCGGCATCCGCCACGTCCGCAACGAGGATGCCGTGGCCGTCGCCGCGGGTCCCGACGTGGGCGACCACGCCGTGCTGGTCGTCTGCGACGGGGTCTCCTCCTCGACCGACTCCGACGTCGCCAGCCTGGCCGCGGCCCGAGCCGCGCGCGACACCTTGGTGCGTGCTCCCGGCATCCGGTCGAACGACAGCGTGGGCACCCGGGTGGCGGCCAGCACCAAGGCGCTCGTGGCGGCGGCCAACGCGGCCAACGACGCGGTGATCGCCAACACCACGGCCGGCCCGGGCAACCCCGCTTCGTGCACCTTCGTCGCCGCCGTGCTCGACGGCCCCGAGCTCACCGTGGGCTGGGTCGGCGACAGCCGGGCCTACTGGGTGCCCGACACCGCCGCGCCGCGGCTGCTGACCGTCGACGACTCGTTCGCCGCGGAGCAGATCGCCAACGGCATGTCTCGTGAGGAAGCCGAGAACGGGCCGCAGGCACACGCGATCACCCGGTGGCTCGGCATCGACGCCCCCGACCACACCCCGCGCACGGTGTCCCTCGACCTCGACGGCCCGGGGTGGCTGCTGGTCTGCTCCGACGGGCTGTGGAACTACTGCTCCGAGGCGCAGGACATCGCCGCTCTCGTGGCCGACAAGTCCCGCTCGGCAGGGTCCGAGCCGCTCGCGCTGGCCGGCGCCCTGGTCGACTGGGCCAACGCGCAGGGGGGCCAGGACAACATCACCGTGGCCCTCGCCCGCGTCGGCGCCCGCACGCCCGGTGCACCGGTCAGCTCCACCCAGCCGATTGCCGTGTCACCACCGCAGACCGTCCCCTCCCGAGAGGAAAACCAGCCCGATGGCCACATTCTCAGCTGACGTCTACCAGAACGAGTTCCTCCCCGACGGCGGCACCGACGTGCACGCCATCGTCACCGTGGCGTGCTCGGGCGCGGGCGAGGCCGGCCAGTCGGGGTCGGGGGATGCCGCCGAGATCGTCATCGTCGACACCTCCGGCTCGATGAGCGGCGAGAACATCGCGGCCGTGCAGGTGGCGGCGTCGGCCGCCCTCGACCAGGTGCTCGACGGGGTGTGGTTCGCGGTCATCGCCGGCAGCCACCAGGCGCGGCTGGCCTACCCGCAGGACGGGCGCTCGGCCATGGTGCGGATGGACGCCACGACGCGCGCCCAGGCCAAGTCCGCCGTCGCGCAGTTCCGGGCCGACGGCGGCACGGCGATGGGCACCTGGCTCACCCTGGCGACCCGCCTGTTCGCCGCGGTGCCGAGCGCGACCCAGCGGCACGCCATCCTGCTGACCGACGGCTACAACCAGCACGAGACCCCCGAGCAGCTCAGCGCGGCGATCCAGGGCGCCCTGGGCCGGTTCCAGTGCGACTGCCGCGGGGTCGGCTCCGCCTGGCAGGTGGCGGAGGTGCGCCGCATCGCCACCGCGCTGCTCGGCAGCGTCGACCTGATCGCCCAGCCGCAGCAGATGGCCGCCGACTTCGAGCAGATCATGCGACGGTCGATGAGCCGTGGGGTCGCCGAGGCGGCGGTGCGGGTGTGGGCGCCGCAGGGGTCGCAGGTGCTGTTCGTGCGTCAGGTGTCCCCCACCGTCGAGGACCTCACCTCGCGCCGGCAGGAGGTCAACGCGCTCACCGGGGCCTACCCCACGGGCGCGTGGGGCGACGAGTCGCGCGACTACCACGTGGCCGTGCGGCTGCCCGCGAAGGCCGTGGGCCAGGAGCAGCTGGCGGCTCGGGTGCAGGTGGCCCTCGGCGACACCGTCGTGGCGCAGGGGCTGGTCAAGGCGATGTGGTCCAACGACGACACCCTCACCACGCGCATCGACCCGGCCGTCGCCCACTACACGGGGCAGGCCGAGCTGGCCGAGGCGATCCAGGACGGCCTGGCCGCGAAGGCCGCCGGCGACACCGACACCGCCACGGTCAAGCTGGGCCGGGCCGTGCAGCTCGCGCAGGAGACCGGCAACGAGGAGGCGACGACCCGGCTGCGCAAGATCGTCGAGATCGACAACGCCGACACCGGCACCGTGCGCCTGAAGCGCAGCGTCAGCAAGCTCGACGAGATGGCGCTCGACACGGCATCCACGAAGACGACGCGGGTGAAGAAGTGACGCGTTCCTGGGCGACGCCGGCCCGCGGATGCCGCAGGCTGGCCCCGTGAGCACCTTCACCTGCCCCAACGGGCACGCCTCGACCGCGAGCGACTACTGCGACACCTGCGGGGTCCCCATTCCGGCCGGTGGTGCGGCGACACCTCCCGACCCGGCTGCGGGTGGGTCTGCGGCGGGCGCGTCCGGAGCCGGGTCCGCACTGGACCTGGGCACGGGCGCGACGTCACCGGACCCGGCTGCGACCGCCGCCCCCGACCCGCGGGCCTGCCCGAACTGCGGCTCACCCCACGATGACGCGGCGCTGTTCTGCGAGGCCTGCGGCTACGACTTCACGACCGGCACGATGCCGCGCCCGCTGGACCCGTCGACCGCCCCGGATGCCGTTGCCATCGCCCCCGGTGACCCGGACCCGCCGTCGCTGGCCCCGGCCATCACCGTCGACTGGGTGGCCGAGGTGTGGGTCGACCCCGACTGGTACGCGGCGCAGGAGAGTGACGAGCCCTGCCCGTCGCCGGGCCTGCCCGCGGTGGTCGAGCTCGCCGCCAAGAGCGTGCTGATCGGCCGGCCGTCGGCGAGCCGCAACATCCACCCCGAGATCGACTGCACGGGCGACTCCGGGGTGAGCCGGCGGCAGGCGCAGCTGACCACCGACGGGCAGCGCTGGTGGGTCGAGGACCTCCAGTCGTCCAACGGCACCTACGTCGGCCCGGCCAGCGGTCCGCTGCCGGCCGACCCGATAGCGCCGGGTCAGCGGCGCGAGCTGTCCGAGGACGACCGGGTCTACGTCGGAGCGTGGACCCGCATCGTGGTGCGCCGGGCCACCCCGGAGGAGCGCGGCCAGTAGCGGTCAGGTGGTCCTGCCGGGACAAGGGTCGGAGAATTCGGGGCCATGACCCCGATTCCTCCGACCCTTGTTGGCGACGACGACGGTCAGGGGGACATCGCGAGGAACAGGAACGCCGCGAAGAGGGTGAGGTGCACCGTGCCCTGCAGCCGCGTGGCCCGGCCGGGCACCACGGTGAGCACCGCCACGACCACGGTGATGGCGAGCAGCACGATCTGGGTGGCGCCGAGGCCGAGCTTGAGCGGGGTGGGGATCCAGATCGACGCCACGGCCAGGGTGGGGATGGTCAGGCCGATCGAGGCCATCGCGGACCCCATGGCCAGGTTGAGGGAGGTCTGCACGCGGTCGCGCCGGGCGGCGTTGACTGCCGCCAGCGTCTCGGGAAGCAGCACGAGCAGCGCGATGACGACGCCCACGAACGACACCGGCAGCCCGGCGGCGATCACTCCGTCCTCGATGGCGGGTGACTCGACCTTGGCGAGCCCGACGACCGCCACGAGCGACAGCAGGAGGAACCCGAGCGAGGTATAGGCGTCACGGTTGGTGGGTGGGTCGGCGTGCTCGTCCTCGGTGAGCGTGACGCCCTTGCGCGACACGGGGAGGAAGAAGTCGCGGTGACGGACGGTCTGCGTGACCACGAACGCGAGGTAGAGCGCCAGCGAGGCGACGGCCGCGAAGGCGAGCTGTCCCGAGGTGAACTCGGGCCCGGGCTCGCCGAGGGTGACGGTGGGCAGGACCAGGCACAACGTGGCGAGGGTGGCCACGGTGGCGAGTGCACCACCGGTTCCCTCCGCGTTGAAGCGGACCGTGCCGAACCGAGTGGCACCGAGGAGCAGTGACAGGCCGAGGATGCCGTTGACGGTGATCATCACTGCGGCGAACACCGTGTCGCGTGCCAGTGTCGCGGCCTCGTCACCGCCGGAGAGCATCAGCGTGACGATGAGCGCCACCTCGATCACGGTGACCGCCACGGCCAGGACGAGCGAGCCGAAGGGCTCCCCCACCCGGTGGGCGACGACCTCCGCGTGGTGCACCGCGGCAAGGACGGCCGCGGCGAGGATGACGGCCACGAGGACGACCACGACGATGCCGATGTCGCGGCCCCACGTCGCAGCCAGCGCGACCAGGGCGATGACGGGGACGACCCGCCACAGCAGCGTGAGGCGGGAGCTGGCTGCGACCGCCATCAGCCGCTCGCAGATTCGGCCAGTGCCCGCTCAGCCGCCTCGACGACGTTGGAGAGCAGCATCGCCCGGGTCATCGGTCCCACCCCGCCCGGGTTGGGGCTGACGAACCCGGCGACGTCCCAGACGTCGGGGGCGACGTCACCCGCGACGACGGACTTGCCGGTCTCGGAGTCGAGAACCCGTGACACCCCGACGTCGAGCACGGCCGCGCCGGGCTTGACCATGTCGGCGGTGACGATGCCGGGCACGCCGGCGGCCGCCACGACGATGTCGGCCTGGCGCACCTCGGCGGCCAGGTCGCGGGTGCCGGTGTGGCACAAGGTGACGGTGGCATTCTCGGACTTGCGGGTGAGGATGAGGCCCAACGGGCGCCCGACGGTGATGCCACGGCCGACGACGACGACCTTGGCCCCGGCGATCGGCACGTCGTAGCGCCGCAGCAGCTCGATGCAGCCAACGGGCGTGCAGGGCAACGGCGCCGGGTGGCCCAGCACCAGCCAGCCCAGGTTGGTGGGGTGCAGCCCGTCGACGTCCTTGGCCGGGTCGACGGCCGACAGGATGGCGTTCTCGTCGAGGCCGGTGGGCTGTTGCACGATGAAGCCGGTGCAGTCGGGGTCGTCGTTGAGCTCGTGCACGACGGCGAGCACCTCGTCGAGCGAGGTGCCGGCCGGCAGGTCGTGGCGGAGGCTGCGGATGCCGATCTCGGCGCAGTCGCGGTGCTTGGCGCCGACGTACCACTGGCTGCCGGGGTCGGTGCCGACCAGCACGGTGCCCAGCCCGGGGACCACGCCGTGCTCGGCGAGTGCGGCCACGCGCTGGCGCAGCTCCTCCTTGATGGCCCCGAGGATCGCCTTGCCGTCCAACGTGGTCGCAGTCACGCGGCCAATTCTTTCATGGCTGGTCGGCGGGCCTGATCGCTCGACGGGCGTGACGGCATCCAGCGGTTGGCCTTGCGCGGCGGGCGGTGATGCAGAGCGCGCGATCGGGCGCGCACCTCACATCACCTCGCGGCACCCAACCAGGCCGGGTGATGCAAGAGGCGCGATGGGGCGCGCCCCCCACATCACCTCGCGGCGCCCAACCAGGCCGGGTGATGCACGGAGCGCGATGGGGCGCGCACCCCGCATCACCGGTGGTCAGCGCAGCGGGGGCTGGGCCAGCCGGGCGAGCTCGAGCGCCTGCTGCGGGAACCAGTCGCCGGCCGCCGGGTCGACGATGTCCCACTCGGGGTCGACGCCCCCGTTGTCGGTGAGGCCACGCGAGCACTGCCCGTCGGACTCACCGGGCACCTTCACCCAGAGGAACGCGTCCGCCAGCGGGTCACCGGTGGCCGTCGTGGGCCGGATGCCGAGGCCGCGCCCGGGCGGGTTGCACCAGTCCTGCGGGTCGGGGTAGAGACCGGCCGGCGGGGTCCACGGCCCACGGCCGTTGCGGCTGGTGTCGACGACGAAGTGCGTGAGGTCGCCGGGGCCGGACGGTGGGTTCGCCGCGTTGGTTCGGGCGGGCGGCGGGCGTGACGCGCAGGTGGTACGGCAGCGGACAGAGCGCGCGCCGCAGGGCGGCCAGTCCGTCGGTCCGGCACAGCGGCATCCAGAGGTCTACAGTGACCGGATGGCCAATGTTGCCAAGAGCGACCGGGGGGTTGCACAGACCTTGCCATCGGACCCCGCACCCACCGACAGCACCGCGGTCGAGGTCGATGCGCTTCCCGGCGACCCCTGGGCGCGGGTGCGAGCGCTGGAGCAAGTCGTCGAACGGCAGGCCCTGCTCCTCGAGCGCGAAGACGAGGTGCACCGCGTGTTGGTGCGGATCGTGCTCGCCGGGGGTGCGCTCGCCGAGCTGAGCGACGCCGTGGCCGGCTTCTTCAGCGGTGCGGCCGTGGTGACCACCATCGACGGCCGCGTGCTGGCCATGGCCGGCCCCCCGGCCCAGGTCGAGCACGCCCGCGCACTGGGCTGCTTCGACCGCACGGGGCGCCTCCTCGTCGAGAGCGAGCCGATCGGCCCCAGGGACCCCGGCTCGCCGAGCAGCCACCGGGCCTTTGTCAAGATCATCGCCGGGCCCTCCGACCACGGCCTGCTCGGCGCCTTCTCGCCCGAGCGCCCCCTGACCGCCGCCGACGTGCACCTGCTCGAGCGGGCCGCCACGGTCGCGGCGCTGGCCATCACCAAGGAGCAGGCCGTGGCCGCGGTGGAGGACAAGTACCGCGCCGAGTTCCTGCGCGACGCCCTCGCCGGTCGCGCGGGTGAGGCTGCGGACGCCGTGTCGCACGCGGCATCCCTGGGCTGGGACCTCTCGCGCCCGATGGTCGTGGTGGTCGCCGAGACCGACGAGAACGACGTGGAGACGACCCGCGCTCCCGACGAGGTGCGTTCTCTCCAAGGGCGATTCGTGCGCGCGTGGGTGCAGGCGGTGCGGGCCCGCGACACCAGCGTGCCGGTCGCCGGCTTCAGCCAGGAGGTCGTCGCCCTGCTACCGGTGGGTGCCGACACCGACCCGGATGCCGTGCTGCGCACCGTCGGTGAGATCGCCAAGGTGGTGCGCGGCGACGGCGGCGGCGGGCGACGGAGCTTCTCGACGGGGGTGTCGCGGCCGATCACCTCGGCCGCTGACCTCCCCGCTGCCTACGACGAGGCGCTCAAGGCGGTGCACGTCGGCCGCCAGATGCACGGCGAGTCGGCCCTCACCCACTTCGACGGGCTCGGCATCTACCGGCTGCTCGCGCTCATCCCCGACGGCGCCGACCTGCACCGCTTCGTCGAGGAGACGCTCGGCGAGCTGGCCACCGACGACTCCGCCGAGAACGCCGACCTGCGCAACACGCTGTCGGTGCTGCTCGACACCAACCTCAACGTCGCCGAGACAGCCCGGCAGCTCTTCTTCCACTACAACACGCTGCGCTACCGCATCGCCAAGCTGGAGCGGATGCTCGGCCCCTTCACCTCCGATCCGAACCTGCGCCTCACGCTGGCCCTCGCACTGCGGATCCACCAGATGCGCGGCATCTGAGCGGGCCCCGGTTCGATACCGGGGCGGGCTCGGCGCGCCGAGCCCGCACGAGGTGCGAGGACCAGCCGGATGCTGCTCGCGGTCCCCGCCGCGTGGGCGGCCACGGACCACGAGCAGCACGCTCGTCTCGCCCGGTCAGGCCTGCAGGTCCACGATCGCGATCACCGGTCCGCCACCGGATGGCCCCTGGTGCACCGCCGCGACCGACACGAAGTTCATCGGGTCGCCGGTGACAGCACCCACGACCCCACCCACGGCGGCCTTGATCTGTCGGTGCCAGGCCACGTCGGAGTCGTCGAGCATGATGTTGCGGCGGCCGCGCACGCGTCCGGTCGGGTCGGCCTCGCACTTGAGGAACAGGTTGACCAGCCGGCCCTTGATGTGCCGGGGGTGGATGCAGTCGGCCGGCATGTCGTCGAGCCCGGCGTTGCGGATGGCCTCCCAGACGCCGTCCATGTCCAGGGCGTCCTTCATGATGCTGTGCCCGGCGCGGTACCGGCCCCCGACACCAGGAGCGTTCCCGACGACCACGATCTGCGCCTGGTCGAGCTCGACGCCCGACGAGCACGACGCGACGGAGGAGAACAGGGACAGGTCGTGGAAGATCTGGTCCGCGGTCGGCGTCTCGATCTCGCCGAGGGCCACCGCCACGCCCAGTGCGGTCGTGGCGTTCGAGACGTCCATCGACTCGAGCGTGTTGTGCGTGTACACGGTCTCGCCGCGGCTCTCGGCGTCGTTGATGGTGTCCTGCACGAGCAACGGGGTCTTGGTCTGCACGTAGTGCACGTCGGAAGGGTCGCTGATCCCGGCCCGCTCCATCGCGATGCGGACCCCCGCCGCCACCTTCTCGACCATCGCCGGCCGCCCGATGTCCTCAGGCAGGAGCACCTCGCTCATCGCGTAGCCGACGGTGACCCGCGGCTCGTCGGTGGGCTCGTACCGGCCCTCGGGGGCGTAGGCGAAGATCGTCGCGTGCGGGCTGATGACGCCGTCGGTGCCACCGGACCACACCAGGGGGACCTGGGCGACCTCCTGCTTGCTGCGCGTCCCCTTCTCCTCGAGGACCGTGCGGTAGGCGGTGGTGGCGATGATCCGGGTGTAGTCGTTCACCCCGCCGTTGCCCTCGGTCTTGCCGACCACGGCGATGACGTCGTCGGCGGAGAACACTCCCTCGTCGATGAGGGCGGCGAGCCCCGCCGCATCGCTGACACTCTCGATGGGAACCTTGCGTACCTCGATGGGACGTGGCATTCGTGGGCTACCTTTCATAGGTCTTGGGTGCAGGGTCAGAGGTTGGGGTCGGTGGGGATCGGCTTCGGGTGGTCGTCGGTGGGGTTGGTGTCGGGCACGCTGGCCGGGCTCAGCGGCGCGTCCCGGTTCACGCCGTACTTCGCCGCGTGGTACATGACCTGGTAGATGATGATCGTCGCGAAGGACCCGATGGCGATCCCGTTGAAGGAGATGTCGCCGCTGGCGGAGGTCCACGTCGCGTTGGCCGCACCGAGGGTGACGCCCACGGCGGCGGGGAAGAGGTTGACGGGGTTCTTGAAGTCGACCTTGGCCTCCACCCAGATCCGTCCACCCAGCACCGCGATCAGGCCGTAGAGGATGATCGTCGCGCCGCCGAGGACCCCGATCGGGATGCTGACGATGAGCGCGCCGAACTTCGGCACCAGGCCCAGGGCGATCGCCGTGAGACCGGCGACCACGTAGGCGGCGGTCGAGTAGACGCGGGTCGCCGCCATCACGCCGATGTTCTCGGCGTACGTGGTCGTGCCGGAGCCACCTCCGAAGCCGGCGACCATCGTCGCGGCACCGTCACCCATGTAGGCGCGGCCCAGGGACCGGTCGAGGTTGCGGTCGGTCATCGAGGCAACGGCCTTGATGTGGCCCGTGTTCTCGGCGATGAGGACCACGACGACAGGAACGATCAGCGCGATGGCGTTCCAGCTGAACTTGGGGGCCGTGAAGTCGGGCAGGCCGATCCAGCTCGCCGCGGCCAGGTTGGCGCTGAGATCCGGGAGCTGGTTCTGGGGGACTGCGACCAGGTAGCCGACGACGACACCGATCAGGATCGAGATGCGCCCCCAGAACCCCCGCAGGAGCACGGTGGCCAGGAGGATCACCGTGAGGGTGATGACCGCGGTCAGGGGCTCCTTGGAGAAGTTGGCCCAGGCCACCGGGGCCAGGTTGAGACCGATGAGCGCGACGATGGCGCCGGTGACGGCCGGTGGCATCAGCTTGTTGATCCATCCCGAGCCGAACCGGTCGACCAGGAGGCCGATCACGAAGAGCACGAGGCCGGCGGCGATGATGCCGCAGAGGGCCTCGGGGATGCCGCCGCCCGCCTTGGCGGCGATGACCGGGGAGATGAACGCGAAGCTCGAGCCCGTGTAGCTCGGCAGCCCCAGCCGCTGCCCGTGGGCGGCCGTCATCAGGATGAAGATCAGCGTGCCGACGCCCGAGAAGAAGATCGTGGCGGTGGGCGGGAAGCCGGTGAGCACCGGCACCAGGAAGGTCGCGCCGAACATCGCGATGACGTGCTGCATGCCGATGCCGATGGTCATCGGCCAGGCGAGGCGCTCCTCCGGCGCCACGACGTCGCCGGGGCCGACATGCTTGCCGTCTCCGTGCACGGTCCACAATCTGGTGTTGGGCATGGTGTGCTCGCTTCCTCGACCGGGCGTCGTTGCCCGGTGCGGTCAAGGGTGTCGCGGGTCTGTCACTGGAGGACGGGCTGCTCTTCCCTGCGGGGTGGGACTGTCTCCTGATCCGCCAGGTTGCCGCCCGGAATGTCGGAGCGGCAGGAACCGACGGGGGTCTCGGTGATCCAGTTGTCGATCGGCTCGTGGCTCTGCAGCGCACGCCAGACGTCCTCGTGGCGGATCGGCATGTGCATCAGCTCGGCTCCGGTCGCGTGCTGGATCGCGTTCCCGATGGCCGGGGCCACCGAGATCATCGGGTGCTCGCCCACACCACGCGCACCGAACGGGCCGTCGACCTGGGCGGTCTGCACCACCGCAGTCTCGATCCGCGCCGGGATGTCTCGCGCCGTGGGGATCTTGTTGTCGGTGAAGGAAGGGTTGAGCAGGCGGCCCTGCTGGTCGTAGATGTACCCCTCGCACAGCGCCGTGCCCAGCCCCTGCACCATGCCGCCGATGCACTGGCCGCGCACGAGCCCGGGGTTGATCACCCGACCGACGTCGTACACCGACGAGATGGCCAGCACGTCGAACTCCCCTGTGTCGGGGTCGACGTCGACGATGACCCCGTGTGCGCCGTAGGTCCAGTCGAGCGCGGGCAGCCCCTGACCGGTCTCCTTGTCCAGGTGGGTGAGCCCCTGCGCGATGTAGCGGCCGACGCCCACCAGGGGGCCGCCGATGCCGTTGCCGTTGGGAAAGGCGTAGCCGAGGGACAGCTCGGGCCAGGTGACCCGGTGCTCGCGGTGGTGCCTGACGAAGACGCCGTCGGCGTCGTGGTCGAGGTCGGCCAGGTTCGCCCGGAGCACCTGCCCCGCCATGGCGTACCCCTGCTCCAGCAGGTTGTCGCACGCCAGGATGGTGGCGTTGCCGGACAGCAGGAGCCCCTTGGAGGCCACCGTCTGCCAGTCGTAGGGGTCCTTGTCGGTGTCCCGTTCCACCGCCGTCTTCACCCGGTGCATCGGGAACCGGAGGCGTTCGGCCGCAATCTGCGCGAGCGCGGTGTTGCAGCCCTGGCCGATCTCCGTGAGCGCGATGTTCAGCACGACCGAGCCGTCGGAGTTCATCTTGACCACCGCGGCGGTCGCCGTGAACGACGGCATGGCCGGCGCCTTGTGCAGCGTGGCCAGTCCCTTCCCGATCCTGCGGCCGGTGCGCCGCTCGTGCTCGGCCTCCTCCGGGGTGAGCCGGCCGTAGTCGATGGCGGTGGCGGCGGCGTCGAGGCAGGCGAGGGGGTCACCGGTGTGCTCGGTGATGACCTCACCGGTCATCGTGACCGAACCGGGCCGCAGCAGGTTCCGCCTGCGGAACTCCAGCGAGTCCATCCCGATGGCCTGCGCCACCAGCTCCATGTGCCGCTCGAGCCCCCAGAAGAACTCGACGTGGCCGAACCCGCGGTAGGCCGTCCCGTAGGGCTTGTTGGTGTAGATCGTGTAGGCGTCGACGGTCGCGTTCGGCAGCTCGTACGGACCGCTGGAGGAGAACCCGGACGCGCGCGTCACGTTGACGGCGTAGTCGGCGTAGGCGCCGGCGTCCCAGAACATCGTCATCTGCTGTGCGGTGATGGTGCCGTCGGAGCGGACCCCGGTCTTGATCCGGTAGGTCAGTGCGCTGCGGCAGGGCAGCAGGCTGAACTCCTCCTCTCGGGTGGCCTGGAGGCGCACCGGCCGGCCGCCGGCCTTGCGGGACAGGCAGGCCACGAGGGGCTCGAGGTGGATGCCGGCCTTGCCACCGAACCCACCGCCGACGTGCGGGATGATGACCCGGACCTGGTTGAGCGGCAACCGCATCGCGGTGCAGAAGAGGTTGCGGACGGTGAACGGCGACTGGGCGCTCGACCAGATCGTGACCTGGTCCCCGGCCTTCCACTGCACGATCGCGACATGCGTCTCGAGTGGCACGTGCTGCACCGAGGGGTTCGTGTACTCACGCTCGATGACCCACTGCGCCTCGGCGAACCCCTGCTCGACGTCGCCCTTGCGGATCTTCTGCACGTGGGCGACGTTCGTGCCCGGTTGGGGGCTGAAGGCCGCCTCGACGTAGCTGTAGCCGCCGAGGTCGGGGTGCACCAGCGGTGCGTCGGGCTCGAAGGCGGCCATCGGGTCGAGAACCGGGGTCAGGACCTCGTACTGCACGTCGATCAGCCCGACGGCCTCGGTCGCGATCTCGGGGCTCTCGGCGGCGACCGCCGCGACCGCCTCGCCGAAGTGGCGCACCACGTCCTTGGCGAGGATGTCCTTGTCGACGATGTACAGGCCGATCTTGTAGTCGAGCTCGTGGCCGGTGAGCACGGCGTGAACCCCCGGCAGCGCCTCGGCGCGCGAGGTGTCGATCCCCAGGATGCGGGCGCGGGCGTGTGGGCTCTGCTTGACCTTCGCGTGCAGCATGCCCGGCAGCAACAGGTCTCCGGTGTAGAGCGCGTCCCCGGTGAGCTTCTCGATCATCTCCGCCCGGGGGTGGTCGACACCGACCGCCGGGCCTGCTGGGGCGCCCGGGCCGGGAGGGTCGTTCAGCTCAGGAGCTCGGACCTCGACGTCGTCAGACATACCTCAGGGCTCCCTTCGTGGAGGCGTTCAGCTGAGCCGAGGCGTCGAGGACGGCCTCGACGATCTGCTCGTAGCCCGTGCACCGGCAGAAGTTGCCCTCGATGCCCTCCTTGATCTCCTCCACCGTGGGCGTCGGGTTGCGCGTGAGCAGGTCGCGCACCGACATCACCATGCCGCCGGTGCAGAAGCCGCACTGGACAGCGTGGTTGCGCGCGAAGGCCGCCTGGATCTGCGAGAGCCGACCGTGGTCGGCCTCTCCCTCGACCGTCGCGACGCGACCCCCGTCCGCCTCCACCGCGAGAACCAGGCAGGAGTTGACGGTCCTGCCGTCGAGGTCGACGGTGCAGGCGCCGCACTCGCCGGCACCGCACCCCTCCTTCGAACCGGTCAGTCCGAGGCCCTCGCGCAGGAACCGCAGGAGGGTCCAGTGCTCTTCGACGTCACGCTGGAACACGTGCCCGTTGACCGTCACCGAAACGCGCATCACGCCACCTCTCGCAGTGCCCTGCGCACGTACACGCCGACCATGTGGGTGCGGTACTCCTTGGAGCAGCGCACGTCGCTGATCGGACTGATGACCGCCTGTGCAGCGGCCACGACGTCATCGGCCCGGTCCTGCGCTGACAGCCCGTCCACGAGCAGCGGCGTCGCTGCGCAGGAGCTGATGCCGAGCCTCAAGGCGCCGTCCTTCGACGACGCCGCGACCCCCACGATGCCGAGGTCGTGACCCTTGATGCGCTTCAGTTTCCGGTAGGAGGCGCGCGCACCCGCGGCCTCCGGCGGGATGACGATCCGCTCGAGCAGCTCCCCGGGGGCGAGCACGGTGCGCTTCGCGCCGGTGAAGAAGTCGGTGACCGGCACCTCGCGGCTGCCGTCGCGAGAGGACAGCACCACCGTGGCCCCCAGGCAGAGCAGGGCCGGCGACATGTCCGCGCACGGTGAGGCGTTGGCGACGTTGCCGATCACGGTGGCGCGGTTGCGGATCTGGTGCGAGGCGAGGTCCTGGGCACAGGCCACCAGCAGCGGGTAGGACTGGCGCACCCTCGCACTGAGCAGGATGTCGTTGATCGTCACGCCCGGGCCGATGACCAGCCCCTCCTGCGCGCTCCAGACCAGGTCGGCATACCCGTCCACCCGCTTGACGTCGACCACCGTCGCCGGGCGGGCCAGCCCGCTGCGGATGTCGCCCAGCAGGTCGGTCCCACCGGCCAGGACGCGTGCACCCGCGCCGAGATCGGCCAGGAGCGCCAGCAGGTCCTGCCGTCGGGTCGGAGCTGCGTAGCTGAACCTGGCCGTCATTGGCCCTCCTCACAAGTGGGGCCGCCGTGCGGCCTCGCCACCCCTCGGGTCAACATCCGCCCGATTCCCGGAAGGAGGCGCCCGGGACGACGCTATCGCTGCTCCCGGCGTGGGGCGAGACCCCAATGGGGGGTCATCGGTCGAAGTGACCGGTCTCACGGTCGTCCGGTCGACGCGTCCGGTCCCGTCCTGCCTCACCGGGCAGGGGCGGCTACGGTGGCGTCGTGGTCCTTGTGCAGCGGCGCCCCGGGAAGCACCTGGCCGGTGCCGCCTCGGAGCAGGTTGCCGGTGCCGCCTCGGTCTCGGTGCTCAGCTCGGTCTCGGGCCCACCACGCGGGGCGGCCTTCCTGCACTCGGGCCACGACGCGGTGTACCTCGACCTCGACGGCGCCTGCCTCGGGGTGTTGTCGTCGCAGGCGGTGCTGGTGCCCTGCGGGGTGCGCACCCCACGTCATCGGCTCCCGGTGTTCCACCCCGGTGAAAGGGCCATCGTGGGCGGTGGCTCGATCGCGTTGCCGGGGCTGGAGGTCACGGTCACGCAGGTGGTCGACACCACCGTGGGGCTTCTCGCCGCCCCTGAGATCGCATCCGGAGCCCAGCTGCTGCGGCACGCCGTCGGTGACCGGCTGGCCGGGGCGCTCGCCGAGCTGCCCGAGGACCCGATGCGGCGACTGGCCGCGTGCGACACCACGGCGGTGGCTGGTCTCCTGGGGTTCGGCAGCGGGCTCACCCCCTTGGGCGACGACGTGCTGGCCGGGTGGCTGGCTGCGGGGGCCGCAGCCCGGCATCCCGCGCTGGGTGCCTTCCGCCGCGGCGTGGTGCGCTCCGCCCGACAGCGGACCACCACACTGTCAGCGAGCCTGTTGGAGTGTGCGGCACGCGGCGAGGGTGTGCCGCAGTTCCGCACCCTCCTCGGCGCCATGGCCACCGGCGACCAGGCTCGGGTAGAGCGGGCGGTCGACGACCTGCTCGACATCGGCGACACCTCCGGGTCGGGGCTGGCGCTCGGCGCCCTCGTCGCCCTGGAGTCCGTGCAGCGACCTTCATCCCCACCTCAAGGAGCCACCCGATGAGTCCCAGCGACGGGTACACCCACGTGGAGCTGCGCAGCGCGTATGCCGACTCCGTCACCCTGCTGCAGGTCAGCAGGGACGTTGCCGCGGCACCCCGGGTCCTCGCCGCGCAGGTGGCGATGGGGACCCCGCTCAACGTGGAGGTGCTCGTGGGCATGGGCTTCGACGTTCCCGCCTGCACCCCCAACGACATGGTCGTGGCACTGCAGCTGGAGTCCGAGGAGGCGCTCGCAGACGCCCTCGCCGCCGTGGCAGGGGCGCTCGTGGTCACCGCCCGCTCTGACGGCGGAGCCACGAGCGCGGTGGCGCCGCGCACCACGGCCAGCGCCGTGCGGCGGTCCGGTGCCCCCCTCGCCATGGTGTCGGTGCCTGGCCAGCATGCCGCCGTCGAGGCCGCAGACGCCCTGGACGAGGGCGCGGACGTGATGATCTTCAGCGACAACGTGCCGGTCGACCAGGAGGTCGCGCTCAAGGGGCTCGCCGCCGACCGTGGCCTTCTTGTCATGGGGCCCGACTGCGGGACGGCCGTGGTGGGAGGCGTCGGGCTCGGCTTCGCCAACGTCACGCCTCGCGGTGAGGTCGGCATCGTCGCTGCCTCGGGCACGGGCTGCCAGCAGCTGATGTGCCTGCTCGCGGCGGCTGGTGTCGGGGTGAGCGCGGCCCTCGGCGTGGGCGGGCGCGACCTCTCGACCGCTGTCGGGGGGCTCTCGACGATGGAGGCGCTGCGCCGCTTGGACGCCGACCCGTCGTCGCACCGCATCGTGCTCGTGTCGAAGCCGCCCGCACCCGAGGTGGCTCAGGCGGTCCAGGGGTACGCCGACACGCTGTCGACACCCGTCGACCTCGCCCTCCTCGGCTCCGGCCGACCGGACCTGACGACGGCGACCGAGGAGCTGCTGCGCTCCCTCGGGGTGGCCGTGCCGCAGTGGCCGGTCTGGGGCGAGCGCGAGTGGCAACCGGGGCCGGGGTATCTCCGAGGGCTTTTCGTGGGTGGAACCCTGTGCGACGAGGCGATGCTCGTCGCGGCTGAACGGCTCGGCCCGATCCGCAGCAACATCCCCCTCTCACCGCGGCTCGCGCTCGACGAGTCGCTCACGGCCGACGCCCACCTCATGGTCGACTTCGGTGACGACGCCCTCACCCGAGGTCGGGCCCACCCGATGATCGACCCGAGCCTGCGGCTGGAGCACCTGGCGCGGGCAGCCGCCGATCCGGCCACCGCAGTGCTCCTCCTCGACGTGGTCCTCGGGCACGGCGCGGAGCCCGACCCCGCTGCCCTCCTCGCCCCCGCTGTTGCCGACGCCATCGCCGCGGCCCGCGACGGTGGTCGCGAGCTGCCCGTCGTGGTCGCCTGCGTCGGCACCGAGGACGACCCGCAGGGGCTCACCCGGCAGGCGCGCGCGCTCGCCGAGGCGGGCGCGGAAGTGCACCTGTCCAACGCCCACGCGGCCGCCCGGGCCGCCTCGTTGACCACCGGAGCCACGTCATGACACTCGCGAACCACCACACCTCATCGGGCGTTCTCGCAGGGCTGACCTCCGTCGGCGCCGGCCACTTCGCCACGGCGGTGGAGGCTCAGGGCGTGCTGGTGGAGCGGGTCGAGTGGCAGCCGCCGATGGCCGGCACCGCCGACGACCTGGCCGTGGTGGCCCTCGACCCGCTCCGCCGGGCGGCGAACCAGCGCGCTGTCGAGGCGGTGCTCGAAAGCCAGGCGACGTTGGTGGACGTCGCCCCTGCCTCGCAGGTGCTGGGGCTGCAGCCGGGTCACTTCCTCCATGCCGGCCCGCCGATCAGCTGGGAGCGGGCCTCGGGGCCAATGCGCGGAGCGCTCATCGGGGCGGCGGCCCTCGAGGGTCTGGTGGACGACCCCGAGGACGCCGTGGCGCTCTTCGAGGACGGCAGGTTCAGCCTCGAGCCGTGCCACCACCGCAGCGCCGTCGGCCCGATGGCCGGCGTGGTCTCCCCCTCGATGTGGATGTTCGTCCTCGAGGACCCCACCACCGGGGGCCGGTCCTTCTGCTCGCTCAACGAGGGGCTGGGCAAGGTGCTGAGGTACGGCGCCTACGCTCCGGAGGTCCTCGAGCGGCTGAGGTGGATGTCCGCCGTCCTCGGCCCGCTGCTGCGCGACACGGTGCGGGCCGGTGACCCGATCGACGTCACCGGGATCCTCACGCAGATGCTGCAGATGGGCGACGAGGCGCACAACCGCAACCGTTCCGGCACGCTGATGCTGCTCCGGGACCTCGCGCCGGGGCTCGCCTCCTCCGGTCACGACGCGGCCGAGGTGGCGCAGGTGCTGCGTTTCATCGGCGGCAATGACCACTTCTTCCTCAACCTGTCGATGCCGGCCTGCAAGCTCGCGCTCGACGCCGCCCGAGACATCGACGGGTCGACGATGGTGGTCGCCATGGCCCGCAACGGCACCGACTTCGGCATCCAGGTGTCGGGCACCGGCGACCAGTGGTTCACCGGCCCGGCCCAGTACATCGACGGGCTGTACCTCGGCGGCTTCGGCCCCGAGGACGCCAACCCCGACATCGGCGACTCCGCGATCACCGAGACCGCCGGCATCGGCGGGTTCTCCATGGCGACCGCGCCGGCGATCGTGCGGTTCGTCGGTGGGACGGTGCCCGACGCGCTCGCGACCACCCGGCGGATGCACGAGATCACCCTCGCGAAGAACCCCCGGTGGACGATCCCGGTGCTCGAGTTCGAGGGAGCACCCACCGGCATCGACGTCAGCGCCGTCTGCCGGACCAGCCTCCTGCCGCAGATCAACACGGGCATGGCGGGCAACCGGCCGGGGGTCGGGCAGGTCGGGGCCGGGCTCGTCAACCCGCCCGCCGAGATCTTCCCCGCCGCCCTGGCAGCCCTGGCCGATCGGGCCCGATCACGCCGGTGACCCGCACCGGGCCACACGGGGGACCCGACGTCTTCGATGGGGCCTTGCCTTTCCCCGGCCCCCTCGACAAGGCAGGATCGATCTGGTGAAACCCGCACCGTTCGTGCACCACGCACCACGCACCGTCGACGAGGCCGTCGGCGTGCTGGCTCAGGTCGGCCACGACGGCAAGGTGCTGGCCGGCGGGCAGAGCCTGATCCCGGTGCTCAACATGCGCCTGGCCAGCCCCGGCCACCTCGTCGACATCAACGGCATCACCGGGCTGGATGCCGTCGACGTCACCGACACCTGGGTGCGGGTGGGGGCGCTGGTGCGCCACACCGGCCTGGAGCGCCACGGCGAGGCGGATGCCGCGCTCCCCCTCCTGCGCCAGGCCGTGCGCAACGTCGCGCACCCCGCGATCCGCAACCGCGGCACCACCGTCGGGTCGATCGCCCACGCCGACCCGGCGGGCGAGATGCCGTCGGTGCTGGTGCTCACCGGCGGGGTCGTCGAGGCCGTCGGGCCCGGGGGGCGTCGTGAGATCGACGCGACCGACTTCTTCGAGGGCCCGCTGGAGACCACGCTGGCACCCGACGAGCTGGTCGAGGCGGTGCGCTTCGGGCGGTTCGCGCCCGGCACGCGCACGGCGTTCCTCGAGGCGGCCCGGCGGCACGGTGACTACGCGCTGGCCGGGGTGGCCCTCGCGGTCGAGGTCACGCCGGCCGGTGAGGTCGCGTCGGCACGCGCATCCTTCGTCTCGGTGACGCCGGTGCCCACGGTGCTCGACCTGTCACCGGCGCTGACCGGTTGGGATGCCGGGTCGCCGCTCACCGGGTCGGTCGCCGACGCTGTGGTCGAGGTGGTGCGCGGACACGTCGACCCCGAGGCCGACATCCACGCGAGCGCCGACTACCGCCGGATGCTGGCGGCCGAGCTGACCGTGCGGGCGCTGGCCAGCACCCTCGGCGAGCACGTCGTGGAGGGGGCGGCATGAGCGAGCTGAGCGCCCCGAACTCGCCGCACCCCGCTGGCTCCCGGGGCGAGCCGGCCGCAGAGCCACAGCTCGACATCCGGCTGCGGGTCAACGGCGTAGTGCGCTCGGGGTGGGCACCGCCCAGGCGACTGCTGTCCGACTTCCTGCGGCACGACCTGCGGCTCACCGGCACCCATGTCGGCTGCGAGCACGGGGTCTGCGGAGCGTGCACGGTGCTCGTCGACGGGGCGCCGATGCGGTCGTGCCTGATGTTCGCGGTCTCCGCGCAGGGCCACGAGATCACGACCGTCGAGGGCATCGGCCACGACCCGGGCGCGATGAGCCCGGTGCAGCAGGCGTTCGCCGAGTGCCACGGGCTGCAGTGCGGCTTCTGCACCCCCGGTTTCATCACCACGATCACCGCCTACCTCGACGAGAACCCCGACCCCACCCCGGAGGAGGCCCGCGAGGCCATCTCGGGGAACCTCTGCCGCTGCACGGGCTACCAGAACATCGTCAAGGCCGTGGGCCGAGCCGCCGAGATCCGGCGCGAACGTACCGGACGTGACCTATTGGTCGATTCCGGGACGGATGAAGGACCTGCTGCCGGGGTGTCGCCGTGAGCACCCGGCAGTTCGGCGAGAAGGTGCAGCGGCGCGAGGACCCCCGACTGCTCACCGGCAACGGCCGCTACCTCGACGACCTCGGCCACGGCGCCCTCGAGGCGGCCTTCGTCCGCAGCCCGCACGCGCACGCCCGCGTCGTCGACGTCGACATCGACGACGCGTGGGAGGTCGACGGCGTCGAGGCGATCTACACCTGGGACGACCTCACCGGGCGGGTCGCCGAGCCGCTGCCGGTGCTCATCCCCCACCCGGCGATGACTCACGCCCGCACCGGCTACTGCCTGGCCAAGGACGAGGTCAACCACGTCGGCGAGGCCGTGGTGATGGTCGTCGCCCGCGACCGCTACGTCGCCGAGGACGCCGTGGCCCGCATCCGGGTCACCTACGAGCAGCTGCCGGTCGTCGTCGGGGTCGACGACGCCCGCTCCGCCGACCGGTTGGTGCACGACGACGTGCCCGGCAACGTCAGCGCCCACCTGCTCCAGGAGGTCGGCGACCTCGAGACCGCCATGGCCGCCGCACCGAACCGGCTCACCCTCGACCTCGCCATCGAGCGCAGCGCCTGCACGCCACTGGAGGGCAAGGGCGTCTACGCCAAGTGGGACCTCGACGAGGGCTCGCTCCGCCTCTACTCCTCCACCCAGACCACCACCGGGGTGCGCGCCGCGGTCGCCGCCAAGCTGGGGATGCCGCTCGCGAAGGTCGAGTGCATCGCCCCCGACGTCGGCGGCGGCTTCGGCGTCAAGATCATGCACCCGTGGCCCGAAGAGGTGCTGGTGCCCTGGGCGGCCCGCAACCTGGGGCGCGACGTCAAGTGGACCGAGGACCGCCGCGAGCACTTCGTCTCCAGCGCGCACGAGCGCGGGCAGCTGCAGGAGGTGACCGTCGGCTTCGACGACGAGGGCCACCTGCTCGCCCTCGACGTGCGGTTCTGGCACGACAACGGCGCCTACACCCCCTACGGCATCATCGTGCCGATCATCACGGCGACCCAGCTGCTGGGGCCCTACAAGCCCGGCGCCTACCGCGTCGAGTTCTGGTCGCTCTACACCAACACCGTTCTGGTGACGCCCTATCGGGGCGCTGGGCGCCCCCAGGGCTGCTACGCCATGGAGCGGGCGATGGATGCGATCGCCGCGCACCTCGGGCTCGACCGCGCCGAGGTGCGCTCGCGCAACTTCATCCAGCCCGACGAGATGCCCTACGACCACGGGCTGATGTTCCAGGACGGCCGGCCGCTGAAGTACGACTCCGGTGACTTCCCGGCATCCCTGGCCAAGCTCAAGGCACTGGTCGGCTGGGACGACTTCGCCGCGTACCGCGAGCAGGCCGAGCGTGAGGGGCGCCGGGTGGGACTGGGAATCGGCTGCTACGTCGAGGGCACCGGCGTCGGCCCCTACGAGGGCGGCCACGTGCACGTGGAGACCAGCGGCCGGGTCAACGTGGCCACCGGACTGACCACGCAGGGCCAGGGCCACCAGACGATCCTCGCCCAGATCGTGGCCGACGAGCTCGGCGTCCGTATCGAGGACGTGCACGTCACGACCGGTGACACCCGCCGGATGCCGTACGCCGTGGGCACGTTCGCCTCGCGCGGAGCCGTCATGTCGGGCAACGCGGTCGCGCTCGCCGCGCGGGTGGTGCGGACGAAGGCGCTCAAGATCGCCGCCGACGCCCTCGAGGTGTCCCCCGACGACCTCGAGATCGACGACGGGGTGATCTCGGTGAAGGGTGCGCCCGGCACGTCGGTCGCGCTGTCGACGGTGGCGGTGCTGTCCAACCCACTGCGCTACGCGTTCGACCAGTCTGCCTCTGCCGCAACCCAGTTCGCGGGGACATTCGACCCCGACAAGCCGCCGGTGGCCGACGACGAGGAGCCCGGGCTCGAAGGCAAGGACTTCTACTCCCCCACCCAGGCCACCTTCGCCAACGGCATGCACGCGGCGATCGTCGAGACCGACCCGGTCACCGCCGAGATCCGCATCCTGCGCTACTGCGTCGTGCACGACTGCGGCGTGATGGTCAACCCGATGATCGTCGAGGGCCAGGTGCACGGCGGGGTGGCGCAGGGCGTCGGCGGCGCGCTCTACGAGCGGATGGTCTACGACGAGTCCGGGCAGCTGCTCAATGCCTCGTTCATGGACTTCCTGATGCCGTACGCGTCCGAGGTGCCGCACATCGAGACCGACCACCTCGAGACCCCCAGCCCGCTCAACCCGCTCGGCCTCAAGGGCGCCGGCGAGGCGGGCACCATCCCGGTGTCCGCCGTCATCGCCTCCGCGATCGAGGATGCCGAGGGGTTCCCGATCCGCTCGATGCCGATCAGCCCCGCTGAGCTGTGGCAGCTGCGGCAGCAGCACGCGAGGACCCCCGATCCCATTCCCGTGCAGGAAGGTTCGCGATGAATATCTCCGGCAGCTCCACGCTCGAGGCCCCGGTGGACAAGGTCTGGGAGGCGATGCTGGACCCCGCCGTGCTGGCCCGGTGCCTGCCCGGCTGCGAGTCGCTCGCCGTCGTCGGCGAGGACCGCTACGCCATGTCCGTCACTGCCGGCGTCGCCGCCATCAAGGGCACGTATGCCGGTGAGGTGTCGCTGTCCGACAAGGTCGCCCCGAGCTCGCTGACCATGCGGGCGTCCGGGGCCGGGGCACCCGGCACCATCGAGGCCGACGTGAAGGTGCAGCTCGCCCCCTCGGCCGGTGGTGGCACCGACCTGTCCTACGACGCCGACGCGTCGGTCGGCGGGGCGATCGGCGGGGTCGGCCAGCGGATGCTGGCAGGGGTCACCAAGAAGATGGCCGGCCAGTTCTTCACCGCGCTCGACCGCGACATCGCCGGGCTCACGCCGGTCGGCGTCGGGCCGGACGGCTCGGCGGTGACGGCCCCGGCGGGTGCCGGTGGCCCGGCATCCGGCGCCGTCTTCCCGGGGCGGGCGGCCACTGCGAACGCCAACGCGACCCTCAACCTGGACAACGGTGCCGGCTTCGCCGTCGGGGTGCTCGTCGGCGGCCTGCTCGCCCTGGCGGGCGTGGCCCTCGGCGCCCGGATCGGGCGCGGGCGGCGCTGATGCGTGCCTTCACCGTCGCCGCCGTGCAGGTCGCGCCCGTGCCGGGGCCGCTGACTGCCGCGTCGGTCGCTGCCAACCTCGACACGCTCGTCGACTTCACCCGCCGCTGCGTCGAGGCCACCGGTGCCGAGCTGGTCGTGCTACCCGAGTCGGCCACCACGGGCTTCACCCCGGGCTGCCCCACCGAGCAGCTGTGGGAGCTGGTGTCCGAGCTGCCCGGGCCGGTCATCGAGCCGCTGCGCGACGTCGCGGCCGAGCTCGGCATCCACCTCGTGGCCGGCACCTACGAGCGAGGGCCCACCCCGGAGGTCGTCTACAACGCCTCGGTGCTCATCGACCCGCGCGGCGAGCTGCTCGGGGTCTACCGCAAGACCCACCCGTTCTGCTCAGAGGCGGTGTCCGGTGGTGGCTGGGTCACCCCCGGCGACACGGTCACGGTGTGCGACACCGAGCTCGGCCGGATCGGCATGATCATCTGCTTCGACGGTGACTACCCCGAGCTGTCGCGCATCGAGGCGGTGCTGGGCGCCGAGGTCATCTGCCGGCCCTCCGCGCTGCTGCGCTCGGCCGACATCTGGGAGCTGACGTCACGCGCCCGGGCGTACGACAACCACGTGTTCGTCGTCGGCGCCAACGCCGTCGGCCAGGACCCGGCCGGGGTGCTCTACTTCGGCAACTCGCACGTCGTGACGCCGGTCGGCCACATCGTGGCGAAGGCGGCCACCCACGAGGGCTGGGTCTCGGCACGGCTCGACCCCGACGAGGCGCTGTCGGCCCTGACCCCCGGCTCGAACATCAGCCAGGGCTTCGACCACCTGCGCGACCGCAACCTCGACCTGATCCGCAACCACCGCGCCGAGCTCGAGGGCCCCGCGAAGACGTCTTTCCCGCACGCCTGACGGGCGGCGAGGGTGGCTGGGCCGGATGTCGCTGCGCCGCGGTGGCGAATCAGGGAGGATGCCGCCATGTCCCGTATCGACGACCTGGCCCTCCTGCGGGAGTACGAGCCCGTCGTGCGGTTCACCCGAGGCGAGCACTTCCTGCCGATGGCCGTCGAGCCCTACATCGCCGCGTGCAGCCTCTGGCTCGACGACCTGGAGACCGACCGTGCTCGCCTGCTCGTCCCGGCGGGCGAGCTCGACGCCGGCCGGCTGTGCCGGGAGGCAAGGGAGCGCCCGCGCGACCGGCTGCACCTGCGCTACGTCGAGAAGCCGCTCGACGTCGCCACCCTGACCCGGCGGGGAGCGAGGTTGCGCGAGCGACCGGCGGGGCGCGGCAGGCTCGGCAGCGTCGGCCTCCTGGCCCGGTTCGTGGATGCCGGCCTGCGCGGCTCACTCATCCTGCGCGGGCGGGTGCCGGGCGCGACCGGGGCGACGGCGCAGCTGCAGTACCGGGAGTCCGTGGGCGACCCTCCGGTCTGCACGTACTACGGCCGGGTCGTCCGCGACGGCGGTTACCTGTGCCTCCAGTACTGGTACTTCTACGCGATGAACGACTGGCGGTCCGCGTTCGCCGGCATCAACGAGCACGAGTCCGACTGGGAGATGGTGACCGTCTACCTCGTCGACGTCGACGACGGGCCGCCCACCGCCCAGTGGGTGGCCTTCTCGTCGCACGACTACAGGGGTGACGACCTGCGTCGGCGGTGGGACGACCCGGAGGTGCAGCGGGTCGGCAACCACCCCGTCGTCCACGCCGGCGCAGGGTCGCACTCCGGAGCCTTCCTGCCCGGCGACTACCTCGTCCAGATCCAGCCGGCGGGCCGGGCAGGCGCCTTCGTCGGGTTCTTCGAGCGAACCGGCGCCGCTCTCTTCCCCTGGCTGCGCAACGACCGGCCCGGTGTCGGCATCCCCTTCATCGACTACGCCCGGGGGGACGGTACCTCCGTCGGCCCCGAGCAGCCGCTGGGCTGGGCGCCCGAGGTCCTCGACGAGGGCACGCCCTGGGTTCGGGACTTCCGTGGCCTCTGGGGGCTCGACACCCGTGACCGGCTAGGTGGTGAGCGGGCACCCGCCGGGCCGCGCTACGAGCGGGACGGTTCGGTCCGCCCGTCCTGGGCCGACCCACTCGGGTGGGCGGGCCTGCACAAGGTGGCCCCGACCGAGGCGGAGCGCGACGAGCTGCTCGCGGAACGGGTGGCCCACATCGACGAGGAGCTGATCGGCCTCGACGCCGACGTCGAGACGCGCCGCGAGGCGCTGCGCCGGAAGCGGCTGGTGGCCGTCACCTTGGAACGGGCCGGCTCGGACTCGCTGTCCCGGGCGCGCGGCCGCGAGCTCGACGCCGAGGAGGCCGAGGTGAGTGCCCTCGTCCGTCGCCGCGCCGACCTGCTGCACGAGCGCGAGGTGCACGGTGCCGCGCTGGCCGCCCCGGAGGTCCCCGAACCCGTCCAGGGCCACCTCCGGCACCCGCACCAGCCGTACGTGCCCGGTGGCGACGTCCGGGAACGCTTCCTCCACGTGTGGTCCGCGCTCAGCGTCCCCCTCATGCTCGCTCTTCTGGTTGCGATGCTGTTCGTCCCCCTGTCACCCCTGCTGCTCTTCGTCGTCGCCGCGGTCGTGGGCGTGCTCGCCGTGGAGGCCTTCGCCCGCAAGCAGCTGCTGAGGTTCCTCATCACGGTGGTCGCACTCGCTGCCGCCGCGGCCGTCCTGTGGTTCTTGCTCCTCTGGCTCGGCGGCAACTGGCGACTGGGCCTGGCCGTCGTCGTGGGCGCCACCGCCGTGGTCCTGCTCTACACGGCCGTGCGAGACCTCGTCCGTCGCTGACCGCGTGGGGTCAGGCGTGGCGTGAGGGACGTCAGTTCATCGCGCCCATCTCGGCCTTGATGGCGTCCAGCCTCGCCTGCGTCGCCTGGGAGACGACGCCGTCCTTGGAGACGTCGACGATCATCATCATGCCGTTGTCCTCGTGGGCCAGGATGTGGCAGTGGAAGACGTAGGTGCCGAGGAAGCGGTTGTACTTCATCCGGATCTTGACCTCGCCCTTGGGCGGTAGCGACACGATGTCCTGCTCGCTCCTGGGCGAGTAGGGCTCGCCGTTGATCGAGGTGACGATGAAGTCGTTGACGTGGATGTGGAACGGGTGGGCCTCGCCGGAGACGTTCTTGAGCGTCCACTCCTCGACGTCGCCCAGCTTGGCGGCGACGTTGACCTTGGTGATGTCGAACTGTTGCTTGTTGATGTAGAACTGGTTGGTTGTGGTGTTCTCGCTGAAGACGAACTCGCGCGTGCGGTTCACCTTCGCGTTCAGCAGCTCGGAGGGCGGGGCCACCGACGTCGGCCAGGCGACGTCGGGAAGCGGGTCGCCGGCCACGGTGATGGTGGCGAGCTTCCGCTCGGGGTAGGTGTCGCCGTCGGGTCCGTTGCTGTATGCCGTGCCAGGCCACAGAAGAGGGCTGGGTGTCGGCACAGCTGGACCCCGACGTCCGCTGCCCCTGTCCCCCACCCTGGTCCTTCAGCGCTTTCTCAGGCGGCCGGGACGCCGCGACGCGTCCGGTCCTCGGTCCCGTCGAGTCGCAATTCACCCGGCGTCCGCTGCCGTGTCCGTCACTCCCGTTCTCCGTCGCCTTCTCAGGCGGCCGGGACGCCGCGACGCGTCCGGTCCTCGGTCCCGTCGAGTCGCGCTTCACCCGGCATCCGCTGCCATGTCCCTCACCCCGGTCCGTGGTCGTCCTTCCCCCCGGGAAGGGCCGGTCCCATCCTCTTGGGGCGCCCCGAGCTGGTCTCCATCACAGCATCCGGTGAGGTCCCGCCTGGAGAGGCGCGAGCGGCTTGGCTTCCCCAAAAAGATTCTGCTGCAGGCGAACACAAGCATTCGAACACTTGTGCGAGAGGGCGTTCGTCGGTAGAATCGTGTCACGGGGAAGGGGGAGTCATGGCCACGTCGAAGCGGCACGTCGAGCGGTCGGCAGTCGCTGCTGCCACGCCTGCCGCCGCGCCGACGACGGACCTCGCCGAGGCTGTGACGTTGGGTGCGCGCCGGGTCGCCGCCGCCATCACCGACCCCGGCGACCGAAGCCGTGACCAGTGGCTGGGCGTCGTGGGTGACTGCCAGTTGCTGATCAACACCGTCGCCGCGGTGCAGGACAGGGCCATCGCTGAGGCCGCCCGCCGCGAGAGCGTGTGGTGTGAGGACGGCACCCTCGGCGAGAGCGTGCACAGCCCCGGCCGGGTGACCCTGGATGCCGCCGACGTCGTCGCACCGCTGATCGGGGCAACGCACCAGCAAGCCCAGCGCCGCGTCGAGCAGGCGGTGCGCCTGGCCGCGCACCGGGTGCCGGTGCCGGCCGAGCAACCCGACCTGCCCCAGCCCAGCGGGCTCGGTGGGCTGCACCAGGCGATGGCGGCCGGGCAGCTCGACGGGTACCGCGCCGGGGTGGTCGCGTTCGAGCTCGAGGTCGCACCCGCCGACGTCGCCGACGCGGTCGTGGCCGCACTGTCCGGGCACCTGGGTGAGGACTCCTCCTCGCTGCGCAAACGCACCCGGGTGCTGCTCTCACGCATCTCGCCCGACCTGGTCCGCGAACGCGCCCAAAGGGCGCGCGCCAACACCGGGCTGCGCCGGTGGGTCGCCGAGCCCGGCGTCGACGAGTGGCACGGCACCTTCCCCAGCGAGGACGCCGCCACCGCCTGGGCCGCGATCGACCGCCTCGCCCACGACCTGGTCGCCGCCGGCACCTGCACCAACATCGAACAGGCCCGCGGCAAAGCACTGACCGACCTGGTCACCGGCAACGCCACCATCGACGTCCAGATCGTCCTCACCGTCCCAGCCGACACCCAACCCGGCCCTCACACCCCTCACACCCCCGCCCCGACCGAAGTGGCGGCCGAGCCCCACGTGTCCGGAACGGCCCAGCCGGCGAGCGGCGAGCCACCGTTCGACACCGCAGCATTGACGGATGCCGCTGCGGGTGTGGTCCGCAACGACCAAGGCGCCCTCGACGGAGACCCTCTCGACCCCAGGAACCTCGGTCCCGACCGCCCCGTCGGCGGTGCGGCCACCGCGCAGCACACCTCGGCGACCGACCCCCAAGGGCCGGCCGCACCCGCCGTGCGCACCGAAGACCTTGCCGCCGTGAACGCCGAGCCCCAGCAGACCTCGGCGACCGACCTCCAAGAGCTGTCCGCGCCAACCGAGCGCACCGACGACCTGGCCGAGGTGCATGGAGCACCGCCGCCAACGAGGCCAACAGTGGCCGACGTCCCGGCCCACGCCCCACCAGCTCATCCGCCGGCAGCAACCGGGTCAGACGGGAGCCCCACCCATTCCTCACCACCGCATCCGACGAAGAGCGGGTCGGACGACGACCTGATCGAGGTGCAGGGGAGCCGACCGTCCGAGCCGCTACTCGTGCGCCGCGGCTGGCTGCGCGACCACCTGGGAAAGCAGCCACCGCAATCCCGGGGATCAACGAGGAAGAAGGGGGAGCCACCGCCGTTCGTTCCCTGCGACCCCCTCACCGGGGCACGACTCGACCCCCGCGACGACCTCGCCACCAACGCCTACCGGCCAAGCGCCCAGCTCACCGCCCTGGTCAAGGCCCGCGACGGCCGATGCCGCTTCCCCGGCTGCTGCGTCGCCGCCCGGTTCTGCGACCTCGACCACGTGCGGCCCTGGCCGGTCGGACCCACCACCGCCACCAACCTGCTCACCCTCTGCCGACGCCACCACCGCATCAAGCAACGACCCGGCTGGCGACTACACCTGGCACCCGACGGCACCACCACCTGGACCGACCCCACCGGTCGAGACCGCACCACCGCGCCCCTGGACGCCCTACGTTCCCTCGTGCTGGTGCCGGAACCGTCTGAGCACTCGCCCTCCACTCCCACGGCCAGAACGGCTGGGAACGGCACCAACGCCATCACCACCGGCGCGCCCGGACGCACACCGGCCGGCCCAGGCAGCGGCACGAGAGCTGGCAGCGGCATGGGCACCGGCACGAGCACAGGTGTCGGCACCAAGGCCGACGAGGCGGCGTCGAGCTGGAGCATCCTCGAGACGATCACCGAGCTGCGGCTCGAGCATGCTGAGGCAGCCCTCCTCGACAGGTGCGACGTCAGCCGTGACCGGGCACACCGACGCTGCACTTCGGCCGCCGACCTGCGGGCCGGCTACGCCCGGCGATGCGCGCTCACGCCCTTCCCCGACGAGCCGCCCTTCTGACAGCCGTCACCGGTGTCGGCTCCAGGCCGGCGAGCGAGCGGTGACGGCTCAGTCCAAACCATGCAGAATGCGGCTGCGCGCCTCCTGCGCCCGGAACTGGCCGAAGCGCGGGAGGAACTTGTCCCACTCGATGATGTGCGCGTCGATCTCGGGGCCATCGATGCAGGCGTGCTTGCGGATGCTCTTGCCGTCGATGGTGACCGGGACCATGCAGGCCCCGCACATGCCGGTGGCGTCGACCATGATCGAGTTCAGGCTCGCGACCGTGTGCACCCCGAACCGCCGGGTCAGGTCCGACACGGCCCGCATCATCAGCGGTGGGCCGATCGCGACGACCTCGGCGATGCTCCGCCCGGTGCCCGCGACGGCCGCCTCGAGCATGCCCTCGAGCGGGGTGGTCACGAAGCCCTCGACCCCGAACGTCCCATCGTTGGTCGTGTAGACGACCTCGAGCAGGTCGCCGAACTCGCGCTGCAGGGCAGCGACCCGCTCGTCCTCCCCGGTCCAGAAGAGCAGGTCGGCACTGCGGAACCCGGCGATGAGCGTGACGTGGTTTCCGGCGCGCAGGTGCTCGCGCAGGATCGGGTACACCGGGGGCAGGCCGAGGCCGCCGGCGGTGAACACGACGGTCTGGTCGTCGGGGTAGGCACGGACGTCGCTCGGGCGGCCGAGCGGACCGGCGATGCCGGCGAAGGTGTCGCCGACCAACATCTTGTTGATCTCGATGCTGCTCGTCCCGACGCCCTGCACGACCAGGCAGATCGTGCCCGCCTCGACGTCCCAGTCGGCGAGGGTCAGCGGGATCAGCTCGCCGTCGGGCCACGGCAGGACGCGCACGAACTGGCCGGCCCGGGCCGCACCGGCGATGACCGGCGAGTGCACGGTGATCTCCTCGATGCCGTCGGCGAGGTGGGCCGTCGCGAGGATCGTCTGCTCGGTCGAGGCACGGTCGGTGAACGCCTTCGCGCTCCTCACCATCACGGCGACCTGGTCCGCGGGCACGTCGACGTGGCCGATGATCTCGCGGGCGGCGGCCTGGCCGTCACCGGCGGCGTTGATGGCCGTCGACCCGCCACGGGCGGCGTCACCGCCCGAAAAGACGCCGTGCAGCGAGGTCTCCTGCGACCCCGCGTGGTCGAGGTCGATGGTGCCCCATTTAGTGGTGTGCAGCTGGGGCTCGGAGTCCTTGATGATCGGGTTCGAGGCGTTGCCGAGCGCCATGATGACCAGGTCGGCCTTCATCGTCTCGGTGCGGCCGGTGGGCACCGGGCGGCGCCGTCCGGAGGCGTCGGGCTCGCCGAGCTCCATGACGTCGAGCGTGGTCGCGGTGACGAACCCGGTGGCGTCGTCACCGATGAACTCGGTCGGGGACCGCAGCGGGAGCAGGCTGATGCCCTCCTCGAGCGCGTGCTCGAGCTCCTCGACGCGCGCCGGCATCTCGCTGCGGGTGCGCCGGTAGACGATGGTCACGTGGCCGCCGAGGCGGTGCGCGGTGCGCGCGGCATCCATCGCGGTGTTGCCACCGCCGATGACGAGCACCTCCTTGCCGGCGGTGTCCGGCAGCGGCGTCTCGTAGTCGTCGCGCAGTCCCTGCATGAGGTTGACCCGGGTGAGGAACTCGTTGGCGGACATGACGTTCAGGTGGTGCTCCCCCGGCACGTCCATGAACCGCGGAAGGCCGGCACCCGTTCCGACGAACACGCGCCAGAAACCGGCCTCCCGCAGCTCCTCGATCGTCGCGGTCTTGCCCACGACGAAGTTCTGGACGAAGCGGCCACCGAGCAGCTTGATCTTGCCCACGACGTCGTCGATGAGGTCGTTGGGCAGGCGGAACTCCGGGATGCCGTAGCGCAGCACCCCGCCGAGCGCGTGGAACGCCTCGAAGACGGTGACCGGGAATCCCTCTGAGGCAAGGAGATAGGCGTTGATGAGGCCCGAGGGACCAGAGCCGATGATCGCCACCGGCGGCTTGGCAGCCGCATCCCACGGGTCGACCGTCGCGGCGAACCGGCGTGCGGTGCTGCCCGGGTCGACCAGCTTCTCCCGCTCGGGAAGGAACCACTCGAGCTGGCCGAACTGGATCGGCGTCTTGGTGAACATGCACACGCCCTGGCACTGCAGCTCCTGCGGGCAGACCCGCCCGGTGACGTCCGGGAGCGGGTTGCACGACTCGATGAGCTCGAGCGCCTCGTGGAACTTGCCGGTGCCGACGAGCTCGAGCACCTGCGGGATGTGGATCTTCACCGGGCAGCCGCCCTTGGGCTCGGCACGCCCCGCGATCATGATGCCCACCTCGCAGTGCTTCTCCTCGCACTGCTTGTCGCGCAACGCCTCGAGCCACACGATCAGGTCGACCTCGCCGCGGTCGTACCCGACGTTGAGGTAGCCGAGGTAGCCCTCGTTGACCAGGCCGAAGTCCTTCTCGCGCTGCTCGGGCTCGCGGATGTGCGGCGGGATCGAGTTGCCGGCAGGCCAGCCCTCGGACAGCCCGGCGAACATCGGGTACTGGTCGGAGAGGTGGGCGTCGATGGCGCGGATGAACTTGCGCTTGCGGCTGAGCGGGACACCCCACAGGAAGCGCATGATCACCCGGCTGGCGTCGTCACCGCGGCGCAGCACGTCCCAGAGCGCGCGGGTGAAGTCCTGGCCGAGCTCCTTCTGCGAGAACTCCCAGGTGACGGCGTTCATGCCGTCCTCGATGAAGGTCTCGCGGAAGGCGGTCGGGTCGGCCTCGAGGCGCCGCCGCAGCAGCTCGACCTGTTCCTCGACCAGGCTGTCGGTGCTCACTGGATGATCTCCGCGTCGCAGGTCTTCTTGACCCGGTCGATCCGCTTGAGCAGCTCGGGCGTGAGCTCGACGCTGTCGAGCGCGCCGGGGATCATCCGGGCCACCTTCTGCACCGCCCCGTCGATGAGCATCGAGTGCGGCTCGAAGAGCTGCGGCAGCTCCTGGTAGCAGGTGCCGCAGTCGTTGCACTTGGGGATGTCGACCTCGGCGAGGTGGACCGGCGCGTCCGGAGGTGCGGCGCCGACCGCGCCCACGGTGCCCACGGCGCCGGGTGCGGGTGCGGCGGCGGGCGGTGCGGCCGGCATCCCGGCTCGAGCGGTGCGGCCGACCGGCGCCGACCCGACCCCGGCCCCGACCGGGGCACGGCTCGTCGACGCGAGCGAGGACATCGCCTCGGCGATCGAGTCGATGGACGACTCGCGCTCGCGCATGGCCTCCTCGTACCGCGACCGGAGGTCGGCGAGGTCGGTCTGGTGCAGCGAGGTCAGCTTCGCCTCGTGCGCACCGGAGAGGTACTGCAGGATGTGCCAGTAGCGGCGCCGGTCCTTGACCAGGGCCACGATCGAGTGCGAGCACTGCACCTTGATCAGCTTCTGGTTCTCGTCGGTGGCGAACACGAACGGCACCCGCGCCGCCTGCTCGTCGCGACCGAGCTCGACGTACTCGTCCATCCGCACGGCGACGCCGTCGAGGTCGGCGGGGAGGCGCTTGAACTGCTTGCGGAACCGCGTCTCACCGAGCGCGAACTCGGCCGGCGTGAGCGGCAGCGTCATCAGCTGCAGCTCGCCCGCGTCGTCGCGGTAGGCCAGGTCGGTGTTGGTCCAGGTCTTCGCGATGTCGGGGTTGCCGTCGAGGCTGAACCAGTCGTGCAGGGTCGAGCCGCGGCGCGGGTCGTGCACGAAGACCGGGTTCATCCGGCTCTCGACCGCGAGGCGGGCCCGCCGTGACGAGGCCTCCTCCGGGATGCCGTGCTCGGACCCGCACGGCGTGTAGACGTCGAGCACGGCCGCGGCGTCCTGGTACTTCAGGAACTCCATCGTGCTGGTGAGGAAGTGCCCCTGGATGGCGGTGCTCGTCGAGCACACGTAGACGTTGGGGTGGAACGACGCCAGCAGGCCGAGCTCCTTGCGGGACTCGTGCTTGCCGTCGTGGGCGGAGCCGAAGCGCGCGAGGTCGGAGTCCTGGCCGGTGAGGCTGGCCGTGGAGGCCTGGCCGCCGGTGTTGGAGTAGACACCCGAGTTGAGCACGAGCACCTTCACCGGGGTGTCGCTCGCCAGGATGCGCGACATCGCGCCGAAGCCGATGTCGTACGTCGCGCCGTCGCCGCCGATGGTGAGGATGGTGGGCAGCAGCTTCATCTCCTGGGGGCTGTAGTCCTCCCACGACAGGGTCGAGAGCGCCTTGTCGTCCACCTCCGGCTCGTAGGAGTCGCTCAGCTCGAGCTCGGCGACGCGCAGCGCGCGCACGTCGGCGACGCTCTGGGCGGCGACCCCCTCGAAGATGCCCTTCGCCAGCGGCTGGGCGTCCTGGAAGAGACTGTTGACCCACGGGTCGAGGTAGTTGTTGAACGGCATGGTCGAGGCGTAGACGCTGCTGCACCCGGTCGAGTTGGCGATGATGGTGGATGCCGGGCCGTTGCCGGTCGGGCCGCCCTCCTGCTCGTAGAGGCGCCGCTCGAGGGTGGTGAGGGTGCGGGTCAGCCGCTCCTGGCGTGCCGGGTCGGCGACCGTCGCGCGCTTGGCGTACAGCCGGTCGACCAGGCCACCGAGCGCCTTGAGGTGCTCGCGGCGGTGACGCTCGCTGATGGCGTGCGACGTCGACATGACCAGGCGGATGGCGGTGACCTCACCGCAGCCGCGGCAGCCGCCGTGGCCGCCGGTGGTGGCGTAGAAGTTGTCGTGGTCGAGCATCAGCCGCTTGATGTCGCCGTCCGCGGTGTCCGAGCCCTCGGTGAAGCGGGTCGGCGTGTTCGGCGTGGCGCCCATGAAGCCGAAGCGCTGCTGCAGCGCCGCGAGCACGTCGGCATCCTGATCCTGGACGGTGAGCGCGCCCGGACCGCAGACGTCGATGCACTCCAGGCAGCCCGTGCACTTCCAGGGGTCCACGGTCGCGGCGAAGAGGCCACCGGTGCCCGGCTGCTCCTTCTCCATCGAGTCGAAGAACGGCCGGGTGCGCGCCACCGGGTAGGTGGCGAGCTCGGCGACGAGGCGGTCGACGACGTGCGCCATGACCGGGTCCTCGCGCAGGCTCGACGACGCGGACTCCACGATGTCGGAGAAGGGCCGCTCGTCCTTGTGCCGCAGGGCCTCGCGGGTGCGCTCGGCGATGCCGTAGACGGCCATCCGCAGGCCGTCCTTCTGGCCCGGGGTGGCCTCGATCCGGCCGACCGCGGTGAGGAGCAGGTCGTGCACCTCGTGGACGGTGTTGGGGATCGCGGCGTCGGGGCACACCAGGGCGCAGTCCATGCAGCCGGTGCAGAGGGTCGGGTTGAACTCGGGCACCTCGCGACGGAACAGGCCCTTGTCCTTCGCGGCACCCGTGCCGGGGGGCATGAACAGCCCCACACCCGGCAGCACCGGGGCCTCGGCGATGGTGCCCTCGCGGAAGGGCCGCATCATCAGGTCCTCGTAGTAGGCGGGGTCGAACAGGCCGCTGGTGTGCTCGGCCGTGGTGCTCGGGCACATCGCGGCGGACATGGCCACGGTGAGCAGCGACTCGCGGGCGTGCTCCTCGCCGATCGCGACCAGCTCGGGGGCGTCGTAGTCGACGCGGACGGTGGCCTCGATGCCGTCGATGATGACCGCCATGTTGCTGTCGACGACGTTCGCGCCCTTGCGGCCGAACTTCTTCTCGAGCTGGCGGCGCACCCGCTCGAGGATCTCCTCGCGGGGGGCGCCGGCGGCGACCCGGTCGACGTGGGCGGCCACGGCACCGATGAAGGCGATGCCCATCATCCGGGTCTCGAGGTCCGGAGTGGGGGCGTGCTTGCGGGCCACCGTGAAGGCATCGATCGTGAAGAAGCGGATCTCCCTCTCCCGGATCGCCTTTCGGGCATGGCGGGGCAGCTCGCGCCAGACCTCCTCCGGGGTGAGGCTGGTCTGCAGCATGAAGGTGCCACCGTGCACCAGCCCCTTGAGCGGGTTGGTGTGGATGAACGCCTTGTGGTCGGGCGCGATGACGACCTCGACGTCCTCGAGCTCGGCGTTGGTCAGCCAGATCGGCTCGGGGCTCAAGGTGATGTAGTAGTTCGTCGGCGCACCGGACTTCTCCGAGCCGTACTTGGGCGCGGACTTGCTGTGCATCCCGAGCAGCCCGGCGAGGATGTCGGTGAGCAGCTTCCCGGTCGCGATCGTGCCGTAGCCACCGACGGAGTGGAACCGGATCCGCATCGCACCCGGCGGCAGCAGCACGGGGTTGGGCTCGGTCCGCAGCGCCATCAGCTCGGTCTCCGGGTAGGCGGCCCGCAGCCGCTGCTGCACCTCGGCCCCGCGCTCGGACGGGTGGTCCTCGAAGAACTGCGAGCCCAGGTAGATCAGCGGCGGCAGCGACCCGGCAGCCAGCTCCGTGAACGCGGCGATCAGGTGCCGTGGCTGGAGGTCGTGCCCGCCGAGGCCGAAGATCGCGGTGGTGAGGCGCGGGGTGTCGGCGAGCGCCGGGATGCCCTCGTGGCGCGGCTCGACGGCGTTCTCGCGGGCGCGGAACAGGGCCGCGGTGACCAGGGCGGTGAGCGCGGTCTGGTCGCTGCGCTCGAGGACCATGACGGCCTTCTTGCCAGCGAGGGCCGCGACGACCTCGGCCTCGGGGAAGGGCTGCAGCAGCTTGACCGAGACCAGTCCCGCCTTGATGCCCTGTGCCCGCAAGTGGGGCAGCACGGCGCGCACGTCGTCGCCGACCGACCCGAGGCCGATCATCACGACGTCGGCGTCGTCGCAGTCGTAGGTGAGCACCGGGGCGTAGTGGCGGCCGGTGAGCTCGGAGTACTCGCTCATCGCCTGGCGCACCAGGGCGGGGACGGCGGAGGCGAAGTGGGTGCGGTGGTCGACCGAGCCGGCCTGGAAGTCGGGCTGGTTCTGCACCGGGCCGGTCAGGCCGGGGTTGTTCACGTCGACGAGGGCGGGGACCAGCTGGCGGGTGCCCTTCTCCCACGAGTTGACCCACTGCCGGCGCCACGGGCCGTGCAGGTCCTCGGGGACCCAGGCGAGGGTGGCGTCGACCAGCTCGCCGTCGTTGTCCTTCTCGACCTCGTCGGCCTTGGCGGCGAGGAACGCCCGCAGGTCGGCGACGTCGCTGTCGGGGATGTCGCGGCCGTGCCGCGTCAGGAAGCCGCCGAGCTGCATCACCCGGCCCTTGGACCCGAAGAGCATCTCCTGGGCGACGGTCGGGCACTGGATCCGGCCCGCGGGGTCGCCGAGGTACTCGCGCAGCAGCTCGGGCTCGGGCAGCAGCGCCTCGCTGAGCATGTGGCTGGTGGAGAAGCCGTCCATCGCGTTGGCGACCGGGATGAGCGACAGGGCCGAGGCGCGGTACGAGATCGCCGCGAGGTCGGCCGCCTCCTGCGGGTTGTTGCCGAAGAGCACGGTGTAGCCGGAGGCGAGCAGCGCGTAGACGTCGTCGTGGCCGGCCATGACGTTCAGGGCGTGCTTGGACACCACCCGGGCCGCCACCTGCAGCACGAAGCCGCCGATCTTCTTGCCCACGGTGACGTAGTGGGACTCCATCGCGTAGAGGATCCCCTGGCTCGACGAGGCGTTCGAGATGAACTGCCCGCCGGTCAGGGCGGCGCCGAGGGCACCGCTCTGGGCGGAGTGCTCACCCTCGGGCTCGAAGAAGAAGGCGTGCTTGCCCCAGACGTTGAGGCCGCCTTCGGCACGGGTGGCCTCGTAGATCTCGGAGATCTCCGTCGAGGGGGTGATGGGGTAGCCGATCACTCCCCCGCAGACGTTGCTCATGACGTGGGCCACGGCTCCGTTGCCGTGGATCACGTTCGGGATGCCGGGGTACTTGGGTGTGGCGCTCATCGCTCTGTCTTCCTGGCCTGGCGTCGCACGGCGCGCGACGAGTCCGGAGGGGTGGTCTGGGGGGTGGTGATGCGTCGTGAGGAGCGGGTCAGCCCTCGCTGGCCGCGTCGAGGTGCGGGAGGAAGCCCTCGACGCCGAACTCGGCACACTCGAAGGGCAGGCCGTCGCCAGTGGGGGCTGGTTCGGTGCCGGCCTCGGCCGGCAGCTCTGCGGTCGACCGCTCGTCGACGGGGGCTTCTGGACCTCTGGTCTTCGTGCTCATGGCGCTCTCCACTGTCGTGGCCACGGTGAGCAGGGTCAGGTCCCGACCTTTCGGGCGACAGCGTTTCAGCCGTCCGGAGGCCAGGGTGCATGGCCTCGCTGTGGACCCCTTCAGTCTGCTGGCGCGGGCGGCCGCTGCACAGGGCGACGCGGTGTGAACCGCGTCTCGGCGACGCGGCAGCACGTCCGTCAGGCAGGCACCGTACCGCGCACCCACCACGCCGTCGCGGACAGGTCGAACGGGCCCGGGCCGACCGTGGCGGCGACCTCGTCACGCAGCGCCGCGCGGTCGGCAGCCGGCAGGCCGGAGACGTAGACGCCGGCGGGGCCCTGGCCCTGCAGGAACGGCTCCCAGTAGTCGTCGAAGTCCTCGAAGTCGGTCGTGACGGTGACCCGGCTGCCGTCGACGTGCTCGAGGCCCGCCCGCTGCCAGAGGTCCATCAGCCCGCCGGGGCGACCGAGCGGCATCGTCGACTCGTCCTGCCCGACGACGGTGGGGTCGAGGCGGGCGGCGGCGTCCCAGAGCGTGCGCAGCATCTGCATCCGATCGCCGTAGTCCCACACCGCCGCAGCGACCACACCGCCCGGTCGGGTGACCCGGCGCAGCTGGGCGACGGCGCGGTCGGCATCGGGCACGAAGGGGAGCACGAGCAGCGCGAGGGCGGCATCGACCGAGTCGTCCTCGAGCGACAGGTCGTCGGCGTCGCCCAGCTCGACGCGCACCCGGCCACCGAGCGACGCGGTGCGCTCGCGGGCGGCTGCGACGAACGGCGCCGACGGGTCGACCCCCACCACCTCGCAGCGCGGCCAGCGCTCGGCGACCGCGCGGGTCAGGTTGCCCGTGCCGCAGCCCAGGTCGAGCACCCGGCGCGGCTCCGGCATCCGCACCTCGTCGAGGAAGCGGGGCGCGAGCTGCACGCTCCAGCGCCCCATGAACCGCTCGTAGGCCCTCGCGTCGCCGAACATCCGACCACGGTGGCACGAACCGCCGCCGCTGCACCAGCCCGAGTCGGCTCGAGGCCGTCAGCCCCGGGGATGCCGGGTGCGCCGGCGCGCGGAAGCGGGACAGGAAGCGGGTGGGTGGTGCCCCCTGCCGGCACCGACCCACCCGTCCCCGCGCCCGGCCCACCCTCAGGGCCCCCGTCAGGGTCCGGGTCGCGAACGGCCCCCTTCGGCCGTCACGAGGTGGTTCGGAGCCGGGCCACGGTCGGATTGCCGCCCGGACGGGGTTTCGCGCGACGGTGGCGAGGTTGGCCGGGGCCACGCCGTTCCGTCGGCACAAAGTGCCAACGAATCGACCCCGCCTGCCCGGTTGAATCGACGGCATGGCGCACGGACGGCGACGGATCAGGGTCGGCATCGACACCGGGGGCACCTTCACCGACGTGGTCGCCGTCGACGAGGACACCGGCGAGCTGGTGAGCACCAAGACTCCCAGCACCCCCGCCGACCCGGCGGACGGCTTCATCGCCGGCATCGAGAAGATCCTCGGGGTGCTCGAGGCCACCGGAGACGACATCACCGCGGTCTGCCACGGCACCACGGTCGCGACCAACAAGCTGCTCGAGGGCAAGGTGGAGCGGCTCGGCTTCATCACCACCGAGGGCTACGAGTTCATGCTCGAGATCGCCCGGCAGGCGGTGCCCGACGGCTACGGCAACTCCTACTTCTGGGTCAAGCCACCGCGCATCGTCGCCGCTGACCACGTGCGGACCGTTCGCGGCCGGATGGACTTCGAGGGCAACGAGCTGCGCCCGTTCGACGAGTCGGATGCCGTGGCCGCCGCGCGCTGGTTCCGGGCGCACGGCATCACGACGATCGGGGTGTGCTTCCTGCACTCCTACGCCAACGACGCCCACGAGCTGGCGATGCGCGAGGTGCTGCGCCGCGAGCACCCCGATGCCGTGGTGTCGGTCAGCGCCGAGGTGCTGCGCGAGTACCGCGAGTACGAGCGGTCGATGACCACGCTCGTCGATGCCGCGGTCAAGCCCAACGTCAGCCGGTACGTGTCCAACGTCCACGCCCGTTTGGACGGGTTCACCGGAGGGCGGCCGATCCCGTTCTTCGTGATGAAGTCCAACGGCGGGGTGCTGTCGGCCGACGAGGTGGTGCACCAGCCGATCACGACGGTGCTGTCCGGCCCGGCCGCGGGGGCGCTCGGGGCGGCGCTGATCGCGCAGCGGGCCGGTTTCGACCGGGTGCTCACCTGCGACGGCGGCGGCACCTCGACCGACGTGTCGGTGGTGCTCGACGGCGAGCCGACGCTCACCACCGAGGGCACGGTCGGCGCCTACCCGAGCAAGATCCCGATGATCGACGTCGTCACGGTCGGCGCCGGTGGCGGCTCGATCGCCTGGGTCACGCCCGAGGGCACGCTGAAGGTCGGGCCGCAGTCGGCCGGCGCCGACCCGGGGCCGCTCTGCTACGGCAAGGGCGGCACCGAGCCGACCATCACCGACGCGCACCTCGTGCTGGGTCGCATCCCCCCACACCTGCTCGGCGGCGAGATCCCGCTCGACGCGGAGGCGGCGCGCGACGGCATCCGGGCCCTCGCGACCCGCCTGGGGCTGGACGAGGGGCGCTGCGCCACAGGCATTCTCGAGATCTCGGCATGGAACCAGGCGAACGCCCTGCGGCAGGTGTCGGTCAAGCGCGGACTCGACGTGCGCGACTTCATGCTCACCACCTTCGGCGGCTCGGGGTCGCTGTTGGCGTGCCGGCTGGTCGACATCCTCGACCTCGCCGGCGTCGTCGTGCCGCAGAACCCCGGCAACGTGTCGGCGTTCGGGCTGCTCACCGTCGACGTCAAGAACGACTACGTGCAGACCCACGTCGCGCGGCACGCGTCGCTCGACCACGCCGCCGTCGAGCAGGTCTTCGCCGAGCTCACGGCCCGGGCCGCCGCGGCCCTCGACACCGAGGGGTTCCCCCGCGAGCAGCACGAGTACGTGCGCACCGCCGACCTGCGCTACTTCGGCCAGGCCTACGAGGTGCGGGTGCCGGCCGGCGACGGCCCGGTCGACGGTGCGTCGGCGGCGGAGGTCGCCGCCGCGTTCCACGACGCGCACCGCCAGCTCTACGGCTACGACTTCCGCGACGACCCCCGCCAGCAGGTCGAGTGGGTCAACCTGCGGGTCACCGGGGTCGGGCCGATCACCCGCCCCGAGCTGCCCGAGCTCGCGCCTCGTGTCCCGGAATCGACCAATAGGTCACAGGAGGGACAGGCCCCCGTCCCGGAATCGACCAATAGGTCACACGAGGGACAGGCCGACGGACCGACGCCCCGCTCGAGGCGCCCGGTCTGCTTCGAGGCGGATGCCGGCTACGTCATCACCGACGTCTACTGGCGACCCGACCTGCGCGCCGGCGACACGTTCCCCGGCCCGGCCGTCGTCGAGGAGTTCGGCTCGACGGTGCCGGTCCACCCCGGCTTCGCCGTGCGCGTCGACGCGCTCGGCAACCTCGTGATCACCAAGGAGTCGCAGTGAACAGCGCGGGCCTGCCCACGGCATACGAGCACGGCAACCGGCTGACCCCGCCGGGCAGCACCGTCGACCCGATCCTGGTCGAGATCGTGCAGGGCACCCTGGCGAGCGTCGAGATGGAGGTGGAGACCGCCATCGCCCGCACCTCGCGCAGCCCGATGATCCGCGACGCGCACGACTTCCGCGCCGGCATCCACGACCGCCAGCTGCGCAAGCTCACCGGGCGCTCGTACTCCGCGCTGGTGCACCCGATCGTGCGCGACTTCCCGCTCGCGCAGATGCGTGAGGGCGACGTGTTCTTCCACAACGACGTCTACGAGTCGGAGGGCGGCATCGGTCACCTGCCCGACCTGTGCGTCACCGTGCCGGTCTTCTCCGAGGGCGAGGTCGTCGCGTTCGTGCAGGCGTTCGGGCACCACGACGACATCGGCGGCGCCGTGCCGGGCTCGATGCCGAGCAACGCGCGCACCGTGTTCGAGGAGGGCCTGTCCGTTCCCCCGATCAAGCTGTGGGATGCCGGGGTGCCCAACGCCGCTGCGCTGCGGATCATGACCCGCAACAGCCGGATGCCGGACAGCCTGGCCGCCGACCTCGACGCCGAGTGCTCGGCCTGCCTGATGGGGGCGCGGCGGCTCGCCGAGCTGTTCCAGCGGTACGGCCGCGACACCATCGAGACCGCCTTCGACGCCATCCTCGACGCCACCACCGAGACGTACCGCCGCGAGATCCTCGGCAAGATCCCCGACGGCACCTACGTCTGGGAGGACTACGCCGAGCACGACGGGGTCGACGAGCCGCAGCTGCACACCCAGCGGATCACGCTGACGAAGACCTCGACCGGTGGCCCGGGCCCCGGCGACGGCGGCCCGCAGCTGCTCATCGACTTCACCGGCACGGGCCCGCAGGCCAAGGGCCCGATCAACCACTGCGGCGACTACGTCGGCGGAAACTTCCTCAAGAAGTGGCTGGCGCCGATCCTGCGCAACCTCGCCGACACCCCCGAGCGGATGGCCGAGCTCGACGTCAACGAGGGCGTCGTGCCGCTCATCGAGATGCGCTTCCCCGACAAGGGCACTCTGCTCACGCCGATCTACCCGGCGCCGACCAACGCGCGCACCTTCGTGATCCTGCGGCTGCTGGGGGTGCTGGCAGGGGTGGTGGCCAAGGCGGTCGACGGACGGATGCCGGCCGACCAGGAGACGATCCGCTACACCGGCGTCTACGGCAAGGACCGTGACGGGAACGACTACCTGATGCGTGAGGTGCTCGGTGGCGGCTCGGGTGGGCGCTACTACGCCGACGGCGAGGACACCATCCACGTCGTGCCCGACTCGCGCAACCTGCCGACCGAGTTCACCGAGTCGCGCTTCCCGTTCGTCGTCGAGCGGCTCGGGCTGGCCGTCGACTCGGGTGGCGCGGGCCGGTACCGCGGCGGCCTCGGCTACGAGAAGCAGATCCGGATGCTGCGCGACGCCCACTTCATGTCGATCGCCGACCGGTCGATCCTCGCCTGCTGGGGGGTCAAGGGCGGCCGGGCCGGCCGCTCGTTCGAGGTGACCATCGACCTCGGCGGGCCGACCGAGCGGGTGGTCGACGCCCTCGCCGACGCCGAGCCGGTGCTCGCCGGGCAGGTGATCCGCATCCGCACGACCGGTGGGGGCGGGTGGGGGGACCCGCTCGAGCGCCCCTACGACGAGGTGGAGCGCGACCTGCGCTGGGGCAAGGTCTCCTTCGAGGCCGCCCGTGGGGACTACGGGGTGGTGGCGTCGGGCACCAAGGACGAACCGGTCGTCGACGTCACGGCATCCGATGCTGTGCGTGAGGACCTGCGGGCGGCCCGCAGTGACCAGCAGCCGTTCTTCGACCGCGGCCCGGGGTACGCCACCTTGTCCGGTGGGGCGACCGCGGCCGAGGTCGACTTCGTCTGAGGCGGGCGAGGAGCCTGGAGGCGATGCCTGTGGCAGGTGGCGAGCGCGCGGTGCTGGTCGTTGGCGCGACGGGCAAGACGGGCCGAGCCGTGTGCGCCGCCCTGGTCGCCGCCGGGGTGCCGGTGCGGGCGGCCGTGCGGGCGGGTCGCGAGCCGGCCGCACCCGCCGGCACGACGCCCGTCGTCGTCGACCTGGCGGCCGGGCAGGGGCTGGCGGCCGCCCTCGACGGCGCGCGGTCGGCATACCACCTCGCTCCCAACATGCACCCCGACGAGGTGGGTATCGCTGCGCGAGTGGCGACTGCGGCATCCGACGTCGGGCTCGAGCGGCTGGTGTTCCACTCGGTGCTGCACCCCGACGACGCCCGGATGCCGCACCACCTGCGCAAGGCCGAGGCGGAGGCCATGCTGCGCGGCGCCCTCGGCGAGCGCCTCACCGTGCTGCGGCCGGCGGCCTACCACCAGAACCTCGTGGCGCAGGCGCTGGCGGGGATGCTGCGCGTGCCCTACTCGGTCGACGCGCCGTTCACGAACGTCGACCTCGCCGACGTGGCGGACGTGGCCGCGGACGCGCTGCTCGGTGCTCACGCCGGGCTGACCCTCGACCTCGCCGGGCCCGAGGTGCTCACCACCTCGCAGCTCGCCGAGCAGGCGGCGGCCGTGCTGCGTCGTGAGGTGAGCAGTGAACGGGTCTCGGTGCAGCAGTGGCGCGCCGGGCCGGGTGCGGGGCTCGGCGAGCAGGCTCGCGATGACCTCACCGCCATGTTCGCCGCCTACGACGACAGCGGCCTCACGGGCGACCCGACGGTGCTGCCGGGGGTGCTGGGGCACGCGGCCACGACGTGGGTGACCTGTCTGTCCAAGGTGACCACCGCTGCCTGACGCTGATGACACGATCAGTGCCATGAGCGACGAGCAGGACTGGCTGGACCGCGCGGTCGACCTCGCCACGGCCAACGTGGCACGTGGCGGAGGGCCGTTCGGGGCCGTCGTGGTGCGCGACGGGGCGGTCCTCGGGGAGGGCGCCAACCGGGTCACCGTCGACCTCGACCCCACCGCGCACGCCGAGGTGGTGGCGATCCGGGCGGCCTGCCGGCGCATCGAGAGCTTCTCGCTCGCCGGCGCCACGCTCTACGCCTCGTGCGCACCCTGCCCGCTGTGCCTGTCAGCGTCGCTCTGGGCCCGGGTCGACGCCGTGGTGCACGCCGCGGACGGCGCCGCCGCCGCTCGAGCCGGGTTCGACGACGAGCACTTCCGCCGGTTCGTCGTGCCGGCCCGCCCGACCGAGGACTGGCCGCTGCGCCTCGAGCACCACCCGACCACGCGCTCGGAGGAGCCGTTCGACGCCTGGCGCGCGAAGGCGGACCACATCCCGTACTGAGCCGATTGGCCGGCGGTCCGGCCAGGTGGTCGCTGCCGCCACTATTGGTTGGCGGGCGAGAGTTCGGCGGCTGGGTTCTCGTCCGCGCCTGGTCGCCGGGAGTGGCCGCGTGGTCTTCGCGCTCCCGCGCCCCCCGGGCGCGAAAGAGAGGCTCGACCGGGCCCGCCCTCTCTCGCCATACTGGCCGCCGGGGGCCAGCGGGCGCGGCCCGGGAGAGGGACCACCGCCATGGACGTCAGCACCTTCTATGCGCTGTTCTCCGCCACCTGCTTCACGCTGACCGGGCTGTGGTGGGGCGTCGTCGAGAGGCACGGGCACTGGCTGCGCGACCCCGGCATGCGCCGCCGGGTCGGGTCGGTCTACCTCGCCTTCCTGCTGCCCGCGCTGATGGGCCTGTTCGCCCAGATCGGCGGCACCGACAGCCCGGCCTTCTGGCGAGTGAGCTTCGTCGTCATCGCCGCGATCGGGTGTGCCTCGACGGTGACCCTCCTGCGCCGCGCCCGCGCCGCCGAGGGGGCCGGCACCTTCGCCCGGTACTGGTGGGCCGCGGCCGTGGTCTACGCGGTGGTCGCCGTGCTCGGAGTGGCCCCCGGCATCGCCGGGTCGATCGGGGTCACGCCGCTGCAGGCCGAGGCCACCCTGCTCGTGCTGCTCGTCGCCCTGGCCCACGCCCTGGTCTGGGAGTTCATGACGCACGAGGGGCACGCAGAGCCCACCTGAGCACCCGCCGTGGCTAGCGTGGAGCGATGGCTGACTACGAGGTCAACGAGGCCGGCGTCGCGCACGTGCGCGACCTGATCGACAAGCACCAGTACGTGCTCGAGAGCCGCTGGGGGGACGTCCAGCCCGACGCCGCCGCCGAGAACGACTACCTCGAGCGCCACTCCTGGGACGAGTACGCCGCCTGGCACCTCGGCCTCACCGTGGGGGCCACCGACGAGACCAAGGCCCGCTACGCCTTCGTCGCGGGCGACCTGCGGCGGGTGCACCGCAGCGCCCTGATCGCCTGCGTCTACCGGGCCGGTGAGTGGCGGCACAAGGACGTCGAGCTCGCCGCCCACGACCTGCTCCAGCACCTGGATGCCGTGAGCGGCCACTCGCAGGCCAGCGGCACTCCCTGAGCACGACCCGGCCCCGCAGCCGGGGGGCTGCGGGGGCCGGGTCGGTTGGGGTCACGGTGCGCCCGGCATCCGGTCAGCGCCGGAAGACCTGCACCTCAGTGATGCCGACCTTCTGCGCCCCGCTGTAGTTGGCGGTGCAGTCGGTGGCGTTCGCCGGGTCGTTGTCCTGCTCCCCGGCGTACTCCGGAGCGCCCTGGCACTGGTTGGTGACCGCCACGAAGCGCAGGTGCGCCGCCGCGGTCTGCGGGATCGCGAACGAGCGCATGTTCAGCGTCGGCGCGGTCGGTCGCGGCACCCCCGCGGGGAAGGCGTCGGCCGGCGAGGTGAACACCGGGCGGAAGTCCGCGTCGCCGCTGCAGTCGACCCGTCCGCGGGCGTCGCAGGCGAGCACCTGGAACTGGCGCAGCGCCTGGAAGCGCCCGACGACACCGGGCTCCGGGAGCGCACTGACCTGCACCCTCCGCACGACCTGCCGGCCACCGACGAGGTCGATGGTGAACGCCTTCTGTGCCTCGCTGGGCTGGTCGACCGTGGTCGCGGTCGTGCCCTCGTCGTCGTCGACCATCCGGCCCAGGTTGACGCCCTCACCGGTGAGGGTCGCGCCCGCCGAGGAGCTGGCGAGGTTGTCGCGCAGCTTCACCGGCAGGTCGCGCGTCTGGCGCGGCCGAGCCGTCAGGCTGAACTCGACCTGTCCCTTGCCGGGCCCGGTGGCCGTGTAGGCGGTCGACCCCGGCACGATGCGGAAGGTGTCGGGCAGCGCCGTCGCGGGGTCGGTGTCGGCCACCGGGCGGGTGTCGTTCGAGCTCGTCGACGTCGCCCCCTGGCCCAGGCCACGAGCTGCGAACGCGTTCCACAGCAGGTCCTGGTTCGCCCCGCCGAAACACAGCCAACCCTGTGAGCCGGGCCCGTTCGGCGCCACCCCCGCTCCAAGATTTCGTCAATTCTTGGTAATGGACTGCCGCAACGGTGCTGGCACAACCTGACAGCACTACCGGGTCAATGACGGCGCCCTGCCCAACAGCAACGGATGCCGCGTGGCTAGGTTGGCGGGATACGTCACCTCCCCGACGCCAGGAGCGCACCGTGAGCGGACCACTCGACGACATCGTCGTCATCGACCTCACCCGTGCGCTCGCCGGGCCGCACTGCGGCATGATGCTTGCCGACATGGGGGCCCGGGTCATCAAGGTCGAGAGCCCCGAGCACGGCGACGAGTCGCGCGGCTGGGGACCTCCCTTCGTCGGCCCGGACGACCAGCCGGTGTCGACCTACTTCCTGTCGTGCAACCGCAACAAGGAGTCGGTGACGCTGGACCTGAAGTCCGACGACGGGCGCGCGATGCTGACCCGGCTGGTCGCCCACGCCGACGTGCTGCTGGAGAACTTCCGCCCGGGCGTGCTCGACCGGCTGGGGTTCTCCGTCGAGCAGCTGCACGCCATCAACCCGCGGCTGGTGCTGCTGGCCATCAGCGGGTTCGGCCACGACGGACCGCAGGGCGGCCGCGCCGGCTACGACCAGATCGCGCAGGGCGAGGGCGGGCTGATGTCGCTCACCGGCACCGACCCGGAGCACCCGCAACGGGTGGGGGTGCCGATCGGAGACCTGCTCGCCGGCATGTACGGCGCCTATGGCGTGGTGTCGGCCCTGCACGAGCGCCACCGCACCGGCAAGGGACGCGTCGTGCGCACCTCGCTGCTCGCCTCGATCGTCGGGGTGCACGCCTTCCAGGGCACCCGCTACACGGTGGCCGGTGAGGTCGGCAAGGCCGGTGGCAACCACCACCCGTCGATCTGCCCCTACGGCCTGTTCACCTGCGCCGACGGGGCGATCCAGCTGGCCTGCGGCAGTGAGGGCCTGTGGCAGCGGTTGGCTGCCGGCTTCGGTCTCGACCCGCTCGCGCCCGGCTTCGCCACCAACCGCGAGAGGGTGAGCAACCGTGACGCCGTCACCGAGCTGCTCGACGCGACCTTCGCCCACTACCCGCTCGCGGAGCTGATGGCGCGGCTCGACGAGATCGGCGTTCCGGCCGGCGAGGTGCGCACCCTCGACCGGGTCTACGACTGGGACCAGACCCGGAGCCAAGGCCTGGTGGTCGAGGTCGACCACCCGGTGCTGGGCACCATCGAGATCCCCGGACCACCGATCCGCTTCGACGACAACGCGTATGCCGGTGGGCGCAGTGAGCACCTGTACCCGCCGCTGCTGGGTGAGCACAACGACAGCGTGCGCGCCTGGCTCGACGAGCTGGACCGTGAAGAAGGTGGCCGGTGATGCGGGTCCTGCTCGCGCTGGGCGGCAACGCGATGACCGGGCCGGACGGCAGTGCCACCCCGGCCGCTCAGATCGAGGCGGTCGGTGTCGCGATGCGCGCCGCCGCCCGGCTGGTCGCCGCCGGCCACGAGCTCGTCATCACCCACGGCAACGGCCCCCAGGTCGGCAACATCCTGGTCAAGAACGAGCTCGCGGCGCACGTCGTGCCGCCGGTGCCGCTCGACTGGTGCGGCGCCCAGACGCAGGGCACCCTCGGCTTCACCATCCTCGATGCCCTCGACGACGCGCTCGCGGATGCCGGTGTGCTCCGCCCGGTGGCCGCGCTGGTCACCCGCACCCTCGTCGACCGCGACGACCCCGGCTTCACCACCCCCACCAAGCCGATCGGGCGCTACCTGCCGCGCGAGCAGACGCAGACGTTGATCGAGCACGGGCAGTTCTGGCAGGACCGCGGCGAGAAGGGCTGGCGCCGGGTGGTCGCCTCCCCCGAGCCGCTCGAGGTGCTCGACGTCGGGCCGGTGCGCGTGCTGCTCGAGGCCGGCCACGTCGTCGTCGCGGCCGGTGGCGGCGGCATCCCCGTCGTCCGTGAGCCCGATGGCCACCTGCGCGGCGTCGAGGCCGTCATCGACAAGGACCTCACCGCAGCCCTGCTCGCCGCCACCTTGGCCGCCGACGTGCTCGTCATCGCCACCGACGTCGACCACGCCGCGGTCGGCTGGGGCACCCCGCAGCAGCGCGAGCTCGGCCGGGTGACCCTCAGCGAGATGCAGGCGTATGCCTCGGACGGCCAGTTCGCGTCGGGGTCGATGGGCCCCAAGGTCGACGCGGCCACCCGGTTCGTCGCCGGCGGCGGCCCGCGCAGCGTCATCACCTCGCTCACACACATCACCGAGGCCGTCGAAGGGGCGTTCGGTACCGTCATCGAACCGGGCTGAGCAACGACCGCACCCGAGCCGCCGGCAAGGCGCCGGCCACCGTCGATCCGCTCGTCAGTGCGCGAAGTGGCGGGTGCCGGTGAAGTACATCGTCACCCCGGCCGCCTGAGCCGCCTCGACCACCTCGGCGTCACGCATCGACCCACCGGGCGCCACGACCGCGCGCACCCCGGCGTCGAGCAGCACCTGCAGGCCGTCGGCGAAGGGGAAGAACGCGTCGGATGCCGCGACGGCGCCGCGCGCCCGCTCCTCACCGGCCCGCGACACGGCCAGGTGGCACGAGTCGACCCGGTTGACCTGACCCATGCCGATGCCGACCGAGGCGCCGCCGCGGGCGAGCAGGATGGCGTTGGACTTCACCGCGCGGATGGCCCGCCACGCGAACTGCAGGTCGTCGAGGGTGGCCTCGTCGGCCGGCTCGCCCGACACCAGGCGCCAGTGGGCCGCGTCGTCGCCGCCGGTGACGGTGCCGTCGTCGCCGGTCACCACGGCCTCCACGGTGTCGCGCTGCTGCATGAGCAGGCCGCCGCCGATCGGGCGCACCTCGGCGCCCGTACGCACGGGCGCTGCGCACTCGAGCAGCCGGATGTTCTTCTTCGCGGTGAGCACCTCGAGGGCGTCGGCGTCGAAGGCGGGGGCGACGACGACCTCGGTGAAGATGTCGGCCACGGTGCGCGCCATCTCGGCGGTGACCGGGCGGTTGGTGGCGATGATGCCGCCGAACGCCGACACGGGGTCGCACTCGTGCGCCTTGCGGTGGGCGTCGGCCACGTCGGCGCCGACGGCGATGCCGCACGGGTTGGCATGCTTGATGACGGCCACCGTCGGCTGGTCGCCGTGGTCGTAGGCCGCGCGCACCGCGGCATCCGCGTCGACGTAGTTGTTGTACGACATCTCCTTGCCGTGCAGCTGGGTCGCCTGGGCGAGTGCCGGCTGCGGCTGGAAACCGTTGGTGTACAGGGCTGCTCGCTGGTGAGGGTTCTCGCCGTACCGGAGCACCGTCGCGCGCTCCCAGGTGGCGCCGGCCCAGGCCGGGAAGCCGGTGCCGTCGGAGCTGTCGGTGTAGGCGTTGCCCATCCACGACGCGACGTGCACGTCGTAGGTGGCCGTGTGCACGAACGCCTGGGCGGCCAGGCGCGTGCGCTGCTCCAGCGTGAAACCGCCGCCGCGCACGGCATCCAGCACGTCGCCGTAGGTGGCGGGGTCGGTGACCACCGCGACGCTCGGGTGGTTCTTGGCCGCGGCGCGCACCATCGAGGGGCCGCCGATGTCGATCTGCTCGACGCACTCGTCGGGGCTGGCGCCCGACGCCACCGTGGCGGCGAACGGGTAGAGGTTGACCACCACCAGCTCGAAGGCCTCCACCCGCAGCTCGGCGAGCTGCGCCACGTGGTCGGGTTTGCGGGTGTCGGCGAGGATGCCGGCGTGCACCTTCGGGTGCAGCGTCTTGACCCGGCCCTCGAGGCACTCGGGGAAGCCGGTGAGGTCCTCGACCCTGGTCACCGGCAGGCCGAGCGACTCGATGAGCGCGGCCGAGCCACCGGTGGAGACCAGCGCCACGCCGGCGTCGTGCAGGCCGCGGACCAGGTCGTCGAGCCCGGTCTTGTCGTAGACGGAGACGAGCGCGCGGCGGACGGGGCGGACGTCCGGCGCGGGGCCGGGGGCGGAGACGGCGGCGGACATGAGGTGCTCCTTGCGGGGTCGGGTCGGTCAGCTCCCGGGGCACCCAGGCGGGCGATGCCCCGACGTGTGACTTCCCGGTGGTGACCCACCCTCGCCAGTCGTCGCCCGGAAGTCTAGCGAGCGGCGGGTCAGGTGGCGTACGGCGAGGGTGGCAGCGGGTCGGGCCAGGTGCCGCCGAGCACCCGGTCGACGTGCAGCACGACGACCACCCGCTCGGGGTTGGGCCGGGGCTGCCGGTAGCGCACGGCATACCGCTGCTCGGCGTCGCGCACCGAGTCGGGGTCCTCGAGCACCGAGGTGGTGCCCTCGAGGCTGATCCAGCGCCGGCCCTCCACCTGCGTGAGCGACGCGCGGCGGCCGGCCCGGGCCTGCACCACCTTGGCGCTGCTCCGCGCGGCGATCACCCGCGCGACCAGCGCCTCGGCATCCCAGGTGAACCCGACCGGCACGGCGTGCGGCGAACCGTCGCGGCGCAGCGTCGTGAAGGTCGCCAGGTGCCGCTCGGCCAGGAAGGCGAGGGATGCCGGCCTCAGCTCGGCGGGGTCGGTGGCCACGCGGGAAGTGTGTCACCCCACCGGCGGTCAGCCGGTGACGGTCTCGAGGTGCAGCAGGAACCCCTGGGCCGGGGCGAGCACGGGCAGGGCGAGCCCCACGGTGCCCAGGGCGGCTCCGGCCACGACGATGCCGTCCCCGACCGCCGCGTCCCACCAGGCCGGGGGCGCCGTCTGCACGGTGGCCGGGAGGCCGGCCTCGGGGCGCACCCGCACCCGGTAGCGGCGCGCGGGGTCGAGCCCCGGTAGCGGCACGGTGCCGGGCGTGACCCCACGGCCGGTGACGGGCGCGACGACGGTGAACACGGCATCCGCTCGGTCGGGGGCCACGACCCCGCTGACCAGCAGTGCGTCGTCGGGGTGGTCGGACCGCACCGCGTCGCCGCCGTGCAGCAGCGGCCGCAGCTCGCGGTAGAGCCCCGACCACGCCCGCAGCGCGTCGAGCTCGTCTGAGGTGCACGTGGTGATGTCCCACTCGAGACCGGCGTGCCCGCCGAGGGCGACGAGCATCCGCAGCGACAGGTCGAGGTCGCGGTGGGTGGTGTGCGCCCGCGGCGGGCCGACGTGCGACCCCATCCGCTCGGGCGGCACGAGCAGGCCGGTCCAGCGCTGGATGGCGACCCGCTCGAGCGCGTCGTTGCAGTCGGAGGTCCAGACCCGGTCGGTGCGGGCGAGCACCCCGAGGTCGACCCGGGCGCCGCCGCTCGAGCACGACTCGATCTCGAGGTCGCGGTGGCGGGCGCGCAGCTCGTCGAGCAGCCGGTAGGTCGCCAGGGTCTGGGCGTGCACGGCGGGCCGGTCGGTGCCGGAGGCGTCGGTGCGCACCGCCTCGTGCAGGTCGCGGTTGTGGTCCCATTTGACGAAGTCGACGGCGTAGCGGCCGATCACCTCGCTCATCGCCTCGAGCACGTAGGTGTACGCCTCGGGGTTGGCCAGGTCGAGCACGTGCTGGTGGCGCGACGGCAGCGGCGCCCCCGCCACCGGGCCGAGCACCCACTCGGGGTGGGCCCGCGCGACGTCGGAGTCGAGGTTGACCATCTCGGGCTCGAACCACAGCCCGAACTCCATCCCCAGGCCCTTGACGTGGTCGACCAGCGGGCCGAGCCCGTCGGGCCAGACGTCAGCGGAGACCTGCCAGTCACCCAGGCCCCGGTGGTCGTCGCGGCGGCCGCCGAACCAGCCGTCGTCGAGCACGAACCGCTCGACGCCGATCGACGCGGCGGTGTCGGCCAGCCGCTTCAGGTGGTCGAGGTCGGTGTCGAAGTAGACGGCCTCCCAGGTGTTGAGCACGAGCGGGCGCGGGCTGGAGCGGTAGCCCGGCTGCGCGCGCTGGTGCCGCACCAGTGAGCGGGTCAGCCCGTCGAGCCCGTCGGTGGAGTGCGCGAACACCACCGGCGGCGCGGCGTAGGTCTCGCCCGGCCCGAGCCGCACCTCTCCCGGCGACAGGGCCTCACCACCACCGAGCACGGCCGCGTGCGGACCGGCGCCCTCGGGGAGCCGCTCGACGAGGTGCTCGTGGTTGCCGCTCCACGCGACGTGCGCGGCCCACACCTCGCCGGACCGGAAGCCGAACCCGGCCGTGCCCACGACCATCAGCAGCGTCGCGTCGTGGCCGGTGCGCCCTCGGCGGCCGGTGCGCAGCCAGGTGCCGTCGGCGAGCGGGTGGCGCTGCGGTGACCGCTCGCGGCACCAGCGGCCGGTGAGGTCGAGCACCTCCCCGGCGCGGGCCGGCAGCGGCAGCACCGCCCGCAGGGCGCCCACGTCGAGGGGCGTCGCGTCGTCGGTGCTGCTGGTCGGCGACGTGGTGTTGGTCAGCTCCGTCTCGACCACGAGCACGCCGTGCTCGTCGAGCCGGTAGCGCACGACGACCTCGACCCCCACGTCGGATGCCGTGGCGCGCACCTCCGCGACCCCGTCACCGTCGTGCACGGTCGCCGCCCAGCGGGGCGCCGTGCGACCGCCGGCACGGTGCGCGGCATACCCGGGGGTGCCGAGCCAGCCCTCGCCGGAGGTGGGGAGCACGGTCAGCGGCCACGGCGCGTCGAGGGCGTTGTGCGGCACCGCACGTGTGGTGACGAGCGCGAGGTCGGCGACGGCGGCATCCGGCAGGTCGGGTCCCCAGTGCAGGACGGACGGCAGCCTGTCGCCCACCTGGGCGAGGACGAGCGCCGTCCCGGCGCCGCGGAGCACCGTGGTGGCCGGGTTCATCCCTTGGTCGACCCGAGGGTCAGGCCCGACACGAACTGCTTCTGCAGCACGAAGAACACGATGAGCACCGGCATGGCCACGATGATCGACCCGGCCGCAACGAGGTTGGTGTCCTGGAAGAACTGCCCACGCAGGTTGTTCAGGGCGCTGGTGACGGGGTACTTGTCACCCTTGGACAGCAGCACGGTGGCCCAGAAGAACTCGTTGTAGATCCAGGTGACCTGCAAGGTGGCCAGGGCCGCCAGGGCCGGCCGCACCAGCGGCATGGTGAGCTGCCAGTACTGGCGCCACACGCTCGCGCCGTCCATCTCGGCCGACTCGTAGATCTCGTAGGGCAGCGTCTTCATGTAGTTGCTCAGCACGAAGGCGCAGAAGCCCATCTGGAAGGCCGTGTTCACCAGGATCAGCGCCCAGAAGCTGTTGAGCATCGTGCCGCTCTCGCTCATGAACGTCGGCAGCGGGATCTCCTTGAACATCCGGAAGACCGGGATGAGCAGGGCCTGGGGCGGCAGGAGGTTCGCGGCGAGGAACACCCCGAGAAGGGTGAGGTTGAACTTGTAGGAGAACCGCGAGAGGACGAAGCCGACGAGCGACGACAGGAAGAGCGTCAGCGCCACGGCGGGGATCGTGATGAGCAGCGAGTTCTTCAGGTGCAGGCCGAACTGGCCGCGGCTCCAGGCCTCCTTGTAGTTGTCGACGGTCCACCCGCCGAAGGACAGGTACCCGTTGGTCTGCGTGTAGGAGTAGTCGCGGAAGGAGTTGTAGAGCGACCAGAGCAGCGGGAACAGCCAGATCAGGGCCAGGACCAGCATGACGACCGTGGCGACCTTGCCGCGGCGGCGGTTGAGCACCCCGCCGCTGGGGCCGCGCTCCTTGCTGTTCTTCTTCCTGGCCGGTGCCGGGGCCGTCGTCGTGGCGCTCATCAGCGCTCCTCCCGGAAGACGATCCGCAGGTAGATGACGATGAACACCGACGAGATGATCATCATGATCACCGACAGGGCCGCACCGAAGCCGTAGCGGGTGGCCTCACCGATGACGTTCTGCGACACCAGGGCCGAGATCAGCTCCAGCCCGTTGCGGCCCTTGTTGATGACCCAGACCAGGTCGAACGCACGCAGCGACTCGATGACGACGATGACGAGCACGATCAGGTTGATCGGCCGCATCACCGGGAAGATGACCTGGAAGAACGTCTTGGTCTCGCTGGCCCCGTCGACGGCCGCTGCCTCCCGCAGCGACGCGTCGACGCCCTTCAGGCCCGCGAGGTAGAGCAGCATGATGTAGCCGGTGTGTCTCCACGCCGTGGCCACCAGCACCGCCCAGAGGTTGACGTTGGGGTCGCCGTACCAGTCGATGTTGCTGCCGAAGACCTGGTTGATCAGCCCCTGGTCGGTGGAGTAGAAGAGCTGCCAGATGAAGCCGACCAGGGCCAGCGACAGCACGACCGGGAGGTAGAAGGCCGTCTGGTAGAAGCGACTTCCCCACATCTCGCGGTCGAGGATCACGGCGAGCACCATGCCCAGGATCGTGGGCAGCACGAAGAGGAAGACCAGCCAGATCAGGTTGTGCCGGATGGCCGGCCAGAACGGCGGGTAGATCGTGGTGATGTCGACGTAGTTCTTGGTGCCGACCCACTCGATGGCGCTGATCTTGAAGCCGTTCCACCGGGTGAAGGACAGGTAGAGCGACGCCAGGGCTGGCAGCCACACCAGCCACACGACCAGGATGGTCGGGATCGTGACCATCGCGATGATGACCAGCCGGTCGCGCGGCGACTTGCGCCGCTCGTGACGCCGCGTCGATCCCTTCTTCTTCTTTCCCTTGGCCGTGGGTGGTGTGGTGGCTACGGGGGGTGCGGTGCCTGTCGCCATGATGCCTCCGACCTCCGAGTCAGCCCAGAATAGAGGCGGCCTGCTGCTGGATGGAGGCGGTGATGGCGTCGATGTCGTTCGGGTTCTTCAGGAAGTCCTGCAGCGACGCCGTGATCACCGTGTTGGCCAGGTCGGCGTTGGTGTCGCGGTCGAGGAACTGGGCGATGGACTTCGCCTTCGAGACCAGCTCGACGGACTTCTTCTGGAGGTCGCCGTAGGTCGCCGTGCTCGCACCGGAGTTGGCGGCGATGAACGGAGCGCTCGCCGCGTTGTTGCCGGCGTCGGCGGCCTCGGGCGTGCCGAGCCACTTGATGTAGGCCTTGGCCGACTCCTGGTCCTTGCCGCCCGCCGCGACGCAGAAGCCGTCGATCGGCGCGTCGAGGGCGTCGTTGCCGATGGCCGGGTCGAGCGTCGGGAAGGTGAAGAAGTCGAGGTCGGCCTGGGTCTCCTTCGGGACACCGTCCACCACGAAGGTGCCGAGCAGGTACATACCGCTCTCGCCCTTGGCCATCGAGGTCGCGGCCTCCTGCCAGGTGCGGCCGAGGGCGTTCTCCTGCTGGTAGGGCAGCAGCTTGTCCTTCCAGGTGGTGAAGACGTTCTTGACCTGCGGGCTGTCCCACTTCTCCTTGCCCTGGCACAGCGCCATGTGGAAGTCATAGCCGTTGAGGCGCATGTTGAGGATGTCGAAGGTGCCCATCGGGGCCCAGGCGTCCTTGGCGGCGAAGGCGATGGGGTTGAGCTTCTTGCCCTGCATGTCCTTCATCAGCGCGGTCATCTCGTCCATCGTGGTGGGCACGGCCCAGCCGTTCTTCTCGAAGACCGACTTGCGGTAGAAGACGGCCCACGGGTAGTAGCTGATCGGCACGAAGTACTGCTTGCCGTCGGGGGCGGTCGCCGACTTCTTGAAGGCGTCGCTCATGCCCTCGATGGGCCACACGCTGCTGATGTCGGAGATGAGCTGGTTCTCGGCGAACTGAGCCATGCGGTAGCCGGCGAACCAGGTGAAGACGTCGTCGGGTGTGCCCTGCAGGTAGGTGTTGATGCTCTCCTGGAAGGTGTTGTGGTCGACGGCGTTGGTGGTGACGGCGGAGCCGGTCTTCTTGGCGTAGGCGTCGGCCATGCCCTGGAGCCGCTCGTAGGCGGGACCAGAGCCCTTGGCCTCGTTCATGCCGAAGGAGACGGGCCCCGCCTTGGCGCTGGCGCCGGCACTGCCGGAGGCGGCCGGCGTGGCGTCGTCGCCGCAGCCGGCGAGCAGCGCCGGGCCGCCGAGCAGCGCTGCTGCTCCGACCGATCCGCGAAGGATGGACCGGCGGTCGACACCGCGGACCGAGTTGGGAACGACGTTCGCGACTGACGAATCGCGGTGGGCCGGGCGCGCCATGGGGGTCTCCTTTGACATCCAACGGTTCTGACACATTCGATCAGAAACCAACACTGACGAGACCGAGTGTTGCCCTGCCGGTAACGACTGTCAAGGGTCGACACGAGTCGGCTCCATCACGATTTGGTTCCGGACATCCGTGCGCCAGAATCCGGTTAATTCGCTCCGAGAACCTTGGACAACGGCTGGACCCTTGCTGGACGTGCGGGTTGACTGTGTTGCAAAGTGTTGACTTTTGTTCGAGGTCTCAACAGACTGGCCGACATGCGCGGATGGCCCGACGACCGGATCGCCTTCGGCGGGGACTACAACCCCGAGCAGTGGCCGCGTGCCGTCTGGGACGACGACATGCGGCTGATGCACGAGTCGGGGGTGAGCTTCGTGACCCTCGGGGTGTTCTCCTGGTCGTGGCTCGAGCCGTCCAAGGGCGAGTACACCTTCGAGTGGCTCGACGAGGTCATGGACCTGTTGCACGCCAACGGCATCGCCGTCGACCTCGCCACGGCCACCGCCACCCCACCGCCCTGGCTCACCTCGGCCTACCCCGAGATCCTGCCCGTCGACCGCGACGGCCACACCCTGTGGCCGGGCAGCCGGCAGTCCTGGTGTCCGTCGTCGCCGCTCTACCGCGAGCTGGCGCTGTCCCTCACCGACCGGCTTGCCACGCGCTACTCCGACCACCCGGCGCTCGCCATGTGGCACGTCTCCAACGAGTACGCCTGCCACAACCTGCCCTGCTACTGCGACACCTGCGCCATCGCCTTCCGCCACTGGCTGCAGCGCCGCTACGACGGCCTCGACGCGCTCAACGACGCCTGGGGCACGGCCTTCTGGAGCCAGCGCTACACGTCCTACGACGACATCCTCCCGCCGCGCCGCACCACCACGTTCAACAACCCCACCCACGTGCTCGACCACTCCCGCTTCGGCTCCGACACGCTGCTCGACTTCTACCGGGCCGAGCACGAGGTGATCCGGCGCCACTCCCCCGACGTGCCGATCACCACCAACTTCATGACCCTCGACCACTTCCGGCTGCTCGACTACCACGACTGGGCCCCGTTCCAGGACGTCGTGAGCACCGACCACTACGTCGTCGACGCCCTGCCGCACCCCCGCGCCGAGCTGTCCTTCGCAGGAGACCTGACCCGGGGCCTGGCCGGCGGGCGACCCTGGCTGCTCATGGAGCACTCGACCAGCGCCGTGAACTGGCAGCCGGTGAACCCGGCGAAGGCCCCCGGCGGCACCATCCTCGACTCGCTGACGCACGTCGCCCGCGGCGCCGACACCCTCGGCTTCTTCCAGTGGCGCCAGTCGCGGTCGGGCTCGGAGAAGTTCCACTCGGCGCTGGTGCCGCACGCCGGTGAGGACAGCGACCGGTTCCGCGAGGTCTGCGAGCTGGGCGCCATCGCGGGCCGGCTCGGTGAGCTGGTCGGCTCCCGGGTCGAGGCCGAGGTGGCCGTGCTCTGGGACTACGAGTCGGCCTGGGCGGTCGCCGGGCCGTGCATGCCGTCCTCGGCGATCGACTATGCCACCGCAGCGCACACCGTGCACCGGCTGCTGCGTGACCGCGGCATCACCTGCGACGTCGTGCACCCGGATGCCGACCTGTCCGCCTATCGCGTCGTCGTGGTCCCCACGCTCTACCTCGTCTCGGACGCCCAGGCGGATGCCGTGCGCGCCGCCGCCGAGGGCGGGGCCCACGTGCTGGTCACCTACTTCTCCGGCATCAGCGACCCCGACGACCACGTGCGGCTGGGTGGCTACCCGGGAGCGTTCCGCGAGCTGCTCGGCATCCGGGTCGAGGAGTTCTTCCCGCTGCGGGTGGCCGAGAGCGTCGCGCTGTCCGACGGCGGCTCCGGGTCGCAGTGGAGCGAGCACGCGCGCGCCGTCGACGCCGAGGTCGTGACCACCTACGCCGACGGGCCGCTGGCCGGGCGCCCGGCCGTCACCCGGCGCGCCGTCGGGGAGGGCGTCGCCTGGTACCTCGGCACGCTGCCCGACGACGACTCGCTGGGCTCGCTGCTCGACCGGGTCGTGGCCGAGGCCGAGGTCGCACCGGCCGTGGTGCCGCCCGCCGGCGTGGAGGTCGTCCGGCGCCGCTCCGGGGAGCGCAGCTGGCTGTTCGTGCTCAACCACACCGACCAGCACCGCGAGGTCGACGCCGCCGGCCACGACCTGGTCTCGGGCGTCCAGGTCGGCCCGACGCTGCGCCTCGCCCCTCGCACGGCTGCCGTGGTGCGAGAGGAGTGAGCGTGCTCGCCAGCCAGCGCCGCGCGGCCATCCTCAGCAAGGTCGAGGAGACCGGGGCCGTGCGCGTCTCCGACCTCGTCGAGCAGCTCGGCGTGTCCGACATGACCGTGCGCCGCGACATCGAGCGGCTCGACGCCGACGGCCTGCTCGAACGGGTGCACGGCGGCGCGCTGGCCCTGCTCCCCCGGGCCACCGACGAGCCCGGGTTCAGCGCCAAGTCCTCGCTGATGACCGCCGAGAAGCACGCCATCGCCCTCGCGGCGGCCGGGCTGGTCGAGCCCGGCGCCACCATCGGCATCTCGGCCGGCACCACGACGTACGAGTTCGCGCGCGCCATCCGCAACGTTCCGCACCTCACCGTGGTCACCAACTCGGTCCCCGTCGCGCAGCTGCTCCACGAGTCGGGCGGTGGCAGCCACGTGGTCGTGCTGACCGGCGGGGTGCGCACGCCCTCCGACGCGCTGGTCGGCCCGGTGGCCGTCTCGGCGCTGCAGGGGCTGCACGTCGACCGGCTCTTCCTGGGCGCCCACGGCATCGACCGCAACGCGGGCCTGACCACGCCCAACCTGGTCGAGGCCGAGACCAACCGCGCGCTGGTGCGGGCCAGCCGGTCGGTCTGCGTGCTCGCCGACCACACCAAGGTCGGCATCATCGGGCTCTCGACCTTCATGCCGCTGGGCCACGTCGACACCCTCATCACCGACGCCGGGGTGCCGAACCGGGCCCGCGCCGTGCTCGAGGAGCGCGTCGAGCACCTCGTGCTCGCCGAGGTGGCACCCATCCCGCCCACCGCCGTGCGCGGGGTGCGCCGCCAGGGTGGTGGTGAGGCGGGGTGAGGACCACGTCGGGCACGGTGCGGCGCACGTCGCGCGCGCTCGCCGACGGCCGGGAGATCATCTACTTCGACGACACCCTCGGCGCCCCGCCGCGCACGGTCGACGACACCCGCGACCTCGGGGAACGAGCAGCGGCCGGGCACCTGCGCTACGACGCGCTGGTCGGTGACTGGGTCGCCGTGGCCGGCCACCGGATGAACCGCACCCTGCTCCCCCCGAGAGAGTCGTGCCCGCTGTGCCCGACGGGCCGCGGGCCGCAGCCCACCGAGGTGCCCGACCCCGACTACGACGTGGTGGTCATCGAGAACCGCTTCCCCTCCTACGCCCCGGTCGCCGTCGACGACGCCCCCGACACCTCGCCGTTCGAGCACCGCCCCGCGCTGGGCCGCACCGAGGTGGTCTGCTTCACCAGCGACCACGACGCCTGCTTCGCCACCCTCGCGCCGAGCCGCGTGCGCACCGTGGTCGACGTCTGGGCCGACCGCACGGCCTGCCTGGCACAGCTGCCCGAGGTCGAGCAGGTCTTCTGCTTCGAGAACCGCGGGCCCGAGATCGGGGTGACCCTGCACCATCCGCACGGGCAGATCTACGCCTACCCGTACCTCCCGACCCGCACCCGCGACATCCTCCGCCAGGCGCAGGCCCACCACGACCGCACCGGCCGCCTGCTGGGCCGCGACATCCTCGACGCCGAGCGGGCGGACGGCTCGCGGGTGGTGACGTCCGGCCGGCACTGGACGGCCTACGTGCCCCACGCCGCCCGCTGGCCGGTCGAGGTGCACCTCGCCCCGCACCGCGACGTGCCCGACCTCGTGGCCCTGCACGACGACGAGCGCGACGAGCTGGCCCTGGTCTACCTCGACCTGCTCGGCCGCCTCGACCGCTACCACGTCAGGCCCGACGGTGGCCCCGTCCCGCTGCCGTACATCGCCGCCTGGCACCAGGCCCCGGTGCGCACCGGCCGCGAGGTCTCGCGCCTGCACCTGCAGGTGATGTCGGTGCTGCGCGCCCCGGGCACCCTGAAGTACCTCGCGGGCTCCGAGAGCGGCGTCGGCGGCTGGGTCAACGACGCGCGGCCCGAGGCGATCGCGGCCCGGCTGCGCGAGGTCGCTTCCCCGACCTTGTAGGTCGGGGAGTCAGGCGGGCCGAGGAGCTACTGCCAGGAGCGGTCGGCGGCCAGGCCGCGCACGACGTCGACGAGCATCTCCCGCTCGAGCACCTTGATCCGCTCGTGCAGCGTCTCGACGGTGTCGTCGGGCTCGACGCGCACCGCGCGCTGGTCGATGATCGGCCCGGTGTCGACCCCCGAGTCGACCCAGTGGCAGGTGCACCCGGTCACCTTGACGCCGTGCGCCATGGCGTCGCGCACCCCGTGCGCCCCGGGGAAGCTGGGCAGCAGCGCCGGGTGGGTGTTGACCACCCGGTGGGCGGCGAGCACGGCCGGCCCGAGCACCTTCATGAACCCGGCGGAGACGACGAGGTCGGGAGCGTGCCCGGCGACCAGCCGCTCCAGGTCGAGGTCCCAGTCGGCTCGGGTCACGTAGTCGGGCACCCGGGCGACGAACGTCGGGATGCCGGCCCGCTCGGCACGCTCGGCGCCACCGGTGCCGTCGCGGTCGGCGCCCACGGCGAGCACCCGGAACGACGCGGCATCCTGCGCCGAGGCGTCGATGAGGGCCTGGAGGTTGCTGCCGGAGCCGGAGACGAGCACGACGACCCCGAGCGGCGCGGGAGCAGGTGGCACGAGGTCAGTCTGGCACGGGGCCGGGATGCCGGTCGGGCACCCCGGTGCTCACCGGCGCAGCTTCCAGGCGTCGCGCAGCACGACGACCAGCGCGCCGAGGCCCAGCTCGAGGAGCAGGGCGAGGAACAACCGCCCGGTCGGGGCACCCACGGCCGCCAGCCGGAACTGCCCGGCCGAGCCGCCGGCCACCAGGTCGAGGGCGGCGAGGGTGAGGGCGGTGACGGCGCAGGCCGACAGGGCCACGGCCAGCTTCGTGCGCAGCCGAGACAGCCGCGCGACGGACCGGAGCGCCCGGCGGGCGACGAACGCGCCGACCCCGACCACGACCAGCACCGAGAGCGCGGTGAACCACGGGAAGCCGCCCGGCTGCGGCAGGGCAGCGAGCACCGGCACCATCGGCAGCAGGCCACCGTCGGAGCCCGACCAGGTGACCGAGCCACCCTCGACGACGCGGAACCCGGGGCCGGCCATGAACGACACCGCCCACAGCGCCAGGTTGGGCAGGGCCACCACCTGCGCCAGCGTGAGCACGACGGCTCCGAGGCCACCGGCCGCGACGGCGGTCGAGATGGTGCTCACCTGGTGCCAGGACAGGCCGACCGCCGCGACGACGGCGACCAGGCCGGCGCCGAGCAGGACGGCCGCACCGGCCAGGCCCGGCCGCACCGCGCGGCGCACGCTGTCGGGCAGCCAGGCGAGCCCGAGGCGGCGGCCGAGCACGTCGGGGTCGTCGGCGGCGATCGGCCGCAGGGCGAGCACCAGTGCGAGCAGCGGCACGGCCACCAAGGGCAGCACGAGGGAGAGCGGGGTGACGCGGAACGGCCCGGCGACGGTGAGCCCCACCGCGACGCCCACGGCGACGGCATACCCGGCCCACCAGGCAGCGAGCGCGCCGGCCAGGGGGCGCGGCAGTGTGCCCCACCAGTGGTCTCCGTCGGTGGACACGTCGACCATCGCCTCGCGCGCGCCGAGCCAGGCCACCGCGACGAGCGCGGCCGTGCCGAGCAGCGGCACCACCGACAGGGCCACCCCTCCGGTGTCGAGGTGCGCTCCGGACACCAGGAGCCACAGGGCAGCGCCGGTGCCGGCCGCCTGCCAGCCGGTGCCGGTCCCCAACGGCTCGACGAGCCAGGCCAGCACCACCGGCCCCAGCACGACCAGCACCGAGGTCAGCCCGGTCATCACCCCCACGCCGGCGGCGCGCAGCCAGCGCGACCCGGCCGGCGGCTGCCCGGCATCCCCCGTGTCGTCGTCGGACCCGGGCAGCACTGAACGGAGGCGCTCACTGACACTCATCGCCACTCAGTCTGCGGGAGAACGCCCCTCAGACGTCCGAGCAACGCCGTGCGCCGGCCCCACTACTCCCGACTTATTGCGGATCTTCCACCCGAGCAGGGCGCCGGACGCCCGTTCGGAGGGTGGGAGATCCGCAATAGGTCGGGATCAGGCGGTCAGGCCGCGCATGATCTCGCGCATCAGGTCGGCGGTCTCGGACGGCGTCTTGCCCACCTTGACCCCGGCGGCCTCGAGGGCCTCCTGCTTGGCCTGCGCGGTGCCCGACGAGCCCGACACGATGGCGCCGGCGTGGCCCATGGTCTTGCCCTCGGGGGCGGTGAACCCGGCGACGTAGCCGACGACCGGCTTGGTGACGTGGTCCTTGATGTAGGCCGCCGCCCGCTCCTCGGCGTCGCCGCCGATCTCGCCGATCATGACGATCGCGTCGGTGTCGGGGTCGTTCTGGAACGCCTCGAGGCAGTCGATGTGCGTGGTGCCGATGATCGGGTCGCCGCCGATGCCGACGCCGGTGGAGAAGCCGTAGTCACGCAGCTCGTACATCATCTGGTAGGTCAGGGTGCCCGACTTCGAGACCAGGCCGATGCGGCCCGGGCCGGAGATGTCGGCCGGGATGATGCCGGCGTTGGCGGCCCCGGGGCTGATCAGGCCGGGGCAGTTCGGGCCGATGATCCGCGTGGTGCCCTTCTCCTGGGCGTAGTTGAAGAACTCCGCGGTGTCCTTGACGGCGACGCCCTCGGTGATGACGACGGCGAGCGGGATGCCGGCGTCGATCGCCTCGGTGGCGGCGGCCTTGGTGAAGGCGGCCGGCACGAAGATGACGCTGACGTCGGCGCCGGTCGCCTCCATCGCCTCGGCGACGGTGCCGAACACGGGGACGGTTGTGCCGCCCTCGAACTCGACGGTGGTGCCGGCCTTGCGCGGGTTGACGCCGCCGACGATCGCGGTGCCGGAGCGCAGCATCCGCTGGGTGTGCTTCATGCCCTCGGAGCCGGTCATGCCCTGGACGATGACCTTGGAGTCTGCGGTGAGGAAGATGGCCATGGGTGTCGTTGTCTCTCTTCGCGCTCGGGGGGTCAGTTGCCGGAGGCCAGCTCGGCGGCCTTGCGGGCGGCGCCGTCCATGGTGTCCTCGATGAGGACGCGGGGGTGGGCGCGCTCGGCGAGGATGCGCCGGCCCTCCTCGACGTTGTTGCCGTCGAGGCGCACGACCAGCGGGCGGTCCTCCTCGTCGCCGAGGGCGTCCAGCGCGCCGACGATGCCGTTGGCCACGGCATCGCAGGCGGTGATGCCGCCGAAGACGTTGACGAAGACGCTCTTGACCTGCGGGTCGGACAGGATGATGTGCAGCCCGTTGGCCATCACCTCGGCGCTCGCGCCGCCGCCGATGTCGAGGAAGTTGGCCGGCTTCTGGCCGCCGAACTCCTCACCGGCGTAGGCGACGACGTCGAGGGTGCTCATCACGAGCCCCGCGCCGTTGCCGATGATGCCGACCGAGCCGTCGAGCTTGACGTAGTTGAGGTCCTTCTCCTTGGCGGCGAGCTCGAGCGGGTCGGTCTCGGAGTTGTCCTCGAGCGCCTCGTGCTCGGGGTGGCGGAAGAAGGCGTTCTCGTCGAGGGTGACCTTGCCGTCGAGCGCGACGATGTCGCCGGCAGCGGTCTTGACCAGCGGGTTGACCTCGACCAGCGTGGCGTCCTCCTCGCGGTAGACGGTCCACAGGCTCTTGAGCACCGGCTCGATCTTCGCGGCGGTGTCGGCGTCGAAGCCGGCCTCCGTGACGATCTCGCGCGCCTTGGCGTCGTCGATGCCGACGTTGGGGTCGACGACCACGCGGGCGAGTGCCTCGGGGCGCTCGACGGCGAGCTGCTCGATCTCCATCCCGCCCTCCTTGCTGCACATCGCGAGGTAGGTGCGGTTCGCGCGGTCGAGCAGGATGGAGAAGTAGTACTCCTCGTCGATCTGCGCGCCCTGGGCGATCATCACCTGGTGCACGGTGTGCCCCTTGATGTCCATGCCCAGGATGGCGCCGGCGTGCTGCTCCGCCTCGTCGGCGCTCTTCGCGACCTTGACCCCACCGGCCTTGCCGCGGCCACCGGTCTTGACCTGGGCCTTGACGACGGTGACGCCGCCGCTCGCGGTGCCGATCCGCTCGGCGGCCGCCCGGGCCTCCTCGGGGGTCGTGGCGACGGCCCCGGCGAGCACGGGGACACCGTGCTTCTCGAACACGTCACGGGCCTGGTACTCGAAGAGATCCACGGGGCGATCCGTCCTCACTGTCGTCGGCTGAGTTGGTGAAAGTGGTCCGTTGCGGAGCCTAACGGGGCCGGAGGGGTGAGGCGCGCCACGGGTCGGCCCGAGACGGCCGGTGGGACTCTTCTCACGCCTGAGCGGTCGCCCCGCGCGACGACCGGTGGTGGGATGGGCGGATGCCGACGACGCCCACGCCCCGGATGCCGACCGCTCCCCACGTGCTCGCCGCCCTCGCGTTGGCCCTGGTGCTGGGGGCCTGCGGTGAGCCCTCGACCCCGGGAGGTGCGAGCAGCTCAGGGGATCCGGGCAGCTCGGGCAGCTCGGCGAGCGCGACAGCGAGCCCCAGCCCCCCGGCATCCGACGTGCGGTTGGCCCGGGTCGGGGGCGTGGCGGGCTTCCAGGACGTGCTCGCCGTGGCACCCGACGGCGAGGTGACCGGCACCACGAAGAACGGCGCGGTGTCGTGCACCGTGCCGGCCGCGACCGTGCAGGTGCTCGCCACCGCCCCGCCGCCGACCACCGGCCTGAACGCCGGCAACGACCGGATCGCCGCGAGCGTCGAGCGCGACGGCACGACGATCGACCTCGGCGAGGCCGCCGGAAGCGACCCGCTGTCGACCGCCGCCCGGGAGGTGCTCGACGACGTGCAGCTGCCCGAGGCCCAGCGCACCGTCTGTCGCTGAGGCAGACGGTGCGCTGCGGACCTCAGTTGGCGCAGGTCTGGGTGCCCGCCGGCACCGCGATGGCGGTGAAGGCGCTCTGCACGGCCAGGCAGTTCGCCGAGTTCTTGCCGTAGAGCTCCTTGGCCGAGGCGATCGCCCCGTTGCGCGCCGCCGCGTAGCCGCTGCTCGAGGTGAGCTTGGTCGTCAGCGTGCGGTACCAGACCTTCTCGGCGACGGCGTGGCCGACGCCGGTCACGGCGGGGGCGGTGCCACACCGGGGGCTGTTGTAGGCGACCCCGTTGACGGTCTTGGCGCCCGAGCCCTCGGAGACCAGGTAGTACCAGTGGTTCAGCGGGCCCGAGGAGTAGTGCACGTCGAGCCGGCCGACGGTGCGGCTCCAGCAGTCGGCGCTGCGGCCGTCCTTGCTGGGCCGGTCCATGTAGCGCAGCGGGGTGCCGTTGCCGTTGATGTTGATCTTCTCGCCGACGAGGTAGTCGCCGACGTCCGTGGAGGAGGAGGTGGAGGCGGCGTAGAACTCCACGGCGGTGCCGAAGATGTCGGACGTCGCCTCGTTCAGGCCCCCGGACTCGCCGCGGTAGTTGAGGTTCGCGGTGTTCTCGGTGACGCCGTGGCTCATCTCGTGTCCGGCGACGTCGATCGAGGTGAGCGGTCGGGTGTTGCCGGTGCCGTCGCCGTACGTCATCTGGGTGCCGTCCCAGAACGCGTTGTTGTAGCTCGACCCGTAGTGCACCCGGCTGGGGGCACCCTTGCCGGAGTTCCAGATGCCGGCCCGGTTGTGCGTCGTCGAGTAGTACTCGAAGGTCTTCTGGGCGCCCCACTGGGCATCGGCGGCGGCGGTCTGGCGGGCGGCGCCGACGGTACCCGCGATCCCGGTGCCCCAGACGTTGTCGGCGTCGACGAACAGGCTCCCCGGGCCGGAGGTCGCGCTCTTGAGGTCGGTGGTGACGTTGCCGACGGCATCCTTGAGCTGGAAGCTCGGGGCGGAGCCGATGGTGTTGAGCGTGACGACGCCGGAGTACTGCGTGTTGCCGGTGCCCTCGTGGATGGTCTCGGCGGAGTCGATGACCTTGCCGGTGCGGGCGTCGACCCAGGTCTTCAGCCGGCTCGGGGTCTGGCTGGCGCGGGTGCCGGTGGTCGTCACCTGCCACGCGAGGCGGGGGGTGCCCGAGCTCGCGTAGACGACGAGGGCGGCGGCGCTGGAGTCGACCCGGTAGCCCGCCGACTTCGCTGCGGTGGCAGTCGCGGCGGCCTTGCTCACCGAGGCCTTGGTCGAGGCCGGCGAGACGGCCTTGCCGCGGTTCCAGTGGCTGTTCCTCACGGTGCCGCTCGTGCTCTTGGCCACGACGAGGTCACCGCCCACGACGGGCAGGCCGTCGACCGTGCGGTCGTAGCGCACGTGGCGCGTGCCGTCGCGGTCGGTGACCACCGAGCGCACGGTGAGCGACTGGTCGGCCGGCAGGCCGAGGTCGTCGCCGGTGGACACGGCGGCGGACTGCTCGGCGGCCTTGAGGGCGGCGTTGCCCCCGGGTGCTGCGACGGCTCCGGACGCTCCGGTCACGGACGCGGCCACGGCGGCGACCGTGACGGCGAGGGCGACACCGGGCAGATGACGTGACGACATGGGACTCCTCGGGGCACGGGCACCGCGGCAGGTCGCGGCAGGTCAATGGTGAGGGAGGGAGCGCCTCGGCGCCCGCCGAACGCGAGTTTTGGGGTCCGTCGAGACGGCGGATGCCGTCCCCCACCGTGGCGGGGGACGGCATCCGGTGTGGTGGTGCCGGCTCAGCTCGTGGCGAGGGAGGTGTCGTCGACGACGAAGGACGTCTGCAGGCTGGAGTCCTCGGTCATGGTGAACCGGACGGTGACCGTCCTGCCCCTGTAGGCCGTCAGGTTGAACGACTTCTGCGTGTACGTCGCGTTGGTGCCGACGTTGGACCAGGTGGCCAGGGTGGTCACCGTCGCCCCGTCGACGACCTGCGCCCGCATCCTGTCGTAGACCGTCGAGCCGGTCTCGGCGGTGTCGGTGCGCAGCCAGAACGACAGGGTCGCGCTGGTCACGCCGGCCGGGATGGCGACGCTCTGGTTGATCGTCTCGGTGCTGGTGGAGCCGTTGCCGCCGAGCCAGGCCTTCCACGAGCCGGTGCGCGCCGGGCGACCGGTGTTGTTCGTGATCGGGCCGGCGGTGCCGGTCCACACCGTGGCGCCCGACTCGAAGCCGGGGTTGCCGAGCAGGTTGCCGCCGGTGGGCGGCGGCGGCGGGGGCGTGGTGCCGCCGCAGGTCTGCGTGCCCGCCGGGACCGCGATCGCCGCGAAGGCGCTCTCGGTGGCCAGGCACTGGGCCGACCCGGCGCCGTAGAGCTCCTTGGCCGAGGCGATCGCACCGTTGCGAGCCGCGGCGTAGGTGCTGTTGGACGTGAGCTTGGTCGACAGGGTGCGGTACCAGATCTTCTCCGCGGCGGCCCGCCCGGCGCCGGTCACCGTGGTGCCGTTGCAGGTGGGGCTGTTGTAGGAGACGCCGTTGACGGTCTTGGCGCCGGAACCCTCGGAGGCGAGGAAGAACCAGTGGTTCAGCGGGCCCGAGGAGTAGTGCGGGTCGAGGTTCTTGGTGCCGGTGGTCCAGCAGTCCTGGCTGCGGCCGTCCCTGCTGGGCCGGTCCATGTAGCGCAGCGGGGTGCCGTTGCCGTTGATGTTGATCTTCTCGCCGATGAGGTAGTCGCCCGGGTCGGCGGCGCTGTTGGCGTAGAACTCGACGGCGGCGCCGAAGATGTCGGACGTCGCCTCGTTGAGGCCGCCCGCGTCGCCGCTGTAGACCAGGCGGGCCGTGTTCTCGGTGACGCCGTGGCTCATCTCGTGCGCGGCGACGTCGATGGAGGTCAGCGGCTTGGCGTTGCCCGAGCCGTCGCCGTAGGTCATCTGGGTGCCGTCCCAGAACGCGTTGTTGTAGGCGTTGCCGTAGTGCACCCGGCTGCGCGCCCCCGCGCCGTTGTTCCGGATGCCGGCCCGGCCCAGCACCGAGTTGTAGTACGCGTAGGTCTTCTCCGCCCCGTACTGCGCGTCGACCCCCGCGGTCTGCCGGCTCGTGGTCGAGCCGTTGCCCCACACGTTGTCGGCGTCGGTGAACTGCGTCCCCGTGCCCGACGTCCCCCCGTTCAGGTCGGTCGTGTAGTTGCCGAGCGTGTCGCGCAGCTGCCAGGTCGAGCCGCTCAGCGTGCTGTTGAGGGTGACCGTGCCGGAGTACTGGCTGTTGCCGGTGCCCGTGACCACCTCGTCGTAGGAGGAGATGACGGCGCCCGATGCCGCGTCGACGATGGTGTGCAGCCGGCTCGGGGTCTGGTCGGCCCGCGTGCCGGTGGTCAGCACGTCGTAGGCCAGGCGGGGCGTCCCCGTCGCCGCCCACACCACGAGCTCGCCGCGGCTCGCCTCACCCGACGCCTTCGAGCGCTGCTGGCCGGCCGAGACCGCCGTGGTGCGCGCCACGGCCGGCGTCGTGGTCTTCGCGGCGACGCTCCTGCCGTTGTTGAACTGCACGTCCTCGATGCGGCCGCCCTTGGCCTTCTCGACGACGAGGTCGCCTCCGACGACGCGCAGGCCCTTCCAGGTGCGGTCGTACCGGGTGTGCGTCGTGCCGTCGGGGTCGGTGAGCACCGAGCGCTTCACGAGCGTGTCGTCGGCGCCGAGCTTGAGGGCCTGACGGTCGGGCGGGGTGCCGGCTGGGGTGGCGCCGGGCAGGGCCGCCGCGGCGGGTGTGCCGGCGGCGAAGGTGGCGGCGGCCGCGCCCAGGGCGAGGCCTGTGGTCAGTCTTCTCACGACGTGGTTTCTCCTTCTTCGGTGGGCGCCCGGGCTCGGGCACGTGGGAAACCTGTCGGCTGGGTGCCGCCGTGACAACGGTTTGTGGAAAGAAATGACCTGGGCGCGCCCCTTCTTTACCGCCGGCACACCGGGCCTTGACCGGGAAGGTGCACACGCAGACCGCATGGTGACCATCTGCCCGGAGTCCGGGGTGTCGGGGCAGGCCGGGGCTCTACAGTGGCGGGGCCATGGTGATGCTTCCGCTGCCGAGCGCCGTACCCCCCGCCGAGCACCCTGCACCGACGCAGGTCTCGGTGGTCCGGCGTGCCGGCGGGCTGGCGTCGGCCGCCCTGCGGCTGCTCGACCCGGCCGTGCTGGCCGGCAACGCCGTGGAGTCGGTCTGGCTGGCCGCCCACGTCGCGACCTGGCCGGTCGGCCTGGTGGGCGGTCGCAGTGCGCGGGCCGACCGGGCCTACCGCCTCGAGCACCTGCCACCCGTTCAGCGCGGGCTGCTCGTCTCGAACGTCGAGGCCGCGGGCACGCCGATCCTGCTGGTGCACGGCATCGTCAGCAACCGCTCGATCTTCACCCTGCTGCGGCGCGGGCTCACCCGTCGGGGCTTCTCCAACGTCTTCGCGATCAACTACCTCACCGTCGCCAACGACGTGCGCGCCGCCGCGGCGGGCCTGTCGGTGGAGGTCGAGCGGGTCGTCGCGGAGACCGGCTTCGAGCGGATCCACATCATCGGGCACAGCCTGGGCGGCCTGATCGCCCGCTACTACGTCACCCGGCTGGGGGGTGACGCGCGGGTGCACACCCTCATCACGCTCGGCACCCCGCACGAGGGCAGCTACGCCGCGTATGCCGTGCCGACCACGCTGATGCAGCAGATGCGGCCGGGCAGCCACCTGATGCGTGAGCTCGACCGGCCGGTGCGGGGCTGCCGCACCCGCTTCATCTCGTACTGGTCCGACAACGACTGGGCCATCCAGCCCCAGCGCAGCGCGGCCCTGCGGCACCCCGACCTTCGGGCGCGCAACGTCAAGCTGCACGGGGCGGGGCACCTGAGCCTGCCGATGCTGGGTGAGGTCGTGCACGGCATCTCGCACGCCCTGGCCCACCTCGACGAGCAGGGTGGAACGGTGACCTCGGGCGTCACCCCGCTGGTCCGCGACGAGTGAGGATGCCGGGTGCGCGCGGGAGCGGGCGCACCGTTGTGAGGTGCATCACCGGACTCGACGCGGATCGTGCGGGTATCCCCTAGTGACAGGGGTGTGGGCGACACGCTCGTCCACAAGTTCCCGAACCGGGATTGGGTGGTCACGGAATGGTCACGGTACGGTGGTGCCAGCCCCGTCTACACCCCCTGAGTACCCCCTGAGGTCATCCCCGCGTGAGTTCTTCGTCCTACCAAGGGCGGCACTACGGCGGACGTCATCGCGTCCCGAGTCGCCGCGCCCGCCTGCCCAGAGCCTTCTCCTCGAGCTTCGTGCTGCCCACCGCGGCGGCCGCGGCGCTCGTGGTGACGGCGACCGGAGCGAGCGTCGTGCACCCCACGCCGCAGCAGCCGGCGGCCCTCGAGCTCGACTCGACGCAGAGCGCCATGGCCCTCGACGAGCAGGTCTCCGACGAGGCGATGGCCACCGACCTCGCCCAGCGGCGCCACGCCGCCTCGATCCAGACCGCCGCCCTGCAGGGTCGCAACGAGCAGGCCGCCCGCGCGGCCCGCGCCGCCCAGCGCAAGGCCGTCGCCAAGGCCAAGGCGGCCGCCGCCAAGGCCAAGGCCGAGCGCGAGGCCAAGCGGTGGGTGCGACCGATCAAGACCTGGCACGTCACCTCGGGCTTCGGGGCCCGCTGGGGCGAGTCGCACGACGGCATCGACCTCGGGGCCAAAACCGGCACCCCGGTCTACGCGATGTCCAAGGGCACCGTCATCGGGTCGTTCTACGACTCCAGCTTCGGCAACAAGCTCGAGATCAAGTACTGGGACGGCTCGATCTCCTGGTACGGCCACCTCAGCAAGCGAAACGCCCAGAAGGGCGACACCGTGCGCCCCGGCGAGCTCGTCGGCCTGGTCGGCAACACCGGCCACTCCTTCGGCTCGCACCTGCACTTCGAGATGCAGAAGACGACCAGCTCGGACGTCCCGATCGACCCGATCGCCTGGCTCAAGCGGCACGGGCTCCGCTGACGCCCTCCCGGGTCAGAGCTTCTCGAGCGGTGCGAACCTCAGCACGAACCGCTTGACCCCGAGCTCACCGCCGAAGTCGACCTCGGCCTGCGTCTTGTCCCCCTCACCGAGGGTGCGCACCACCGTGCCGAGGCCGTAGCTGTCGTGGGTGACCCGGTCGCCGGGAGAGAGCGGGATGACCGGCCGGTTGCCGGGCGACCGCACCCCCGGGCGGTTGCCCAGGGTGGCGACGGCCGGGCGCTGGTCGCGCCGACCGATGGCGGCGGCACCGGACAGCTCGCGCTCCCACTGCACGAGCTCGGCGGGGATCTCGTCGAGGAACCGTGACGGCGGGTTGTACTGCGGTGCGCCCCAGGCGGATCGGACGGCTGCCCGCGAGATGTGCAGCCGCTCGCGGGCACGGGTGATGCCCACGTAGGCGAGCCGGCGCTCCTCCTCGAGCTCCTTGGCGTCGCCCAGGCTGCGCAGGTGCGGGAAGGTGCCGTCCTCCATGCCGGTGAGGAAGACGACCGGGAACTCCAGCCCCTTGGCGGTGTGCAGCGTCATCAGCGTGACGACACCGGCCTGCTCGGCCTCCTCGGTGTCGGGGATCTCGTCGGCGTCGGCGACGAGCGAGACCCGCTCGAGGAAGTCCTCGAGGCTGATCACCTCGCCGGTCTCGCGGCGCTCCTCGTCGAACTCTCGGGCGACGGCGACGAGCTCGGCGAGGTTCTCGACGCGCGTCTCGTCCTGGGGGTCGTGGCTGGCGCGCAGCTCGGTGAGGTAGCCCGAGCGGTCGAGCACGGCCTCGAGCAGGTCGGACACCCCGGCATCCTCGTTGTCACGGACCCGGCCGAGGTCCTCGAGCAGGGTGGTGAAGCCCTTGATCGCCGCGACCGAGCGGGTGGCGATGCCGGGGGCGTCCTCGGGGCGGCCCAGGGCGGCGACGAAGGGGATGCGCTCACGCTCGGCGAGGGCGCCGATGCAGGCCTCGGCGCGGTCGCCGATGCCGCGCTTGGGCACGTTGACGATGCGCCGCAGGTTGACCGTGTCGCTGGGGTTGGACAGCACCCGCAGGTAGGCCAGGGCGTCCTTGACCTCGCGGCGCTCGTAGAACCGCGTGCCGCCGACCACCTTGTAGGGCAGGCCGACCCGCACGAACACCTCCTCCAGCGCCCGGGACTGGGCGTTGGTGCGGTAGAACACCGCGACGTCGCCGGGTCGCACCCCGTGCTCGTCGCCGAGCCGGTCGATCGAGCGGGCGACGAACGACGCCTCGTCGTGCTCGTTGTCGCCGACGTAGCCGACGATGCGGGCGCCGTCGCCGGTCTCGCTCCACAGGTTCTTCTTGCGCCGGCCCTCGTTGCGGGCGATGACCGAGTTGGCGGCCCGCAGGATGGTCTGCGTGGAGCGGTAGTTCTGCTCGAGCAGGATGGTGCGGGCGTCGGGGTAGTCCTGCTCGAACTCCTCGATGTTGCGGATGGTGGCGCCGCGGAAGGCGTAGATCGACTGGTCGGCGTCACCGACGACGACCAGCTCGCTCGGCTCGACGCCGTGCTCGCTGCGCGTCTCAGGCCGGCCCACCAGCTCGCGCACCAGCTGGTACTGGGCGTGGTTGGTGTCCTGGTACTCGTCGACCATGACGTGCCGGAACCGCCGCCGGTAGTGCTCGGCGACGTCGGGGAAGGCCTGGAACATGTGCACCGTGGTCATGATCAGGTCGTCGAAGTCCATGGCGTTGGCCTGGCGCAGCCGCCGCTGGTAGGCGGTGTAGGCCTCGGCGAGCACCTGCTCCTGGTGCGGGCTGGCCTCCCCCACCCGGCTCGCGTAGGTCTCCTCGTCGATGAGCTCGTTCTTGAGGTTGCTCACCTGGTGGCTGAACGAGCGCGGGTTGTAGCGCTTGGGGTCGAGGTCCATGTCGCGGATGACCATCGACATCAGGCGCTGGCTGTCGGCGGCGTCGTAGATCGAGAAGGTCGAGCGCAGCCCCACCTTGTCGGCCTCGCGGCGCAGGATGCGCACGCAGGCGCTGTGGAAGGTCATCACCCACATCGCCTTGGCGCGGGGGCCGACCAGGCCGGTCACCCGCTCGCGCATCTCGGCCGCGGCCTTGTTGGTGAAGGTGATGGCGAGCACCTGGCCGGGCTGCACGCCCCGGGCGGCGAGCAGGTACGCGATGCGGTGCGCGAGCACCCGGGTCTTGCCCGAGCCGGCGCCCGCGACGATGAGCAGCGGGCCGCCCTCGTGCAGCACGGCCTCGCGCTGCTGCGGGTTGAGCCCGACGAGCAGCTCCTCCGGGTCGGCGCCCGGCCGGCTCGCGCCCGGGCCGCCGTCGGGGCCGAGCCCGGCCGCGGCGGCCTCCGCCCAGGTGGGCACCCCTGCAGCGTTGACCAGCGCCGCGTGGGCGCTCGCGGAGGTGGCGGGGTCCACGTGCGGCTCGTGGCCCGGGTCGCCGAAGTGGAGGCCGTCGAAGAGGGTGCTCATGTCGGGGTCAACCCTACGTGGAGCCGCCGACGCCGCTCGTCCACCGCGCCCCGCGCGCCGGGCGGCGGTGCGCGAGGACAAACCTTAGACAGAGCGGAACTCGACTTGCCCCGATCCGCATCCTGTGGTGCGGTCCGTGCGAGACTTCCGGAGGTCGCGTTGCCGGACGAGTGTGCAGGTGCTGGATCACCCTCACTCGTCCACCCTTCGCCCGACGATCTCGACCTCACGGTCACCCCCGGGGATCGGACCGCGCGGCCACCGGTGTCTGGTTCCCGGTGGCCGCGCGCACGACCCCAAGCCGGCCGCACGGCATACGGTGTCGTGCATGGCCTCGCGCAAGGGTGAGTTCGGTGAGCCGGTCGTGCTCGACGTCGACGGCTTCGACGTGCGGGTGTCCAGCCCCCAGCGCGTCTACTTCGCGGCCCGGGGTGAGACCAAGCTCGACCTGGTCAACTACTACCTGTCGGTCGGCGACGGCATCGTCAACGCGCTGCGCGAGCGGCCGTGCATGCTGCACCGCTTCCCCGACGGCGTGTCGGGGGCCAAGGTGCACCAGAAGCGGCTGCCGCGGGGTGCGCCACCCTGGGTCGAGACGGTGCGCCTGCACTTCCCCCGATACGGCCTGCACGCCGACGAGCTGTGCGTCACCCGGCTGGCCGACGTGGCGTGGGCGGTGCAGATGAGCACCGTCGAGTTCCACCCGTGGAACAGCCGGCGGGCCGACACCGAGAAGCCCGACGAGTGGCGCATCGACCTCGACCCGATGCCGGACGCGCCGTTCTCGAGAGTGCGTCGGGCCGCGCACGTGGCGCACGAGGTGCTCGACGAGCTGGGCGCCGTGGGCTGGCCGAAGACCAGCGGCGGCCACGGGCTGCACGTCTACGTGCGCATCGCGCCCGACCACGGGTTCGGCGACGTGCGCCGGGCGGCACTGGCGTTCGCGCGAGAGGTGGAGCGCCGCATCCCCGACGACGTCACCACCACGTGGTGGCGCAAGGACCGCGACCCCGAGGCGGTGTTCGTCGACTACAACCAGAACGCCCGCGACCACACCATCGCCGCGGCGTACTCGGTGCGGGGCAACGACATCGGCACGGTCTCGACCCCCTTCCGGTGGGACGAGCTCGACGACGTCGAGCCCAACGACTTCACCATCGCGACGGTGCCGCAGCGGTATGCCGATCTCGGTGACCTGCACGCCGGCATCGACGGCGCGGTCTTCGACATCGCTCCCCTGCTGGAGTGGGCCGAGCGTGACGAGGCGGCCGGCGCGGAGCCGCCGCCAGAGCCCGAGGACGACACGGGGAAGCCCTGATGGACCTCGTCGTCGCGCCGGGTCCCGGTGTGCCGCAGGGCCTCACGGTGCCGGGTGACATGCTGGTCGAGCGGTTCTCGCGGTCGTCGGGGCCAGGTGGGCAGGGCGTCAACACGGCCGACAGCCGGGTCGAGGTCGAGCTCGACGTGGTGGCGTTCGGCGGGTTCACCGACACCCAGCGGTCTCGGGTGCTGCGGGTGCTCGACCCGCGGCTGGTGGGCGGACGGCTGCTCGTCGTGGCGGCCTCCGAGCACCGCCAACAGCGCCGCAACCGGGTCGCGGCGCGGGAGCGGATGGCCGAGCTGCTGCGCGACGCGATGGCTCCCCCACCGGCTCCACGCCGGGCCACCCGCCCCACCCGCGGCTCGAAGGAGCGCCGGCTGTCGGCCAAGAAGCGCCGTGGCGAGACGAAGGCCGGTCGTGCGCGGCCGGCATCCGACGCCTGACCTCGGGACCTCTCGCGGAGTCAGGAGCACTGCGCGACGTCACCTCGATTCGACCAACCCTCCCAAGGAAGACAAGGGGTGCCGGGCGCGCGGTGACTCGCGCCCCTGGCACCCCAGGGAGGAGTGCCAAGACCACCGGGGGTGCCGGGCGCGCGGTGACTCGCGCCTCTGGCACCCCACGGGCGGAACCAGCGGTGCGGTCAGGCGGTGGCCTCGGCGACGAGGCGGACCACCTCGTCGGCGCAGCCCCACGACAGCGTGACGCCCGCGCCGCCGTGGCCGTAGTTGGTCACGACCGGTCGCCCACCGACGTCGGATGCCGCGAGGCGCACCTCGGGTGCCACCGGCCGCAGCCCCACCTTGGCCCCGAGCACCTCGGCGTGGGCCAGCGCGGGCGCCACGGCGCGGACCCGGCGCACGATCGCGTCGTGGACGTCCCGGTCGGGCACGGCGTCCCAGGAACCGGCGACGTCGGTGCCACCGCAGACCACCCAGTCGGGGTGGGGCAGCACGTAGACCATGCCGTCGGGGTGCTCGTCGTCGACGAGCCAGTGGGTCAGTCCGGGGTTGGCGAGCAGCGCCACCTGACCGCGCGACGGCGTGCCGGCGTGGTCGTCGACCAGCGTGCCCGAGCGCAGCCCGGCGGCCACGACCACCACGTCGCCGGGCACCTCGGCCAGGTCGCTCACCCACCCCCGGAGGAGCTCGACCCCGGCCTCGGCGCACCGGGTCTCGAGCCACGCCAGGAACACCGGCATGGTCACCAGCGGCACGGTCGCCACCACCCCGGCGGGGGCTCCGGCCGGGAGCTCGTGAGGGCGCGCGTCGCGCCACCCAGGGAGAGCGGCGGCCCACCAGCGGTCGGCGGGACCACGTTCGACCACCACACCCTCGCGCAGGGCCACCCCCGTCTCGGGGTCCCGCGCCAGGTCGGTGAACCGGCCGAGCGCCACCCGCCCCCACTCGAGCACCCGGTCGCGCGGATCGACGTGGTAGGGGAACCACAGGCCGCCCGCCACCGCCGAGGTGGTGTCGGCCACCGGTTCGTCGCGGACGCAGCGCACGGTGTGGCCGGCCCGCGCGAGCCCGAGCGCCGACGTCAGCCCGATGACGCCACCGCCGACCACCGTCAGGAGTGCCACCACCGCATCCTCCCCTAGCGTGGGCCCCATGGACCCCCTCGACCCCCACCCGGTCACCGGTCATCTCTTCCCCTCACCGGTGCCGGCAGGGAGCGGGTGGCCGGGCGACCCGGCCGAGGTCTCGACCCCGGTGGCGGGAACCCCTGCTGCCGTACGCCGGCTCGCGGCGTCGGCGACCGGCATCCCCGAGCTGCAGGCGCGGATCTCGGTGTGCCGGGCCTGTCCACGCCTCGTGCGGTGGCGCGAGGACGTCGCGCGGTCGGGGCGACGAGCCTCGTTCGCCGACCAGCCGTACTGGGGCCGGCCGGGGCCGTCGTTCGGCGACCCCGAGGCCGAGGTGCTGCTCGTGGGGCTCGCACCTGCCGCGAACGGCACCAACCGCACCGGTCGGATGTTCACCGGCGACTCCTCGGGTGACGTGCTGTATGCCGCGCTGCACCGCACCGGGTTCGCAGCGCTGCCCACATCGGTCGCCGCGGGGGACGGTCAGTCGCTCACCGGCATCCGCATCGTCGCCGCCGTGCGCTGCGCACCGCCCGCGAACAAGCCCACTCCGGCCGAGCGGGCCACCTGCTCGGCCTGGCTCGAGCGTGACCTCGCCCTGTCCGCCCCCCGGCTGCGGGCGATCCTGTGCCTCGGCGCCATCGGCTGGGATGCCGCCCTCGCCGCCGCCCGTGGGCTCGGCTGGGACGTGCCACGCCCCAAGCCCCGCTTCGGACACGCCGCCGACGTGACGCTGACGACGCCGGAGGGACACGGCATGCGGCTGGTCGGCTGCTACCACGTGAGCCCGCACAACACGTTCACCGGCAGGCTCACGCCGGCGATGCTCGACGACGTGCTGCTGTCGCTGCGCGCCGGTTGACCTCGCGGGCAATCCGGTCGCCGACGATGGTTCGGATCGCCTAGCGTCGCAGCATGATCCGCCTCGACCGCCCCGATGTCCGCGTGCACCTCAGCTACCTCGAGGCGCACGACGAGTTCGGCGGTCGCCACCGCGACGGCGACGGCGACTGGGTCGAGCCAGCCGACGACGGCGGCTACGCCGGCATCACCTGGACCCGCGCCGAGCTCGACACCCCTGACGGGTTCGCCCGGTTCGTGCGCTGGCGGCTGGACCGCGCCCGGGAGGACTCGCCCCGGCCCACCGGTCACGTGCCCTCGACCTTCTACTGGGCGGTGGACGACGCCGACCCCACGACCTACCTCTGCTCGATCTCGGTGCGACACCGCCTGACCCCGTTCCTGCTCGAGGTCGGTGGCCACATCGGCTACTCGGTGCGGCCCAGCGCCCGCGGCCGGGGGGTGGCGACGGAGGCCCTGCGGCTCGTGCTGCCCCACGCGGCGGCCCTGGGCATCGACCCGGCCCTGCTCACCTGCGACCTCGACAACGTCGCGTCGGCCAGGGTCATCGAGGCCAACGGCGGTGTGCTCGAGGACGTCCGCGGCGACAAGAAGCGCTACTGGGTGCCGACGGGCGGCTGAGCCACCGGGCGACGCGGCAGCGTCCTAGGGTGGCGGGATGAGCGACACCACCGGCCCCGCGCTGATCGTCACGGCCCACGGTGGCACCGACGTGCTCACCGTCGAGGACCGCCCGGCACCCTCACCGGGTGCCGGCGAGGTGCTCGTCGAGGTGGCCGCCGCCGGTGTGAACTTCATCGACGTCTACGAGCGCGAAGGGGTCTACCCGACGAAGCCGCCCTTCGTCGGCGGCAACGAGGGAGCCGGCACCGTCGTCGCCGTGGGTGAGGGCGTCGACGGCTTCCACCCGGGCGACCGGGTGGCGTGGCCCCAGTCGCAGGGGAGCGCCGCCCGCTTCGCCGCGCTGCCGGCATCCGTGCTCGTGCTCGTGCCCGACGGCGTCGACGTCGAGACGGCGGCCGCGGTGATGCTCCAGGGCCTCACCGCGCAGTACCTCACCACCAGCACGTATGCCGTGCGCCCGGGTGACGTCGCGCTCGTGCACGCGGCCGCGGGTGGCGTGGGGCAGCTGCTCGTGCAGCTGGTGCGGGCGCGCGGAGGCTCGGTCGTGGCGACGGCGGGCGGACCGGAGAAGTGCGAGACGGTGCGGGCGCTGGGTGCCGAGCACGTCATCGACTACCGGGCGGTCGACGACCTCGCCGCCGAGGTGCGGCGGCTCACCGACGGGCGGGGCGTCGACGTGGCCTACGACGGGGTCGGCAAGGACACCTTCGACGCGTCCCTGGCCTCCCTGCGGCCGCGGGGGATGCTCGCGCTGTTCGGCGCCGCGAGCGGGCAGGTGCCGCCGTTCGACATCCAGCGGCTCAACCGGGCCGGCTCGCTGTTCCTCACCCGCCCCTCGCTCGGGGCCCACCTGGCCACCCGCGAGGAGCTCGAGTGGCGCGCCGGCGAGGTGCTCGGCGCGGTGGCCGATGGAAGCCTGCAGGTGGCGATCGGCGGGCGTTACCCGCTCGCCGAGGCGGCGAGAGCCTACGACGACCTCGAGAACCGCCGCACCCAGGGCAAGCTGCTCCTCATCCCCTGACCCGGCCATCTCCCCGACTTTGTAGGGGAGAACCGCTCGAATCGGGTGCTCCGCCGCGTGTTGCGCGGCCTCCGACCTGCACAGTCGGGGAGGAGCGGGAGGGGCGGGTCAGCTGGCGGTGGTCCAGAGCACGGCGACGAGCACGTTGACCAAGGCCAGCACGCCGGCCGCCAGCACGAGCTGCGGGCGGGCGCCCTGGCCCTTGCGCTCCTTGGCCGCCGCGATCTCGGCGCAGGCCACGACCGCGATGGCGACCAGCAGCTTGACGCCGATCTTCATGTTGTTGGGCTCCTCGTCGTTGGCCTGCACCAGGCCCACGAGAATGATGCCGGTGACGAGCTGCGCGCGCGCACCCCACACCAGGGCGGGGGTGACCGCCCCCCGCGCGACGAAGAGCGCGCTGCCGATGATCGCGGCCATGCCGAGCAGGTGGAGGACGACGAAGACGTGGATCAGGAGTTCCATGGGCACACCCTAGAGCCGACCGCGCACCGGGCTCACCACCGGCCACTCCCCCCGACTCTGTAGGTCTGCAGCCGCACGGATCGGGGTCCGCTCCGCGTGTTGCCCGGCCCCTCCCCTACAAAGTCGGGGAGGGGCGGGGCGGGGTCAGAGGAGGCGGCGACCCATCGCCCAGGCGGTGAGCTCGTGCCGCGAGGACAGCTGCAGCTTGCGCAGCACCGAGGAGACGTGCGTCTCGACCGTCTTGACCGAGATGAACAGCTCCTTGGCGACCTCCTTGTACTGGTAGCCGCGGGCGATCAGCCGCATCACCTCACGCTCGCGCGCCGAGAGCCGGTCGAGCTCCTCGTCGACCTCGGCGATCTCGCCGGCAGCGGCGCCGAAGGCGTCGAGCACGAACCCTGCGAGCCGCGGCGAGAACACGGCATCCCCGTCGGCGACCCGGCGGATGGCGGTGATCAGGTCGCGCGCGCCGATCGTCTTGGTGACGTAGCCGCGCGCGCCGGCGCGGATGACGGCGATGACGTCCTCGGCGGCATCCGAGACCGACAGGGCCAGGAAGCGCACCGGGGCGCCCGAGCGCGCCTGCACGCCGAAGCAGCCGTGGATGACGTCGACACCGCCGTTGCCGTTGCCGCCGGGCAGGTGCACGTCGAGGAGCACGACGTCGGGCTGCTCGGCCCGGATGACGGCGATCGCCGTGTCGACGTCGGGCGCCTCACCGACGAACTCGCACACCGGGATCCCGCTGGCAGCCATCGCGTCGGTCAGCTCGGCGCGTACCCCGGTGCGGAACATCCGGTGGTCGTCGACGAGCACCACCCGCACGGGTCCGGGCTGCGCACCTGCGGTCGGGGTCGGTTGGCTCATGACGTTCCTCCTTCGATGGGTGGCAGCGTCAGCTCCACCTCGGTTCCGTCGTCGCGGCGTCGCACGCGTGCCGTGCCTCCGTGCCGCTCCATCCGGCCCAGGATCGACTGGCGCACGCCGAGCCGGTCGTCGGGCACGGTCTCGAGGTCGAAGCCCGCGCCACGGTCGCGCACGAACGCCTCGACCCCGGTGGGCCCGATCTCGACGTAGGCGGTGACCGGCGTGCCGCCGTGCCGCACGGCGTTGAGCAGCGCCTCTCGCATGGCCTGCGCGAGCGCCGCGCCGTGCGGCTCGTAGGGGCGGTCTCCGGTCACGACGAGGTCGATGGCCACGCCGTGCAGGTCCTCGACGTCGTGGGCCACCTCGGTGACCGCCGCGGCGAGGGTCGACTGCGAGCCCTGCGGCCCGGCGTACAGCCACGAGCGCAGCTCGCGCTCCTGCGCGCGGGCCAGCCGGGTGACGGCGGCGCTGTCGTGCGACTGGCGCTGGATGAGCGCGAGGGTCTGCAGCACCGAGTCGTGCAGGTGCGCGGCGATGTCGGCCCGCTCGGTGGCGCGCGCGGCGGCCACCTGCTCGCGGCGCAGGTCGCCCCACAGGCGCAGCGCCCACGGGGCGGCGATGATCAGGGCTCCGACGAGCACGGCGATGGCGGCGAGCAGGGCGTCCCAGACGGCGGAGATCGACTCGCCGCGCGTGACGATGACGAGGATGCCGGCGATCGCCAGCCCGACGCCCAACGCCACCCGCATCCAGCCGTAGCGCCCCTCACCGGAGCCCAGCCACCGCGAGCGCTGGGCGTCGTCGAGGTTGGACCACGCGACGATGGCGCCGACCGCGATCGTGAACAGGGGCACGAGCAGGGTTCCGATGACCCCACCGCCGAGCACCGGGGTGAGCAGCACCGCGCCGCCGACGACGAGCAGGCCGCCCACGACGAGCACCAGCCCCCACTGCCGGCGTTCCGGCGGCGTGCCCTGGTCGGGCAGCTGCGACGGGTCGACGTCGAGGTCGCCCTCGGGGGTGAGGGCCCAGAGGAAGACGTAGGCCGCGAGGCCGGCACCGCCGGCGAGGGTGAGCAGGATGAAGGTGATCCGCACGCTGCGACGCGACACGCCCAGGTGGCGGGCCACCGCACCGCAGACCCCCGGGGTCCACCCGCGGGAGCGGGACCGCACGAGCGGGGGTCTCGGCGGGCGGGCCGGCGGGCGGTCGTAGCCGTACGCCGACGGCATCCCCGCCGCGGCACCGGCGTCGGGACCACCGTCGGTCACCGGGCGCGGGTGCGCGGCTGCAGGCTCGTAGGGCGTGGGCACACCCCCATCCTGACCTACGTTCCGGGGAAGCAGGGTCGGTCCCGGGGTCGGCTCAGGGGGGCGTCAGGGTCGACCCTCATGGCGGGCACCCCCTCGCCGGGACCACGCTGGAGCCATGACCGAGAACCCCACCCAGAGCGTGCCGCCACCGAGCACGTCATTCCTCGACGACAGCTTCGCCCGGCTGCGCAACAGCGGCTACTCCCGCGACACCGAGGGCCGCTGGTTCGGCGGTGTCTGCACCGGCCTGGCGCAGCGCTTCGGCGTCGACCCGGTGCTCATCCGGGCCGCGGCGGTCGTGCTCGCCTTCCTCGGCGGCATCGGCCTCACCGCCTACGTCATCCTCTGGCTGCTGCTGCCCGACCGGCAGGGCGACATCCTCGCCGAGCGTGCGGTGCGCCAGGGCGATGCCGGCCCGATCGCGCTGTCCGTGCTCGCGGCCTTCCTGGTGCTCGGTGGGGTGTTCTCGATCGGCAACGGCAACGGCTGGTTCGCCCCGCTGTGGCTCATCCCGGTCGCCGCAGTCGTCTGGCTGGTGCTGGTCCGCCGCAACCGTGACACGCCGCAGACCGGCTACGGCAGCGTGGCCGCGCCGCCGCCCTATCCCACCCCCGCCACCCCGCCCCCGTCAGGAGAGGCCATGTCCGCCACCCCCAGCTACGCCGCGCCGCCGATGGCGAGCGCGCCGACCCAGGCCCCACCGCCGCCGTATGCCGGCAGCCAGCCAGGTGCCTCCCGCGCCCCCCAGCCCGGCACCTACGGCGGCCCCCCGGTGGGCGGGCCCTCCGGCCCGTACGGTGGCCGGCCCACCCCGCCCGCCCCGCCGCGTCCGGTGGGTCCGGTCGGCCCGCCCCCGCCGCCGCGGCCCCGTCGCCGCCGCCCCAGCGCCTTCGTCGGACTGGTCTCGCTCGGCATCGCCCTCGTCGGCATCGGCCTCGGCGCGGCGCTCGACGACCCGCTCGGCTTCCCGGGCAGCTCGGCCACCCTGGGGTTCCTCATCGCCCTGATCGGCGTGTCGGTCGTCGTCCTCACCCTGGGGCTGCGGGGCCGGGCCTCCGGCTTCAGCGGGTTCCTCGTCGTGTGCCTCTCACTGCTGCTGGTCACCGCCTCGGCCGCCTCGCGCGTCGATGTCAGGGACGGTGTGGGTGACCGCACCTGGACCCCGGTGCCCGCCACCGGCACCACTGCCTTCGAGCTCGGCGCCGGCGAGGCCACCCTCGACCTGGGCCGGCTCGCCGCCACCACGCCCACCCCCGCCCCGTCGTCGACGACGCCGACCACCACCGCCCAGCGGGTCACGGTCGAGATGGGCGCCGGCGACCTCACCATCCTGGTGCCCCCGGGCCTCGACGTGCGCGTCGACGCCAGCGTCGGCTTCGGCGACATCACCCACCGCGGTGGCGTCGGTGGCACGACGGACACCAGCGGCAACGACCGCAGCACGTCGACCCTCATCGGCGCCGAGCCCGTGCAGGTCGTCGTCGACGCCCAGCTCGGCCTGGGCCAGATCACCATCCAGGAGCAGTGATGACCACCCCGACCACTCCCCCCACCCCGGACGCCCCGAACACCCCGGAGCCCCCGGAGCCCCGCGACAGCCTGGCCGACGAGATGTTCGTCGACGACGGCGCCACGACGGTCCTGCCGACCACGGACACCCCGACAGCCACCTCCGCTGCCGGCACCACCGCCGCCACCATGACCGCGACCGCACCGGCAGCACCGGCAGCACCGGCAGCACCGGCAGCACCGAGCATCCCGGCACCGGTGAGCCCGCCCGAGCCGCAGTGGCTCTCCGGACCGGCCCCCTTCGCCCTCGTGCTCGGCCTGCTCGGCCTGCTCGTGGCGGGCAGCGTGCTGGTCAGCGAGCTCACCGACGTGACGCTGCCGTGGGGCGACCTCGGCCCGTGGAGCGTGGTCGCCGCCGGCCTGGTCGTGCTGCTCGTCGGGGCCATCGGCCTGCGCAGCAGCCGCAGCCGCGAGACCCGCGACACCCGCGCCTGAGGTACCCGGTGTCGTCAGGCGAGCCCCGCCGCGCGCAGCGCAGCACCGACACTCGCCACGACGGCCACCGAGCCCAGCTCGTCCATCGGCACCCACCGCGCGTCGGCGGTCGACCCGCCCACGTCGTGCACGACGGGGCGGGTCGGCCGTGCGCAGCGGGCCGTGTGCAGCAGCCGCACCGCGTGGTAGTCCTCCAGGCCCCGGGGCGAGCGCCCCACCCAGTGCTGGGTCATCACGTCGACCAGCCGCACGTCGTCGACGACCTGCCCGGTCTCCTCGGCCACCTCCCGAACCACGCCGTCCGTGGGCGACTCGCCGGCGTCGAGCCCGCCACCGGGCAGGTTCCACCGGCCGGCCGCACCGGTGTAGCCGGCCAGCTGGGTCAGCAGCAACTTCCCGTCGGCCACCACGACGGCGTAGGCCGCGACGCGTTGGTGCGGGTCGACACCCAGCCGCTCGGCATCCGTGAGCCCCGGCCCCTCCGGGCCGAGCGGAGGGTCGAGCGGCGCGGCCGGCTGCACGGCATACCGCAGGGTCAGGTCGCCGAGCACACCCTCGACCCCGACGACCGTGCCCGGCCAGCCGCGCACCGCCAGGCCCACTGCCGGGTCCTCGCCGTGCGCGAGCGCGAACCGGGTGACGACCTCACCGTCCTGGGTGCCGACGACGGTGATCACGTGGCGCGCACCCCGGCGCGGTCGTACTCGGCCAGGGTCGCCGCCAGCACCCCGCCCCAGTCCTGCGCCGGCGGGGTGGCCAGCAGATGAGCGCGCATCCGGGCACGCAGCGCGTCGTCACCGGCGAGCCGGGCGAGGGCCAGCGCGAGCGCGTCGTCGCCGTCGGCGAGCAGTCCGTCGACGCCGTCCTCGACGAAGTCGTCGACCCCGGTACCGCGCGGCGCCACCACCGGCACCCCGGCGGCCCGCGCCTCGAGCGGGGCGATGCCGAACGCCTCGAGCCGCGCGGCGGTGAGGTAGACGTCTGCACCCTGGTGCAGGCGGCGCAGCTCCTCCTTGCCGACCCGCCCGGGCAGCTCGACCCAGTCCAGCCCGCGGCTGCGCAAGCGGCGCTCCATGAGCCGGCGCTGCGGGCCCTCACCGACGATGGTCGCCCGCAGCGCGACGGCCGGGTCGAGCACGGCGCGCGCCCGCTGCAGCACCTGAAGCATGGCCAGGGGACGCTTGCGCGACACCAGCCGCATCGCCGACACGACGTGCACCGGATGCCGGGTGCCTGCCTCCGCGCGCTCGGTCACGGGGTGCCACCACGCGGCATCCACGCCGTTGGGCACCACCTCGACCCGCGCGCCGCGGGCGGCGCCGGACACCCGGGCGGCCGCCATCGCGGAGACCGCGTTGAGGGCCACGCCACGCCCGGCCCACCGCGACAGATGACCAAGGGTGCGGAAGATCGGGGCCGAGCGGCCGATGACGCAGTGGAAGGTGGCGGTGAGCGGCAGCCCGGCCTCGAGCGCCACCGGCACGAGGTCGGTCGCGAACGGGCTCACGATGCCGAGGTGGGCATGGGCGACGTCGAACCCACCCTCCGCGAGACGCCGACGCACCTCGCGAGGAGCGAACGGGTTCACCGGAATTCCGCCCGGAAGCGGGATCGCGAGCCGGTGCACCGTGACGCCGTCGTCGCCGGTGGAGGTCTGGCCGCCGCGCTCGCCGTGCGGCCCGGCCGTCGCCGTGAACACCTCGACCTGGTGCCCGGCGCGCACCAGCTGCCGGGAGAGGTCGCGCACCTGGCTCTCGATCCCGCCCAGCCGAGGCGGGTAGCAGTCGGTGAGCATGGCGACCTTCACGAGGCCTCAGCCTGCCATGCGGGAGGATGGGCCACGATGTCCCCCACCATCGTGGCCTTTCACGCCCACCCCGACGACGAGGCCCTGCTCACCGCAGGCACGATGGCCCGTGCCGCGGCGGAGGGCCATCGCGTGGTGCTGGTGCTGGCGACCGACGGTGGGGCCGGTCTGGCGGCCGTCGAGCTGAGCCGTGACGGGCACCTGGGTGACCGCCGGCTGGAGGAGGCGCGACGGTCTGCGGCGGCCCTGGGCGTCTCCCGCGTCGAGTGGCTGGGCTACGCCGACAGCGGCAGCGGGCCGGACCCCGAGCCCGACGCGCCCGGCGTCACCCGGTTCTGCCGCGCGCCCGTCGAGGAGGCGGCTGAGCGGCTCGCGGCGATCCTGCGCACCGAGCGGGCCGACGTGCTGCTGTCCTACGACGCCCACGGCGGCTACGGCCACCGCGACCACGTGCGCGTGCACGAGGTCGGCGCCCGCGCCGCCGAGATCGCGTGCACCCCGCGGGTGCTCGAGGCCACCGTGCCCCGCGACACGATCGTGCGGGCGGTGCGCGCCGTCGGCCGGGTCTACCGCTTCCCGCAGGAGTTCGACCCGACCTCGTTCGAGCGCGCCTTCTCGGCCCGCTCCGAGATCACCCACCGCATCACCGTGCGCCGGTATGCCGGCGCCAAGCGGGCGGCGATGCGGGCGCACGCGTCGCAGGCGACCGGAGGTGGCGCGGCATCCACCGGGTCGGGCGGCCAGACCGGCGACCGCACCCTGGGGGCCTTCCTGCGCATTCCCCGACCGGTCTACGATCTCGTGTTCGGCAGGGAGTGGTTCCGCGACCCGGCCCTGGCGCCGGGCGCACCGGTGCGTAGCGACATCTTCGAGGGGGGCTGATGAGCCCCGGCACCAAGAAGGTCCTGCAGACCGTGATCGGTCTAGGGCTGGCCGCCGCCATGCTCATCTGGGGGCTTCCCTACTTTGCGAAGACCTCGTGGCCCGACATCTGGACCGTCATCCGCACCATCCCGCTCAGCCAGGCGCTCGGGTTCCAGGCGCTGATGTTGCTCGGGCTCTACAGCTACACCTTCACCTTCACGGGGTCGCTGCACGGGCTGTCGCACGGCAAGGCGCTCATCGTCAACCTGTGCGGGTCGTCGGTCTCCAACCTCCTGCCGGGTGGTGGGGCGGTCGGGCTCGCTGCCACGTACGCCATCTGCCGGTCGTGGGGCTTCTCCCGCCGCAACACGTCGACCTCCGTCATCGTCACGGGCGTCTGGAACGTGATGGCCCGCATCGCGCTGCCGGTCGTCGCGATCGCGGCGCTGTGGTTCGGCGGGGTGACACTGCCGGGCGCCCTCACGGAGCTCGCCGTGGCCGGGATGGCCACCGGGCTGGCCATCCTGGGTGCCTTCGTCGCGGTCATGGCCAGCGAGCGCGCTGCCCAGACCATCGGGCGCTGGCTCGACAAGCTGCTCGGGCCGATAGCCCGACGGCGTCGCGACACGAAGGCCCTGGCAGCCGCCGCGGCCCTTGCCGCGGGTCACGAGCCGCCGGCGCCGAAGCCGCCGATGAGCATCGAGGAGCTCGTCACCGACCTGCGGGCCCGGATCAACGACGTGGTCAGCAGCGGGTGGGTGTCGATGACCTTGGGCATGATCGGGTTCTTCGGGGCCTACTACGTGCTGTTCGTGCTCATCATGCGCAGCACCGGCGTGACCCTGCCGCTCAACCTGCTCTTCGCGGCTTTCGCGATCGGTCGGCTGCTCACAGCGGTCGGCATCACGCCCGGGGGCATGGGCATCACCGAGGTCACCACCTCGGCGGTGCTCGTCGGCTGGGGCGCCGAGAGTGCCGGGGCGACCGCCGGCGTGGTGCTCTTCTCGATCTTCACCCACCTCATGGAGGTGCCGCTCGGCGCGCTCGGCTGGCTGTTGTGGACCGCCAGCAAGAAGGTCGAGCCGCCCGCCGAGGGCGAGGAGCCGGCCTACCCGCGCGCCGCCACCCGACCTCGTCGCCGTGGAGCCAACGGTCGCGCGCTTCATCGGCGCTAGTCGAGCAGGGCGACCTCGAGGTCATAGGCCAACACCACGGCACGCGCCAGCTGAATCTCCTGCTCTCGGCTGAGATACCCGACGGTGCGTCCGACCAGGTGTGCCGGGACGGTGAGGACGTTGTCCAAGGACACCGCGCAGTCGTGATCCAACCCGTTGTCGACGCCCACCAGGACCTCGCTGGACAAGCCCTTGATGGTGCTGGTGATCGGGGCAACGGTCACCTTGGTCATCGCGCCCCGAGCAGCCTCCCGGGTCAGGATGAGCGCCGGCCGGGTCTTGTCGAGGCGGACCAGGCAGATCTCTCGCACCAGCTCAGTGCTCGACCACGGCGTGGGTGCCGGTCCACTCGACCAGGCCGTCGAGCTCGTCGTCGGCACCATGAGCACGCAGGACCTGCGCGTCCTGCTCGGCAGCCAGTCGGCGCATCTCGCGTTCCAGCGCCGACGCGACGAGCGCGGCCCTGCTCGGCGCCCTGCCACTGGCAACGCTGCGATCCAGGAAGGCAACCATCTCGTCAGGGAGGCGGACCGCGATCTGCGTGCTCATGCAGCCAAGCATAGCGGTGTGCATCCCGAACTGGGATGCACCCATATCGGACCTGACCAGCGGGGTCAGCTGTCGCGGAGGAAGACCATCGCCATCGGGGTCTGCTCGCTGCCCTGGCCGAGCGGGTTGTCGGCGAACATCTCCTCGAAGCGCGTCCAGTCGCCGGGCACGTCGGAGCCGAGCACGTTTCTCCCGATGTCGTTGGCGTCCATGATCACCGTGCCGCAGAAGGTCGAGCGCCACGGCTCGGGCACCCGCTGGCGGATGGCGGAGGACAGGCGCGACGCGACGGCATCCGGGTCCTTGGGCGCCAGCTTCGCCGAGACGTTGCTCGGGTAGGCGCTGTACTCGGTGGGCCCGTCGATGGCGTTGATGTCGTTGCCGACGAGCTCGTAGAACATGCCCTTGCGGCCCAGCACCTTGCCGACCGCACCGCCCGCCGAGGCGTAGAGCACTCGCGGCAGGCCGGCCTCCTGGATCGCCAGCTGCATGGTGAACGGGCTGCCCAGGCCGATGCCGGCCGGCGTGCGCGTGACGTAGCGCGAGAGCACGCGCGCCGGGCGGCCCACCTTGATGTCCCAGACGAAGTAGGACCGGCCCTGGGTGATGGCGACGACCTTCTCGGACAGGAAGAACCACCAGGGGCCGCTGGTGGCGGTGGCGTGGTCGGGGCCGGCGGAGGGCAGGCCGGCGAAGAAGCGGTCGACGTACTCGAGCACCTTCGTGTCGAGGTCGTCGTCGCGGCTGAACAGCTCGGTGCGCACCGGGTAGCGCCGCACCGGCTCCCCGAGCGAGGTGGTGAGGTCGAGCGACTGGCCCGCGTTGGGTTCGTAGTCGGTCTTCACGTGCACCGCCTGCTCCGCCAGCGCCGCATCGGCATCGGCGTCGTGGTCGTCGAAGAACTCGCGCAGCCACAGCTCGAGGTTGATCAGCCGCCAGAAGGTCATCGTGTCGACGTCGTTGGCACCCTTGATCCAGCCCTCGAAGGCGGCGATGACCTCGGCCTGGTCGACATAGGGCCGGTTCGCGAACGACTCGCTGAGGAAGACGTTGTAGAAGTGGTTCTTCAGCCGCATGAACCACTCGACCTGCGGGGTGGTGAACCCGATCTTGTTGCGGCGGCGGTTGATCGACTCGGGTAGCAGCCCGCGGGTGGCGTCGCGCAGCACCCGCTTGTTCCAGCCGTCCTTGATGATCGCCTCGTCGGAGAGGCTGAAGATGAACTTCAGCACCTCCTTGTCGAGGAACGGCACGCGCCCCTCGAGCGAGAAGCGCATCGTGTTCTTGTCCTCGTAGCGCAGCAGGCTCGGCAGGCTGTTGTGGAACAGGTCCTCGACGAGGCGCTTCTTCAGGTTCGCGCCCTCGGAGACGTACCGCTCCCCCGCGTGGGCGGCGACGAACTCGCTGCTCATCAGCTGGGTGACCGGGATGGTCTTCTTCAGCTTCACCTTGGCCTTGAGCTTGAAGCGGCCCAGCCGGTAGAGCACGTCGAGGCTCTTGGCGAGCTCGCCGGCCGCGGCCGTCATCCCCTGGGCGCGCAGCTGGCGCAGGTAGACGAAGTAGTAGGGGATGTAGCCGGCCATCATCTCGTCGGCGCCCTGGCCGTCGAGCAGCACCGTGACGTGCTTGGTGGCCTCGCGCATCACCTGGAACTGCGCGTACGGGCCGGAGGAGATGAGCGGCTCCTCCTGGGTGCGGATGAAGTCGAGCAGGTCGGCCTTGAACTCGTCGGCCGTCGGCAGGATCTTGTGCGAGTCGACGTGGCCGGTGCAGATCTCGAGGACGTCGTCGACGTAGCGCTCCTCGTCGTTGATCGAGCCCGGGAAGACTGCCGAGAAGGTGTTCTGCCGGGTGCCGACCGCGCGGGTCGACAGCTCGTCGCCCTCGCCCAGCAGCTGGTTGATGATGACGGCCACGGCGCTGGAGTCGAGGCCGCCGGACAGCGAGGTGCCCACCGGCACCTCCGACTGCAGGCGCAGCCGGATCGACTCCACCAGGCGGCGCTGGTACTCCGCAGCCGCGGCGTCGTCGTAGGGCCGCTGCTCGTGCGCGAGCTCGAGCAGCTCCTCCTTCAGGCGGGTGAACATGCGGCGCTGGATGCCGGTGCCGTCGGCCGTGAGCATCTCACCAGGGGCGAGCCGCTCGATGCCGTCGAAGAAGGTCTCGGTGCCGTCCTCGTGCGCGCGGAAGCGCAGGTAGCGGTACACCGAGCGCTCGTTGACCCGCTTCTCGTACAGACCGCTGGCGAGGATCGGCTTGATCTCGCTGGCGAACAGCAGCACCTCGCCCTGGCCGCCGGGTGCGGGCACGGTCGCCACGTAGAGCGGCTTGATGCCGAAGTGGTCGCGCGCCAGGGTGAGCCGCTTCTCCTCGCGGTCCCAGATCGCCAGGCCGAACATCCCGTTGAACCGGTCGAAGGCCTCGGGCCCCCACTGCGCGAACGCCTGCAGCACGACCTCGGTGTCGGAGTCGGTGCTGAACTCGCGACCCAGCGCCACGAGCTCGTCGCGCAGGTCGAGGTAGTTGTAGACCTCGCCGTTGTAGGCGATCGAGTAGCGCCCGTCGGCGGTGTCCATCGGCTGCTGGCCGTGCGCGACGTCGATGATCGACAGCCGGCGGTGGGCCAGGCCGCACGGGCCGCTGGTGACGACTCCCTCACCGTCGGGCCCGCGGTGCTGCTGGCAGTCGTTCATCCGCTCCAGCAGGGCGTGGTCGGCGTGGAGTCCGTGGTAGCCGGCGATGCCGCACATGAATTGGGTGGGTCCTCGTGCTCGGGGGCGGGGGTGGGCGGCATCCGGGGCCCGGTTGCCGAGGTCCAAGCCTGCCACGGATGCCAGGTCAGACCGATTCGCGCTTGCGCGCGTTCGCTCAGGCGGGGAGGTGCGCGTCGAGCCACCGCACGACGTCGGCGGTGACCTCGTCGCGGTTGGTCTCGTTGAAGATCTCGTGGCGCGCGCCGGGGTAGAGGGTGCAGGTGACGTCCGCGACGCCCACGGACTGGTACTGCTCCGCGACGGCCCGCACACCCTTGCCCTTGTCTCCGACGGGGTCGGCGTCGCCGGCCACGAGCAGGATCGGCAGGTCGCGGCGCACCCGGGCCACCTGGCGACGGTCGTTGATGACGCCGAGGCCGCCGAGCAGGTCGGCGAAGAAGCCCGAGGTGAAGGTGTTGCCGCACAGGTCGTCGGCGACGTAGAGGTCGACCTCGGCCTCGTCGCGCGAGAGCCAGTCGAAGTCGGTGCGGTTGGGCTTGAAGGCGGCGTTGTACTGGCCGAACGTCATCGCATCGAGCATCGTGCTCACGTGCCGCCGCCCACGCAGCCGGGCCTCGGTGGCCGCCACCAGGGCGCCGACCTTGCCGAGCAGGCCGGGGTCGCCCGCGGTGCCGGAGAGCACCAGGCCGGCGAGCTCGCGGCTGTCCTCGATGACGTAGGCCCGGGCCAGGAACGAGCCCATCGAGTGGCCGACCAGGAAGACCGGCAGGCCGGGGTGCTCCTCACGGGCGAAGTCGGTGACGGCGCGCAGGTCGGCGACCACGGTGTCCCAACCGTCCGTGTCGGCGAAGTAGCCGTGGTCGGCCTTGCTCGCGGTGGCGCCGTGGCCGCGGTGGTCGCCGGCATAGACGGCGTACCCGGCCCCCGTGAGCGCCTCGGCCAGGCGGGCGTAGCGGGCCGAGTGCTCGGCCATGCCGTGCGCGATCTGCACGACGGCCTTCGGCGGCCCCTCGGGCAGCCAACGGTGGGTGTGCAGGGCGGTGCCGTCGCTCGCCGTCACGGTCGTGGTCGTGCTCTGCATGGTCGCCGTCCTTGGTTACCGATGAGTATGCCGAGCACAGCCTGCCACGCCGGCCGCACCGGGCACAGCCGCGTCTCTCAGGCGCAGCCCGTCGACACCGCGAGCGCCGCACAGACCTCGCGCATCCGTTGGTCCGAGAGCCGGCCGAGCCGCTCGGTGAGGGCGCCGACCGACACCGACTCGACGGCATCCAGGGCGGCGACGCACGACCGTGGCACGGGGTCGTGCTCGGGGTCGAGCCCCACCTCGCTGGGCAGGCCACGCACCGTCGTCGTGCATGGTGACACCAGCGCTCGACGCAACCCCCGCACGACCGCGTCGCGCGAGAGCACGACGACCGGCCGGCGCGGGACCTCCGGTGCCTGCGCCCACCACACCTCCCCACGCAGCGGCAGGGCGCTCATGACGACGCCTGCCTGCGCCACGCGTCGAGGTCGCCCCAGGCATCGTGCTCCGTGACCGGAGCGGTGGAGTAGGCCCGGTCATAGGCGGCGTCGACCTCGGCACGGCGGTGGGCATCGAGCAGCGACTCCAGGGCCGCCTCGAGCAGGGACGCATCGGTGGCCGTGCCGTGTGCCCGGCGCGCGCGGGCGAGCAGGTCGGCATCGACGGTGGTGCTCACCCGAACCTTCGGCATGCCACGACCGTAGCATGATCGTGGCATGACTCTGCCGGGTCAGTGGCGGGCGCCGCGCTCGCGCAGCCAGGCGACGAGCTCCGTGGCACCGGCGCGCTCGGCGGCGCCGAGCGGGGTCAGGTCGTCCCAGCCCCGCCAGTCGACGTCGGCACCCGCCTCCACCAGCACGGATGCCGTCTCGAGCCGCCCGCCGTGACACGCCATCCAGAGCAGCGCGTCCAGCGACTCCACGCCACTCGAGGCGACCGCGGCGGCGACCCGGTCGGTCATCCCCAGCGCCGCGGCGTCGAACAGCGACACGGAGGCACCGCGCTCGACGAGGAGGCGCGCGGCATCCCACTGGGCGAAGGCGGTCGCGTCGTTGAGCGGCGTGCCGCCGCCGATGACCGCACCGGGCGCGTCGATGTCGGCCCCGGCGTCGAGAAGCGCGGCGACGGCCACCGTGCCCGGGCAGCGGGCCGGCCACCAGGCCCGGGTGGGCGGCGAGCACCGCTGCCAAGGCGTCCTGGTCGCCGGAGAGCACCGCCGCGACGGCGGTCTCGACGGGGTCGACGGGAAGCCGGCCGATGTCACCCATGCCCCTCATCCTCCCCTCAGCGGCCGCACGGAAAGCCCGGGAAATGCAGTGGCGACCGTGAACGGGGCCGTCCTAGCGTGGGCAGCCGGGCGAGCAGACCGGGAGACGACCGATGACGTGTGAGCTGGTGGCGCTGTGCGTCGACGCCAACGACCCGGCAGCCCTCGCCCGGTTCTGGAGCGGTGTGCTCGGCCGTGCGGTCGAGGATGCCGGGCGCGGTGAGGCGGTGCTGCTGCCCGACGCCGAGGCCGGGTTCGTGATCCGGTTCGCCCCGACCAGTGAGCCGAAGGTCGGACCCAACCAGATGCACTTCGACCTCGCCAGCACCACCGCGGAGGACCAGGCGGCGACCGTGGCGCGCGCGCTCGAGCTGGGCGCGAGCCCCCTGGACGTCGGCCAGCTCCCCTCGGAGGAGCACGTGGTGCTCGCCGACCCCGAGGGCAACGAGTTCTGCGTCATCGAGGCGGGCAACGGCTTCCTCGCCGGGACGCCGAGGGTCGGCTGCCTGTCGAGCGACGGCTCGCCGCGCGTCGGCCGCTTCTGGAGCGAGGCCCTGGGCTGGCCGCTCGTCTGGGACCAGGACGAGGAGACGGCGATCCAGTCGACCCGGGGCGGCTCGAAGATCTCCTGGGGCGGCCCGCCCTACACGCCCCGCACCGGGGCGCAGCGGTGGCGGTGGCACCTGGCGCCATCGCCGGGCAGCGACCAGCAGGGCGAGGTCGAGCGCCTCCGCTCCCTCGGCGCCACGCGCCTCGAGAGTGCTCCGCGAGACGACGGCGCGGTCGTGCTCGCCGACCCCGACGGCAACGAGTTCCGCCTGCTGCCCGCCGGTGCGGCCCGCTGAGCACCGACCCCCTGTGCTACTGGGTCGACGAGGGGAAGGGCCGGGTCGCTGTTGTGCGGACCCGAGTCAGACTTGGGCCGGTCACATGCCTCCGGATGCCGTGCGCGCGGTTCCGCTGCTGGCGCCACGACCGCCTCGAGACAAGGGTCGGAGAAATCGGTGCCATCACCCCGATTTCTCCGAGCCTTGTCGAGCGCGCCTTGCCGAGCCACCTTCGCTGTGCGGCATCCGAATTGGGGTGTGGACGAGTTGATAATCAGACGCTTGTTCGAGTATGATGGAGTATGTCGACCAGCCAGCTCCGGGCCCGCATCGCGGCGGTGCGTGCCGAGGCCGCAGCCATCGGCGCCGAGCTGGTTGAGCGCGGGTCCGAGATGGAGCGCGACGAGCTGTTCGAGATCAGTGGCGAGCTGCAGGGCGCCTCCAACGCGGTCGAGGGGGCGCAGCTGGTCGCCATGGCCCATGCCGCAGCGCACGAGAGCCGCCTGACCAACCGGGGGTTCGTCGAGGTGCACCACGGGCTCGGGTTCGTCGACACGATGGCTCCGTCCCTGGTGTCGCTCGAGGCCGGCATCGGTGAGTGGGCGGCCGGTCGCCGGGTGTCCCTGGCCGCGAAGACCTCCGAGCGCTTCCCCCGCCTGCTGGGCGCGGTGGTGGCCGGCGAGCTCACGACGGCCACGGTCGCGAAGGTCGTGTCCGTCAGCGACGGCCTCGACCTTCAGGCGTGCGCCAGGGTCGAGGACGTGCTGGTCGACCGGCTGCCCGGGCTCGACCCGGCCAAGGTCACGGGGGTCGTCCGCAGGGTCGCCACCCGCATCGCCGCCGACCAGATGCGCGAGTCGACGCGCAAGAACCGCAAGGACCGGTACGTCGAGGTCAACGCCGGGCCCGACGGCACCACGATGTGGTGCGCCCAGCTGCCCACCGGGCCGTCCGCCGCGATGTGGGACGCCGTCAAGCGCCACGGCGACACCTTGGCCCAGGACAACCCCTGCCTCACCCTCGACCAGGCCCGCGCCGACGCCCTGGCCGACCTCGTGCTCAGCAACGTCAGCGTGACCGCGAAGATCACGCTCGGCATCCCCGTCATCACCGGCACGGATGCCGTCGACGCCCGGGACGCGGCCGCTGCCACCGCCGCGGCGGACGGCCGCACGACGGGCGTCGCCTGTGCGGGGCTGGGCAGCGACTTCTCCGTCCTTGCCTCCCTCAACGGGTGCGACGTCCCGAGCATCGGGTTCATCGACGCCGACACCGTCGAGGCCCTGCTCGCGGTGGTCCCGACCGACATCGGCCGCGCCCTGCTCGACGCCCGCACCGGCGCCCTGATGGAGTCGGTGAGCAACGCCTACCGAGCGCCCCGCGCGATGAAGGAGTTCGTCGCCACCCGCGACGGCACCTGCCGGATGTGGGGCTGCAACCGCCCTGCGATGGCCTGCGACACCGACCACGCGCGGCCCTGGCCCGCCGGCCACACCACTCCCACGAACCTCGGCGGGCTCTGCCGCCGGCACCACCGACTCAAGCAACGCCGCCGCTGGGTCTACCAGCTCGACCCCGACGGCACGGTCAGCTGGACCTCACCCAAGGGCAAGCGGCGGATGACCTATCCGCAGCACGCCTACTGGCCACCAGTGGATCCCGCTCCGCCCGAACCGGTCGCGGCGGTCGCGCCTGCGAGCAAACCCGCCCCAGAAGAACCTCCACCCTTCTAGCGCCTCGCGCTCCGGAAGCGGCGGTACGTAGATCGGGTTGCCGACTTGAGTGCGCCCGCTTTCTCGAACCAGTCGAAGCGCGATCCGCCTCACTGCCGACGCGGCCGGGTCACTCCCACTCGATGGTGCCCGGCGGCTTGCTCGTGATGTCGAGCACCACCCGGTTCACCTCGCGCACCTCGTTGGTGATGCGGGTCGAGATCTTCGCGAGCACGTCGTAGGGCACGCGGGTCCAGTCAGCCGTCATCGCGTCCTCAGACGACACGGGCCGCAGCACCACCGGGTGACCGTAGGTGCGGCCGTCGCCCTGCACCCCGACCGAGCGCACGTCGCCGAGCAGCACCACGGGGCACTGCCAGATCTCGCGGTCCAGCCCAGCAGCAGTCAGCTCCTCGCGGGCGATGAGGTCGGCAGCGCGCAGCACGTCGAGCCGTTCGGCGGTCACCTCACCGACGATCCGGATGCCGAGCCCGGGGCCGGGGAACGGCTGGCGCCACACGATCCCCTCCGGCACGCCGAGCTCGAGCCCGACCTGGCGCACCTCGTCCTTGAACAGCAGCCGCAGCGGCTCGACCAGCTTGAACTGCAGGTCGTCGGGCAGCCCGCCGACGTTGTGGTGCGACTTGATGTTCGCAGCGCCGGTGCCGCCACCCGACTCGACCACGTCGGGGTACAACGTGCCCTGCACCAGGAACTCGACCGGGTGGTCGGAGTCGTCGGAGTGCGAGCCGACGATATCGCGCGCCGCCTGCTCGAACACCCGGATGAACTCGCGGCCGATGACCTTGCGCTTCTCCTCCGGGTCGCTCACGCCGGCCAGTGCCGACAGGAAGCGCTCGCGGGCGTCGACGACGAGCAGGTCGACCCCGGTGGCCGCCACGAAGTCCTTCTCCACCTGCTCCGCCTCACCCGAGCGCAGCAGCCCGTGGTCGACGAACACGCAGGTCAGCTGGTCACCGACCGCCTTCTGCACCAGCGCCGCCGCCACCGACGAGTCGACGCCTCCGGACAGCCCGCAGATGACACGCGCCCCTCCGACCTGGGAGCGCACCGAGGCGACCAGGTCGTCGACGACGTTCGCCGCTGTCCACTCCCCCGACAGCCCGGCACCACGGAGCAGGAAGTTCTCGAGCACCTGCTGGCCGAACGTCGAGTGCAGCACCTCCGGGTGCCACTGCACGCCGTAGAGCTTGCGCTCGTCGTCCTCGAACCCCGCGACCGGCGCCCCCGACGTCGTGGCGGTGACCTTCATCCCGGCCGGCGCCTGCGACACCGAGTCGCCGTGGCTCATCCACACCGACTGGTCGGTCGGCTGCCCGTTGAACAGCGTCGACGACGTGTCGAGGACGGACGCCGGCGTCGCGCCGAACTCGGACAGCCCGGTCTTCTCGACGGTGCCGCCGAGCGCCCGCGCCATCGCCTGGAAGCCGTAGCACATGCCGAACACCGGCACCCCGGCCTGAAGCAGCGCGGGGTCGAGCGAGGGGGCGCCCTCCTCGTAGACCGACGACGGCCCGCCGGACAGGATCACCGCGGCGGGGTCCTTGGCGAGCATCTCGGCCACCGGCATGGAGTGCGGCACGACCTCGCTGAAGCACGAGGCCTCGCGCACCCGCCGTGCGATGAGCTGGGCGTACTGCGCGCCGAAGTCGACGACGAGCACGGGTCGGTCGGCGAGGTGCACCGGCTCGCCACCCTCGACAACCACGTGGTCGGGGTCGTCGTGGTGGGGCATGGCGGGGTCCGTGCTGGGGGCGTCGCTCACGCGGCCAAGGCTACTGGCGCACCGCCGCAAGACCTGCCTCGACCTCACGCGCGACCCGGCGCTCGACCCAGAACGACAGGAACGGCACGCAGCCGGCGAGCATGACGAGCGCCATCTTCGGCAGCGTCCACCCGACCTTGAAGCCGAGCAGCGCCGTGGCGACGAGGTAGACCATGTAGATGAAGCCGTGCGGTTGCGGCCACCACGACAGCGGGTTGTCGGCGCCCTTCAACCCGAAGCCGTAGGAGAGCACGATCTCGACCACGAGCACGAGCAGGCCGACACCCACGATGAACGCCATCACCTTGAAGAAGGTGAGGCGGGGGCGCACACCCTCGGCGTCCTCGATGCGCAGCGCTCCGGGCGCGGCCGACGAGGGGATGCCGGGAGTCGAGGCGGCGGGGGTGCTGGGCTCAGGCGTCGTCACGCGAACCATTGTCACCCGCGGCGACGGGCTCCTTGTCGACGGCCCCCGCGCGCTCGGGCTCCCCCGGCTCCCCGGCCGACTCCGACTCCGTCTCCGCCCGTGCCCGGCGTGACTCGTCGCGCACCATCCGCGCCCACATCCACAGCGTGAACGCCGCGAAGATCCACCACTGCACGGCATACGCCGCATTGCGCCACCGCACGCCGGTGTCGCCGACCGGCGTGGGCACGAGGGTCGGGGCGGATGCCGGCGCCGGGCTCTGTGACTCGAGGAACCCGAACGCGTTGTACAGCTCTCCGGGCCACGCGTTGACCAGCACGGACAGGTCGACAGAGCCGATCTGCCCCGGCGGCACCGGGTCGGGCGACGGCGACTCCCCCGGCGCCAGGCCGCCGCGGATCGTCAGGGTGCCCTCCGGCGGGGGCGCGGCCGACCCGGCATCCGGCACGAAGCCCCGCACCACGGGCAGCGTGGCGCCGCCACGGTCGAGCACGAAAGGCGTGAGCACCCACAGACCCGACCGGCCCTCGAGCCGGCGCCCGGGCACCAGCAGCTGACCGTCAGCGACGTAGTGGCCGGTGGCGATGAACGGCCGCGACGACAGGTCGCCGCGGAACGGCGCGTGCGGCTGCAGCAACGTCGTCAGCTCGGCGGGGGCCTGCGCGCGCGCCTGCTCGACCGCCTCGCGGTGGGCGCTGCTCTCGGCGACGCCGAGCTGCCACCGGCCGAGCCAGACGAACGTGGCGCACAGCACCAGCGCGAGCCCGAGCAGGCCGAGGAACCTCGGCGTCAGGGCGGTCCGCAGCACCCTTCGAGGTTACGTCACCGCGAGGTGACGGCCGGCCGGTGTCTGGTGCGCAGCCGTCCGCCCCACGACGCCACGCTCGCCGCTAGGGTCGGCGCAGGCCCCGGCCCGGCAGCGCCGGGGGCGGTCCCGCGGAAGGAGCAGTCGCGATGGCAGGGTTCCTCGGACGACGACGCGAGCACGACGACAACGTGCCGCCGGGCCAGTACGTCACGCACGACTTCCCGGTGCTCACGGCCGGTCCGACCGAGGTGGTGCCCACCGACACGTGGCAGCTGACCATCACCGACGGCACGGCCACCGGCACCTTCGACTGGCGCGGGCTGCTCGCGTTCGGCCTGCAGCCGCTGACCACCGACATCCACTGCGTCACGCACTGGTCGAAGCTCGGCACGTCGTGGCGAGGCGTGCCGGTGTCCACCCTGTTCGAGGCGGTGGGCGTCGACGACCTGCCCTACGCCCTGGTCACCAGCTACGGCGGCTACACCACCAACCTGCCTGTCGAGGACCTCGTCGACCACGACGCCATGGTCGCCGTCGAGTTCGAGGGCGAGCCGCTGCGCGCCGAGCACGGCGGGCCGGCCCGGCTGCTGGTGCCGCACCTCTACCTGTGGAAGAGCGCGAAGTGGGTCACCCGCATCGAGCTCCTCGAGCACGACCACCCCGGGTTCTGGGAGGTCGCCGGCTACCACAACTACGGCGACCCGTTCCGCGAGCAGCGCTACCACGGCGACTGATGAGCGAAACCTCGTCCATCACCGCACGACGGGTGGCGCCGCTGGCGCACCTCGCCTGGCGCGAGGCGTCGGTCGCGGCGGTCGTCGAGGAGACCGCCGACGCCCGCAGCCTCGTGCTCGACGTGCCCGGCTGGCCGGGCCACGTGGCCGGGCAGCACGTCGACGTGCGGCTCACGGCGCCCGACGGCTACCAGGCCACCCGCAGCTACTCGTTGTCGTCCGGCCCGGGCGAGCCACCCACCATCACCGTGCAGGAGGTGCCCGACGGCGAGGTCTCGACCTACCTGGTGCGAGACGTCGCGGTGGGCGACACCATCGGCCTGCGCGGGCCGATCGGCGGCTACTTCGTGTGGACCGGGCAGCACCGCCCGCTGCTGCTCATCGGCGGCGGCTCGGGCCTGGCCCCGCTGCGAGCCATCTGGCGCGCCGCCGACCCCAGCGGCCCGACCGTCGTGCTCGCCTCGGTCACCATGGCCGCCCGCCTGCTGTACGCCGCGGAGCTCGCCGACCGCGTGCGCACCGGCACGGTCACCGCCACCGTCCACCTCTCCCGCGCCGAGGTGCCCGCGGATGCCGTGCGCACGGCGACGCCGCTCGAGGCGGTGACGCTCCGGGCGGGGCGGGTCGACACGGCATCCGTGCTGGCGGGGCTCGACGCCTGCGGTGGCATCGACGCCGAGCCTGCCGTCTTCGTCTGCGGACCGACCTCGTTCGTGGAGGCCGTGGTCGGGCTGCTCGGTGACGCCGGCCTCGACCCCCGCACCGTGCGGGCCGAGCGGTTCGGCTGACGCCGTGCCAGCCCCGTTCCAGCACAACGGCATCCACCCCATCCCCCACTCGCGAACGAGAGGCAGAGACCGATGAGTGACCACGTCGACGGGAACGCCGTGATCGGCGCGCTCTCCCTGGCCCTCGGCACCGACGTCGCGCAGGGGTCGCTGGAGTGCGCGGGGTGCGGCGACACCCACGAGATCGCGCGCACCCACGTCTACCTCCGCTGCCCCGGCATGGTGCTGCGCTGCCCCGGGTGCGGCGCGGTGGAGGTCGTCATCGTGGAGATCCGGCACCGGCTCACCGCCACGCTGAGCGGCGTCGCGGCGCTGCGCACCCGCCCGGCCGGCGCACCCGCACCCGCGTGACCGAGCCCGACGCACCGCAGGTGGTCACGGCGATCAGCATCGCGCTCGCCACCAGGCTGCCGATGCGCGACATCGAGCGCGTGCATGCCGAGGCCGGCGCCGGGCTCGTGGGCGACCGCTACCACGGCAGCAGGCACCGGCACGTCTCGGTGCAGTCGGCCACCGAGCTCGCCGAGAGCGCAGAACGGCTCGGGGCGCCGGTGCCGCACGACCGCACCCGCCGCAACCTCACGCTCAGCCACGGCGGCGTCGCGAAGCGTCCCGGCACGCGGGTGCGGGTCGGTGGGGCACTGCTCGAGGTCGTCCGCCCGTCGCCGCCCTGTCGCATCATGGACGACACCGTCGGGCCCGGCGCGGCCCGGGCGATGCACGACCGCGGCGGCTCGATCTTCCGGGTGCTCGAGTCCGGTGACATCGCGGTCGGTGACGTCTGGCAGGTGCTCGAACCAGAGTTGGGTGCTGAGGTGGTTGCCCGGGCGACCGGCTGAGCCCCCAACTCGGCTCGGGGGCTGAGAAACTCGTTCGCCCACAGGCACCTCCGACGCCTAGCGTGGAGGACTGATGTCGCACGACTACTGGCCCTACGCGATCGACGCGGACGAGGCCCCACCGGTTGATGCCGACCGCCTCCTGCTGTGGCTGGGTCGGCGCCAGTGGCGAACCATCGTGGGCGGCATCCTGTTCGGCGTCCCGTGGATGCTGTCCATCGCGCTGGTGCCGGCGGCGATCGGCAAGGCCATCGACGGGCTCGTCGCCCACGACGCACGATCGCTGCTCGTCTGGTCCGCCGCGATCATGGGGCTGGGCCTGCTGAGCGCCATCACCTCGAACGGCCGGCACTGGTTCGCCGTGCGTGGCTGGCTCATCTCGTCCTTCCGCACCGCGCTGCTCACCGAGCGCGCGGTCCGCCGGGCCGGGCCGGCGCTCACCCGGCGGATGCCGGCCGGCGAGGTCGTCACCAGCTTCGCCAGCGACTTCTGGCGGCTGGGCAACGCCTTCGACATCACCGCGCGGATGGCCGGCGCGATCGTCGCGTTCGTGGTGGTGTCGATCATCCTGCTGCAGGGCTCGGTGCTGCTCGGCGTCATCATGCTGCTCGGCGGCCCCCTGCTGCTCGCGTCACTCACCCTGGTCATGCGCCCGCTGCAGAAGCGGCAGGCCGCCCAGCGGCAGGAGGCCGGGCTGCTCACCTCGCTCGGTGCCGACACCGTGGCCGGGCTGCGGGTGCTGCGCGGCATCGGTGGCGAGGACACCTTCCTGGCGCGCTACGCCGCGCAGTCCGGGCGGGTGCGCAACGCCGGGGTGCAGCTGTCCGGCATCCAGGCCACGCTCGACGCGGCCCAGGTGCTGCTGCCCGGCATCTTCGTCGTCATCGTCGCCGGCGTGGGCGCGCACCTCGCGGTCGCCGGCGAGATCAGCCCCGGCCAGCTGGTGGCGTTCTACGGCTACACGGCCTTCCTCACCATGCCGCTGCGCACGGCGACGGAGTTCGTCGACAAGATGACCCGCGCCCGGGTGGCCGCCCGCCGCATCGTGCTCATCCTCGGCGTCGAGCCCGACCACGCGAGCACCGAGACCGGCGCGACGATCAACGGCTACGTCGTCGACCGGGGCTCCCCGCTCGTCGACCCGGTGACCGGCGTCGTCATCCAGCCCGGCCGGGTCACCGCGCTGGTCAGCGCCCGCCCGGAGGAGACCTCCGAGCTGGCCCACCGCCTGGGCCGCACCCGGCCCGGCCGGCACGGGGTGCGCTGGGGCGCGGTGCCGCTCGACGACCTGCCGGTGGATGCCGTGCGCTCGCGCGTCGTGGTGTCCGAGGCCGACCCGCACCTCTTCAGCGGGCCGGTGCGCGAGGCCCTGGGCGGGGCCAGCGACGAGGACCGCCACGCCGCCGTGTGGGTCACCAGCGCCTCCGACGCCCTTGACGCGCTCGAGCACGGCATGGACGGCGAGCTCGAGGAGCGTGGCCGGGCCCTGTCGGGCGGGCAGCGCCAGCGGGTGGCCCTCGCCCGGGCGCTGCTGCGCGACCCGGAGGTGCTCGTGCTCATCGAGCCGACCAGCGCCGTCGACGCCCACACCGAGGCGCGGATCGCCGAGCGGCTGGTCGCCCACCGGGCGGGCCGCACCACGGTGCTCGTCACCGCCAGCCCGCTGCTGCTCGACCGCGCCGACACCGTCGTGCTGGTCGAGGGCGGCCGGGTGACCGCCACCGGGCGGCACCACGACCTGGTGCGGTCGCACCAGGCCTACCGCGACATCGTGCTGCGAGGTGGTGAGTGATGTCGCCGCTGCTCGGCCGCACCGACCACGCCGCCCGCACCCTGCCGATCGCCTCGAGCGCCACGGTGCGCGCCCACACCGCAGTGCTGCTGCGCGACCACCGCGGCCCGCTGTCGAAGGTGCTCGGCTGGCACGTGGTCGCCGCGCTCGTCGCCCTGGTCGGGCCGTGGGTGATCGGCCAGGTGGTGCAGGAGGTGACCACCGGCGAGCGCAGCCTGGGCCGCATCGACCGGCTGATCGCCCTGCTGGTCGCGGCGATCCTCGTGCAGACCCTGCTGACCTGGGTGGCCAGGCGCGCCTCGTTCGTGCTGTCCGAGCGCATCTTCGCCCGGCTGCGCGAGGACTTCATCACCTCCTCGGTGCGGCTGCCCCTCTCCGTCGTGGAGCGGGCCGGCACCGGCGACCTCGTGGCGCGCACGACCAACGACGTGGAGTCGCTCGCGCACATCATCCGGTTCGGCATCCCCGCGATGGTCGTCGCGCTGACCACGGTGGTCGCGACGACGGTGGCGGCCTTCCTCATCTCCCCGCTGGCCGCGCTCTCGCTGCTCGCCGCGGCGCTGGTGCACGTGCCGAGCTCGCGCTGGTACCTCAAGCGTGCCGGCGACGGCTACCTCTGGGAGCACGCCTCCTACGCCCGGCTCAACGGCGTCGCCTCGGAGACCATCGAGGGTGCACAGACGATGGACGCCCTCGGCCTGCAGGAGGCTCGCGGCCGGCGCTTCCAGGAGGCGCTCGACGAGTGCGGCGACGCCGAGCGCTACACCCTGGGCCTGCGGATGCGCTGGTTCCCGTGGCTCGAGATCGGCTTCTTCCTGCCCATCGCCACGGCCGTGCTGTGGGGCGGGTGGCTGGCCTGGAACGGACACATCACCATCGCGGCCGCCACCGCCGTCACGCTCTACGTGCAGCAGCTCCTCGACCCGCTCGGTGAGCTGATCTCCTGGCTCGACGAGATCCAGTTCGCCGCAACGTCGTTGGCGCGCATCCTCGGGGTCTCGGAGGTGCCGCCCGACCGGGTGGCGACCGGGGCTGAGCCCGAGGGCGAGCAGGTCGACGTCGACGACGTGCGCTACTCGTACCGCGCGGGCCGCGACGTGCTGCACGGTGTCTCGCTCGGCCTGGTGCCCGGCGAGCGGCTCGCCATCGTGGGGCCGTCCGGGGCCGGCAAGTCGACCCTGGGCCGCCTGATGGCCGGTATCGACGGCCCCCGCACCGGCCGGGTGACCGGTGGCGGCGTGCCGCTGGTCGACCTCGCCCTGCCCGTGCTGCGTGGCGAGGTGGCCCTGGTGACCCAGGAGCACCACGTGTTCGTCGGCACCCTGGCCGAGAACCTCCGGCTCCCCCGGCCCGACGCGACCGACGCCGAGCTGCGCGAGGCGCTGGCCGCCGTCGACGCCCTCGAGTGGGCGCAGGCGCTCCCCGACGGCCTCGACACGACGGTCGGCTCCGGTGGCCACGCGCTCACCGAGGCGCAGGCGCAGCAGCTGGCCCTGGCCCGGCTGGTGCTGGCCGACCCGCACACCCTGGTGCTCGACGAGGCGACCTCGCTGCTCGACCCGCGGGCCGCGCGGCACCTGGAGCGGTCGCTGGCCGCCGTCGTCGACGGGCGCACGGTCGTCGCCATCGCGCACCGGCTGCACACCGCCCACGACGCCGACCGGGTGGCCGTGGTCGAGGACGGCGTGGTGAGCGAGCTCGGGTCGCACGACGAGCTGATCGCCCGCGACGGGTCCTACGCCGCGCTGTGGCGCTCCTGGCGCGACGAGGGCTGAGACCCCGCAGTTGGGTGCTGGGATGGCTGCCCCGGCAACCATCCCAGCACCCAACCCCTGTTGCCTGCGAGGCGGGTTGTCCCTCGGGGCGGACCCGGTACGGTGCGTCCAGCAGTTCTGTGCGGGCCACGGCTCGCGGCGGCAGGAGGCACGCATGGCAGCGGGCGACACGGCAGCGGGCAACCCGCCCACGGACGTCGGAGCGGTCATCGACACGCTGCGCCTGGGCTGGTCCGTCGCCGAGGTGCGCGGGCGGCACTGGCCGCAGGGTCCCCGCCCGCAGGCCACCCCGCTCCCCCTGCGTCCCGACCTCGTGCTGCCGCTGCGCTCACAGCGAGTGGTCTCGGCGTCGCGGGAGGAGGCCGTCGCCTCGCTCGTCGCCCTGGTGCAGCGGCTGGGCCTCGACCGCGACGCCACCTTCGAGAGCGGCCTCACCTCCGCCGTGGCGCCGTGGGCCGACGACACCGCCACTGCCACCCCCGCCCCGGACGACGACGCGTGGCGACCGACCGGCACCTTCTTCCTGCAGTGGGACGCCTGGTTCCAGGACGAGCTGGCCCGGCGCGCGGAGTCGCTCGCCAACGGCTACCTGCTCGGTCGCGGTCTCGCGGAGTGCTTCTGGGGCCTGGGCCCCGAGGACCAGTGGCAGATCGACGGCGCGACGAGCGCGGTCTCGCTGCCCTTCCTGCTCGGTGCCGAGCGGCGCCGTGAGCTGACCCGGATGCTGGGCCGCCTCGAGCCGGGTGTCGCCCACGAGATGACGCCCCCGGCCGTCGCCGGCGCCCTCGAGGCCTGGGGTGTCGTCGCGGCCGACCCCCGATGGGCCACAGACCCCTCGATGCGCACCACCCTCTACGAGCAGGCCCGCCGCTGGTACCAGCTGCTCGTGCTCGGGCAGGACCCCACCACCCTCATCCGCCCCTACGAGCGGCTGCGCAGCTCGACCAACATCCTGCGGGCCGCCAGGATCTTCTGGCCGCAGATCGCCCTGGCCCTGCTGTCGATCGCCCTCGTCACCGCCTACTTCTCGGTGGTCGGGACGGCGGGCGACGTCGGCTCGGTGCCGGTCTGGTTCTCGTCACTGCTCGCCACCGGCGGGTTCGGCGCCTTCGCGGCCGCCGGCATCCTCGCCCGGGGCAAGAGCGCCGCGCAGAAGATGGTCACCCGCCTGCGCCAGGACGCCTACACCGACCTCGTGGCCGTCAGCGTGACGACGGTGCCGCCGCCACCGGCGGCACCAAGCGGCAGGGCGCAGCGCCTGCGGCTCGCCCGGCGGCTCGTGGAGGCGGCTGTGCGCCGCCGAACCCTCACCCCGCCCACCTCGCCACCGACCTGAGGCCGCGCGGGCGGGCCCCGATGTCACCCCAGCCTGTCCTTGACGAAGGCAGCCAGCGCCTCGTGCGACGGGTGCCCCCACCCGATGCAGAACGGATGGCCGGCCGGATCGGCGAACACGTGGTGCCCCTCCTCGTTCGTCAGGTCGCCCAACCGGAGCACCCGGGCGCCCAACCCGACCGCCTGGTCGTGCGCCTGGACCGGGTCGTCGACGTGGAAGTCGAGATGCACCTGCTGCGGGGCCCCGTCCGGCCAGTCGGGGGAAACGTGGTGGGGGACGAGCTGGACGCCGATGCGCCACTGCCCGGCGGAGTCGATGACGCTGTGGAACGTCTCGTCCTCGAACACGTGGCCGTCGAGCATCCCTGCCCAGAAGGCCGACTCCGCAGCCAGGTCGGCGGCGTCGAACACGACGACACTTCGGATGGACCTCATGAGCAGAGCCTACGAACCCGCGCGGACCCGGATGCCGGTCAGCGGTCGACGAGCCGGATGCTCACCTCGGCGACGTCGTCGTCGGCGAGCCCCTCGGCCACCCGCACCGCCTTCTTCATGGGTAGCACGTAGGCCCCCTCCTCGGCCGACGGGAACAACGAGGTGCGCCACACCGTGCGCCCGACGGTCACCTCGACGCGCACCGAGCCGAACCCCCCGGCCCCGTCACCGACGGCCTCGTCGACCTCGTCGCTGACGGCCTCGGGCACCGTGACGAACCGCCAGGTGCCCTCGCGCCACTGCCACACAGGGGCACGGAACGACCACTGACCCGGCCCGGCAACCGCGGACCGACGACCCGAAGCGGACTCGCTCATCCGCCCATCGTGGCCGGCACCACCGACAGTGGGAGCACCCGCGCGCTTGCTGGGCGCTCCACCGCGCCGGAGGGCCGGAGGGCACCGGCCGGCACCGCGGGGCGGCGCGCCGCAACCGCCGGCAGCACGGCATACGGCTGTCCCTGCTCGGGTCGGGCGTCCGCCTCGCCGGAGTTCGGCCACAGCGACATGGCCCGCTCGGCCTGCGCCGTGATCGTGAGCGAGGGGTTGACCCCGAGGTTCGCCGAGATGGCCGAGCCGTCGACGACCGAGATGCCGGGGTGGCCCCACACCCGGTGGTAGGGGTCGAGGACACCACGCTCGCGGTCGGACCCGATGGCCACACCCCCGATGAAGTGCGCCGTCATCGGGGTGTCGAGCACCTCGCCCCAGGAGCCGCCGGCGACGGTCCGCGTGCCGGTCTCCTCCTCGAGCCGGGCGGCGAGCGCCTGCATCGCCGTGTGCCCCACCTCGATGTAGGTCGGGTTCGGCTCGCCGTGGCCCTGCTCCGAGGTCAGCCGGTAGCCGCCGAGGCGGCCCTTGCGCCGCGAGGTCCGCAGCGAGTTGTCGCGGGTCTGCATGACCAGGCCGATGACGGTGCGCTCGCTCCAGCGGTAGGCGTTGATGCCGACGGCCCGCAGGTCGCGCGGGTTGCGCAGCAGCTCGACGAGCGCCTGGGTGAGCCTCGAGCGGCCGGTGTCCGGCGGCACCCGCACCCCGGCGAGCAGGGCCATGGCGTTCGAGCCCTTGCCGTAGCGGCAGTTCTCGACGTGGGTCTCGTCGTCCGGGTGGAAGGAGGAGGTGATGGCGACCCCGCGCGAGAGGTCGGCGTCCGCCGGCACGGTGAGCGCCGTCGCACCGAGGAGCGCCTCGGAGTTGGTGCGGGTGAGGTGCCCGAGCCGGTCCGAGATGCGGGGCAGCTCGCCCACGTCCTTCATCTCGTGCAGGAGGTGCTGGGTGCCCCAGGTGCCGGCGGCCACCACGACGTGCGTCGCCGTGGTCACCCGCACGTCGCGACCCTCACGCGGCCCGGTCCGCTCGTGCCGCACCCGGTACCGCTCCCCGCGACCGGTCGGGTCGCCGGTGCCGGGCACCACCCCGAGCCGGGTGACCGTGCGCATCGGCTCCACCACGACCCCGAGCCCCTCGGCCAGCGCGAGGTAGTTCTTGACGAGCGTGTTCTTGGCGCCCACCCGGCATCCGACCATGCAGTTGCCGCACTGGGTGCACCCGGTGCGCTCGGGGCCCACGCCGCCGAAGTAGGGGTCGGCCGACCGCTCCCCGGCCTCGCCGAAGTAGATGCCGACCGGCGTCTTGCGGAAGGTGTCCCCGACGCCGAGGTCCTCGGCGGTGCGGCGCATCACCTGCTCGACGGGCCCGTCGCACGGGTTGGTGACCACGCCCAGCATCGCGGACGCCGTCTCGTAGTGCGGCGCCAGCTCGGCCTGCCAGTCGGTGATGTCGCCCCACTGCGGGTCGCGGTAGAACGGTGCGGGCGGCACGTACAGCGTGCAGGCGTAGTTCAGCGACCCACCGCCCACGCCGGCCCCGGCGAGGATCATGACGTCCTTGAGCCGGTGGATGCGCTGGACGCCGTAGCACCCGAGCTTGGGTGCCCACAGGAACTTGCGCACGTCCCAGGAGGTCTGCGCGAAGTCCTCGTCCGCGAAGCGCCGTCCCGCCTCGAGGACCAGCACGGAGTACCCCTTCTCGGCGAGCCGCAGGGCCGTGACGGACCCACCGAAGCCCGAGCCGATGACCACGACGTCGACGTCCACGTCGACCTCGGGCTGGGGGGTGGTGGACGTGTCGTTCGTGGTCACTTGAGTCGAACCGCCTTCATGACGCGAAGCGCCCCGGTGAGCACCCGGGCGTAGGTCTCGTCCGACATCCCGCCGAAGGGCGCGATGGGCACGAGGTGCTGGGAGGTGATGTTCTGGGTCTCGGTGTACTTCATCAGGCCCTCGCGGCCGTGCCGCCGGCCCAGGCCGGAGGACTTCATGCCGCCCATCGGGGCGGCGACGCTGCCCCAGGTGGCGGCGTAGCCCTCGTTGACGTTCACCGTCCCGGCGTGGATGCCGGCCGCGATCCGGCGCCCTCGGCGCACGTCGCGCGTCCACACCGACGCGTTGAGGCCGTACTCGGTGTCGTTGGCCATTCGCACGGCTTCTTCGTCGGAGCCGACCCGGTAGAGCGACACGACCGGCCCGAAGGTCTCCTCGTCGCGGCAGGCCATCGCCGAGGTGACGCCCTCGAGCACGGTCGGCTCGACGACGAGCGGGCCGATGTCGAGGCGCTCGCGCCCGCCGGTGAGCACGTGTGCGCCCTTGCTGACGGCGTCGTCGATGTGGCCGAGCACCTTCTCCTTCTGCACGGCGCTGACCAGGCTGCCCATGTCGGCGCCCCAGTGCAGGCCGGTCGACAGGCGCATCCGCGACACCAGCTCGACGAACCGCGGCACGAACTCGTCGTAGACGTCGGCGTGGATGACGAGCCGCTCGGCGCTGATGCAGAGCTGGCCCGCCGAGGCGAAGCAGGCGCGCACCGCCCCCGCGGCGGCCCGGCGCAGGTCGGCGTCGGCGGCGACGTACATGGTGTTCTTGCCGCCGAGCTCGAGGCTGACGCCGACGAGCCGCCGGCCCGTGGCCTGGGCGACCCGGCGGCCGGTGGCGGTCGACCCGGTGAAGCTGACGTAGTCGGCGCGGTCGACGACGGCCTGGCCGGTGGGCTCGCCGTGGCCGAGCACGACCTGCAGCAGGTCCTCGGGCAGCCCGGCGTCGGCGAAGATCTCCGCGGCGGCCAGGGCCGTGAGCGACCCCTGGACGTCGGGGCGCAGCACCACGGCATTGCCGGCCAGGATCGCCGGGATGGCGTCGGTGACGGCCAGGCTCAGCGGGTAGTTCCACGGCGAGATGATGCCGACGACGCCCTTGGGCCGGTGGTGCTCGACGGCGCGCGAGAGCACGGGCAGTACGCCGACGTGCTTGGTCTCGCGCAGCAGGGATGGCCCGCGCCGGGCGTAGTGCCGCGCGACGATGGCGCAGTCGGCGACCTCCTCGTAGGCGTGCGAGCGGGCCTTGCCCGACTCGAGCTGCACGAGGTCGAGCAGCTCGCTCTGCCGGTCGAGCACGAGGTCGTGCACGCGCAGCAGCACCGCGGCGCGCTCCTCGACCGGGGTGGCGGCCCAGCGCTGCTGGGCGCCGCGGGCGGTGTCGACCGCGACCCCGACGTCACGGGCCGTCGCGAGCGGGAGGTTCGCCAGGGGCGCACCCGTCATCGGCGTGCTGGTGAGCTCCTCACCGCCGTCGCCGGAGGCCACCACCCGCGCGATGAGCGTTCGGACCCGGGCCGGGTCGACGGCATACGTTGCAGTGGGTGTGGTCTCGGGGTCCACGATGACTTCGGCCATTACCGAAGGGTAACCATCCCGCCCCGTTCGCGTGTCGCCTTCGTGAGGTGTGGCACGCGGCCTGCCGGGACTGGACCCGGCGTCAGCTGCGCTGGTAGGGCGCGACCACGACCTCGACCCGCTGGAACTCCTTGAGGTCGAGGTAGCCGGAAGTCGCCATCGCCCGGCGCAGCGCCCCGACCAGGTTGGTGGTGCCGTCGGCGACGCGGCTGGGGCCGAAGAGGATCTCTTCGAGCCCGGCGACCGCCCCGACCTCCACCCGCTCGCCCCGGGGCAGCTCGGGGTGGTGCGACTCGGGGCCCCAGTGGAAGCCGCGGCCGGGGGCCTCGGTGGCGCGGGCGAGCGCGGCGCCCAGCATCACGGCATCCGCGCCGCAGGCGACCGCCTTGACGATGTCGCCGCTGGTGCCCATGCCGCCGTCGCCGATGACGTGCACGTAGCGACCGCCGGACTCGTCGAGGTAGTCGCGGCGCGCGGCGGCGACGTCGGCGATCGCCGACGCCATCGGGGCGTGGATGCCGAGCGTGCGCCGGGTGGTGTGCGCCGCTCCCCCGCCGAAGCCGACGAGCACGCCGGCCGCGCCGGTGCGCATCAGGTGCAGTGCCGCGGAGTAGGAGGCGGCCCCGCCGACGACGACCGGCACGTCGAGCTCGTAGATGAACCGCTTGAGGTTCAGCGGCTCGGCGCGGCCCGACACGTGCTCGGCCGACACGGTGGTGCCGCGGATGACGAACAGGTCGACCCCGGCATCCACCACGGTCTTCCACAGCTGCTGGGTGCGCTGGGGGGTGAGCGCCCCGGCGACGGTGACGCCCGCGGCGCGGATCTCGCGCAGCCGCTCGACGATGAGCTCGGGCTGGATCTCCGCGCGGTAGATCTCCTGCATACGGGTGGTCGCCAGCACCGGGTCGAGGGTGGCGATCTCGGCCAGCAGCGGGGTGGGGTCGGCGTAGCGGGTCCAGAGCCCCTCGAGGTCGAGCACCGGCAACCCGCCGAGCCGGCCGAGCGAGATGGCGGTCTGCGGCGACATCACCGAGTCCATCGGGGCGGCGATCACCGGCAGCTCGAAGTGGTAGGCGTCGATCTGCCAGCCGACCGAGACCTCCTCGGGGTCGCGCGTGCGGCGCGACGGCACGATGGCGATGTCGTCGAAGGAATAGGCCCGGCGGCCGCGCTTGCCGCGGCCGATCTCGATCTCGGTCACCGGGTCACCCTATCGACGGCCGACGACCCCCCGCGAAGCGATGCCGACCTCGCGGTATTCCCCGGTCCGCGGGGTGTCCGCTGCTAGCAGAAATCGATTCCGTACGGGGGGTTAGGTGGGGCACACTTGACCGTCGGCACCGTTGCCGCCGCCGCCCGGCCCGCCGCCCCCACGAGGGGTCGACGACGCGGCCGCCCGGTTGACCACACGCCCTTTCCGGACATGGAGCCAACGTGTCATCAGCACCAGCGCGGACCGCGCCCCCCGTCTACCCCGACAAGATCGACGGGGCGGTCCTGAAGATCGCCGGTGTCGTCGTGCTCGGCGCCATCATGTCGATCCTCGACATCACCGTCGTCAACGTGGCCCTGCCCACCTTCCAGACCGAGTTCGGCACGCCGGAAGCCCCGCTGCTCTACTCCACCGTCACCTGGACGGTCATCGCCTACACGCTGGCGCTGGCCATGGTCATCCCGCTCACCGGCTGGGCGGCCGACCGGTTCGGCACCAAGCGCCTCTACATGACCGCGCTGCTGCTCTTCACGCTCGGCTCGGTGCTGTGCGCCACGGCCAGCTCGATCGGCATGCTCATCGGCTTCCGCTTCCTGCAGGGTCTCGGTGGCGGCATGCTCATGCCGCTCGGCATGACGATCATGACCCGCGCGGCCGGCCCGGCCCGGATGGGCCGCCTGATGGCCATCCTGGGCGTGCCGATGCTGCTCGGCCCGATCTTCGGCCCCATCCTCGGCGGCTACCTGATCGACAACTACTCCTGGCACTGGATCTTCCTGATCAACGTGCCGATCGGCATCGCCGCGATCACCTACGCCTTCTTCGTGCTGGCGTCCGACCGCCCCACGCCGAGCGAGTCCTTCGACTGGGTCGGCGCGGCCCTGATGTCGCCCGGCCTGGCGATGTTCCTCTACGGCGTCTCCTCGATCCCCGGCGAGGGCACCTTCTTCTCGTTCAAGGTCATCTTCTGGGGCACCCTGGGCCTGCTGATGATCGCGACGTTCGTGTTCTGGAGCTTCCGCGCCACGCACCCGCTGCTCGACCTGCGGCTGTTCCGCAACCGCAACCTCTCGGTGTCGGTGATCACGATGGCGCTGTTCGCCGCGGCGTTCTTCGGCGGGCTGCTGCTCGTGCCCACCTACTTCCAGCAGGTGCGCGGCGAGACCCCGCTGCAGGCCGGCTGGCTGATGGCCGTGCAGGGCCTCGGCGCGATGGTCACGATGCCCATCGCCGGCGCGCTCACCGACAAGCTTCCGGTCGGCCGCATCGTGCCGTTCGGGCTGGTGGCCATCATCGGCGGCATGTTCGCGCTGACCCAGATCACCGCCACCACGCCCTACACCTACATCCTCCCGGTCCTGTTCATCATGGGCCTGGGCATGGGCGCCACGATGATGCCGCTGATGACCTCGGCCCTGAAGACGCTGAAGTCGCACGACGTCGCCCGCGGGTCGACGCTGCTCAACATCAGCCAGCAGGTCGCCTCGTCGATCGGTGTGGCGATCATGTCGGTCGTGCTCACCAACGGCCTCAAGAACGACCCGCTGCTCAAGGCGTCGACGGCCTTCAACGAGGCGACCGCCGGCGTCAAGGACCCCGCGCAGCTCGGCGCCATCGCGGCGAGGTTCCCCGAGGTCGCCGCACTGCTCGCCAAGGGCCAGGAGGTGCTGATGGCCGCCGTGCACGAGGCGATGGCCATGGCCTTCGCCAACACCTTCTGGGTGGCTGCGATCCTGTTGTCGCTCACCTTGATCCCGGCCTACTTCCTGCCGCGCAAGCACGAGGAGTCGCACCTGCTCGACGATGCGTCCGCCGACGACGTCGCCTCCACGGTGATGCTGCACTGAGGCCCTCACGTCCCAGACCGGATGCCGGTCCCGCACCTGTGGGACCGGCATCCGTCATGCTGGGCCCGTGCACCCCGGACCCCATGACGCCATCACCGACGTCGACGGCGTGCGCGTCGGCCACACCACCCGTGACGAGCCGGGCTGGCTCACCGGGGTGACGGTGGTCGTGCCGCCACCGGCGACCGTCGGCGGCATCGACGTGCGCGGTGGCGGCCCGGGCACCCGCGAGACCGACCTGCTCGACCCGCGCAACCTGGTCTCCGCCGTGGATGCCGTGGTGCTCGCAGGTGGCAGTGCCTTCGGGCTGTCGGCCGCCGACGGGGTGGCGGCCGCGGTGTACGAGGCCGGCGCCGGCTGGCCGGTCGGGCCGCAGCCGCACGAGCGGGTGCCGATCGTTCCGGCGGCGATCCTGTTCGACCTCGGCCGAGGAGGCTCCTGGCGGCACTCCCCCGGGCCGGCCGACGGCGCTGCTGCCTACCGCGCTGCTGCCGGTGGCCCGGTGGCCTCGGGCTCGGTGGGGGCCGGCACCGGGGCGCGGACCGGCGGCCTGCGTGGCGGGGTGGGCACGGCATCCGCGGTGCTCGCCTCGGGGGCGACGGTGGGGGCGCTCGTCGTCGTCAACGCGGTGGGCGCGGCGTTCGGTGCGGACGGGCGGATGTTCGCGGCGCACCTCGCTCTTGACGACACCTTGCCGGCCCCGGATGCCGAGCGCGCGGGTGCCTACTGGGCGGCTGTGGCGGAGGAGGCTGAACAGCTGCGGGCGGGCGTCGCCACCACGCTGGCCGTCGTGGCGACCGACGTGACACTGACCAAGGCCGGGTGCCAGAAGCTCGCCGGCGTGGCCCACGACGGCTTCGCGCGGGCCCTGTCGCCGGTGCACACCGCCTACGACGGCGACACGGCGTTCGCTTTGGCCACCGGCGCCCGGGCGGCCGTCACCGGCATCGACGAGGTCGAGCTGCAGACCGCGGCCGCCGACTGCGTGTCGCTCGCGATCGTGCGGGCGGTGCTGGCCGCCACCTCGGTCGACCGCACCGCCGACGGCGGCGTGGCCCTGCCGTCGTACCGCGACGCGCTCACCAGCTCGTGACCGCGGCGAGCGCGGAAGTGGTTGCCCCAGCGACCATTTCCGCACTCACGCCGAGGTGAGCCGACTCAGCCGGAGTAGTTGGGTGCCTCGACGATGCCGGTGATGTCGTGCGGGTGCGACTCGCGCAGCCCGGCTGTGGTGATGCGGATGAAGCGGCCCTTGGCCTTGAGCTCGGGCACGGTGCGCGCGCCGACGTAGAACATCGACTGGTGCAGGCCACCCACGAGCTGGTGGGCCACGGCACCGACCGGGCCGCGGTAGGCGACCTGGCCCTCGATGCCCTCGGGAACGATCTTGTCGTCGGAGGTGACGTCGGCCTGGAAGTAGCGGTCCCTGGAGTAGGACTTCTTGCCCCGTGAGCTCATCGCCCCGAGCGAGCCCATGCCGCGGTAGGCCTTGAACTGCTTGCCGTTGATGAAGACCAGCTCGCCCGGCGACTCCTCGCAGCCGGCGAGCAGCGAGCCGACCATGACGGTGTCGGCGCCGGCCACCAGCGCCTTGGCGATGTCCCCGGAGTACTGCAGGCCTCCGTCGCCGATGAGCGGCACGCCGGCGGGGGCGCAGGCCAGCGAGGCCTGGTAGATGGCGGTCACCTGCGGCACGCCGACACCGGCGACGACGCGGGTGGTGCAGATCGACCCCGGCCCGACGCCGACCTTGACGGCGTCGACCCCGGCATCGATGAGCGCCTGGGCGCCAGCACGGGTTGCGACATTGCCGCCGATGACCTGCACGTGCTTCGTGGCGGGGTCCTTCTTGACCCGCTCGACCATCTCGAGCAGCAGGCGGGCGTGGCCGTGGGCGGTGTCGACGACGAGCACGTCGACCCCGGCGTCGATCAGGGTGGTGGCGCGCTGCCAGGCCTCGCCGAAGTAGCCGACCGCGGCGCCCACGAGGAGGCGGCCGTCGGCATCCTTGCTCGCGTCGGGGAACTGCTCGGACTTCACGAAGTCCTTGACGGTGATCAGCCCGCTGAGCCGGCCCTCGTCGTCGATGATCGGCAGCCGCTCGCGCTTGTGCTGGCGCAGCAGCACCGTCGCCTCGTCGTGGCCGATGCCGACGTGGCCGGTGATGAGCGGCATCGGGGTCATGACGTCGCGCACCAGCGTGTCGCTCCACTCGGCGACCGGGGTGAAGCGCAGGTCGCGGTTGGTGACGATGCCGAGCAGGTGGTTGCCGTCGTCGACGACCGGGAGCCCGGACACGCGGTAGCGGCCGCAGATGTCGTCGAGGTCCTCGAGGCTGGCGTCGGGGCCGATGGTGACCGGGTTGGAGATCATGCCGGTCTGGGTGCGCTTGACGAGGTCGACCTGGTAGGCCTGGTCCTCGATCGACAGGTTGCGGTGCAGGATGCCGATGCCGCCGTGCCGGGCCATCGCGATCGCCATCCGGGCCTCGGTGACGGTGTCCATGGCGGCCGAGATCAGCGGCACCTTGATCGAGATCTCGCGGGTGAGCCGGGCGGTGGTGTCGACCTCGCTCGGGATGACGTCGGTCTCGCCGGGCTGCAGCAGCACGTCGTCGTAGGTCAGGCCCAGCTCGGCGAAGGGCGAGGCCGCCGCGGGCTCCGCGGTGGTCGCCACCACCGCGGGCGTGGGCACGGCCGCCACCTGGTCGTCGTGGGTGGTGCTGGTCTCGTCGAGTCCGAGGCTCATCGCCCGATTCTACGTGGTCGCACGCCCGTCGCCGTCACTCACCCGAGGCCGTGGCCGGGCGCGCCCCCGACCGGGCCGCAGGTCCGCTTCCCGCCGCGCAGCCTTCGGATTCCGTAGGTACGGAAAGCCTGAGGTCAGCAGCGGTTTTGGGGTGCGGATGAGGCACTTGACCAAGCCTTTACCAAAGGATTGCCCACCCCCTACCAAGCCGAACTTACCGTGATGATCTGGCCGCTCAGGGAGTGGCAGCGAGATTTGTGGAGGTACACATGGCCGAGATCACCCGGCTCCCGGGTCCCGTGGCCGACCTGTGGGACTGGCAGCTCGAGGGAGCCTGTCGTCGCGTGGGTCCGGAGGTGTTCTTCCACCCCGAGGGCGAACGCGGCAGCAAGCGCCGCACCCGCGCCAGCGCGGCCAAGGAGATCTGCCTGGCCTGCCCGGTGCTGCAGCAGTGTCGCAGCCACGCGTTGTCGGTGCGAGAGCCGTACGGCGTCTGGGGCGGACTCACCGAGGACGAGCGCGAGACGGTCTACGCCCGCGCCCGGCACATCGCGTCCTGACCCGGTGACCGCCCCGCGGCGGTCACCCCACCAGACCCGGGGGCGAGAGGCAGTTCGGGTCGCAGGACGTCCCGACCGGTGGGTGACAGCGACGTCATCCACCGGCCAGGATGTCCTGCGGTCCGGACAGCACGCGAGCCCGCCCGGCGTAGCCTGACCCGGTGAGTGCCCCCCTCGACGTCCCGATCCGTGGCGAGTCCATCCGCCTGGGCCAGCTGCTGAAGCTGGCCGGTGTGGTCGACGACGGGGCGATGGCCCGCGAGGTCATCGAGCGTGGCGTGGTCGCCGTCAACGGCGAGGTCGACACTCGGCGTGGCCGCCAGGTGCGCCCGGGTGACGTGGTCACCGTCGAGGCCGAGACCATCCACGTGACCGCCGAGTCCTGACCACACACGCGGCGGATGCCGCCCGCTCTCGGTGAGCGGCCGGCATCCGGGCTGGGTCTTTGCTCCCGGCTCGGGTCCTTGCTCCCGGCTCGGGTCGCTGCTCCCGGCTCGGGTCCTTGCTCCGCTTGCGCGCTGCTGCAGCAGCGCACGACCGGAGTAGGAGCACACATCGGGAGCAAGGACCCGACCCTGACTGCGCGGGAACCGGGCTCACACGCAGCGGATGCCGCCCGCTCTCGGTGAGCGGACGGCATCCGTGGTGGTGCGGGGTGCGTCGGCGAGCCGGCGCCAAGAGGAGCGAGCGGTCAGTGACCGTGCCCGTGGCCCTGGCCACCGGCGCCCGCGGGCTCCTCTTCCTTCTTCTCCACGACGAGGGTGTCGGTGGTGAGCACCATCGACGCGATCGACGCGGCGTTGCGCAGCGCGCTGCGGGTGACCTTGACCGGGTCGATGACGCCGGCCTTGACCAGGTCCTCGTACTCGCCGGTGGCGGCGTTGAGGCCCTGGCCCGGGTCGAGGTCCTGCACCCGGGCGACGGCGACGTAGCCCTGCAGGCCCGCGTTCTCGGCGATCCAGCGCAGCGGCTCGGCCGCGGCCTTGCGCACGATGGACGCGCCGACCTTCTCGTCACCCTCGAGGCCCAGGCCCTCGATGACCTTGACGGCCTGGATGAGGGCGGAGCCGCCGCCCGCGACGATGCCCTCCTCGATGGCCGCGCGGGTCGCCGAGATGGCGTCCTCGATGCGGTGCTTCTTCTCCTTGAGCTCGACCTCGGTGTGCGCGCCGACCTTGATGACGCAGACACCACCGGCGAGCTTGGCGAGGCGCTCCTGGAGCTTCTCGCGGTCCCAGTCGGAGTCGGTGCGCTCGATCTCCTGCTTGATCTGGTTGACCCGCGCGGTGACCTCCTCGTGGTCGCCGGAGCCGTCGATGATCGTCGTGGAGTCCTTGGTCACGACCACGCGACGGGCCAGGCCCAGGGTGTCGAGGTCGACCTGGTCGAGCTTGAGCCCGACCTCCTCGGCCACGACCTGGCCGCCGGTGAGGGTGGCGATGTCCTGGAGCATGGCCTTGCGGCGGTCGCCGAAGCCGGGCGCCTTGACGGCGACGACGTTGAAGGTGCCGCGCATCTTGTTGACGACCAGCGTCGACAGGGCCTCGCCGTCGATGTCCTCGGCGATGACGAGCAGCGGCTTGCCGGCCTTGACGACCTTCTCCAGGATCGGCAGGACGTCGGCGATGGCCGAGATCTTGCCCTGGTTGATGAGCACGTAGGCGTCCTCGACGACGGCCTCCATGCGCTCGGGGTCGGAGACGAAGTAGGGGCTGATGTAGCCCTTGTCGAACTGCATGCCCTCGGTGAACTCGAGCTCGGTGCTCGCGGTCGAGGACTCCTCGACGGTGATGACGCCGTCCTTGCCGACCTTGTCGAAGGCCTCGGCGATCGTCTCGCCGATCTCCGGGTCCTGCGCGGACAGCGCGGCGACCTGGGCGATCTCGTCCTTGGACTCGATGTCGCGGGCGTTCTTGAGCAGCTCCTCGGACACCGCCTCGACGGCCTTGTCCATGCCGCGCTTCAGGCCCGACGGCGAGGCGCCGGCGGCGACGTTGCGCAGGCCCTCGTGGACCATGGCCTGAGCGAGCACGGTCGCGGTGGTCGTTCCGTCACCGGCGACGTCGTTGGTCTTGGTGGCGACCTCCTTGGCGAGCTGCGCGCCGAGGTTCTCGTAGGAGTCCTCGAGCTCGATCTCGCGCGCGATGGTCACACCGTCGTTCGTGATCGTCGGCGCGCCCCACTTCTTGTCGATGACGACGTTGCGGCCCTTGGGGCCGAGCGTCACCTTGACGGCGTTCGCGAGCGCGTCGACGCCGCGCTCGAGCGACTTGCGGGCGGAGTCGTTGAACTCCAGTTCCTTGGCCATTGCTGTCCTTCGTGATCGGGATGCCGAGGGCGGGCTTGCGCTCCACCGCGGCGGGTTGTCTGTGGTGCACCGGTACCGGACGCGCCCCGGTCACACCCGGTGGCGGGTGCGCACCGGGGCGCGGTCACGGCATACGTGGGGCGTGCGTCAGCCGACGACGGCGAGCACGTCACGGGCGGAGAGGATGAGGTACTCCTCGCCGCCGTGCTTGATCTCGGTGCCGCCGTACTTGCTGTAGATGACGCGGTCGCCGACCTGGACGTCGAGCGGGACGCGGTTGCCCTTGTCGTCGATGCGGCCGGGGCCGACTGCGAGGACCTCGCCCTCCTGGGGCTTCTCCTTCGCAGTGTCCGGGATGACGAGACCGGACGCGGTCGTCTGCTCGGCCTCGAGGCTCTTGATGACGATGCGGTCCTCGAGCGGCTTGATGGAAACCGACACGGTGTGCTCCTCCCCTGTGGGGTGAGTCGAAGTGGACGGGGACTGCGCTCCCGGGCCGCTCTCGCCGTCGCGGGGGTCGATCGAGACCCGGGGTGCGCTGGCACTCACCGAGGGCGAGTGCCAATGAGGCAAATCTAGGTCGCCCGTTAGCACTCGGTCAACTCGAGTGCCAGTTGCCGGACGTCCGGGCGCCCACTGCGCGTCCGGGATGCGGCTGCCCCGGGAAATGGCAGGATGCCCGCCGTGGATGTCGGCACCGTTCGAGCGCTGGGGTCGCCCGACGGTCGGGCGATCCTGCGCAGCCTGCCCGCGTACGACGAGCGCGAGGTGATGCGCCTGCAGGACCGGCTGCGCCGCGAGGGCCACGACCCCGACTTCGTCGCCGCGCTGCTGACCCAGCAACGCCTGCGGTCGCGGGCCGTCGCCAAGTTCGGCGAGTTCGCCGACGACATGCTCTACACCGCCGACGGGCTCGAGCAGGCCTCGCGCCTGGAGGTGGCGGCCACCCACGCCGGGCGCTTCTACAACGCCTCGCTCGCGACGGTGCACGACCTCGGCTGCGGCATCGGGTCGGATGCCGTGGCGATGTCGGCGCTCGGCGTCACCGTGCAGGGGGTCGACATCGACCCGGTCACCGCGGCCATCGCCGACATCAACCTGCGCCCGTGGCCGGACTCGCGGGCACGGGTGGGGCTGGCCGAGGAGTTCGAGGGGCCGCGCGACCCGCTGCGCTCGCGGGTCGGGGTGTGGCTCGACCCGGCTCGCCGGGTGCCGGGGCTGACCGGCCGGCACGGTCGGATCAAGCGGGTGTTCCGGCTCGACGAGATCCAGCCGACGTGGGAGTTCGTGCTCCAGGTGGCCACGGCGGTGCCCGCCACGGGTGCCAAGCTCTCGCCCTCGATGCCGCACGACGCCATCCCCCTCGGCACCGAGGCCCAGTGGACCTCGTTCGCCGGCGAGGTGCTCGAGTGCGCGGTGTGGTGGGGGCCGCTGGCCCAGCGCCCCGGGCGCAGCGCGCGCATCCTGCGCCCGGACCGCTCGCCGGTGGAGGTCGACGAGGCGATGGCCGAGCCGGAGATCCCCACGGTCGAGTCGCTGGGCTCGGTCGGTCCGTGGCTCTACGAGCCCGACCGGGCGGTGACCCAGGCCGGGCTGCTCGGGGCGGTCACCGCGGCGACCCTGGGCAGCGAGGTCGACACCGGGCTGGGCTACGTCGTCAGCGAGGCGCACGTCGACGTGCCGTTCGCCCGGCGCTACGCCGTGCGCGAGGTGATGCCGTTCGGTGTGAAGTCGCTGCGGGCCTGGCTGCGCCAGCAGGGCATCACCGGGCTCACCATCAAGAAGCGCGGTGTGCGGCTCGACGACGACGAGCTGCGCCGCGAGCTGCGGATCGGCCGCAAGGCCGGCGACGGCGCCCAGGCCACCGTCATCCTGACGCGGGTCGCGGGCCAGCAGGTCGTCCTCGTCGTCGACCCCGTCTGACTCGCCCCTGCTGTTCCTCGACCGTGTAGGGGAGAAGCCGGTCGAGATCGGGGTTCTGCCGCGTGTTGCCCGGCGTCCGACCTACAAAGTCGGGGAGGGCTGGGCGCCGCGGTGGCGGACCGCCGCTGCGCCGGCCGCCAGGGCCGCGTCGAGGGCCACCTCGCGCCCGTCCCCCGCCGCCAGGGATGCCGCGAGCGCGCCACAGAACGCGTCGCCCGCCCCGGTGGTGTCGACCACCTCGTGCGCCGCCACGGCGTGGGCCGGGGCGGTCACGCCGTCCCAGGCTGCACCGTTGGCCCCGAAGGTCACCAGCAGCGAGCGCGGTTCGGCGCCGGCCTCGGCGAGCGCTGCCATCTCGTGCTCGTTGGCGACCACCGGGTCGGCGAGCGCCACGACGTCGGCGGGCAGTGCGGCATACGGCGCGGTGTTGAGAACCACCCGCGCCCCGCGCCCGGCGGCCCGCCGCACCGCGACGCAGACGATCTCACGGGGCACTTCCAGCTGCACGACGAGGACATCACCGGGTCCGAGGTCGTCGACCGCGTCGACCTCGCGCTCGTCGAGCAGGTCGTTGGCGCCGGGGATGACCACGATCGAGTTCTCCCCGTCGTCGGACACCGCGATGAGGGCGTGCCCGCTCGGGGCTCCCTCGACGACGCGCACACCGCTCACGTCGATGCCGAGCCGTTCGAGCCGGGCACGGTAGGCGGTGCCGCCCGCGTCGTCGCCGACGCACCCGACCATGGCGACGCTCGCGCCCGCGGATGCCGCCGCGACGGCCTGGTTCGCTCCCTTGCCCCCCGCCAGCTGCTCGAGACCCTCGCCGAGCACGGTCTCCCCCGGCCGGGGGTGGCGCTCGACGCGGGTGACGAGGTCGACGTTGAGCGACCCGAGCACCAGCACGCGCCCGCTCACGACGCCTCCCCCCGCACGGTGCGCACCCAGAGGTCGGCGATCCGCGGCCCGTCGACGGTCAGGGCCACGTCGACCATCGTCGCGGCCAGGCCGTGCGGGTCGTGGGCGAGGTCGCCGCTCCAGTCGCGCCGGTCGACGACCGTGCGGCCGCGGGTCCAGGTGCCCGCGAGCTCGACCCGCACCGGCAGCCGCCGCGTGCACACGGCATCCGGCTCGACGAGGATGCCGACGGCGCCCGCGTCGCCGATCGTCGCCCCGGCGTTGGCGAACCGGCGGTGGTGGAACGAGATGAGCCCCGCGGCGAGGTGCGCGACCGGGGTGTCGAGCTCGCGCAGCGCCTCCACCTGCACGTCGGTGACGAGGGGGCCGTAGAAGACGTCGAGGCCGTACATCGTGACGGGGACGTCGTGCTCGGCACAGGTGGCCAGCACCATGGCGGCGGCCTCCGGGTCGTGGAAGACGTTGAACTCGGCCGCGGCGGTGGCGTTGCTGATCTCGACGCCACCCCCCATGAAGACGATCCGGCCGATCCGCGCGAAGGCCTGCGGGTGCACCCGGGCGAGCAGCGCGAGGTTGGTCATCGGGGCCAGCGGCACGACGGTGACGGGGGCACCGGCGTCGGCCTGGGCGTCGATGGTGTCGCGCAGGAGGTCGATCGCCGGGCGCGGGTCGGGCGCGAAGGTGGGCGCCGGCATCCCGAGGTCGGCCATGCCGTCGGCACCGTGCACGTGCCGTGCGTCGACCGGCTCCTCGAGGATGGGGCGCGAGGCACCGACGCCCACGGGCACGTCGCTGCGCCCGGCCGTCTCGAGCACCATCAGGGTGTTGCGCACGACGTCGGCCAGCGGGGCGTTGCCGCCGACACAGGTCACCGCGCGCAGGTCGAGCCGCGGGTGCAGCGCGGCGAGGAGGATCGCGCAGGCGTCGTCGACTCCGGTGTCGACGTCGAGGACCACGGGGAGGCTCGGCATGGGGACGATTGTGTCGGATGCCGTTGCCGTGTGACGTCGGCCACGCCTCGGGCCGTGGGTGCTCCGGGTCGCCCCTGGGGCATACCGTGGCCTCATCACCGGTTCGCTGGGGATCGGTGCCGAGTCGAATCGCGGAACCCGTGATCATCTTCTGGCGGACTCGCTCCGGTGCTCTCCTGGCTGCTCTCCTCGCCCTCCTGCTCTGCACCGGCACCGTGGTGGCGACCTCGACCACCGCACGGGCCGCCGTCACCGGCAGCGGGTACGCACCCACGAGCCCGACGAGGCTGCTCGACACCCGTACCGGCGTCGGCGCGCCCACCGGCCGGATCGTGGCCCGGGGCAGCATCACGGTCCAGGTGACCGGGCGGGGCGGCATCCCGTCGTCGGGGGTGGCAGCGGTCGCCCTCAACGTCACGGTGGCCGCACCGGCCAGTGCCGGGTACGTCACCGTCCACCCCGGTGGCACCCGCCCCGGCACCTCGACCCTGAACTTCCTCGCCGGGGAGGTCACCGCCAACTCCACCATCGTCAGGGTCGGCAGCGGCGGCCGGGTCACGGTCTACGTCCATGCGACGACCCACGTGGTGCTCGACGTCCTCGGCTGGTTCCCGACCGGTTCCGACCTCGTGGCGACCACCCCGGCTCGCGTCATGGACACCCGGACCGGCCTGGGCGCTGCGCGGGCACCGGTGACCGGGCGCAGGTCGGTCGTGCTGCAGGTGGCCGGGCACGGGGGCGTGCCTGCGACCGGCGTTCGCGCCGTTCTGCTGAACGTCACGGTCGTCAAGCCCCGCGTCCGCGGTTACCTCACCGTGTACCCGACGGGCGGGACGGTCCCGCTGGCGTCGAACGTCAACTACTCCGCCGGGCAGACCAGGGCGGGGTTCGTCGTGGCCAAGGTGGGCGCCGGTGGCCAGATCTCGCTCTACGGCACGGCGACGGCCGACCTCGTCGTCGACGTCACGGGCTACTTCCCCACGGGCTCGGTCTTCACCCCGCTCGTGCCGTCGCGGGTGCTCGACACCCGCACCGGCAAGGGAGCTCCGGTCGGCAAGGTGGCCGCGGGCGGCACCGTCACCATCCAGGTCGGTGGTGTCAACGGGGTGGCCGGAGACGCCGATGCCGCCTTCGTCAACATCACCACCGTCAACGCCACCGGGGCCGGCTACGCGACCGCCTTCCCCGCCGGGACGACCCGGCCGGGTACCTCGAGCGTGAACTACCCCGACGGGCGCCCCATCTCCAACTCCGCCATGGCGACGCTCGGCGCCGACGGCCGGCTCTCGATCCGCACCACGGCGGCCACCGACATCGTCGTCGACGTGTTCGGCTGGGTCCCCGACACCAACCCGCCCGCGAGGGTCTCGGCGCTGGACCTCCTGGACCGGGCCGGCACCAGCGTCGAGCTGGGCTGGGTCAACCCCGCCGACCCGGAGCTGGCCGGGGTGGTCGTGCGCCGGGCCGAGGGCAGCACGCCACCGGCATCCTCGACGGACGGGACGTCGGTGCCGCTGGCCACCCCCACCGCGACCACCGTGATGGACTCCGGCCTGACGAGCGGCACGGTCTACTCGTACAGCGTGTTCACGGTGGATGCCGCAGGCAACGTCAGCACCACTCCGAGCACCGTCGTCGCGAACCCGGTGACCGGACGGCTCGCGGTGGCCGACGTGGGACAGCAGACCACCTGGTCGGCCGACTTCGGCGCGGCTGCAGCAGGGACGACGGTCACCATCCAGGTGCGGTCCATCGTCACCTCGATGACCGACGAGGTACGGCAGGCGTCGTGGCGCCCGATCGGCACGGCGATCGCCGACGCCCGCGGTGTGGCAGTCCTGCGCGACGATGCCCCCCTCGCCGTGACGCACGCCTATCGCGCGGTCACCGGCTCCGGCGGCTCGTTCACCCTGAGCGACCTGGTCGAGCACGCGCCCGCGAGCCGCCCGACGAAGGGCACCGGGCTCGCGACCGTCCACCTCGACACGAACGAGGCCTCGCCCATCCTGTCGCGAACGACCTATCTCGAGGGTCGCCTGACCATCGTGCCCGGTGACTCGAGGGCGCCGTGCGGGAACGCCGCGGTGACCCAGGCCCTGCTGAAGGCGCGCGGCCGGGGCAACTCGACGTGGAACTTCGCGAAGAAGCCGTACAGCTTCACCCTCGACAAGAAGGCCGACCTGTGCGGAATGGGGTCCAGCAAGAAGTGGGCGTTGCTGGCCAACCACTTCGACAGGTCGTTGCTACGCACCGGGATCGCCATGGACATCGGCCGCGACCTGACCAACCTGGCCTGGACCCCGAAGCAGGTCCCGGTCGACTTCTACCTCAACGGGCGCTACCAGGGGTCCTACAGCCTCATCGAGCGGGTGGGCATCGCGACCAACCGCGTCGACATCACCGCCCTGAAGAACACCCCGAGCGGCGTCAACGACGCACCACCGCAGGTGACCGGCGGCTACCTCTTGGAGTGGGACTTCCGGCGCAGCGCCGACCACAACGTGCAGGTGGGTCCGGCGGGCATCCGGGGTTGGGTGGGCATCAGCGAGCCCCAGGACGAGGCCGACGGCTCGGGAATCACCCCGGCGCAGGTCTCCTGGATCGACGACTACCTCGACACCGTCGACGACGTGCTGTTCAGCCCCGGCTTCGCCGACCCCGACACCGGGTGGCGCCAGTACATCGACGAGGCGTCGGCAGTCGACTACTACATCGCGCACGAGGTGACCAAGCCCCTCGACGCCGTGTTCCGGACCAGCGTCAACATGTACAAGACACGCGACACCGA
>CAWDBL010000033.1:0-8587 GCA_963800505.1 uncultured Actinomycetota bacterium
CCAGCCGTCCGGGGTCCGCCTCGTGCTGCGCACCCGCGCCACCGTGGTCGAGCTCGAGGCCCACGCCACGCGGCGCGCCTACATCGGTGCGCCGCCGCCCCAGCCGGGTGTCTACGACCTCCTGGTCGACAGGCAGCCGGCAGCGCAAGGGTCCGTCAGCGGCGGGTCGACGCTCAGCATCGACATGACCACCGGCGCCACCACCCTCCTCGAGGGCGACCCCGGCACGCTGCGCTTCGACGGCCTGCCCGACCGCGACAAGACCATCGAGATCTGGCTGCCGCACACCGAGGTCACCGAGGTCATCGCCCTGCGCACCGACGCCCCGGTCGAGCCGGCGCCGGCGAGCGACCGCCCGGTGTGGGTACACCACGGCAGCTCGATCAGCCATGGCTCGAACGCCGCGAGCCCCTCCACGACGTGGCCGGCGGTCGCGGCGCGCGTGGGCGGGGTGGACCTCGTCAACCTCGGGTTCGGCGGCGGCGCGCTGCTCGACCCGTTCACGGCGCGCGCCATCCGCGACATCCCCGCCGACCTGCTGAGCGTCAAGGTGGGCATCAACGTCGTGAACCTCGACGCGATGCGCCTGCGGGCCTTCACCCCGGCGGTCCACGGCTTCCTCGACATCATCCGCGAGGGCCACCCCACCACCCCGCTCCTCGTGGTGACTCCGCTGCTCTGCCCGATCCACGAGGACACCCCCGGCCCGGCCCTCCCCGATGCCGACGCCATGGCCGAGGGCCGGGTGCGCTTCGGCGCGACGGGTGACCCCGCCGAGGTCGCCATGGGCCGGCTCACGCTGAGCGTCATCCGCCAGGCCCTCGCCGAGGTCGTGGCGCGGCGCGCCGCCGACGACCCGAACCTCCACCTCGTCGACGGGCTCTCGCTCTACGGGGTGACAGACCACGCCCAGCACCCGCTGCCCGACGCACTGCACCCGGATGCCGTGACGCACCAGTTCGTCGGGGAGCGCTTCGCCGCAGGCGTGTTCGGCGACGGCGGTCCGTTCGGTCCGTCCAGACGCTGAGCCGCTGAGCCGCCCGCGCTCAGGCCTGGACGACGGCGCCCGAGGCCACCAGGTCGGCCACCTCCGCCTCGCTGAACCCGTGGGCCAGCAGGTAGCGCGTCGTGTCGGCGCCGGGCACCGGCTCGGGGCCGGGGTCGCGCGCGGGCGTGGCGGAGAAGCGCGGCCCCGTGCGCGGCACCGGGTGCCCGGAGCCGTCGGGGGCGAAGGTGCCACGACCCACGAGGTGCGGGTGCTGCGGTGCCTCGGCGAGCGACAGCACCGGCGCGACGCACGCGTCGGTGGCCTCGAAGTGCGCCGCCCACTCGTCGCGCGTGCGGGTGCGGAAGGCCGCCGTGAAAGCCTCCCGCTGCACCGGCCAGGTCGCGGGGTCGTACTGCTCCCCCTCGACGTCCACCCCCAGCCCGGCCAGCAGCGCGGCCCAGAACGGCGGCTCCAGCGCTCCGACCGCCACGAAGCGCCCGTCCGCACACTCGTACACCGCGTAGAACGGCGCCCCGCCGTCGAGGAGGTTTGCCTCGCGCGCGTCGCGCCACCCACCCACGCCGAGCAGCCCGTGCACCATCGAGAACAGGTGCGCCGCGCCGTCGACCATCGCGGCATCGACCACCTGCCCGCGCCCGGTCGTGCCCCGCGCGATGAGCGCCGCCAGCACCCCCACCACGAGGTACATCGACCCCCCGGCGAAGTCGCCGATCACCGGCACCGGCGCCACCGGCCGCTCGCGCGTGCCCAGGGCGTGCAACGTGCCCGAGACCGCGGCGTACGTGATGTCGTGCCCGGCCCGTGGCGCCCACGGTCCGGTCTGCCCCCACCCCGTCATCCGCGCGTGCACCAACCGGGGGTTGCGCTCGAGGCACTCCTCCGGCCCCAGCCCGAGCCGCTCGACCACCCCGGGCCGGTAGCCCTCGACGAGCACGTCGGCGCCGTCGACCAGCCGCTGCACGACCGCGCGCCCGGCATCCGTCTTGAGGTCGACGGCGATGCTGGGCCGCGAGCGCCGCAGGCCCCCGGCGAGCGCCAGCGGGTTCGACTCCCCGGGCCGGTCGACCCGCACGACGTCGGCGCCCAGCTCGGCGAGCAGCATGCCGGCGAAGGGTGTGGGCCCGATGCCACCGAGCTCGACGACGCGGATGCCGGCCAGCGGCCCGGGTGCCTCGCTCACCTCGCGACCCCGCGCACCGCGAGCAGCGGCGAGCGGTCACCCCGGATCGTCGCCACCATGTCGACGACCCGCCGGGTGGCGCGCACGTCGTGCGCCCGGAAGACCGTCGCGCCCAGCCAGGCAGCGACCGCGGTGGCAGCCAGGGTGCCCTCGAGCCGCTCGTCGGCGGGCAGGTCGAGGCTCTCGCCGATGAAGTCCTTGCGTGAAAGCGCCTGCAGCACGGGGTAGCCCAGCCCCACGATCGACGCGGTGTGCCGCAGCAGGGTCAGCGAGTGCGCCGTGGTCTTTCCGAAGTCGAGGGTGGGGTCGACGAGCACGCGCTCGGGCGGGATGCCGGCCGCGGCCGCCCGCTCGGCGCCCTCGCGCAGGGTGCGCAGCGCGTCGTCGAGCACCCCGAGCGGCTCGGGCGGGTAGGTGACGCCGACCGGGTCGGTGCGCGGCGGCAGGCCGCCGGTGTGCGAGATGACGTAGCCGGCACCGGCGCGGGCAGCGACGTCGACCAGGTCGCGGTCGTGGCCGGCCCAGGTGTCGTTGACCAGGTCGAGGCCGGCCTCGGCGGCAGCCACCCGGGCCACCTCCGAGCGCCAGGTGTCCAGGCTGAGCACGAGGTCGGGGTGGTCCTCGCGGGCGCGGGCCAGGAACGGCACCACCCGCTCGATCTCCTGCTCGGGCGTCACCACCTCGCCCTCCTGGCCGGCCCGCACGCCGCCGACGTCGACGATGTCGGCGCCGAGCTCGACGGCCAGGTCGAGGGCCCGGCGGGCCGACGCGAGGTCGCCGTGCCGGTTGCCCGCCCAGAACGAGTCGTTGGTGCGGTTGACGATCGCCATCACCGCGGGGCGGCTCGCGTCGAAGGTGCGCCCGCGCAGCCGCAGCGGCGTCGGAGCGGCGGGCACGCCCGGCAGGGCGGGGCCGGGTGCCGGGATGCCGTCGCCGCTCACCGCGCGCTCACCGGCGCGCGGGGCTCAGCTCGCGCAGGCCCGGGAGGACCTGCTCGGCGAACGTCGTGAGGAACCGCTCCTGGTCGTGGCCGGGGCCGTGCACCACGAGGTGGTCGAACCCGAGGTCGGTGTAGACCTTCAGCGCCTCGACGACCTCCTCCGGGCGGGAGGCGACGACCCAGCGCTTGGCGACCTGCTCGATGGGCAGCTCGTCGGCCGCCCGCTCCATCTCGGCCGGGCTGTGGATCGAGTGCTTCTGCTCGGCGGTGAGCGACAGCGGCGCCCAGAACCGGGTGTTCTCGAGCGCCTGCTCGGGGTCGGGGTCCCACGAGACCTTGACCTCGATCATCCGGTCGATCTCGTCGTGCGCCCGGCCGGCCTTGTCCAGGCCCTCGTCGACAGCGGGAACCAGCTGGTCGGCATACAGCTCGCGGCCCTTGCCGGAGGTGCAGATGAAGCCGTCGGCGACGCGCCCGGCATACCGCGCCACCATCGGGCCGCCCGCGGCGACGTAGACGGGCACCGGCGCGTCCGGACGGTCGTAGATCGCGGCATCCTCGGTGCGGTAGAAGTCGCCCTCGAAGGTCACCCGGTCCTGCGTCCACAGCTCGCGCATGAGGCGCACCGCCTCGCGCAGCCGGCCGAAGCGCTCCTTGAACTCGGGCCACTCGCCCTCGCCCACCGACCCCACGGCCACCTCGTTGAGCGCCTCGCCGGTGCCCACCCCGAGCATCACCCGGCCCGGGGCCAGGCACGCCATCGTCGCGAAGGTCTGGGCGACGACGGCGGGGTTGTAGCGGAAGGTCGGCGTCATCACCGAGGTTCCCACCAGCACCCGCTCGGTGCGGGCGAGCACCCACGACATCCAGGCGAGCGAGTTCGGGGCGTGCCCACCCTCGAGCCGCCAGGGCTGGAAGTGGTCGGAGATGGTCACCGAGTCCAGGCCGAGCTCCTCGGCGCGCACCGCGAAACCCGCCAGGTTCCCCGGGGCGAACTGCTCCGCCGACGCCTTGTACCCGACCCGCAGACCGTGTGGCTCCGTCATGGCCCCATCCTGCCCCACGCACCGGGCGGGCCATCGCGAGCCGCAGCGACCTTCGACCGGCGGATGCCGTCGAGGCGCGCCGTGGTCTGCCGCACCCGGCCCCGGTGCGGACCGAGCCCCCCGCCGCCCGGTCCGCACCGGTCCCGGGGCCCCGCCTCTGAAGCAGCCCCCCGGATGACCGGGCCCCCACGCTGGCCGGGCCCGCTGCGGCCTCGCTGCGAAATCGCTGTGCGGCCGGGAGGCGGGGGCCGACGCTCCCCTCGGGGTGCCGTGCCACGGCGATCCCGGAGGGATAGCGTTGAGGTACCGACCGATCACCAGGAGCACCACCATGGCCACCGACCTGATCGACCTCGCGGGCCACGAGCAGGTCGCCTTCTGCTCCGACCCCGAGACCGGGCTGCGGGCGATCATCGCCCTGCACGACACGGCGCTGGGGCCGGGCCTGGGCGGCACCCGCTTCCACCCCTACTCCTCCACCGACCAGGCGCTGGCCGACGTGCTGCGCCTGTCACGGGCGATGACGAGCAAGAACGCGGTCGCCGGCCTCGACCACGGTGGCGGGAAAGCGGTCATCATCGGCGACCCGCGGCGCGACAAGACGCCCGACCTGCTGCGCGCCTACGGGCGATTCGTCGAGTCGCTCGGCGGCCGCTACGTGACCGCCTGCGACGTCGGCACCTACGTGGCCGACATGGACGTCGTCGGCGAGGCCACCCGCTGGGCCACCGGCCGCTCCCCCGAGCGCGGGGGCGCGGGCGACTCCTCGGTGCTCACGGCATACGGCGTCTTCCAGGGGATGCGCGCGACGGCCCAGCACGTGTGGGGCGAGCCGACCCTCGCCGGGCGCCGGGTCGCCATCGCCGGCGTGGGCAAGGTGGGCCGGCGGCTCACCGACCACCTCCTCGAGGACGGCGCCGAGGTGCTCGTCTCGGACGTCGACACCGATGCCGTGCAGGCGCTGGTGCGCGTGCACCCCCGGGTGCAGGTGGTCGACGACCTCGACATGCTGGTGCGCCAGGAGGTCGACGTGTTCAGCCCGAACGCCCTCGGTGGCGCCCTCGAGGACACCACCGTCGAGGCCCTGCGGGCCCGGGTCGTGTGCGGCGGCGCCAACAACCAGCTGGTCAGCGACGGTGAGCGCGGCACGGCCGCCCGGCTGCTGGCACGCGGCATCACCTACGCCCCCGACTTCCTCGTCAACGCGGGCGGCGTCATCCAGGTCAGCGACGAGCTGCACGGCTTCGACATGCAGCGGGCCCGCGAGCGCACGGCGACCATCTTCGGGCACACCCTCGAGGTGCTGCGCGACGCCGATGCCGCCGGCGTGAGCCCGGCGGTGGCCGCCGACCGGCTGGCCGAGCGGCGGATCGCGGCCGGCGGGCGACGGCCCTGGCTGCCCGGTGACGCGGTCGGCACGGCGCGCACCGCGGGGGAACATCGCAACCTGTGACAGCGTTGACGGGACGGCGTCGCCGGAGGTCCTCCACTCATGTACCGTTGGCGTCACGACACACACACGATTCCCGGGACCGCTCCGCGAGTTGGGATGACCCTGAAGACGGGGCCGTCCGGCAAGCGATGCCGCCCCGGCAGACGCACGAGGGGGTCACGCCATGGGGCGCGGCCGAGCCAAGGCCAAGCAGACGAAGGTCGCTCGCGAGCTGAAGTACTACAGCCCGGACACCGATCTTTCAGCGCTTGAGCGAGAACTACACGGAACCGCCCAGAGCGGCAGTCGAGCGAGCAGCGACGACCGCGACCGGGAGGACGAGGACGACTACGGGCAGTGGTCGTCGGGTCGGCGTTGACACCGACCTGATCGAGCCCTTCGTGCGACCCGCGCCGTCGGCGCGGGTTGTACGTCTGCCCCCGCGCAGGTCGTGATCACGCAACCTCGGACCGCCCCGGCGCGGGCCTATGCTCGCCCCTATGACTGACACGACGGTCGCCGCCACCAAGCGGCTGGGGGTCGAGACCACCGGCATCGAGATCATCGACGAGGCCGAGCGCACCGCCCGGCCCCGCGACCTGTTCTGGCCGTGGTTCGCCGCCAACGTCTCGGTGTTCGGCATCTCCTACGCCGCGTTCGTGCTCGGCTTCGGGGTCTCGTTCTGGCAGGCCGCCCTCGTCACCGTCGTGGGCGTCGTCGTGTCGTTCGCCCTGTGCGGCATCATCGCCATCGCCGGCAAGCGCGGGTCGGCGCCGACCATGATCCTGTCGCGGGCCGCGTTCGGCGTCACCGGGCAGAAGGTGCCCGGCGTCATCTCGTGGCTCACCTCGATCGGCTGGGAGACCTTCCTCGCCATCCTCGCCGTGCTCGCCACCTCGACGATCTTCGAGCAGCTCGGCTGGGGCGGCGGCACCGCGACCAAGATCGTGGCGGCCGCGGTGGTCGCCCTGCTCATCGTCGCGGCCTCGGTGGCCGGCTACCACATCATCATGCGGATGCAGTCGGTGCTCACCTGGGTCACCGGCATCGTCACCGTCGGCTACATCCTGCTGACCCTCAAGGACGTCGACTGGAGCGCGGTGCAGTCGCTGCCCAGCGGCCCGCCGCAGGCCGTCGTCGGCGCGCTCGTGCTGGTGATGACCGGCTTCGGCCTGGGCTGGATCAACATCGCCGCCGACTGGTCCCGCTACCAGCGGCGCGACGCCTCGGGCGCCGCCATCGTCGGGTGGAACACCTTCGGCGGCGCCGTCGCCCCCGTCATCCTGGTCGTCTACGGCCTGCTGCTGGCGGGGTCCGACCCGGCGCTCAAGGACGGCATCGCCGCCGACCCGATCGGCACGCTGGCCACCCTGCTGCCGCAGTGGCTGCTCGTACCGTTCCTCATCGCCGTGATCCTGTCGCTGGTCTCCGGCGCCGTGCTCGGCATCTACTCCTCGGGGCTGACGCTGCTCTCGCTCGGGGTGCGCATCCCGCGGCCGGCCGCCGCCCTGGTCGACGGCGTCATCCTCACCCTGGGCACCATCTGGGTGGTGTTCTTCGCCGAGAGCTTCATCGGGCCGTTCCAGTCGTTCCTCATCACCCTCGGCGTGCCGCTGGCCTCGTGGGCCGGCATCATGATCGCCGACATCGCCCTGCGCAAGCACGACTACGACGACGACGACCTGTTCGACACCCGCGGCCGCTACGGCGCGTTCGACTGGGTCTCGATCGGCACCATGGTGGTCGCCTCGGTCATCGGCTGGGGGCTGGTCGTCAACAACTTCGCCGAGGATGCCGCCTGGAACAACTGGCAGGGCTACCTCCTGGAGCCGCTGGGGCTGGGCACCTACGTCACCGAGGGCGAGGGCACGCCCTACTGGGACGGCAACTGGCCCTACTCCAACATCGGGGTGCTGCTCGCCCTCGTGCTGAGCTTCCTCGTCACCTACCTCGCCCGGCGTGGCCGCGTGCGCCGGCAGGAGGCCGCCGCCCCGTCGACCTCGGCGGCCGCCCAGGACCGCGAGCCCGCCCGGTGACCGACGCCTTCGACGACGGCTGGCTGGTCGTCGTCGACCCGCAGGTCATCTTCGCCGACCCGGCGACCTCGCCGTGGGGCTCGCCGATGTGGGCGGCGACGGTGCCGCGCATCGCCGAGCTCGCGGCATCCTTCGGTCGCTCGCGCACGGTGCTCACCCGCTTCGTCGCCGACCCGTCGCTGGGCGGGTCGTGGGGGCCCTACTACCGCGACTGGCCGTTCGCGCTGGTGCCCGGCACCGACCCGCTGTATGCCGTGGTGCCCGAGCTGGCCGACGTCGCCGACCACGTGGTCACGGCCGGCACGTTCGGCAAGTGGCCGGTGCTGCGCGAGCTCGTCGGGTCCGACGTGCACCTGACGCTGACCGGGGTCGCCACCGACTGCTGCGTGCTGTCGACCGCGCTACCGGCGGCGGATGCCGGGGCGACGGTTCGGGTGGTGCGCGACGGGTGCGCGGGGTCGAGCCCGCAGAACCACGAGCAGGCCCTCGCCGCGATGGCCCTCTACGCCCCGCAGATCACCCTGATCTAACTCCGACTGATTGCGGATCTCCCACCCTTCGGGAGCAGGCTCGCGACCCTTTCCCGGTGGGAGATCCGCAATCAGTCGGAGTAGGGGGTGGGGTGCTCGCCGACGACCTGCACCGAGCCGCCGTTGACTCCCTTGGCGCCGCGGACGACCTCGACGCCGTCCTCCACCCGCGCGCCGTCGGCGGCGGTCACCTCACCCATCACCCAGGTGTGGATGCCGCGTGCCTCCAGCAGCGCGGTGGCCGCGTCGACGCCGCCGGCCGGCAGCACCGCCACGAAGCCCACGCCCATGTTGAGCGTTCGCTCGAGGTCGGCACGGGGCACCGACCCGAGCGCGCCGACCGTGCCGAACACCGGCGGCGGCGTCCAGGTGGAGCGGTCGAGCCTGGCGTGCACGCTGGGCGGCAGCCGATCG
>CAWDBL010000034.1:0-60000 GCA_963800505.1 uncultured Actinomycetota bacterium
ACAGCGCCGCTACGGAAAGATCGACGGTCGGGGGGAACATGGCAGCGGCGTGCAGGGTTGAGCCTAGTGAACGCAAGTTTCGAGCGGTCGGTTTGCTCACGGCATCCGATCGGTCTACCTTGAGTCCCAAGCACTCAACCAGCACAACGCAAGGAGAACCACCACATGGCACGTGCAGTCGGCATCGACCTCGGCACCACCAACAGCGCCGTCGCCGTCCTCGAGGGCGGCGAGCCCACCATCATCGCGAACGCCGAGGGTGGCCGCACCACCCCGTCGGTCGTCGCGTTCAGCAAGGGCGGTGAGGTGCTCGTCGGCGAGATCGCCAAGCGCCAGGCCGTCACCAACGCCGACCGCACCATCCGCTCGGTCAAGCGCCACATGGGCACCGACTGGCGCTCCGACGACATCGACGGCAAGAAGTACAACGCCCAGGAGATCAGCGCCCGCATCCTGCAGAAGCTCAAGCGCGACGCGGAGTCCTACCTCGGCGAGACCGTCACGGATGCCGTGATCACCGTCCCGGCCTACTTCGACGACCACGAGCGCCAGGCCACCAAGGAGGCCGGTGAGATCGCGGGCCTGAACGTCCTGCGCATCGTCAACGAGCCCACCGCGGCCGCGCTCGCCTACGGCCTCGACAAGGGCAAGGAGGACGAGCTCATCCTCGTCTTCGACCTCGGCGGTGGCACCTTCGACGTCTCGCTCCTCGAGGTCGGCAAGGACCCCGAGGACGGCTTCTCCACCATCCAGGTCAAGGCCACCTCCGGCGACAACAAGCTCGGTGGCGACGACTGGGACGAGCGAGTGGTCAACCACCTGCTCACCGTCGTGAAGAACAGCTCCGGCGTCGACCTGTCCAAGGACAAGATCGCCATGCAGCGCCTCCGGGACGCCTCCGAGCAGGCCAAGAAGGAGCTCTCCTCCGCGAGCAGCACCAACATCTCGATGCAGTACCTCTCGATGTCCGAGAACGGCCCGATCCACCTCGACGAGACGCTCACCCGCGCCCAGTTCGAGCAGATGACCAAGGACCTCCTCGACCGCACCAAGCAGCCCTTCCAGAACGTGATCAAGGACGCCGGCATCTCGCTGAGCGACATCGACCACGTCGTGCTGGTCGGCGGCTCCACCCGGATGCCGGCCGTCAGCGCCGTCGTCAAGGAGCTCACCGGCGGCAAGGAGCCCAACAAGGGCGTCAACCCCGACGAGGTCGTCGCGCTCGGCGCGTCGCTCCAGGCCGGTGTCCTCAAGGGCGAGCGCAAGGACGTCCTGCTCATCGACGTCACGCCGCTGAGCCTGGGCATCGAGACCAAGGGTGGCCTGTTCACCAAGCTCATCGAGCGCAACACCGCCATCCCGACCAAGCGCAGCGAGGTCTTCTCCACGGCCGAGGACAACCAGCCCTCGGTGCTCATCCAGGTCTTCCAGGGCGAGCGCGAGATCGCGCAGCAGAACAAGCCGCTGGGCACCTTCGAGCTCTCCGGCATCGCCCCGGCCCCCCGTGGCGTGCCGCAGATCGAGGTCACCTTCGACATCGACGCCAACGGCATCGTGCACGTCACCGCCAAGGACCGCGGCACCGGCCGTGAGCAGAAGATCACCATCTCCGGCGGCTCCGCGCTGTCGAAGGAGGAGATCGAGCGGATGGTCAAGGATGCCGAGGCGCACGCCGAGGAGGACAAGGTCCGCCGCGAGGAGACCGAGACCCGCAACATGGGCGAGTCGCTGGTCTTCTCCACCGAGAAGTTCCTCTCCGAGAGCGGCGACAAGGTCAGCCCCGAGCTGCGCACACCGGTCGACGAGGCCCTCGTCGCCCTCAAGGACGCCATCAAGCCCGACTCGGGCGCGTCCAAGGACGACATCCAGGCCAAGATCGACACGCTGAACACCAAGTCCCAGGAGATGGGTGCGGCGATGTATGCCGCAGCGGCCGAGCAGGGCGAGTCCGGCGACGTGCCGGGCGCCGAGGCCCACGCAGAGCGTGGGACCCGCACCGATGACGGTGGCCAGCCGGCGACCGATGCCGGTGACGACGACGTCGTCGACGCCGAGGTCGTCGAGGACGACGACGAGGCGAAGAAGTGACCGAGCCGACCGCCACCGGTGGGCCGCCCGACGGCACGCCCGAGGACGTCACGACGACCCCGGACACCGACGACGCGATCAACACCGAGTCCGTCAACGACGGTTCGGAGGTGGCCCCGGAGCAGTCCGGGGCCACCCCCGCCGGGGTGGCGTACGCACCTGGCAGCGGCACGGCATCCGGTCTCGACGACCTCAACGACCTGACGGATGCCGGTGTGCCGCACCCCGACACGGCGCTCGCCGCCGAGCGGCTCGGCGACCTGCAGCGGCTGCAGGCCGAGTACGTCAACTACAAGCGCCGCGTCGACCGCGACCGGGCCCTGGTGCAGGAGCGTGCCGTCCGCGACGTGCTCGAGTCGGTGCTGCCGGTGCTCGACGACATCCAGGCCGCTCGCGACCACGGCGACCTCGTCGAGGGGCCGTTCGCGGCCATCGCCGACAAGCTCGAGGCGACGCTGGGCAAGTACGGCCTGACCCGCTTCGGCGGCAAGGGCGAGCCGTTCGACCCGATGCAGCACGAGGCCCTGATGCACGCCCCGTGGCCGACCGGTGACGACGACCTGCCGGCCGACGCGTCAGGCACCACCGTGGTCACCGTGCTCCAGCCCGGCTACCGTGCCGGGGAGCAGGTGCTGCGGCCCGCCCGGGTCGCAGTGGCCGACCCCGAATGACCGATTTCCACACCGACATCTGAGAGGAGGCGCCGATGGCCAGCCAGGACTGGTTCGAGAAGGACTTCTACGCCATCCTCGGCGTCCCCCAGGATGCCGACCAGACCGCCATCAAGAAGGCCTACCGCAAGCTGGCGCGCAAGCACCACCCCGACCAGAACTCCGGCGACGCCGGCTCCGAGAAGCGCTTCAAGGACATCGGTGAGGCCAACGCGGTGCTCTCCGACCCCAAGCAGCGCCAGGAGTACGACGCCATCCGCCAGATGGCGCACGGCGGCGCCCGCTTCCGCGCCGGAGGGCCCGGCGGCAACGGCGGGTTCGAGGACGTGTTCTCGGCGTTCGGCGGTGGCGACGGCTCACGGGTGCGCTTCTCGACCGGCGGCCCCGGTGGCCCAGGCGGCGCCGGTGCCGGACAGCCCGACCTCGACGACCTGCTCGCGCAGATGTTCGGCGGGGCGGCCGGCGGCGCCCGCGGGGCTCGTGGCGGCGCCGACCCGTTCTCCGGGTTCGGCGCACCGCGCGGCCCCCGCCCGGGGTCCGACGTGCAGGCCCGCACCTCGCTCAGCTTCCGCGACGCCGTCGAGGGCGCCACGGTCACCCTGCAGACGGCCGAGGGCCGCCGGATCACCACCAAGGTGCCGGCCGGCGTCAAGGACGGCCAGAAGATCCGGCTGCGCGGCAAGGGCGCCGAGGGCGACCCCGGTGCCGCGAAGGGCGACCTCATCCTCACCGTGACGGTCGACAAGCACCCTGTGTTCGGCCGCGACGGTGACAACCTCACGGTCGACCTTCCGGTCACCTTCGCCGAGGCAGCCCTCGGCGCCACGGTGGCGGTACCGACCCTCGACGGCACCCCGGTGCGCGTCAGGGTGGCGCCGGGCACGCCCAGCGGGCGGGTGCTGCGGGTCAAGGGTCACGGCGTCAAGGGACGGCACGGCACCGGCGACCTGCTCGCCCGGGTGAGCGTCGTGGTGCCCCAGCGGCTCACCGACGAGGCCCGCGCCGCCGTCGAGGCGCTGCAGGCGCAGGAGAAGGACGTCGACCCGCGTGCCGCCCTGTTCGAGCAGGCCAGGACCTGAAGGGAGCAGCGACGATGAGCTTCTCCTCGTTCAGCCCCGACGACGACACCCCGGTCTTCGTCATCTCGGTCGCCGCCCAGCTCGCCGGCATGCACGCGCAGACCCTGCGCCAGTACGACCGGCTCGGGCTGGTCACCCCCTCACGCACGAGCGGCGGTGGCCGGCGCTACTCCCAGCGCGACGTCGCCCTGCTCCGTGAGGTGCAGCGGCTCTCGCAGGAGGAGGGCGTCTCGCTGCCCGGCATCGCCCGCATCCTCGAGCTCGAGGACCAGGTGCTCGCGCTACGCTCCCGGGTGGCCGAGCTCTCGGCCGAGCTCGAGGGCGTGCGGGCCAGTGCCGGTCGGGGCACCCGGGTGTTCTCGGTGTCCCCCAGCGGTGACGTGTATGCCCTCCGGCTCGGTGAGCGCCCCCGGCACGACCGTTCCACGGCGCTGGTCGTGTGGCGCCCCAAGCGCAGCGGCTGACCCAACCGGGCCCAGCACGAACGGTTCCGGCCGTTGGCCGAACCCCCTTCGGCAGGAGAGTCGTCGGTGGCGGCGTTAGGGTGATCGAGCGGCCTGAACGTCACGCCCAACGGCCCGCAGGGAGAGGGCCGCGGGGTGCCCACGTCGTTAGGACGCAGCGACCCCGGTGCGGTGCGCCCGGTCCCGACCCGTCATCACGTGGCCCTGGAGGGATGGCGCGGTGCGCTGCTGGCGGTCCTGGTGGTCACGGTGCTTGCGGTCGTCGACCTCGGCGCCGGGCCCACCGTCGTCGTTGCGGGGCTCCTCACGGTGGGCCCGTGCCTCGCGGCCATCGCAGGCACCCCACGCACGGTCATCGCGGTGGGCGGCTATGCCGTGCTGCTGATCCTCGTCCTGTCGTGGCCCGACCGCATGTGGTGGACCAAGCAGCAGCTCATCTACCTGCTCGCCCTCGGCGCGGTGACCGCCATCAGCGCCGTCGTCGCCCGACGGCGTCGTGCGAGCGAGCAACGCGTGCTGGAGGCCGAGGCGGAAGCGGCCCGCTCGCACGCCAGCAGTGACGCCACCCTCGAGTTCCTCTCGCGGGTCAGCCACGAGCTGCGCACCCCGCTCAACGCCATGCTCGGCTTCACCCAGCTGTTGCAGCGCGACGACCTCACCGCGGACCAGCGCGAGACCACCGACCAGATCGCCCGCGGGGGGCAGCACCTGCTGGCGCTGGTCAACGACGTGCTCGACGTGACAGCGGCCGAGGCCGGTCGGCTGTCCCTCTCCCTGGAGCCGGTGTCCGTGGGGCAGGTCGCACGAGCGGCGTTGGAGCTGACGGCGGCCGAGGCGGAGGAGCGCGGTGTCCACCTGCATGCTTTGCTGGGTCAGTCCGACGACTGGTACGTGATGGCCGACGCGCGGCGGCTGCGACAGGTCGCGTTGAACCTGCTGTCGAACGCGCTCAAGTTCGACTCGACCGGCGGCGACGTGACGATCAGCGCCACGCGAGGTGAGGGGGGCACCGTCTCGCTGGCGGTGGCCGACACGGGGCCGGGGATCGCGGCGAAGGACCTCAGCCGGATCTTCACGCCGTTCGAGCGGCTGGACGCCGCCCGCGCCGGTGTCGAGGGCAGCGGCCTGGGGTTGGCCGTCTCGCGGGGTCTGGCCGAGGCGATGGGCGGCACCCTGACCGTGGCGAGCCGCGAGGGCCTCGGGGCCACCTTCACCGCCACGTTCGAGGAGTGCGGCACCCCGCTCGCGGCCATGGCGGGAGTGGCGACGATCCCGCGGGCGCCGTCCGCTGCGCATCGCACCGTTCGCCCCGCCTCGGTGCTCTACGTCGAGGACAACGTGAGCAACCTGCGCCTCGTCGAGCGTGTCCTCGAGCTGCGACCGGGATGGCGGTTGACGCACGCCGGCGACGGTGCGACCGGGCTGGACCTCGCGCTGTCCGGCGTCTTCGACCTGGTGCTGCTCGACCAGAACCTGCCCGACCTGCACGGGCTCGAGGTGCTCCGCCAGCTCCGCTCGCGCGAGAACCGCCTCGACGTGCCGGTCGTCATCCTCAGTGCGGATGCCGCCCCGGGCAAGGTGACCCGGGCCCTGAACGCCGGGGCGAGCGACTACCTCGTCAAACCCTTTTCCGTCGAGGGCCTGCTGGCCGTGCTCGACGAGCACGCCCCGCGCTGACCTCCCACGAGACGCCACCTCGACGGCATCCGCCGCGCGACCGGTGCCACGCAGAAGTTCGGGTGCCACGACGTGACTGCTGCGTGGCACCCGAACTGCTGCGTGCGCGGGGTCAGTGCGTCTCGAGCCGGGTGATCCAGTAGGAGGCGGTGTCGGGCGAGGGGGTGCCGAACCGGGCGTTGACGGCCCAGAGCGAGCCGGCCGCGAACGTCGCGGTGGAGGGCACGTCGAGGGTGGGGTCGGTGAGCGTCCCGCGCGCGGTGGCGACCCACCGGCCGTGGCGGCGCCTCAGCCGGAACACCGACACGCTGGGCGTGCCGGCGCCGCGCACGACGTACAGGGTGCTGCCGACCAGCACGAGGCCGTCGCCACTGACCGGTCGCGGCCCGCCGGTCACGACGATCTCCCGCGCCACCCCGGTGTAGGGATTCACCTGCCACAGGCCTCCCGCCGAGCTGTGGTTGAGCACGAGCGACCCGTCAGGCAGCTGGCGGATGCCGTTGGCGGCGATGTTGGTGCCGTCGAAGCCCGGCCAGTCGCCGGTCAGCGGCACGAAGGTGGGGGCGTCGCCGGTGGGGCGGCCGCGCCGGGTCAGCGCGATCCGCCCGAGCCGGTCGACCCGGGAGTCGGTGAACCAGACCGACCGCTGGGTGACCACCAGGTCGTTGAGGAACACGCCGCCGGGCACCAGCACGTCGGCCACGACAGCACCGGTGCGCCCGTCGACCGCCCAGACGTGGGCCTCGGCGCCGAGGCCGCCGACGGTCCAGACCAGCCCGGTGCGCCGGTCCCAGTACAACCCCCGCAGTGACCGCCCGGTCGCGGCGGGCAGCAGCACGCGGGTTCCCACGCGCCGCAGGTCGCCGGTGACGATGCGGCCGTCGGAGACCGAGCCGACGTAGAAGGTCGTCCCCGGCCCGGAGGTGATGCCCTCGGGGCGCAGCCCGTCGGGCAGGGCCACCGTGTCGGGCAGGCGGCCGTGGCCGTGGTGGTGGTGGTGGTGGTGGTCGTCGTCGTCGCGCCGGCCGTCCGCGGACGCGGGAGCAGCCAGTGCGGCGGTGGTCGCGGCGGCGGCCAGCGTGATGGCGCCGCGACGGGTGAGAGCCGGTGATACCGAGGGTGTGGAAGCAGCCATGGGCCATCGTGCACACGGCATCCGCGCTGTTGGGGGCTTCGGGGCCGGTCCAAAGGTAGCGGACCGGAACTGTCCTCGTTTTTGTCTAACGTCGTGGGCATGGAGATGAGACTGGAGCTCGTGATGGTGCCCGTGACCGACGTCGACCGGGCCAGGGACTTCTACGCACAGGTCGGGTTCACGATCGACCACGACCACACGGTGAGCGACGACATCCGGTTCGTGCAGCTGACCCCGCCCGGGTCGGCGTGCTCGATCGCCGTCGGCCGGGGGCTGACCGCGATGGAGCCCGGGTCGCTCGACAACCTGCAGATGGTGGTGCCTGACGCGGATGCCGTGTACGCCGAGCTGCGCGAGCTCGGCATCGCGGTCGAAGGGGTGACCGACCTCGCCTGGGGGCGCTTCGTGTTCTTCAGCGACCCCGACGGCAACCGGTGGTCGCTGCAGCAGCTGCCCGACTACGCGGCGAACGCGCAGCGCCGCGACGCCTGATCCGAGTCCGCCCGGCTACCCCGACCTTCCAGGCGAGAAGCCGCGCGACACCCCGTCAATCCGGGCGTCGCGCGGCTCCTGCCCTACAAGGTCGGGGGCCCGGTGTGACCAGAGGTCGGCGGCTCAGACGCGGCTCAGCTGCCCACCGCTGATCGGCCAGCCGCGTGCATGCGGGCGGCCGCGACGAGCACGACGACCGCGGCGACCACCGCTGCCGCGGCCACCAGGACCGAGCGCGGCTCGGCGGCCAACCGGCCGTAGGCGATCCAGAGCAGCCCCCACGCCAGGGCTCCGGCGACCGCCCACCGGCCGCCGAGCTGCCGGGCGAGGAGCACCCCGACAGCGGCGGCCACCGCGAGCACGATGACCGCGGCGAGCTCGGCGACGAACCCGCCCGGGTCGACCCCGCTGGCGACCAGGGCCGCGGTGACGTTGGCGCAGGCGGCGACGGCGACCCAGCCGAGGTAGAGCCCGAACGTCCCGTCGACGAGAACGGTCTCGCCGTGCCCGTAGCTGGGGTGGTCCTGCAGGCGGCGCACGAGCACGCCCAGGGTGACCACGAGGGCGGCCATGACCACCACGCTCGCCCAGATCCAGTCCTGCTGGGTGACGAGCAGCCACGCCGCGTTGAGCACCATCGACGCCGCGGCGAGCCAGCCGATGGCCCGGTGCCGTGGCTCGGCGGTCTGGGCCGGCAGCCACTGGTAGACCGTGAAGGCGGCCAGCCCCAGGTAGATCGGCGTCCAGATGCCGAAAGCCGGGCCGGCCGGGGCGATCAGGGTGGCGTCGGCCGCCAGCGCCCCACCGGAGGACTCCGCCACCCGGGTGCCGATCACTCCCACCCCGACCAGCGTGCCGATGACGCAGAAGATCTCGGCGGCGGTGACCGCAACCTGGCGCAGGCGGTCGGCGGGCTCGACGGCGGTGCTGGTGGCAGTGCTCATCCAGTCATTCCATCACGCATCCCGACCGTGTCCTTCGACACTCACCGCGTCTGCAGCACCACGACGGTCAGCGATCTCCCAGAGTTCGCCGCTATCCTCAGGGGGTCAGGCGCCCGCCCTGTGCTACTAGATGGTGCCCTGACCTGCTACGCGACCAGATTGGTGGGCCATGCCCGAAGAGCTGCCGAGCTCGACGCAGCGGCCGGGGGACCCCGAGCCGTCGACGAGCCGCGCCGAGCTGCGCTACCCCCCGGGGGCGTACTACCGGCGCATCGCTCTGGGAACGGTGCTGCCCGGCGCCGGTCTGCTGGGCACCCGCTGGAAGGTGCTCGGGTGGCTGCTCGTGCTCGCGTCGCTGGCCGCCGCCGTCTGGGTGCTGTTCCGGGCCGGCCAGGGTGGCCTGCTCCGCTCGGTGCTCGACGTCGCGGTGCAGCCTGCGCTGCTGCAGTGGGTAGGCGTGGGCATCGCGGTCGGCGCGGTGCTGTGGATCGGCTCCATCGTGCTCACCGCCGAGCAGTCCTGGCCGCGCCGGCGCCGCGCCGGGCGCGTCGGCCGGGTGCTCTTCGCCGCCGCCTGCTGCACCCTGGTCGCCGCGCCGTCGGCCCTGGCCGTGCGCTACCTCGACGTGCAGTCCTCGGTCATCGACTCGGTGTTCGCCGACGAAAGCCCGAACGAGCGACGGGACGTCGCGCTCGCCAACGCGGCGGCAGAGGACCCGTGGGCCGACGTGCCGCGGGTCAACACGCTGCTCATCGGCTCCGATGCCGGTAAGGACCGCTGGGGCACCCGCACCGACTCGATGATGGTCGTCAGCACCAACACCAAGACCGGTGACACGCTGCTCATCGGCATCCCGCGCAACCTCGAGCGGGTGCCGTTCCCTCAGAGCAATCCCCTGCACGCCATCTATCCCAACGGCTACGACTGCGGCGACCAGTGCCTGATGAACGGCATCTGGACCCTGGCCGAGGGCCGCCCCGACCTCTTCCCCGGCGTCCAGAACCCTGGGCGCAAGTCGACCGTCGACGTCGTCGGCGCGATCACCGGCCTGGACATCAACCAGTCGGTCGTCATCAACCTGCGCGGCTTCCGGGCGCTGGTCGACGCGATGGGCGGGGTCGACGTCAACGTGCAGCAGCGGGTCTGCGTCGAGTGCCACACGGGCAGCTCGGGTGGCGTCGTCTTCACCGGTGACAAGCAGGAGTACATCGAGCCCGGCCTGAGGCACCTCGACGGCAAGCACGCCCTCTGGTACGCCCGGTCGCGCGCCGGCAGCGACGACTTCAGCCGGATGCGGCGCCAGCGCTGCGTTGCCGGCGCCCTGATGCAGCAGGCCGACCCGGTCGGGCTGCTGCAGCGCTACCCGCAGCTGGCCAAGGTCGTCAAGAGCAACGTGAGCATCGACATCCCCCGCGACGAGCTGTCCGCGTGGGTCGACCTCGCGCTGCGCATCCAGAAGGGCGGCTCGATCCGCTCGCTGCCCCTCACCGCCGACGTCGTGCGTCCGGGCAACCCCGACTTCGCCAAGATCCGGGCGCTGGTCAATAAGTCCATGAAGGCTCCGGCGCCTGTGAGTACCTCGGCCTCGCCCGGCCCGACGCCCTCGAAGAGCACCAATCCCAAGCCGAAGCCCAGCCCGACCGCCACGCCCGACGACTCCCAGGCCGTGTCGCTCGCCGCGACCTGCTGAGGTCGCCCCACCCCGCGGCCCTGCGGCCCGCGGCTCTGCGTCGCGTCCCGCATCGAGTCCAGGCGACCCGCGGATGCCGTGCGCCCACCGCCGGTGGGTCGTCGGCCGCGACGGGACTGGCCAGTGCTCGCCGCTTCTGGGTGGGGGATGGGTGGCGGCGTGGCCTCGCCGGCGGCGCCACGGCATCCTGCGTCACCATCGAGCCGCGGCGAGACTTGAGCGGAATAGACTCAACTCTGCACGGGTTGTCCTGAAGGAACCCCAGACCGCTGTCCCTTGCTCGAGGAGAGTCCCGCATGGAGCTGAAGCCCACCACCAAGGTGGCCGAGGCCCTGGCCGTCGCCCAGCGCGCGGCTCAGGCCGCCGGCCACCCCGAGATCACCCCCGCCCACCTGGCCATGGCACTCGCCGAGCAGGAGGGCACCACCACGCCCGCCCTGCTCGCCGCGGCCGGCAGCTCCGCCGAGGGCATGGCGGCCATCGCGCGCTCGGTGCTGAGCGGGATGCCGCGCACGACCGGTGCGACCGTCGGCACCCCGGCGCTCGGCCAGGCGGCGCTGTCGGTGCTGCAGCACGCCTCCACCCTGATGGCGGCACGTGGTGACACCTACCTGTCGACCGACGTGCTGCTGCTCGCGCTGCTCGAGAAGGGTGCCGTGCAGGGCGACCCGACGGCCCTCGAGGCCCAGATCGACCACCTGCGCGGTGGCGCCAAGGTGGCCAGCGAGGACCCGGAGGCCACGGGGGAGGCCCTGGCCAAGTACGGCACCGACCTCACCGAGGCCGCCCGTGAGGGCCGGCTCGACCCGGTGATCGGCCGCGACGACGAGATCCGCCGGGTCGTGCAGGTCCTGTCCCGCCGCACCAAGAACAACCCGGTGCTCATCGGTGAGCCCGGCGTCGGCAAGACGGCCGTCGTCGAGGGTCTCGCCCAGCGCATCGTCGACGGCGACGTGCCCGAGTCACTGCGTGGCAAGCGGCTCATCGCGCTCGACCTCGGCGCCATGGTGGCCGGGGCGAAGTACCGCGGCGAGTTCGAGGAGCGGCTCAAGGCCGTGCTCGAGGAGATCAAGGAGTCGGCGGGGCAGGTCGTCACCTTCATCGACGAGCTGCACACCGTGGTCGGCGCCGGCGCCACCGGCGAGTCGGCCATGGACGCCAGCAACATGCTCAAGCCGATGCTGGCCCGCGGCGAGCTGCGCCTGGTGGGTGCGACCACCCTCGACGAGTTCCGCGAGCACGTCGAGAAGGACCCCGCGCTCGAGCGGCGCTTCCAGCAGGTCTTCGTCGGCGAGCCGTCGGTGGAGGACACCATCGCCATCCTGCGCGGCCTCAAGGAGCGCTACGAGGCGCACCACAAGGTCGAGATCGAGGACAGCGCCCTGGTGGCCGCGGCGTCCCTCTCCGACCGCTACATCTCCGGCCGCCAGCTGCCCGACAAGGCGATCGACCTCGTCGACGAGGCCGCCTCCCGGCTGCGGATGGAGATCGACTCCAGCCCGGTCGAGATCGACGTTCTCCGGCGCGCTGTCGACCGGCTGAAGATGGAGGAGCTGCACCTCGTCAAGGAGACCGACGCGGCGTCGGTCGAGCGGCTCGACCGGCTGCGTGCCGACCTCGCCGAGAAGACCGAGGAGCTCGCAGCCCTCACCGCGCGGTGGGAGTCGGAGAAGTCGGGGCTGAACCGGGTCGGCGACCTGAAGGCCCGCCTCGACGACCTGCGCACCCAGGCCGACCGACTGCAGCGCGAAGGTGACTACGAGCGCGCCTCGCGCCTGCTCTACGGCGAGATCCCCTCTCTCGAGGCCGAGCTCGATGCGGCCCAGCAGGCCGAGACGGCCACGGCATCCGCCGACCTGATGGTCAAGGAGCGGGTCGGCGCCGACGACATCGCCGAGGTGATCTCGGCGTGGACCGGCATCCCGGCAGGGCGCCTGCTGCAGGGCGAGACCGAGAAGCTGCTCTCGATGGAGTCGCTCATCGGTGCGCGCCTGATCGGCCAGGCCGAGGCGGTGCGTGCGGTGTCGGATGCCGTGCGCCGCTCGCGCGCCGGTGTCGCCGACCCCGACCGGCCCACCGGGTCGTTCCTGTTCCTCGGCCCGACCGGGGTGGGCAAGACCGAGCTCGCGAAGTCGTTGGCGGACTTCCTCTTCGACGACGAGCGCGCGATGGTGCGCATCGACATGTCGGAGTACTCCGAGCGGCACGCGGTCGCGCGGTTGATCGGTGCGCCCCCCGGTTACGTCGGGTACGAGGAGGGCGGCCAGCTGACCGAGGCGGTGCGCCGCCGGCCCTACTCGGTGGTGCTGCTCGACGAGGTCGAGAAGGCGCATCCGGAGACGTTCGACATCCTGTTGCAGGTGCTCGACGACGGCCGGCTCACCGACGGCCAGGGCCGCACGGTCGACTTCCGCAACGTCATCCTGGTGATGACCTCGAACCTCGGCTCGCAGTACCTCGTCGACCCGATGCTCGAGCCGGACGACAAGCGCGAGGCCGTGATGGCCGCCGTGCGACAGGCGTTCAAGCCCGAGTTCCTCAACCGGCTCGACGAGGTCGTGGTCTTCGACCCGCTGTCGACTAACGAGCTGGCCCGCATCGTCGACCTGCAGGTGCGCGCCCTGGCCACCCGGCTGCACGACCGCCGGATCAGCCTGGAGGTCACCGACACCGCCAAGGCGTGGCTCGCCGAGCAGGGCTACGACCCGGCCTACGGCGCGCGGCCGCTACGCCGGCTGGTGCAGCGCGAGATCGGCGACCGGCTGGCCCGGGGGCTGCTCGCCGGCGACGTCCGCGACGGCGACACCGTGGTGGTCGACCTCGGCGAAGCGGGCCTCCTCCTGCGCTGACCCGCCCCGCTTCCGACGTCGTGCGACCTACACGCGGTTCTGGTGGCCCCGAGCCGCCAGAACCGTAGGCAAGTCGCACGAGGTCGGGGCACGGCATCCGACTCATTGCGGATCCCCACCCACGGACAGCCACTGATTGCGGATTCGCACCCTGGCCCCGTCCCGAGATCGACCAATAGGTCAATCTCGGGACGCCCCCGCCTCCGACTCATTGCGGATTGCCCACCCCCTGGAACTCCACTGATTGCGGATCACCCACCCACCGGCCCCCGAAGGGAGTGCTCGTGAGGTGGGTGATCCGCAATCAGTCGGGGATGGGGGGTGCCGGTGCGGTGGGTGATCCGCAATCAGTCGGGGCTGGGGGTGCGGTTACTGTTGCCGCCATGCGCCGACGCCCCACCCCTGCAGTGCGCGGACGCCGGCGCGTGCCCGCCGTCGCGGGTTCGCTCGCCCTCGGCGTGGTGCTCGCGATCGCAGGCTGCTCGAGCAGCACGCCTGAGGCCCCGGCGCAGAGCCCGACCGAACAGCTGACCGCCGCGAAGCAGGCCTTCGACGCCGCGAAGACCGTGCAGCTCGACCTGTCCAGCCGCGACGTGCCGCCGCGCGAGAACGGCGTCACCGCCGCCAAGGGCGCCGGCGTCATCGACGTCACCGAGCCGAAGTTCCAGGGCACGATCACCGGCACCATCAAGGGGCTGGCCGGCACCATCGACGTCATCGCGATCGGGAAGACGGCCTACCTGAAGTTCTTCACGCCGGACTACAAGAAGACCGACCTGAACACCTTGAACGCCCCCAACCCGGCGATGTTCTTCGACCCGGCGACCGGCATCTCGGCGCTGCTGCCGCAGACCGTGAACCCCACGGCCGACGGCCAGACGCGCTCCGGCTCGGAGGTGCTGACCAAGATCAGCGGCACCCTGCCCGGCTCGACGGTCGAGGACCTGTTCCACCTCGGCGACGGCACCGGAACCTTCGCCGTGAGCTATGGCATCACCGACTCGAACCAGCTGCGCACCGCGACCCTGAAGGGGCCGTTCTTCCCCGGGGTCGAGGCGACCTACGTGCTGGTGCTCACCGACTACGGGGCACCCGTTGAGATCACCCGCCCCTAGGGCGCTGCTCACGACGGCTGCCATCGCCGTCTCCCTCGCCGCCGCCGACACCTACGTCGTGGTGCTGGCCCTCACCGACATGATGCGCGGGGTCGGGGTCACCATCGACGCGCTGCAGCGGGCGGCGCCGATCATCTCCGGCTTCCTGCTGGGCTACGTGGCGGTGCTGCCGCTCATCGGCCGGGTGGCCGACCTGGTCGACCGGCAGCGGGTGCTGCTCGCCTGCCTGGGGGTGTTCGTCGCCGGCTCGGCCGTCACGGCCCTGGCCACCGACCTGCCGGTGCTGGTCGCCGGACGCGTGGTGCAGGGCGTCGGGGGTGGCGGCCTGGTGCCGGCCACCCTGGCGATCGTCGCCCAGCTCTGGCCCGCCGACCGGCGCGGCGTGCCCCTGGGTGTCGTCGGCGCGGTGCAGGAGCTCGGCTCGGTGCTCGGGCCCGTGCTGGGCGCCCTCGTGCTCGTGGTCGCCGACTGGCGCGCCATCTTCTGGCTCAACGCGTTCCTCGGTGCCCTGCTCGCCGTGGCCATCGTCGTGACCGGCGGAGGCAGCGTCCCCCGGCCCCGCCCCCTCGTCGTCGCGCTGTCAGTGGTCGCCGCCGTCACCGGATGGCTCGCCCTGACCGCCCCCGACGCGCTCGTCACCAGCGTCTCGCTCGGGCTGCCGTTCGTCCCATTCGGGGAGGCGACGTCGAGGCTGGCCACCCCGATCGGCGTCGTCGCGGCGGTCTTCCTCCTCGCTGCGCTGGTCGTCGGCGGCCGGGGCGCGTGGTCGCTGCTGCGCCGCGCCGACCTGCTCGGCGCCCTGCTGCTCGGCGGTGCCCTGGGCTGCGTCGTGCTCACCTTCGCGGCCTCCGAACCGGCCACCGAGGTCGTGGGCCCGCTCGGTGTCGCCCTGCTGCCCGCGGGCGTGCTGCTCGCCGTGCTGTATGCCGTGCACCACCGGCGTGCGCCCTCGCCGCTGGTGCCCCGGGGCCTGGTCCGCGGCGGGCTGGTCTGGGCCCTCGTGGTCTCGCTGCTCGTCGGTGTCGCGCTCGTGGCGGTGGTGGTCGACGTGCCGCTGCTCGCGCACGTCGTCGAGGGGGCGAGCCAGACCGAGGCGGCCCTGGTGCTGGTGCGCTTCCTCGTCGCCGTGCCGGTCGGTGCACTCGCGGGAGGTTGGGCGCTGCGCCACCTGGGCAACGGCGTCGTGGCCGGCGGTGGACTGGCCCTGACCACCATCGGTCTCACCGTCATGAGCACGTGGGGCCGGGGGTCGCTCGACCACCTCCCGGCCACCCTGGTGCTTGCTCTGGCCGGCCTCGGCATCGGGCTCGCCCTCGCCCCGGTCAACGACGCAGCGCTGGCGGAGGCGACGAGCGACACCAGCGGCACGGCATCCGCGCTGGTCGTCGTGGCGCGGATGGTGGGGATGGTCGTGGGCATCGCACTCCTCACCGCCATCGGTCTGCACCAGTACTACGAGCTGGTCGCCACCCTGCCCGACCCCACCGACACCGAGGCCCTCAAGGGCGCTGCCGTGGTGCAGGTGGCCTGGGTGTTCCGCGGTGCCGCGGTTGCGGCCGGCCTCGGCGCGCTCGCCGCCTTGGCCCTGGGACTCAGGCGCCGCACCGGCGAGCACGCCACGACCTTCGGCCTCTGAGCGCCCGGTAGCGTCGCGGGCATGGCGACCACTGCTGACCTGCTGATCGACTCGCTCGACCGGGTGCGCGAGACCGTGCACCACGTGCTCGACGACACTCCCGAGGACCAGCTCGGCACCCCGCCGGCCCCCGGCACCAACACCATCGCCTGGCTGATCTGGCACATCGGCCGCGGGCTCGACGCCCAGGTCGCCGGCGCCGTCGGGCATGACGCCGTGTGGGAGGCCGGCGGCTGGCGCGAGCGGTTCGCCCTGCCGCTACCGGCGGACGCCCACGGCTACGGCATGTCCTTCGACGAGGTGCTCCAGGTGCAGGCCTCCGCCGAGCACCTGCGCGGCTACCTCGACGCCGCGTGCGACGCCGCCGAGGCGGCGCTGCGCGGCGTGACCGACGCCGACCTCGACCGGGTCGTCGACGAGCACTGGGACCCACCGGTCACCCTCGCCGTGCGCCTCGTCAGCATCGTGAACGACTGCACCCAGCACGCGGGCCAGGCCGCCTACGCGAGCGGCATCCTCAGCCGGCGCTGAGCGAGTCGCCGATCGCATCGGCGACCACGCCGGGCGCCTCGTAGGTGAGCATGTGCCCCAGCCCGGGCAGCACGGTCAGCTGGGCACCGCGGATGCCGTCGGCCAGGGCCCGCGCGTGGCTCACCGGGGTGAGCCGGTCGGCGCTGCCGACGAGCACCCGGGTGGGGACCGCGCCGAGGTGCTGCAGGGCCTCGGTCTCGTCGTGCTGCTGCAGGGCCAGGAAGTAGCGCCCCATCGTCGGCAGTGAGGTGTGCTGGATGAGCGTCACGCCGGGCACCGCCGTCTCGCGCGCCGTCTCGCGCCCGTAGAGCAGCCGCGTCTGCGTGCGGGCCGACAGCAGCCGGCCGGGTGCCACCCGAGGAGCCCGGACGGCGGCCCGCATCAGGGCAGCCTCGAGCGGGAGGCGAACCCGGTCGTCGCTCACCTTGGCCGAGGTCGCCACGAAGACCACCCCCCGCACCCGCTCGGCGAGCTCGTCGGCGTGGTCGGCGGCCCACGCCATGATCGTCATGCCGCCCATCGAGTGCCCGGACAGCACCAGCGGGCCGGTCGGGGCGAGCGCCGTCAGCACCCGGTGCAGCACCTCACCGAGCTCGTGCACCGTCGGGGTGCGCGACTCGGGCGTCGACCGGCCGTGCCCGGGCTGGTCGAATGCCACGACCCGCACCCCGAACCGCGCCCGGAGCAGCTCGACGACCGGCAGCCAGCTCTCGTGGCTGAGGGTCCAGCCGTGGGCCAGCACCACGGTCACCCCGTCGGCGGCAGTGCCGGCGGCCGCGGCCGTGGCGGGCCACTCCACGACGTGCACGTCCGTGCCTGCACCGAGCCGAACCCGGTGCCGCACAGCGCCGTCCGGCAGCCGAGCAGCGCGGGAGGTGGCCCGGCGAGAGGTGGTGCGTGACGGCATCCGCTCAGTCCTTCAGCTGCACGACGACGGGCGCGTGGTCGCTGGCGCCGGCGCCCTTGCGCTCCTCCCGGTCGATCGCCGCGCCTGCGACGCGGGCCGCGAACGACGGTGAGCCGAGCACGAAGTCGATGCGCATGCCGCGGCGCTTCTGGAAGGCCAGCCGCTGGTAGTCCCAGTAGGTGTAGACGCCGGGACCCGGGGCGTGCGGGCGCACGACGTCGACGAACCCGGCATCCAGGAAGGCGGTGAAGGCGGCGCGCTCGCCGGGGGAGACGTGGCTCTTGTCGAGGTAGTACTCCATCGACCACACATCGTCGTCCTGCGGGGCGATGTTCCAGTCGCCGCACAGCGCCACAGGGGTGCTGTCGGCCGCCCACTCGCTGGCCCGCTCGCGCAGCCGGGCCAGCCAGTCGAGCTTGTAGACCATGTGCGGGTCGTCGAGGGCGCGGCCGTTGGGCACGTAGACCGACCACAGCCGGATGCCGTTGCACGTGGCTCCGATCGACCGCGCCTCGGCCGCCAACGGCTCGCCCCAGCCGGGGTCGCCGTCGAAGCCGACCTGCACGTCGGCCAGGCCGACACGAGACAGGATCGCGACGCCGTTCCACTGGTTCGTGCCGTGGTGGGCGACCTCGTAGCCCAGGGCACGCAGCCGGTCGTAGGGGAACTGCTCGTCCTTGGCCTTGGTCTCCTGCACCAGCAGCACGTCGACGTCGGTGCGGGCCAGCCAGGCCTCCACGCGGTCGATGCGGGAGCGGATCGAGTTGACGTTCCAGGTGGCGATACGCACCTCCTCACCCTACCCACGGGTACGGCGCCCACCGCGACGACGGTTCCCGGCATACAGTGCCTGCACCATGAGCACCGCACTCGTCACCGGGGCCTCCGCCGGCATCGGCCGCGCCTTCGCAGAACGCCTCGCCCGCGAGGGCACCGACCTGGTGCTCGTGGCCCGCGACGAGGTCCGGCTCCACGAGCTCGCCGCCGGACTGCGCACGCGCCACGGGGTGGCCGTCGAGGTGCTGGTGGCCGACCTGTCCGACCGGGTGGCGACCTCGCTGGTGTGCACCCGCCTCGAGGACGACGTGCGGCCGGTCGACCTGCTGGTCAACAACGCCGGGTTCGGGCTGAGCGGCTCCTTCCTCGACAACGACCTCGCTGTCGAGGAGGCCGGGCTCGACGTCATGGTGCGGGCCGTCATGCTCACCTGCCACGCAGCCGGGCGGGCGATGCGCGAGCGGGGCCGTGGCGCCATCCTCAACGTCTCGTCGGTCGCCTCGTTCATCGCCAACGGCAGCTACTCGGCCGAGAAGGCCTTCGTCACCGTGTTCACCGAGGCCCTGGCGGGTGAGCTGGCAGGCACCGGCGTCACGGCGACCGCGCTGTGCCCCGGGTTCACCCGCACCGAGTTCCACGCGCGCGCCGGCATCCTCATCTCGGCCCTGCCCGACTCGCTGTGGCTCGACGCCGACGACGTGGTGCAGCAGGCGCTCACCGACGTTGCCCGCGGCAAGGTCGTCTCGGTGCCCGGGCTGCAGTGGAAGGTCATCACCGCTGGCGTGCGGGTGCTGCCCCGCCCGCTGCTGCGCGGCGGCACCCTGCGCCGGCTCGACCGGTTCCGCCGGCCGAGCGCATCGGCCTCCTAGCGGCGGCCGTCGTCGCGGCCCGGTATCAGGGCCGACTCGGTGGCACTCCTTGCTGGTGACCCGCGGCCTGCGCGGGCACTTCCGTGAAGGAGCACTGCCATGGCCTCGGTCAGCTGGAAAGTCCTGTCCACGTTCGTCAACATCCCCTGGGAGGCGATGGACGCCATCCACCCGCACGGCCCGGTCAGTGCCCATCTCGGCAACCGCCGCGGGGATGCCGTCTCGCTCAACCCCCAGCCGCTGCCGCCGGTCGAGGCGGTCGTGGGGGCACAGCTCGTCGAGAACGTGCTGGTCTCGGCGATCATCATCGTCAGCGGCCGGGACACCGGCGAGGCGGCCGGTCTGCTGCGGGCCGAGATCGAGGACTGGTGCGGCACCGGCTGGCCGCACCGCTGGCCCAAGCCGAAGGCGCCGCGGGGCTGGGACGACAGCCAGGTCTTCGCCGGCGCCGCGCTGGCCGCCGCCAACCTGGCCGCTCAGTACGACCACGCCCCGGAGCTGCAGGACGCCCTCGGCGCCGCCGCGGAGCAGCTCGCCGACGCCGCGGGCCGCTGAGGCCGGAGGCGCGGGACGCCCGGCGCACCGGCGGGGGTGCGCCGGCACCGCCCACGGCATCGTGGGGCAGACCCCCTCGTCAGGCTCGGCGACCCGGCCTACCATCGGACGATGGTTCCGGGCGCCGAGCCCGAGGTGTTGCGCGAGTACCGCCACCTCCTCCGCACCGCCTCCGCCGACTGGCAGGAGACGGCGCACCGGCACGCGCTCTGGGCGCTCGGGCCGCAGGGGCGAGGGTGTCTGCTGGTCGAGCTGCAGCGGCTGCTGCTGTCTGGCACCCGGCTGGGCAGCGACGACGTGCACGCCCTGGCCCGCCTCGTCGTGCTGGCCGAGCGGCGCAGCCCCCGCATCCTGCTCGACGGGCTGCCCAGCCACCTGCGCGACGACCTGGCCGCGGCCGTGGTCGGCAGCCCGGTCGGCCGGATGCTGCGGGCGGGCATCGACGTGTGGGACGGGCACGACCCCGATCCTCAGCCCAGCCCACGGCCCGACCCCGACCACCACCAGCGGTGGTTCGAGCAGCGCGCAACCCCCGGTGCCGCCGGCGACCTGTCGGTGTTCCTGCACCCGTACCGCCGTCCGAACCGCTGACCGGCGCGAGCCGCCAACGGCATACGGTGGGCGCGTGACCGACATCGCTGCCGACCGCGCCCGCCTGCTCGACATCGTCCGCGCCAAGGCGATCGTGCACGGCCGGGTGACCCTGTCCTCCGGCACGGAGGCCGACTACTACGTCGACCTGCGCCGCATCACGCTCGACGGCGAGGCCGCCCCGTTGGTGGGCCGCGTCATGCGCGACCTCGTCGCCGACCTCGACTTCGACGCCGTCGGCGGTCTCACGCTGGGCGCCGACCCGGTGGCGACGTCGATGCTGCACGCCGCCGCCGCCTCCGGTGACCGGCTCGACGCGTTCGTGGTGCGCAAGGCCGGCAAGGCGCACGGCCTGCAGCAGCGCATCGAGGGCCCGTCGATCCAGGGCCGACGGGTGCTCGTGGTCGAGGACACCTCCACGACCGGGTCCTCGCCCCTCGACGCCGCGCGGGCCGCGCAGGATGCCGGTGCCACGGTGGTCGCGGTCGCGACCATCGCCGACCGGGCCACCGGCGCCGCCGAGAAGTTCGCGGATGCCGGGTTCGAGTACCGCCACGTCTTCGGCCTGGACGACCTCGGCCTCGCCTGACCGGACGGCCACCGCGCGACGACGGACCCCGAACTGCCTACGGGGCCCGTCGCCGGTCGGGGTCGGCTACTGGTGCACCACCTGCTTGACCTCGCCGCTCTGCACCCGCTCGTAGTAGCTGTGGATGGTGGAGCGGATCACCTTGGCCAGGAGGTAGAGGCCGATGATGTTCGGGATGCCCATCAGGAAGATCATCGAGTCGGAGAAGTTGATGACCGGCCCCAGGGCGGCCGCGGACCCGATGACGGTGAAGACCAGGAACAGGCCCTTGAAGACGTTCTCCGCGAGCACGTTGTCGCCGAAGAGGTAACCCGTCGCCTTCATGCCGTAGTACGACCAGCTGATCATCGTCGAGAATGCGAAGAGCACGACCGCGAAGGCCAGCACCACCGGGAACCACGGCAGCACCGTCTCGAACGAGCGTGACGTGAGGTCGACCCCGCCGAGCTCGCTGGCGTCGGGGTCGTTCCACGTCCCCGTGATGACGATGGTCAGCGCGGTCATCGTGCAGATGATGACGGTGTCGATGAAGGGCTCGAGCATGGCGACGAAACCCTCGGTCGCGGGCTCCCTCGTCTTGACGGCCGAGTGCGCCACCGATGCCGAGCCAAGGCCGGCCTCGTTGGAGAAGGCGGCCCGCTGGAAGCCGACGATGAGTGCTCCGATCGCCCCGCCGACCACACCCTCTGGGCTGAACGCGCCGGTGAGGATCTCACCGAAGGCCCCCGGGACGGCGCTGAGGTTGGCGAAGATGACGATGACGCACGCCGTGAGGTAGAGGACGGCCATGAACGGCACGACCTTCTCGGTGACCCTGGCGATGCTCTTGATGCCGCCGATGATGACCGCGCCCGCAGCCGCCGCGAAGAGGAGCCCGATGATCCAGGGCGAGTCCGCGAAGATGCTGTCGTCGCCGCCGGTGACTGCCACGATCTGGGCCGTGGCCTGGTTGGACTGGAACATGTTGCCGCCGCCGAGCGCGCCGCCGACCATGCAGATGGAGAAGAGCACGGCGAGGACCTTGCCCAGTCCTCCCATGCCCCGCTCGGCGAGGCCGTCGCGCAGGTAGTACATGGGCCCGCCGGAGACCGACCCGTCAGCGTGCTCGCGCCGGTACTTCACGCCGAGCGTGCACTCGGCCATCTTGGTCGCCATGCCGAGCAGGCCGGCGAGGATCATCCAGAACGTGGCTCCGGGGCCACCGAGGGAGATGGCGATGGCGACGCCGGCGATGTTGCCCAGCCCGACGGTCCCGGACACGGCCGTGGCGAGCGCCTGGAAGTGCGAGACCTCGCCGGCGTCGTTCGGGTCGGAGTAGCGGCCGCGGACCAGGTCGATCGACAGGCGTGGGCCCCGCACCTGCATGAAGCCGAGGTAGACCGTGAAGAACGCACCGGCGGCGACGAGCCAGACGACGATGAGGGGCACCTCGATGCCGAAGAGCGGGACGGCGTAGAAGACGATCCCGGTGACCCAGTCGGAGAGGCTCGTGAAGATGTCGACGATGTTCATCAGGGCACCACCGTCACGGGGACCGTGGTGGACTGCACGAGCCGGCTGGCGACGCTGCCGAAGACCGCGGCGCGTACTCCTGAGTCACCGGTGCGACCGACGATCACGTGGACGGCACCGACCTCGTCGGCGATGTCGAGCAGCGTGTCCGACGGGCGACCGTGGCGCACGATCTCCGTGTGGGGCACCGAGCCGCGGTCGGCGATCTCGGCCATCGGGGTCAGCACCTGGTCGGTTGCGGCCTGGATCTCCCGCTGCTTCTCCCGGTGCCGGTGCTCGTTCTCGGTGGGCGTCTGGAAGGAGAACGGCGTCCACGGGATGACGTGCGCGAGGACGACCTTCCACATATTCCGTTGGGCGCGTTCCACGGCGAACTCCACCGCGCGGGTGGACGCTGCACTGTTGTCGACGCCGACGACGATGGTGTCCATGGCGGGCCTCTCGATCGGGAGCGGTGCGATGGGCACAGGAGCCTAGCGAGGATGTGACGCACACCACACGGTAAGAGCCATAGGATTTCGGCACGCCCGAAGCCCGAGGAGAACCAGTGGTCATCACCATCGTCGTCGTCGTGCTGCTCGTCGCCGTCATCGGCTGGGCGGTCGTCACGTACAACGGCCTGATCAGGCTGCGAAACCTGGTGCAGGAGGCCTGGCGCCAGATCGACGTCGAGCTGACCCGCCGGCACGACCTGATCGGCAACCTCGTCGAGACGGTCAAGGGCTACGCCGCGCACGAGCGGGGCACCCTCGAGGACGTCGTCAAGGCCCGCTCGGCCGCGATGGCGCCGGGACAGTCGCCGGCGGCGCAGGCCGAAAGCGAGAACATGCTCAGCCAGGCGCTCGGCCGCCTGCTCGCCATCGTCGAGGCCTACCCCGATCTCAAGGCCAACCAGAACTTCCTGGCCCTGCAGAACGAGCTGACCGCCACCGAGGACCGCATCGCCTCCGCCCGCCGCTACTACAACGCGACCGTGCGCGACCTCAACACCAAGGTCGAGACCGTGCCCAGCAACATCATCGCCGGGGCGTTCAACATCGACCGCGCCGAGTACTTCGAGGCCGTGGGCGAGCAGCGCGAGGCCCCGCGGGTCGACTTCGGGCAGCGCGAGGCCGTCATCCCCCCGCCGACGGCGTACGTCGCCGGCTCGGCCGCAGCCGCCGAGCCACCCACCGCTCCCACTGCCTCCCCGGCGGCCGGACCGCAGGACACGCCCCCGGCATCGCCCGCCGGCCCGGGCAACACCCCGCCGCTCCCTCCCACCTGACCCACCGGCATTCGAGGTGATGTTCTGATCCCAGGGGTCAGCGGATCACCTCGACTCGCGGGCAGCACACAGCATTCGAGGTGATCTTCTGCCCCCACGCGTCATCGGATCACCTCGAACCGGCCGAACCGCAGCCCCGTCCACCGGTCGGTGGACGACCGGTCCACCGCGTGGCCGTCGCGCCCGGAACCCCGCGTGGCGCAGGCTGGGGCCATGGCAGACGCGATCACCATCCGGGGACTCACCAAGACCTACGCCGACCACACCGCCGTCAACGGGCTCGACCTCGACATCCGCACCGGTGAGTGCTTCGCCCTGCTCGGCCCCAACGGCGCCGGCAAGACGACCACCGTCGAGATCCTCGAGGGCTTCCGCTCCCGCGACGCCGGCGAGGTGCACGTGCTCGGCGTCGACCCGCAGGGCTCCGGCCTGGCGTGGCGCAACCGGGTCGGCATCGTGCTGCAGACCTCGGGGGGCCTCGACCTGCTCACCCCGCGCGAGGCGCTCACCAGCACGGCGAAGGCCTACTCCGCCCCGCGCGAGGTGGCTGAGGTGCTCGCCTCCGTCGGCCTCGACGACAAGGCGGACGCGCGCATCGTCGGGCTGAGCGGCGGCCAGCGGCGCCGGCTCGACGTGGCGCTCGGCATCATCGGGCGGCCCGAGCTGCTCTTCCTCGACGAGCCGACCACCGGGTTCGACCCGCAGGCCCGGCGCGACTTCTGGGACCTCATCCGGGCGCTCGCCACCGAGGGCACGACCATCCTGCTCACGACCCACTACCTCGACGAGGCCGAGAACCTCGCCGACCGGGTCGGGGTCATCGCCGCCGGGCGGCTGCTGGCGCTCGACACCCCCGAGGCGCTCGGCGGGCGCAGCGCCGAGGAGGCCACCGTCTCGTGGGAGGAGGACGGCATCCGGCGCCAGCTGACCACCTCGACCCCGACGGCCGAGGTCGCCCGCCTCGCGGCCCGGATGCCGGACGGCGAGGTTCCCGCTCTCACCGTCACCCGGCCCTCGCTCGAGGACACCTACCTCAGCCTGATCGCCCCCCACGTCGGCTCCGAGGCCGCCGCGACCACTGCAACCCACGACTCGACGGAGGTGCCCGCATGAGTGCCATCGCCCTGGGCCTGGACCGCACGGTGCTCGAGCTGAAGATGTACTCCCGCGAGAAGGAGGCGGTCTTCTTCTCCTTCCTCTTCCCGATCCTGCTGCTGGCGCTGTTCTCGGTGATCTTCTCCGGGCAGTTCAAGGACTCGGCGGCACAGGGGGGCATGACCGCCGGCGGCTACTTCCTGCCCGGCATGCTGTCGGCGGGGGTGCTGCTCACCAGCTACCAGACCATGGCGATGTCGGTCGCCAGCGAGCGCGACGACGGCACGCTCAAGCGGCTGCGGGCCACCCCGATGCCCCCGGTCGCCTACTTCCTCGGCAAGGTCGGGCTGGTCGCCACCTCCTCGACCCTGCAGGTGGCGCTGCTCCTGCTCGTGGCGCGCGTCTTCTTCGGTGTGCAGCTGCCCACCACGGCCGACCGGTGGGCGGTGTTCGCCCTGGTGTTCACGCTCGGGGTGTTCGGCGGCACGGTGCTCGGCATCGCCTACTCGTCGATGGCGACCTCACGCACCATCGGCGCGGTCGTCATCGGGCCGCTGCTGATCCTGCAGTTCATCTCCGGGGTCTACATCGCGTTCGACGACGTGCCCACCTGGCTGCAGCAGATCGCCTCGGTGTTCCCGCTGAAGTGGATCGCCCAGGGCATGCGCTCGGTCTTCTACCCGGCCGACCTCGCCTCGGCCGAGATGGCCGGCTCGTGGGAGACCGGCCGCACCGCCCTGGTGCTGCTGGTCTGGGCCGTGGGTGGGCTGGTGCTGTGCGTGCTCACCTTCAAGTGGTTCAAGCGCGGCACCACGTGAGCCGCCGGGCAGCACAATGAGCGACGTGACGGCGACAGCAGCGACCTCGCGCGAGGAGTTCGGGGCGATGTGGCGGCGGCAGCAGCCGTACTGGCACGCCGTCTTCGCCATCGTGTGGGCGGCCGCGGTCGCCGTGACCCTGATCGACGACCCCGGCCCGCACGGCCGCGGCCCCTCGCTCGCGCTGCTCGGCGTCATCGCGCTCGCCTACGTCACCCTCGGGGTGCGGGGGATGACCAACCGCGACCTCCGTTGGGCGGTGGCCTACCAGGTCGTGGCGTGGGTGGCGCTGCTCGGCATCCAGTGGGTCGACTCCAGCACCCAGGCGTGGCTGCTGTACTTCGCCCTCTTCCCGCAGCTGTGGGCCATGCTGCCCACGCGCTGGGCCGTGCTGGGCACGGTGGTCGTGGTCACCGCGTTCTCGGTGGTGCGCTGGGCCCAGTTCGGCTTCACCTCCGACACCCTCACCGAGATCCTCATCTCCAGCGTCATCTCGATGGGCCTGTCGCTGTCGCTCGGGCTGTTCATCAACCGCCTCGTCGGCGAGGCCGAGAGCCGGGCCGAGACCATCGACGAGCTGCGCGCGACCCAGGCCCGGCTCGCCGCGGCCGAACGCGACCGTGGAGTGCACGAGGAGCGTGAGCGCATCTCGCGCGAGATCCACGACACCCTCGCGCAGGGCTTCACCTCGGTGCTGGCCCTCTCCCGCGCGGCGCAGGCCGCCCTTGCTCGGGGCGACGCCGAGGTGGCGGGTGAGCGGCTCGCGCTCATCGAGCACACGGCATCCGACAACCTCGAGGAGGCGCGCCTGATCGTCGCCGAGCTCACCCCCGGGCACCTGCAGTCGCGCACCCTCGGCGAGGCACTCGAGCGGCTGGGCACGGCGGTGACGAGCGAGACCGGGATGCGCGCCGACGTGCGGGTGGCCGGCGACCCGGTGCCGCTCGGCGGGTCGGCCGAGGTGGTCATCCTGCGCACCGCCCAGGAGGCGCTGTCGAACGTGCGGCGGCACGCGTCGGCCGCCCGCGTCGACCTGACGCTGGCCTACGACGACCCCGACGAGGTGGTGCTCACCGTGCACGACGACGGCCTCGGGTTCGACCTCGACGGCGCCCGCTCGGGCTTCGGGCTCGACGGCGTGCAGGCGCGGGCGGCCGAGGTCGGCGGTGCGGTGCAGGTGCGCAGCGAGCCCGGCACCGGCACCACGCTGCGCCTGGTGGTGCCCCGGTGATCCGGCTGCTCGTGGTCGACGACCACCCGGTGGTGCGGGCCGGCATGGTCGCCGTGCTGGGTGAGGAGAGCGACTTCGAGGTGGTGGGGGAGGCGGCCAACGGTGCGGAGGCGCTCGGGCTGGTGCCGCGGCTGCACCCGGACGTCGTGCTGATGGACCTGCGGATGCCGGTCATGGACGGCGCCGAGGCGACCGCCCGGATCACCGCCGAGGTCGGGGCGCCGCAGGTGCTGGTGCTCACCACCTACGACACGGATGCCGACATCGTGCGGGCCGTGGAGGCCGGCGCCCGTGGCTACCTGCTCAAGGACGCGCCGACGGGCGTGCTCGCCGACGCGATCCGGCGGGCGGCCCGTGGTGAGACGGTGCTGGCGCCCCCGGTGGCGGCCCGGCTGGCCGACCGGCTGCGGGCCCCCGCGCGGCCCGAGCTCACCGGCCGCGAGGTCGAGGTGCTGGGGCTCGTGGCGCGCGGGCTCTCCAACGCCGACATCGGGCGTGCGCTCTACATCGGCGAGGCCACGGTCAAGACGCACCTCATCCGGGCCTTCGCGAAGCTCGGGGTCACCGACCGCACGGCAGCGGTGACCGCCGCCTACGCTTCCGGCCTGATCGAGCTACCGCGCCACTGAGCCCGGACCTCGGCCTCGAGTGCGGAGGTGGCCGCCCGGGCAACCGTTTCCGCACTCGCCGCGGGTCGGGGAGTGGTCAGCCGGAGCCGTCGCGGACGTCCTCGACGGCGTCGGTGATGGTCTCGGCGGTGGCGGCGGCGATGGCCTTCGCCTCGCGGCGGTGCTTGAGGTACTCGTAGATCATCGGCAGCACGGAGAGGAAGACGATGAGCAGGATCGCGGCCTCGAGGTTGTCGCGGATCAGCGGGATGCCGCCCAGGAAGTAGCCGGCCAGGGTGACGCCGCCGACCCAGAGGGCGGCGCCGACGGCCGACCAGGTGAAGAAGTGCCGGCGGTTCATCCGGCCGATGCCGGCGACGAGGGTGATGTAGGTGCGCACGATCGGCACGAAGCGCCCGATGACCAGCGCCTTGGCGCCGTGCTTCTCGAAGAAGTCGTGGGTCTGGTCGAGGTACTTCTTGCGGATGATCCGCCCGTCGTGGTTGCGCAGCGGCGCCCCGATCGCCCGGCCGATCTCGTAGCCCACGACGTTGCCCGCGAAGGCCGCGACGAACAGGGCCGGGATGGCGACGGCAAGCGGGATGTCGAGCTCGCCGCCGGCGATGAAGATGCCGATCGCGAACAGCAGCGAGTCGCCCGGGAGGATCGGGAAGAACAGGCCGCACTCGACGAAGACGATGACCAGCGAGATGAAGAAGAAGGCGTCCCCGTAGGTCTGCAGGAGGTACTCGGGGTTCATCCAGTCGGGGCCAAGTGCGTGCATCACGTGCTCAAGGGTACGGGGGAACGTCTCTCAACCCCGCTTCCCCGGCTGTGCGCAGGCTGTGCACGCGGTGGGCCGCTCAACGGCTCCGCGAGGTCGGGAGCACTTCGCCCGCTCAGGAGGTGCTTGCCGAGTCAGGGCCGTACACGCCCCTGACCTCGCGACGTGCTCCTGACTGCGCGCGACCGCTGGGCGGGCAGCCGGCAAGGGGGTTGCGCGCTTCGGCGTTACATTGAGCGACGAAACGGGCCGCCACAGCCTCCCCGCGACCCCGAAAGCGAAGGATCCCCCGCATGCCCTGCGCAGTGTCCGGTGAGCCGCGCGAGGAGCGCACCCGCCAGTTCCTCTCGCGCATCTCCGCGTGACCCGCCGCGACGGTGGACCGCCCGAGGTCGGGGTCGGCCCCTGGGACGGGCCGTGGCCCGAGGGCGAGCAGTGGGATGCCGACCTGCTGCGCGACGGCGACCGCCGCAACGTCGCAGACCGGTACCGGTACTGGCGCATGGATGCCGTCGTCGCCGACCTCGACGCCCGTCGCCACCCGTTCCACGTCGCGATCGAGAACTGGGGCCACGACTTCAACATCGGCTCGGTGGTACGCACCGCGAACGCGTTCAACGCCAATGCCTTCCACATCGTGGGGCGGCGGCGGTGGAACCGGCGGGGCGCCATGGTCACCGACCGCTACCAGCACGAGCACCACCATCCGAGCGTCGCCGACCTCGTCGAGTGGGCGGGCGGGGCTGGGAGCGAGGGGTCCGGCATCCCACTGATCGGCATCGACAACGTGCCGGGCTCGGTCCCGCTCGAGACCTACGACCTGCCCCGCGAGTGCGTGCTGGTGCTCGGGCAGGAGGGGCCGGGGCTGACGCCCGAGATGCTCGCGGCGTGCGACGTGGTGCTGCACATCGAGCAGTTCGGCTCGACCCGCTCGATCAACGCCGGGGCAGCCGGGGCCATCGCCATGCACGCCTGGGTGCGCCGGCACGTCTTCGGCCAGAAAGTCCGGTAGGCCTGTCGAATCCCGGTCGCCTCGCGCGTCACAGTGGTGAGGCCGCACCCGAGCGGCCCGAGACGGAAGGGACCGACCATGACGACGTACGCCATCCTCCTGCCCGGGGACGAGGGGGCCTGGGAGGCAGCGACCCCCGAGGAGCGAGCCGCCGTGTACGCCACCCACGAACGCTTCTCGACCAGCCTCTTGGAGCGCGGCCACCGCATCGTCGGCGGTGCTGAGCTCGTCCACTCCCGGGAGGCCCGGGTGGTCCGCGGTGGTGACGACGGGCCGGTCATGAGCGACGGACCGTACGCAGAGTCCGTCGAGCAGCTGAGCGGCTTCTACCTCGTGGAGTCCGACGACCTCGTCGACCTCGCCGAGGTGTGCGCCATCCTCGTGGCGCCGGGGGAGGGCCTGGAGATCCGGGCCTGCCTCCCCGCTCCCGACCAGACCGACGAGGGGGCCTGAGATGACCGAGTACGTCGTCCTCGTCACCGGCGACCCCGACCGCTGGTGGACCGAGCTGGATGCCGAGCAGCGCGCGGCCGGCTACGCCGAGCACGCCCGCTTCGACGAGGAGCTCGCGAGGCGTGGGCACCGGGTGACCGGTGGTGCCGAGCTGCACGGCACGGCCGACGCCCGACGGATCCCGCCGGGGGGTGGCCCCGTCTCCGACGGTCCCTTCGTCGAGGTCACCGAGCAGGTCGGCGGCTTCTACCAGGTGGAGACCGCCGACCTCGACGACCTCCTGGAGTGCTGCCGCATCCTCGCCGCGCTGGGCGACGGCATCGAGGTGCGCCGGGTCGTCACGGCGCAGGAGCGTTCCGCATGAGCCGCCACCTGCTGCTGCTGCCCGCTCCCGAGGCCGAGTGGGCGCAGCTGCCGCCCGAGGAGCACGAGAACGGGATGCGCTCGCACGAGCAGTTCAACCGCGACCTCGCCGCCGGGGGACACCGGGTGGTCGTGGCCGGCCCGCTCACCCCGTCGGCCCAGGCGGTGTCGATGCGGCCCGACGGCTCGGGCGGGGTGCTCGTCACTGACGGGCCGTTCACCGAGTCGGTCGAGCAGATCGTGGGGTTCTACCTCGTCGAGACCGACGACCGGGCCGGTCTGCTGCGGCTGTGCGCCGAGTTCGCGTCGCGCGGCGAGCTGATCGAGTTCCGTGACCTCGTGGGTGATGACGAGCACGACCATGGCGGCACGACCGAGCAGGCCGACGGGGATGCCGCGCCGTGAGGTACCTGGTGATCATCGCCTGCGACCCCGGGGTCTGGGAGCAGGCGACCGCCGACGAGCGGCAGGGCTTCTTCGACGCGCACGACGCGTTCGAGCGGGCGGTGGCAGCGCGCGGCTCGAAGGTCTCGGGCGCCGCCCTGGCCTCGGCCGACACGGCGACCACGGTGCGGCACGTCGGCGGCGACCTCACCGTCACCGACGGCCCGTTCGTCGAGCTGGTCGAGCAGCTCGCCGGGTTCTACCTCGTCGACCTGCCCGACCTCGACTCGGCGATCGCGGCCTGCGCCGAGCTGCCGCGCAGCTACACCGTCGAGATCCGTCCCGAGGTCGAGATCGAAGGGTACGAGCCGCCCCGTGGCATCTGACGAGGCGCTCGCCGCGGTCGTGCGCGAGGAGTGGGGACGCCTCACCTCCCTGCTCCTCGCGCAGTTCCGGCGGCTCGACCTCGTCGAGGACGCCCTCGGGGACGCCGTGGAGGCCGCCGCCCGCACCTGGCCCCGTGACGGCACCCCCGACCGGCCCGCTGCGTGGCTCATGACCACCGCCCGGCGCCGGGTGCTCGACCGGCTGCGGGCCGAGGCGGTGGCCCAGCGCCGCATGCCACTGCTCGTCGTCGACGCCCGTGACGGAGGAGGAGCCCCGATGGCCGACCCCGGCGGTCTTCTCGAGGACGACCGGCTGCGCCTGGTGCTGATGTGCTGCCACCCGTCGCTCTCGGCCGAGGTGTCGAGCGCGCTGGCGCTGCGGCTCGTCGTGGGCGTCACCACGGCCGACATCGCCCGGCTCTTCCTCGTGCCCGAGCCGACGATGGCGGCCCGGCTCACCCGCGGCAAGCGCAAGATCGTGACCGCCGGCATCCCGTTCGCCGTGCCCGACGTGGCCGACCTCCCGGCCCGGCTCGACACCGTGGCGCAGACCGCCTACCTCGCCTTCACCGCCGGCTACGCGCCCGGCAGCGGCCCCGACCTGGTGCGGGCCGAGCTGGCCGGCGAGGCGGTTCGACTCGTGCGGGTCACCCTGGCCCAGTGCCCCGACGAGCCGGTGCTCCGTGCGCTGCTCGCGCTGCTCCTGCTGCAGCACTCGCGCCGCGACGCCCGGGTGGGCGACGACGGGCGGCTCGTGCTGCTCCCCGACCAGGACCGCTCCCGGTGGCACCACGACGAGGTCGCCGAGGCGCTCGACCTCCTGTCGGGGATGCCGCCGCACCCCACCTCCGCGCTCGCCGAGAGCTACCGGCTCCAGGCGCTGGTGGCGGCCGAGCACGCAACGGCGGCAACGGCATCCGACACGCGGTGGGACGTGATCTGCGAGCGCTACGCCGACCTGGTCACGCTCAACCCGTCACCGTCGGTGCGTCTCGCGGCGGCCGTCGCGCTGGCCGAGCGCGACGGGCCGCAGGCGGGTCTGGCCGCGCTGGGCGACCTCGACGAGGCGATGCCGCACAGCCACCGGCTGCCTGCGGTGCGTGGCGAGCTGCTCGCCCGGGCGGGGAAGGACGCCGCGGCCGTCGAGTCGCTCGACCTGGCGATCACCCGCTGCGGCAACGACGTCGAACGTGACCACCTGATCCGCCGCCGCGGCGAACTCCGTCCCCAGATCGACCAATAGGTCACAGGAGGGACGGCGGCCCCGGTCCCGGATCGGGTGCGCGCGGGGGCCGACACCCACCCGGCCCTACCTGCTCGATCCCGGCCGGGTTGTGGCGGAAGCGGGTTCGCGGACGGCCTGACCGAGCGCCCCGACGCCCGGCTCGGATGCCGGGAGCCCCCCACCGCTGGGTAGGGGAACCTCTGCTGTGGCAAACCCCGATCCGTGGAAGGATCGATGTGTACCGGCACTCTCAACCTTCCGAGGAGTCCACCGTGCCCATCGCAACGCCCGAGGTATACGCCGACATGCTGGACCGAGCCAAGGCCGGCTCGTTCGCGTACCCCGCCATCAACATCACGTCGAGCCAGACCGTGACGGCCGCGATCCGCGGCTTCGCCGAGGCCGGGTCCGACGGCATCATCCAGGTCTCCACGGGCGGTGCCGAGTACGCCTCCGGCTCCACCATCAAGGACATGGTCACCGGGTCACTGGCGCTGGCGGCCTACGCCCGCGAGGTGGCCAAGAACTACCCCGTCAACATCGCGCTGCACACCGACCACTGCCCCAAGAACAAGCTCGACGGCTTCGTGCGCCCCCTGCTCGCGGCATCCGCGGAGCAGGTGAAGTCCACCGGCCTGCCGATCTTCCAGAGCCACATGTGGGACGGCTCGGCCGTGCCGCTCGACGAGAACCTGCAGATCGCCGAGGAGCTCCTCGCGCTGGCCAAGGCCGCCAACATCATCCTCGAGGTCGAGATCGGCGTCGTGGGTGGCGAGGAGGACGGTGTCGCCGCTGAGATCAACGACAAGCTGTACACCACCCCCGACGACGCCCTGAAGACCGTGGCCGCGCTCGGCCTGGGCGAGAACGGCCGCTACATGGCCGCCCTCACCTTCGGCAACGTGCACGGCGTCTACAAGCCGGGCAACGTCAAGCTGCGCCCCGAGATCCTCAAGCAGTGCCAGGACGCCATCGTCGCCGCGCACGGCTCGGCCGCCGGCGACAAGCCGCTCGACCTGGTCTTCCACGGCGGCTCGGGCTCGCTGCCCGAGGAGATCTCGGCCGCCGTCGACTACGGCGTCGTGAAGATGAACGTCGACACCGACACCCAGTACGCCTTCACCCGCCCGGTCGCGGACTGGATGCTGAGGAACTACACCGGCGTGCTGAAGATCGACGGCGAGGTCGGCAACAAGAAGCAGTACGACCCGCGCGCGTGGGGCAAGGAGGCCGAGGCCGGCATGGCCGCCCGTGTCGTCGAGGCCTGCCAGAACCTGCGCTCGGCGGGCACGCACCAGGGCTGACCCGGTCCCACCCGTCCGACCCACAGCGGTCGACAGTAGAGAACACGCCGTGCGGGGCCGCCCTCGCACGGCGTGTTCTCTACGCTCGACCCATGAGCTCCGACCTGCTCGGCATCCCGCCGACCCACCTGCCCGAGGACCCCGCCGCCGAGGCCCTGGCCAGCGGCACCGCACCCGAGGAGGTGGCCGCGGCCCACCCGGCCTCCAGCCTGGCCTGGGCCGTGCTCGCCGAGGACGCCCTCGCCGACCACCGCGCCGTCACCTCGTACGCCTACGCCCGCACCGGCTACCACCGCGGCCTCGACGCGCTGCGCCGGGCCGGCTGGCGCGGCCAGGGGCCGATCCCCTGGGAGCACGTGCCCAACCGTGGCTTCCTGCGCGCGCTCGGGGCACTGGCCCGGGCGGCCAACCAGATCGACGAGGTCGACGAGGTGCACCGGTGCACCGAGTTCCTGCGGGCGTCGACCGCCACGGGGGCCCGCGAGCTCGGTTTCTGACCGGCGCCGGCACCCCACCAGGCACGACGGAGGGCCCGGGCGCGAACGCCCGGGCCCTCGACGGACAGCCGATTCTCGGGTCCGCCAGGTCTGGTCGCTTCCCTCTCGCCGAGAAGCGCCCACCCGGTGGTCCCCTGCAACCGCGGCTGTACGTTCCCATCCTGCATCTCGGGGCCGTGGTGGTGCGACACTTGGCTGCCACTGGCACCTAACGGCCACCCACGCAGGGGTAGGAGGCAGCCGCATGGACGACCCCGCGGCCTATGACGGGGGAGTGCTCCTCGTGCTCGAGGAGCAGCTCCGCCGAGAGCTCGACCGCATCGAGGAGCGGCGGCGTGACCTCGACGCGTCCCGCGACCTGCTCTCGAAGGTCACCAGCATCGCGCTCGGCGCGACCGAGCCGCCCAGCGAACCCATCTCCGACGCCATCGCGCCCTCGGTCGTCAACCGCCTGCTGAGCGACACCACCGGCATGCTGCGCAACTTCGTGCTCACGGTCTCCGAGGGCCCGGCCCTCGACGAGAGCACCATGCGCGCCAACGAGGAGCGCATCCGGCGCGGCGAGCAGCAGCGCGCGGTCTACCCGGCGAGCGCCCTGGCCACCCCCCAGGGGCAGCGCTGGTTGAGCGTGTGGGAGGAGGTGGGCGAGGACCAGCGGGTCGTGCCGAGCACCGACACCGAGTTCGCGGTCTTCGGCGATACGGCGGTCGTCGCGCTGGCCGGGTGGGACGACCCGTCGCAGGGGTATGCCGTCATCCGCGACCCGCTCACCGTGCGGCTCTACACCGCCTACTTCGACCTCGCCTGGCGGCACGCGGTGCCGGCGCCGTCGGTCAGCGGCCGTGAGGTCAGCGGCGACCCCAAGCTGGTCGAGCTGCTCGAGCTCGGCATGAAGGACGAGGCGATCGCCCGCTACCTCGGGGTCAGCCTGCGCACCGTGCGCCGTCGGGTCGCCCACCTGATGGCGGTCAACGGCGTCGACACCCGCTTCCAGCTCGGCTGGGCGCTCGCCCGGCGGCGCCGCTGAGCGGAACGGGAGCACCCGGCATCCCCGCGATAGGGTGGGGTGTACGAGGCCCCGGCGCGTACCCGCGAGGGGCCTTCGGCGCGTCGCGGCACCTCCGCCCGGCGCACGGTGAGAGGAGCCGCGGATGCCGGCGATCGTGCTGGTCGGAGCCCAGTGGGGCGACGAGGGCAAGGGCAAGGCGACCGACCTCATGGGCGGCGACGTCGACTACGTCGTGAAGTTCAACGGGGGCAACAACGCGGGCCACACGGTGGTCATCGAGGGCGACGACGGCACCCGCGAGAAGTACGCGCTGCACCTGCTGCCCTCCGGCATCCTCACGCCGTCGGTGGTGCCGGTCATCGGCAACGGCGTCGTGGTCGACCTCGACGTGCTGTTCGAGGAGATCGACGGGCTGGAGGCCCGTGGCGTCGACACCTCGCGGCTCGTGGTGTCGGCCAACGCGCACATCATCGCCTCCTACAACCGCACCCTCGACAAGGTCACCGAGCGCTTCCTGGGGGCGCGCAAGATCGGCACCACCGGGCGCGGCATCGGCCCCACCTACGCCGACAAGATGAACCGGGTCGGCATCCGCGTGCAGGACCTCTTCGACGAGCACATCCTGCGCCAGAAGGTCGAGGCGGCGCTGTCGCTCAAGAACCAGGTGCTCGTGAAGATCTACAACACCCGTGCGGCAGAGGCCGACCGGGTGGTGGAGGAACTGCTGTCGTATGCCGACCGCTTGCGTCCGATGGTCGCCGACACCTCGCTGGTGCTCGAGCAGGCGCTGGATGCCGGCTCGAACGTGCTGCTCGAGGCGGGCCAGGCGACGCTGCTCGACGTCGACCACGGCACCTACCCGTTCGTCACGTCGTCGTCGGCGACGGCCGGTGGCGCGTGCACCGGTTCGGGCATCCCGCCGACCCGGGTGAGCCGGGTGATCGCGATCCTCAAGGCGTACACGACCCGCGTCGGCGAGGGCCCGTTCCCCACCGAGCTGTTCGACGACGACGGAGAGACGTTGCGCAAGACCGGTGTCGAGTACGGCACCACCACCGGGCGACCACGCCGCTGCGGCTGGATGGACACCGTCATCGGCCGCTACGCCAACCGGGTCAACGGCGTCACCGACTTCGTGATCACCAAGCTCGACGTGCTCACCGGCTTCGACAAGGTGCCGGTGTGCGTGGCCTACGAGGTCGACGGTGTGCGGCACGACGAGATGCCGGTCAACCAGAGCGACTTCCACCACGCCACACCGGTTTACGAGCTGCTCGACGGCTGGTGGGAGGACATCTCCGGATGCCGCACGTTCGAGGAGCTGCCGGCGGCGGCCCAGGCCTACGTGCTGCGGGTCGAGGAGCTCATCGGGGCACGGGTCTCGGCGATCGGCGTCGGGCCGGGGCGGCACGAGATCATCCAGCGGTTCCCGCTGCTCGACTGACCAGCGGGCGGATGCCGGGCGGCCGGTGCGCGGCCGGCCCGCTGCCGGCCGTGGGACCCGTGCCGCTGGACAACCTGGTGGTCTACCGGCCGTCGAGTGCGACCTTCGGCATCCGGGCGCACGGCGGGCTCCTGCTCACCTCGGACGGCGGAGCTCCTCGCGCAGGGGTGTGGCCGCCTGCGGGTGACCCGTGTTTCGGTGCGCCGCGTCGGGGCATGAACCGTGGTGAGCACCCGCCCGCGCCACGAGCCGGTGCCGCGACCAGAGGAGGAGCACGATGATGGACGCCAGGGAACCGACCGCCGACGACCTCGCCAGGGCGCGCGCCGACCAGGAGCAGCACGCCGACGACAGGGTCGCCCGACGCACCGAGTCGTGGCAGGAGCAGGCCGAGCAGATCGAGAACGACATGTCGGATGCCGTGGAGCGCGCGGAGGCGATGGGCGACCACGTGGAGCCATCGCTGCTGCCGCCCGAGCGCCGACCCGACGAGACGCCTGCCGAGGACCGCAACTCGGTGGGTGACCCGGACACCGTTGCCTACGACCGGTCCAGCGGAGACACCAAGGGCCAGTAGGGCGCGGCGGAGCAGCGGGCCAGCGACCCGAGGGCGTGCTGCTGACAGCGCCGCCCGGTGCCGGGACCGTCGTCAGGCCGGGCGCAGCACGTGCATCCGGTGCGCTGCACGAGTGAGCACGACGTAGAGCACCCGCACGCCACCGGGTGACTCCTCGACGATGCCCTCGGGGTCGACGACCACGGTCGCGTCCCACTCCAGGCCCTTGGTCGACAGCGGGTCGATGAGCTGCACCCGCCCGGCGCCGGCGCCGTCGAGCCCGGCCAGCCGCTGCGACCAGCGTGCGCCGGCGATGACGGCGATCGACCCCTCGACTTCGTCGAGCAGCTCGTCGACGGTGTCGGCCGCGGCCGACGCCAGTGAACCCTCCACGACGCGGTCGACCGGGTCGATCCCGGTCTCGCGCACGGCATCCGGAATGTCGGCATCGGGCACCAACGGCAGGATGACGTCGCGCGCGTAGTCGAAGATCTCGCGGGCGTTGCGGTAGTTGGTGTCCATGTGGAACGCGCGGCGCTCCTGCCCGCTGAACGCCTCGTCGCGCGCGCGCCCGGCCTCGGCGAGGTCGCTCCACGACGCCTGTGCGGCATCCCCGACGACGGTCCACGACGCGGCCCGCCCGCGCCGCGCCAGCATCCGCCACTGCATCGGCGAGAGGTCCTGGGCCTCGTCGACGAGCACGTGGGCGTAGCCGGACGGACGGTCGATGCGGCCCATCATCAGCCGCTCGCGGGCGTCGGCGGGCGTGACCTCCCACTGGGTCTCCTCGGCGGGCACCCGGCGGTCGACCCCGGCGCGCACGTCGATGACGCCCCACTGCGACAGCTCGTCGAGCTCCTCGATGTCGTAGAAGCCGACGTCCTCGCGGTCGGCCCGCTGCACGGTACCGAGCCGCGCGACGAGGTCGTCGACCAGTGCGGCATCCGACACCGACCAGGTGCCGGTCTCGAGCGCCTCGCGGTAGGAGTAGGCCACCGCGGCGCCTTCCTCGTGGTCGAGCACGCCACGCGAGACGGCGTAGACGTGGTCGGTGTCGGCGAGCGAGAGCAGCAGCTCGCGCGGGTCGACCTGGCGCCACCACGTCGCCATGAACTCGTCGACGTCGCGGGAGGCGTCGAAGGCGTCGAGGAAGACGTCGCGCTCGCCCTGGCGCACCGAGCGCCAGGCGGCCTCGGCAAGGGCCGAGCGCGCGGCATCCGTGGCGAGGTTGTGCTGGTGGGTGCGCAGCACCTCGGAGCGCACCCGGCGCAGCGCGGTGTCGTCGAGGCGCACGGCGATGCCGGCGATGAACGACCGGAACACGTTCGGGGCCCCCGCCGGCGGGCGCGAGGTGAGCCGCGACAGCAGCCGGCGGATGCGCAGCGACCCCTTGATCGCCGCCACCTCGGGGGAGTCGAGCCGTTTGGCCGTCATGCCGTCGACGAGGTCGCCGAGCGCGCGCAGCGCCACCGACTCCTCGCCCAGGCTGGGCAGGACGCGCTCGATGTAGGCGGTGTAGGCGGCAGACGGGCCGACGACGAGGATGCCGCCGTTCTCGAACCGCCGCCGCTCGGAGTAGAGGAGGTAGGCCGCCCGGTGCAGCGCGACGACGGTCTTGCCGGTGCCGGGGCCGCCGGTGATCTCGGTGACGCCGCGCGACGGGGCCCGGATCGCCTCGTCCTGGTGGCGCTGGATGGTGGCGACGATGTCGCGCATCTGCCGGCCGCGGCTACGGGTGAGGGCGGCGATGAGCGCCCCGTCGCCGAGCACCACGATGTCATCGGGGGCCTCGGGCACCATCAGGTCGTCCTCGGCGCCGACCACGGTGGCGCCCTTGCAGCGCAGCACCCGGCGGCGCAGCACGCCCATCGGGTCGACCGGGGTGGCCCGGTAGAACGCGGACGCCGCCGGCGCGCGCCAGTCGACCACGAGCGGCTCGTAGTCGTCGTCGCGCACCCCGAGCCGGCCGATGTAGCGCACCTCGCGCTCGTCGGCGGTGGAGTGCTCGTCGCCGAGGTCGAGCCGGCCGAAGACCAGGCCCTCGTACTGCTTGTCGATCATCGAGCGGCGCCGGGCGGCGGCGTAGACCAGGGCGTCGCGCTCGAACAGGCCGGTCATCTCCTCGTCACGCACGTCGCCGGTGCGCGAGGTGCGGCCGCGCGCCATCCCGTCGGCCTCGACGTCGGCAGCGCGGCGGCTGGCCTTCTCGAGCTCGGCGTAGACCCGGTCGACGTGCGCCTGCTCCAGCGCCAGCTCACCGGCGACGTCGGGGGAGGCATCGGGCAGGCCCGGGTGGGGGGCGGTCACGGAGCAGGTCTCCTCGGAGCGGCGGCGGAGGTCACGGAACTGTCCAGTCTAATCCCGTGTGCGAGAAGCTTCCGCACGGTCCCGAACCGCGGCCCGGTGGCGATCTCCGGACACCGCCGGATTGTCCCCACATCGACCAACAGGTCACAGCAGGGACACCCGGCCCGTCCCTGCTGTGACCTATTGGTCGAGTCCGGGACGGATGCCGGGTGCTCGCCGAAGCGCGGATGCCGGGATGCCGCTGCCGCTCCTGCGCGCCCGCCACTAGGTTGGGCGCGTGAAGGTACTCGTCGTCGGGTCCGGGGCCCGCGAGCACGCTCTCGTCCGTTCCATCGCACTCGACCCGGCGGTCGACGCCGTGGTCGCCGCGCCGGGCAACCCCGGCATCGAGGCCGTGGCCCGCTGCGAGCCGCTGCCCGGCGGGGTCACCGACGCCGACGGGGTCGTCGAGCTGGCGGCCTCGCTGGGCGTCGACCTGGTCGTCATCGGGCCCGAGGCACCGCTGGTGGCGGGGGTGGCCGACGCGGTGCGTGCGGCCGGCATCGCCTGCTTCGGCCCGTCGGCCGAGGCGGCCCGGCTCGAGGGCAGCAAGGCGTTCGCGAAGGAGGTCATGTCGTCGGCCGAGGTGCCCACCGGCCTGGCGCACGTGTGCACCACCGAGGCCGAGGTCGAGGAGGCCCTCGACGCCCTCGGCGCCCCCCACGTCGTCAAGGACGACGGGCTGGCCGCCGGCAAGGGCGTAGTGGTCACCGACGACCGTCAGGAGGCGCTCGATCACGCGCGGGCCTGCCTGGCCAAGCCCGACGGCGCCGTCGTCATCGAGGAGTTCCTCTCCGGCCCCGAGGTGTCGCTGTTCTGCATCTGCGACGGCGTCGACGTGGTGCCGCTGATGCCGGCGCAGGACTTCAAGCGCGTCGGCGACGGCGACACCGGGCCCAACACCGGTGGCATGGGGGCCTACAGCCCGCTCGACTGGGCGCCCGAGGGGCTCGTCGAGGACGTCGTGCGCCGGGTGGCCCAGCCGGTCGTCGACGAGATGCGCCACCGGGGCACGCCGTTCGCGGGCGTGCTCTACGTCGGCCTGGCGCTGACGCCGCGGGGGCCGAAGGTCATCGAGTTCAACGCCCGCTTCGGCGACCCCGAGACCCAGGTCGTGCTCGCGCGCCTGCTCACCCCGCTCGGCAACGTGCTGCTCTGCGCGGCCAAGGGGCGGCTCGTCGACGCCCCGCCGCTGCGCTGGTCCGACGACGCGGCCGTGACGGTGGTCGTCGCCGCCGACAACTACCCGGGCACCCCGCGCACCGGCGACCCGATCACCGGCCTGCACGACCTGCCGGGGGCGCCCGAGGTCTACGTGCTGCACGCCGGCACGGCCCGTGACGCCGAGGGCACGCTGGTGTCCTCCGGCGGCCGGGTGCTGTCGGTGGTCGCCACCGGGGCCACGCTCGAGCAGGCGCGCGAGCGGGTCTACACGGCCGTCGACGTCGTCGACCTGGCCGGGTCGCACCACCGCACCGACATCGCCCTGCGGGCCGAGCGCGGCGAGGTCACTGTCTGACCTCGAGTCGGGTGCTCAGCCGGCTGCCCGGGCGACCACCTCAGCACCCAACTTCCGCTCTCCCGAGTCGGGTGCTCAGCCGGCTGCCCGGGCGACCACCTCAGCACCCAACTCGCGGAACCGCGTCAGTTGAGCTTGCGGGTGTTCTCCGGGATGCCGCCGCCGGCCTGCACGTCGGCGGCCAGGTTCGCCAGCGCGGTGAGCGCGACGTTCTGGCTCCACGGGCCGTAGGAGACCCGGGCGACGCCGAGCCGCTGCATCGTCTCGAGCGGCAGCGCGCCGGGGATGCCGATGAGGTTCACCTTCTGAGGTCCCAGCGCGTCGACCAGGGCGGTGACGGTCGCCTCGTCGAGCAGCCCGGGTGCGAAGAACGTCGAGGCACCGACGTCGAGGTAGGCCCGGCCGCGTTCGATGGCGTCGGCGAGCACCTCGGCGGGGTCGCGGTCGCCGGCGCGCAGGAAGGCGTCGGTGCGCGCGTTGAGCACGAACGGGATGCCGGACTGCTCACCGGCGGCGACGGCGTCCGCGACGGCGCGCACGGCATCCGGCAGTGGCTTGAGCTGGTCCTCGAGGTTGGCGCCGACGATGCCCACGTCGATGGCGCGGGCGATGGTGCCGGCGGGGTCGCCGTAGCCGGCCTCGAGGTCGGCGGTCACCGGCAGGTCGACGGCGCCGGCGATGCGGCCGACCGCCTCGATCATCAGGTCACGGGGGATCTGCTCGCCATCGGGGTAGCCGTGGGCCGCGGCGACCGAGTGGCTGGCGGTGGCCAGGGCTTTCGTGCCCGGGGTGTCGGCGACGACCTTGGCCGTGATGGCGTCCCAGACGTTGACGAGCAGCAGCAGCTCGGGGTCGGCGTGCAGGCGCTGCAGCTCTCGGGCCTTGTCGACGGTGTTCATCCGCCGAAACTACCCCGCCGCCGTGGTCTCACCCCCGCCGCAGCTTCCCCGACTTTGTAGGTCACCAGCCGGGCAACACGCGGCGCAGGCCCGACTCGGCCGGCTCCTGACCTGCAAGGTCGGGGGAGGGCGGGCCGGTCAGGAGGTGGCGGTGGCGGCCAGGGCCTCGTGGACGTCGGCCAGGTGGTCGAGGTCGGCCAGGTCGAGCACCTGCAGGTACACGCGCGTCGTCCCGACCTCCGCCAACCGACCGAGCCGCTCGCGGGCCTGCTCGAAGCTGCCTGCGATACTGGTCTCGACCAGCTCGTCGACCTCGCGGCCGATCGCCCCGGCACGGCGGCGGACGGTCGCGTCGTCGCGGCCGAGGCACACCACCTGGGCCGCGGAGTGCACCAGCGTCGAGGGGTCGCGGCCGACCTCGCGGCACACGGCATCCACCTGGCCGAAGAGCCGAGCGGTCTCCTCCACCGACCGGAAGCCGGCGTTGAAGTCCGCGGCGTACCGGGCGGCGAGGGTGGGCGTGCGCCGCTTGCCGGCACCACCGACGACGATCGGCACGCCGCCGGGCTGCACCGGCGTCACGAGGCCGGGGTTGGCGACCACGGGGTAGAACGGCCCGTCGTGCTGGAAGGTCTCACCGGGCTGCGTCGACCACAGGCCGGTGATGACGGCGAGCTGCTCCTCGAGCCGGTCGAAGCGCTCGCCCAGGGGCGGGAACGGGATGCCGAAGGCCGTGTGCTCCTCCTCGAACCACCCTGCGCCCAGGCCCAGCTCGACCCGGCCCCCGCTCATCTGGTCGACCCCGGCGACGGTGACCGCGAGCGGCCCGGGCAGCCGGAAGGTCGCCGAGCTGACCAGGGTGCCGAGCCGGATACGGCTGGTGTCGCGCGCCAGCCCGGCGAGGGTGGTCCAGGCGTCGGTCGGCCCGGGAGTGCCGTCGCCGGACATGTGCAGGTAGTGGTCGGAGCGGAAGAACCCGTCGAAGCCGAGGTTCTCGGCTGCGAGGGCCACGGCGAGCAGGTCGTCGTAGGTCGCGCCCTGCTGGGGTTCGGTGAAGATCCTGAGGTCCATGCCCGAACGCTAGGCGGAGGGGCCGGTGCGGGCTGCCGCGAGCGCCGCGAGGATTGCACAGGCCGCCCCGCCCGCCATCAGCAGCGCGAAGGCCACGCCGTCGGTCTGGGCACCCCGCAGCGCCACCACCGCACCGACCACCCCCGTCGAGAGCGCGACGCCGGTCGAGATGGCCAGGCCCTGGGCCGCGCTCACCCGGCCCTGCTCGCTCACCGGCGCCAGCGCCAGCAGCTGCGTCGACAGCGTGGGCGAGACGATGCCCATGCCGAGGGCCGCCAGAGCCCAGGCGACCATGCCCGGCGCGATGCCGATGACCTCGAGCGAGAGCAGCACCGGCCCGAGCGAGCCCAGCCCGATGAGCCCGGCGCCGATGCCGGCCCGCGCCGGGGCCGACACCACCGCCTGCACCCGGTTGACGCTGTTGAGGAACGAGCCGAGCGCCCAGAAGCACCCGGTGACCGACAGCGAGATGCCGGCGACGGCCGTCGACGCGCCGTGCGTCTGCACGAGCATGAGCGGAATGAGGCCGGCCACCGCGGTGAACGCGGCCGACACCAGCAACCGCACCGCGATGACGGTCGGCACGCCGCGAGCCAGCCGCACCATGCCGTGGGGGAGCGCCCGCAGCCCTCCGACCACGACGAGCACGGCGCCCGAGCCGATGACCACGGCTCCGGTGAGACGGGTGTCCGGGTCGGAGAGCATCGGCGCCGAGAACGTCGTCACGGCCAGCCCGGCGGCGAGCAGCAGCGCGGCGACCACGCGACGGCGGTCGGATGCCGTGCTCCCGGCATCCGTGCTCGACGCACCACCCGCGTGGGTGCGGCGCAGTGCGGGGCGCAGGAGGAACAGGGCCACGGGGACCACGAGCAAGGGGGCGACGAAGACGAGCCGCCAGCCCCACACGGCGTCGATCGCGCCGGCCAGGCTGGGCCCGAGGAGTGAGGGGAGGATCCACGCCGCGGCGAACGAGGCGAAGATCTTCGAGCGCAGCGCCTCGGGCAGCGCCTGGGCGACGAGCACCATCAGGGCGGTGTCGATGAGGGCCTCGGCCGCGCCCGACGCCGTGCGGCCGGCGACGAACACCGCCATGGTCGGCGCCAGCCCCGAGACGACCTGGGCCACGACGAACGCGGCCATCCCCCACAGCAGCACCGGGCGGGGGCCGGCGCGGTCGGTCCACGACCCGGACCACGCCATCGCGATGGTGAAGGTCACCAGGGTCGCCCCGGTCGAGGCGCCGAACAGGGTCCAGCCGTCGAGCTCGCGCACCAGGGTCGGCAGGATGGTGCTGACGGCGCGGTTCTCGAACGCCGCCAGCGTCACCAGTGCGACCACGCCCACCACGACCGGCAGGTTCGCGCGCGCGAGCAGGCGCACCGGCGCCTCGTCGGCGGTCGGCGGTGCGGCGTCGGCCCAGGCGGTGGCGCCGGACGCGGCGGCGGCCGGTTGGGCAGCGGTCGGTTGGGCAGCGGCCGGTCCGGCGGTCCCCGAAGTCGTCATGCCCTCATCCTCAAACCTCTAGTGCACTTGAGGTCAAGTCGAATATCGTCGGCCATGTGGACCGACACGACCTGCTCACGATAGGCGAGGTGGCGACCCGGTCCGGGGTCTCGGTCGCCACGGTGCGCTTCTACGAGCAGCGCGGCCTGGTGTCGTCGGTGCGCACCAGCGGCAACCAGCGCCGCTTCGAGCGGCACGTGCTGCGCCGCATCGCGGTGGTGCGGGCCGGGCAGCGGTTCGGGCTCACCCTCGCGGAGGTGGGGGAGGCCCTCGCCACCCTGCCGGTGGACCACCCGCCCACCAAGCGCGACTGGTCGCGGATGTCGCGCCGCTGGCACGACCTGCTCACCGCCCGGATCGAGGCGATGACCGTGGTGCGCGACGGGCTGGCGTCCTGCATCGGCTGCGGCTGCCTGTCGCTGCGGGCCTGCCCGGTCTACAACCTCGACGACGAGCTGGGCGCGCAGGGCAGCGGGCCACAACGCTGGCCGGCAGCCGCTCGAGGCGACTGACCGGCATCCCGCGACTCGTTGCGGATCCTCCCCCGGGCATCCCGCAACTCCTTGCGGATCCTCCCCCGGGTCTCCCCGACTTCTTGCGGATCCTTCCCCGCCCTCCCCGACCTATTGCGAATTCGCACCCCGCCGCGGCCGCCGGCGCGGTGGAGGATTCGCAATGAGTCGGGCAGTGCCCGACGCCGGGAGTGCGGCTGGCGTCAGGACGTGGGCTGGGTGTCGGGAGTGCGGCTCGCGTCAGGACGTGGGCTGGGTGCCGGGAGTGCGTCGGATGCCGGGGAGTGGGTCTGGTGTCAGGGCGTGAGTCAGGTGCCGACGGTGACCGCCTCGGCCTCCTCGAGCGAGCCCGCCGGGTCGACCTCGGAGTCGACACCCTGCAGGAATGCGCGACCGCTGAGCAGCACGGCGACCCCGGCGAGAACCGACGCGGCCCCGACCCAGAACGGCAGGTGCACCGACGTCTCGCCCAGCTTGCCCGCCATCCACGGCGCAACGGCCCCACCGGCAAACCGCACGAAGCTGTAGGCCGACGACGCGACTCCACGCTCCACCGGCGCCACGGTCATCACGGTCTCGGTGATGAGGGTGTTGTTCACGCCGAGGAACCCGCCGGCGACGACGACGCCCACGATCAGCACCGCCTTCTCGTCGGTCCACAACCCCATCGCCGCGAGCACCAGGGCAAAACCGGTGAGCGCCAACACGATTCCAGCCACCGTTCCGACCCGGTGCTGCACCCACGGCGCGATGAACACCGAGGCGACGGCCAGGAAGAGACCCCAGCCGAAGAACACGAGGCCGGTGCCGTGCGCCGACAGGTCGAGCGGGAACGGGGTGAACGCCAGCAGGGTGAAGAAGCCGACGTTGTAGAGCAGCGCGGTCACCGCCACGGTGGCCAATCCGCGGTGGCGAAGCGCCTTCAGCGGCGCGCTGAGCGGCGTCGGGGCCGTGTCGGGCCGGGCAGCGGGCAGGGTGACCCAGGTGGTGAGCAGCGCCACGAGCATCAGCGCGCTGACGCCGAAGAACGGCCAGCGCCACGAGATGCCGCCGAGCACCCCGCCGAGCAGCGGGCCTGCGGCGATGCCGAGGCCGAGCGCGGCCTCGTAGAGGATGATCGCCTGTGCGACGGACCCGCGGGCGGCGCGCACGATGGTGGCCAGCGCGGTCGCGATGAACAGGGCGTTGCCCAGCCCCCACACGGCGCGCCAGCCGACGACGCCGGCGATGGTGTCCTGGGTGCCGGCCAGCCCGGCGCCGACGATGATGACGGTCAGGCCGAGCAGCAGGGTGCGCTTCGGGCCGATCCGACTCGAGACCCACCCGGTGCCGAGCATCGCGAGGCCCATCACGGCCATGTAGCTGGTGAACAGCAGCGACACCTGCGAGGGGGAGGCGCCGAGCTCCTCGGCGATGGGCTTGAGGATGGGGTCGACGAGGCCGATCCCCATGAAGGCGACGACGCACGCGAAGGCGACGCTCCAGACGGTCTTGGGCTGGCGCCACATGGTTCAGGTGTCCTTCCGGTCGGGGGTGGGCTGGTGCTGCGACGCATCGAGCAGCTCGCCGAGCAGGGCCACGGCGTCACGCAGGCGCCCGGGGTCGGGCTGCACGGCATCCAGCACCGGAGCGAGAGCGGCACCGCGGGCCCGACGCAGCCGCGCGAGCGCAGCGGCACCGTCGGCGGTGAGCTCGACGAGCGCGGCCCGCGCGTCGGCGGGGTCGGGGGTGCGGGCCACGAGGCCGTCGGCCTCGAGCCGCTGCACCTGCGTGGTCATCGAGGGCTGGCTGCAGTGGTCGGCCGCCGCGAGTGCGGTGATCCGGGAAGCGCCGAGGTCGTCGACGAGCGCGAGCACGCGGGCCTGGGCGTACGGCATCCCGAGGTCGGCGTGCTGCGACGCCCACCGCGAGAGGCGGGCGGCGCTGCGCAGCAGGTCGTCGGCGAGGGCGTCGGTCGGGGTCATCCCACGATATTTACATAGGGATACTATGTAATCAAACTGACGCCGCGGGTGCCGGGCGCGCACCCGGCATCCGCGCGGATGACAGATGTCATGGGCCGGACGTGACAGGCGACCCGAGAGCGGTGGCGCCGCCGGCCGCAGGCTGGAGGCATGAACACGACAAGCATCCCCGCGGTGCGCCTGGGCGGGGTCACGAAGGATTTCGGTGACGTGCACGCGGTTCGAGGCATCGACCTCGAGATCCAACCCGGTGAGATGGTGGCCTTCCTCGGCCCCAACGGCGCCGGCAAGACCACGACCATCGACATGGTGCTGGGGCTCTCCACACCGACGGACGGCGAGGTCGAGGTGTTCGGCATGGCCCCGCGCCAGGCCATCGCCCGCGGCCTGGTGGCCGCCGTGATGCAGACGGGGGGCCTGCTCAAGGACCTCACCGTGCGTGAGACGGTGCGGTACACCGCCAGCCTGTTCGCCGACACCAAGCCGGTGGATGCCGTGCTCGAGAGCGCGGGCATCGCCGAGATCGCAGGCCGCAAGGTGGCCAAGTGCTCGGGCGGCGAGCAGCAGCGGCTGCGGTTCGCGATGGCGCTGCTGTCCGACCCGGCCCTGCTGCTGCTCGACGAGCCGACCACGGGCATGGACGTGGAGGGGCGGCGGTCCTTCTGGACCGCCATCCGGGAGGACGCGCGCCAGGGCCGCTCGGTGCTCTTCGCCACGCACTACCTCGAGGAGGCCGACCTCTACGCCGACCGGATCGTCCTGATCAGCAACGGCTGCATCGTCGCCGACGGCACCGGCAGCGAGATCAAGGCGCTCGCGTCCGGCCGCACCGTTCGGGCCACGCTGGTGGCGCCCGACGTCCCGGCCCTCACCGGTCTCGGCGGGGTCGAGCACGTGGAGGTGCGCGGCGAGCAGGTCTACGTGCACGCCCAGGACAGCGACCTCGTCGCGCGCTACCTGCTCACCGAGACCGCCGCCCGCGACCTCGAGATCACCACCCATGGGCTGGAGGACGCGTTCCTCAGCCTCACCGGCCGCACCACCGCCAACACCTCACCCACCGACACGCCCCTCACTGAGACTCGCCCGGCCGACCGTCATCCGGCAGGCCGCACACCTGAAGGAGCACTGCGATGACCGCCTTGCCCACCACCCCGGCGAGTCCGACGAACCCGGTCGGCCCCACGGCATCCGCCACCCTGACCGAGCGGCGGGTGCCGCCACTCGGCGGCCTCAACCCGACCATGGTGCGCATCGAGCTGGCCCGGATGCTGCGCAACCGCCGCACGGTGGTCTTCGCCCTCCTCTTCCCGGCCGCGATGTTCCTGGTCTTCGGGTCGGGTGGCGACTCCGAGCACTCGGTCGGCCGCGGCAACGTGGCGGCCTACGTGATGGTGTCGATGGCGATGTACGCCGGCGCGCTGATCGCGGCATCCGCAGGCGCGGCGGTGGCCGTCGAGCGGGCACTCGGCTGGTCGCGCCAGCTGCGGCTGACGCCGCTGCACCCGACGGTCTACATCCTCGTCAAGGCCTTCGTGGCGCTGGTCATGGGAGCGCTCGCGATCCTCATGGTGAATGTGGTCGGCGCCGTGCAGGGCAAGCCGCAGATGCCGTTCGACGTGTGGGTGAAGTGCGGGCTGCTGTCGCTGGCGTGCGTACTGACCTTCGCGGCACTCGGCGTGTTCGTCGGCTACCTGGTGCCGGGCGAGAACGTCATGCAGGTGCTCGGGCCCGGGCTGGCGCTGCTGGCCTTCCTCGGTGGGCTGTTCCTCCCGCTGAGCAACTGGAGCCCGCTGGTGCGCGACATCGCCTACTGGACACCGATGTACGGCGTTGCCGAGGTGGCGCGAGCACCGCTGACCCAGGAGCTGCCCTGGTATGCCGTGGTCAACGTCATCGGCTGGCTGGTGGTCTTCGTGCTCGGTGCAGCGTGGCGCATGAGCAAGGACACCGCGCGCGGATGACGGTTAGCGTGACGAGCATGAGCAGCAACGCGATCCCCCCGACGCCGCCCGCGCGGCGCTGGGGGATCGTGTTCGCCGCGATCTGGCTGTTCTTCCTCGCCGACCCGATGCTCGAGGCATGGCGCGAGCGGGACACCGTCGCCGGAGTCGTGGGTGGCCTCGTGACCATCGTCTTCGCGGCCGTCTACATGACGATCTGGGTGCGCCTGCGACGCGACCGCAACGACTTCACCGCCCCTCCGGGCCCGGCCCGGTCGTGGACCTACCTCGGGGTCCTGCTCGTGCTCGGCGGCGTGATGATCGCCCTGCTCGGTGAGACCGGCATGGCGTCGCTGGTCTACTGCGCCGTCGCGGCGGTGATCCTCTTCCCGCTGCGTGACGCCGCGCTGATCGTGCTGGCGCTCGTCGGTGCGGTTCTCGCCCTGCACGGGGTCAACCCGTCGTGGCACAGTCCCGTGGGCCTGGTGTTCTCGGTGCTCGCGGCGGCGCTGGCCGTGTTCGGGGTGCGGACGATGATGGCGCGCAACATCGACCTGGTGCGCGCCGAGAAGAAGAACGCGGAGCTGGCCGTCGAGAACGAGCGCACCCGGTTCGCCCGCGACCTGCACGACATCCTCGGGCACTCGCTCACCGTCATCACGGTCAAGGCCGAGCTCGCGAACCGGTTGCTCGACGTAGACGTGGAGCGGGCGCGGGCGGAGCTCTCGGACCTCGAGCGCCTCTCGCGCGACGCGCTGGCTGATGTGCGGCGGGCAGTGGAGGGTTATCGGGAGCTGACCCTGCCGGGCGAGCTGGCCCGTGCCCGAACGGCTTTGGCCGCTGCGGAGATCGAGGCCGAGCTGCCGAACTCGACCGACGAGGTGCCGTCCCACCTGCGCGAGCTGTTCGCGTGGACCGTGCGCGAGGGCGTCACCAACGTCATCCGGCACAGTGGCGCCACCCGGTGCGAGGTACGGCTGGGACCGGATGCCGCGGAGGTCCTCGACGACGGCATGGGTACCAGGGCGTTGGTGCCGGGTCTGGCCGAGGGGCGTTCTGGCTCGGGGCTCGTCGGCCTGCGGGAGCGGGCTGCCGCGGTGGGGGGCACGGTGACCACCCAGGTGCGGGAGCCGCGCGGGCACACGCTGCGGGTGGCCGTCGGATGAGTAGGGCTGTGATTCGGCTGTTGCTGGCCGACGACCAGGCGTTGGTGCGTGGGGCGTTGTCGGCGCTGCTGAGCCTGGAGTCCGACCTCGAGGTCGTGGCGGAGGTGGGGTCGGGCCTGGAGGTGCTGCCGGCGGTGGCCGAGTTTCGGCCCGACGTCGCGCTGCTCGACGTCGAGATGCCGGGGATGGACGGGATCACGGCATCGGCTTCGGTGCGGGCGGCGTTTCCCTCGACCCGGGTGCTCATCGTGACCACCTTCGGGCGGCCCGGCTTCCTGCACCGGGCGATGAAGTCGGGGGCCAGCGGCTTCGTCGTGAAGGACACTCCGGCAGCCCAGCTGGCGGATGCCGTACGGCGCGTTCACGCCGGGCTCCGAGTGGTCGACCCGTCGCTGGCCACGGACAGCCTGGTGGCGGGGGAGTCGCCGCTGACGCCACGCGAGACCGACGTGCTGGTTGCCGCTCGGGACGGGTCGTCGGTGGCCGCCATCGCGCGCCGGCTGTTCCTCTCGGAGGGGACCGTTCGCAATCACCTGTCGAGCGCGATCGGCAAGACGGGGGCCGGCAATCGCGCCGAGGCGGTGCTCATCGCGGAAGGCAACGGCTGGCTCTGACCGGCGGGGCTGGGCAGGGGTACGCCGACGCTCGCCGACGACCGATTCGGTCCGTCGAACCCGCGTCTCTTCGCCCACTGTGATGCGGCTCGCCACCTGCGGCGCCTTGTCATCCGCCAGAGCGGGCCCCGGCGTGAGGCTGCAGCAAAGCCCGGAACTGACCCACGGACACGTCAGGAGAACGGATACTCTTCACACACGCATTAACGAGATTCATCACAAACGGAGCCTGTGGGGGCCTACCGCTGGCCACCTACGGGGCCGGGGCATGTGACTTGGCCGTTGACAGTCATTCCAGCCAGTCCTAACTTTGCAGAGGGACCACATGCTCCCAAGGTGTGGCGCGGATCCCAGTTGATCGCATTGGGGGACCGACTCAGCATGGCAACGGTCCCTTCCTACGGCGGCGCTCTCTGGGGAATCCTGGACATGGATGTATTCCTCCCTTGGCCAGTGCCTCCTCCCCCATGAAGAGCGTTGGATGGGAGGACCCATGGGAGACACACGCCGAACGGGAAGCCTGACGGTGCGAAGGACGCAGGCCGCCGGAGTGAGCGTTGGGGCCTGCGTCGCCCTCATCCTGAGTGGATGCGGGACCGTGGCCGATCTCGGTGGGACGCGTGCGCCGAGCACAACGCGGCCCCCGAGCACAACGCGGCCCCCGAGCACAACGCGGCCCCCGAGCACAACGCGGCCCCCGAGCACAACGCGGCCCCCGAGCACAACGCGGCCCCCGAGCACAACGCGGCCCCCGAGCACAACGCGGCCCCCGAGCACAACGCGGCCCCCGAGCACAACGCGGCCCCCGAGCACAACGCGGCCCCCGAGCACAACGCGGCCCCCGACGTCCGAACCGCGCAGGCTGGCGTGGGTGCCGTTCGGCCCCGCGTCACCCTTGACGCCGTCGCCGCCGTCCCGGGTCTACGCCGTTCTCCAGTCGGACTGTGCGCGGGCCGTCGAAGCGCCGTTTCGAGAGGGCATGGTCGGCGACGAGGCGGCCTTCTGGCAGGCCGCCGCCTACGCCTGCGTCGCCCTCCAAGGCACCGACGACGAGGCCTGGCAGTCCGCGGTCAAGGCCTGGATTGGTGGCGGCAGGGACTTCGGCGGATCGGGGTGCCTGGTTGGCCAGGTCAGGGAGACCGTGACCGAGATTCTCGGCGCAGAGCCCTCACCGAAGCGCCGACCGGCCATGACCCTCACTCCTGGCAAGGGACTTGCCTGTCCACCGACGGGCCGGAGCCTTTCGCCGACGGAAGGCATCGTAGGCACGCGCGTCACGCTGCAATGGACGGGAGCCCCGTGGATGCACACGGCGAGCACCGCCATCCGCTTCGGGCCAAACAGCGCGAAACTCAGCTTCGGCCCCGAGGGCGATCGTAGCAACGAAGTGAGCGCCCTGGCTCCCGCGAATGAACCCGGCCCCCAGGAGGTCACGGTCGAGCTGAATGACGGCAGCGTGATCTCGTTCGGGTCCTTCACCTACCGGTCGTCCTGATGGTCGCCGCGCCCAGACGCTCGTTGACCCGCCGCACCGGGGGGCCAGGTACCGAAGGGGCTCCGCCGCACGCCGATCCGGACGGCGGAGCCCCCGTCGGCAACGTCCTGCGCGCGCTCGCCGTGGTCGGCCCCCCGGTGACCATTGCCACGGCGCTGCTGTTCTACTTCGGGTGGGCGCTAACCGAGGAACAGTCGAAAGCCATGGGCCTAAACGAGAGCATCTTCGTGATGACGACCCGCGATTACACCCTGCGGAGTGTCGATGCGCTCTACCTCCCCCTCATCGTGGGTTCTGCCCTGCTGTTGCTGTGGGTCGTGGTGCACGGCTGGCTCATAGACCTCGCATCGAACCCGCGGACGTCCGCTGCCGTGGGTTGGTTCGGCAGGGGGTTGGCGTGGTCAGCATGGTGGTGCGTCCCGGCCGCTGGTCTGCTGTTCGCCCAAGTCTGGCCGGCATGGGGCGAACTTGTCGTCCCGCTCTCTTTGGCACTCGGATTTCTCCTCGCCGAGTACGGGACCAGAATCCGAGACCTCGCGGACGACACGCTCGGTCGTCCGACCCGGGACAGGCCCGCGTGGACCGGCTACCTCCGCAGCGTTCTGATCGGAGTGCTCGTGACCGCCGCCCTCTTCTGGGCGGTCGCCAACTACGCCGGTGTCGTTGGCCGAGGCAAGGCCGAGCTTGTGGCTTCGCAGGCGGATCAGAACCCCACGGTCACCGTCTACTCCCAGCATGACCTCCACGTGGCTGTTGACGGTGTCGAGAACACGGTCTTCGAGGGCACCGACTCCGACTACCGGTACAGGTACTCAGGGCTCCGGCTGCTCCAGCGTTCGGGTGACCGGTTGTTCCTCGTGCCGCCGGGCTGGGCACCAGGGCGCTCTCCCCTGGTGGTCCTGCGGGACGACGGCTCTATCCGTTTCGAATTCACGGGGTCCTGATGTTGGGACCAACCGGGCGCCGGCGCCTCCCTGTCTGTCAGGGTGAGTTGAGACCAGCGGTTCACAGCAAGTCCGTCTGACAGGGCGAGATCAGGATCGATCCTTTGAGTACTTCCATGCTTTCCGCCGCGGCGGTGCCCGTCGTTGATGATGGGCCGATGAGCAGCACTTCAGGTCCACGCGCGGATGGGCCGAGACGACGGAGGTTCACGCCGGCGCAAAAGCTTGAGTACTTGGCCGCCTACGAGCGCGCCTGCGAGCAGGGTGCGGGCGGGGCGTACCTGCGCCGAGAAGGGCTGTACTCCTCGCTGATGTCGGAGTGGCGTCGGCTTCGTGATGCAGGCGTGCTGGCCGGTAAGGACCCCGGTGTGGCGATCGGGGCCTTGAGCCGAGACCAGGCCGAGATCGCCAGGCTGCGCCGTGCGTTGGAGGTGAGTGAGCGGCGGCTGGCCACGACCGAGACCGCGCTTGAGATCATGGGAAAAGCACACGAGCTCTTGGAGTCCATCTCCGAGAGCTCGGACACCGACCGGCCGCGAAGGCGACGTTGATGACCGCGCACGCCGAGCTGCTCGCCGCGGGTGTGCCGACCCGGGCCGCGGCCGGCCTGTGCGGGGTGTCGCGCGCTACAGCGGCCCGGACCAAGGCCCGTACCGTGAGCAACGCGACCCCGGTGGTGGCAGCGGTGGCGGCCCCCGCCAACCGGCTCAGCACCGCCGAGCAGAGCCATGTGCTGGCCGTGCTGAACAGCGAGGAGTTCGTCGACGCCCCACCGGTGCAGGTGTACGCGCGGCTGCTGGCGGCCGGCACCTACCTGTGCTCGGTGGCCACGATGTACCGGATCCTGGCGGCCAACGCCCAGGTCAAGGAACGCCGCCGGCTCGCGCGGCACCCCGCACGGGTCGCTCCCGAGCTGGTCGCGACCGGTCCCGGGCAGGTGTTCACCTGGGACATCACCAAGCTGGCTGGCCCGGCCAAGGGCGCCTACTACGACGCGTACGTGATGATCGACATCTACTCGCGCTACATCGTCGGGGTGCACGTGCACGCCAGGGAGTCCGGGCTGCTGGCCCAGGAGATGATGCAGCAGATCTTCGGGATCCATGGCATCCCGAAGGTTGTGCACGCCGACCGCGGCACCTCGATGACCTCTAAGACCGTCGCAGCCCTGCTCACAGACCTGGGCGTGACCTGGTCCCACTCACGTCCCAGCGTCAGCAACGACAACCCCTACTCCGAGGCGTGGTTCAAGACCTTGAAGTACGCCCCGGTCTTCCCGGAGCGATTCGGCTCGCTCGCGCACGCCCGGGGGTTCATGGACGAGTTCGTGCAGACCTACAACCACGAGCACCACCACAGCGGCATCGGCCTGCACACCGCCGCCGATGTCCACTACGGCCTCGCCGCAGCCAAGAGCAAGGACCGCAGCCAGGTCCTGGCCGCCGCCCGGGCCGCTCACCCCGAGCGGTTCGCCACCACCACCGACCCCAAGATCCTCACCATGCCTCGAGCCGCGTGGATCAACCGACCCGAACCCGAGCAGGCACCAGCGGCTTAACACCCACTGGCCTCAACCACCTTGACAACTTCCGCCTCGCGGCGACAGTCACTGTGACGCGACCGGACCCCTGCCATACTCGCCATGGTCGTCCAACGCCGTGGCGCGTTGCAGGCCGGCCTTCCTAGCGACGTTCTAACCCGCCTTGAGCCTCGCGCTGCGAGGCGGCACTCTCTGGCGTGATCAGAGCTGCGTCATTGCGCCGGTGCGCCGTGAGGCGCTTGTTGATCGAGTGGAGGTGAGAGACCTGCACCGTGGTTCTGTCGCAGCAGGACTGCGAAGCTGAGGGCAGCCCGTCTCGGGAGGTGCCGGGATTGGGTGGCAAGCGGCCCTGACAAAGCCATGACGTGTCGGTACTGCCAGACGGCGCGGGTGTGGCGAGCATGGCGGAAAGGCATACGCGAGAAACCGACGTTTACGCCTCTTAAAGACGCACCGGCTCGAACCTGGCGGATCTGGGCCGGACGCGACGCGCACCCGTCTCCCTCATTACGGGGACGGGGAACTCCCCAACATGTCGGCGTGACTGCGGGGAGGCCGTGGTGACGTGCTGCGGGGTAGCCACGGCGATGTCGCAGGGGTCGAGTCGGGTGCCTCCTTCGCCGAGCGATCAACAAGTGAACACGGGAACCGTCCCCGGCCTGCCCCGGGTCCGTCGCAGCCAGCGACGTGCCTGGGGCTGAGCACACCGTCTGCTGACCGGCCGTGGGATGGGGCGGAGCCGCCGTAGTAGTCCGAGGCCGGGAGAGCCGGTCACATGGCGAAGGGCGGCAGTGGTTCCGCGAAGTCCTCGACCGTCAGGGAGAGGGAGTTGGATGCTGTCATGCCGAAAGGATGCGCCACCGAATGGTGGCGCCCCGGTCACCGGGGTATCGGAGAGGCAGGCCACGCTTCACCGCTGGGCGGTGTTGAACCGTCCACGGCAGGAACCATGGAGAGCCCGGTGCGGTGAGAGCCGCACGCCGGGTTCGGCGAGCGGCCTGGGGAAACGGACCAGCAGTAATGCCGGCACCGCGCCCCAGGCCGACTCCACCTTGAAGAGCAGTCGGTGGGGTGGGCCTCAACTGCCGATGGGCCGGTCACACGAGTCTCTGCGTGCTGGGGATGGGGAGTGACTTCCGACCATTCTCACGGCTTGCGGCACGGCACTCCACGGAAGGTGGCCAGGTACTCCTTCCAGTCCCACTGGGTGAGGAACCGGGTGGCTGCCGCTTGGCCGTTCTCAAACAGTGCTGTTGCTTGTGCTCGGCTGAGCCCGAAGTCGACCGGGTTGACCCCCGCGGTGTCGACCTGGATTGTCCGGATCTTCACCCACGGCTTGGCGAGGTGCGCTTGGTCACGCCCCACGATCGCGGTCATCGCCAGGTTCGCGGCGCGACGGGGCCATGCTTGAACAAGCCGGCGATGGGCAGGAGCTTTGCCGCTTCCATCGGTAGCCGGGGAAGCAGCTTGACCCCGAACGTGGGCCAGCGCGGCCGGCGCCCTTCGGTACGGTCGAAGATGTCGATGGGGAAGTTGGACAGCACGCCGCCGTCAACCAATGTCGATGAGGTCCCGTCGTGACCCTTCACGATGGCGGGCTCGAAGAAGAACGGGATCGACATGGAGGCCCGCACGGCATCCACGACAAGTTGCCCTCCCGGCTCGAGGCCGTAGGTGCCCTGGTAGTCCCAGGGGAAGTACACGAGCTCGCCACGCGTGACGTCGGTGGCGGTGACGACGAGGCGGAAGCGGCGCTCTGGCGGAAGGGAAGAACCGGGTCGTGGATAGCGAGGTCGGCGAACGTCTCGACACCGCATTCGTCGACCAACAGGTTGCCCAGCCACTCCCGCAGGTAGTCACCCTCGAAGACCCCGTCGTCGATCAGCAGAGAAAGCAGCGGCCCGCCGACGGGAACTCGATCCAGAAGCGACCGATCGGTGAAGCGGCGGTAGTCCAACGTCGCCATGATCTCGGTGATTCGTGGGGCCGGCATCCGGGCGGCCACCAAGGCCCCGACGATGGAGCCGGCGGACGTGCCCGCCACCCTGGGGAAGGAGTAGCCGGCGTGCTCGAGCACGGAGATGGCGCCGACATGGCCGATGCCCAAGACCCCGCCACCTTCGAGGACGAGGTCCGCGGCGAGCGATGACGACTGAGCCATCTTCTTCGCCCCCAAGGGCTTCACGGCCGCACTCGGTGTGGGGACCTGTGGCGACCGTAGTCCGCCTGGTTCGGTGTCGCAATACGGCGAAGACTTGCCGGGTGCGATGACCCAGTGTCCAACTTCCCTCCGCCCAGGGCACGCACACGGGGTGTCACTTGGCTCACGTCCACCAAGGGGCGGGGCACCAGGCGCGAGACGATGAAGTCGCGGGACCCATCGCGAAGGGCGTCGGGTGACCCGTTTGAGCCGTGCCGGTAGCCGCCTCAAACCTGTGATCCTCGGCCTCTCGGCCGGCGACGTGCGGGGCTCGGAGTGCGCAACCGGGGTAAGAGGAGGAATTGGCCGACATGTCGGGACCTCTTAGTGGCGGTGGCGGGCCGGGACGCGAGAGCTTCCCAGCGGGGAGCCCGGTGCGACCGGGCCCGGAATCAGAGGAGCGGGCACCGGCCGATGGGGTGGGTCTGTGCCTGTCCGGTGGCGGTTTTCGGGCGATGCTGTTCCATGTCGGCGTGCTGAAACGGCTGAACGAGGCTGGGTGGCTTCCGCGGCTGGACCGGGTCTCGAGTGTGTCCGGAGGCTCCATCACTGCAGCCGTCCTGGCCCTGAACTGGGAGCGTCTGGGGTTCGAGAACGGGGTGGCGACCCGGTTCGATGAGCTGGTCACGAATCCGCTGCGCGCGTTCGCCCACACCAAGGTCGACGTCCCGGCCGTGGCCGTGGGTGGCCTGCTGCCGTTCGTGTCGATCTCTGACCGGGTGGTGAGCAAGTACCGCAAGCACTTGTTCGGTGACGCGACGTTGCAGGACCTTCCGGACCGACCGCGTTTCGTCATCAATGCCACGAACTTGGAGTCGGGGGTACTGCTGCGGTTTAGCAAGCCCTACGTGGCCGACTACCGGGTCGGCCGGGTCGTGGCGCCGAAGATCCCGCTGGCGGATGCCGTAGCCGCCTCATCGGCGTTCCCGCCGTTCCTGTCGCCGTTCGAGCTGGATATGACCCACGCGCATTGGGAACCGGATGAAGGTCAGGAGGGCTACACCACGCCGGGGTACCGCTCGGAGATCCTGCTCTCGGACGGCGGCGTCTACGACAACATGGGCATCGAGACGGTGTGGAAGCGCTACAGGACCGTGCTGATCAGCGATGCCGGCGGTCACCTGGCACCGGAGCCAGACCCGGGGCGGGACTGGGCCACCGGTATCCTTCGGGTGCTGAACATCTTGGACTCCCAGGTCAGGTCGCTGCGGCGCAGCGCTGTGGTGGCCGCGTTCAAGAACGACTCGGACCCCCACGACGGCTTCTTCATCTCCACGATCACGAACCTGTCCGAGTGGCCACCTGCCAAGCGCGCCTATATGCCTGCCGACCAGCAGATCACCGACCGGCTCGCCCGGATCAGCACCCGCCTGACCGAGATGCCCGACGAGCAGCAGGAGCAGCTCATCAACTGGGGGTTCGCGGCCGCGGACGCTGGTCTGCTCGCGTTCCTCGACCCTGACCTACCGGCCGCCGCGCTGCCCTACCCGGACCGGTCGCTGACCTGACACCCCACAGCGGGGGCCTGGTCCCAGCCGGACCAGGCCGGATCGAACGAGAGGCCCACCAATGGCCCGCGCAGCAGCTGTCCACCACCCGCCTTGGCATGTTCTCGGGCTTCCACGGGCACGGTCCGCGGCGCAGGTTGCTGGATGGCGCTACGTGGTCCTCGAAGAGATCATCGACGACGTCGCCCTGCTGCGACGCTGGGAATGGCCGTGGGCGGACGAACGCGGTCACCTGGTCTGGCCACAGTCAGAGCAGCAGGACTGCACGACCATTGCGGTGGGCCTGCTTCGTGAGCAGCTCTACAAACCCAGCGGTCTGAGGCGGGAACCGCGCATCGGGGACACCTTCGCGGTCATCGCCGAAACCGCCGCCCGGCACTGGCCCGCCCGCACCCGGAACCTGCGCCCACTGCTGAAGGGACGAGTCTTCGACGTCTCCGCCGAGGCGCGGCTGGCCGCCCGGCTCGCATACCAGGGCTCCCTCGCCGCTGTCATGCCCTCAGCCCCGGTGGCTTTGGCGGACGGCCAGGCATCCGCCGCGGCGCCGCGGCGGTTCCGAGCCCCCGAACTGACCGTCGCCACACCGCAGCCCATTCGAAGGAGGAAGCCGTGACCGCCACACCCTCCGTGAAGCCGGCGCCGGTGGTCGGACCCGTCCTGGACGCCACCCTCTCCCCGCCCGAACCCCCACCCGGCGCCCTGCTGCGGGCGCTGCGCGAGGACCCCAAAGCGATGGTGTACTTCCTGAACGTCGGCGACGGGGACACCCAGCTCCTCCTACTACCCCCGACAGCAGCGACGGCATCCCGCGCCTGGTCATCGTGGACGTCGCCACCGCCACCAAGCTGCCCGCCCTGATCGACGCCCTGCACCGATCCGACACCCGCGGCACCCCGGCGACCCCAACCGCAGCCTGATCGAACCCCCCGGCAGCCACGGCCAGATCCGCCTCCTCGTAGCGACCCACCCCCACTACGACCACATCGGCGGCATCAACGACCTGCTCGAGCACGTCAACGCCCCAACGGATGCATCACCAGTTCTGGGAACCCGGTACTACGTTCCCACCCCCTCCTCCACCACATCATGGCCCAGCTCGAGACGAGCCCATGGGTGCGCCGACTGCAACCCACCTCCGGCACCACCCTCTACCTCGACACCGTAAAGGTCACAGTTATGGGACCCGGTATCGGGCTCCGCAACAGGTTCGACACCTACGGCGCCGGAATCAACGACAGCTCAATCACCCTGATGATCACCTACCCAGCCACCGCCATCTACGCCGAACCCGACCCGCAGCGCGGACGATCCAACCGCCGGGCCACCGACACCCCAAGCCACCGACTCCTGCTCGGCGGTGACGCGCAGTTCACCTCCTGGGCCTACGCCACCGTCGACTTCCCGGCCCTCGCACAGGAGCAGGACCCCACGCTGGCCAAGGAGCTGCAGGCGGCCCGCGGCCAGGACTACCTAAAGGCCGACCTGTTCAAGCTCTCTCACCACGCCTCCAAGCACGGCATCAACCTCGAACTCCTCGAACGCGTCGCAGCCCCCATCACCTTGGTGTCCTCGGTCGCCGGTGGCGGAGGTGATGGCTTCCCCCACATGCTTGCCATGGAAGCCGCACGCGAGGCCCGACAGGCCACGGCATCCAACGGCGACCCACGCAAAGGCGACGACGCGCTCGGCATCCACATCACCGGAAGCCGCACCGACACCGGCCAGGCATCCGGCTCCATCGCCGCACTCATCCCCACCAACGCCAGCCGCCAGATCCAGCTCTTCCGGTTGATGGACAGCGCAACGGCCAAGATCAACCTCAACTCGGCACGTGCCGTTCGCTGAGGCAGCACCCCGACAGACAGGGTGGCGGCCACGACCGCGAGGGCCAGCAGCGCCAGATAGAACAGGTACATCACGACATCCACCGGTCGCAGACCACGAACCGATGGTCACCACCCCGTCGGCGAGGCTGCATGGTGCATCCGCTCTGACATGCCGGCCGCACCCACGATCGGCACGGCGTCACCACCCAATCCGACACGACTCATCGAGGCGCCAACCCTCCGATCCCAACGGATCCAAGGCACCAGTTCACCAGACCCTGGCCAGGCTGGGTGATCGCTGTGATGCGCGATACCGAGCCTCCCGCCCACCCCGTCGAGGCGC
>CAWDBL010000035.1:0-46147 GCA_963800505.1 uncultured Actinomycetota bacterium
TCGCCACCCCTGATCCCTGCCCCGAGCCCTATACGTGCCCTGACGTTGGCTCCATGTGGTCATCCATGACCTGCTGTGAGCACGAACAATGAGTGGCAAACGTGCAGTTCAGAGCGCTACATGCCAGAGCAGAGGGCTGCGGGGAAACGGCCATTCGGCACGTTCGAGTCCTGCCGGGGGCGCCGACGCGAATGCGCGGAGCGCATTGCGACAGCGACCGCGGCAGAAGCAACAGGCGCTCGAACGACGTGAGAGCGACGACCCGGGCGCCGTCCGGATTCGAGGCCCGTCATGCGCGTCCAGCCCCGCCCCCCGATCACCCTCGGCCTCGCGGTCGTCTACATGGCCATCGTCGAAATCACGTGGGCCGTCGTCGGCCTGAACTACGAGGAGGTCGGCGACTCGACCTCGACCGGCATCAAGGGCATCGTCATCCCCATCCTGCTGAGGGCGATCTTCCTGGCGGTCGCCACGAGCTCCCTCGGGTGGTGGGGCCCGGCCATCCACCAGACGATGCGCGCCCCCAAGTGGCTGTGGGTGGTGCCAGTGCTCATGGCCGTTCCCGGCATCGGCTGGGTGATCGGAGGCGCCCCCTCGTCCGACGACTAGGTCACCTGCCTGGCCGCCGTCGGCAAGCAGCTGGCGTCGACCGGTTCGAAGTGGTCGTAGTCCGCCCCGGCGTGCGCGGGTCAGGAGCGCATCGGGGACTCGACCAGGCCGAGCTCCCGGGCGCGCGTCACGGCCTCGTTGCGCGACGAGGCACCACCGAGCTTGCGGTAGACGGACATTGCGTGGGTCTTGACGGTGTTGCCGGACAGGAAGAGGTGGTCACCGATCTGCGCGTACGTGAGGTGGCTCGGCAGGAACTGCAGCACCCGCATCTCGGCAGGGGTGAGCGGCACCAGCGACGTCGCGGCCGCCGAGGTGGCCTCGAGCATGGTCTCGGTCGCGCCGAGCAGGTCCTGGGCCACCGACTGCGCCAGCTCGGGCGTCATCATCGAGCGCGCCTCCCCCAGCAGCATCCGGCCCATCGCCCCCTCGCCGAGGTGCAGTGCCGCCTGGGCCTGGATGAGCCGACCACACACGTGGAACCAGGGCGCGATGCCGTCGGCGGCGGTGGTGAGGCGGCGCGAGGTCGCCAGGGCCGAGGTCGCGCGCTCGCGGTCACCTCGCAGGGCGTACGCCAGGGCCTGGGCGGTGATGCAGTGGGCTGACGTGGCCAGCCGCTCGAGGTCGTGGTCGGCGATGAGCGCCGTGGCCTCGAGGATCAGACGGGTCCCCTCGGCGACCTCGCCCGACAAGATCGCCACGAGCCCACGCCACGAGAGCGCGTCGGCCTCGACGAGGGGCACGTCCAGCGCCCGGGCCAGCTCGTGCGCCTGGAGGAGCATCGGCACGGCCGCCGGGTCGCGCAGCAGCGTCAACGACACCCCCCCGATGAACGCGGCGGCGGCCCGAAGCTGGTCGTCGCGGTGCATTCCCTCCAGCGCATCGGTGCAGAGGGCCGCGGTCTCGCGCAGGTCGAAGGCCCCCACGATCGCCTCCAGTGTCGCCAGGGCTGCGACGTACGGCTCGACGCCGACCCGGTCGCGCCAGTCCCGGCCGGCATGCGCCTCTGAGCGCAGGATCCAGCGCCGCATCGCGTCGAGGTCGGCGGACTGCATCGCCGACCACGCCGCGGCCTGGGTCAGCCACCGGTTGTCCTCGAGGTCGGCGGCGGGCTGTTCGTCGAGCCAGCGGGCGAGGCGGTCGGGCCGCCCGGTGGACATCAACGCCGCCACGTACGACCAGATCAGCGTCGCTGTGGCATCGACGTCACCGGCCCGAGATGCGTGCCGTACGGCCGCGTCGACGTCGCCCTGGCGCCCGTACCACTGCGCCGCTCGCCCGTGCAGGGCCGCGGTCGCCGGCGCGTCGCTGTCGGCGGCCAGCAGCGCGCGCGAGGTGTCGTGCAGCAGGTGGTGGTAGCGGTACACACCCCGCTCAGGATCGAGCAAGGTCACGAGAGGCGTGCTGCGGCGGAGCCCCTCCAGCACCGCCGCCGAGTCGGTGCGCTCCAGCACGGCGTCACAGGCACCGATGCTGATCTGGTCGAGGATCGACGTCCGGAGCAGGAAGTCGCGGGTCGCGGGCTGCAGCGGGTCGAGGACCTCGGCCTCGATGTAGTCGCGGGCAAAGGCTCGGTCCCCGGTCGACTCCGGGCTGGGGCGGCCGGCGACGGGTCGCGACTGCCGCAGGGCGAGTGCCTCTAGGTAGAGCGCGACGGCCCAGCCCTCGGTCCGCCGCAGCAGCGCGTCCCGCTCCGTCGAGGTCATGGTCACGTCGAGCACGGCGAGCAGGGCGTCGAGCTCGTCGTCGTCGAAGGCGAGGTCCTCGGTGGTCAGCTCCTGAAGCCGGTCGGCGGCGCGGAACCGGGCCAGCCAGGTCGGGGGCGACCCGCGCGACACCAGGGCGAGCGTGGACCCTGGCGGGACGGCGTCGGCCAGGGCCCGGACGACGCGGATGCTGTCGGGATCGGAGACCAGGTGGAGGTCGTCGAGCACCAGGACGTAGGGGGTGGACCTGCTCTCCGCCAGGGCGGCCAGCCCGGGCAGCACCACCGCGGAGAAGGTCGGCTCCTGCCCCGTGATCGTTGCCTGGGCCATCGGCTCGGGCGGTCCGATCGTGTCGAACGCGCCCACCACGGCCTCGGCGAGCACGGCCGGGTCGTCGAGGTGCTTGGCGAGGGGCACCCGGTGGTGTGGCCGGTCTTCCGAGCGCGCCCACTGCTCGACCAGGGTCGTCTTGCCCGCTCCGGCGGGCGCGCTGACCCAGACCACCGTGTGGCTGCCGTCGCGCAGGCGGCCGACCAGCGCGGTGCGGGGAACGGAGGCGAGGGCCGCCACCGGTGACGGCGCGGCGACCACATCCTCCACCGGCTCCAGGAGCACCACGGCTCGCTCTCCTCTCCTCCCGCGCTCCCTCGGGACCTGCCGCCATGGTCGCGGACGTCGGCCCTGGTGGGAAGGGGTCGTCCACGCCCGGGCCGTCCCCCCGGCCGCCGCCCGGGCGGCCCACGGGCTGGAGTCGCGCGACGCGAGGTGGCGCCGGAGAGTTCATCCCAACCGGATGACGCGCGCGGACGGTGGTCCGCGAGACGGTCAAGGCCCGCACAGTCCGGGTGCCGTGCCACAGCGAAGGGTGAAGCGTGTCAACGTATGCCGTCGCGAGCAACCTCGCGCGCACCGCTCCGTCCGATGCCGGGTCGAACCACTGGGCTGCCCGTCCGCGACTGGTGGACAGGCTCCGCGGCGGGCCGCGCGCAACCAACGAGCCGGTCGTGCTGCTCAGCGGCGCTGCAGGAACCGGGAAGTCGGTCGCGCTGCGGCAGTGGCTCGACCTCGACGACCGGGAGCACCTGGAGGTCCGCGTCGTGGCACGTCTGGACGACCCCGAGGCGTTGGTCCGGGCGCTGGTCGAGGCACTCGAGCCGGTGGGGCCGCCTGCCCCCGGCATCGGTGACGTTCCCGGCCGGCACGACGACGCCCTCGCCGCGCGGGTCCTCCCGTGGCTCGCCGGGCTCGTCGCGTCCCGCGCGGCGGACTACGTCCTGGTCCTCGACGACGTGCACCTGCTCCACGACCCGCAGTGCGGCGACGTCCTGCGCACCGTGTGCGACGCGATGCCGCCGGGAAGCCAGGTGGTGCTGGTCAGCCGCGACGTGGCGCCGCCGTGGCTGGCGCGCACCCGCGCCGCCGGCCGCCTCAACGAGATCGGCCCACACGACCTCACCCTCGACGCCGCTGAGGTCGTCGCCGTGCTCGGGGAAGGTCAGGGCGCCGGCGCCGACCGGCGCCTGAGCGACCTGGCCGAGCGAACCGAGGGCTGGGCCGTCGCCGTGTACCTCACCGCCCTCGCCACCCGCGCCGGCGAGGGCATCGGCGAGGACGACGCGCGGCGCTTCATCCACGACTACGTCAGCACCGAGGTCCTGTCGCCGCTGGACCCGCAGCTGTCGTCCTTCGCGGTGCGCAGCTCAGTGCTCGACGAGCTTCCGCCCGACCTGTGCGATGCCGTGCTCGAGCGTGACGACTCCGCAGCGCTGCTCGCACGCCTGCGGGGTCGGGTGCAGCTGCTCCTTCCGACCGGGCCGACCTCCGACACCTTGCGCTATCACCACGTGCTGCGTGATGCCCTGCGGTCGGAGCTCACCCGTTCAGGACCCGCGGAGGCCGGCCGGCTGCACCTGCGTGCCTCCCGCTGGTACGCCGCGCGCGGTGACCTCGACGCCGCGATCCGCCACGCCAAGGCCGCCAAGTCGCTGCCCGAGGTCGCCCGCCTGGTGTGGGCCGGCACCGCGGCCTGCGTGGGGTCGGGCTCGACGCACCCGTTGGCGGCCTGGCTCGACGGGCTGTCCGACCGGCAGGTCGAGCACGACCGCTGGTTGACCCTCAGCGCCGCCTGGTCCGCTCGACTCTCGGGTGCGACGGACCGGACGGTTCGGCTGGTCCTGCGCGCCGAGGGCCACGCGGGGCCGGGCTGGAGGCACCGGATCGTGCGCGACGAGTATGCGGCCGCTGTCGCGGTGCTCGTGGCCACCCTCGGTCGTCGCTCCGTCGCGGACGTCCAGGGCCTGTGCGAGACAGCATTGCGCGGGCTCTCCCCCGACTCCGAGTTCCGTGCCGTGGCCCTGTTCCTGCGTGGGGTGGCCCTGGTTCTCCGGCGCGACGTCGAGCGTGGGATGGACGGCCTGAGGGACGCCGAGGAGCTCGCGCGGGTGCTGCGGGCGCCCGCCATCCAGGCCGACGCGATGGCGTGGCAGGCCGCGCTGGCCCTGCGCACCGGCGATGCGCAGACCGCACGGCAGCTGGTGGGCCGGGCCCGTCAGGTCGTCGACAAGCACGGGCTCGACGACCTGCCCGCCGCGACGCACCTCCTCACGGCGCAGGCCCTCGCCGAGGCGCTCGAGAGCGACCCATCGGCCAGGACCACGCTGGTGGCTGCGCTGCAGCACACGAGCGGGCTCGGCGACGAGCACCCGTGGTTCGCGGTCTGCGGCCGGCTCCTCCAGGCCCGGGCCGCGGTGGCGCTTGGCGACCCCGCACTGGGCCGCCGGCTCGCCATCAAGGCGAGGGCCAAGATGACCCGGGACCTGATGGACTCGCTGGCCGGCGACCTCCTCGACGGCGCAGAGAACGCGCTCACCGCCGCCGCGGTGGGTGGGCTCACGGTGCCGACCCTCAGCGCGGCGGAGACGCGGGTCCTGCTCTTCCTGCCGAGCCACCTTCAGCTGGCAGACATCGCGGACCAGCTCTTCCTGTCCCGCAACACGGTGAAGACCCACATCGCGGCGATCTACCGCAAGCTCGGTGTCACCTCGCGAAGTCGGGCGGTCGCCAAGGCGCAGGAGCTCGGCCTGCTCGATCCGTTGCGCACGAGTGCCTGACCGGAGCCGATCCCCGCAGGCGGGCGCTCACCCGCCGGCGAGCTGGCGGGTGCGGCGCAGCGCCAGCTCCGCCAGGGCTGCGGCGATGTCGGGCACGACCGCGTCGTCGAAGGCCGCCCGCGGCGAGTGGTTGTCCTCGGCGTCGTGGTGGTCGGCGTGTGCACAGGCCGACACGTTGAGGTAGGCGCCGGGCACCTGCTCGAGCACGAAGGACATGTCCTCCGAACCGGCCTCCGGGTCGGCCATGTCGGCCCACCGGTCGGCGCCGAACAGGTCGACCACCACCCCCTGCGCGAACGTGTGCTCATCGGCGTCGTTGACCGTGACCGGGTAGCCGTTGCCGATCCCCACCTCCGCCCGGAGCCCGTGCGCCGCCGCCACGCCCTGCGCCACCCGGGTGACCACCTCGTGCGCCTTCGCGCGGTGCTCGGGCGAGAAGGTGCGCAGCGACGCCTCGATGACGGCGTCGTCGGGGATGACGTTGTTGACGGTTCCCGAGGCGATCCGCCCGACCGTGAGCACCACCGGGTCCCAGACGCTGAACTGCCGGGTGACCGCGGTCTGGAACGCGAGGACGATCTCGCAGGCCACCGGCACCGGGTCACGGGCGCGCTCGGGTGCCGACCCGTGCCCGCCGAGGCCGTGCACCGTCACGACGACCTCGTCCGCGGCGGCCATCAGGGTGCCGGGCCGCCCGAACCACGTGCCGAAGGGGTGGTCGGCGGAGTAGACGTGCACGGCATACGCGGCGTCGGCCCGACGTCCCGCGGCGTCGAGCAGCCCCTCGCGGATCATCGGCTCGGCCCCGCCCGGGCCCTCCTCCGCGGGCTGGAACATCAGCACGACGTCGCCGACCAGCTGGTCACGCAGCTCGTGCAGGATGCGCGCCGCCCCCACCAGCGCCGCCACGTGCAGGTCGTGCCCGCAGGCGTGCATCAGCCCCGGCCGCCGCGACACGTAGTCGACGTCGACCTGCTCGGTGACCGGCAGCGCGTCCATGTCGCCGCGCAGCAGCACCACCGGCCGCTCCCCCGACACCGGCGCCCGGCCGCGCAGCACCGCCACCACCGAGCTGAGCGACCGCCCGAGGGTCACCTCGAGGTCGAGACCGGCCAGCGCCTCGAGCACCACCGCCTGGGTGTCCGGCAGGTGCAGCCCCAGCTCGGGGATGCCGTGCAGCCGCCGCCGCAGCCCGACCAGCTCGGCGCCGATGCGGCGCGAGACGGCCAGCGCAGCAGGGACGTCGGGCACGGGCCGGGGACTAGCCACCCGGCATCCCGACGAACTGGGCGCGCCGCAGGCGCAACGCCTCGAGCAGCTCGCGCTCGTTCACCAGTGCGTGGTCGTCGGCGGCCGAGTGGTACATCCGCCGCCGCAGCAGCGCCAGCTCGCTCGCGGTGTCCTGGAAGGAGCGCATCGCCGCGAGCCCCGCGCGGCCGGTGTTGGCGCGTGCCCAAGCCCGGGCCTCGCGGCGCTGCGGCATCGACGAGAGCATCGCCACCTCGGCGGCCGAGAGCCACCCGGCATCCGCGTAGGGGCGCAGGAACTGCCCGATGAGGCGACCCTCACGCCGTCGGGTCCACACCACGAACCCGAGGAAGGCCAGGAAGATCGGCACCTCGACCAGCAGGTAGACCACGACCATCCCGCGACCACCCGAGACCGCAGCGAGGTTCCACAGCGCGTGGCTGAGCACCGCGAGCAGGTAGCCGAGCAGCGGCCCGAGGATCCGCGGCAGCCAGGTGCGGCTGGTCGCCGCGACACCCACCCCGACCCCGAAGAGCACCGTGAACATCGGGTGCGCGAACGGTGAGAGCAGGCAGCGGGCCACGAAGGTACCGGTGAGCGCCTCACCGCCGCCGTCGGCGTAGGCCTGCGCGAGGTAGTTGATGTTCTCGGTGAAGGCGAAGCCAGCGGCGCAGATGCCGGCGTAGACCATGCCGTCGGTGACGCCGTCGAACTCGTGCCGCAGCACCCACCACACGATCAGCACCAGCACGCCCTTGGCGGCCTCCTCGACGAACGGCGCGACCAGCACCGCCGTCGTCTGCAGGGCGCCCTCCCGGTCGGCGGCCGCCTCGAGCACCGCGATGGCGCCGGTGTTGAACACCGCCGCGACGATGGCCGCCACCAGGGCGCCCCACAGGAACGCCACGACGAGGTAGCGGGTGGGCTCTGACTCGAAGCGGTCGAGCCACAAGAAGGTGGGGATGACGATGCCGAGCGGCACCAGCGCCACGGCGAGGGCGAGCACGGCGGTCTGCACGCCGAACGCCGCGCCCAGGTAGGCCGACACGACCAGCGCCGACAGCAGGAACCCGACCGCGGCGACGCCGGTGAGCAGCCACCCCCGCAGGGCAGGCCGGGTCGTGGGGTCGCGACGGGTGGCCAGCGCCGGTGGCCGCTGCGCGAGGTCCCCACTCATGGCACGCGACCCTAGTGCAGCGCACCGTCCCGGAACGGCCCGTCGCGCACCGCGCCCTAGCATGGCCACCATGACCACCCCGGCGACCGACCGCGCCCACACCGACCGCATCGTCTGGATCGACTGCGAGATGACCGGGCTGTCCCTCGAGAGCGACGCGCTCGTCGAGGTGGCCGCCCTGGTCACCGACTACGAGCTCACCGTGCTCGGCACCGGGGTCGACGTCGTGATCCGGCCGCCGGACGAGGCGCTCGCCCAGATGGGCGACTTCGTGCGCGAGATGCACACCGGCTCGGGCCTGCTCGACGTGCTCGCCGATGGCACCACGCTCGAGGCGGCCCAGACCATGGTGCTCGACTACGTCAAGGAGTGGGTGTCCGAGCCGCGCAAGGCCCCTCTGGGCGGCAACACCGTGGCCACCGACCGGGCCTTCCTCGCCCGCGACATGACCGAGCTCGAGGGCTACCTGCACTACCGCATCATCGACGTCTCCTCCATCAAGGAGCTCTCGCGCCGCTGGTTCCCGCGCGCCTACTTCGCCTCCCCCACCAAGAGCGGCGGGCACCGTGCGCTCGCCGACATCCGCGAGTCGATCGCCGAGCTGCGCTACTACCGCGAGGCGGTGTTCGTGCCGCCCCCCGGACCCTCGACCGAGCAGGCCCGCAGCATCGCCGCGCGCCACGTCGTGGACCACTCCGCCCCGGGGGTGGTCGGGAGCACCCCCGAGTAACCGGTACGATGGTTCGCGCAACGGGCGCACCGACATCCTCGGATGCCGGGCGCCCGTCGTGGTGGGTGTAGCTCAGCTGGTAGAGCACCTGGTTGTGGTCCAGGTGGCCGCGGGTTCAAGTCCCGTCACTCACCCCATGGCGTCGCTGCAGTCAGCGCCGCACCACCGGGCGGCCCCCCTCAGCGGGGGTCGCCCGTTGCCGTGCCCCCGGCTGCGCCTGCCCCGATTACCGGATCGGTCACGTGACCGGCCCAGGGTTTGCGATCATGGTGCGCATGCTTTCCCGCCGCCTTGCGACCATCGTCACCCTGGTCATCGTCGCCGCCTTCGTGGTGGTGTCGGTCGCGCCCGCGTTCGCCGCTCCGGCGGCGCTGCTGCCCCAGCACGCCAAGCTCCTCGGGTCGACGCCCAAGGACGGCAGCTCGGTCAAGACCGCTCGGGCCGTCACGCTCGAGTTCAACGAGGACATCAACCCCAACTTCGTGACCATCGAGGTGGCCGGGCCGTCGGGAGCCGAGACCGACGCAGACGCGACGACCGACGGCGGCAGCGTCACCCAGCCCCTGACCGCCGACCTGGAGGCCGGCGAGCACGTCGTGACCTACCGTGTGGTCAGCACCGACGGCCACCCGGTCGCGGGCACCGTGACGTTCACCACCACCGCGGCCCCGGCATCCGCAACACCGTCGCCCAGCGCCTCGGCGACGCCCACCGAGGCCACCCCCACCCCCGAACCGACCGCCTCGGTCGTAGCCTCGCCCCAGCCCACCATCACGACCGCCCCCGCGTCGCAGGAGTCCGGCGGCGGCATCCCCGGATGGCTCATCATCGGGGCCGTCGTGCTCCTGGCCGCCCTCGCCCTGGGGGCCGCGTGGCGCAGCATCGGTGGCCCGCAAGCCGATGCGGAGGCGGATGCCGCGGACCGCGCCGACGACGCCACCACCGCCGACCCCGACGGCACCCACCGGTGAGCGACCGCTGCGGCCGCACCGATTTCGCCGGGATGCCGGGCGGCTGCTAATGTCTCCGTCGCGCGCCATTAGCTCAATTGGCAGAGCAGCTGACTCTTAATCAGCGGGTTCGGGGTTCGAGTCCCTGATGGCGCACCACACGAGGCCCCCCGACACCGGGGGGCCTCACTCGTTCCCCGGTCGGCCGGCGTCGCCGTTCTACGACATCGAGCGGTGTTCGCGAACGGCAGGACAGCGAGCTCGGCTACCGGCTGAGCCGGCGGTAGATGAGCCAGCCGCCCACGACGGCGACGACCGCGACGACCGCGGCGATCCGCTCGACGCGCAGGTCACCCTCGGGGGTGGTCGCGACGTCGGCGAAGCGCGCCTTGGCGGCCTCGGTCTGCCGGTTGATGATCGTCTTCGGGTGGACCCGGTAGGTCAGCTCGTCGATGGTCTTGGCCAGGCGCTCGCGACGGGCCGAGATCTCGGCCTCGAGCGCGGGGATGGAGACGGGCGCCGCGGGGGCGGCGGCGTCGGCTGCGGTCGTGGCGGTGGACGCGCTGGCGCCGTCGGCTGCGGCGGCGGGCTGGGTGGTGCTCATGAGGTCCTCACTCGAGTCCGAGGTCGCGGCGGAGCTTGGCCACGTGGCCGGTGGCCTTGACGTTGTAGAAGGCGTGCGAGACCTGGCCGGTCTCGTCGACGATGACGGTGCTGCGGATGACGCCCTCGACGGTCTTGCCGTACAGCTTCTTCTCGCCGAACGCGCCGTACGAGTTCATGACCGCGCGGTCGGCGTCGGACAGCAGCGTGACGGTGAGCCCCTCCTTGTCGCGGAACTTCGCGAGCTTCGCGGGAGCGTCGGGCGAGATGCCGAGCACGGTGTACCCGTCGGCCTTGAGGGACTCCAGCGAGTCGCTGAAGTCACAGGCCTGCGTCGTGCACCCCGGGGTCATCGCCGCCGGGTAGAAGTAGACGATCACCTTGCCGCCGCGCAGGTCGCCGAGGGTCACCGACGAGCCGGTGTCGTCGGGCAGCGTGAAGTCGGGAGCGGTGTCGCCGGGGCTGAGCCGGTCACCCACGTGAGGCCTCCTGGGGTCGTGTCGTCGATGCTGACGCACAACCTACCCCGGGGGGCGGTCGGCTATCCGGCCGACCAGCCCTGCGCTGAACGCTGGTGCGCAAGGCGGGACTCGAACCCGCACGCCCGAGGGCACCAGGACCTAAACCTGGCGCGTCTACCAGTTCCGCCACTTGCGCGCAGGGCAAGGGTAGGCGGTGTCACCCCCGCTCAGTGCAACATTTCGCGCAGCACGGGCTCCAGCGCCCGGAACGCGTTGCCCCGGTGCGAGATCGCGTTCTTCTCGAGGTCGGTGTACTCGGCGAGCGTGCGGCTGTCGCCGTCGGGCACGAACACCGGGTCGTAGCCGAAGCCGTTGGTACCACGCGGCGCGCGCACCAGTGTGCCGGTGACCCGCCCCTCCACGCCCTCGACCCGGCCGTCGGGCAGGGCGACGACGGCGGCGCACACGAAGGCCGCCGCCCGGTGCTCGTCGGGCACCTCGCCGAGCTGCTCGAGCAGCAGGGCGAGGTTGGCGCGGTCACGCTCGGCGCGCCCGGCATCCGGCCCGGCCGTCGATCCCGACCAGCGAGCGGAGAACACGCCCGGCGAGCCGCCCAGCACCTCGACCGCCAGCCCGGAGTCGTCGGCCACGGCCGGCAGCCCGGTGGCCTCAGCGAGTGCCACCGCCTTGAGCCGCGCGTTGCCCAGGAAGGTCACCTCCGTCTCGGCGACGTCGGGGGCACCATCGACGTCGTCGGCACCGACGACCTCGAGTCCGAGCTCGTCGACCAGCCCGGCAAGGATCTGCCGCAGCTCGTGCACCTTGTGCTCGTTGCGGGTCGCCAGCACGAGCCGCCGGGTCACGCCAGCCGCTCCCGGGCCGGCGTGGCGAGCGCCTCCTGCTGCCGCCGGGTCAGCTCGGCGCAGCCCGTGGTCGCGAGGTCGAGCAGGTCGCCGAGCACGGTGCGGTCGAACGCCGCGCCGGCACCCTCGGCGGTGCCCTGCACCTCGACGAACCGGCCGTCACCGGTCATCACGACGTTCATGTCGGTCTGCGCGGTGGAGTCCTCGGGGTAGTCGAGGTCGAGCACCGGACGGCCGTCGACGAGTCCGACGCTGACCGCCGCGATCGAGCCGGTCAGCGGCTCGGCCTTCGCGGCCACCAGGCCCTTGGCGCGGGCGTCGGCCACGGCATCCGCGAGCGCCACCCAGGCACCGGTGATGGCGGCGGTGCGGGTGCCGCCGTCGGCCTGCAGCACGTCGCAGTCGAGCACGATGGTGTTCTCGCCCAGCGCCGTGGTGTCGATGACGGCGCGCAGGCTGCGACCGACCAGTCGGCTGATCTCGTGGGTGCGACCGCCCACCTTGCCGCGGCGCGACTCGCGGTCGCTGCGGGTGTTGGTCGAGCGCGGCAGCATCTCGTACTCCGCGGTGACCCACCCCGAGCCGCGGCCCTTGAGCCAGCGCGGCACCCCCGCGGTGAAGGAGGCGGCGCACAGCACCCGGGTGCGGCCGAACTCGACGAGGACGCTGCCCTCGGCGTGGTCGAGCCAGTTGCGGGTGATGCGCACCTCGCGCAGCTGGTCGGGGGCGCGGCCGTCGTGGCGGGGGGTCGAGTCAGGCATGGCGGCAAGGCTAGCCGGGCGCGGACCCGGCCCAGGACGCCGCGGCCCGCTCAGAGGTCGTAGACCGCGCCGGACCGGGCGAGCTCGACCTCTCCGGGCCACACGGCGGCCGCCTGCGCCCGGCACACCTCCGGGTCGTTCCAGGCCGGGATGTGGGTGAGCACCAGGCGCCGCACTCCCCCAGCGCGCAGCGCGGCCGACGCCGCGCGCGACCCCGACAGGTGGATGCCGGCCACGTCGTCGCGACCGTCGACGAACGCCGAGTCGGTGAGCGCGAGGTCGGCGCCGTGCAGCAGGGGGGTGAGGTTGTCGCAGTCGTCGGTGTCGCCGGTGAAGGCCAGCACGGCCCCGGCGGCCTCGACCCGGTAGCCGTAGGCCTCGACCGGGTGGTTCACGGCATACGGGGTGAGGGTGAACGGGCCCACCGTGAACGGCACGGCATCCGCGACGAGGGAGAACTCGAAGTGCGGGTCCATGCCCCCGGGCTCCAGGCCGTGGTACATCATCGCGACCCGCTCCGCGGTGCCGGTGGGGCCGTGCACCGGCAGCCGGCCCGGGGTGGGGCCGCCGGGCCGGTAGCGCCGGGTGACGTAGAGGCCGGTGAGGTCGAGGCAGTGGTCGGGGTGCAGGTGGCTGAGCACGACGGCGTCGAGGTCGTCGGGCCGGAGGTGGCGATGCAGCGCCCCGAGGGCGCCGCTGCCGAGGTCGAGCAGCAGGTTCCAGGTGCGCCCGTCGACGGCGTGCTGCACGAGGTAGGACGACGCGGGTGAGTCGGGGCCGGCGAACGACCCGGAGCAGCCGATGACGGTGACCCTCATGCCCGCCCCGCGGTCAGCACGTGCGGCGGTGCGGTGAACACCGGGCCGAGGCGTGAGCCCACGCCGAGGAAGCGGCTGGCCAGCCGGCGGAACTCCTCGGGGTCGCCGGTGGTGGTGAAGCCGTGGTCGGGCGGGGGCAGGTCGTCGGGGCGCAGAAGGTCGGCGTCGGCCAGCACCCGGTAGACGTCCTTGGCGGTCTCCTCGGCGGAGGACACCAGCGTGACGCCGTCGCCCATCACGTAGGAGATGACCGCCGTGAGCAGCGGGTAGTGGGTGCAGCCGAGCACCAGGGTGTCGACGCCGCGCTCGCGCAGCGGGTCGAGGTAGTCGTGGGCGACCCCGACGAGCTCGGGCCCGCCGGTGACGCCGCGCTCGACGAACTCGACGAACCGCGGGCACGGCGTGCTGACGACGTCGAGGTGCGGGGCGGCGGCGAAGGCGTCGAGGTAGGCGCCGGACTGGTGGGTGCCGGCGGTGGAGATGACGCCCACCCGGCCGGTGCGGGTGGCGGCGGCCGCACGGCGCACGGCCGGCCGGATGACCTCGACCACCGGCACGTCGTAGCGCTCGCGCGCGTCGTGCAGCACCGCGGCGGATGCCGTGTTGCACGCGATGACCAGGATCTTCACCCCGTGGTCGACCAGCCGGTCGAGGCACTCGAGCGCCAGCTCGCGGGTCTGCGCGATGGGCCGCGGGCCGTACGGGGCGCGCGCGGTGTCGCCGAAGTAGGCCACCGACTCGTGCGGCAGCTGGTCGAGGATCGCCCGCATGACGGTGAGCCCGCCGTAGCCGGAGTCGAAGACCCCGATGGGTGAGTCCGTCATGCGCTCAGCCTAGGTGCGGGATCCGACCACGCTTCCCCGATGGGGCGCAGGGCACTGTGGCGCTCGTGACACACTGGCCGCCACATGGATCAGGTGGTCGCGAGAGTCACGGCAGCGCTGCGGAAGTCCCGTGGTGCGCGAGACCCCGCTGCCCACCGCGGCCGCGCTCCTGCGCCGTGACGGTCCTGCTCACCGGCGGGGCCGGGTTCATCGGCCAGCACCTGGCGCGCCACCTCGCGGCGGTGCGCTTCGACGTGGCAGCCGTTGACCTGCTGCACCGCCAGGTGCACGCCGACCCCGTTGCCGCCCGCGAGGCCTTCCCCGGCCCGGTGGTCGTCGGCGACGTGGCCGACCGGCTGGTGTGGACCACCGCCGCGGCGCAGGTGCGGCGCGTGGAGGCGCTGGTGCACCTGGCCGCCGAGACCGGCGCCGGGCAGTCGATGTACGAGGTCGACCGCTACCACCGGGTCAACGTCGAGGGCACCCGCCGGGCCGCGGAGTTCGCGGTCGGTCACGGCATCCCCCTGGTCCTGATCAGCGCACGGGCCGTCTACGGCGAGGGGCGCTACGAGTGCCCCGACCACCGGCCCACCTTCGGCCGTCCGTGCTGCGCGGCCGCCACGCCTGCGCCGTCGCGCGAGGACGACCCGCACCACCCGGTGTCGGTCTACGGCGAGACCAAGTCGCTCGGGGAGTCGGTCGCCACCGCTGTCTGCGCCGACCGCGTGCCGCTGACGATCGTGCGCCCGCAGAACGTGATCGGCCCCGGCCAGTCGCTGCACAACCCCTACACCGGCGCGCTCGCAGCCTTCCTCGCGATGCTGCGCGAGGGGCGGCCGCTGACCGTCCACCGCGACGGCCGCCAGACGCGAGACTTCGTGCACGTCGACGACGTCGCCGCCCTGCTCACCCACCTGGTGTCGACGCCCCCCGTTCCCGGGGCGCCGCTCGTGCTCAACAGCGGCACCGGGGTGCGCACCTCGCTGGTCGACCTCGCCGGGCTCGCGGCGGACGCCGCACCGGTCCCCGGTGCCGGCATCGTGCACGTCGAGGTGCGCCGGGCCGGCGACATCGAGCACGCGTGCGCCGACCTCGCCCGCCTGACGTCGGTCGGCGTGCCCCGCCCGGCTCACTCGACCGTGCAGGCGGTGCACGACTTCGTGCACTCCTCGTGGGACCGGCCGGGCAGCCCGGCCAGCGCGTGGGACCGTGCCCTCGGCGAGCTCGAGGAGCGAGGGCTCACCTCGTGAACGGAGACTCTCGTGTGGACGGACTGACCCACCCCCGAGACCTGGCGGCCTGGCACCGCTGGCAGGACAAACAGCAGCCGTTCGGCCGACGGGCGCAGCAGATGTTCGGTGTGCTGCGCGACATCGCCCGGCCCGACGGGCACGCCGGCTCCGCGGTGCTGACGCGGGGCGGACCGGACCCGCGGGTGCTGGTCTGCCTGGAGTCCCGCTCCCCCTCCTCGGTGCGGGCCCTGCTCGACCCGGTGCGCCACCTCGACCCCAGCGAGGTGGCGGTCGTGGCCCCGACCGGGGTCACCGACCTGCTTCCCCCTGGCTCGTGGACCGAGACCACCGGCTACGCGCCGGACGTCGTCGAGAGCAACGTTCGGGGCGAGACCGTGGTGCTCTCGACAGGGCACGACCTGCCCCTCGGCCGGCTCACGAACGACGCCTGCGCCCCCGCACGCTTCCTCACCGTCCAGCACGGGTTGATCACGCCGGCCGCCCCTCCGCTGGCCGCCGGGACGATCCTGCTCGCCTGGAGCGAGGCGGACGCGGCGTTCTGGCGCTGCGGGCGCGACGACGTCGGCTCGGTGGTGGTCGGCTCCCAGCTGCTCTGGGAGGCAGCCGAACCGGCACCCGCCACCGCCGATCCCGACGCCGCCCCGATCTTCCTCGGCCAGCCGCACGGCGCCGAGCTGCCCCGGCAGGTGCTGGCCCGGGCCGCCGAGGACTTCTGCCGGGCCGAGGGCGCCACCTACCGCCCGCACCCCTCCGAGCGCGACCGCCGCTCGGTGGCGACGCACGCCCGCTGGGAGGCGGAGGGGATCACCATCGACCGTTCCGGCATCCCGCTGCGCGAGCTCGGCGCCCCGGTGGTCAGCGTGTTCTCCACCGGCGTGCTCGAGGCCGCGGCCGCGGGGCTGCCGGCGTGGGTCACCCTGGCCGACCCGCCGACCTGGCTGCGCGAGCTCTGGGAGCGCTACGCCCTCGCGCCGTGGGGTGGGCCGGCGACGGTCGCCCCGCAGCGGCCCGCGGTCGAGCCCTCACGAGCCGTCGCGGCCGTCGTGCAGGAGATGATGACCGGGTGAGGATCGTGGGGGCCGGGTCGTGAGCGGCTTCGTGCTGGCCGCCAACAACGGCGAGATCGGCGGCGGCGAGGTGATGCTGCTGGCGGTGGCCGAGGCGCTGCGGACCCTGGGCCGCGACGTGCAGGTGGTGGCGCCGCGCGGCGGGCGCGAGGGGGTCGCCGAGGCGGCCCGGGCCGCCGGCTTCCCCGCCACGGACCTGTCCTCCGGGCGCCGGCAGTACGTCTCGGAGCTGCGCGCCTGGCGCGCGACGAACGCGGCCGGCATCCTGTGGTGCAACGGGCTGGTGCCTGCCTTCGCGACCGCCGGGCGCGGCGACCGGATCGTCCACCTGCACCAGGAGCCGGTGGGGGTCAACGCGATGGCGGCCCGGGTCGCGCGCCGCGGCGCGGTGGTGACGCTCGTGCCGTCGGAGTCGATGGCGGCGGCCGTGCCCGGCGCACGGGTGCTGTGGAACTGGGTCGAGCCGGTGGTGACCCAGCCGCGCCCCGCCGAGCACACCGGGCAGCGGTGGGTCGGCTACCTGGGCCGGCACTCGGTCGACAAGGGGCTGGTCACCCTCGCCGCCGGGCTGGCCGAGCTCGACCGCATCGACCCGGGCCGCTACCGCCTGCTGCTGGCCGGCGAGGGGCGCTTCGCCCCGCCGGAGGACAGCGCCCCCATCCGCAAGGCCCTGGCGCCCGTCGACCACCTCGTCGAGCGGCCGGGCTGGACCTCGCGGGACGAGTTCTTCTCGTCCATCGACGTCGCCGTCTTCCCCTCACAGTGGGCCGAGCCGTTCGGGCTGGTGGCCGCCGAGGCGATGTCCTCGCGCACCCCGTTCGTGATCTCGGATGCCGGGGCGCTGACCGAGGTCGCCGGGCCGGAGCACCCGTGGGTCACGCCCAAGGGGGATGCCGTCGCCCTCGCCGCCGCCGTCGAGTCGGTGTTCGACGCCGGGCCGGACCGCATGGTGGAGGTGCTCGACCGCGGGTACGCCCGATGGCTCGAGCACTTCTCGCCCGCCGCGGGGCTGGCCCGGGTGTCGGCGCTGCTGACCGACCTCGCGCTCTGACCGGACTGCGCGGGGCTCCCTCGCCGCCGCGGCTCGATGCCGGCAGCTGCCGGCGGTCGACCGGTCATGAATCGCCGGCGAGGCTCGACGATCCCGGGCGTGTCTCGACCCGATGCCGCAGAGGGCTTGCGCGACAATCCTGCCGGCGTACGGCCGGGATCCGTGTCGTCAGCAGCTGGTCGTGAAGCCGCCGTTGCTGTACAGGATCTGACCCGTGATCCACGCCCCCTCGTCGGACATCAGGAAGCGGACCAGATCGCCCGTGTCCTGCGGCGAACCGAGCCGGCCGACCGGGGTCTGGGTGGTTCCCAGCTCACGGATCTCCGGTGTCATCCAGCCCGTGTCGATCGGCCCCGGGTTGATGACGTTGGCGCGGATGCCGCGCCGACCGAGCTCGACCGCAGCGGCGATCACCACCCGATCGAGGGCGCCCTTGCTGGCGCCGTAGGGCAGGTTGTGCACCGTGTGGTCACTGGTGAGTGCGACGATCCGCGCGGTCACCTGCGTGGTCTGCCGGTCAGGGATCCGGTCCGCGACAGCCTTGATGAGCAGCCAGGTCGCGCGAGCGTTGACGGCGAAGTGCCGGTCCCAGCTCTCGACGCTGGTGTCCAGGATCGAGCTGTCGACGCTCTCGCAATGGGACATGACCAGGCCTGCGAGGTCGCCGTGGGCCGCCGCGGCCTGCACCAGCCGACCCGGCTCCTCGGCGTCGGCCAGGTCTCCCGGGAGCACGTCGACGCGCCGCCCCAGTGCCCGGCAGGCGTCGGCAACGCCCTCGGGGTCGTTCCCTCGGCGTTCGAGGCCGACCCGCTCGTCATAGGGCGTCCAGAAGCTGAACGCCAGGTCCCACCCGTCCCGGGCCAGGGCGAGCGCGATCCCGGCACCGATCGACCGCTGCCTCCCGACGCCGGTCACCAGAACCGTCCCGCGCCCATCCGACATGCGGCAGACCCCCATCACTCGCCCGACAACGACACGGGACCACCTCATCGCGCCGAAGCCCCTCGCTGCAACAGACTTTCCCGCAGGCCCCTTCGGCTGCCGCGCCCAGTCGGTGGCCGCGCCCGGGCCGGCTCGTGGGTTGACAGCACCCATCAGGTCACGGCGGCGGCCCCAGCGCCCAAGCCGGAGTAGAAGAGGGAGAAGGCCAGGCCGTAGGCCAGGACCGCTACCACGCTGGTGCGGACGAGCCTCTGCGTCGGGTGCACGATCCCGGGTAACTCCACCGTCCAGGCGGTCAATATGGGCGTCCTCAGCCCGCCTCGACCCAGTGCGAGGGCTCGTGGGACGCGCCTCTGGTCCGGCCTCCCCGAGCGCGCAGAGAAGCCATGAGGAGGGCGACGAGGGGAAGAACGCCGCAGGCCCACACCACGGTGGCGAAGGAGTGCACCGAGGTCAGCAGGGACACCATTGCTGCGACGAGCGCACTGAGCGGGAGGCAGATCACGACCAGTGCCGCCTGCGGCAGCCGTGCTCACCCGTCGAGCATCGCGGAGGCGAGGGTCTCCTGCAGCCAGGTGAGGAAGTCGTAGATGGCCAGCGCGTACCCGAGCGGGTCGTCCGGGTCGAGGTCCTGCGCGGCGGCCTCGAGCACCTCGACGTCGTCGTCGGTGCGCAGCCCCATCCGCTCGCCGAGCACGAGCCGCACGTCGGTGAGCGCGGTGAGCACCGCGCGCGCCTGGCCGGCATCCAGTCGCAGCCGGTCATCACCGCGCAGCAGGTCGGCGGCGGTCTGCAGCGCAGCGGCCTTGCGCTGGCGCAGGCCGGTCTCGGTCAGCCGGCGGAACTCGGCCGCCACCTCGTCGTCCTGCCGGTTGGCAGTGGGCAGCAGGCGGTCCAGCGCCGGGTCTCGCTGCGCCTCGTCGGGGTCGAGGTCGGCCTGGTCTTCGGCGGCGACCGTCACCCCCATCCCCAGCCCGGCGACGATCGACGCGAAGTCGTCGCCCTCGGGCGCCGGGGCCGGCGGGTCGAGCAGGTCGCGCACCTGGTCCATGAGCCCGGCGACGGTGGCGCGCTCGAGCGGGTCCAGCTGGGCGGCATACCGGGCATGCCGGCCCGTGCCCTTGCGCCGGAAGCCGCGCGCCATCAGGCGTCCTTCTGGAAGGTGGCCCACAACCCGTAGCCGTGCAGGGCCTCGGTGTCGGCCTCCATCGCCTCGCGGGTGCCGTTCGCGACGACCGCCCGGCCCTGGGTGTGCACGTCCATCATCATCTTCTCGGACTTCTTGCGGGAGTAGCCGAAGTGGTTCTGGAGCACCCAGGTCACGTACGACATCAGGTTGACCGGGTCGTTCCAGACGATGGTGATCCACGGGGTGTCGGGGGCGACGTCACCGCCGGTGGCGGTGACCTCCTCCTTCACGGGCGCGAGCGACACGGAGCAAGGATAGGCGGGTCACGGCACCTCGCCGACCGCAGCCTCAGGGTCGGGTCGGACCGTGGGTGCCAAAGGCGCGGATGACCGCGCGTCCGGCACCCCTTGCGTCATCAGCGCGGCCGGCGAGGGTGTCAGGGGCGCAGCCCGGCGCGCCTTCGGCATCCCCGCGTCGCGACGCTCAGCTGCGGCTGCGGTTCCAGCTGCCGGCGTAGGCGCCGTCGTCGCAGGCGCGCCCGGCCTCGCCGAGCTCGAGCGGGCGGAAGGTGTCGACCATGACGGCGAGCTCGTCGAAGTAGTGCTTCCCGATGGAGGCCTCGGCGGCGCCCGGCTGCGGCCCGTGGGCGTGGCCTCCCGGGTGCAGGGAGATCGAGCCCTGCCCGATGCCGGACCCCTTGCGGGCCTCGTAGTCGCCGTCGACGTAGAACATGACCTCGTCGCTGTCGACGTTGGAGTGGTAGTAGGGCACCGGGATGGACAGCGGGTGGTAGTCGACCTTGCGCGGCACGAAGTTGCAGACCACGAAGTTCCAGCCCTCGAACACCTGGTGGGCCGGCGGCGGCTGGTGGATGCGGCCGGTGATCGGCTCGTAGTCGGCCACGTTGAACACGTAGGGGTAGAGGCAGCCGTCCCAGCCGACGACGTCGAGCGGGTGGAAGGGCAGCACGTGCACCGTGCCGACGATGCCGCCGCTGCTCGCCGGCCCACCGCCGCGGTGCTTGAGAAACACCTCGGTCCGGGCGTCGGCCTGCTCGCCCACGTCCTCGGCGAGCAGCGGGCCCTGCGGCACGCGCAGGTCGCGCTCGCAGTACGGGCTGTGCTCGAGCAGCTGGCCGTACTTGCTGAGATAGCGCTTCGGCGGCGAGATGTGGCTGCTGGCCTCGATGCAGATGGTGCGCAGCGGGTCCTTGGTCGAGCGCTTCGGCAGCCAGCGGTGCGTGGTGGCCCTGGGGATGATGACGTAGTCGCCCTCACCGACCTCGAACGCCCCGAAGACCGTCTCGACGCGCGCACGGCCGCGCTCGACGTAGACGCACTCGTCGCCGATGCCGTTGCGGTACCACGGGCTGGCGGCGCCGGCCACGGCATACGACAGCCGCACGTCGCCGTTGCCGAGCAGCAGCCGGCGGCCGGTGACCACGTCGGTGTCCTTGACCGCCTTGGCCGGGAACAGGTCGTGCGGCTTGAGGTGGCGCGGCAGCAGGGGGTGGTTGGCGGTCGTGCTGAGGTCGCCGACGGTCCACTCGCGGTACTCGGCCACGGTCGAGGGGATGTTGCGGTGGTAGAGCAGGCTGGAGTCGCTGCTGAAGCCCTCCTCACCCATGAGCTCCTCGTAGTACAGCTCACCGACCTTGCCCCGCGGGGCGGGCCTGCGGTGCTGGGTGTGCCGCTTCGGGGGGATGCTGCCCATCGCCTGGTAGTGCGCCACTGCTGCTGTCCACCTCGTCGTGGTCGGGTCGGGGCTGCCCCCGCGTGCGTGTCCGAGCAGGGTATGCCGGGACGCGGGTCGGTGGCATCCCTGCACCTGCGCGACGGCAGAAGTGCCAGGACTGACCAGCGCCAGCGGGGTGCGACCCGACAGACTGCCCAGTGCACGGGTTCGCCGGCGCGCCGGTGTCACCGCGCGTCGGCAGAATGGTGGGCATGACGTGGTGGGTGCCGGTGCTGTCCTTCATCGGGGGGCTGGCCGGCGCGGGGGCAGCCGGCTGGGTGGCCCTGCGCGGCCAGACCCAGGACGCCCGCGGCGAGTGGCGGCGGCGGCTCGACGCGGCGATCGAGCTGGTCACCGCCGACACGCGGGTCGAGCGACAGATCGGCGACGAGCTGCTCGCCGACCTCATCGAGTCCGACCTCGGCAGCGACGAGGACCGCACCCTGGCCCGGCGGATCGCCCGGATCCGACTCGGGGAGCAGCTGGGCAGCAGGGCCCGAGGGGCACCGGCAGTGGACCTCGCCGTGCTGCCGGGTGACAATGGTGGCGACGGCGAGGAAGAGGAGGAGCAGCAGTGACTGCAGCGTCCCAACCCAACGGCATGATCCGGCTCCCCTCATCGACCGTGCGCCTGGCCCGGGCCCTGGTCCGCGACGCCAAGCGGCGCGGCACCCGCGAGAACCCCCGCATCGAGGACGTCGCGAACACCCGCCTTCCCGACGACGCCACCGGCTGACGACGCAGCCCAGGTACCCCCGCGGGCACCCGACAGCAGGGGCGCGCCGCCAGCCGGTAGCGTGCGGGCATGCCCCCGGTGACGACGACGGACGCCTCGGCCGCCCCCTCCGGCATCCCGCTCCTGCACCGTCTGGTCGACGACGCGGCGGTGTTCCCGCCCGGCAACGCCCCGTTGGCCGAGGCGGTGAGCCGCCATGCGGTGCACCGGCGCGCCTGGTACGCCGACTGCATCGGACCGCTGCTCGTGCCCGCGGCCTCGGTCGCCGACCTCGTGCAGGTGCTCGACGCCCCGGATGCCGTCGACCCCCCCACCGCTGCCCACCCCCTCGACGTCGTGCTCATCGCCCGCCCCGGCGCCGACCCGGGCACGACGACCGCCGCCCTCGACGCGCTCAGCGGTGAGGGCCGGGTGCGCGTCGTCGGCGCCGAGCTGGCCTGGCACGAGGGCTGGCGCGACCTCGGGCTCGACGACCTCGCCCTGGCCCTCGAAGTGCCGCGCGGCGACGACTCCACCGTGGCGGTCGCCGACGTGCACACCGCCCGGGGTGAGGGGCGCCGGGTGGTCGCCAAGTTCCGCACCGGTCCCACGCCCACGTGGGCCTGGCCCGACGAGGCCGAGCTGGCCGGCTTCATCGGGCTCTGCACCCAGCTGGGCGTGCCGTTCAAGCTGACCGGCGGGCTGCACCACGCGGTGCGCGGCCGGTATGCCGTCGACGGCGTCCCCGAGGAGAACCACGGGGTGCTCGACGTGCTGGTGGCCACCGCCGCGGCCCTCGCCGGGGCGGGCACCCAGGAGCTGGCCGCCGTGCTCGCCCTGCGCGACGCGACCGCCCTGGCCGAGCTCGTCACCGCCTGGCCCGACGCCACCGCCGCCGCCGTGCGCGAGGCGTTCACCGCCTACGGCTGCTGCACCGTGACCGACCCGGTCGGCGAGCTCGCCGACCTCGGCCTGCTTCCTCGCCCCTGACCCACCGCCCCGGCATCCGACCGGAGCACGACCGACGACCGAAGGACCCGCCATGACCTGGCTCGACCTGCCCGCCGAATCCCCCTACGGCATCGCCAACCTGCCCTACGGCGTCTTCTCGACCGCCGGCACCCAGCCCCGCGTCGGCGTGCGGGTCGGCGACCACGTGCTCGACGCCGGCGCCTGCGCCGAGCAGGCCGGCATGGAGTCCGGCGCCGTCTGGCTCGCCCCGTCGCTCAACCCGTTCCTTGCCGAGGGCCGCCAGGCGTGGGCCGCCGCCCGCCAGTGGCTCACCGAGGTGCTCACGAACGAGGCACACCGCGATGCCGTGGAGCCGCACCTGCTCCCCCTCGCCGACGTGACCCTGCACCTGCCCGTCGAGGTCGCCGACTACGTCGACTTCTACGCCAGCGAGCACCACGCCACCAACGTCGGGCGCATCTTCCGCCCCGACTCCGAGCCGCTCACCCCCAACTGGAAGCACCTGCCGATCGGCTACCACGGCCGCTCCGGCACCATCGTCGTGTCGGGCACCGACATCGTCCGGCCGAGCGGGCAACGCAAGCCCCCGAGCGAGCCGCAGCCGGTGTTCGGGCCGTCGGTGCGGCTCGACATCGAGGCCGAGCTGGGCTTCGTGGTCGGCGGCGCCACCCGCTTGGGCGAGCCGGTGTCGCTGGCGGATGCCGACGAGCACCTCTTCGGTGTCGTCCTCCTCAACGACTGGTCGGCGCGCGACCTGCAGGCCTGGGAGTACGTGCCGCTCGGCCCCTTCCTCGGCAAGTCGTTCGCCACCTCCATCTCGCCGTGGGTGGTCACCATCGAGGCCCTGCGGGCGGCCCGGGTGCCGCTGCCCGGGCAGGACCCCGAGCCGCTCCCCTACCTGCGCGGCGAGCCGAGCGACGACGCGGCGGGCACGGCCTACGGGCTCGACGTGCACCTCGAGGTCGACTGGAACGGGACCGTGATCTCGCGCCCGGAGTTCCGCGACATGTACTGGTCGCCGGCGCAGATGGTGGCGCACATGACGGTGAACGGGGCCACCCTGCGCGACGGCGACCTGTTCGGGTCGGGCACGATCTCGGGCCCGAAGAAGGACACCCGCGGCTGCTTCCTCGAGCTGACCTGGAGCGGCACCGAGCCGGTCACCCTCGACGACGGCACCCAGCGCACCTTCCTCGAGGACGGCGACACGGTCACCCTGCGGGCCACCGCGCCCGGGCCGGACGGCAGCGTGCTCGGCCTGGGCGAGTGCGTCGGAACGGTGCTGCCGGCCCGCTGACGCCGGCGGTGCGCGTCAGCGCCGCGGGTTGCGCAGCACGACGACGGTGTCGGCCACCTTGTCGTGCAGGCACTGCCGCTTGGGGTCCCAGAGCAGCCAGGCCGGGTCGAGGAACCGCACCACGGGTGCGAAGAGCCCCAGCAGCGGCACCAGGCTGCCGATGGTGGTGGCGATGTCGATGAGCTGGCGCTTGAGCGCGTCGACCACGGTCAGCTTTCCCGGGCCACCGACCCGGCGCACCACGGTGCCGACGACCATCTTCCCCGGGGTGGCACCCCGGGTGGTCAGGAAGACCGTCTGGTAGGCGAGCGAGACCAGCACGCTGATCAGCGCGATGGGCACCGACACCGACAGGATCTGCTCGGTGAACGCGGTGTTGTCGGGCTGCGGGGCCCCGGACTCGGCGGCCGCCTGCGCCTGCTGCAGGTAGTCCGACATGGCCGAGAAGACGGTGCCCAGCCAGGGGATGCACAGCACCACCGTGATCACGGTGGTCACGATGATGTCGAGGATGCGGCCGACCAGCCGTCGCCACCACTCGGCGAGCACGGCGCCGTCGGGCAGCACGTCACCGCGGGGCGCGGCCGAGCCCTGCTGGTACGGGTTGTAGTCGGCGGGCGGCATCCCACCGCCCTGCCACTGGCCAGGGCCCTGCTGCCCCTGCTGCCCCTGCTGGGATGGCTGCGCCCAGGCGCCGGGGTTTCCGGCGCGACCGGGGATCACGCCTGGCGTGGCCCGCCCGATCGTGGAAGCGTCAGCGGTCGGTGAGCGTCGCGTCGTGGTGTGCGAGGTCCACACGACACCGTCGAAGTAGCGCAGCAACAACGGGTCGTGCTCGTCCTCGTACCAACCGGGTCCTGCCGGGAGCTCGCTCATGTCGACAGGGTCTCACGGCGGGCTGCGCGCCTCGGCGCGTGCGCCCGGCGTTGACGCCCGGGCCCATCGGGCGCAGCATCGGGAGATGGCGATGCGGATGGGTGAACACCTGATGAGCCTCCTCGGCGAGCTGCGCTACGAACCGGTGACCCGGCGGGTGCGGGCCTCGCTCGACGGGGTGCCCGTGCTCGACACCTCGGATGCCGCGCTGGTCTGGGAGCCGCGCCGCATCGTGCCCCTGTACGCCGTGCCGCGCGCAGACCTCTCCGCATCACTCGTCGCGCGCCCGGCAGCCGAGGTGCCGGACGGACTCCCCCAGATGCTCGGCCCGGTGCACTTCGAGTGGCACCACACCCCCGGGCAGAGCTTCGACCTCGTCGTCGGTGAGCGCACCGTCCCGGCCGCGGGGTTCGCACCGGACGACCCCGACCTCGGCGGTCGGATCGTCCTGGACTGGGCGCCGTTCACTGGGTCGAGGAGGCGCACCCGGTGGTCGGGCCACCCCACGACCCGTTCAAGCGCATCGACCTCCTGCCCAGCGAGCGGCACGTCGTGGTGCGGGTCGACGGCGTCGTCGTCGCCGACACCCGCCGGGCGATCGCGCTGCACGAGACCCACGCTCGCGTGCGCTGGTACCTCCCCCACGACGATGTCGTCACCGACCTGTTCGACGGCAGCCCCATCGACCACGACGTGCGCCTACAAGGGGCACGCCGCGTACGTCTCACTGCGACCGGATGCCGTACCCGGGCTGGACGAGGAGGCTCGCCACGACATCGCCTGGACCTACCCCCACCCGCTCCACGAGGTCGAGGCGATCAAGGGGATGTTCTGCTTCTGGCCAGAGCGCACCGACCTCGAGCTCGACGGCGTAGCGGTGGCCCGTCCGGTCACGCTCTGGTCGTCACCGCGCGATCAGGACGGCTCCTGACCTACTCGGAGCGCAGGCGCGCGGCGAGGTCGAGCACTGCCGCGGCCACGGCATCCGGGTCGACCATGTGGTGCAGGTGCAGCGCACCGTCGAGCACCGTGGTGGGCCAGCCGTGAGCCCGCGCGAACGCGGTCTCCTCGACGTAGGTCTCCCCGAACGCCAGGTAGGCCTGCGGTTGATCGGCCCAGCTGGCGGGGGCGCCGAGCCGGGAACGGAAGTACGACAACGGCATCCGCCGCTCGTCCTCGCGCAGGTTGGCCAGCGCGGCCGGGTCCGGCAGGACCTCCGCGAAGTCCTCCTCCGGCCACCAGCGGCTCCACGGCGGCAGCAGCCCGTCGTCGTCGGCCATCACGCTGAGGTGCTCGAGCATGGCAGGCGGCGCCATCGGCACGGCCTCTCCCGAGGCCGGCGGCAGGGCCGCATCGATGTGGACGACCGGGATGCCGGGCGCCGCCAGCGCGCCGTAGCGCCCACCGTTGCTGTGGGTGAGCACCAGGTCCGGCCGCTCCATCGCCACGACCATCCCGAAGGTGTCGAGCACGGCCTGGGCATCGGCCGCCGGGCGCGGGAACGCGGCGACGCCCACTGAGCCGTCGACGCGCTCGGCCGCCCGGAGTCGGGCGCCGAGCGCGTCGAGGAACGGCACCGCGCTCAGCCGCGGCAGCAGCGGGCTGGGCAGGAGCAGGACGCGGGTCACGCGCCCATTCTGCTCAGAGGTTGCCGCGCAGGTCCTGCTCGCGCTCGATCGACTCGAACAGGGCCTTGAAGTTTCCCTTGCCGAAGCCGAGCGAGCCGTGCCGCTCGATGATCTCGAAGAAGACGGTCGGGCGGTCGCCGAGCGGCTTGGTGAAGATCTGCAGCAGGTAGCCGTCCTCGTCGCGGTCGACGAGGATCTTGCGGGCCTTGAGCTCCTCGACGGGCACGCGCACCTCGCCGATCCGGGCGCGCAGCTCGGGGTCGTCGTAGTAGGCGTCGGGGGTCTCGAGGAACTCGACGCCCTCCTTGCGCAGCTCGTCGACGGTGCGCAGGATGTCGTTCGTCGCGAGCGCGAGGTGCTGGGCGCCGGGGCCGGCGTAGAACTCGAGGTACTCGTCGATCTGGCTCTTGCGGGCCGCGATGGCCGGCTCGTTGAGCGGGAACTTCACGCGGTGGTTGCCGTTGGCGACGACCTTGCTCATCAGGGCGGAGTAGTCGGTGGCGATGTCGTCACCGATGAACTCGGCCATGTTCACGAAGCCCATGACCTTGTTGTAGTAGCCGACCCACTCGTCCATCTTGCCGAGCTCGACGTTGCCGACGACGTGGTCGAGGGCCTGGAAGAGCCGCTTGGGGGCGCCGTCGCGCTTGACGTAGCTCGACGCGGCGGTGACATAGCCCGGCAGGTAGGGCCCGGCGTAGGTGACGCCGTCGACGTCGCGCTGCACGAGGGTGTGGCGGGTCTCGCCGTAGGTGGCGATGGCGGCCACGCGCACCGAGCCGTGCTCGTCCGTGAGGGTCTCGGGCTCCTGCAGCACCGTGGCGCCGGCGCGGCGGGCCTGCTCGATGCAGCGGTCGACGTCGGGCACCTCGAGCGAGATGTCGACGACACCATCGCCGTGCGCGGCGTGGTGGGCGATGAGCGGGCTGTCGGGGCTGACCGCGCCCTTGAGCACGAACCGGATCGAGCCGCTCTTCAGCACGAAGGCCTTGTGGTCGCGGGTGCCGTTCTCGGGGCCGGCGTAGGCGACGAGCTCCATGCCCCAGGCGCTCTGGTAGTAGTGCGCGGCCTGGGTGGCGTTGCCCACGACGAACACGAGGGCGTCCCAGCCGGTGACCGGGAAGGGGTCCTGCTTCTCGTCGTAGTCGACCAGGCCGACGAGCTGCTTGAGCTGCTGGAGGTCCAGGCCCGCCTGGCGCTCCTGCTCGGTGAGGTCGAGGTGGCTGGCCGGCGTCGTTGTCGTGTCAGTCATCCGGTCACTGTGCGCGATCCGGGCACGGTGTGCAACGCGAGCCCGGTCAGGTGGTCAGGCTGCGCACGGTGTTGCCTCGGTAGGGGTGCGACCCGGACAATGTGACCATGGCTCGCCAGACCGGGGTGGACACCCTCGACGCACGGCTCATCAAGCTCTTCACCGACGACCCGCACGTGGGGGTGCTCGGCGCCTCGCGCGCCCTGGGGGTGGCCCGCGGCACCGTGCAAGCCCGACTCGACCGGCTCCAGGAGCGGGGCGTGGTCAAGTCGTTCGCCCCCACGGTCGATGCCGGCGCGCTCGGCTACCCCGTCACCGCCTTCTGCACCCTCGAGATCCGCCAGCGGCAGGGCCACGCTCCCGTCGTGGCGCACCTGTCGGCGATCCCCGAGGTGCTCGAGATCCACTCGATCACCGGCGTCGGCGACCTCGTGGTGCGCATCGTGGCCCGCGACAACGCCGACCTCGGCCGGGTCATCGACCAGATCATCGACGACACCCACGTGCTGCGGGCCAACACGGCGATCTGCCTGGTGACCCACCTCGACCACCGCACCGGCCCGCTCGTCGAGGTGGCCGCCAGCCGCAACGCCACCGACGACGACTGACTGACCCGACTTCTTGCGGATTTCCCACCCAGGGCGCCAGCCGGCGGCTGCGCTCAGTGGGTGGGAAATCCGCAAGAAGTCGGTGGTGGGTCAGGGGGTGATGGTGATCGGCGCTCCCCCGCTGGTGAGGCGCCAGTCGACCGTGGAGAACGACGGCGGGTCGATCACCTTGTTGGCCGTGACCCAGTCGATCATCAGCTGGCGGATCTCGACCGTGCGGTTGTAGACGACCGGCGCGGCCTTGACGTGCGGGAAGTTGCCGCCGCCGCCCTGCCGGTAGTTGTTGATCGCGACGACGAAGGTGGCGCCGAGGTCGATAGGTGCCCCGGCATACGACAGCTTCTCGATGCGCGCCCCCGGGTCGTTGGCGATGTTGATCTCGTAGGTGAGCCGGGCGTCGAGGCCGCCCATGATGTCGTAGTTGTAGTCGGGCGTGCCGTTGGGCGCGGTGGGCGTGACGGCGTTGGTCACGGCGGATGCCGGGAACGGTCCGGTGCCGCTGACCGTGCGGAAGTACGCCGCCGACGTCTCGAGGTAGTCCTTGACCTGCGCGCCGGTGAGGGTGACGCCGAGCAGCGTGTTGTCGAAGATGTAGAGCCCGGCGACGTCGCGCACGGTGACCTCACCGGCAGGGATGGCGGCGCCCTTGTTGAACGGCGCCGCGATCGACAGCACCGGCAGGCCCTCCTGCGGCGTGCCCACCAGGGCGGCCTTGACGGTCTGCGCCTGCACGAGGTTGATGAAGTCCATCGCCGCGGTGTCCTCGTAGCGCGAGGTTGCGGCCGACATCGCCTGAGTGCAGGTGCCGATGACGCTGTTGACGTAGGTCAGCACCTTCTCGTGGGCCGGTCGCACCAGGGCGGCGATCCGGGCGTCCTCGGGCACGGTGTTGGCGTTGAGGAGGGTGGCCTTCGACGACGCCACGGTCCAGCGGCCCCGAACCTTCACGAGGTCGAGGTCCATGACGCTGACCCGCATGCCCCAGTAGAGCGGCTCGCTGAGCAGCACCTCGCGGCCGGTGGCGGTGTTCTTCACCCTGCGCTCGGCGATCTCGGCGTGGGCGTGCCCGACGAGGATGGCGTCGATGCCGGGCACCTGCTCGGCGAGCAGCGTGCTGGCGTTCTCGGGGTAGGGCAGCGCGTCGCCGTAGCTCGACGACGTGGTGGCGCCGGAGTGGCACGAGACGATGACCACGTCGGCGCCGGCGGCCCTCATCCGCGGCACCATGACCTTCGCCTGCTCCACGATGCCGGGGAAGCGCACCTTGCCCTCGACGTTGGTGGCGTCCCAGATCGCGACGCCGGGCGTGACCAGGCCGAGGATGCCGACCGTCACCGGCTTCTGGCCGCGGACCTTGACCCGCTTTAGCACGTAGGGCGGGAAGATCGGCGCGCCGGTGTCCCAGTCGACCGAGTTCGCCGACAGCAGCGGGAAGTGGCACTGGCGCTGGAACGCCCGAAGGGTGTCGAGCCCGTAGTTGTACTCGTGGTTGCCCAGCGCCGCGGCGTCGTAACCGACGGCGTTCATCGCGGTGGCCATCGGGTGTTTCGCGCCCGCAGTGATCGGGTCGATCTTGGCGAAGTAGTACGCCAGCGGGGTGCCCTGGATGGTGTCCCCCGCGTCGAGGGTGAGGCACCGGTCGGCGCCGCGCTCGGCTCGCACCGCCTTGATGAGCGTCGCGGCCTTGGCGATGCCGATCTGGTTGCCGCTGGTGTCGCTGTAGGCAGCGTTGCTGAAGTAGTTCCAGTTGTAGACGTTGCCGTGCAGGTCGGTGGTGCCGAGCACCGTCAGCCGGAAGCGTCCCGGCCGGTCGGAGTGGCCGTGCGGGCGGTCGTGGGCGCTCGCGGCCTGCGCGTCGGTGGCGGCGAAGAGCCCGGCGCCGCCGACCGCGGCCATGGTGAGCAGCTGTCGGCGGGTGGCGGCGGAGAACGGGTGCGTGTCGGTGTGGGTCACGATCGGCGACCCTAGCCCGGCATCCGGCCCGGCGCGCGGCGAGCGATGGACCGGTGGGTGAACGTCGGGTGGCGCCCCGTCGCGGGGTCAGCGCCGGCCGACGAACCAGCGCCGGATGCGCTCCACCCGCTCGAGCACCTGCTCGCTGGTGGCGGCGGCCAGCTCGGGGCCTCCGCACGCGCGCCGCAGCTCGAGGTGGATGTTCGCGTGCGGGCTGCCGGTCTTGGACGAGTAGGCCGCGACCAGCTTGTTGAGCTCCTTGCGCTGCGCCGCCAGCGCCCGGTGCGCCGACACCGGCGAGGGTCCGGATGCCGTCGCCGTGCCGCCGCGCGCTCCCGCCGCCTTGGTCTGCTTCGCCTGCCGCTCGTGCAGCAGGGTGGCCACCTGCTCGGGCTCGAGCAGGCCGGGCAGGCCCAGGTAGTCCTGCTCCTCCTCGGAGCCCACCGCGGCGTGCAGGCCGAACTGCTGGGCGTCGAAGAGCACGTGGTCGAAGTGGGCGTCGGACTCCAGCGCCTCGAAGGCGGCGTCCTCGGGGCCGACGGCCTGCTCGGTGCGGTTCGCCGCCGCCAACAGGCCCTCCTCCTCCGCCCAGAGCGACGCCTCCGCCTCGTCGCTCGACGGCCGGTTGAGCGCGTGGTCGCGCTCCTCCTCCATCGTCGCGGCGTGGGTGAGGATGACCGGCACCGAGGGCAGGAAGACCGACGCCGTCTCGCCGCGGCGACGGGCCCGCACGAAGCGGCCGACCGCCTGCGCGAAGAACAGCGGGGTCGAGGTCGAGGTGGCGTAGACCCCGACGCAGAGCCGGGGCACGTCCACGCCCTCACTCACCATCCGCACGGCGACCAGCCAGCGCGAGGTGCCGGTGGCGAACGACTCGATGCCGGCGCTCGCCCCGGCATCGTCGGACAGCACCACCGTGGGGTCCTCGCCGGTGATGCCGCGCAGGATGCGTGCGTAGGCACGTGCCGACGTCTGGTTCGAGGCGATGACCATCGCACCGGCATCCGGCACGTGGCGGCGCACCTCGCTGAGCCGCTTGTCGGCGGCAGCCAGCACCGAGGGCACCCACTCCCCCTTCGGGTCGAGCGCGGTGCGCCAGGCCTGGGCCGTGAGGTCCTTGGTGAGCGGCTCGCCGAGCCGGGCGGCGACCTCGTCGCCGGCCTTGGTGCGCCACCGCATCGCGCCGCCGTAGGCGAGGAAGAGCACCGGGCGCACCACGCCGTCCCGCAGCGCGGCGGCATACCCGTAGCTGTAGTCGGACGCCGAGCGCAGGATGCCGTCCTCCCCCAGCTCGTAGCGCACGAACGGGATCGGGTTCGTGTCCGAGCGGAACGGGGTGCCGGTGAGGGACAGCCGGCGGGTGGCGGGCTCGAAGGCCTCGCGGATGCCGTCGCCCCACGACCGCGCGTCGCCGCCGTGGTGGATCTCGTCGAGGATGACCAGGGTCGGCGTCTCCTGGGTGCGCCGGCGGTGCAGCTGCGGCTTGGAGGCGACCTGCGCGTAGGTGAGCGCGACGCCGTGGTACTGGTGCGACTGCAGGCCGCTGGAGTTCGAGAACGTCGGGTTGAGGTGGATGCCGACCCGGCCGGCCGCGTCGGACCACTGGTGCTTGAGGTGCTCGGTGGGGGCGACCACGGTGACGGCCCGGATGACGCCGCGGTCGAGCAGCTCGGTGGCGATGCGCAGCGCGTAGGTGGTCTTGCCGGCGCCGGGCGTGGCCACCGCCAGGAAGTCGCGCTCGCCGCTGCCCAGGTAGGCCGCCAGGGCCTCCTCCTGCCAGGCGCGCAGCTTCGCGGCGGTACCCCACGGGGCCCGCGCGGGGAAGGCGGGTGGCAGGTGTCCGGCGGCTGAGGTACTCATGGGCGACGGCCACGATAACCGCAGTGGCGGGGTGACACACCGGGGCCCCCGCATGTTCTTGCGAGGGCCCCGGGTGTGCTATGCGGAAGTCACTTCCACTGCGGCACAGGCGATCTCACCGGTTGCGGTAGGCGACGAACGCGTTCTGCATCCGGGTGGCCTGCCCCGCGCTGAAGGTGTTCATGCAGAGGTCGTCGGTGTAGTCCATGAAGTTCTTGATCGGGTCGGTGCCGGGGGCCGTGCAGGTGTCACGACCGGTCGGGCAGCCGAACGCCGCCGACGCCTCGGCCGGGGTGTCGGCGACGGCGTCGCCGGAGCCGGTGCAGCCGCCCTGGAAGGTGTGGTAGAGGTTCATCCAGTGGCCGACCTCGTGGGTCGCGGTGTCGCCGAGGTTGTAGGGCGCGGCGTTTCCGCCGGGCAGCGACTGGTCGAGCACGACCACGCCGTCGTACGAGTCGTAGGTCGACTTCGGGAAGGTCGCCCAGCCGAGCAGGCTGCCGCCGAGCTTGGCGGTGTAGATGTTGAGGTCGCCCATGTCGCCCTTGCGCAGGGTCGCCTTCATCTGCTTCTCGGCGCGCGAGCCGCTCCTGAGATTGGTGTACCACTTCGAGTTGACTGTGGTGTCGGTGCCGGCCAGCGCGAAGGCGAAGCCCGACGACGCGTAGGCGTTGTTGAGCACGGTGATCTGCTGGTTGATGCGGGTCGCGCTCACCTTGCCGTTGGTGCCGTCGGTGATGACGTGCACGTAGACCGGGATCGTCGCGGTGGCGAAGGCCGCGGCCGCGCCGGCGGACGGGGCGGCCTGGCCCTTGGCGTTCTTCGACAGGCCCTGGGTGGCGAGCGCCTTGGCGAGGGCGGCCTCGTTGGCGCGCACCTGGGTCGCGGTCAGCTCGTTGGTGTCCTTGGCGCCCCGCGTGGCGCGGGCGTCGGGTGCCCGCGAGATGCACTCGGCGGCAACGGAGGACTCCCCGGCCATCGGCCGGGCGGAGGCGGACGTGGCGGGGACGGCGACGGCGGCGACACCGAGGGCGAGCGCGGCCAGCGCGGTCATCGAGCGAGTGGGCATGGCGACCTTTCGGCAGGAGGTCCGCACCGGTCGGGCGCGGCTGAGCCGAAATCTAGGTGTCGACGGGCAAGGGGCGGGTCTGGCCGGGGCAAAGGTCGGGTCAAGCAACCCGGCCTCAGGCCAGGGCCTGCGCCAGCAGCCCGCCCATCGCCCGCACTCCGGCCACGAGGCGGTCGTCGGGCACCCCGGAGAAGCTCATCCGGGCGTGGTTGGCCTCGGGCCGGTCGGCGAAGAACGGCGTGCCCGGCACGACGATGACGCCGGCCCGCGGGATCAGCACGTCACGCTGGAAGGCCGCGACGTCCAGCCCCGGCGGGAACGTCACCCAGGTGAACAGGCCGCCATGGGCCCGGGTCCAGGTGGTGCCGGCCGGGAAGTGCTCCTCGAGGCTGGCGAGCATGAGGTCGCGCTGGTGCCGGTAGGTCGGCAGCATGTCGGCGATGTGGGCCTCGATGTCGAACCGGCCCAGGTAGGCGGCGGCCGCACGCATGTTGAGCGTGCCGTTCTGGGTGTCCGCGGCGAGCTTGAGCAGGGCGAGCTTCTCGCGCACCTCGGGCGTCGCCAGGGTCCAGCCGAGGCGCAGCCCCGGGGCGAGGATCTTCGAGAAGCTGCCCAGGTGGACGACCCGGCCCGTGGTGTCGAGGCTCTTGATCGTGGGCAGCCGCTCGCCCTCGTAGCGCAGCTCGCGGTAGGGCGTGTCCTCGAGCACGACGACGTCGAACTCCTGCGCCAGCTCAACGAGGCGGCGGCGCCGGGCCAGGCTCATCGTGCGGCCCGTCGGGTTCTGGTAGTCGGGCACGGTGTAGACCAGCTTGACCCGATCGGTGCTGCGCAGCACCTGCTCGAGGGCGTCGGTGTCCATCCCCTCCTCGTCCATCGGCACCGAGCGGTAGTCGGGCTCGCACGGGTTGAACGCGATCAGCGCGCCGAGGAAGGTGGGCCGCTCGGTGACGATCACGTCGCCGCGGTCGATGAACAGCTTGGCCGTCAGGTCCAGGCCCTGCTGCCCGCCCTGGGTGATCAGGACGTCGTCGGCCGTGCACGGCATCCCGTCGGCGCTGAGCCGCGCGGCGACCAGCGCGCGCAGCTCGGGCAGCCCCTCGGATGCCGTGTACTGCAGCGCCGACGCGTTGTCCGCACCGAGCAGCTCGTCGTAGATCGCGTGCAGCTCGGCCATCGGGAACAGCGTGGGGTCGGGGTAGCCACCGGCGAACGAGGTGATCCGCGGGTCGCCGGCGAGCGCGAGGAACTCGCGGATCGCCGAGGGCTGCACGCGCTCGGCGCGGCGGGCGAAACGGGTCACGTCGAACCTTCTGAAGTCACGCGTCAGCCGAAGGCCAGGCCGCCGGGGCGACCGTCGCGCAGGGCGGCGAGGTGCTCGTCGTAGTTCATGACGTCGAACAGTGAGGCGCCGTCGAGCATCCGGGCCTGCAGGCCCTTCTCCCGCGCCTCGATCGCCTCCGCTCCGTCGACCGCTGACGCCAGCTCGGCGTCGGTCCCCACCACGAGCCCGTCGTCGTCACCGACGAGCAGGTCGCCCGGGTCGACCCACACCCCGTCGAGCGACAGGGTGACGCCGGTCTCGGGAAGCTCTTTGGCGGCATAGGCGTTGGGCGCGAACCCGGTCGACCAGACCGGCAGCGCCAACCCGGCGAGCGTGGCGGTGTCGCGCGACCGGCCGAGGATGACGAGGCCGGCCAGGCCGCGGCGCTGGGCCTCGGTGCCGAACAGCTCACCCGCGACGGCGCGGTCGTCCCCGCCCGCGTCGACGACGAGCACGTCGCCCGGCCCGCACTCGCGCAGCGCGTGGATGACGGACATCAGGTCGCGGTTGGCACTCGCCGTGACGACGCGGCCCACCACGTGGCGGCCGGACACGACCGGCCGCAGGCGGGTGGGGAGGATGCGCAGCGCGGGCGAGGAGTCGACCAGGCTGGTCGTCGAGAGCCGGGCCAGCCGGTCGAGCAGGGTCTGCGTCGTCATGAGCCGATCCTGACACCCCCACCCACCCTCGGGTTTCCCCGACTTCGTAGGTGAGACGCCGCGCGACACGCCGCTGGAGCGGCGGCTCGCGCGGCTGTTCGGAGGAGAAGTCGGGGAGGTCGGTGCCGGCGGGCGCCCGGTCAACGGGTGGCCGCGGGCCCCCGACTACTTGCCGCCGTCCTGCGGCGCGCGCAGGCCCTCGTAGATCTCCCGGCACGTGGGGCACACCGGGAACTTCTCCGGGTCGCGACCTGGCACCCAGACCTTGCCGCACAGCGCGGTGACCGGCTCCCCCGACAGCGCGCTCTCGAGGATCTTCTCCTTGCGCACGTAGTGCGAGAAGCGCTCGTGGTCGCCGGGCTCGGCCACCTCGGGCACGGTCTCGGTGCGCTCGAGCACGGCCGTCCGGGTCTGGCGCTGGGGCTGCGGGGCGTTCGGGTCGTCCAGCGGCGGCATCGTCTCGCTCATCCCCCGAGTCTAGGCCGCCCGACTTTCCCTGCGGGAAGCCGCGGGCCAGCGCCGCCGCGCGGCGTGTTGCCCGGCTTCCCGGAGGGAAAGTCGGGGAGTCAGTTGAGGGAGGGGTCGCTCGGGAACCAGGCGACCCAGCGCAGCGGCTCGGGCTGGCGGCGCAGCACCCGGCGCCACAGCTCATCGGGCTCGCCGGTGAAGACGTCGCCGTTCTCGCTCGGCACGACGAACCACGACCCGGTCGTGATCTCGCTCTCGAGCTGGCCCGGCGACCAGCCGGCATACCCGGCGAAGATGCGCAGCCCCGCGACCTCCGGCACCACCAGCGTGGGCGGGGTGTCGAGGTCGACCAGCGCCACCGCCCCGAACAGGCGGCGCACCCCCGTCGGCTCCGGCGAGTCGCCCGGCACGGCCACCAGGCCGAGCGCCGAGTCGAGCTGCACCGGCCCGCCCTGGAAGACCTTGGCGGGCCGGGTCGCGTGCTCCTCCCAGCCGGGCAGCACCGCGTCGACGTCGGCGTCGATGGGCCGGTTGAGCACCAGCCCCTGCGCGCCGTCGTCGTCGTGGTGCAGCACCAGGACCACACTGCGCCGGAACACGCCCTCCTCGATCAGCGGGGTCGCGACGAGGAGCTGCCCGGTCGTGTGGGTCTGGCTCACCCGTCCATTCTGCCCCGGCTGCCGCCGGGTCGCCCGGAGCCCGCACGAGGACGTCCGCCACCGAACGAGCCGTGGCCGCGGCTCGCGGGCCGGCCGCCCGGGCGGCTGCCACCACGGCGACCACCGTTCTTGCCGCCCTCGAGCACCGGGCGCCACACGGCATCCGGCACCGGCACACCACTGGGCGTGCGGCCACCGAGGGCCTGCACGACGGAGTCGCCGGGGCTGACCTTGGCGGTCAGCGCGTCGGCGCCGGCCCCCTCGATGATGCGGGTGACCATCCGCTTCTGGTGCGGCAGGGCGATCATCACGACCGCACCCTGCTCACCGGCGCGCGCCGTGCGGCCGGCACGGTGGAGGTAGTCCTTGTGGTCGGTCGGCGGGTCGACCTGCACGACCATCCCGACGTCGTCGACGTGGATGCCGCGCGCGGCCACGTCGGTCGCCACGAGCACGTTCATCGAGCCGTCGCGGAAGGCGCCGAGCACCCGGTTGCGCACGGCCTGTGACAGGCCGCCGTGCAGGGATGCCGCGAACACGCCGCGCTCGCGCAGCTCACCGGCGATGCGGTCCGTGCCCAGCTGGGTGCGGGCGAAGACGATGACCCGTCCGCCGCGGCCTGCGAGCTCGGCGGTGAGGGCCTTCTTGTCCTGCGGGTCGATGAGCAGCACGTGGTGGCTCATCGTGGTCACCGAGGCCTGGGCCTCGTCGGTCGAGTGGGTGACCGGGTCGACGAGGTAGCGGTCGACGAGGGTGTCGATGCCCTTGTCGAGGGTGGCCGAGAAGAGCAGCCGCTGGCCGCCGGCCGGGATCTCGTCGAGGATCGCGGTGACCTCCGGAAGGAAGCCCATGTCTGCCATGTGGTCGGCCTCGTCGAGCACGGCGATCTGCACGCCGCCGAGCTCCACCGCGCCGCGGTCCATCAGGTCGGCGAGCCGGCCCGGGGTGGCGACCAGGATGTCGATGCCCTTGTTGAGCGCCTTGATCTGCGGCTCGTAGGAGAGGCCACCGGCGACCAGCTTGTGGCGCAGGCCGGTGACGTGCACGAACGGCTCGAGGGCGTCGCTCACCTGCATGGCGAGCTCACGGGTCGGTACCAGGATGAGCGAGCGCGGGCGCCTGCTCTCCGGGCGGGTGCCGTCGGCGAGCCGGGTGATCATCGCCAGGCCGAAGGCCAGCGTCTTCCCGGAGCCGGTGCGGCCACGGCCGAGCACGTCGCGACCTGCGAGGGCGTCGGGGATCGTCGCCGCCTGGATCGGGAACGGCTCGGTGATGCCGTCACGGGCCAGCCGCTCGACGAGGCGCTCGGGCACACCGAGGGCGGCGAAGCCGTTGTCCTCGGTCACCTCCTTGGCCTCACCCTTGTGCGAGGAGTAGTGGGTCCAGGTGTCGGCCTCGGCGCGCTGCGCCTCGGCCTCCTCGAAGCTCAGCGGGCGGTCGGCATCGGTGGGGGCGCCACCGCGGTAGCCGCCCCGGTCGTCGCGGCCCTGGTAGCCACTGCCGGCGCCACGGTCGTTACGACCCTGGTAACCGCCACCGGCGCCACGGTCGCTGCGACCCTGGTAACCACCGCTGGTGCCACGGTCGCTACGACCCTGGTAGCCACCGGAGGAGCGGTCGTCACGCTTCTGGCCCTGGTAGCCACCGCCGGCGCCACGGTCGCTACGACCCTGGTAACCACCCGACGAGCGGTCGTCACGCTTCTGGCCCTGGTAACCGCCGCTGGTGCCACGGTCGTTACGACCCTGGTAACCGCCGGACGAGCGGTCGTCACGCTGCTGGCCCTGGTAACCGCCACCGGTGCCACGGTCGTTACGACCCTGGTAACCGCCGGACGTACCGCGGTCGTCACTCTTCTGGCCCTGGTAACCGCCACCGGTGCCACGGTCGCTACGACCCTGGTAGCCACCGCGGTCGCTGGTCGGGTCGGCGCGCCGGCCCTCGTGGCGGTCGCGGCGGGCGGGGTCGGCGACCCTCGGGGCCCGGTCGCGCACCGGGCGCTCACCGCGCTCGAGACGGGGTCGCTCGTCATGGGGACGGTGCACGTGTCGCTCCTCGCGCGAGTCCGAGACCCAGCGCTTCGGTCGGTCGTTCCGGTCGTTCCGGTTCGAGGTGAAACTGCGGTCCGAGCGGTCGCTCGAATACCTCGAGCCGCGAGAGTCCTCGCGGTTGGAGGTGATGTTCTGGCCCGAGGCGGTCGAGGAATACCTCGAGCCGCGGGAGTCACCGCGCGAGTCGCTGCTGCGGCGCGGGTCCTCGCGGTCCCAGCGGGGCGAGCGCTCAGCACGCGGTCGCTTGGTGTGGCCGTCAGCCGAGTCGGGCCGGGCCGGGCGCTTCGGGGCGCTCTTTGGGCCGTCGGGCTGGCCGCGGTGGTGCGCCTTCTTCGGGGCCTTGCGGGCCTCGTTCTTCTGGGCAGCGGTCCAACGGGCCTTCTTGGGCCCGGATGCCTTCTTGGGCATGGGTGTGTTCACCTGTGTTTCGTCATCGGTTCGGACGTAAGCAGACACGTCTTCGAGCCGATGGCGAAAGCGGCGGAGCAAGACGAGCCTCGGACGTGGTGGTCGAGGTGACCATGGGTCCGTGGGGCCGGTTCGACCTGGGTGTCACCGGCGCACCGGGTGGGATGGGGGCGGCGTCGCACTCTGCGAATCCGGCGGACGCGGCCATGCGCCCGAGCACCTCGGTGGACCACGCAGTCTACCAGCGGCCCGGCATCCCCCCGACCACCGCGCGAGCCCGCCCCATCACGAGCGAACGTGGGTGAAGACCGCCGTCCAGGCGACGGGAATCACCCACGTTCGCAGGGCGTGCAGGAATGTGGGTGAAGATCGCCGTCCAGGCGACGGGAATCACCCACGTTTGCGGACCGCCGCGCGGGCCGTGCGCGACGCCAGCACCCGCAGCAGCACGGTGCCGACGAGCACGCCGAGGGCCACGCCGGTCAGGTCGGCGACGGCATCGAGGACGTCGCCGGAGCGGTGCGGCAGGAGCATCGCCTGCACCACCTCGCTGAGCATCGCCTGGGTCGCGAAGACGGCCACCACGACCCACCGGCGGAGCCCGGCGACCACCGCGAGGGCCACCGGCACGAGGAACACCAGCAGGTGCACCACCTTGTCGGCGTTCGCGAACAGCGCCGGCCCGCCACCCTGGGGCGCGTAGAGCACCACGAGCTGCACCGCCACGGACAGCACCAGCAGCCCGAGGACCACCAGCCGGCCGCTGCGGCCCGCGGGCGAGGACGTGGCAGGCGCCGCCTCACCCACCCGGCTCACGCCGGCTCGCGGGCGGCCACCGCAGCCCGCACCGCCTCGGCGACGACGTGGCTGACGTCGGGGTGGAACACGCTGGGGATGATGTAGGTGGCGTTGCGCTCGCTCTCGTGCACCACGTCGGCGAGCGCGTCGGCGGCTGCGAGCAGCACGTCGGTGCTCACGTGCGAGACACCGGAGTCGATCAGCCCGCGGAAGACGCCGGGGAAGACGAGCACGTTGTTGATCTGGTTCGCGAAGTCCGACCGGCCGGTGGCGACCACGGCGGCGTGGCGAGCCGCGATGTCCGGGTCGATCTCGGGCACCGGGTTGGCCATCGCGAACACGACGCTGTCCGGCGCCATCGAGGCCACGTCGTCCTCGGTGAGGATGTTCGGCGCCGAGACGCCGACGAAGACGTCGGCCCCGCGCAGCGCCTGCGAGAGCGTGCCGGTCACGCCCTCGGGGTTGGTGTGCTCGGCGATCCACGCGTGGTTGGGGTGGTCGCCGGACATCACGTCGGCCCGCCCGCGGTGCACGACCCCGTCGACGTCGGTGACCACGACGTGCGACGCGCCCGCCGCCAGAAACAGCTTGAGGATGGCCGTGCCCGCCGCCCCGGCGCCGCTCATCACGAGGCGCACGTCCTCGAGCCGCTTGCCCACGACACGCAGGGCGTTGCGCAGGGCGGCGAGCGCCACGATGGCGGTGCCGTGCTGGTCGTCGTGGAAGACCGGGATGTCGAGCTCCTCGCGCAGCCGGGCCTCGATCTCGAAGCAGCGCGGAGCCGAGATGTCCTCGAGGTTGATGCCGGCGAACGCGGGCGAGATCGCCTTGACGGTGCGGATGATCTCCTCGGTGTCGGTGGTGTCGAGGCAGATCGGGAAGGCGTCGATGTCGGCGAAGCGCTTGAACAGGGCGGCCTTGCCCTCCATGACCGGCAGCGCGGCCAGCGGCCCGATGTCGCCGAGGCCGAGCACCGCGGTGCCGTCGGTGACCACCGCGACGGTGTTGCGCTTGATGGTCAGCCGCCGGGCGTCGGCGGGCTTCTCGGCGATGGCCAGGCAGACCCGCGCGACCCCGGGCGTGTAGATCATCGACAGGTCGTCGCGCGAGCGGATCGGCACCTTCGACTCCACCGACAGCTTGCCGCCCAGGTGCAGCAGGAACGTGCGGTCGCTCACCCGGCCGATCTCGACGCCCTCGACCTCGCGCATCCGCTCGACGATCGCGTCGGCGTGCTCGGGGTCGTGGGTGAGCATGGTGAGGTCGATGCGGATCTGCGAGGCCCCGGATGCCGTGACGTCGAGCCCCGTGACCACGCCACCGGCCGCCTCGATGACCCCGGTCATCTCACTGACCGCGGTCGCTCGGGCCGGCAGGACCAGGCGGACGGTGACGGAGTTGGCGATGGAGGGCGCGGACGGCATACCGAGGATTCAACCCGCTACCGGCAGGTAGACCGAAACCGCTGCCCGGCGGATCGCGGGCGGCCCTACAGTGACCCGCATGTCCGACCACGTGGAAGTTCTCGGGTCGGGCACCGCCAGTGCGGTGCCCGACGTCGTCGTGCTCGACGCGCGGGTGCAGTGCGAGGCGGCCGACGTCGCCGGCGCACTGGGCGCGGCGACCTCGCGGGTGACCACCGCGCTGCAGGCGGTGGCCGACCACGGGGTGGCCGCGGCCGACCGGCGCACCACCGGCATGGGGGTCTCGACCCGCTGGGACCGCGACGGGTCCGGGGTCGTCGGCTACACGGCATACCAGAGCCTGCGACTGCTCGTGCGCGACCGAGAGCGGGTGGGTGACCTGATCAACGCCCTGGCGGGGGCCGCCGGTGACGCCTTCGGGCTCGACGGCGTCACCCTCGAGGTGGCCGACCCCGCACCGCTGCTCGAGCGCGCTCGCACCGCGGCCTTCGCCGACGCCCGGGCCAAGGCCGAGCAGTACGCCGCGCTGGCCGGGCGGCCGCTCGGCCCGGTGCTGCGCGTCACCGAGGAGCCCGAGCGCGGGATGCCGGTGCCCCGCTTCGCCGCGAAGGCCGCCATGGAGGTCGGGGGCGCGATGCCGGTCGAGGCCGGCGAGTCGGCCGTCAGCGCGACGGTCACCGTGCGCTTCGGGCTGGGCTGAGGCCATGGGGTGGGTCGACGCCCTGGGCTGGTTCGGGTCAGCCCTGCTGATCTACTCGCTGCTCCAGGCGCGCATCCTGCGGCTGCGGGTGCTCAACACCGTGGCCTGCGTCATCCTCGTCGTGTTCAACGCCGTCATCGGGGTGTGGCCGATGGTGGCGATGAACATCGTGCTGGCCGGCATCAACTCGTTCTTCATCGTTCGGCTGCTGCGCGAGCGCGGTGACGAGCAGGCCTACACCGTGCTCGAGGTGCGCGAGGACGACGCGTACCTCACCCACTTCCTGGGGGTGCACCGCGACGACATCCACGCGTTCTTCGCCGACTTCGGGCACGGGCTCGCCGCGGGCCGCTCGTCGTACCTCGTGCAGCACGGCGACGAGACCGCCGGAGTGATCGTGGTGCGCGACGAGGGATCGGGTGTGGCCCAGGTCGAGCTCGACTACGTCACACCACGGTTCCGCGACTTCAGCCCCGGCGAGTTCGTCTTCCGCCGCTCGGGCCTGTTCCGCGACCGCGGCTTCTCCCACGTGCTCAGCCCGCCCGGCATGGTGGCGCCCTACTACGACCGGGTCGGCTTCACCCGGCAGGGCGACCGCTACTGCCTCGACCTGGCGTGAGTGGCGAACGCCACGCTCCGCAGGCCCGCACCCCGGTGGATCGCGATCCCCGCGAGGTCTAGGGTCTTTGGTTACTACACTACGTAGTTTTCAACCTGAGGAGGCGGCCGCCGATGGCCCAGCTCGTCCACGACTTCGAGACCGGCAGCATGGACCAGAAGGACCTGCTGGGCGGCAAAGGCGCCAACCTCGCGGAGATGACCCGCCTCGGCATCCCGGTGCCGCCGGGCTTCACCATCACGACCGACGCCTGCCGCGCCTACCTGGCCAGCGGCTCCGCCCCGCCCGAGCTGTTCGCGGAGGTCGACGAGCACCTCGAGCGGCTCGAGGCCCGGATGGGCCGCACGCTGGGCGACGGCGCCGACCCGCTGCTGGTGTCGGTGCGCTCGGGTGCGAAGTTCTCGATGCCCGGGATGATGGAGACGGTGCTCAACATCGGTCTGGGCGACACCTCGGTCGAGGGCCTGGCCGCACAGACCGGCAACGCCCGCTTCGCCTGGGACTCCTACCGCCGGCTGGTGCAGATGTACGGCAAGACGGTGCTCGACCTCGAGGGCGACCGCTTCGAGGACGCCATGGACGCCGCCAAGGCCGCCAAGGGCGTCACCGCCGACGTCGACCTCGACGCCGACGACCTGCGCGCCCTGGTCGCCACCTTCAAGGCCGTGGTCGAGGAGGAGACCGGCTCACCGTTCCCGCAGGACCCGCGCGATCAGCTGCGCGGTGCGGTGCTGGCCGTCTTCAACTCGTGGAACTCCGACCGCGCCATCCTCTACCGCCGCCGCGAGCAGATCCCCACCGACCTCGGCACTGCGGTCAACGTGCAGGCGATGGCCTTCGGCAACCGCGGCGCCACCTCCGGCTCCGGTGTCGCCTTTACCCGTGACCCGTCGACCGGCGCGGTCGGCGTCTACGGCGACTACCTGCAGGACGCCCAGGGCGAGGACGTCGTGGCCGGCATCCGCAACACGCTCACCCTCGCCGACCTCGAGACCATCGACAAGAAGAGCTACGACGAGCTGGTCGCCATCATGGCGCGCCTCGAGAGCCACTACCGCGACATGTGTGACATCGAGTTCACCATCGAGCAGGGGCACCTGTGGATGCTGCAGACCCGGGTGGGCAAGCGCACCGCCCAGGCCGCCTTCCGCATCGCCGTCGACCTCGTCGACGAGGGCGTCATCTCCGAGGAGGAGGCGCTGATGCGGGTCACTGGGGACCAGCTGGCCCAGCTGATGTTCCCCCACTTCGACCCCAACAGCGCCCGGTCGCTGCTCGCCAAGGGGATGAGCGCCTCACCCGGTGCCGCCGTCGGCGTCGCCGTGTTCGACTCGGATGCCGCGGTGCGGATCGCCGAGGCCGGCACCCCCGTGATCCTCGTGCGTCGCGAGACCAACCCCGACGACCTGCACGGCATGGTCGCGGCAGCCGGCATCCTCACCAGCCGTGGTGGCAAGACCTCGCACGCGGCCGTCGTGGCGCGCGGCATGGGCCGCACCTGCGTCTGCGGCGCCGAGACCCTCGAGGTCGACACCAAGGCCAAGCAGTTCTCCACCCCTGACGGCAGCATCGTGCGCGAGGGCGACACCCTGTCCATCGACGGATCGACCGGCGAGGTCTTCCTCGGTGAGGTCGCCGTGCGCCCCTCCCCCGTCGTCCGCTACTTCGAGGGCACCATGTCCGTCGACGAGGGCGGCCCCGTGGTCGCCGCCGTCGACCGGCTGATGACCGCCGCCGACAAGCACCGCCGGATGAGGGTGCGCGCCAACGCCGACAACGCGCCGGATGCCGCCCGCGCCCGCCGCTTCGGGGCCGAGGGCATCGGCCTGTGCCGCACCGAGCACATGTTCCTCGGCGCCCGGCGCGAGCTGGTCGAGCGGCTGATCCTGGCCGAGGGCGCCGCGGACCGCCAGCTCGTCTTCGACGAGCTGCTCCCCCTGCAGCGCGCCGACTTCATCGAGATCTTCGACGCGATGGACGGCCTGCCGGTCACCGTGCGCCTGCTCGACCCGCCGCTGCACGAGTTCCTGCCCGACTTCACCGAGCTGTCGGTGAAGGTGGCCGTGGCCGAGGCGATGGGCCAGGAGCACGACACCGACTCGCTGCTGCTGCTCGCCGTGCACCGGCTGCACGAGGAGAACCCGATGCTCGGCCTGCGCGGGGTGCGCCTCGGCATCGCCATCCCCGGCCTGTTCGAGATGCAGTCCCAGGCGATCCTCGAGGCCGCCGCCATCGTGAACGAGCGAGGCGGTCACGCCCAGCCCGAGATCATGGTGCCGCTCGTCGGGGCCGTCGAGGAGCTGCAGAACATCCGGGCCGAGATCGACGACGCCGCCCACCTGGCGCGCGAGAAGCACTCGGTGCACCTGGACCACCTCGTCGGCACGATGATCGAGCTGCCCCGCGCCGCCCTCACCGCCGGCAAGATCGCCGAGGCGGCCGACTTCTTCTCGTTCGGCACCAACGACCTGACCCAGACGACCTGGGGCTTCTCGCGCGACGACGTGGAGTCGAGCTTCTTCTCGCGCTACATGGAGGCCGGCATCCTCGGGGTGTCGCCGTTCGAGACCATCGACCGGCAGGGCGTCGGCCGGCTGGTGCGCATCGGCACCGACGAGGGCCGCAAGACCAAGCCCGGGCTCAAGGTCGGGGTGTGCGGCGAGCACGGGGGCGACCCCGAGTCGGTGCACTACTTCGAGGAGCGCGGCCTGGACTACGTGTCGTGCTCGCCGTTCCGGGTGCCCGTGGCCCGGCTCGAGGCGGGCCGGGCGGTGGTCGCGCGGTCGGGCGTCAGCTGACCGTGGCGGTCGGGCGCGAGCTGACCCTCGCGCTCGGCCCGGTCCAGCGTCACCTTGACCCGGTGCGCCGTCACCACGGTGCCCAGCCAGGCCAGCCCCACCAGCCACCCGGCGACGACATCGGTGAGCCAGTGGTGCCCCAGCCAGACCCGGGACAGGCCCATCGCCAGCACGAACACCACGACCAGTGAGCCGACGAGCAGGCGGCTGCGCAGGTGCTTGCGTCCCAGCATCACGAGGTAGGCCGCGACACCCAGGACCACCGTGGCGTTGAGGGTGTGCCCCGACGGGAACGACGGGGAGCTCTCGAAGGGCGGCACCGCCAGGGCCAGCGGCGGCCGGGCGCGGGCACTCAGGTCCTTGCCGAGCACCGTGATGAGCACCGACCCCGCAGCCGCGATGCCCATGAGCACCACCGGCAGCCACGAGCGGCGCTTCACCGCGAGCACCGTGACGATGACGACCGCGATGACCGGCATCCCGACGGTGCCCCCGAGGTCGGTGAACCATGTGACCCACTGCGAGCTCGTGGGGGTGCGGGCGCTGACGGCGGCGTCGAGCACGGGCTGGTCGAGCCCGGCCACCCCGTCGCGCTCGACCACCTGCTCGTAGACCTCCGCGGCCAGCACGGTGGCGCCGAGCACCACCCCACCCCCGACCAGCACCGTGAGCACCAGCGCGAGGTTGGCCAGGCTCCAGCGCCACACCCGGCCCAGCAGGGTGACCAGGCGGGCCACCTGGTCGACGAACCAGCGCCCCGAGCGGGTGCGCCACTGGGCCAGGTCGCGGTCGCCGATCCGCTCGTCGTCGGGCAACCGGTCACGGGAGACGGTGGCCGCACCGGGCTCGGGTGGCGGGCTCGTCGGGTGCGGCGGCATACGGCATTGAACCAGCCGGCCCACCCTGCGAACGACAACGGCCCGGCCCCGCTCGGGGCGGGACCGGGCCGGTCGCTGGACGTGGGAGTGAGTCCGGT
>CAWDBL010000036.1:0-4117 GCA_963800505.1 uncultured Actinomycetota bacterium
CGGCCGCGCGGCATCCGCACTCCGCCCGCCCCGGCTGCCCCCAGTACGCCCGGCGTTTTGGTGCGGTGGGCGCCCCGCTGGTAACTTTGGTCCTTGCGTGCGCGCTTGAGGTCGTGCGCGCAACGCAGCACCACCCAGCGCAGGTCAACCACGGATGTCCCCACGTCCGGTCCCGACCCGCGACTGCCGCCCTCTAACGGCATACCGACCCCAGAGAAAGCATCTACACGTGGCAAACATCAAGTCCCAGCTGAAGCGGATCAAGACGAACCGCGTGGCGACCGAGCGCAACAAGGCGATCAAGTCCGAGTTCAAGACGGCGATCCGCAAGTTCCGCGACGCCGCCGACTCCGGCAACGCCGACGAGGCGAAGGCTGCCCTGCAGGTGGCCTCCACCAAGCTCGACAAGGCCGTGAGCAAGGGCGTCATCCACAAGAACCAGGCCGCGAACAAGAAGTCCTCGATGGCCAAGAAGGCCGCCGGTCTCTGACCGTCCGCGACCCCGACGGGGCCCGTCACCGAGTTTCGGTGACGGGCCCCGTCGCTGTCCGCACCACGGCCGCCCGGTCGGCCTTCAGCGGTGCAGGTCGGCGACGGCCCTGGCCACGGCGTCGAACCGCTCCCGCGAGAGCACGGCCCCTTCGCGGCGCACCGCCTTGGGGTCGACCCGCACGACCCGGTCGACCCGCACCTCGCTCGGGCGCCGCTGGCGGTCCCAGGGGCCGGAGCCGATGTCGACCCAGCGCGGGCCCCGCGCCGACACCGGCCGGCCGTCGTGGTCCTTGCTGGTGAGCTGTAGGGCGAGCAGCCATGCCCCGTCGCGGCCGACGAGCAGCACCGGGCGGTCCTTGCCCTGGTGGTGGTCCTCCTCGAACGGCACCCAGGTCCAAACGATCTCGCCCGGGTCGGGCCGCCCGTCGCGCTTCGGGGAGTAGGCGGGCACCAGCCGCCCGGTGAAGTCTCCGGGGTAGCCAACAGGGGTTGTCGGCGCCGGCGCCGTCGAGCGCCCGGCGAACCACCGCCGCACCGCGGCGGTGGCACTGCGCAGCAGGCCGGGACGGCGGGGGGTCGAGGGGTCGGGAGCCACCCGAGGAGCCTATTGCGACGCGGCGGGCGCCGCCTCCAGGTCGTCGAGGGGGTGGGCCAGCTCGTCCTGCGGCAACCGGGCCCACGAGATGGCCACCACCGCCGCGACGATCGGGACGATGCCGGCGACGGCGAACGTGGCCTGCAGCCCGATCAGGGCGGCCACCGGGCCGGCCAGCGCCATCGACACCGGCATGAGCGACACCGACACGAAGAAGTCGAGGGATGCGACCCGCCCGAGCAGCGCCGGGGGAACCCGGCGCTGGAGGAGGGTGCCCCAGATGACCATAGGCGCCGAGAAGAGCGCACCGATGACGAAGGCGCAGGCCACCACGACCCAGATCTGGGTGGTCACCCCGATGAGGAGGAACGGCAGGCAGGCGGCACCCCAGCCGAGGTTCATCAGCGTGAGGTAGCGGCGCGGCATCCGCACCGAGGCCATGACGAGCGACCCGACGGCGCCGCCGATGCCGAACCCGGCCAGCACGTAGGCGTGGTCGGTGGGGCCGCCGCCGAGCTCGTCCTTGACGAGGAACGGGATCAGCACCTCGAGCGGGCCCATGATGACCAGCACCATGAGCGAGGCGAACAGCAGTGTCGCGAGCAGCCACGGGGTGCGCACCATATAGACGAACCCCTCGCGCATGTCGTGCAGCGCCGTGCGCACCGGATGGGTCAGGTGCTCCTCGTCGAGCGTGCGCCGGATGGGCGTCTTCGGCACCTTGAGCAGGGCGAGCACCGTCACGACCGAGCTGCCGGCCGCCACGATGAAGGCCGTGGACGGGCTGGCGGCCGCCACCACCGCGCCGGCCACCGCGGGGCCCACCGCCTGACCGATCGTCGGCCGGACCATGCCCTCGAACCCGTTGACCGCCTGCAGCTGCGACTCGGGCACCAGCGCCGGCAGCCACGCGGAGTAGGCCGGGTAGTAGAAGGCCATGCCCATGCCGGTGGTGAAGGCGACTCCGGCGAGCAGCCACAGGCTGCCCAGCCCCATCGACGAGAGCAGCGCGACCAGGCCAATGCCGAGCACCTCGACGAGGCCCACCGCCACGAGGATGTGGCGCTGCGGCACGCGGTCGGCCACCACCCCGGCGACCAGGGCGGGCAGCAGCACGCCGATCGCGCTGGCCGTGGTGACGAACGACAGGTCGCGCGGACCCCCACCGAGCGCGATGACCTCCCAGACCAGCGCCACCACCCAGACCCCGGCGGCGAACGAGCTGGCCGTCAGCGACACCGCGAGCCAGCGGTAGGCCGGGGTGCGGAAGGGCGTGAGGGCCCGGGGCAGCCGCCGGCCGACCTCTTGGTCGCCGATGGTGTCGCGCAGCGCGTCGGAGAACGGATCGGTCACCGTCCCAGCATGTGAGGCGGTACCGACATCCGCTACCGGGTTTCCGGCGGGCGCGTGGCTCAGCCCGGTGCCATGGACCGGTAGACCCCGACCAGCACCGAGTGCCGCGGGTCGCTCGCCCGCCCCTCCGGCAGGTCGCCGACGAGCCGGTCGAGGTGCGCGGCCAGCGCCGCCGCCTGCTGGGCCGTCATCCGGAGCCGGCGCAGGTGCAGCAGCGGGTCGCCCGGGGCGGCATCCACCTCGTCGGCGACGGCCTGCAGGAGCGCGGACGTGTGCCCGGATGCCGCGCCGCCTGGTGTGCGGATGCGGCGCGCCACCCGCTCGAAGTACCGTTCCGTGCCCCCGCGCACGGTGCGCGTGCGGCCGCGCCGCACCAGACCGGCACGCTCGAGCACGCCCAGGTGGTGGGCGACGTTGCCCTTGTTGGTGCCGAGCCGCGTGGACAGCTGGCTGACCGTGGCACCGTCGTCGCCGAGCGAGATCAGCAGTCGCATCCGGGCCGGGTGGCCGAGGGCGCGCAGCTGGTCGGTGTCGGTGACGTCGAGGACGTCGTGAGCGGGGTCCATCCGTCAAGCGTCAAGAACTGTTGACGCTCTGTCAAGGGTGCGCCCAGACTCGTCCGCATGCAGACCAACGACACCCCACCCGACACCTCCGCCGTCGTCGACCGCTGTGCCGACCTCGTCGCCGAGCGCTTCGTGCTCCCTGAGGTGGGTGCCCTGGCCGCCGCCCGCCTGCGTGAGCGCGCTGCCGCGGGCGCCTACGACGCCTCGACCCCGGTACGCTGGCCGGGGCGCTGAGCACCGACCTGCAGGACGTGGCGCACGACCTGCACCTGCGCGTCATCCACCACCCTGACGGCGTGCCGCCCACTGAGGACCCGTCGGCGTACGAGCACTACTGGCGCGAGACGGCGCGCACCACGGCCGGCGGCATGCGCGGCGTCGAGCGGCTCGCGGGCAACGTCGCCCACCTGTCGATCGGCCCGATGCTGGCGGCCGCCGGCCCGTCGTGGGATGCCGTGACGGCCGCGATGGCGCTGGTCGCCGACGCCGACGCCCTGGTGCTCGACGTGCGCGAGTGCCGTGGCGGCGACCCCGACACGGTGCAGCTATTGGTCAGCCACGTCGTGGGCGACGAGCCGGCGCGCCTGGTCGACATCGACTCGCGGGTCGAGGGGCTGCGCCAGCGCTGGACCCACCCCGTCGCCACGCGGCGGTTCGGCCCGGACAAGCCCTTGGCCGTGCTCACCTCGGCCACCACCTTCTCGGGTGGCGAGGAGGTGGCCTTCGACGTGCAGCTGCTCGGGCGCGGCACGGTCGTGGGGGAGCGCACCCGCGGTGGCGCCAACCCCCGTGAGGGCGTCGCCGTGCACCCAGAGCTCGAGCTGGCCGTGCCCGTGGCGCGGGCGCTGAGCCCGCGCGACGGCAGCTCCTGGGAGGGCGTGGGGGTGCAGCCCGACGTCGAGTGCCCGGCCGGCGAGGCGCTCGAGCGGGGCCTGGCCCTGCTGCGGGGCGCGTGAACGGCATCCGCGGATCGTGGGAGACTGGGGCACAGTGCCCGAAACCCCTCCCACGCAAGGAACCCACCCGCTCGTGTCCCCCCGCGCCCGCATCGCGCTGCAGCCGCACGCCACGCCGCAGGAGGCGATCCGCAACTTCTGCATCATCGCCCACA
>CAWDBL010000037.1:0-528876 GCA_963800505.1 uncultured Actinomycetota bacterium
TCTCGGCCAGGGCGAGACCCGGATCGGTGTTCTGCCGGCGGGCCGCCGTGGTGAGGCGGTGGGGGAGCACGCCGCGGGGGTCGTCTCGACCTCCAGCGCGCCGCGCAGCAGGTCGGCGGTGACGCGGGTGGAGACGGGCAGGGCGGGGCTCATGCGGGTGTCCTTGCTGGCGGGGTGGAAGGGGGCGGCCGGGCGGCGCCTCGGCGCTCGGGCGGGATGGACAGTCTGCGAGGCCCCGCACCGGAACCAGCAAACGGGTTGCCCGACGCAGTGCCGGTGCCGTGCGGTTCGATGGGGGTATGAGCACCAGCCCCGAGAGCGCCGTCATCCTCGAGACCACCGGCACCATCGCCCGGATCACCCTCAACGCGCCGGAGCGGCTCAACGCCGTCGACCCGGCCATGTGCGAGACCGTCGCCGACGCCGTGCGCGCGTTCGACGACGACCCCGCTGTGCGCGTCATCGCCCTCACCGGCGCGGGGCGCGGCTTCTGCTCGGGGGCGCCACTGTCCGCCGACGGTGCGACCCAGGGGACGCTGTACGCCGGCGCCGACCTGGTGCGGGCGCTGCTGGCGTCGCGCACGCCCGTCGTGGCGCTGGTCAACGGCGTGGCCGCCGGCATCGGGGTGCCGATGGCGCTGGCCTGCGACTACGTGCTGGCCTCCGACGCCGCGTCCTTCGTGCTGGCGTTCGCCCGGATCGGGCTGATGCCCGACGGTGGCTCGACGGCGCTCGTGGCGGCGTCGATCGGCCGGGCGCGGGCGTTGCGCCTGGCCCTCACCGGCGAGAAGCTGGATGCCGTGACGGCCGCCGAGTGGGGGCTGGTGGCGGAGTGCGTTGCGGCAGAGCAGTTCTCGGCCCGCGCGGATGCCGTGCTCGCGGCGTTCGCCGGCGGCGCGACGCGGGCGCTCGGTGAGACCAAGGCGGCGGTCAACGCGGCATCCGTCGACGTCGAGGCGGCCCTCGCTCGTGAGGAGGCCGGCCAGATCGCGCTGATGCACACCTCGGACTACCGCGAGGGCGTGGCGGCCTTCCTCGCCAAGCGCCCCGCGGACTTCACCGGCGCCTGATCTGGGGACACCCGGCCCACCGGATGCCGTGGCGCAGCTGTCCAGGTGCACCCGGAACCCGACGTGGGCTACCGCCCGGTAGATGGACTGATCGGTGCGCCTACTGCGCCGTAGCCGGCGCCACGTCATCAGGCCAGCGACTACGCGAGGTGAAGCGACCCGAAACCAAGCGGACCAAGGGGCATCCCACCGCGCAGCGGTCTAGGGAAGCGCGACCCAGGCGGGTGTCCCTCCGGTGACCTATTGGTCAATCCGGGGACGGTGGGGGGTCTGCATCAAGGTCGCGTCAAGAGCTGTCAGGGCGGCATCACCGGCGCCGGTGGACCGGCCCCTGGGGTGTGTCGTGAAGGCATGTTCGAAGACCTGATCGCTGCTGCCGTGGGGCTGGGCCTCGTGGCCTACCTCCTCTACGCCCTGGTCCGCCCGGACCGGTTCTGAGGGGGCGAGCGTGAACTCCGCCCTCATCACCGGCGCCGCCGTGCTCACCCTGGTCGCGCTCCTCGCCCTCACCCACGTGCCGCTGGGCACCTGGATCCACCGGGTCTTCACCGACGAGCAGGACTGGCGCGTCGAGCGCGTGCTCTACCGGCTCGTCGGGGTCGATCCCCGCACCGAGCAGCGCTGGACCGGCTACGCGGTCTCCGTGGTCTCCTTCGCGGTCGTCTCGGTCGTCGGCGCTCTTCCTGCTCATCATGGTCCAGGGGTGGCTGCCCTGGGCGCTCGACCGGTCGATGGACTGGGACACCGCCCTCAACACGGCGGTCTCGTTCGTCACCAACACCAACTGGCAGTCGTATGCCGGTGAGGCCGGTGCGGGCTACACCGTCCAGGCCGCGGGGCTCACCGTCCAGAACTTCGTGTCCGCCGCCACCGGTCTGGCCGTCGCCATCGCTCTGGTCCGCGGCCTCGCCCGCCACAGCACCGACCGGATCGGCAACTTCTGGGTCGACCTCGTGCGGGGCATCGTCCGCATCCTGCTGCCGCTGGCCGTGGTTGCCGCGATCGTGCTGCTCGTTGGCGGCGTCATCCAGAACCTCACCGACCCGACGACGATCACCACCGTCACCGGCGGTCAGCAGGTCGTCCAGGGCGGCGCGGTCGCCTCGCAGGAGGCCATCAAGGAGCTCGGCACCAACGGCGGTGGGTTCTTCAACGCCAACTCATCCCACCCGTTCGAGAACCCGAACGCGTGGACCAACCTGTTCGAGATCTTCCTGCTGCTCGTCATCCCGTTCTCGCTGCCCTATGCCTACGGCCTGATGGTGGGTAACCGCCGCCAGGGGATGGTCGCCACAGCGACCATGGGCGGCCTGCTCGTCACCAGCATGGGCCTGGCGGCGTGGGCGGAGTACTCGGCCGCCGGCAGCGCCCTCGGCTCGATGGAGGGCAAGGAGCAGCGCTTCGGCATCGCCTGGTCGTCGGTCTTCGCCAGCGCCACCACCGGCACCTCCACCGGTGCGGTCAACTCGATGCACGACAGCTACAGCGCGCTCGGCGGCATGGTGCCGCTGTCCAACATGATGCTGGGCGAGGTCTCGCCCGGCGGTGTGGGGACGGGGCTCTACAACCTGCTGGTCTACGTCGTGCTCGCCGTGTTCATCGCCGGCCTGATGGTCGGCCGCACCCCAGAGCTACTGGGAAAGACGGTGGGGCGCAGGGAGATCACCTATGTGGCCCTGAGCGTCGTGGTCACGCCGGCGCTCGTGCTCATCGGCACCGGTCTCGCGATCGTGCTCCCGGTAGCCACAACCGGGCTGCTCAACACCGGGCCGCACGGCCTCAGCGAGATGATGTACGCCTACACGTCGGCCTCGAACAACAACGGCTCGGCCTTCGCCGGGCTCACCGCCGACCAGCCGTTCCTCAACCTCACCCTGGCGTTGTGCATGTTCGCCGGTCGGTTCGTCACGATCGTGCTCGTGCTCGCCCTCGGCGGAGCCTTCGCCGCACAGCGCAAGCGCCCCGTCACCGCCGGCACGATGCCGACCGACACCCCCCTGTTCACCGTCCTGCTCGCCGGCACCGTCGTGGTCGTCGCCGGGCTCACCTTCTTCCCGGCCCTCGCACTCGGGCCGATCGCGGAGGCCCTGTCATGACTGCTGCTGCTCCCTTGATCCGCACCGGCTGGGACGCCCTGCCCCAAGCCTTCGCGAAGCTGGACCCCCGGCACACCGTCCGCTCACCGGTCATCTTCGTGGTCTGGGTCGGCTCGGTGCTGACCACTGTGCTGGCCGCCCTCGACCCGTCGGTGTTCTCGATCTCCGTCGCGGTGTGGCTCTGGGCCACCGTCCTCTTCGCGAACCTCGCCGAGGCCGTCGCCGAGGGCCGCGGAAAGGCCCAGGCCGAGACCCTGCGCAAGACGCGCACCGAGACCACGGCCCGCCGCCTGCGCGAGGACGGCACCGAGGAGCAGGTGCGCGGCACCGAGCTGCACCTCGGCGACCTCGTGGTCGTCGGGGCCGGCCAGGTCATCCCGGGTGACGGCGATGTCGTCGAGGGAGTCGCGACCGTCGACGAGTCGGCGATCACCGGCGAGTCGGCACCCGTCATCCGCGAGTCCGGGGGCGACCGCTGCGCCGTCACCGGCGGCACGACCGTGCTCTCGGACCGGATCGTCGTGAAGGTGACCAGCAAGCCGGGTGAGACCTTCATCGACCGGATGATCGCGCTCGTCGAGGGTGCTGCCCGCCAGAAGACGCCCAACGAGATCGCCCTCACCATCCTGCTGACGACCCTGACCCTGATCTTCATGTTCGCTGTCGGCGCCATCCAGCCGATGGCGATCTACTCGGGCTCGCGCCTGTCCCTGGTCGTGCTCGTGGCCCTGCTCGTCTGCCTCATCCCCACGACCATCGGCGCCCTGCTGTCGGCCATCGGCATCGCCGGCATGGACCGCCTCGTGCAGCACAACGTGCTCGCCATGTCCGGCCGAGCCGTGGAGGCCGCCGGCGACGTCAGCACCCTGCTGCTCGACAAGACCGGCACCATCACCTTCGGCAACCGGCAGGCGAGCGACGTCGTGCCCGTTGAGGACGCGAACCGCGAGGAGCTGCTCCTCGCGGCCTACCTCTCCTCGCTCGCCGATGAGACGCCCGAGGGCCGCTCCATCGTCGAGCACGCCCTCGCAGAGGGCGTCGACCCCGCCATCCGCTCGTTCGCCGCGCTGCGGCAGTCCGGCGCCGAGTTCGTGCCGTTCTCCGCCTCGACCCGGATGTCGGGCGTCGACCTGCCCGACGGCACGTCGGTGCGCAAGGGCGCCGGCTCCGCCGTCGCCGCGTGGGTCGAGTCATCCGGCGGGCACGTCGCCCACGACCTGCACTACGCGGTGGACGGCATCAGCGCCACCGGCGGCACCCCGCTCGTCGTGGCGATCTCGGAGCCGGGAGGCCCCGCGCGCACCCTGGGCGTGGTCCACCTCAAGGACATCGTCAAGCCCGGCATGCGCGAGCGCTTCGACCAGCTTCGCTCGATGGGCATCCGCACCGTGATGATCACCGGAGACAACCCACGCACCGCCAAGGCGATCGCCGAAGAGGCAGGCGTCGACGACTTCCTCGCCGAGGCGACCCCCGAGGACAAGATGGCCCTGATCAAGGCCGAGCAGGAGGGCGGCAACCTGGTCGCGATGACGGGGGACGGCACCAACGACGCCCCGGCGCTGGCCCAGGCCGACGTGGGCGTCGCGATGAACACCGGCACGTCGGCGGCCAAGGAGGCCGGCAACATGGTCGACCTCGACAGCGACCCGACCAAGCTCATCGACGTCGTGGCCATCGGTAAGCAGCTGCTCATCACCCGTGGCGCGCTGACGACCTTCTCGATCTCCAACGACGTCGCGAAGTACTTCGCGATCATCCCGGCCATGTTCGTCGGGATCTTCCCCGGCCTGGACCGGCTCAACGTCATGGGGCTGTCCAGCCCCGACTCGGCCATCCTGTCGGCGGTCATCTTCAACGCGCTCATCATCGTCGCGCTCATCCCGCTGTCGCTGCGCGGCGTGAAGTACCGCCCGGTCTCCGCGCACCAGATGCTGCGCCGCAATCTGCTCGTCTACGGGCTGGGTGGGCTCGTGGCGCCGTTCGTCGGCATCAAGCTCATCGACCTCGTCGTCTCCCTCCTCCCCGGACTCAGGTGATTCCCGTGGCCATCGCCCGCCAGCTCTCCGCCGCGCTCAAGGCGCTGCTCGTCCTCACCCTCCTGCTCGGTGTCATCTACCCCGCCACCGTCCTCGCCGTGGGCCTCGTCGCCCCTGGCCAGGCCAACGGCTCGCTCATCGAGGTCGACGGCAAGGTCGTCGGCTCGCGCCTGCTCGGCCAGGCCGCCGACGGGCCGCAGTGGTTCCAGGCCCGGCCGTCGGTGTCCGACCACAGCGGCGACAGCAGCGGTGGGTCCAACCTCGGCCCGGATGCCGCGGAGCTCGCCACCGCGGTGGCCCAGCGGGAGGCGGCCCTGCGCGCGGCCAACCCCGACGCGCCGGCGACGATCCCGCCCGACGCGCTCACGGCATCCGCCAGCGGCCTGGACCCGCACATCTCACCGGCCTACGCCGCCTACCAGGTGCCGCGGGTGGCGAAGGCCCGCGGGATGGGCGTGGAGCAGGTGCAACGGTTGGTGGCCGTGCACACGGATCACGCTGTGCTGGGCTACCTCGGCCAGGACCGAGTGAACGTCACCGAGCTCAACGTCGCTCTCGAGGCCGGCGACGCCGCCACCGGCAGTCAGTGAGAATGAGCCCATGGCACGCGGCCGACTTCGCATCTACCTCGGGGCCGCCCCCGGAGTGGGCAAGACCGTCGCCATGCTCGACGAGGGACGCCGCCGGATGGCGCGCGGCACCGACGTCGTCGTCGGCCTGGTGGAGACGCACGATCGCGAGCACACCGCGGAGATGGTCGAGGGCTTGGAGGTGCTGCCCCGTGCCCGGCTCGAGCACCGGGGCGCGAGCTTCGAGGAGATGGACCTCGACGGGCTGCTGACCCGGTGCCCGAGCGTGGCCCTGGTCGACGAGCTCGCCCACACCAACGTGCCGGGGTCGCGCCACGAGAAGCGCTGGCAGGACATCGACGAGCTGCTGGATGCCGGGATCGACGTGGTCTCGACGGTCAACATCCAGCACCTCGAGTCGCTCAACGACGTCGTTGGGTCGATCACCGGCGTGGTGCAACGGGAGACGGTGCCCGACGAGGTGGTGCGCCGCGCCGACCAGATCGAGCTGGTCGACATGTCGCCAGAGGCGCTGCGCCGGCGGATGGCCCACGGCAACATCTACAAGGCGGAGAAGGTCGACGCCGCGCTCGCGAACTACTTCCGGGTCGGCAACCTGTCGGCCCTGCGCGAGCTGGCCCTGCTCTGGCTCGCCGACCGGGTCGAGGAGGGGCTGGGGCGCTACCGCGCCGACCACGGCATCGACTCGACCTGGCCGACGCGGGAGCGGGTCGTCGTCGCGCTCTCCGGTGGCCCCGAGGGTGAGACGTTGCTGCGGCGTGGGGCGCGAATCGCCTCGCGCGGCGCGGGCGGGGAGCTGATCGCCCTCCATGTGGCGAGGTCCGACGGCCTGAGCGGGCCACCGCTACCCACCCTGGCGACGCTGCGCCGCCTCACCGACGAGCTGGGCGGCTCGTGGCACACGGTCACCGGGGAGGACCCGGCCGAGGCCATCCTCGACGTCGCTCGCGGCGTGAACGCCTCGCAGGTCGTCATCGGCAGCACCCGCCGTCCACGGTGGCGCACCCTCGCGGTGCCGAGCACCACGGAGGAGGTCATCACCCACTCCGGTGACATCGACGTGCACGTCGTGACCCACTCCTTCGCCGCTGGTCGTGGCTGGCGGGTGCCTCAGGCGGCCCTGCCGCGCAGACGAGTTCGGATGGGCTACGTCGTCGCGCTCATCGCGCCCGTCGCGCTCACCGGCCTGCTCGTCCTGCTGCCGGAGGACCCCGGACTCCCCCTCACCGTGCCCCTCTACCTGCTGATCACCGTGCTCGTCGCCCTGCTCGGCGGCATCGGACCGGCGCTCGTCGGTGCCGTGTCGAGCTCGTTCCTGCTCAACTGGTTCTTCACCCAACCCGTCGGCACCCTCACGATCTCGCAGCCCGAGAACGCCGTCGCGCTCGTCGTGTTCGTCCTCGTCGCCATCGTCGTCGCCTTCGTCGTGCACACGAGCGCCCGGCGGGCCGAGCGGGCCGTGGCGGCGCAGCGCGAGTCCGCGGCCCTGGCGGAGCTGACCCACACCCTGCTCGGCTCGACCGACCAGATGACCGTGCTCCTCGCCCATGCCGTCGACATGTTCGGGGCTCGCCAGGCCCGGGTCGTGCGCCGGGCGACCGCCGACGCGCCGGCGGAGGTCGTGGCGCAGGGCGAGGCGGCGGGCCCTCCGAGCGTGGCGGGGACAACGGCATCCGAGGTGGACGTGGAGAGCCACGCCACCGCCGACGACGAGCACGACCTCGTCCTCGTCGGGGTACAGGTGCCTGCCGACAAGCAGCGGCTCCTCGTTGCCTTCGCCGCCCACGTCGGGGCCATCCTCCAGCGGCGCGCGCTCCAGCGGGCCGCCGGCGAGGCCGCGGTGCTGGCCCGCGACAGCTCGGCCCGCACCGCGCTGCTCTCGGCCGTCTCGCACGACCTGCGCACCCCGCTGGCCGGCATCAAGGCCGCGATCGGAAGCCTGCGCTCGAGCGAGGTGACCTTCTCGCCGGAGGACGAGGCCGAGCTCGAGGCCGCCATCGAGGACTCCGCCGACCGGCTCGACGCGCTCATCGGCAACCTGCTCGACATGTCGCGGTTGCAGGCCGGGGCGCTGGTCGCCGCACCGCGCCCGGTCGACCTCGGCGAGGTGGTGCCGGCGGCGGTCGCCGCGGTGACCGAGCCCGACCGGGTCGACTGGAGCCTCGACCCTGCGGCCCGGGTCGTCGTCGCCGACCCCGGCCTGCTCGACCGGGTGCTCGGCAACGTGGTCGAGAACGCGCTGTGCCACCAGCCGCCGCCCGGCCGGGTGAGGGTGTCGACGAGCGGGCTCGGCGGGCGCACCCAGGTGCGGGTCGTCGACAGCGGCCTGGGGGTGCCCGAGGGGGCCCGCGAGCAGATCTTCCTCCCCTTCCAGCGCCACGGGGACGCGCCCGCTGGCGACGGCGTCGGGCTGGGCCTGGCGGTTGCGCGCGGGCTCGCCGAGGCGATGGGCGGGGAGGTGTCGGCGGAGGAGACCCCCGGCGGAGGGCTCACCATGGTCATCGAGCTGCCCAGCGCCGAGGAGGACCCCCATGGTTGAGCGCGTGCTCGTGGTCGACGACGACGAGACGATCCGCCGCACGCTGCGGATCAACCTGCGGGCGCGGGGCTACGAGGTCGAGGTGGTCGGCTCGGGGCGCGACGCCCTGTCGACCCTGGAGGACGCCCCGCCCGACCTGGTCATCCTCGACCTCGGCCTGCCCGACGTCGACGGCGTCGAGGTGCTGCGCCGGCTACGGCGCACCTCGCGGGTGCCGGTGGTGGTGCTGTCGGCGCGGCACCAGTCCGACGACAAGGTCGAGGCGCTCGACGAGGGCGCCGACGACTACGTCACCAAGCCGTTCGGGATGGACGAGCTGATGGCGCGGGTGCGCTCGGCGCTGCGCCGCGGGGGTGGCGACGGCGATGCGCTCGCGGCCATCCCACCCGTCGTGACCGAGGCGTTCGCCCTCGACTTCGGCACCCTCACCGCCACCCACCGCGGGGATGCCGTGCACCTCACGCCGACCGAGTGGCGGCTGATCGGTGAGCTCGCGAAGCACCGCGGGCGGGTCGTCACCCAGGCCGACCTGCTCAAGGCGGTGTGGGGGCCCGGCTACGGCCGCGAGTCGAACTACCTTCGCGTGTACGGAAACCAGCTGCGGCGCAAGCTCGAGGGCGACCCGTCCCGACCGAGGCACATCCTCACCGAGCCGGGGATCGGCTACCGCCTGATCGAGTGACCCCGCCCCCCTTTTCTCGACTTCGTGCGGTTTACACACGGTTCTCGCACGCCCGAAGCTGCGAGAACCGTGTGCAAGTCGCACGAAGTCGGGTTCTGGGGCCGGCTCGGCAGTGGGGGTGACGCAACCCTCGACGGCCCGGTTCGGTCGACGGGATACCCCCACGAGCCCTCGGGTATGGGGACAGCTTGTGATCCCCGACAGCAGGAGAACTCGTGACCGACCCCATCGCCCGACCCGGCGGCGCACGATGAGCGACCCGCTGGAGGAGCTGCTCGAGGAGCGCGCCGCCGAGGACCTCGGCGACCGGCCCCGCCACGACATCGTCGATGCGATCGATGAGATGGTGGCGCATCCCGAATTTCCCTGTCTCGGTGCCCGTTCGGTGTTCCGGCGCGATGCCGCGACGCTCGTCGTGCTCGAGGACCTCAGCGACACCACTCCCGGCGGGTCGCTCGACACGCTGGGTGCGACGCTCGCGCAGTACGCGAACGAGGTCGACGCCGAGGGTGACCTGGTGTCGTTCGTCGCCTGCTTCCGCGAGCCGGTGCCCGAGCAGGAGCGCGAGCTTCGAGGAGCTGCTCTGGAACGCGCTGCAGCACCTGCACGACAACGACGACGCCCCCTGGGCCGACGGGGTGGCCGCAGACCCGGACAACCCCCACTTCGCGTTCAGCGTCGCCGGCACTGCGTTCTTCGTGGTCGGCTTGCACCCCAACTCCTCCCGGGTGGCCCGCCGCGCCCCGCTCCCCACCCTGGTCTTCAACCTCCACTCGCAGTTCGAGCGGATGCGCTCCGACGGGCGCTACCAGCGGATGCGCGACACGATCCGCCGTCGCGACGCCGACCTGCAGGGCTCGCTCAACCCGATGGTCAGCGACCACGGGACGTCGTCCGAGGCCCGGCAGTACGCCGGCCGCGCCGTGCCGCCCGACTGGACACCGCCGTTCGAGCCCGACCCGGATGCCGTGCCCGCGGCGGAGCAGCGGTGAACCCGGCCCGCACGCGGTTCCCCCGCACCGGTGAGGCCCCGCCCTACCCGGGCGACGCCGATGCCGCCGCCGAGGGTTGGGCCCGGATCGCCCCCCAGAGCGGTGCCGCCGTCGAGCTGGCCCCGGGTGACCGGCTCACCGTGGTCGACCCGTGCGGCGAGCAGGTGAGCGACCTCTACCTCGTCGCGGCCGACGACCCGGCCGAGGTCATTCTCGTCGGGCCGCACCACCGACTTCGGCAACATCGATCTACGTCTCCACCGGCTCGCAGCTGTGGTCGAACCGCAGCCGGGTCATGGCCGAGGTCGTCGACGACACCGTGGGGGTGCACGACCTCACCCTCACCCCGTGCAGCCAGGCGACCTTCGACCTGCTCTACCCCGAGTTCGCCGGCGCCCCGCACCCGTCGTGCTTCGCGAACCTCTGCGCCGCGCTGGCGCCCTTCGGGGTCGACCCCGACCGGATCGGCACCACGCTCAACGTCTTCATGGACGTGTGGACCGACGACCGCGGCGAGCTGCACATCGACCCCCCACCGACCCGGCCCGGCGACCGCTTCACCATCGAGGCCCGGATGCCGGTGGTCGTGGGGGTCACCGCGTGCTCCGCCGAGAAGTCGAACAACGGTCACTGCACGCCCATCGACTGGCGCGTCGAGATCGCGGTCGACCGCCCGCTGACCGGAGCCCTTCCCGGTCGCCGCCGCTGACGGCGCACACTTGGGGCATGGCCCCGTCACCTCACCCGCGCCTCACGACGTGCTGACCTCCCTGCTGGAGCGCCTCCTCGACGTGCCCGCGCCGGTCGTGCTGGCGGTCGTGGGCGCCCTCGTGTTCGCCGAGGACGCCCTGTTCTTCGGCTTCGTGATCCCCGGTGAGACGGTGGCCATCCTCGGCGGCGTCTCGGCGAGCCTGGGCCACGTGCCGCTGTGGGCCGTGCTCATCGTCGTCATCGTGGCGGCGATCGTCGGCGACAGCGTCGGCTTCGAGGTGGGCCGGCGCCTGGGCCCGTGGTTGATGGCGACCCGGCCGCTCGCCCGCCACGCCGACCGGCTCGACGACGCCCGCGACCTGCTCGCCCGGCGCGGCGGCACCGCGGTGCTGCTCGGCCGCTGGGTCGCCTTCTTCCGGGCCGTGATGCCGGCGCTGGCCGGCTCCAGCGACATGCGCTACCGCACCTTCCTCACCTACAACGCGCTCGGCGGCATCCTGTGGGGGACCGTCGTCGTGATGGGTGGCTACCTCGCCGGGGCCTCGTACCAAGCCGTGGCCGACGCCCTCGGCACCGGCAGCGCGGTGCTCGTGGGGGTCGCCGCGGTCGCCGGCTTCGTCCTGTGGCGGGTGCATCGTCGGCGCTCCGACTCGCGTGCGTCGCGTCCGACGAACCCGGATGCCGGGTCGCAGCCCACCGACGTGCCCGCCGGGCCCGCTGGCGCCACCCCGACCGGCTGAGCTGGGGCCCGCCGGCCGCTCGGGCCACCGCGGTATCAGCACGTCGGCGCGGGTGCCTGCTGTCGGTGCCGGGCGGCAGGATGGGCGGATGGACGTCACGCTCGCCGAGGTGGTCGCCGCGTCGCGGGCGGTCACCGCCACCCGGTCGCGCACCGCCAAGACGCAGGCGCTGGCCGACCTGTTCGCGCGCTGCGACCCGGCTGAGGTCGGCATCGTGGTCTCGCACCTGTCCGGGGTGCTGCCGCAGCGCCGCCTGGGCGTTGGCCACCGCTCGCTGGGCTCGCTCCCCGAGCCGGCCGACGAGACGGGCCTCACGGTGGGCGAGGTCGACGCCGCGTTCACCCGGCTGGCGGCCACCGCGGGTGCCGGCTCCACGGCATCCCGCCGGGCCGAGCTGGCCGCCCTGATGAGCCGCGCGAGCGCCGACGAACAGCGCTTCCTGGTCGACCTCATCACCGGGAACCTGCGCCAGGGGGCCCTCGACGGCGTCGTGCTCGCGGCCATCGCGAAGGCGTATGCCGTGCCCGACGCCGTCGTGCGGCGCGCCACCATGCTGGCCGGCACCGCCGCCGAGGTTGCCGGGCTCGCGGCCACCGGCGGGGTCGAGGCCCTCGAGTCGGTCGGGCTCGTGGTCGGGCGGCCGGTGCGCCCGATGCTCGCGGCCTCTGCGAAGACGGCGGCCGAGGCGGTGCAGTCCGTGGGCGGTGGCGAGCTGCTCGTCGACGGCAAGCTCGACGGCATCCGGGTGCAGGTGCACCGGCGCTCGGGCGAGGTCACGGTCCACACCCGCAGCCTCGACGAGATCACCGAGCGGGTGCCCGAGGTGGTCGAGGCCGTGGCCGCGCTGCCCGGTGGTGACCTCGTGCTCGACGGCGAGGCCATCGTGCTGCTCGAGGGCGGCCGGCCGGCGCCGTTCCAGGTCACCGGGGCCCGCACGGCGAGCTCGGCCGACGTCGCGAGCCTGCGCGAGCGGGTGCCGCTCACCACGTTCCTGTTCGACGTGCTCCACCGCGACGGCGTCGACCTCATCGACGAGCCGGCGCGGGTGCGGCACGACGCCCTGGTCGAGCTCGCACCGCACCTGGTCGTCCCGCGCCTGCTCACCGACGATGCCGAGGCGGCCGAGGCGTTCTTCGCCGAGCTCGTCGCCGCCGGGCACGAGGGCGTGGTGGTCAAGGCCGCCGACAGCCCCTACGCCGCGGGCCGCCGCGGCAGCGGCTGGGTGAAGGTCAAGCCCACCCACACCCTCGACCTCGTGGTGCTCGCGGTCGAGTGGGGGTCGGGCCGTCGCTCGGGCAGCCTGTCCAACATCCACCTCGGCGCGCGCGACCCCGAGACCGGAGGCTTCGTGATGATCGGCAAGACGTTCAAGGGCATGACCGACGAGATGCTGCGCTGGCAGACCGAGCGCTTCACCGAGCTCGCGGTCGAGGGCACCGACGGCTGGGTGGTCGAGGTGCGCCCCGAGCAGGTCGTCGAGATCGCCTTCGACGGGCTGCAGCACTCGCGGCGCTACCCCGGCGGGGTCGCGCTGCGCTTCGCCCGGGTGCTGCGCTACCGCGACGACAAGCCGGCCGACGAGGCCGACACCATCGCGACGGTGCAGGCCCTCGCGCCGGGGGTCTGACCCACAGGGTTCCACGCGCCAGTCGTCACGTTGACAGCAACGACCCGCGGCGCGAGGCTCGACCCGCACCGGGTGCCACCCCGTCGGGCCCGGTCGGCTCGCCAGGGCGGAGGCACCGCCCGGCCCCTCGAGAGGACTACCCCATGACCGTCGAGATCCCCCGGTTCCTCACCGACACCCAGGCCGACCTGGTGCGCGAGACCGAGCCGAAGCGCATGGAGAAGCTCGACGAGGACGAGCTGCTCGAGCTGCACACCCGGGTGCGCCGGGCCCGCTCGAAGTACGTCAAGCTCTACCGGCAGACCGGTGCCTCGAGGGTCGGCATGAAGGGCGCCCGCGGGCACGCCCGGCCTGGGAACGCCGCCAACGCCGCCAAGGCCGAGGTGTTCGAGCTGGCCCTGGCCCGGGTCAGCGCCCGGGTCGACGTGGTGGCTCGGGCCGCCGCCGAGGACCTCAAGGCCGAGCGTCTCGCCGCCGTGGCCGCGACCCGTGGGTCGACCGGCCCGGGGTCCCAGCCGGCCGGCGGCCGCTCCGCCGCCACGGGAGCGAGCACCCGGCGCCGTGCCACGAAGACCACCGGCGGCGTGAAGCGTGACGCGTCGTCTCGCGCCAAGGGTGCTGCGCGACAGGCGAAGAAGGACTCCCGCTGACAAGCCGGCGACGCGAAGCGGCCTGCTTGACTGGGCTGCTCGAGCGAGTTCAGGGCTGCGGCTGACCGCGGCCGAGGCCCACAGAGGTCGGAGGACGAGATGGCATACGGCGACGACGAGCGGCCCACGGCCGAACCGTCGGGGCTGGCCCGGTCGTCACGCGGCGTGTGGGCCTTCACCGCCGACGTCGACCTGCTCCGGCGGCTCGCCGGCGCGGGCTTCGACTGGGTGGCCCTCGACGCCCAGCACGGACCGGTCGACCGGGCCGCGCTCCACGTGGCCGGCCGTGGCCTCGCGGATGCCCGGGTCGACCTCGTGGTGCGGGTGCCGGCGGTCAACCCGGTGTGGATCGGTGCCGCGCTGGATGCCGGTGCCGCGGCGGTCGTCGTGCCGTCCGTCACCGGGCGCGACGACGCCGGGCTCGCCGCCCGCGCCTCCCGCTACCCGCCCGAGGGCGACCGCAGCTGGGGTCCCTTCGCGCCGCTGTGGGGCGGCACCGCACCGGACCCCCCCGCCGCGAACGCCGCGGTGCGTTGCCTGGTCATGGTCGAGACGGTCGGCGCCCTGGTCGACGTCGACGCGATCGCCGCGACCTCGGGGGTCGACGGCCTGTTCGTCGGCCCGCTCGACCTCGCCCTTGCCCTCGGGACCACCGTCGACGCGCTGCTCGAGGACCACTCCGACGGCAACCCGCTCGGCCGGGTCGTCGAGGCGGCGCAGCGGCACGGCATCCTCGTGGCGGGCTTCGCGGGCACCCCGGCGAACGCGCGGCGGCTGCGGGCGCACGGCATCCACTGCCTGGCCGTGACCACCGACGTGGCCCTGGTCGCCGAGGGCGCCGCAGCGGTGCTGGCGGCCGACGACGCCGGCTGAGAGCGGGCCCGCCGCAGCGACTCACCCCGCTGGGGTGAGGCGGCACGGGTCAGGCTGCCCCTAGAACGGTTGGAGCGGCCGGGTGGCTGCGCGCCGGCGAGCTGTGCGGCGCTGACGAGGAGAGTGGGCCACGATGTCGCACGACAACACGTCACTGACGACGGACCTGAGCAAGCGGGGTGGCTTCAGCGGCGGCGAGAACACCGGTGCAGTCGCGTTCGCCGGTGTCCTGCTGATCATGGTGGGGTTGTTCCACGCCACCCAGGGCCTGGTCGCGCTGCTCGGCGACGACATCTACGTGCGTGGTGAGAACTACGTCTTCCACTTCAGCTTCACGACGTGGGGCTGGGTCCACCTGTTGCTCGGGCTGCTGACCGCCGGTGCCGGTGCCGGGCTGTTCTTCGGCAAGACCTGGGCGCGCACGGTGGCCGTCATCGCCGCCGCGGTCAGCATGATCGGCAGCTTCGCGTGGCTGCCGCACTACCCGATCTGGGGCGTGATGATCATCGCCCTCGACGTGTTCGTCATGTGGGCCGCGATCGTGCACGGGCGGGCGCTCGTCGAGGAGTGACCTCGGCGCGCCGGCGGGCTGCGGTCAGCTGGTGACGAGCCGGTAGTCGCCGGCCTCGTCAAGGGCTGCTGCAACAGCGGCATCGGTGAGCTGCTCGTCCGAGGTGACGGTCACGGTCGACGTGCCGTCGGCGACGAGCACCACCTCGACGTCCGTGACGCCCGGCAGGGCAGCTACCTCGCTGGTCACGGCACTGACGCAGTGCCCGCAGGTGAGTCCGGTCACCGGGAAGGTCTGGGTGCTCATGGTTCTCCTTGGGTGTGGCAGGCCCGGCGCGGGCCTGCGCCGGGTGTGACGGGGCCAACGGCTCTCCTGCATTTCTTTATACTCCCCGGAGGTATGAAGCATACCTCCGGGGAGTATTGTTTCGGGTGCGAAGCAAATACCCCACGAGGGTATTGGGAAGCGCCCGAAGGCGGCACATTATTCACCTTTCCCCGGCGCCCCCGCACAATTTATGACAAATCCCACGGGCTCTCAATTCCCACGAATCGCTCTCACCCCGACCAATAGCGTCGAGCCGTCGATCGGTCGACGCGACGAGAGGGAAAGCTCACCATGGGAAACGCACCGCAGTTCGTCAATCTCCTGCCCCTGTGGGTGACGTGGGTCTGGCTGGTCGCCCTGACCGCCGTCCTCGTCCTCCACTGCGCGCACTTCGTCCGGATGGGTGGCCAGCACCGCTGGTTCCACGCCAGTCACATCCTGATGCTGGTCAGCCAGATCTACATGTACGCGGGGATGGCGTACATGTGGACGTGGTTCCCCCACACCCTGTGGGTCAACATCTTCTGGCTCTCCAGTGCCGCGATCGGCATCTGGATGGTCGTGCGACTCGTCCAGCGCCGTCCCTTCAGCGCCCTGTGGCTCGTGGCCCTGATCATGCAGGTGTCGATGGCCTACATGTGGATGCCGAAGTGGATGCCAGCGCTCACGTGGGCCCTGGTGGTCTACTTCAGCCTCGAGGCCCTGGCCTGGCTGGCCGGCCTCCTGGACGACTCCAAGCCGTCGATGGGCATCGGGCCGCGCCACACGCAGACCACGCCGCCGCCGGCTGAGCTCGTGACCGCCTCCGGTGGGCCCGCGACCAGCGCCGTCGGCGTGCGCGAGCAGACCGTACCGAAGCTCGCCTTCGTGCCGCTGTTCCACAACACCGTGGCCAGCCGGGTCAGCATGGCCGTCATGGCCGCGAGCATGGCCTACATGTTCGCCGCGATGCAGCTGATGCGCAGCGCGATGATGTAGCGAACCCGGCTCACGGCCGGCACAGATGACGGGGACCGCCAACGGGCGGTCCCCGTCAGTGTCGGCGGTGACCGCTCCCGGTGGTGGTCAGCGGGACAGCCCCGGGACCCGCACGCACACCGGACCGCAGCACGGCCTGCAGGGTGTCGTCGGCCACGACGAGAAGGACGCACGTCAGCAGCGCCATGCCCACGTGCGCCTGGACCAGGGCCACCGACAGGCCGGTGTCGGCCACGGTCACGGCATCGTCGAGGCGCAGGGCCGGGTGGTCCGGGTGCACGGTGGCCCGGGTGGCCGAGCCTTGCGTGGATGGCTCCATGCTCAGCAGCGCCGTGACCATGATGACCTGCGCGCCGCAGGCAGCGGCGAGCGCTCGCGACAGGGAGACGGTCGGCACCACGAGCCACACCATTGGGGCGACCAGCACGGCGACGACGGCCAGGGGGATGAGCTGCACGGGCTCCCCTGTACCGATCCGGTGGGCCACCGCCCCGAAGCCGACGAACACGACGGTGGCCGCGACGGCCCAACGCGCCCGCGCCCGCGCTGCGCTGTCAATGCTGTCTCCGGTCACAGCGACGACGGTAGGGCGCCGACCTTCGGGTTTTCTTTGGGTCCGTGGACGAACCCACCAGCGTGCGGCGCCGCTCGATCGTCTCGTGCGGCCCTGGTTGCGCACTGCCTGGGCAAGCGGCGAGGCTGGGCGTCCGGGTCGCGCCGGCACGGGCGGTGTCCGCGACTTCGTGGAAAGCGTGTCCGTGGGGCGGCGCCCGCCAGTACCCTCGGGCGATGAGCGGTTCAGGGGAACGCGCGGTGCGCCGGTTGCGCGCTGTCGTGGCGACCTTGGTGGTCGTCGCCCTGGGAGCCTCCGCGCACGGGATGGGTGGCGGCCCCGCCCTGAATCCCATGTCCGCGGCGGTTCTCCTGGTCCTCGTCGGGCCGCTGGTCTGGTTCGTCCTGCGCGCTCGCACCTCGGTGGCGCGCATGGTCCTGGCGGTCGCCGCCGGGCAGGTCGTCACCCACCTGGCGCTCGTGGGCATGGCGCCCTCGCCGGGCCATGCGGTGCCGGCGCACCACGTCCATGACCCCTCCGCCGCGGTCGTCCTCGGCTCGGCCCAACCGCTCGCGCTGCACATCACCGGCCCGATGGTGCTCGCCCACGTGCTGGCGACGGTGGCGGCGAGCCTGCTTCTGGCCGTCGGCGAAGACGTCGTGCGCGCCGTCGTCCGACGCCTCGTCGCCGTGCTCAGCACCGCGACCGTTCCGGACACCGTCCGCGTCCGTCTCGGGATGGCCCCTGTTCGTCGCCTCGCAGGTCGCCTGATGCGACCGGTCGGCGGACGCGCTCCACCGCTGCGCACCTGCTGAGCCGGTCCGAGGTGTCTCGGGCCGGCCGGCCACGCGACCCCCGACCCCCGCGGTGACCCCCGCACGCCCTCCAGGAGACTCCTGTGCCCACCCGAACCTTCGCGACCCGCCGGGTCGCTGTCATCTGCTCCACCGTCCTGCTTGCCGCCGGCCTCACCGCCTGCGGTTCCGACTCGCCCACCACCCCCGGCGCCTCGGCTCCGGCATCCAGCGCGGCCGTGTCGAGTGCCCTCGTCCTCGACGACGGCTGGGTCAAGGCCGTCGAGGCCCCCATGAACGGCGGCGACCTGTCTGCGACCCCCTCGCCCAGCTCGACGGCCTCGGGAATGGCCGAGATGGGTGCGATGAGCGCCATGTTCGGCACCCTGCGCAACCCCACCTCGACAGACCTCACCATCACCGGCGGGTCGAGCCCGGTGGCCGGAATGGTCGAGCTGCACGAGACCGTGAAGAACGACGCTGGTCAGATGCAGATGCAGCCCAAGCAGGGCGGCTTCGTCATCCCCGCCGGCGGCACCTACGTCCTGCAGCCCGGCGGCGATCACGTGATGCTCCTGGCGCTCAAGGGGCCGCTCGAGAACGGCACGAGCACCACGGTGACGCTTACGACCAGTGGCGGGGACGTGTCCCTGACGGTTCCGGTGCGCGGGTTCCCGGGTGCCCAGGAGTCCTACGCCCCGTCACCGTCGGCGTCGTGACCTCACCCCAGGATGAGCGTGCGGCGGGCTCCGACCGCCGCACGGTCCTGCTCTCGGGGCTCGCCGGCGCCGGCCTGGTGGCCGGCGCGGCGGTGGCGACCGTCTCGGGCTGCACCAGGTCTGCTGTCGAGCCGGCAGCTGGTGCGACCTCGCCCTCCGCGCCCGCGAGGGTGGCCACGTCGCCCGCCCGCGCGTTCCGCGGGGCCCACCAGGCCGGCATCCTCGAGGCGCCACCGGCCCAGGCCACCTTCGTGGCCCTGGACCTCGAGCGCGGGGCCGACGCCGACTCGGTGCGCCGGCTCCTCACGGTGTGGACCGACGACATCGAGCGGTTGATGGCGGGGCGGGCTCCGCTGACCGACCTCGAGCCCGAGCTCGCGGCGGTCACCGCCCAGCTCACCGTGACAGTGGGGGTCGGCCCAGCGGTGGTGGCGCTGGCCGGCGCCGACGCGCCCGCCTGGCTGGCACCGCTGCCCGCGCTGACGATCGACCGCCTCGAGGCACGGTGGAGCGGTGGCGACCTGTTCCTGCAGATCTGTGCCACGAGCCCGACGACAGTGGCCCATGCCCAGCGCCGGCTGCTCGCCGGGGCCGCGGGACTGGTCCGGGTTCGGTGGGTGCAACGCGGCTTCCGTGAGCCCCATGAGGGCCCGGGCGTGCCGATGCGCAACCTGTTCGGGCAGGTCGACGGGACGGTGCAGCCCGACGTCGCAGGCGTCGACGCCGCGCTGCTCTGGGCGGGCGACGCGGCTCCACCCTGGCTGCGCGGGGGTTCGGCTGTCGTCGTGCGCCGTATTGCCATGGACCTGAACGGCTGGGACCGTGCCGACCGCATGTCGCGGGAGTTCGCCATGGGCCGCCGGCTCGACACGGGGGCGCCGGTGACCGGCACGGATCTGCACGACGCCCCGGACCTCGAGGCCGTCGACTCGCTCGGCCTCCACGTCATCGATGACGCGTCGCACCTGCGACGGGCGCACGCCGCGGCCCCGCACGAGCGGTTCCTGCGCCGGCCGTACTCGTACGACGACCCACCCGAGGGTGGTGCCACGAGCTCGAGCGGCCTCGTCTTCGTCGCGTACCAGGCCGACCCGGTGCGCCAGTTCCTGCCGGTGCAGCAGCGGCTGTCCGAGCGCGACCTGCTCAACCTGTGGACCACACCAGTGGGCTCGGCCGTGTTCGCAGTGCTCCCGGGCGCGGGCCCGGGCGAGATCCTGGGCGAGGCGATGCTGAGCTGACTACGTGCGCCCCGCGCGTGGCCCGACGCGATGAGTGGCCACCGCCTTGGCCATGGGGCACTCAGGCACCGACCAGGCCGGGGAGCGAGGCGTCCGGGTCGTCGAAGAAGTGGAGCCCGGCGGGGTCGACGACAACCCGGACCATGGTCCCGGGAGCCAGGTGCAGGTCCCTCAGGGACTCCAGCGATGCACGCGCGGCGATCGGCGCTGCTCCTCCGACCCTGATGTGGACCTCGTTGCCGGCGGCTTCCAGGCCGGCGATCGGGGCGATCCAGGCACCGGCTCCGCCGTCGTCGTCAGCAGCCGTGACCGTGACATGGCGCGGCGCGATGACGACGTCGACCGGGCCGTCGCTCCCTGACGCGCCCACGTGGACGGCGGCACCTTCGGCGAACTCGACGACCGGACCGCGGCGGTAGGCGTGGAGCAGGTTGGTGCCGACCAGTGCGGCTGCGTACTGGGTGCGCGGCCGACGCTCCAGCTCTGCGGGTTCGGAGATCTGGGCGACATGCCCGTCGTCGAGCACGATGACCCGATCAGCGAGGACGAGCACGTCGACGACGTCGTGCGCCACGAGAACCGTGAACCCCGCCTGCTGCTCCAGGTACCTGTGCAGCTCACAGCGCACCTGGAGGCGCGTCGCGGAGTCGAGAGCACTGAGGGGCTCGTCCAGCAGGAGGAGCCGCGGGCCGCGGGCCAGGGCCCGCGCGAGTGCGACGCGCTGGGCCTGGCCACCGGACAACGAGCCGGGCCGGACGTCGGCGAGGTCCTCGACGCCGAAGCGTTCCAACCACTGCGACGCGATGGCACGTGCCTCGGCTGCCGGCGTCCCCCGACGGCGCGGGCCATAGGCGACGTTGTCCCGGATGCTCATGTGGGGGAACAGCAGGAGGTCCTGGAAGACCACCCCCAGGTCGCGCTCCTCCGGGGGTGTCCACGAGTCGACGCCGGAGCGGTCGAACACCTGGCCGTCCATCGCCAGGGAACCGGACGACATCCTGAGCAGACCTGCGAGCGTGCTCAACGCCGTGGACTTGCCCGACCCGTTGGGGCCGACGAGGGCGATCGTCTCACCGGGCGAGCACGAGAACCGCGCGTCCAGGACGAAGCGCCCCCGGTCGACGGTGCCGTCGAAGAGCAGGGTCATGGCATGGGCCGAAAGCGATTGCGAAGCAGAGCAAGGACGATCAGCGTCGGGAACAGCAGGAGCATGCTCAGGAGCACCGCTTGGTCCAGATCGGTCTCGAGTGCGAGGAAGGTGGCCAGCGGCAGGGTCTGGGTCCGGCCGGGCAGGTTCCCCGCGAAGGTGACCGTGGCACCGAACTCGCCCAACGACCTGGCCCAGGCCAGCGCTGCACTTGCCAGGAGTGTGGGTGTGACGAGAGGCAGGATCACGGTTCGGGCCACCGCACCGGGTGTGGCCCCGAGGGTGGCGGCCGCAGACGCGAGTCGTCGGTCGACGGAACGGAACCCGCTCTCCATCGTGATCACCACGAACGGGAGCGCCACGAAGGACACCGCCACCACCACCCCGGCCGTGCTGAACGGCAGCGCAAGTCCGGTCCACTCGTAGAGCACACGCCCCACAGCGCCGCGGCGCCCCAGGACCGAGAACAGCCCCACCCCGCTGACCAGCGGCGGGAGGAGCAGGGGCACCAGCACCACGGCCCGCAGGAGCGCGCGCCCGGGGAAGCGGCCGTTCGCGAGGATCCATCCCAGGGGCACGCCGAGGAACAGGGCGACCAGCGTGGATGCCGTGGCACAGAGCGCAGACAGCCGGATGGCCTCACCCACGCCAGGCCGGGTCAGACGCTCGACGGCACTGCCCCACGGTGCCCGCAGGACCAGGCCGAGCACCGGGAGCGAGAGGAAGAGCGCGGCCAGGATGCCGACGAACACGAAACCTCGCGGCGCCCGGTCCCCGACGAGGGAGCGGTCCATCACGGCTTCAGGAAACCGGCTTTGCTCGCCAGCTCGAGTCCCCCGCTCGAGGCGAGGAAGGCGACGAACGCCTGAGCGGCCGTTGCGTTGCTGCTCTCCGACAGCGCCGCCGCTGACACCTCTGACGACACGTTCGCGGACTCGGGGATCGCGATGCTCTCGACCTTGTCGCCCCCGGCGGGAACGTCGGTGGCGAACACCAGGCCGACGTCGATCTCACCGGTCGACGCCTTCGTCACGAGTGCCGCGCTGCCGCCCGGCTCCAGCGTGTCGGCGTCCAGCGAGATCGAGGACTTCGAGGCGAGCGACTCGCTCAGCTTGCCGCACGGCAGTTCCGTCGCGCAGACACCGACGCGGAGCACCGCGTCCCCCAGGGCGTCGACTCCCTTCACTCCAGCCGGGTTGCCGGCCGGAACGACCAGGGCCATCGGGCTGCGGGCGATGACATCGGCCGTGCCGGCCACCATGCCCTTGGACGTCGCCTGACCCATGGTTCCCGCGTCGGGGGTGACCAGCACGTCCGCCGGAACGCCGCCCTCGATCTGGGTCAGCAGCGTCGGTACGTGACCCAGGTTCATCTGCACCGTGACGCCGGGGTTCTCCGCCTCGAACTGGGTCTTCGCGGCCTCCAGGAAGCCTTTCAGGGGGCCGGGAGCCATGACGGTCAACGTCCCCGTCAACGACCCGGCAGCGGATGTCGATGGCGCCCCCGTGGAGGTCACGGCGTCGGTCGCGTCGGCACCCCCTCCGCACCCTGATGCCAGCAGCACGAGCGCCAGCAATGGCGCCACCACGCTGACTCGACGCCCCGACTGCATTCCCGTGCGCATCATCGAACCTCTTCCGTGGATTGCCGACATGTGACCCTCACTAACCATCGCCCTGAGATTCTGCGGGCCGTTCGGATATCGAGGACACCGACCTATGACCTCAGTCACCTCCGGGTACCGTTCGGGGGTATGGCCGTGCGACACGCGGTGAAATGAAGCGCCTGACAAACGGCCCGAGTGCGATCTCCTGCTAATCCGTGGGTCATTGCCGGCGAGCGCGGGTTTGCGTCGCCGAGGTCGAGCACGCACATCGATACCCGCACCACCACCGAAGGAGTGCTCATGAAGGCCCACGGGGTCCGCACCCCAGCCCGCGACTCGCACGGCGGGCCGCGCCTCCTCCGCAGCGGGGCCACGGCGTTCCCTCTCCGCGGGCCCTGACCGGAACCGGCCGCATCATGGTGCTGTACGTCGTCGGCGGTCTCGCCGTGCTCGTGGGCTCCGGCGTCATGGCCATGGCCGGGCTGGGTACTGCGTTCCTGTTCGTCCCGTTCTTCTACTACCTCGGGCTCCCCCTCGCCGAGGCGACCTCTGCGGCGCTCCTCATCAACGTCGTGAGCCTGTCGACCGCCACCGTCACGTACGCACGAGCCCGCCTCATCGACTGGCGGGCCGGGATCCCCGTCCTCGTCGCGGCCGTCATCCTGGCCCCCGTCGGCGCTGCCCTCACCGTTCGTGTGCCACAGGACGTGCTGCTGGCCATCCTGGCCGGCTTCCTCCTCTTCGCCGGCACGATGATGCTCTTCTACCGCCCGCCCGCCGAGCGGCGCGCGCCGGGAGCCGCGGTCGAAGCCGTGGCCGGGGCAGGAGTGGGCGGGGTCGCCGGGTTCCTCGGCGGCCTGCTCGGGGTGGGCGGGGGCAACATCATCCTTCCCGGGCTGACCTGGCTGGGTCTTGACGCCAAGCGCGCCGCGGGGACCACGGCCCTGGCCGTCGTCTTCTCCTCGCTGTCGGGCTTCCTGGGGCACGTCGCGTTGGGCGGCCTCGACCCGAGCTTCCTGCTGACCATGGCCGTCCTGGCCGCGGGCGGCTCGTTCGTCGGCTCTCACCTCATGGCCAACAGGCTGTCCAGCGCTCAGCTCAAGCGGTTCATCGGCGTGCTGCTCTGGGCCATCGCTCTCAAGCTCGCGTTCGACCTCGTCGCCTGACGGCGATGAGCCGGCCGGGGCGTGTCGGCGGACCTGCCCGCGCGTGGCGTCGAGGGCGCGCTTCCGGCCGGCCCTCGCCGGCCGATGAAGTGATGCGCGGTGCCGCGGTCTCGTGACCTGCGGTCGTGCTGGTGGCCAGGGGCGGGGTCGAACCGCCGACCTTCCGATTTTCAGTCGGACGCTCGTACCAACTGAGCTACCTGGCCGGACCGGAGACGAAAGCGGCCGGTGGAACCGACCGCTCCTTCTCGGAGCGACCCCGACGGGACTCGAACCCGCGACCTCCGCCGTGACAGGGCGGCGCGCTAACCAACTGCGCTACGGGGCCTTGGATAAGGCCTTTGTACGTATCCCCAACGGGATTCGAACCCGTGCTACCGCCGTGAAAGGGCGGGGTCCTGGGCCGCTAGACGATGGGGACCCGACCTCGACCGGGCCTCAAGGTCGCGCAGCGCGCAGCGCTCGGATCCGTCGAGGACTCCGAAAGCATAGGGGACACCCGCCGCGTCACCAAAACGGGGATGCCGTCGCCGGTCGGCGCGCTCACGCCGCCCCGATTCGTCAGCATCTGTTGACGCCGGGACGACGTCAGCATATGCTGACGGACATGACCCGAACCGCCACCGACCTCGCGGGCGACCTCGACAGCACCGACCCCACGGTCGGCCTGCGCGCCGTCGCCGCCCTGCGTCGCCTGCTCGAGCAGCTCGAGGCGCTGCACGTCCGCAACGCCCGCGCCAAGGGGTGGTCGTGGCAGGACATCGCCGACGCCCTCGGCGTCACCAAGCAGACCGTCCACCGCAAGCACGCCCGGAGGTAACCGTGTTCGAACGCTTCACGCGCGACGCCCGCACCGTCGTCGTCTCGGCCATCGACCTGTGCACCACGCTCGACGCCGACGAGGTGCGACCCGTGCACCTGCTCCTCGCCCTCACCGCGCCGGGCAACGGGGCCAGCGACGTGCTCGCAGCGCACGGCATCACCGAGGATGCCGTGCGCGGCGCCTTGGGTGCCCCGCGGCCCACCCCGCCCGAACCGTTGGGCGACGACGACGCGGCGGCCCTGCGCTCGCTCGGCATCGACCTCGACGCCATCCGCGAGGCCGTCGACGGCCAGTTCGGCGAGGGTGCCCTGGAGGGGGCTGCCGGGCCGTCCTCCGAGGGCGTCGACCCGGACGACGTCGACATCGACCTGTCCCGCCGGCACTTCACCCTGGGCGGTCACGTGCGGTTCGGCCGCGGTGCGAAGAAGGTGCTCGAGCTGTCGCTGCGCGAGGCGATTCGGGTGCACTCCCGCGAGATCCGCAGTGAGCACATCGCCCTGGCCGTCTTGCGCACCGACGACGACGCGGTGCGGATGCTGCTCGGCTCGCTCGGCGTCGACGTCGCCGCCCTGCGGGCCGACCTCGACGGCCGGCGCCGCCGCACCGCCTGACCCGGCACGCGCCCGCCCCCCGAGAACGTGGGTGAAACTCTCCGCCCAGCCGCCGGATATCACCCACATTCGCAGGGGAGGTGGCGGCTTCCCGAGAACGTGGGTGATGACTCTTCGCCAGCCCGCGGCTTATCACCCACATTCGCGGCGGAGTCAGCGGCCGGGGTTGGCCCAGGCGAGGAGGCGGTCGGCGTCCCAGGTGGTGACGATCCGCTCAGCGGGCACCCCGAGCCGCTCGGCGCGCTCGCAGCCGTAGGCCTTCATGTCGAGCTGGCCCGGCGCGTGCGCGTCGGAGTCGATCGCGAACAGGCAGCCGATCTCGAGCGCCAGCAGCACCAGCTCGTCGGGCGGGTCGCACCGCTCCGGGCGGCTGTTGATCTCGACCGCCGTGCCGTGCTCGGCGCACGCCTCGAACACGGCCCGGGCGTCGAAGTCGGACTGCGGGCGTGTGCCGCGCGAGCCCTCGACGAGGCGGCCGGTGCAGTGCCCGAGGACGTTCACCCGGGGGTTCGACACCGCGTTGACCATGCGGGTCGTCATCGGTCCGCCGTTCATTCGCAGCTTGCTGTGCACCGATGCCGTGACGAGGTCGAGGCGCGCGAGCATCGCGTCGGTCTGGTCGAGGCCGCCGTCGTCGAGGATGTCGACCTCGATGCCCTTGAGCAGCCGGAACGCCCCGCCCAGCGACCGGTCGATGGCCTCGACGATGCCGATCTGAGAGGTCAGCCGCTCCACCGTCAGCCCGTTGGCGACCCGCAGCTGCGGGCTGTGGTCGGTGAGCACCAGCCACTCGTGGCCGAGCTCGATGCCGGTGAGCACCATCTCGTCGATCGGGCTGCCGCCGTCGCTCCAGTCGGAGTGCAGGTGGCAGTCACCGCGCAGCGCGGCGTACATCGCCTCACCGCCGGCCACGAGCGGCCCGCCCGACTTCTCCTGCAGCGAGCCGAGATACGCCGGCAGCCCACCGGCGAGCGCCTCGGCGATCACCCCGCTCGTCGACTTCCCGATGCCGGGGATCTCCTGCAGGGTGCCGGCCTCGGCGCGCTCGCGCAGCTCGTCCTCGCCGACCTGCTTGAGCGTCTTGACCGCGTTGCGGAAGGCCTCGACCCGGTAGGTGCCGGCGCGGGTGCGTTCGAGCAGGAACGCGACCCGGCGCAGCGCCTCGATGGGGTGGACCGGCGCCTCGAGCGGCTCGAGCAGCGCAACCATCAGATCCCGAACTGGCGCGCGACGATGCCGTCCCAGACCCGGTCACCGCCCACCGCCCTCGCGGTCACCATGGCCCGGGCGACCGGCGTGAGCAGGTAGCGGGTACGGGGGCGGTCGGCCTCGATGGCCTTGACGAGGGCCTGCGCGACGCTCTCGGACGAGGCCGACAGCCGCGGGTTGGCGTAGGCCGCGCTGTTGCCCTCGGCCACCGACGCGCGCATGGCGGCGTAGGGGGAGTCGTCGTGGGAGGCGAGCGCACCGGAGGCGCTGATGGTCTCCTCGAACCCGCTGCGGGTGACCCCCGGCTCGACCACGACGACCTGGATGCCGAACGGCCGCACCTCCACCCGCAGGGCGTCGCTCAGCGCCTCCACCGCGTACTTCGTCGCGTGGTAGTAGCCACCGAGCGGGAAGGTCATCCGCCCGCCCATCGAGCTGAGGTTGACGATGCGACCGCGTCCGGCGGCCCGCATGCCGGGCAGGACGAGCTGGCACATCCGGGCCAGCCCGAACACGTTGGTCTCGAACATGGCGCGCACCTTGTCCATCTCCACCTCCTCGACGGCGCCGTACTCGCCGTAGCCGGCGTTGTTGACCAGGGAGCCGACCGCGCCGTGCGCCGCCTCGACCTCGGCGACGGCGGCCGACATCGAGGCCTCGTCGGTGACGTCGAGCGCCGTCACGTGGGCGCCCGCCTCAGCGAGGTCGGCCAGCGTCTCCGGACGCCGGGCGGTGGCCCACACGGTGTGACCGCGGGCGAGCAGGGCCTGCGCGGCGGCACGGCCGATGCCGGTCGAGCAGCCGGTGATGAGAATGGGGTCGCGGTCGTACTCAGCCATGGGAATTCCGTTCTCCGTCAGATGATCTCGGTGAGGGCGGTGAGCAGGCGGTCGATGTCGTCGGCCGAGGTGTAGGGCGCGAGCCCCACCCGCACGCCGCCGGTGTCGCCGAGGCCCAGGTGGCGCGAGCACTCGATGGCGTAGAAGTGCCCAGCCGGTGCGTTGACGCCACGCTCGGCGAGCCGCCCGCGGATGTCCTGCGGGTCGCGCCCGGCCACCGTGAAGAGCAGGGTGGGGGTGCGCGAGCGGGCGTTGCTGTGCACGGTGACGCCGGGGATGCCGCGCAGCGCGGGTTCCAGCTCGTCGAGCAGCGCCCGCTCGTGCACGTGCACCGCCGACATCCCCGCCTCGATGCGCTCGCGGCGGCTCCCCGCCTCGACGCTGTCGTCGAGGCCGGCGATGAAGTCGACGGCCGCCGTCGTGCCGGCCATCAGCTCGTAGGGGAGGGTGCCGAGCTCGAACCGCTCGGGCACGGCATCCGTCGACGGCAGCAGCTTGTCGGGGTGCAGGGTCTCGAGCAGCGCCGGGTCGGCGGCGAGCACCCCACAGTGCGGGCCCATGAACTTGTAGGGCGAGCACGTCCAGAAGTCGGCGCGCAGGGCGCCAAGGTCGACCGAGGCGTGGGCGGTGGCGTGCACGCCGTCGACCCAGTGCAGGGCGCCGACCTCGTGGGCCAGGTCGGCCACCCGGCAGACCGGGGTGCGGGTGCCGATCAGGTTCGAGGCGCCGGTGGTGGCCACGAGCCTGGTGCGCTCGGAGAGCACCGCCGCCACGGCATCCGCGGACAGCTCGCCGGTGGCGGGGTCGAAGTCGACCCAGCGCACCGTGGCGCCGACCGCCTCGGCCGCTTGCACCCACGGGCGGATGTTCGCGTCGTGGTCGAGCCGGGTGACGACCACCTCGTCGCCGGGACCCCAGTCCTTGGCCAGCGCCCGGGCGAGGTCGTAGGTGAGCGAGGTGGCGCTGCGGCCGAACACGATGCCGCGCGGGTCGGCCCCGAGCAGGTCGGCCATCGCGGCCCGGAAGTCGGTCACCACCTGCTCGGCCCGGCGCTCGGACGGCGTCACCGTGCCCCGGTTGGAGATCGCGCTGGTCAGGGTGTCGGCGACGGCGCGCGCGACGACGTCAGGCGTCTGGCTGCCGCCGGGGCCGTCGAAGTGCGCGGCCCCCTCCTTCAGGGCGGGGAAGTGGGAACGGACCGAGGCGACGTCGAGCGGCATACCCCGCATCTTCCCCCATCCCCCTCCTCTCCGACTCCTCCCCGACTTTGCAGGGGAGGAGCGGGGCAACACGCGCTGCAGGGGCGCTGGGACGCGGCTTCCGACCTACATGGTCGCGGTGCCCAGCGTCACCAGGAGGTGTGCACCGGGCGCCCCTCCGCGAAGCCGGCGGTGCTCTGGATGCCGACCGTCGCCCGCTCGGAGAACTCCTCGAGGGTGCGCGCCCCGGCATACGTGCAGCTGCTGCGCAGCCCGGCGACGATCTCGTCGAGGACGTCCTCGACGCTGGGCCGGGCCGGGTCGACGTACATCCGGGCGGAGCTGATGCCCTCCTCGAACATCGCCTTGCGGGCCCGGTCGTAGGCGGTGTCGCCCGCCGTGCGCCCCCGCACCGCCCGTGACGACGCCATCCCGAACGACTCCTTGTACTGCCGCCCGCCCTCGTCGGTGTAGAGGTCGCCGGGCGACTCGAGCGTCCCGGCGAACCACGAGCCGATCATCACGTTCGAGGCACCGGCGGCCAGGGCCAGCGCGACGTCGCGCGGATGCCGGACGCCCCCGTCCGCCCACACGTGCCGTCCCAGCGCGCGCGCCGCAGAAGCGCATTCGAGCACGGCGGAGAACTGCGGACGGCCGACGGCGGTCATCATCCGGGTCGTGCACATCGCGCCCGGCCCGACCCCGACCTTGACGATGTCGGCCCCGGCCTCGATGAGGTCGCGGGTGCCCTGCGCCGACACGACGTTGCCCGCCACCACCGGCACGCCCGGGTCGAGCGCGCGCACCGAGCGCAGCGCGTCGATCATCTTCTCCTGGTGGCCGTGCGCGGTGTCGATGACGAGCACGTCGGCGCCGGCGTCGATGAGGTCCTTGGCCTTGGTCGCGACGTCACCGTTGATGCCGACCGCAGCGGCCACCCGCAGCCGCCCGGCGTCGTCGACGGCGGGGGAGTACAGGTGCGCGCGCAGCGCCCCCGACCGGGTGAGGATGCCGACCAGCCGGCCGTCGTCGGCCACGATCGGGGCGAGCCGGCGGCGCGCGTGCGACAGGGTGTCGAACGCCGACTCGACGTCGACGCCGTCCTTCAGGGTCACCATTTCGCGCACCATCACGTCGTCGAGCTGGGTGAACCGGTCGACCCCGGTGAGGTCGGTCTCGGTCACGATGCCGACCGGCCGGTCCCCGACGGTGACGATCGCGGCCCCGTGCGCCCGCTTGTGCAGCAGCACCAGCGCCTCGCCGACGGTCATCGCGGGCGTCAGGGTGATCGGGGTGTCGTAGACCAGGTGGCGCGACTTCTGCCAGGTGACGACGTCGCGCACGATCTCGGCCGGGATGTCCTGCGGGATGACGGTGAGCGCACCGCGGCGGGCGGTCGTCTCGGCCATCCGGCGGCCGGCGATCGCGGTCATGTTGGCCACCACCAGGGGGATGGTCGTGCCGGTGCCGTCCACCGACGCGAGGTCGACGTCGAGCCGGCTGGTCACCGACGACCGGTTCGGCACCATGAAGACGTCGTCGTAGGTGAGGTCGTGCTGCGGCTGGAGGTCGTTGAGGAAACGCACCCGCCCAGCGTAGGCGCGGCGGCCGCCGGCGGCGCGTGACCGGCATCCGGCGAGGGTTCGGCGGGACTCATGGGGCAGGATCGCGACGTGAGTCTTCTGGCCCCCTCGCCCGCGGATGCCGCCCGACGCGCCGGTCTGCGCCGGATGCGGCTGCTCGCGGTGTCCCTGCTCGTGCTCGCCGCGGTCGTCTACGCGCTGACCCTCACCCTCGACCACTCCGGGGTGTGGGGCTACGTCAACACCGCCGCCGAGGCCGCGATGGTGGGCGCGCTCGCCGACTGGTTCGCGGTGACGGCGCTGTTCCGGCACCCCCTCGGCATACCGGTGCCGCACACGGCGATCATCCCCAAGCGCAAGAACGAGATCGGCCGCAACCTGCAGGAGTTCGTGACCGAGAACTTCCTCACCGAGGAGATCGCCCGCGACCGGCTCGCGGCGGCGCACGTGGGGGAGCGGGTCGGGCAGTGGCTCGGCGTCGCCGAGCACCGGCGCCGGGTGCGCACCGAGGTGGTGCGGGTGGCCCGCGCCGGCCTGGGCCGGATGTCCGACGACGAGGTGCGCGCGCTGGTCGAGGACTTCCTGGTGCCGCGGCTGGTGCAGGAGCCGGTCGCCCCCATCGCCGGCACCCTGCTCGAGGGGATCGTCGACGAGAAGACCCACCACGGGCTGGTCGACCTGGGCCTGGAGCAGCTGCGCGCCTACCTCGCCGACAACCCCGGCACGTATGCCGCGGTGCTGGGTCAGCGAGCGCCGTGGTGGTCGCCGCCGTGGGTCGACGACAAGGTGATCGCCTGGTCCTACCAGCAGGTGCTGGCCTTCCTGCAGGACATCCACGACGACCCGCAGCACCCGGCCCGCCTGGCGCTCGACGAGCTGCTGCGCCGGCTCGCCCACGACCTGCAGACCGACCCCGAGGTGATGGCCAGCGCCGAGGCGCTCAAGGAGCGGCTGCTCACCCACCCGCAGGTGCCCGAGACCGCCGTCGGGCTCTGGACGTCGTTCAAGGTAGCCCTGACCACCGCCATGGACGACGAGACCTCGTACTTCCACACCCGCGGCGACGAGCTGCTCGAGCACCTCGGGCAGCACCTGGTCGACGACGAGGTGTGGAGGGGCCGGCTCGAGGCGCGGCTCGGCGAGGCGGTGTCGTTCTTCGTCAACACCTACGGCAGCGAGCTCGCCGAGGTCATCTCGGTGACCGTCGACCGCTGGGACGGCCAGGAGGCGGCCGAGCGCATCGAGCTGCACGTGGGCCGTGACCTGCAGTTCATCCGGATCAACGGCACCATCGTCGGGGCGCTCGCCGGGCTCGGCATCCACGCCCTGTCGCAGCTGGCCGCCTGACCGGGCAGCTGCCCAACGCCTCCGACGCCCGCGTCCCGACATCGACCAATAGGTCACGCGAGGGACGCCAGCCGACCTACCCGCGTCCCGACATCGACCAATAGGTCACGCGAGGGACGCCAGCGGCAGCCGACCTACCCGCGTCCCGACATCGACCGATAGGTCACGCGAGGGACGCCAGCGGGCAGCCGACCCGTCCGCGTCCCGGAACCGACCAACAGGTCACACCCGGGACACTCGCGGAGTCGTGACCTTGGCTGTCCTACGCGCCCGCCGCCTGCGGGGCGCTGCTGCCGGTGCGCGGGCGCGCAGCCCGACGTGCGCGGGCGGTGGCCGTCAGCTCGGCGACCGCGGCGATCAGGTCGACGCCGAGGTTCGGCACCCCGACCTCCTCGAGCACTCGTGGGGTCGCGCCGCGTCCGGCGAGCCACACCGGGTGGTCCTCGCTCAACCGTCGCAGCGCCGACGCGTGCCCGCGGAAGCCGGTGGGTCGGCGGCAGGCGAGCACCACGGCATCCGCCTGGGTGAGCCTGGCGGCCTGTGACAGGGAGTGGATGGGGGTGTCGGGGCCGAGGTAGCGGATGCGCCACCCGGCGCGCCCGAGCAGCACCCCGAAGCTGAGCAGCACGATGTCGTGGAACTCGCCGGGCGGGCAGGCGAGCACGGCGACCGGGCCGGTACCGACGCCCCAGGTGAGCGAGAGCGCCCCGAGCCGGCGGCGCACCAGGCTGCTCGCGAAGTGCTCCTGCGCGATGCCGATGCGGCCGAGCTCCCACATCTCGCCGACCCGCACGAACAGGGGCAGCAGCACGTCGATGATGGCGCTCTCGACGGAGCGCTCGTGGAAGGCGGTGTCGAGCACAGCGTGCGCGCGGTCCTCGTCCAGCGCCGTGACGGCGTCGAGCAGCTGGGCCACCAGCATCGGCGGGTCGGCCCGCAGGCCGGGGGGCGCCGACCCGTTGGGAGTGCCGACCCCGGATGCCGTGCCTGGACCGTTTGAGCCGCGCCCGCCGTCCGCGGCGCCGGCGCGGCCCGCGCCCTCGTCGGAGTCGTCGTCGTAGCCGTTGGCGCCGCCGCGCTCGGTGGCCAGCACCCGCCGCGAGGCCTCCGCGGCGCTCACGCCCTGGTCGCGCAGGGCGATGACCTCGCGCACGCGGCGCTCGTCCTCGTGTCCGTACAGCCGATAGCCACCCGCCGAGCGGACCGGCCGCAGCAGGCCGTAGCGGCTCTCCCACGCCCGCAGCACGTGGGTGCTCACGCCCACCTTGGCGGCGAGCTCACCAATCCGCATCGTCGGCGGTACCGAACCCCTCATGGACGCCACGGTAGACGCTGATCTCACCTTTGACAAACATGTGACACAAGGTTGTACAAAGTTTGTACGTCAGAGGTCGCGGGCCGTACGCTGCAACCGGGGCCAAGCATCGACAGGTCCGGGGCGGGCAGCACCTTGCGCCGGACGCGCGAGCCGCCTCACCTACTGTGAGGGTGCGCCATCCGACCGCTCGCCGCCGCCCGTGTCCGACTCGCCCGAAGGGACAGCCGATGACCCAGCAACGCCGAGCCCTGGTCACAGGGGTCACCGGTTACATCGGCTCACGGCTGGTGCCGCGCCTCCTCGAGGAGGGCTGGCAGGTCCGCGCCCTCACCAGGGACGACGCCAAGGTCGCCGACCGGTGGTGGCGCGATCAGGTCGAGGTCGTCGAGGGAGATGCCGGCTCGCCCGACACCCTGGCCACCGCGCTCGCCGGCGTCGACGTGGCCTACTACTTCCTGCACTCGATGGACGGCGCGGGCGGCTTCGTCGAGCGCGACCGCGAGCTGGCCCGCACCTTCGGGGTGGCTGCCTTCGAGGCCGGCGTGGGCCGCATCGTCTACCTCTCGGGGCTGCACCCCGACGACGGCCCGCTCAGCGACCACCTGGCCTCCCGCGTCGAGGTGGGCGACCTGCTGATGTCCAGCGGCGTGCCCACCGCGGTGCTGCAGGCGGCGATCATCCTCGGCTCGGGGTCGGCGTCGTTCGAGATGCTCCGCCACCTCACCACCCGCCTGCCGGTCATGATCACGCCGAAGTGGCTCGACAACCGCATCCAGCCGATCGCCGTGCGCGACGTGCTGCACTACCTCGTGCGCGCCGCAGACCTGCCGCCGGAGGTGAACCGCACCTTCGACATCGGCGGGCCTGACGTGCTCACCTACCGCGAGATGATCCAGCGCTTCGCGAAGATCGCCGGGCTGATGAGCCGCCGCATCGTCACGGTGCCGGTGCTGACGCCCTACCTCGCCAGCCAGTGGGTCGGTTTCGTCACGCCGGTGCCGACCGGCGTGGCCAAGCCGCTCGTGGGCAGCCTGCTACACGAGGTGGTGTGCGGCGAGCACGACCTCGACGACCTGGTCGGGCCGCCGTCGCAGGGCGCCCTCAGCTATGACCGGGCCGTGGCCGACGCCATCGCCGGCGACGACGTGAACCCCCGCCCTGAGCCGGGCACGGTCGACCCGGCCCGCATTACCAGCGCCGACCCCGCGTGGGCCGGCGGGCGCGGGAGCGGCGGGTCGTGAGCAGAGCCGCCCGATGAACCCCGTCACCGAGCTGCGCGCCTTCGTGCGTGCGTCCCTCGTCGACCCGGTGCCCCGCGACCACACCGAGCCCGACTGGGCCTTCCGCCGGCGCCGCATCGTCGTCGTCATCACCCTGCTGGTCGGTGCGGCTGTGCTCACCTGGGCCCTGCGCATCGAGCCGGGCAACCCCACCTTCTACACCGCCACCTTCGCGCTCGCCGCGGTGTGGGCCATCGGGGCCTTCGCCTCCGGCCCGCTGCACCTCGGCCGGGGCCACACCCGCGACGGCGAGGACACCAGCCGCGCCGTGGTGCAGTCCTTGGCGCTCGGCGCCCTGCTGCTTGGGCTCTTCATGGCCGGTGCCGTCGTCGTCGCGCAGATCCCGGTGCTGCGCAACCCTGTCCAAGAGCTGCTCGACCACGCCCGGTTCGGCTCCCTGGCCGTCGTCGCCGTCATCACCATGGTCAACGGCATCGCCGAGGAGCTCTACTTCCGCGGGGCGATGTACGCCGCGGTCGGCCGTCGGCACGCCGTGGCCGTCACCACGGTGGTCTACACGCTGGTCACCGCGACGTCCGGCATCCCGCTGCTGATCCTCGCGGGCGCGCTCGTCGGGCTGGTCACGGGGCTCCAGCGCCGGGTCACCGGCGGCATCCTCGGCCCGATCATCACGCACCTCACCTGGTCGCTCGGCATGCTCTTCCTGCTTCCCGAAGTGTTCGACCGGCTGTCATGAGGGGATGCAGTTGACCTCCGTGCTCTGGCTGCGGCGCGACCTTCGCCGCCGCGACCACCCCGCCCTGCTCGCGGCGCGTGACGCCGCTCAGGGCGGTGACCTCGTGATCGCCTTCGTCGTCGACCCGAAGCTGTGGGACGGCGGCGGTGCGGCCCGCCGGGCCTGGCTCGCCGCCACGCTCGAGGCCACCAACGAGGCCTTCGACGGCGCGCTCACCCTGCTGCACGGCGACCCGCGTCGCGTCGTCCCCGAGCTCGCGCGCCGGGTGGGCGCCGCCTCGGTGCACGTATCGCGTGAGACGACCCCGGCCGGCCGCCCGCGCGACGAGGTGGTGGCGAAGGCGTTGGGCGAGAACGGCATCCAGTGGGTCGAGACGGGCACGCCGTATGCCGTGGGGCCGGGTCTCGTGCTCAACGGCTCGGGGGAGCCGTACAAGGTGTTCACGCCATTCTCGAAGGCCTGGCGAGCGCACGGCTGGCCGGCTCCGGCTCCGATGCCTCGCGAGCTGCCGCTGCGCCACGCCCGCAACGACGCCGACGCGACAGCCGCGCTGAAGGCGGCGCTGGCCGCACCTGACCTGCCCGAGATGCCGCCAGCGGGGGAGCAGGCCGCGCTCGAGCGGTGGCGGGCGTTCCGCGCGGGCGCGCTCCCGGCATACGGCGACGACCGCAACCGGCCCGACCGCGACGGCACCTCGCGGCTCTCGCCCTACCTCAAGCTCGGTGTGCTGCACCCGCGCACGCTGCTCGCCGACCTGGCCGACGAGCGCGGCAAGGGCGCCTTCACCTACGAGAACGAGCTGGCCTGGCGAGAGTTCTACGCCGACGTGCTGTGGCACCAGCCGCGCACCTCGTGGCGCGACCTGCGGCCCGAGATGGCGCGGATGCGCTACGACGAGCCGCACGACGCGATCGAGGCGTGGAAGAGCGGGCGCACCGGCTACCCGATCGTCGACGCCGGCATGCGCCAGCTGCTCGCACAGGGCTGGATGCACAACCGGCTGCGGATGATCACGGCCAGCTTCCTCACCAAGGACCTGCACGTGTGGTGGCCAGTCGGGGCCCGGCACTTCCTCGACCACCTCGTCGACGGCGACATCGCGTCGAACAACCACGGCTGGCAGTGGGTGGCCGGCACCGGCACCGACGCCTCGCCCTACTTCCGGGTGTTCAACCCGGTCACCCAGGGCATCAAGTTCGACCCCGACGGCGCCTACGTGCGTCGCTGGGTGCCCGAGCTGTCGCACCTGGCGGGCGAGGCGGCGCACCAGCCGTGGGATGCCTCCGACGGCTACGCCCACGGCTACCCGCAGCGCATCGTCGACCACGCGGCCGAGCGGCTCGAGGCGCTGTCCCGGCTCGAGGCCACCAAGCGCTGACCTTTGTCCTTGGACCTGCCGGTACACCCCTCGAGGCAGGACCGCTCGCCCCGCTGCAGTGAGCAGGGTTCGGGGCGGGGTCATGCTGGTTCTCGTTTCGCGCGGGTTGCGAGGAGCCGGTCGTAGGAGCCGATGGTGAGGTCCCACTCGACCCGGGAGCCGTCGTCGTCCTCGACCAGCCAGCCGGCGTAGCGGCGCTGGTGCACGATGGTGTGGTGTCGCTGGCACAGCAGTGCCGCGTTCGACAAGTTCGTGGGGCCACCATCTGCCCAGTGGATGAGGTGGTGCGCGTCGGTCCACATCGGCGGCAGGTCACACCCGGGATACGAGCAGTGCTGGTCGCGCAGCCACAGCCGTTTGATCTGGGCGGGGGTGAACAGCCGCACGTCCATGCCGAGGTCGACCACCGCCCCGGCCACCCCCAGCACCGTGGGGATGATCGTGGCGTCGCAGGCCAACCGGCGCACCGTCTCGGGCGCCAGCAGGGTGCCGGCCTCCGCCGCGCCCATCGTGACCCCGGCACCGGTCAGCCCGTTGCGGAGGGTGTCGAGGTCGACGGTGACGAACAGCTGGCTCTTGGTGTGCCGCGGGCCCTTGTCGGCGGCGGCCACCCCACGACGCACCAACGCGACCAACGCTTCGCCGCGGCGGCGGTCGCTGCAGCGCAGGTCACGCTCCCCGTCGACCGGGGCCGGAGCGGACAACGGACCCAACGCGGCCTCCAGCACCGCTTTGCCTTCGGGGTCCAGGGTCAACCGGTACTCCGCCACGCCCATCTCGTCGACGTACGGCTGCGACAGCGCCACGTACCTTTTCGCGGCGTCCTGCTCACACTGCAGCTGCCCGCCCAGGCCGTACTTCGCCAGCAGCTCCGGACGCAGCCGGCGGCACTGCCTTGGCCCCCCTGCCGCGGCGATCCGGATCAACCCCTCCAGCACCGTCGGGCGAGCCTGCTCGACAATGACCGGCAGCAGCTTGTCGGCCTCGGAGAGCACCACCGCGGCACTGCGCACCGGCAACACCCCGGACAGCACGGCATCCTTGACCGCCGCCCGCCCAGGAACCGCGAACGCCTGCGCCACCGCGACCACCTGCGCGGCCCCACCCGCGCGGGTGCTCGGCGCATGCCGGCGCACCCACTGCACCGGCGACAACGCCTCCGCCCCAGCACCCACCTCGCCCCGGCTCATCACCTCAGCAAGCACCGCCACCCGGGCCGCCTCACCAGCAGCGACCATCCGGTCAGCCTCGGCCATCACCACCTCCAGCTCCGCCGACCCCGCCCGCCACAGCTCCCCGCCCAGCCCGTCCACCGCCTCGCACGCCGCCACCATCTGGTGTCGACGCTCCCCGAGCACTGGTCCCCCTGCCATGCACTAATCGTACAAGTGTCCACTGACACGCCGACCGAGTTGTCCACAGGCAGCCGAGGTGGCTTCTACCCCAGGCGTGACGCCACACCGGAGCCTCCGCAACGGAGCCTCCGCACCGGAGCCCCTCGTAGCCCGACCTCGTCCAGCCAGAGCAGTGGCACGGCCTCGACCGAGCCCACTCCCGGAACAGCTGCCCGTTGAACGTTCGTGCTTTTCCACACCTGAACTTGGGTTAATCCGCAGCGTTCCCTACACTCGTCACCACGAGGGGAGTACTTCCCAAGCTCGTGCCGGTCAATACGTCCGCCCCAGTGCAGACCCGGTACGGCGCCACCCGGCATCCGGGCGGTGAAGGAGACCTCAAGACCGTAGTTCCGTCTTGAGGAGTTTCATGTCCCCCTCGTCCGTGCTCGCCGCCGCTGAACCGGCCGCGATGCAGCCGTCGATCGGCACGCCCATGTTGTGGGCCATCACCATCGGCGCCATCGTCGTGCTGCTCGTCCTGGACTTCCTGATCACCCGGCGCCCGCACGAGGTCTCGATGAAGGAGGCCATCGGTTGGTCGGCGTTCTACGTCGCCATTCCGGTCAGCTTCGGCGTCTGGATCTGGCAGCAGTACGGCGGTGACCGCGGCCTGGAGTACTACACCGGCTACCTCGTCGAGAAGTCGCTCTCGGTCGACAACCTGTTCATCTTCCTCCTGCTGCTCACCGCCTTCGCCGTGCCGCGCGAGCTGCAGCAGCGCGTGCTGCTCATCGGCGTCGCCGGCGCCCTGATCCTGCGCGGCATCTTCATCGCCCTCGGCGCCCAGCTGATCGCCTCGTTCTCGTGGGCCTTCCTCCTCTTCGGCGCGGTACTGCTCATCACGGCGGTCAAGGTGGGCCGCGACGCCTTCTCCGCCCAGGAGCACGCGGTCGAGATCGGCTCGCTGCGCACGGTGCGACTGATGCGCCGCTTCTGGCCGGTCACCGAGTCGTACGACGGCACCCGGATGACGGTGCGCCAGGCCGGCCGCCGCGCCCTGACCCCGCTCGCGCTCGTCATCGTCGCCATCCTCGGCACCGACGTGGTGTTCGCCATCGACTCGGTGCCAGCGGTCTACGGCATCACCGGCGACCCCTACCTCGTCTTCGCCACCAACGCCTTCGCCCTGCTCGGCCTGCGCGCGCTCTACTTCGTCGTCGAGGGCTCGCTCGGCTCGCTGCGCCACCTCGGCCACGGCCTGGCCGCGATCCTCGCCTTCATCGGCGTGAAGCTCGTGCTGCACTGGGCGCACGGCGTCTGGCCGGCCGTGCCCGAGGTGCCCACCCTCGCCTCGCTCGGCGTCATCGTCGGCATCCTGGCCCTGGCGACCACCACGAGCGTGCTGGCCAACCGGCGCGACGCCCGCCGGACCGCGGCCTCAAACCCGCAGCTCGACGCCCAGGTGGAGCCCGAGCCGGAGCGGGAGTCGGCCTCGACCTGACGCCGACCCCCGCACCAGCGGGTGTTCCGCTGGTGCGCGGGTCTCCGGCATCCCTAGGTTGGGACCATGACGCCAGCCCTGCCGCCGCCGCGCACCGTCGAGAACTCCGCGTGCACCGGTGAGGTGTTCGACCAGGGCGCCCAGGTGACCAGGTGGGCGCCGGTCGGCGCCGACCCGGTGCTCTACGTCAGCAGCGCGCTGCGGCTGGAGGCGGGCCGGGCGATCCGGGCCGGGGTGCCGGTGTGCTGGCCGTGGTTCGGCCCGGGCCGCGAGCCGGGGATGGAGCCCGCTCACGGCTTTGCCCGCACCTCTACCTGGGACCTGGTGGAGGTGACCGACTGCGACGACGAGACCACGGTCGTGCACCGCCTCACCTCCGACGAGGCGACCTCGCCGCACTGGCCGAACCCCTACTGCGCCGAGGTGCGTATCCGGTTCGGCCGGGCGCTGGTGGTGTCGCTGAGCGTCACCAACACCGGGGACGAGGCCGTCGACTACGAGGACGCCCTGCACACCTACCTCGTGGTCGGCGACGTGCACCGGGTGCGGATCGAGGGGCTCGACGGGGCGACGCTGGTCGACAAGGTGACCGGCACCGAGCGCGTGCAGCAGGGCGACCTCGCGTTCGCCGGCGAGACGGATGCCGTGTACCGCACCAGCGGTCCGGTCACCCTCCACGACCCAGCCCTCGGGCGGCGGCTGGTCGTCACGACCGAGGGGGCGAGCAACCTCGTGATCTGGAACCCGTGGGCGGACAAGGCTGCTGCGGCCGCCGACATCGGCGACGACGACTGGGAGCGCTACGTGTGCATCGAGGGTGCCAACGCCTTGGAGAGCGCCGTGGTGCTGCAGCCCGGCGAGTCGCACACGACGACCTACCGGGTGGAGGTGCAGCCGCTGTGAGCGGGGCGACGGGGGCCGGCCCTTCCTGGCTCGACGAGCCCGGCCACCGGGCCTGGCTGCACGCCGGCTTCGCCGACGTCATCCGCTTTGCGCTCGGCTCCGTCCTGTCCGGTGGTGGGTTCGCCTACCAGGATGCCGACGGGTCGCCGATGCCGGGCCGCCGCCCCCAGCTCTTCCTCACGGCCCGGATGGCGCACACGGCGGCGCTCGGTGTGCGGCAGGGCATCCCGGGGTCGGGCGAGCTGCTCGACCACGCGATGAGCTCGCTCACCGGCCTGCATGCCGACACCGAGCACGGTGGATGGCTCAGCGAGCCGGGCACGGTCACCCGCAAGATGACGTACGACCACGTGCACGTGGGGCTCGCCTCGGCCACGGCGCTCACCGTCGGCCACCCGGCGGCCGAGGCGTTGCTGGGCCAGGTCGCGGAGGTCATCGACACCCGGCTGTGGGACCCGTCGGCATCGGCGCTGCTCGAGTCGTTCGCCCCGGACTGGTCCGACTCCGAGGACTACCGCGGTGCCAACGCCAACATGCACGGCCTCGAGGCGTTCATCGCGATGGGCAACGCCACGGGGGATGCCGTGTGGCACGAGCGCGGGTTGGCCATCGCCGACCGCTTGATCAACGTCGCTGCGCGGGAACGCGGTTGGCTGCTGCCTGAGCACTTCACGGCCGACTGGCAGGTGCTGCCCGAGTACAACCACGACGAGCCGCTGCACCCGTTCCGCCCCTACGGCGCCACCTTCGGTCACTCCCTGGAGTGGTCGCGCTTCCTGCTCCAGCTCGACGCCTCACCGCTGGTGGGGTCGCCGTCCTGGCTGGTCGAGGCCGCCGACGGCCTGACCCGGCGCGCGCTCGACGGCGGGTGGGCGCTCGACGGCCGGCCGGGGCTGGTCTACACCGTCGACTGGGACGGCGCCCCCGTGGCCGGCATCCGGCTGCACTGGCCGGTGTGCGAGGGCATCCAGACCACGGCGGTGCTGCAGCGGCTCACCGGCGACGAGCACTGGGAGCACTGGTACCGGCGCCTGTGGGACCACGCCGCACGCTGGTTCATCGACGATCGCGGCACCTGGCGCAACGAGCTCGACGACGAGATGCGCGAGGGCGGCCAGGTGTGGCCGGGCCGGCCCGACGTCTACCACTGCGGGGGTGCGCTCACCGTGCCCTTGGACGCCTGACCGCCCGCGCCGACCCGCGGACGCCCGCCTCCGGGGGTGGCGACCCGGGGGGACCGGCGCGGGGTGAGCAACGTCTCCGTAGGTCGCTCTTCCAGTCGCCGCGGCCCGGCGCGACCATCGAGGGAGAACCACCCCCAGCACCGCCGAGGTCGTCATGGCCGTCTCCGCCAGCCCCCACGAAGTCACCCGAGCCTCCGCACGAGAGGCGCGCCGCCGCGGGCCCGGATGGACCGCCCTCACCGTCGTCGAGGTGGTGCTCGCCGTCACGTCGGTGCTTCTCGACCTCTTCCTGCCCGCCGTCGTGCTCACGGTCATGGCAGGTGTCTCGCTCGCGGTCCGCCGGGAGTCACCGAGCACCCTGGGCTTCCACCGACTCCCACACCCCGGCCGGCAGCTGGCGCAGGTCGCGGCCCTGGCCCTGGCGTGGACCACCCTGGTGTTCCTGCTCGTCATGCCGGTGACCGAGCACCTCACCGGTTCGACCCAGGACACCAGCGAGTTCGCCGACCTCGAGGGCGACCTGCCCCGCCTGCTCCTGTTCGTCGCCCTCAGCTGGACGCTCGCCGCCCTCGTCGAGGAGCTCGCCTTCCGGGGCTACCTGCTCACCCGCATCACCGACCTCATCGGCACCTCGCCACTCGCCAGGTCGGCGGCCGTCGTCACCGTGGCGCTGCTCTTCGCGGTCATCCACGGCGAGCAGGGCATCACCGGCATGGTGCTCGTGTTCGTGGATGCCGTGTTCTTCGGCTGGCTGCGCTACGCCTACCGCTCGCTGTGGGCCTCGGTGGTGGCGCACGGGGTCAGCAACACGGTCGGAATGGTCGCGTTCTTCCTCGTCGGGCCGTTCTCCGCCCCGTGGTGAGCCCGGGCGCCCGCCCGGTCAGCGGAGCGCGACGAGCGCGTCGACGTCCTCCACCGGCAGGTCCGGGTCCGAGGTGGCCAGCACCGTGAAGGTCGCCGGCTGGCTGGCGCCGCCGAGCGCGGTGAGGATCGCCGTGTCGGCGGCGTCGCGCCCCGTGCCGATCCGCACCATCGACGCCCGCGGGGCCAGCCGGGTGGCGTCGAACACCCGCCACACCCCGTCGACGGCGACCTCGACCACGGCGTGGGCGTCCATCGGTGACAGCCCCGGCGCGTACACGGAGACGTAACGGGCCGGCATCCCGAGTGCGCGGCACAGCGTGACCACCAGGTGCGCGTAGTCGCGGCACACGCCCTGCCCGGTGCCCAGCGGAACCAGCGCGTCGTCGGCGGCGGTCGTCGAGCCGGGCAGGTAGAAGAGCCGCTCGTTCACCCAGGAGACGACTCGTTGCGCGGCCTGCGCCTCATCGGTGACCGGGCCGAACTCCGTTGCGGCAAAGCCCTCCACGCGGTCGCTGGGGCAGTAGCGGCTCGGCAAGCGGTAGTGGAAGCGCTCGCGCTCGGTGACGTCGACGGCATCCGCATCACCGAGCGTGACGGTCGCCTCGTAGTTGACCGACAGCTGGCCCACGGGGGCGTCGACCACGTGCACGCGCGTGCCCCGGTCGAGCTCGAGCACGTGGTGGGGGACGTCGGCGTCCGCGCTGCGGATGGTGAGGGTCTCGACGGCATCCAGGCCGGCAGCGACGGCGACCGAGATGGCGAGCCGCCCGGCGCCCTCGACGGGGATGTCGAGGTGGGCGCCGACGGTCGCCGAGGTGGCCGGGCCGCCGGGGGCGGGGGTCGGGTCGGGCATGGGGCACCTCTGGGCGTTGGGGGGTCGGGCCGGCGCGAGCGCGCCGGCCGCGGGCCACACGCGTCGTCGGGGGCGGAACCGCTGCGGCGACGCTACCCCTCTACGGGCCTACGCTGGGTCGATGGGACTTGTGGACCTGATGGCCGGACGCCCGGCTCCTACGCCGCACGCCGAGGCGCTGGCCCGGGCCGAGCACGGGGTGGCGGTCTACTGGCGGCCCGGGTGTGTGTACTGCAACCGGCTGCGGATGGCGGTGCGCGGGCGGCGCGACGAGATCGCCTGGGTCAACATCTGGGAGGACGACGCCGGCCGGGCCTACGTCGCCGGCGTCAACGGCGGCGACGAGACCGTGCCGACCGTGGTCATCGACGGCGCAGCGCACACCAACCCGAGCCCTGCGGTCGTCACGGCGGCACTCGCAGCGCGCTGAGGCTGGCTCACTCCCCGCGGCGGGCGGCCTCGATCACGGTGGTCAGCCGGTCGCGGAGCTCCTCGAGCTCGCTGATCTCGATGCCCAGGCGCGCCACCACGGCCGGGGGGATGCGCTCGGCCTTCCGGCGCAGGCGACGGCCGGCTGGGGTGAGCGTGATGGCCACGGCACGCTCGTCGTCGGGGTCGCGGCGCCGGGTGACCAGGCCGCCGGCCTCGAGGCGCTTGAGCAGCGGTGACAGGGTGGCGGGTTCGAGGCTGAGCCGGTCGGCGAGCTCGCTGACCCGCAGCGGCTCGGCCTCCCAGAGGGCGAGCATCACGAGGTACTGGGGGTGGGTCAGGCCCATCGGCTCCAGCAGGGGTCGGTAGAGCGAGATGACGGTGCGCGAGGCGACGGCGAGGGCGAAGCAGACCTGGCGGTCGAGCGCGAGCAGGTCGGGCCCGGTGTCGTTCGTTGACGAGGGACTGGCGGTCCGAGGCGTGGCCATGGATTGAGTGTAGTGCCGAGTGGGCATATAGTTAGGGCACTAAGTAACTGAGGAACGGGAGAGCGGCGATGAGCCGGAACAGCGACAACGAGGGCCTGAGCCTCGGTTACCGCTTCATGTGGCGGCTCAAGTACGCCGGCCTGCACGTCTTCGGCCCGGCCCAGCTCGGCGACGAGCGCGACCCCCAGCGCCGCCTCCAGCGCGAGCGCGCCGCCAAGGTCGAGGCGGCCCGTGCCGCCCGGCTCGCGGGTCAGGACCGCACGCGCAGCTGACCAGGCCGCTGCCCTGCCGTGTCCCAGCGCTGTCAAAGGCGCAGGATGCCGCGCGCCCGCCAGCGCTGGGAGCCGCGGCTCGGTGCGGCACGGGGTGCCGCGCCGGCCAGCGGTGGTGAGCGTCACGGCATACCTGGCGGAGAACCGTCGTTGGACCCTTTCGTGCCCAACGACGTCGACAGGAAGGTCGCCATGACCGACACCACCGCCCAGCCCACCGCCGCCCCGCGCGAGGTGCGCCTCGCCGCCCGCCCGGTCGGCTGGCCCACGCACGACGACTTCGAGGTCGTCGAGAGCGAGCTGCCCGAGCTCGCCGACGGCCAGCTGCGCGTGCGCAACGTCGTGATGTCGGTCGACCCCTACATGCGCGGCCGCATGAGCGCCGCCAAGTCGTATGCCGCGCCCTACGAGCTCGGCGAGGCGATGACGGGTGGTGCCGTGGGTGTGGTGGAGGAGTCGCGCGCGGACGGCTTCGCCCCAGGTGACCACGTGCTGCACGGCTTCGGCTGGCGCGAGGTGGCGGTCATCGACGCGAGCGGCTCCCGGGTCGTGGACGTGTCGGTGGCACCGGCATCCGCCTATCTCGGGGTGCTCGGCATGACCGGGCTGACCGCGTATGCCGGCCTCACCCGGATCGCCGAGATCCAGCCCGGCGACGTGGTGTTCGTGTCCGGCGCGGCCGGTGCCGTGGGCAGTGCGGTCGGGCAGCTCGCCAAGGCGCTCGGCGCGAGCCGGGTCATCGGCAGTGCCGGCTCGGCCGAGAAGGTGCGGCACGTCGTCGAGGACCTCGGCTTCGACGCGGCCTTCAACTACAAGGACGGCCCGGTGTCCAAGCAGCTGCGCGAGGCGGCGCCTGACGGCATCGACATCTACTTCGACAACGTCGGCGGCGAGCACCTCGAGGCCGCGATCGGCTCGCTGCGGCTCGGCGGCCGGGTCGCCGTGTGCGGGATGATCTCGGTCTACAACGACACCGAGCCCGCGCCCGGTCCGCGCAACCTGTCTCGCCTCATCCAGACCCGCGGTCGCATCCAGGGCTTCCTGGTGGGCGACCACTACGACCTGGCCCGCGAGTATGCCGGCCTCGCGGCGCAGTGGCTGGGCGACGGGAGGCTGCAGTCGCGCGAGACGTTCGCCGACGGCATCGACGGGGCGGTTGACGCATTCCTGGGTGTGCTGCGCGGTGAGAACACCGGGAAGATGGTCGTGCGGCTCTGAGCGGGATGCGGGCTACGCTCGGGCGATGAGCCGCCCAGTCACCCTCGTCATCGGTGGGATCCTCGTCGTCATCGGCCTGATCTGGTTCTTCCAGGGGATCGGCGTGCTCGGCGGCAGCGTGATGAGCGGCGTCGTGCTCTGGGCGGTCATCGGACCGATCGTGGCGATCGGCGGGATTGCGCTGATCCTGCGCGGCCGGCGCAAGCCTGAGTAGGCCTTCCTCGGGTGCCGTTCAGGGCGCCCCGACGGGTGGCGGAGGGGGTGTCCCTCACCCAGTGGCGGGTGCGCCCCAGTTGACGACGGCGCGTACGCGGCGGCAGTTGCGAGAGGGCCGGTGTGCCTTGCGCCAACCAACCTCCGATCCGGTCTAGGTTCCCACCATGTCCGACTTCACGATCAAGTCGCTCACACCGGAGACCTTCGACGACTTCGCCGCCCTCGTCGAGCGCAATAAGGGCATGTTCGCCAACTGCTGGGGCACCTGGTTTCCATCCCGATGACCGCGAGCCGGGCAGCACCGACGAGGGCAACCGGGCGTTCAAGAAGCGCCGTGTGGACGAGGGGATCGCGCACGCGGCGTTGGTCTACGACGGCGACCTGGCCATCGCCTGGGCGGAGTACGGCACACCCGAGGAGCTACCCGGCATCCACCACCGCAAGGAGTACCTCGCCACCGCGAAGCGACTGCCCGACTACCGGATCACCTGCATCCAGGTCGAGAAGGTCCACCGCGGAAAGGGCCTGGCGTCGGTCGCCCTGGGCGGAGCCGTGGACCTGATCGCGCAGGCGGGCGGCGGCGTGGTCGAGGGGTACCCGCACGACACCGGCGGGCTACGCAAGAAGAAGAACTCGTCCTTCCTCTGCAACGGCACCGCACGATGTATGAGCGTGAGGGCTTCAGCTACAACCGCCCCAGGGCTTGGGCAACTGCGTGATGGTGCGCAAGGTACCCCCGAGCGTGCGTAGCTGGAGCGAAGTCCAAGTCTGCAACTGCGCACGAACCCGTCCGCAGACCTACCCGTAGACGGTCTTGAAGGCGAAGTCGTTGAGCCGGTACGCGTGCGCCATGGCCTTCCCACTGAGGTCGGTCATCGTCGTCCCGGTCCCGACCGCGAGGGTCCGCGGTCCGTCCGTGGTGTATGCGGAGATCTCGTCGAAGTAGACGACACCGAACCGGGCGAGCTTGTTGAGCGTCGGGTTGTTCTGGACGAGGTCCAGCGTCACGCCGGCGTCGACGCTGAGGGCCGGGAGGTTCGGTGCGGTCGTGCTGAGGTTGACGGTCTGTCCCCGGGTCTCGTTGGCCACCCCGATGAACACCTTCGGCCCACCCGTCGACTGGGTGTTGACGCACATCACGGCGCTCATGGCGTCGCCAGGGACCACCGGGAGGTTCGTCACGGGTGACCCGTTCACGGTGGCCGTGCTGGTCACTACACCCGCGGAGTCCACCGTCATCTCGACATGGACGTCGGCGAGGAAGCCGATACCGGCGAAGGTGTGGAACCAGTTCTTGTTCAACGGGGCCGGGGTGTAGACCAGATGAGGCACCGTCCAGTGGATGAAGAGAGCGGTGAACGGCGCCGAGCCCGTCGTAGGGATGCTGAACCCGCAGTTCTCGATCGGTGACAGTGACGCGACGATCGGCGCCTTGGCAGGGCCAGAGCCCTCGAAGTTCGGCGAGAGGTGCGTGAACCCGGAGTACCGGCCGGCGACCGCGTCCCAGAGGCCGGCGAGGTGGGGATCCGCCCGAGTCTCGGGGCGCTGCGGTAGGCCGTGCTTCGTGAGCTCCCGGGCGCTCGCCTCGTAGGGGGCGAAGCCCTCGGCGGGGGCGGGGAAGACGCGCCAGTCCTGCTTCGCTCTCGGACGCTTCGCTGCGGTCATGGCGATCACCTCACGGGGCACGGCCGTCGCTCGACCGTGGGGTCTGCGACTCCTGATGCTACGCCGGATCGCCGGCTACCGCACTGCCTGCTCAGCCACGTCAGTTCGTCCTGACGAGGCCGTCGTCGATGACGACATCGTCACCGGTCCCGATGCTGGCCACCTTTCTGGCGAGGAAGGCAGACAACCCACGCGGCAGAGACACACGTCCCACTCCAGCCCGCAGCGAAGGCTGCTGCGCCAGCCAGCAGACGGGCCGATATCCGAACCTGTCCATCGGCGCCAGGGCGAGTAGAGCCTTGAAAGTTGGCACTGTGTTCTCTGCCCACGTCCTTGACAGGACCCAGGTGCGCCCTGCCTCGCGCACCGGCTGATCCAGAACCATCGACGCTCCAGTCCGTGCGCTTCGGGGACGCGGTCACGCCCGGCTCCGGGCCGTCCCACGGGGCACAACGAAAAGATCGGCGCCGCGTTGACAGGTTGGCCTCGAGGGAGGATCGTTGTCGGATCGATCAAGGAGCCCGACAATATTTGGGGAGCGCATTCGAAGCGCAATAGACCGGGATCACAATGATGGACTCCGCGGAACTTCAGGGCCCCATTGACCGCGGACAATTGAGCGAGGGGTGAAGGCATGTCAAAGGAATACCGAGTTACGCCGCCCGAGTCGATGTCGCTGGAACGCATGTCCCCGCGGGAGATTCAGGGCATCGTCGAAGAGCACGCCACCAGAATGCTGGAATCTATGCCTGAAGGATTCCGCCCCACGGGTGTCAATCGTGTAGTCCTCGACCGGGCTATCGGCCGCGGTGGCGGTCTTGGCGGGCCCGGCGATTGGGGCGGATGGGCCGAGTGGACCCGTGCGTGCTGCGGAAGCCGGGCGCTGATCGAGGACTTCGAGGACCCGCTGATCGACGAACTCGAATCCCCCGGATCCCAAGTCCTCCGCAAGGTGGGTGGTGTCCATGTCGAGTCGCAACTGAGGGTTGTCGATCTGGAGGATCCCGCGACTCACATAGGCGCGGCCGAGAGCGAGTAACGCCATGGCGGGTGCGACCGGGACACTGGTGCCACTACAGCTCCGACCGGATCGCTTTGACCCGACGCGGGTGAGGTGGCTTCGCCGGGGTCAGTGGGTGTTGGTGATCGACCGTGTCTCGGGGACTTGGGTGGTCCGTCCCGACGAGGAACTGGGGTTGTTGCAGCTCGTCGGCTCGTGGCCATCGGAGATCCCCGAGCCGGCGCGAACACTGGTATTGCGCCTAAGAAGGACGTTGGTGGACGCGGGCGTAGGAGTCAGCTCGTCAGAGCGGCACTTCGACGAGCTGACCACGCTCATCGTAAAGATGACGTCAGGATGCAACCTGGCTTGCACCTACTGCTACGACTTCGAGCCCGAAGAGCGCGGCAGCCGCATCAACTTGGATGGGGCCAGGGCTGCCATCAGCGAGGCGATCGAGCTGGTGCCGAAACAGCTGTGGGTGATTCTGCACGGCGGCGAGCCAATGCTCGCCTGGCCCCGCATTGAGGAACTCGTGCTTGGTACCGAAGAGTTCGCAGCCCGAGCCGGCAAGGTAGTCCGTTTCACCGGGCAAACCAACATGACGCGGCTCACCGATCGCATCGTCAGCTTCTCCGAGGAGCACGACGTCGCGTGGGGCCTTTCGCTGGATGGTCCGGCGCATCTTCACGACGCAGCCCGGGTTACGCACAGTGGGCAGGGCTCTTACGCAATGATCGAGCAGTCGTTGCGTACGTTTCCCCGCTTCGTACGAAAGAGCGGTGTAATGAGCACGATCACCTCAATCAACCAAGACCATCTACTTGAAGTGGCCCGCCATGTTCGTGACCTCGGTTTCCCATCCTGGGACTGGAGCCTCTTCCAGCCCATCGGGCGAGGGGCTTCGAGCGCGATGGCACATGAACTCGACACCGCCCGCGTACTCTCGTCTTGGTCTGACCTTCTTTGCGCCGTCGAAGACGGGGAATTCGATGGGTTCCGGGTAGCCCCCGTTACAAAGTATCTGGAGAACTTCATTTCCGGTCCTGGGGCCAACATGTGCATGCGGGGGGAATGCGGCGCAGGTCGTGACCTTATGTCGCTATCCGCCGATGGGACGATCGAGGCCTGTGACTGCATCGATCGTGCCGGCCCGCTTGGAAACTTGGGCAACATCGCCTCGAATACGCTCACCGACGCGCGCTCTTCCGAGCGTAATCAGCAAATCCGCAGCCGAGATGTTGGCTCAACCCACTGCTCCGAATGCCTCTGGTACGGCGTGTGTGGTGGGACTTGCATGGCGCACGCAGGGGGAGAAGACGCGGTGTGGGGCCTCGGATGTGAACTCGCGAAACTCGCCTTTGACCGGATTTCGTGGTCACTCTGCCACGGCAATCGCCTCGTCGACTACCTCGAGACGTTGAAGTAGCGCCAGGTGGCATGGGGGCTATCCGCATCGTTGCTCTCGTTGCTGGCGGACGACGCGCAACGGGCGCGGTTCGCCGCGATGCGAGAGTCCGAGCTCGCCGATCTCGCCGCGAGACTGGTCGATCGGGATGCATACGGTAACAACGAGCAGCTGGCCGACGCCCTTGACGCTTGCGGCGCCGTGACGCCGGACGCAATGGTCGATCACGCGACCCATCTCCTGTGGTGTGGGTGGCGTGAGGCGCAGTACCGCAGCGGCCACTGGCCCACCTCGAATGTCAGCCTTGTCGATCCAGACGAAGAGTTGCGGCGGGTAAGCGACAGACCCACGATCCTGCTCGTACCCATGACGCTGTGCATGCCCGACGCTGCTTCGATCCTTCACCAGCTCGCGGGTCCACGGCCGTTCATCATGTACGGGGAGCAGTTGGGCGACACCGCCTCCTCGGGAGTGGCAGGACGGTTTGCGCAACCCGGGCTGGGTGGCCTCCAGGAGATCCTCGACGTGCTCGACAAGGGCGGCATCTTCGCGACCTTCGCGGACTTCGTCTACGGAGGTCACCGGATGGACCCGATGACGCTCTTCGGGAGGGAGCACCCTGTGTCCTCCGCCTTCGTTGGCCTGCTCGGACGTCCGGAAGCGGTCGTTCTACCGCTCACCTGCATCCGACGGAATTCTCAGATCGAGGTCCACCTGCGGGCACCGTGGCCAGTTGGGCCGGACGTGCCGCGGGAAGCACGTGTCGCAGGTGTGGCACAGAGGTTGGAGCAGCTCATCGGCATTCTCCCGCACCAGTGGCTACTCGCCGCCACTTTGACCTTCGAGAGCCCACAAGCGAGTTCTCACCAAGGAGACAGCGCCAGATGAGGGTACGGACCTTGCTGCTGCAAGCGATCGACGACGTCAAGGGCCCGGAGGTGAGGGCCTCGGTGGAGTCGGGTGAGCGATGGCTGACGTCGGTGGACAGCCTCGACCTGCTGGAGATCTTGGCCAGGTTCGACGACAGGCTGGGTCGACTGACAGACCCTCAGGAGCTGCCCGAGTCCCTCGAGGACTTCGACACGGTGGTGGCCCGGCTCAGCCAGATCCACGGACTGCCATGAGAGCCGTCGCCTCCGTGACCGGGTGGGGCCTGCGGGTCCCAGGCGCTTCGACCGCCGAAGAACTTTGGACCTTGCTCGAAGGGGTCGGCTGCGCGGGAACGGTTGAGCGCTTCCCCGGGCTGCCCTTTCGTGAACAGGTAGTCGTCGCCCGCGCGAAGTACGACGGCCCTTTCTCCGCCATGGACAGGACACTGGGGCTGGCCATGGCAAGTGTCGAAGACGCCGTAGCAGCGCACCCGCGATTCCACCACGTCCCGCCCGAGCGGCGGGCTGTCGTGGTCGGTACTGCGTTCGCGACGTTGGGATCGGTCATCGACAGCGCCCAGGCCGTTGCCTCGGAGGGATACGGGGCCATCGGACCACGCACGGTCCCACAGCTGATGGGCAACGGACTGGCCGCCCAGATCGCCCTGCGGCACGAATGTCGCGGTCCTTCTCACACACTTCTGACGGCCTGCGCGTCCGGAACTGACGCTCTCGGCTACGGGTATCTGCTCCTCCGAGGTGGCGCGGCCGACCTGGTCGTGGTGTGCGGCGCGGATGCCCCGGTCCGCGGGGATATCCTGACGGGTTTCCAGCGGCTGGGAGCACTCTCCACTGAGACCTCGGAGGCCGCGCGGGCCTGCCAGCCATTCGACAAGGGGAGGACCGGCTTCGTCATGGGTGAGGGCGCCAGCTGCCTCATCCTGGAAGCCGATGCGCAGCCCGAGCGGCTGGGCACGGTACTGGGCTACTCCGCGACAAGCGACGCGCATCACGTGGTGGCACCGCTCCCGGACGGTAGCGGTGCCGCTGAAGCCATGCGTGCCGCGTTGCATGTGGCTGGACTAGCCCCGACCGACATCGGACACGTCAATGCCCACGGAACCGGCACGACGCTCAACGATAGGGCCGAGTGCTACGCGATCAACTCCACTGTCGGGTCGTTCACGCCTACTTGGTCCGTCAAGGGCGCAATCGGACACCTGATGGGGGCGGCAGGAACCACGGAGGCCATCGCCTCCCTACTGGCCATGCGGGCCCAGATTGTGCCTCCGACGGCGGGACTTGGGCAACCCGACCCGGACTTGTGCGAGGTCGACTTTGTACACACCGTAGGGCGCCCGCACGACATGGAGTATGCACTCAGCAACTCATTCGCTTTCGGTGGACACAATGCCTGCATCGTTCTCGGAAAGTAGCGATCGTCGGCGGCGCCAGGGGCTCAGTGGCCCGTCCTGTGGCTCTCGATAGTCGAGGTGCGGAAGCCCGACGGTCCGCGTGCAGCGTCATCGTAGCAAATGACCAGATAGCCATCTCTGCGCTTGCCCAGCAATGTAGAAGTCAGGTTTGTCGCCTGCCCCAGACCTGGGCACCCTGCTGTTCATGCTGGGGATACGACTCACGGTAGCTACCTTCACCGTGCAGCTCGACGAAGCCACCGGTAACACCCTGCACCATATAGCGGGTCGGCCCCGTGCCGTCGGGCACTCACGAGTGCAGGTTGCCGTCCGAACGCCCGTCAAACCAGTCAGGTGGCAAGAACGCGACAGGCTCGCTCAGACCGGGGTCTGGGTAGGCCGCGACGAAGACGTTGTTGTACGCGCGTCTCGGCTCGGTAGTCCACGGGGAGTCGGTCACCGCCCCGCTCAGGGCGTGGAAGTGGGTGAAGCCCGCGTCTAAGTGGGCGGTATGACCCAGTCCTACCACAGCGGTGCAGGTGGTGCCGCGGCGGTCGCGGGTGATGCGCCGCAACCGAACCGATCCTCGTTCAGGGCGCTTCGCCCGCGACCTCTTTCGCGACGAGGCAAGTGGTGCAGTCGTCACGTTTTCGATGAGGGCGACGGCCGTCGACGTGAGGACGACTGACGGCACATGTTCGGCCGGGCAGATCCGACGACCGCGGTCCTCGGGGGTTGCCCAGGCGGAGGTGGCGGCTGCGCTGGGCGCCGTTCCCAGCCTTCGACAGAAGGTCCCTTTGGCGACCGCTGCTCACGGTGGCGCCAGGACTGGGCTTGATGACTGTGTGAAGAATGGGTCTGTGGTTCTACCCAACCGCGCGGAGGTGGTGGCGTTGTCGAGTGAGCTGCAGCGGTTGCGTGATGAGAACGCTCGCTTGACGCGGCTCTTGGACCTGCGGGGATGGGACACGGCTCCGGCTCCTGAGCAGTCGTCGATGCCGGTGATGTCTCCGGGGATGGTGACCAAGGACTCCTCGATAGAGGACAAGCTCGCTCTGTACGCCGACCGCTTCCAGGCCAGGCGGGATGTGTACGCGGTTCGTTGGGAGAACAACCGCTCCGGGTTGAGCGGGTGGTCGCCCGCGGTGGCGGGTGGCTGGCGAAAGGGCATGGATCCCCGCGGCGCCCGCTTCTTGCCCCTCACGGCGGAGGTGCTGTCGGCGCACTTGTCCGGCCAGGCATTTATCGGCCTGTATCCGTTGACGAAGGCCAATGACTGCCACTTCCTGGTGGCCGACTTCGACGGCGCTGGCGCAATGCTGGACGCGCTGGCGTACGCGAAGGCCGCGCGCAGTCGAGGTGTCCCGGCCGCTGTGGAGATCTCCCAGTCGGGGCGCGGAGCCCACGTGTGGATCCTGTTCTCCGGCGCGGTCCCGGCAAGAGCAGCCCGAGCGTTGGGGACCTGGTTGGTCCATGAGGCCATGTTGCTGCGGGGGTCGATGGACCTGTCGTCCTACGACAGGCTGTTCCCGAACCAGGACGTGCTCCCTTTGGGTGGCTTCGGGAACCTGATCGCAGCACCGCTGCAAGGCCGCCGACGCCGCGACGGCCTGACGCTGTTCCTTGACCTGGCGACGCTGGAACCGCACCCAGACCAGTGGGCCTACCTGTCCACCCTGGATCGCCTCGACCCCCCTCGCGCCGCACGACTGGCCCAGCAGGTGGGTCGGACGTCGGTCGGCACCGACGTCGCCACCTTGGCCGTCTCTACCGCTTCCAAGGTCCAGCCTCGGCTGCCACCGGTGGTGCGAGCTGAGTTGGCTGCCGGCCTGGTGCTTGATATGGGGCAGCTGACCCCCTCGGCGCTGGCGACCTTCAAGCATGCGGCTTCCCTGGCCAACCCCAAGTTCTACGAACTGCAACGCCTGCGCAAGTCAACGTGGAACACACCGCGCTTCGTGCGCGGCTACGGCGTCACGATCGATGATCACCTGGTCCTGCCTCGAGGGTTGAGCCACCGAATCACCGACATCGTTGAGCGAGCTGGCTCGCGCCTGGAGATCACAGACTCGCGCAACGCAGGCCGGCAGATCGACCTCACCTTGGCCGCGGAGCTGTCTGAAACCCAGGCGACAGCGGTCAATGCGCTCCTTGCCCACGACGACGGCGTGCTGGTGGCCCCTCCCGGCGCCGGCAAGACGGTCATGGCGTGCGCGATCATGGCCGAGCGGGGCGCCTCAACGCTGGTCCTGGTCGATAGGAAGGCGCTGGCCGAGCAATGGCGCACGCGAATTGAACACTTCCTGGGTGTGCGTGCGGGCCAGCTCGGCGGCGGCCGAAAGAAGCTGACCGGCCTGGTCGACATCGCGATGCTGCCTTCCTTGGCCAGACGAGAAGGGATCGCAGAGCTCAGCGAGAACTACGGGCACATCGTCGTCGACGAATGCCACCACCTCGCCGCAGCCGCCTACGAGCACTCCGTCAAACCCGTCGCAGCCCGATTCTGGCTTGGGCTCACAGCCACCCCAACCCGACGCGACGGGCTCGGCGAGCTGGCCACCTGGCAACTCGGCCCGGTCCGTCACGTCATCGGCGTGTCCAGCGACCTGGGCCTGCTGCTACCGCCGGGGTCGGCCGAGGCCGGGCCGCGGCGCGAACTGTACGTCCACGAAACGGCCTTCACCTACGGGGAAGTCGACGCCCTCGACCCATCAGCGCTGGCTCATGTGCACCGTGCCCTCGTGGCCGATGAGGAGCGAAACGAACAGATCGTCCGCGACGTTGTCGCGGCCCTTGGCCGCGGCCGGAACTGCCTCATCCTGACCAGACGAGTTGCGCACGTAGAGGTCCTTGCCGCCAGGCTGACCAGTCGCGGCCTGCGCCCACACGTCCTGCAAGGTGGCATGGCCGTCGCTGACCGCCGAAAGATCGTCGCTCAACTCGCCGACGCCCGACCTGGCGACGCCATCTTGGTCATCGGAACAACCCCCTTCATCGGTGAAGGTTTCGACGCGCCAGCACTGGACACTCTCTTCCTCGCTGGACCGATCTCCTTCGACGGTCTGCTCGTTCAGTGCGCAGGCCGAGTTGTGCGCGCACTCCCAGGCAAGGAAGTGGCCGAAGTTCACGACTACCACGACGTAGCAACACCCATCCTGGGCGCGTCACTACACCGTCGCATGCCCGGATACCGCGCCCTCGGGTTCGAAGCCGCGAGCCACCCACGAAGCTGACGAGCACGTGGCCCTACTGGGCGCACAGCGCTGCCCGTATAGGCGCTGTAACCGTGTCTGCGCTGGACGGTGGGGATCGGCAGCTCACTCTCGTGGGCGTGCGCAATCATGAAGGCCTGCCGCTGCCACCGATAGCTGCCGGAATCCGCGCCGCTGGCCGCCTCGAGATGGTGCGTCCTTAGCTCCCCGCCAATGTCGAGGGGTCGCGCCTGGGTTCACCCCGACGAGCGCGGCGGGGGAGTGGTGGCGGGGTTTAATGAAGGCAGGGACGTGCCCGCGACCTATGAGGCTATGCATGTTTCGTACTCCCTGTCGCCCCTGCCGACAATGGCTCAGGCCTCGTGTGGAAGTACCCATTGGCTCGGCTTCCCCCCAGGTGCGCGACCGCCACAAGGGCTGGCACGATTCCGCCCACGTACCGGCGGGGCCGATGCCGTTGAGCCAGGGCTGGAGGCGCTTCCGCCTGGTGGTGAGGCCGTTACCAAACGGCCATGGGGAATCGGTCTTCCGGGTCGGCGACTGGGGTGGTCCACGCAGAAGGTAGTCCTCAACTGGCACCGGCGCCAGCGATGATCGTTGGCACGATGACCGCAGCGAGGATTGCTGCGTTCAAGCTCTCGATGGCCCGTTTGAGCGCCACTCCAACGGCGACGTCGTTGGAGGCTTCTTCGATACGACGCTTGAGCTCCTTGGCCGACATTCCTTCGGACTCTGCCTTGAGCACCTTCTTGGCGACCCCAAGCCCTTGAAGGATCGCCAGCAGGGTCGCGTCAGTGCCCGATGGTCGTCCGCCGACCAGGATCGCTCGCAGACGTTCACGGACCTCGCGCTCGGGCAGCGGATCCAGGGTAGGGCGCTTCGCGGATATCAGACCCAGCATCCTCGCGGGCACCTCTTCGACCACGCCCTGGGCCACCAGCGCCTCGACGACCTCGGCCTCCGGATTCAGCTTGCGGTCTTGCACCAACGTCGAGAGCTTCTTGCCCTCCTTCTCGACGATGCGGGACAGGACCTTGTCGAGGACGGCTCGGCCAGTGGGCGTCGCGTCGATGACGCGCACCCTGGGATCCTTTCCCTCCCCCAGAACGACCCGTTCCTCGATCAACAAGTCAGCGATCGTCGCGGCGCTCAGCGCCCACCCGGTCTGCGTGCCCCAGCTGGCCGGGCCGCCCTCGTCATCGGTCAACAAGAGGAAGATCTCGACAGCGGTTTCCATGCCTGCACGATACGAGCCGCCCGGTCTCGGGCACCGGTCCATTGCAGATGGGCGACGACAACCGGCGACGGCGACCAGGTGGCACACCGCCGGGACGAGCCACCGCATCTGCGGTCTTCTCGATGTCATCGACCCACGACCTGACCTACATGCTTCCGACCGACGACATAAGGCGAGTCGGCGAGGGCGGACGCTGTGACGAATCGCAACTTCGAGCTCGGCCAACCTGGGCGCCGACCAGCCGTGGGCGGCTCCTCGACGATGTAGTGAGGACCGGTGTCCGGCGCGACTCGGTCCAAGGGCTCGGCGGGATGCTCTCCAAGCGGCTGCCGACCAGGTTCACGGGTGTGGCTCAGCGGAGGTTTGCGTTCCTGTCGGGTGCCGTGCCGGCGCGTGGCTGAAGAGGGGTCTGCCCAGCTCGAAGTAGAGCGTCCCGAGTCACAAGGTCGAATCCGGCGTCGACATGCCGCCGGGCATCCCGGCAGGCGGCTACCAGCTCGCGTGCGGGGCATCGCCTGCTGCAGTCACCTCCGAGTACGCTGGCGAAAGCGGTCTGGGCGCCCGCCACGGGCTCACAGGAGGTGCGATAAGCGCGAAGTCGTCGCCCGGTGTCGGGCGGGCAGTTGAACGGCGTCGGATGTGGCCGACTCCCCGCGTCGCGAAGGCCGTCCTGGTCGTGACCGGACTGCTGGTCGCGGCGTCAGCCGTGGCCTCCACCGGGTCCGCCGCGTCGGTCCTTGCCCCGACGGGCCCGATGACGGTGGGGCGCCTGAGCGTGCATCTGTCCGACCCTGGTCGGCCCGAGCTCCACACCGACGACCCGAACGACAGCCGGTCGGTGTCGCTGACCGTCTGGTACCCGGCGGAAGAGGGGACGGGCGTGGATGCGGCATACGATCCCGATCTCGACGTGCTCGGCCCCGGCCTGCGTGCGAGCGGCGAGGTCAGCGCGCTGGAGCTTCGCGGCCTGAGCCTGGTGCGTGACGGCGCCCGCGAGGATGCCGTGCCGTTGCGGACCAGGCCCGCTTTCCCGGTGGTCCTGCTCTCGCCCGGCGGGGCGACGAACGTCGGCTTCTACGCCAGCCTGGCCGAGGACCTGGCCAGCCATGGGTGGGCGGTCGTGGGAGTGGATCATCCCTTCCAGAGCACTGCCACTCTGCTGGTCGACGGCGATGTGGCAGTCGTCGACGAAGGGGACCGTTCCTCCGACGCAGAGGGAGGCCCGACTGCGGGACCTGATCGACGAGCGCGTGGCCGACCTGTCCTTCGTGACCGAAGAACTCGCGCACATTCATGCTGATGGGGTCCTGCGTGGACGCCTGGACCTGTCCCGGATCGCAGCCGTAGGACACTCCAACGGTGGCATCGCCGCGATCGGCCTGTGTCGGGCCGACCCAAGAATCAGGGCCTGCGTCAACCTCGACGGCCAGGCTGCCGGTGGGCCCTTCTCGGCCGATCCCAAGGGTGGCGCACCGGAGCAGCCGATGCTCTTCCTGACCAAGGAGGTGGACCTGCACCCCGAGCTCGCGGCCCGGTTCGAGGCGGCGGGGAGCGGGGCGTTCCGAGTCGTCCTGCCGGCGGCCACCCACGACGGCTTCACCGACACCGTGAGGTTCAGGCCTCGGGTGACGCCGCTGCCGACTGCCGCAGACCGAGTCCTCGTCACCGCTCGTCAAGTGCTCCGCGGCTTCCTCGACCACGCCGTCCTCGGCGCGCCCCAGTCCGCCCTCGCCGAGCTGGCACCTGCGACTGATACCTACCTGGACGCCTACCCGCTCGCAGGCCGGCCACCCCTGCCCAGCCGAGGTCCGACCCGGCCGTCGGTGGGGCGGCGTAGCCTGCGCCGATGGCCGCCGCGCCCGTCCGCCGCCTCACCGACGACGTCCCCGCCGACGTCGAGCGGCGCCTGCGCCGACTGTGCCTCGCCCTCCCGGACGCCTACGAGGAGCACGCCTGGGTCGGCACCCGGTGGCGGGTGCGCACGCGGACCTTCGCGCACGTCCTCGGGGTCGACGACCCCGTCGACGGCGCCCGTGTGGTCATGACCTTCCGCGCCGCGGGCGAGGAGCTCGAGGCGCTGCGCCACGCGGGCCCGCCCTTCCACATCCTGGGCTGGGGCCGCGACGCGATGGGTCTCACGCTCGACGACGCCACCGACTGGGACGAGGTCGCCGAGCTCGTCGTCGAGTCGTACTGCGTCCTGGCCCCAAGGAAGCTGGTCGCGCTCGTCGACCGCCCGCACCCCACCTAGACCCCCTGTGTTCATCATGCCCTGCAGGCAAGCATCAACCGGACATGCCGCGTTCGGGGCGAACCAAGACAGTCGCCATCGACCACGTCAATTACGCGGAACGTACGCGAACCACCCAAACGTCTCCGGATCCCAACCCTCCGTGGGCCCGTCGTCCGGAGGGGGGCCCGGCTCCAAGGTCAGCCTCCAACCGTGCTCATCCCGGCCCTGCTCAGCCCACAGTCCGTCGTACCAACTCCGACCCCTGTCGCCTCCTCCGCCAACGCTCGAGCACAGCTCCCACGCCTCGTCCGCCCGCCGAAAGTGCTCAAGATTCACATCCGCACCATCACCGTTGGCGTCGACCAGGGCCGCAGCGCGGTCACCCAGCGTGCGCACTGCGCGAACGACGGCGAAGCGGTCATCCCAGCCGCCCACCTCGACGACGGTCCCCTCGTCCAAGTCGCTCATTGCACGATGATTGCAGCGCCGTACGTGGGTGCACGAGTCCATATCCGTGCGGCCGCGACGAGTCGAGCGACGTCGACGTCGAACAGCACACTCACATGCCGCGGTGTGGGTGCCTTCAGGCGCCGAAGCCGAGGAAGACGAGAAGTCGCCTTTCGAACTCCACTAGGGCCGTTGCCTCGAGCCGTCCGATCACCGCGTGAGCATTGCTTCGTCGGACGGTGGTGATCTTGTCGACCATCAGGAAGCTGTGCCGGTCCAAGCCGTTCCCTTCGTCAGGGGTGACCGGCACCCGCAGCAGCGGCGCGTCGACGTCGTTGCTTGTGAAGGGACAGACAGTCAAGGACTCGGTGGCGTCGAACCGGTCGTCTTGGACGACCAGCGCCGGCCGGGGCTTGGTCGCATAAACGCCGCCGGCGACGGTGACGATGTCGCCGCGTCTCATTCGGCCCAGTCGTCGGAGACGGCCTCGACGAAGTCCATGTCGTCACTCGCACGGTCCGCGGCCGCCACGAGCGCTGACTGGCGATGAGCCTCGGTAGCAAAGTCCGGTGATCGCACGTCGGGAACCCAGATCTGAACAGGCCGAAGGCCCTGGGCTCGCATCCGGGCCCGGTGCGCGCTTACCCGCTCTCGCACAGTCATGAGCCCATGTTACATGTAACGCCATGGCGAGGACAAAGCACCCGCGCGGACATGCCGCGATCAGCCGGACCGCAGGGCCTCGGTTCTGGTAGCACTGGAGGGGTGGCAGGGCAGACGGCGGCGGGGCACGAGGCCGGGGTGCGCGCGAGCCTAGCGTGGTACGAGGACGTCTTCGCCGTGCACCGGATGCCTACCAGGTCCGACGACGCCCTGTGGTGGGCGCTCGCCGAGCCTCCCCCTTGGCACTCCGCTGCCAAGACGCTGCGTAGCGAAGTCACGGCCGACCGTGTGCTGCGCGCCGTCGAGCCATTCGAGCACTGCTCCGTCGCCGACTCGTACGGCACGGTTGACCTTGCGCCTGCCGGGTTCCAGCGGCTCCTCGCGGCCGACTGGCTGCACCGCGAGGCGCCGTCCCCCACAGCCAGCCTGCCCGATGGGTGGGGCGTCGTCACTGAGCTTGGCGGGCTGGCGAGGTGGAACGAGCGACACAACTACACCGGCGTGCTCCTTCCGGCATTCCTCGAGCACCCGCGCTTCACGGTCCTTGTCCGGCACGCGAGCGAGGACCCGGTTGGCGGCGCCGTGCTGCACCAGGCAGGCGCCACGGTGGAGCTCTCCAACGCCTGGGCCGCCGGAGGCGGGGACGAGGACGTCGCCGCCATGGTCGCGTGCGCGGCCGTCCTCCACCCCGGCCGACCCCTTGTCGGCTACGCGCACGGGTACGAGTTGGGCCGGTGGCTCGCGGCGGGCTTCCGCGCCACCGGAACGCACGTCCTGTGGGTGCGCTGAGATGGCCCGCCCCTGCGGGAGGGGCGCGGGTGCAGGGCGGACGCCCGAATGGATCGACGGCTCCCGACCGTGCCCCCGCCGCCACCCCTCGCCCAGCAACGAAGCCAAGCCCATGCGTTGGAGGCTGCCAGAGGCCAACGCGCGACGACCTTCCTATGCCGCGGATGGATCACCCGCGTGCGCGTGACTGGCGCTCTGTCCCTGTGTCGAAGTGACGGTCCAGTAGGCGCCGGTGGTCGCAGTCCCGATATCCGCAGACCGAAGTCCGCGGATCGCTTGCGAGAACGACGCTCTCGGCGGGCACCGACGCTGAGACGACATGAGACGCGGTGAGCCGCTGAACTGCACCGCCCAATTGCACCACCGGGGGAGAGGACAGCCCTTCGCCGCCCGACCGAAGGCGGCCTGACCTGCGACGATGCCGAGTGGGCCCCGTGGGGCTCGAACCCACAACCTACGGATTAAAAGTCCGCAGCTCTGCCAGTTGAGCTAGAGGCCCGGGTGAGGACAGTGGTCGGGCGGCCTGCGGTCGGCAGGCCGGGGTGCCGCCCTCACGAGCACCGAGGTTACCGTGGGCGGCTCGTCGACTTGTCGCCCACCAGGACAGGCTCCGGTGATGTGGCGGCGACAGGTCCCGCTTTCACCGTCGGTGGAGCTGAGAACGGCCACCAGGCAGTGCCCCTCTCCGGCCCACTTGGACGCATTCATCAGCACATGGAAGCCGCCGCTCAGGCCCGGCTTTGCGCCCCGGTCGGAAGCGCCCGCGACAGTCGACTGGCTGACCGGATCGGGAGACTGAAACTCGACGACGGCGCAGAGGGTCATGGCCACATGCGTCGCCTCCGGCACCTCCGCGTGGCCATGGCTGGGTAGTTGACCCGGCCACGCCGCGGGAGGCAACCACGGGCGAGTGTGGTGGCGGCCGCGACGAGCTGTACTTGTGGACGGTCACCCGGCCGCCCCGTGGGCGACGGCTGCCCGCGCGGTCGCCTCGTGCAGCGAGACCTCCGCGTCGTGCGCGTGTGGCGCGAGGTCGAAGACCACGGTGCGCACGGTGCCCGTGAACGCGTACGGGGCGCGGTCCTCGTAGTCGAGGTCGACGACGCCGCCGTTGTCACGCGAGATGTCCATGCCGGCGTAGGTGGTGAACAGCATCGCGATGGTGTGGGGCATCTCGCCCTCGCCGATCTGATTGTCGTCGGCCCACAGGGTGACGTGGCCGCCGGTACCGGGCTTGGACTCATCCGCCTCGAACATCATCGTGAGGGTGACGTCACCGGTGGGGATCGGCTCTGTGGAGGTCTGCCGGTAGGTGTCGATTCCGAGGAACTGGTAGGTGTGGTTGAGCATGCCGTTCTCGTCGACCCAGAGGGCGAACCCGCCGATGAAGTCGGCGAAGGCCACCAGGACGCCTTCGGCGCCACCGTCGGGCACGTGCACGTCGGCCTCGATGGCGTAGGACCGGCCGTAGATGCGCGGGATCATTGTCGTCTGGATGTTCTGTACGTCACCGGCGAAGGTGAACCGGGTCTGGGTCGGCATCGGCGGCAGGATCCCGAAGAATGCCGCGAACCCGCCGAGCAGGGGCAGGACGCGGTGGCGCTCGGCCTCGGCCCAGAAGAGCTCGACCAGCTCGGCGACCTTGTCGGGGTGGTCAGCGGCGACGTCGTGGGCCTGTGAGAAGTCGTCGGGGAGGTGGTAGAGCTCCCAGACGTCGTCGTCCGGCTTCCACCCGCTGCCGGGTCCAAATCGGGCGAGTGTCTCGGGGGAGAAGTCCCAGGGCAGCTTGTCGAGCTTGGTGCTCGCCCACCAGCCGTCCTTGTAGATGGCACGGCTTCCGTACATCTCGAAGTACTGCACGGTGTGCCGCTCCTCGGCCGCCGGGGCGTCGAAGGTGTAGGCGAAGCTCGTGCCGTCCATCGGCTCCTGGTCGACACCGTCGACGACCGTGGGCTCGGGGAGGCCGACCGCCTCGAGGACCGTGGGCACGATGTCGATGCAGTGGGTGAACTGCGTGCGGAGGTCACCGCCGGCGGCGATCTTGCGCGGCCAGGCGATGACCATCGGGTCGCGGGTGCCGCCGAGGTGGGAGGCCATCTGCTTGCCCCAGCGGAACGGGGTGTTGTTCGCGTGGGCCCAGGCAGCGGCGAAGTGGGGGGCGGTGTGGAAGCCGCCGAGCTCGGCGATGCCGCCGTACTTGTCGATCAGGGCGAGCTGCTCCTCGGCGTCGAGCACGACACCGTTGAAGAAGGTGGTCTCGTTGAAGGACCCGGTGAGCGTGCCTTCCATCGAGGCGCCGTTGTCTCCCCAGATGTAGATGACCAGGGTGTTGTCGAGCTCGCCCATCTCCTCGATCGAGTCGAGCAGCCGGCCCACGTTCCAGTCAGCGTTCTCCGAGAACCCGGCGAACACCTCCATCTGCCGGGCGTAGAGCTTGCGCTCGGCGTCGGAGAGGTCCGCCCAGGCCGGGAAGGCGTCCGGGCGCGGCGCGAGCTCGGTTTCCGCCGGGACGATGCCGAGCGTCTTCTGCCGCTCCAGGGTCCGCTCACGGTAGACGTCCCAGCCGTCGTCGAACTGGCCCCTGTACTTGTCCGCCCACTCCTGGGCGACGTGGTGCGGCGCGTGCGTCGCCCCGGTCGAGTAGTACACGAACCACGGCTTCTCGGCATCCTGCGCGCGCACGGCGTGCAGCCACTCCACGGTCTTGTCGGTGATGTCGTCGGGGAAGTAGTAGAGCTTGCCGTCATCGCCCTCCGGGACGCCGAGGGTGGAGTTGTCCTGGGTGATGATCGGGTCGTACTGCCCCGCGGCGCCGGTCAGGAAGCCCCACCAGTGGTCGAAGCCCCAACCGGTGGGCCAGTGGTCGAACGACCCGGCGGCGCCCATGTCGCGCCCGGGTGTCATGTGCCACTTGCCGAACCCGCCGGTGATGTAGCCGTTTTCACCCAGGATGCGGGGGAGCGCGGTGCATGCCTGGGGCCTGACACCGGTGTAGCCCGGGAAGGGCCCGGGGAACTCGGCGATGCCGCCCATGCCCACCCGGTGGTGGTTGCGACCGGTCAGCAGGGCCGCGCGGGTTGGGGAGCAGACCGCGGTGACGTGGAACCGGTTGTAGGTGACGCCCTGCTGCTGCACCCGGGTGAGGTTGGGTGTGCGGATGCCGCCGCCGAAGGTGTCGGGGCCGCCGAACCCGGCGTCGTCGATGAGCACGATGAGAACGTTGGGTGCGTCGTCCGGCGCCTTGGCGCCCGCGACGATGGTCCAGTCGCCGACTGATTCGTCGATGGTGTGGCCCGCCACCCCGCTGAACCGCTTGTCGGGCAGCGGGAGCACGGAGCGATCGGGTGAGAACTTGCCCATGGCCTCGGCCAGTTTCGCCTTGAGCTCGTCGATGCTGCGCTCGTCGCTCTCGACGACGGACTTGAGCGGGGCACCGGGCAGGGCCTGCTCGACGGCCAGCCGGGCGTCGGCGGGGAACACCCCGATGATCACGGCCGTGCCGGCCTTGAGGGCCGCGCCGACCTGCTCCTGGACGGCAGCGGTCAGCTTGTTGCCGGCGAAGTGGCCGACGACGGCGCCGGCCGCGGCGCCCACCGCGACCGCCCCGAGCATCGGTGGGGCGAACATGCCGACCAGCACACCGGCACCGCCGCCCCACCCTGCCCCACGACGGCCCAGATGGTTCCCGGTGTCCATCAACCGTGGCTCGCCGTCGGCGTCCTTGCCGACCAGGATCATGCCCTGGCTGCTCAGCTCCTTGGCCTCGACCTTGCCGGCCAGGGCCCGGAACTCCGCCTCGGCGACGTCGACGTCCGGGTAGCCAGCGACGATCAACATCCGGGTGTCACTCATGAAATCTCCCATTCACCCGGCGAGGACGCCCCTACCGAGTCGTGTCCTGTGTGGCCTGGGTGCACACCGCGGCGTCATCAGCCCGCGGCGGGAACGTCATCGACCGAACGGTGACCACGGTTCGATGCTCGCCTGCGATCGAGCCAGGCGCATCATCTACATCAGGTGAGACACGGCCACACCAGCCACCCCGGATACGGCGCGACGGAACCGTGGCGCCCGGTGAAGGGTTCGTCCGCCGCCGTTGTGAGAGGCAACGAACGCCATAGCCTGAGGGCCGTGCCCGACCCCAGCTCACCGCACCTTGCGTTCCGTCACCGACCTGGCGTTCCGTGACCGATCCTGCTCTGCGGAAGCTCGGCATCACCCTCCGGCAGACGAGAGACCGATCGACCGGACAGCGGACGACCTGAGCGGAGACGACCGGAGCTCGGTCGACGAGGACGACGAGGCGGCATCCCGGCTGGACCGGACCCCTCAGCAGGTCACAGCCCGGTCCTTGCCTCCAGACGGCCGGACTGCACGGCGTCGACCAGGACTTGGTAGTCACGCTCGTTCTGGTCCGCGTAGGCAACGGCGAAGTCGGCGATGGCGCGGTCGAAGACGTCGCTGTTGCCGAGGTAGGACGCGATGGCGATCCGGTCACCGGAGCGGGCGTGGGCGCGAGCCAGGGTAGCGCCGCAGATCCGGGAGTACCCCGCCATCAGGTCGTGGGCCATGGTGTCGATGTCGGCAGAGCCCTTCCAGTCCCGCAGCTGGCGCAGGTAGAAGTCGCGCACCACCCCGTCGAGCCCGGTGACCCGCTGCCATCCCAGGAAGATGTCGCTGGCGGCCTGCATCAACCGCTGGCCCGCCACGACGCGCTGGCCGTGGTTGGGGTACTTGCTCTTGCCGACGAACCGTTCCAGGACCGACTCCTGCGCCTCCTTGGCCTGCAGGAACAGCGGGTCCTGGCCGTCTCGGCCGAGCATCAGGATGATCCAGGCACGGGTGCCGACGCTGCCGACACCGACCACCTTGCGGGCCGCGTGCACGTACTCGAAGCCCTCCAACAGCTCACGCCGGTCGGTCTCCAGGGTGCGTCGGTAGGACCGGATCAGGCCCCGCAGCTCTCCCTCGACGTCGTCCCGGGCGGACCCTTCCGGGATCAGCTCCTCGATCGGCACGATCAGCGGGGCGTCGGACACGATCCGGCGCTGACCGTCCACCTCGCGGGTGAGTTTGGTGAACGCCTGCATGCTGTCCCGGGTGCGGGCCTTGGCCACGTTGGCCGCAGCCCTCGCCTGCTGCTTCTTCGTGGCGCTTGCCTTGAGGTCCTCGAAGAGCGTGTCGACCTCGATGTGCGCGTACCAGACGTCGAGGTTGCGGGCCGCGGCGGCCTGCTGCATCCGGGCCCGGTACTCGGCGACACCCGCGGTCACCACGTCCCGGCGCCGTGCGGGGTCGAACCCGCGGTCCCGGCCGGCGATCTCGAAGCTCGCGGCAAGCCGTTTGACATCCCACTCCCACGGGCCGGGATGGGTCTCGTCGAAGTCGTTGATGTCGAACATCAGCTGCCGCTCGGGGGAGGCGAACACCCCGAAGTTCGACAGGTGGGCGTCACCGCAGATCTGCGCCTTCAGGCCTGATCGCGGTGTGGCGGCGAGGTCGGAGGCCATGATCAGGGCCGCGCCTCGGTAGAAGGTGAACGGCGAGACCAGCATCCGGCCATACCGAAGGGGCACCAGCTCGGGCACCCGCTCCGCCCCCTGCTCTTCCAGCAGGGCGATCGGGTCCGGGCGGTTCGTGGCCGGCCCCCAACGCCCGTGGCTGCTCCGTGGGCACTGGATACGCGCGGCCTTACCCCGGGCCGCCCGTTCCTCGGCGGTCAGCCGGATGATCTGCCGCGCGGCGCCACCCCTGGCCGCTGACCTGTCCGCGATCGTCGCGGATGAGGATTGTCCACCATTCATCACGCTCTCCTACCTCGGGCCACTTGGTGTCGGCAGGCGTCGCCCGCACCCGTCTACGTTGGCACGCCCGACGGGTCGAGGTACCACCCTCGCGGGGCGATGTGCAACAGCCCCCCTCGAGGGCGGCATTCACTACGACCCGCGAGCAGTGGCGTGCTTGCTGTTTACCGGCGGACGTCGTGAATCTCCCCCTCAGGGGTGAGGGCGTCCGTGGTGGACGGTGGTCAACTGTCAGCAGACGCAGACAGTGCCGACGAGCAAGGCTTCGACCCACGCGGGCCTGCCGCCTGGCCTTGCGTCACGACGAGGCCGCGCTGGCGATGGTGCTCAGCGAGCAGGACGTCAACGACCTCGCCGAGACGATCGAGCCGGGCAGCTCGGTCCCCACCCAGGCCATCGAGGCCGACCTCGACTCCGAGTCGGCAGAGCAGTCCCAGGAAGGGAACCGACCTGCCCATGGCACGCAGGCGCATGCGCCATCCCCGCACGCCGAGAACCGGCATCCAGCACCACGGAGCCCGGCCTCAACACCGCTGGCCGGGGCTTCGAACTGACCCACCACGGACGGAGCCCGAGTGCCTGGGGACGCCAAATGCATCCCGTGGCGACGACAGACCGCCAGCAGTAGAAACCTGGCGAGGCGACCGGCTTGCTCGCGAAGCACCACTGCGCTCGGGCGAAGCGACGCGCGCTGGATGCGCTCCTGTTCCGCGTTGCTCCACGTCAGTCAGGTGGCCACGGCGGGCACCGGTTGCTCCAGGCGCCGATCCTTGACGAGATACGCGGTGAGCAAGGCCGCGGGGAAGAACAGCAGGCTGAACAAGAAGTAGAGGATGAAACTGTGGCCCTTGCGGCCAGCCACGCGAGCCGGCCAGAAGGCGATGGCCACCCAGACGATCAACCACACGATCCACCAGAACCAGGAATCGCCCATGTCCACCCTCCTCGCAGCGCCTCCCGATCAGCACGTGTGCTGATCGGTGTCAGCCGCCGACGGGCGACGCTCACTTCGTAGAGTAGGTACGCCCTCAGCGCACGACATCACCCTGAAGAGATGATGTCGTGCGGCCCAGAGGTTGCCGCTCCAGTTTGGGTTCTCGGTAGTCGGCGCCGCGAGTGCCCACAACCGGAATGGCGCTCATCCAAGCCAGGGTGCAGCGTCCGGGTGCCACCTCACCACCCTTCGCGGACAACGCGACTGGAACCCCCAAGGACAGCGGGAACCACGTCACTCGGCCGATCGAAGCTGGGGCGGATCTGCCGCCCTCCGGCCACGCCCTCACGTGGCGCGTGTGCTACCAGTGTCGTAAGGCCGCCGGCGTGCCGGCGGCAGGCCGGTCCGGTGCCCGAGGTGGTCCAGCCACGAGACGAGCTGCCGGTGCACGGCATCCGCACCGACCAGCCGCTCCGGCGGGCGGGGGAGGTCACTGGGCCACACGAGCATGGCGCGGTCCTGCCAGCCACCCAGCCCACCGTGGCAGCCCACGAGCCCCTCGAAGGCGGCCACCTCGCCGGTCACCGGGTCGAGCAGGCTGTTCACCGCGATGTCGGGAGCCTCGGGCATGTCCGACGCGCGCAGGAGGAACGCGGCGGCCTCCGGCCGGAAGGGGGTCAACGGGTCGGTGCCGGTCACGACACCGTCGCGCAACCGGTGCTCACCGCTCGGGCCGATCGCGACCGGGCCCTCGGCGGTCTCCACGACGAGGAACGACACGCCCTCGTGCCCGGCCAGGCCCAGGATCAGGCCCGGCCACCGCGCCTCGATCTCGGAACGGGTGAGCCGGTGGTCCTCGCCGCTGGCGTAGACCAGGCCGAGGTTCCCGGAGCCGAAGACGAGCATCGGCTGCTGGGGGGCGCCGGCCCCGAGGTCGCCAGCGGCCGCGGACGAGGTCACGGTGGCCTGCGCCGCCGCCTCCTCGGCCTGCGCCTGCTCGGTGTTGTCGGCACTGCCGGCCCGCAGGGCCTGGGCGACGAGCGGTGGCTGCTCCTCGGTGAGCACGTCGACCCGCGCCGACCCCTCGGTGTTGACCTCGGTGCCACCCACGGTGGTGCCGGTGAGCCGCGACACGAGATCGGACAGGCTCTCTCCATAGCGGTCGGCGAAGACCTCGCCCTGCGACTGCCCGTGGTCGGACAGCACCACGATGCGGTAGTCGCGCTTGGCCTCGGCGGCCACCCTCTCGAGCTGTCCGAGGAGGGCATCGAGCCCCACCAGCGCGTCGAGCGACTCGGGGCGCATGATGCCGGCGTGGTGGGCCACCGCGTCGTAGTCGACGTAGTCGACGTAGATGCTGCGGGCTCCGGAGGCCAGCGCCTCGCCGACCATGACGCTGTTGAAGTCGCGCATGACGCCGTTGAGGGCGCCCCGCTCGCCGGCGAAGTCCCAGCCACGGTGCACCCGCGGGCGCATGTCCTGGCGGATCTGCCGGCGGGCCTGGGTCCGCTCGCGGACCAGCTCGCTCGTGGTGCGCACCACCCCGCGCATGAAGCCGTCGGGCCGCATCAGGAAGCGGTTGAACCGGCGCCGGCCGTCCCGGTCGCCACGCAGGGCGCCGACCCGGCTCATCGTGGCGAACGTCGTCGGGGCGTCACCGCTGAACAGGTTGCTCACCGACACCCCGCCGTCGGCGAGCAACCCGTGCCCGTCGGAGTGCAACGCCTCGATGTCGACGGCATCCGCCGGCTTGTTGGCGACGAAGACCCGCCCCGTGGCCCGGTCGACCCAGCGGAAGGCGGGGATGCCGTCGGTCGTGCCGTGCAGGATCCCCATCTGGCTGGCCGGGGTCGTCGCCGGCAGCGTGGGCGTCCACTCCATGAACTGGTGGCTGCCGCCGCGGATCCACCGCGACAGGGTCGGCAGGGTGCCGCCCATGACCCCCCACTGCAGGACGGGGAAGGGCACGCCGTCGAGCTGCACGAACAGGATGCCGGTCACCTCCGGGTCCGCGACGGGCTTGCCCCGTCGGGCGCCGCGCACGAGGTGCGCGAAGACCGCGTCGTTGGTGCCGGCCGTCATGACCCACGAGGCCAGGGTGGCGACGGCGGCGACGATCCAGGTCGCCCAGAACGCGGCCAGGAACGAGTCGACCGTCACCCCGGGCACGACCGAGAGCGCGATGTAGGCCACGAGCGCCTGCCCGAGCAGGGCCAGGACCAGGGCGCCGACCATGCCGAACGGGGTGGCGAGCGCGACCAGCACCGGCCGGATCACCAGCCCCACCACGGCCATCACCAGCGCCACCAGCACAATCGGCCACCAGCCCTCGAAGGCGATGCCGGTCAGGATCCAGCCGGCCAGGGCGAGGCCGACGATGCTTGCCAGCAGGGCCACGAGCGCCCGCCACACGTCGGACCGGTCGAAACCGGCACGCACGGAACTGCTCATGACGTCTCCTCGCGAATCGGCGGCTACCGGAGGCGCGACACTCGCGACCTCGGCCTCTGGTCGAGTGACCAGTGGTTGTCGTCGACTCTCTCAACGGGCGAGCCACGGGGCATCACCCTCGGTGAGTGAGTGGTGCGGCTCCCCGCCCGAGACCGCCCCCAGGCCGAGCGCGTGACGGCTCGGACGGGCTTGCGACCCAGAACCGGCGGTCGCGCCGGTCCTCTCGCCGGTCGCTGCGGCGGCTGACGCCGTAACCGGCGATGGTTGCGCCCCCGAAGGGGCGATGGTTGCGCCCCCGAAGGGGCGGCGGTGCGAGCCATCGGGGCGCCGATCACGCCGCGGCGGACCGCCCTGTGCTCGGGCGGGCGAGAGGCATGTCAGTTGCCTTCTTCTTCGTTCAGGTGCAGAACCCCAAGACGGTCACCGGGTCCACCGGACCCAGACGACGACGGGATGAGCGACAAGACACCTGGCGGGTATCAATCCCGCGGAAGGCTCGCCCGCCCCAGCCCTTCGACGCCTCAGCTCCGGTGCGGATTCGCGCGGATTGGGTTATGCCGCAGCCACCTCCAACGCTCGGGTGCCGTGCGCAACGCACCCACGACCTCGCCGCGCACAAACTGCTGCTGGGCACGCTGCCGCTCAGCAACGCGGTGCTTCGTGGCCCGGGAACGTGAGTCTTTCCGCCGCGTTGCAGACGGACGGGGATGTCCTCCACAACGCTGCTGCGGGCGTATGTTGCTGGCTCTTCTGAGGCGAGTTCACGGGGATGCGGCCAGCGGTGCTCCCGTGGTCATCGGGTGGCTGCCCGGGCCGATGAAGAGCACGCACGCGCCGCAGTGTTGGGGTAGGACGCCGGTCAGCACGTCCACGTCGTACTGCAGGCCCGAGCCGCTGATCCGCGGGGCGCCGACACCGAACGCCACGGGGACCGACGTAGCGACCTCCGGGTCCGCCGGTCCCAGCTCTGCTTCGAGGAAGGCGGTCGCCAGGCCGCTCTCCGGGCCCCACCACAGGTCGAGGAAGGTCCCGGTGGCCATGTAGCCGACCCGTTCGGGGCCAGCACCATGCAGCCACAAGGTCGTCGGCGACAGGTCGAGCAGGGTGAGCCGGTGCCCGTCGATGCGTGCCTCAGCGGCCACCTGGACGAAGGTCAGGTTGACAAGTGCAGCCCTGGCGAGCGTCGCGAGCTCGGGGCTGCTGGGACCGACCTGCGTGCGCACCCTGACCGACCTCGCTCCGCCGTGCGGACACCTTCGCGCTCATCAGACCAAGCCCCGCACGACCGCGGCATCACCCAGATGAGGGGAGAAAGCGGCTCGGGCCGGTCAGTCGTACACGGGGGCCTCAAGGAGGCCGAGTTCCTGGGCCCGCGCCACCACCTCGGCGCGCGAGTTGACTCCCAGCTTGTGATGGATGGCGCGCACGTGCGTCTTGACGGTGTTCGTGGAGATGAACAGGTGCTCCCCGATCTGGCTCAGCTGCAGGTGGCTGGGCAGGAACTGCAGCACCCGCGTCTCGGCGGCGCTCAGGGCGGGTGAGGTCACACCGTCGAGCGTCAGCTGGGTGAGCGCCTGCTGCGAGTCACGCAGCAAGTCGGCCGCCACGGAGTCCTCCAGGTCGGGCGTCATCCGGGCCTCCGCCTCGGCGATGAGCTGGCGGGCGGTCGGTCCCTCGCCGAGGGCGATGGCGGCCCGGGCCTGGATCAGCCTCCCGCACACCGAGAACCACGGCGCCAGGTCGCTGAACTCGAGCGTCAGCCGTCGGGCGGCGGCAAGCGTCGTGGCGGCGCGGGCGTCGTGGCGCAGTGCCTGCACCAGCGCCTGCGCGGTGATGCTGTGCGCGGCGGTCGCCAGGCGTTCCAAGCGGTGCTCCCGGATGAGGTCGGCCGCACTGTTGATGAAACCCTGTGCCGCACGGTGGTCGCCCTCGGCCATTGCGAGGACCCCCCGCCACGACAACGCGTCGGCCTGAATGGTCGGCACATCGAGCACGCGCCCGAGGCGCCCGGCCTCGACCAGGCACTCGCGGCCCCGGTCCATGTCGCGTCCCAGGGTCAGGGCCACACCGCGCAGGAAGAGGGCCGGCGGCCGGAACCCGTCGTCGGCCGGCAGGCCGCGGCCGGCGGACGCGGTCAGGGCTTCGGACTCGGCGAGGGTCGTGCGCCCGCCCAGGGCCACGATGACCGCCACGGATGCCGCGTACTGGTCCTCGTCCGCCCGTTGCCTCCAGCCCGGGCCCGCGTGCGTCTCGCATCGCAGGATGTAGCGATCCATCCGGTCGGTCTGCGCCGACTGGAGCGCGAGCCAGGCCGTGGCCAGGCTCAGCCACGGGTCACCGGACAGCTGCTGCTCGGACAGGTCGCGCAGCCAGAACGCGAGCCGGTCCTTCTCACCGGACCCGACGCAGTGCGCGGTCCGCGACCAGACCAGCCGCCCCACCAGGGCGAGGTCGCTGGCAGCCTTGGCCTGCCGGATCGCGGCATCCAGGTCGCCCTGCACGGCGTACCACTGTGAGGCGCGCGAGTGCAGCACAGGGACCTCGGCCGGGGCACTGGCCACCAGCTCGGCGCGCAGCGCGTCCGCGAGCAGGTGGTGGTAGCGGAAGCGGTGGCCGTCGGCGTCCAGAGGGATGACGAGCTGCAACTGCTCCTGCAGGCGGGCCAGCAGCGCCGCCGAGTCGTCGCGACCCAGAACGGCGTCGCACAGGTCGGGGCTCAGCTCGTCGAGCACGGACGTCCTTGTCAGGAACCACTGGAGGTCGGCGTCGAGCGGCCGGAGCACCTCGGTGCGCACGTAGTCGGCCACGAAGCGGTGCGCGCCCGGCGCACGGGTCGTCGTCCGCTCGGGCCGACCACCGCGGTCGTGCTGCTGCGCGAGCCCTGTGAGGTAGAGCGCGACGGCCCAACCCTCCGTGCGGTCGAGGAGGTTTGTGGTGTCCGGCCCGGTCGCGGGCACCGCCATCCGCCGGTGCAGCTCGGCCGCCTCCTCGGCGGTGAAGCGCAGGTCGTCACCGGTGACCTCGACAAGGCGCCCCTCGGCTCGCGCGCGGGCCAGCCACGGCGGCGCGCTCTCCCGGCTGAGGAGGATGACCTGGCTGCCGGTCGGCGTGGTGTTGCACAGCGCGAGCAGGATGTCGTGGCAGGACCGGTCCTGCAGCACGTGCACGTCGTCGAGCACGAGCACGAAGGGCCGCGTTCGGGTGGCCAGGAGGCGCTCCAGTGCCGGGATGACGACGGTGGACAGCCGGGGCTGCGCGCTGGTGATGCTCGCCTGCAGGTTGGGCGCCGGGACCCCGACGGTCTCCAAGGCCCCGACGACGGCGTGCAGGAGAAGCCCCCCCTCGTCCAGGTCGGGGGTGAGGGCGATCTCGAGGTGCTCGCGGGTGTCGACCTCGAGCCACTGCCGGGCGAGGACCGACTTGCCAGCTCCCGCTGGCGCGCTGACGACGACGACCGTACGCCCCTCGCGTGCGGCGTCACCCAGGACGGCCTGCAGCCGAGGCCGGGGCACCCAGTTGCTCCGCAGCGGTCCGGGGTAGATGGGTAGCCGCACGGGTGAGTTCTCGTCACGGGCCGGTGCGGCGGAGGTCGTTGTCGGGCCCGGTCTGCCAAGGGCCGAGCCGTCTGTGGGTAGCACCATGCGTTCCCTGTCTGTCAGCCGTCGACCCGACGGAGGGGACAAGCACAGCAGCACCGATCGGTGACTGCAAGGTACTCCCGGGAAGTCGTGCGCGCAGGGCGTTCGGTGATCGCGGCAGTGGTCGCCTCACGCGCGCGCCGCGGTCGCGGCCACGAGCCGCGCGACCGCCGGGGCGTGGTCCTCCTGCAGGTAGTGCTTGCCCGGCACCACCGTCATCGAGGGCAGCCCGGTGGCGCGCAGTATGCCCAGCCCCTGTCGGCGCAGGGTCAAGATGGGGTCGAGCGCGCCCCACATCACCGCCACGGGGTACGGCGTGCGGGTGCTGTCGAGCACCGAGGTGTAGGCGTCGCCGCGGTGGCTGGGGCGCAGGCTGCGCATGATCCGCAGGTACCCGGCACCGCGGTCCGGGCCGAGGGCGAGCACCCGCCACGCGTCGAGCTCGGCGTCGGAGAGCGACTGCTCGTCCGCCACGCCCACCCGGCGCATCATCAGCCTCCAGACGTCCGGCCGGGTCATCGGGCCCGGCATCCGCCCGGCCACGCGCGCGAACAGCTCGCCGGGGTAGGGCACTGGGCTCAGCGCGGGGGTCGTGTTCAGCACCGTCAGCGACCGGATCCGGTGCGGCATCCGCAGGGCGAGCTCAAAGCCGACGGGGCCGCCGGCGTCGTGCACCACCAGGTGGAACGCCCTCAGCCCGAGGGCGTCCACGGCCGCCGCCGAGAAGTGCCCCAGCCCGCGGATGCTGTGGTCCAGGTCGGGGGACCGGTCGGCGAGGCCGAGGCCCGGCAGGTCGAAGCTGAGCGCGTCGAAGCCGCGCGAGGCGAGCTCGGGGATGACCTTGCGGTAAAGGAAGCTCGAGGCGGGGACGCCGTGCATGAGCACCACCGGCTCTCCCGTTCCGGAGCGCAGGGCAAACGAGCCGACACCGTCCGCCGTGAAGCGGTGACCGCTGGCTTCGTGCTCGCGCACCACGGCATCCACGCCCGCCACGGTCTCCATGGCTGCTCCTCTCGGCACCGGCAAAGGGCACCCGGGCGGGTCGCTCCGGGCGTCCGGTGTTCCGTGGACAGGCCTAGCGCACCGGGGACGTCGACAGATCACCCTTTGTTGAGGATCCGCTGGGTGGGCCCGTGGTTCAGGCTGCGATGAGCGAACGCGACCGGCTCACAACTGCCGAGAATCGGGACCCGACGATGATGATCCGCAGCACCACCGCGATGGTGGCGGCCGTCCTGGCCCTGACGGCGTGCACGGCCTCCTCCGACAAGCCCTCGACCTCGTCGACGAAGACGGGCACGGCCACCACGACCACGTCCAGCGCCGTCACCGGTAACGTGTGCCCGCAGGTGCTCGACGCGTCTGAGGCCGACTTCTACCCGATCCAGCCGAGTTTCTCGGCCGGATACACCGCGACGGCGCAGAAGCTGGACACCAGCACCGCCAACTGGGCGTACGTCATCGAGGGCGACTTCCCCTACTCACAGTGGATGGCCTGGTACCTGTACGACACCAAGGGTGTGCCGCTGTTCAAGTTCTCCGACTCGGCCATCAAGGCTGACTCCGGCTCGACGAACCCGTTCGTCCCCGGCCAGAAGCTGCTCGCCACGCCGCGCAGCTACCACCTGTACCTGATGCCGCACGCGACCCCCTCCTCTGTGGTCACCAGCATGCAGTCGTCCGGGAAGAACGTCGCGGTGCTGCCGGACAGCTCGACCACCCCGGGCGTCTCGATCGTGAGCCGCAGCTACTGGTCGTTCTCCAACTACGGGCTCGGAGACTACGACCGCTTCGGCTACCAGGGGCCGACCAAGACCCCGGTCCCGACGATCAAGGCCTTCCTCACCGACACCAGCTCCGGCGAGCTCACGAACACGCCCGTCGACGACTGCGGATCGGCCAGCCAGCTACCGAAGAAGGCGTGGTACGACCCGGCGACCAACTCGCCGATCGTCACCTTCAAAGACGCACCGGTCCCGACCGAACAGGAGCTTGCCGACATCCCCCACTGGCTGCTGCAGACCGGCTCGGTCGTCGGCTCCATGGGCAAGGAGTTCCCGCCGGCCCCGGTGGCTGACGAGGTGCAGTTCTACCGGAACGTCGCGGGCACCACGCCGTACGCCGACGTGCAGGCCGCGCCCGCGCCCGGCGACCCGCCGGACATGTGCGGCGGGTACGTATTGGCGAACCTGCCCAACGACGTCGTGTCGCTGGTGCACATTCCCAAGGTGCCGAGCTTCCCGGTCTACTCGGGAGCCAACGCCTCGACGGTGAACAAGTCGAACGACTTCGAGGTGCAGTTCTACTCGATCGTCATCTACGGCGCGACCAAGCAGGTCGACGCCGTGGGCAGCAACGACAACTCGCAGATCGGCAACACCCAGATCAAAGTCGCCCCCGACGGCAGCGCCACAGTGGTGCTGTGGCCGCAGTCCGCGACGCCGGCCCAGGTCGACCAGATCGCGGCGGTCGCGAAGGCCAACGGCTGGAACATCCTCAAGAGCGGCGTGCAGACCTCGCTGGCCCCCAACAACCTGGTGATCCGCGAGAAGGGCCAGAACAAGCAGTGGAAGAACGCGCTCAGCGCGAACGACGTGACCCAAGGGGCCCCGTGCCCCCAGTCGGCCAACCCGTCGCTGCCACTGCCGCAGGACCCGCCGAGCGCCGCCGTCACCCAGTTCAACGGCATGGGCCTGACCGCGCCGCAGGGCCAGAACTGCACCATCGACGACTTCCTCAGCGGCGCCTGCCTCACCGCTCTGGGGACCCGCCTGACCAAGAGCGGGGCAAAGTGGTCGTCCACCTCGTCCGCGCCGCCCACCCAGGCCGACGCCGGCTGACCAGCCCTGGCCATCCGTGGCTAGTTGTTCGGCACCACCCCGAACGTAGCCGGCCAGTGCTGAGTCGCGAGGGCCGCATACGACCACCGAGCTCTCGTGGTCGTTGCGGAGAGCATCGCCCCGCAGTAGGTGAGCTGACGAAGGGTCTGCGAAATGCCTGACTGGAGGCTGCGGCTGTTCGCCGCCTGCCGGCCCCCAGCTACTGGAAGGCGACCCGAGCGATGCCCAGGTCACCCCCGACGGGATGTCCCGGTACGACAGGCTCCATGAGACGGACCTGACCCACGCGGGCGGGTCGGAAGGAGCTCACCGTGAGTCGACCTCATCTGCGACAGCGAGGTCGGCATGCCTGCGGCTACCGGACCAGCCGTTCGACCGCCGGACGCAACTACCTAGGTGATTGGTCCTCGCGTCGAATCACTGCCCAGCGCACCCAACGTCACACCGCCCAACCTGCCCCTGGGACGCGCGAAGAACCACGCGGAGCGCCTGCGTTTGACGCACCGGGCGGACCGTCTCCTGCGGGCCTGAACCGACCTCTTGTCAGGCTCCATCAAGGCAGCGAGGATGGGTCTCCGGGCGAGTTGCACGCGCTCCCCGGACGCCCGATGCCCGGGCGTCAGGACATCTACCCATGGAGGCGTCGATGGCAACCGGTCCCTCGACGCCGGACCAGGCTTCCTTGGAGGCCCTGCGGCTGCGACGCGCTGAGCTGCGCCAGTCGATGAGCGCGCTGGAGCTCGCGATGGCCGAGCCAGCACTGATTGGTCGTGCGCGCTGGGCCGGGCGCGTCCACGTGGCGTTGGTTGAGTTGTCTGCTGACGTTCGCGAGCATGTCGAGGTCACCCAAGGGGAGGCGGGGTTTCACTCCGACGTGCTCGCGGCAGCGCCACGTCTGTCCGGTGCGGTCGCCCGTCTCGCCCGAGAACACGTGCAGATCAGCCGCCTCGTCGATGACCTGCTTGCCCGAACGTCCGAGCCGGAGACGAGCGTGGATCAGATCCGACGTCTTGGCACGACGCTTCTGGGTTTGCTGGTCAGCCACCGGCAACGCGGCTCTGACCTGCTCTATGAGGCCTACCAGTTCGACGTCGGCGGAGAGACCTGACCGCCGGCGCCACGCCAAGGATGCCAGCAGGAATGGTCCTGCCACGTCTGAAAGGGACGCCATCGACGGTGGGGCGGAACCTGGTGGCCGACTGCGCACACTTGAGCCAAGAGCCGTGCTCGCGGCTGCGTCTCCATGCCGCGCACCGCCCGGGTCTACGCGGCAGGGTCAGCGGTCAGCGAGTAGCGATTCGAGTAGTTGCCGGAAGACTCGGAGCTGAGCCCGCATCGGCTCCGGTGAGCCCAGCGACCGGCACAGCAGGTACCCGCCCTCGAACGTGGCGAAGAGGTGGTCGGCCAGTTCGTAAGCATCGGGGACCTCGTGGATGTGCTCGGCACGGGCGGCGAGGGCAGGCGCGAGGAGGGCGGCCACCTCGGCCCGCCAGGTGGTGATCGCTCGCAGTACGGAATCGCGTACTGGTCCCTCGAGCAGGTCCCGCTCGGAGAGCGCCGCGATGTAGAGGCAGGCCGAATCCTCGCGCACGAGCTCCTCAGCCCAGCGCTCGAAGTAGCGCGCGAACCCCAGTGCCCGTTCGACGGGGTCCGTGACGGTATCGACTGCGGCCAGGCCTGCACGCAGCTGCCCGAGGTCGGCTTCGACGTAGCGCTCCATGAGCACAGCCGTGAGGGCTCGTTTGGAGTCGAAGTGGTGGAAGAACGCGCCCTTGGACGTGTGGGCGGCATCGAGGATCTGATCCACCGACGTGCCCGTGACCCCGTTGCGCTCCATCAGAGTCTGCGCGGCATCGAGGATCCGAGTACGGGTGGCGGTGCCGTCACGGGGCATGAAACCAGTTGTACCAGACCAGTCAGTCTGGTAAAACAGACCGATCAGTCTGTTTCCGAGAGGAGATGCGCCATGAGCGTTGCCCCGCTGCTGGCCGACGGCCCGTTCGTGACCGACGGCGGGCTCGAGACCGACCTGCTGTTCCACTACGGCTTCGATCTCCCGGAGTTCGCTGCCTTCCCGCTGCTCGAGCACCGGGCCGGCCGTGCCGCCCTCGACGCCTACTACGACCAGTACGCCGCGATCGCTCGTGTCGCCGGACAGGGTCTGCTGCTCGAGACTCCCACCTGGCGGGCCAATCCGGACTGGGCCGAGAAGATCGGTTATGACCGCGTTGCGCTCGACCGGGCCAACCGAGAGGCGGTGAACCTGGTCCGTCGTGCGCAAGAGCGCGCCGGCGTGGACCGCTCGCTGGTCGTCGGCATCCATGGGCCTCGCGGCGACGGGTACGCGGCCGGGGCTCCGGCGGATCCGGACGAGGCGGCCGAGTACCACGTCGTGCAGGCCCGGTCCTTCGCCGCTGAGGGGGTGGACCTGGTGCACGCGATGACCATCCCCACCCCCCAGGAGGGCATCGGGGTGGTTCGCGCCGCACGGTCAGTAGGGCTGCCTGTTGCGCTGTCCTTCACAGTGGAAGCCGATGGTCGACTACCGGACGGGACACCACTGGGGGCGGCGGTGGAACGTGTGGACGCGACCGCCGCACCCGACTGGTTCGGCATCAACTGTGCTCACCCCACGCACATGGCGCCGGCCTTCCGCAGCGGCGCCTGGCAACAGCGAATCAGTGCCATACGGCCGAACGCCTCAACGCTCACCCACGAGGAGCTGGACTCCATGGAAGAGCTCGACGAGGGCGACCTCGACCTGCTCACCGGCTCCTTCCAGCGGCTGAGGTCCCACCTGCCCAACCTCGCGGTCATCGGCGGATGCTGCGGCACCGACCACCGGCACGTGGCCTCGCTCTGGGGCGTGTGACCCTGGCCAAGGTGCGCTGAATCTCGCAGCGAGACAGTCCAGCACCAACTCCGAGTAGATGCTGCGGAACGCGGAGGTTCCCTGGCCCTGATCGGACAGGGGCAACGTCTCTCGGCGGTCATAGCCGCGTGCCGCTCGTTGTCGAGCCGGTGATGGTCAAAGAAGCGCCAGCGGCTACCAGCGCTGCCCCGGCCCGCGGCCACGGGGATCGCAGCAGCGACCTGGGGCCGGCCAGCGCCGAGCTCGCGGCGAAGGCGACCAGGAGCACGCCGATCATCACGTTCGCCTCAGCGGTCACCACGGCAACCAGGGAGGATCCGGTTTGCGGCGCAACCGGTCAGCTTTGCCGCAGGAAGCAGTGGGAGGCTGTTCTCGTGAGCCTGTTTGACCTGAGCGGTCGCACGGCGCTGGTCACCGGGTCCAGCCGTGGAATCGGCATGGCCCTCGCCCAAGGGCTGCTCGAGGCTGGAGCGCGGGTGGTCGTGCATGGCCGCGACCGCTCTCGTGCAGAGGCCACCGCTTCGGACCTCAGCGTCGCGACGGGGGGTGCGACAGGGGTGGCCACGTTCGATGTCACCGATGCCGAAGCGGTCGACCGTGGAGTCAGCGAGATGGAACGGGTGTGGGGGGTGCCGGACATCCTGGTCAACAACGCGGGTATCCAACGGCGCGGCCCCCTCCTGGACTTCACCAAGGCGGACTGGGATGACCTGGTCGCGACGAACCTGACCAGCGTGTTCCTTGTCGGGCAGCGCGTGGCCCGCGGGATGGCGGTGCGCGGCAGTGGAAAGATCGTCAACATCGGCTCGGTGCAAAGCCGGTTGGCGCGGCCAGGCATCGCGCCCTACAGCGCGACGAAGGGCGGCCTCGTGATGCTCACCCGAGGAATGTGCGCAGACCTCGCGTCGTCAGGGATTCAGGCGAATGCTCTCGCCCCGGGCTACGTCTCGACGGAGCTCACGGCGGCCTTGGTGGCCGATGTGGAGTTCACCGAGTGGGTTCAAAGCCGCACCCCGGCGGGGCGCTGGGGTCGTGTCGAAGACCTGGTCGGCGCCCTGGTCTTCCTGTCGTCACGGGCCTCGGACTTCGTCAACGGGCAGGTGCTGTACGTCGACGGAGGCATGACCGCGGTGGTCTGAGACGACCACTCCGTGCACGGCTACCCCGTCATCCTCGCCAGCCACGTGACCGACGCGGTCGACCTGCTCCCAGGGCCACGCCTGGAGCAAGCCACTGCGACGTAGTTCCTCGCGACACCGGTCGGTCTCGGCGGGGAGATTGACGCGATCTACGAGGTAGCCCGCCGGTCGAGCACCTGGCAGTAAGCGCCCATTCCAAGAGTTCTTGATCCCTCGGACGTTGCCAACCCTTCGGCAGCGCCAGACGGATCATCATGCGTCTCAGCCGCAAACGGGCGGCCAAGGAGGTGGTGCGGTCGCTCAACCGGCCGAAGAACGGGTTGCTGATGATCGACAGGGCAGAGACCCGACACCGGTCACCAGGGCGAGGTTCCGCGGGGCGTCCTGCAGGCCGACGAGGTGGTTGACCTTCAAGGCAAGGACACCAGCAGCGGCGCGAGGAAGACGAGCGCGACTGACCACCGGAGACGACCGCGTAGAGCGTGACGAACGTCCACCGCGACCGGAGCCCGCTCGGTCCGCTGTGGCGACGTCCGCCGACGGGGAGTGCTCGACCGGAGGCCGCATGTCGTCTCCCGGTCCCCGGTCCCGCTGGGGACATCGAGCTCGGGACCCTCATGACACTACGCTCGGCAGGTCGAGCCGAGGCAGGAGGCGTCGCCGATGCCGGACGCTCTGGTCCTGGCCGACCACGCTGCGACGTGGCCCTCGCGGCCGGGGCCCGGCCCAAACACCGTCGAGCGGCCGCGGCTCGACGTGCTGCGCTTCCTCGGCTCCGAGCTCGACGGCCCAGCCATCGCCCGCATGCTGGTGTCGCTCAGCACCGTGCGCACCCACACCCAGCAGGTTTACGCCAAGCTCGCCGTTACCAACCGACGGGCAGCGGTACGCCGAGCGCACCAGCTGAACCTGTTCTCCCGCAACGCTCCTCGCTGACCACGGCGCAACCCGAGGTCGTGTCACGGCACTACCGGTGGCCGGTGAAGTTCATCACCGCCACTCATCACTCCTGATGACGACGGCTCATCACCTCGCTTCCTACCGTGACGGCATCACGACGTCCCCGCCACCACCCCGGCGAACCGTCCCGCACCGGCAGGAGGCGCTCCCCATGACCCACGCAGCCTCCACCCAGCCGCACGACGCCCACAGGTACGAGATCCGTGTCCAGGGGCGCCTCGACCCGCGCTGGTCGACCTATCTCGACGGCGTGAACCTCGCACCCGACGCCGACGGCACCACCGTGCTCCCCCGGGTCACCAGGCGGCCCTGCTCGGGCCCACCGGCCTCAACCCGGTCGCGCTGATCTCCCTCGCAGTCGACCGCGACCCCGGACCCCTCCACCACGACAGCACTGGAGAACCGACATGAGCACCACGACCGCCCATCCGCCAGCGCCGGCACGACCGGCGCGGGCACCCTGCCGCCGGCCCCCGCACGGACCGCCCTCGGGGCATCTCCAGCGCGCCGGCATCTCTACATGCTCACCTTCGCCGCCTCCATCCCCGCCCTGGTCCTGCTCGACCGCCCTGCTCAACGAGCCCGAGCTACATGCCTGGCGCCGGTCACACAACCTGGTGCTCTACGCCTACCTCCTCGACGTCGCACCGCCTACCGGCATCGCAGCCCCGTGATGGTGTTCCTAGTCGTCAAGAAGTCAACGTGTCGATGGCGCTGGGCTTCGTGATGTCGCGCATGGTCGAGGCGGCCGTCATCTTGATCGGCGCGTCGCCCTCTTGCGCGGGCTGCGCAGGACCTCGCCGGCACTGCATCGGCGGTGCCGCGGCCCCACGACCGGCGCGTTCTCACCGCCTGGACCTCGACCTTACCTCATCGGCCCGGGATTCATGAACTCCCTGAACGCGCTGCTCTTCGGCCCGCCTGATGTGTCGTCGCGCCTGGTACGGCGCATCATCCCCGCCACGGCCTCGGTGGTGCCGGCGGCTGCTGCAGCTGCCGGCTGCTGTCCTTCTCCGGGCGACGACCCAGACCGGTCGCTGTTCATCCGCCACGCTCCCGATCGCCGGCTAGGACCTGTCCGTCGTCTTCTACCTGGCGTTCAAGGGCTTCAAGCCTGCCGCGGTCGCTGGGCTGGCGAGCTGAGTCGCGATGGACGGCCCTTCGGACGAGGGTGCTCGGACCGCAGGTCACTTCATGGAGGCCGCGTACGTCGGTCCCGCCGCGTCACGTCGTCTCTCGGCGGTGCGTCTTTTCGCCCGTGCCGCTCGTTTTCGAGCCGGTGATCGTCAAGGAGCGCCAGCGGCTGTTGGAGTGGGACTCGGTCGCGAGACCGCCGGGTCAGGGAATCAGCGTGTTCGCGAAGATCTGCCATGCGAGGACGGACTTCGCGACGAGGCTGAGGATGACGTACTGCCACTCGCCGAAGAGGTAGTCACGCCAGCGCCCCACCTGGCGGTACTGCAGCCACTGGTTGAGCGCGAAGGTGTTGAACAGCACGAACAGGCTGATCAGGATGCCCCAGACGAAACCGGGAGGTCCCTGACCGTCGAGCACCACGATCGCCGCCCACAGGTACAGGCCGATCGCCAGCCACGGCCCGATCCCGGCGACACAGCCGAACCAGAACGGGGTCCACCATGCTCGCTCCCCGCGTGCGGGTGACTGGTCCCGCCCGTGCATGAGGCCGTTGTTGGAGACCTCCATCAGCCAGCCGAAAAGGATCATCGCGATGTTGGCGAACGCGATCCCGATGAGCGCTGCCAGGTCGGTGATCCCCGTGACGAGCGCGATCAGGACAATCATCAGGGTCGAGGACAGGGAGTACTCCACCCACCGGAACCGGTTGCGGCCCCGCTCGAGCTCCCGCACGTATCGCGGGAAGCCCCACGGCGACGCGATCACGAAGTGGAAGATCGCGGACAGGAAGAGGAAGCTCGCCGTCGCCCAGGCGAGTGGGACGTCCAGGACGCCTGACAGCGTCCCGTCCTCGAGCGGTGTCCCCGGCGGGCCGCCGAGGGCGAAGACCGACACTGGCAGGCTGAAGTCCGTGCTCAGCGCCACCATGGCCGCGCCCGACACGAGATGCACCGTGCCCATGGCAGCGTTGAAGATCCGCAGCGAACGGGCCTTGTCGGGCGGCACGTCGACGGAGGAGGTGGAGATCTGCAGCGGGAGAGCGGACATACCTCATCTTCCGTTCCAGGGCTTGTCGCGGATGCGCTTCTGTCGACCCAATCACTCCACAGCTCACCTCATCAGCGGCTGGGTCCGTCCTGCCATCGGCAAGACCCGCGTTCACATCACCTGCGGCGGAGAGCACCTGCCCGACTGCGCAGTGGCGACGGCGGGCTCTAAACGCCGAGCCCAGATCGCGCGGTCGTTTGGAGTCGGGACGCGGATTCGCAGGTGCGTCTCTGCGCCGCCTGCCGCCCAGCACCCCATAGGAGGGGCCTTTCTCATCTCGGTAGTCGGGGCTCTAGTGCGTCGTCGGTCATAGGCGTTGAGTAGTCCAACGGGGTGTGGGCAGGTCTACGGTCAAAGCATGAGCATCACAGACATCGGCCCCCGTCCCCAGTCGTTCGACCTGGAGACCGAAACGCTCGAGAACCCGAACTACCGCACCGTGGCCTGGAGCGGCACCTACCTGCAGGTCACCCTGATGTCGATTCCCGTCAATGGCGACATCGGACTTGAGAAGCACCCTGACACCGACCAGTTCATTCGACTCGACCGCGGTCGCGGGCGCGCCCAGATGGGACCCGGCCCGGACGAGCTGACTTTCGACCAAGAGGTCACCGACGGCTGGTGCGTCCTCGTTCCTGCCGGGAGCTGGCACAACGTCACCAATATCGGCGACGAGCCGATGCAGGTCTACACCGTCTACGCGCCGCAACACCACCAGCCGGGCAAGGTGCAGCAGACCAAGACGGTTGCCGACACCGACACCGATGACGAACCCGCCGACTGGTCTGTTCAACCACGCACGGCGGCAGACGAGCACGCCTGACCTGAGCCGCCGCCGCGATTGGCGCGTCCTGTCGCCGCTTGAACCTCCACGCGTCACAGGCGGCCGTCGGCTGGGTCAGTACACCGGGCTGTACATCGCGGAGCGTATGTGGGCCTGGAGGTCTTGCGGGCGTGGCACACGAGCCAGCCCCTGCGCGTACGCCACCTCCGCGACGGTGACGGCGATCTCCGCGGAAACGTCGCGGATGTTCCGCAGCAGCGGGTAGAGGTTTCCGGTTGCGAGCTGGTCCTGTGAAACCAGGTCGGCCAGCTTCCGGGCCGCCGCCATGAACATCTCCTCCGTGACGTGCGCCGCCTCAACCGCGATCACGCCGAGGCCAACACCGGGGAAGATATAGGCGTTGTTCCCTTGCCCCGGAACCAAGGTACGGCCCTGGTACTGCACCGGGGCGAAGGGGCTGCCACTGGAGAAGACGGCGCGCCCATCGCTCCACTCATACGCGCGCGACGCCGTGCACTCCGCCTTGGAGGTGGGGTTGGAGAGCGCGAAGATCACCGGCCGCTCGTTGAGTTCGGCCATGCGCTGCACCACGCCCTGGGTGAAGGCCCCATGCTGGCCCGAGACCCCGACCAGGAACGTGGGGCGCACCGCGTCGACGGCGGCCAGGAGGTCCGCGGCCGGAGCGGCGTCGTGCGCGAAGCGCTGCTTGTTCTCGTTGAGGTCGGTGCGGCTGGAGACCACCAGGCCCCGCGAGTCGACGAACCAGCAACGGGACCGGGCCTGCGCCGTCGTGAGCCCCTCCTGGGCCATCGCGTCCGTGATCAGGGTGGCGATGCCGAGGCCGGCACCGCCGGCGCCGTGGAAAAGGAAGGTCTGGTCCACGAGGCGGCCGCCGGTGACGCGCAGTGCGGAGAGGACACCCGCGAGCGCCACGGCGGCGGTGCCCTGGATGTCGTCGTTGAACATGCAGTAGCCGGCGCGGTACCTCTTCAGCAGCCGGAAGGCGTTGGCGTTGCCGAAGTCCTCGAACTGGACCAGGGCCCGTGGGAACCGCTGTGTGACAGCCTTCATGAACTCGTCCAGCAGGGCGTCGTAGGCCTCGCCACGTACCCGCTGTTCCTTGACGCCGACGTAGAACGGGTCATCGAAGAGGTCGTGGTTGTTGGTCCCCACATCGATCGTGACTGGGAGGGTGGCTGCGGGGTTGATCCCAGCGCAGGCTGTGTACAGGGAGAGCTTTCCGATCGGGATGCCCATGCCGTTCGCGCCAAGGTCGCCGAGGCCGAGGATGCGCTCGCCGTCGGTGACGACAATGACGCGGATGTCGTCGATCGGCCAGTTGGCCAAGACATCGGCGACCGAACCGCAGTCTTCGAGTGTGAGGTACATGCCGCGCGACCGGCGGAACATGTTGGAGAACTCCTGGCACGCCTGCCCCACCGTGGGGGTGTAGAGGATCGGCATCATGGTCTCGATGTTGTCCATGACCACCCGGTAGAAGAGGGCCTCGTTCCGGTCCTGCAAGTTGGTCAAGGTGGTGTACTTCTCCAGGTCGTTCGGTGCGGCGTGGAAACTGTTGAGCACCCGGGCGACCTGAACCTCTTGCGAAATGACTTGGTACGGAAGCAACCCGCGCAGCCCCAGACTCTCCCGCTCCTCGCGCGTGTGCGCCGTGCCGTGGTTGAGCAGCGGGCTGTTCAGGATTTGGAACCCGTGCTGTGGCATCGCGCCTCTTCGGTTGTAGAACGGAATCCCTTCCAGATTACGGCTCTCCTGACACACCTGTGGGTCGCTCGAGCAGGGTTGACGAGGCGGCACGCCGTTCCCTGAGTAGGTTTCTGAGCTGTCGAAGGCACAGGAACTGTGGTCAGGAGAACGGCGTGCGTGATGTCAGCCTATGGCGCGAGATGTTGGGCGTCGAGAAGACCGTGATTGAGCGGGTCGAGTTCGACGAGGACGAGGAGGTGCTGGTCGCCCGGGTGCGGCCCACGAAGCGCGAACGGGGCCGGTGTGGGGTGTGTCGGCGACCCAGCCCGGGCTACGACGCCGGTGGCGGGCGGCGGCGGTGGCGGGCGCTGGATCTGGGGACGGTGCGCGCGGTCGTTGAGGCTGACGCGCCGCGGGTGCTCTGCCGCGAGCACGGGGTGGTGGTCGCGTCGGTGCCGTGGGCCCGTCACGACGCCGGCCACACCTACGCGTTCGATGACACGGTGGCGTGGTTGGCCACGCAGTCTTCGAAGTCCACGGTGACGGCGCTGATGCGGGTCGCGTGGCGCACCGTGGGGTCGATCATCGCCCGGGTCTGGGCTGATGTCGACGCCCGCCACGACCGCCTGGCCGGGCTGACGCGGATCGGGATCGACGAGATCAGCTACAAGCGCGGGTTCAAGTTCTTGATGGTCGTGGTCGACCACGACCGGCGCCGCTTGGTGTGGGCTGCGCCGGGACGCACCAGCGCGACCGTGGGTGAGTTCTTCGACCTGCTCGGCCCCGACCGGTGCGCCCAGATCACCCACGTTTCCGCTGATGGGGCCGACTTCATCGACACCATCGTGGCCGACCGGTGTCCGGGCGCGGTGCGGGTAGCTGACCCCTTTCATGTCGTGCGTTGGGCCACCGACGCCCTGGACGAGGTGCGTCGCGCGTCATGGAACGAGGCCCGAGCCCAAGCCCGCACCGAGCCCAAACGCGCCAGTGGGCGCCCCCGCAACGATGCGCCACCACGACCGGGAAACGAGCGCGCCAAGGCGCTCAAGGGGGCCAGGTACGCGTTGTGGAAGAACCCGCAGAACCTCACCGACAACCAGCAGGTCAAGCTCGCCTGGATCGCGACCACCGACCCCATGCTGCACCGGGCCTACCTGCTCAAGGAAGGGCTGCGGGTGGTGTTCACGTTGCCCTACGACGCCGCAGTCGACGCGTTGGACCGGTGGATCAGCTGGGCCCGCCGGTGCCGCATCCCGGCGTTCGTGAAGCTGCAGAAGAGCATCGTCAAACACCGGCCCCGGATCCTGGCCGCGATCGAGCACAACCTGTCCAACGGGCTCATCGAGTCCACCAACACCAAGATCCGGCTGATCACCAGGATCGCGTTCGGGTTCAAGTCCCCCGAGGCCCTGATCGCCCTCGCCCTGCTCTCCCTGGGCGGCCACCGACCCGTGCTACCCGGCCGGAAATGACCCACAGGTGTGTCAGGAGAGCCCAGATTACTGGCTCTTCAGCATGACCCTGTTCGACGATCATCAGCCAGAGCCCTGATCCCCGATTGGCTCGCGGTCTGTGTGGGTCGTGATCACGTTCTCCAGCGAGGTTCCGGTTCCGAGCCCACTCATCGGCGCGATCGTCCGATCGGAGTGCGTCTCGTCGCCGCCAGTCGTCCGACCCATGAACCGCGAGGGCGTGCGGGGTGCAACTCAGTCCATCGGCGGATGGCCGCGCTCCGCCTCGGCCAGTGGAGGGAGCGGGCCATGTGGTGGTTGCCAGTCCTGATCGTGGTGGCGCTGATCGCCGAGGGCGTCATCTCGCCGCATTCGTCTCGCAACTGGGCGGGGTCGCTTCCAACGCTCCTCGCGATTGTGAGGCTTCCCTAACGTAAGGGTAGGGTTGGCGGCTGTTGTCGCGTGCGAAGAGCACCGCGCCTCAACCCCTCGTGTTCTCGACCGAAAGTCATCAGTGATCATCCACGCAACCGTGACCGGCACCTCAACGCTGCAGATCGGCGACGTCGCCGAGCGCACCGGGTTGAGCCTGCGCACGATCCGGCACTACGAGGACGTGGGCCTGCTGCCGCCGGCGCAGCGCAGCTCGGGTGGTTTTCGGCTCTACACGCACGACGCCGTGGAGCGGCTGCTGCTGGTGAAGCAGATGAAGCCGCTGGACTTCACGCTCGAGGAGATGGCTGAGATCATCGACATCCGTGAGCGACTGGCCGGCCCTCGCCTGTCCAGCAAGACCAGAGCCGGGCTGCTGGCCCGGCTGGAGCACTACCAGCAGCTGACCGACACCAAGCTGGCTGAGCTCACCCGCAAGGTCGACAACGCCACGACGTTCGCTGCCGAGCTGCGCACCCTCGTGGGCTGAGCCCACCAGCGTTTCCTCCCACCCGGCCGCCGTCGCCCGGGTCCCATCGGTCGTGTCACGACCGCCAAGCACCCCGACCCGGAGTCCCTGATGCCCGAAACCCCTCTCCTCACCGCCGAGGACGACGTGACCCCTGAGGTCTTCCCACACGAGCGCGAGGTGACCTCCGTGCGTGCCGCACTGCGTTCTCCGGCACGGCTGCGCACCGAGGTCCTTGCCGGCCTGGTCGTGGCCCTGGCTTTGATCCCGGAGGCGATCGCGTTCTCGATCATCGCCGGGGTCGACCCCAGGGTCGGGCTGTTCGCCTCGTTCACGATGGCGGTGTCCATCGCCTTCCTGGGCGGGCGCCCGGCGATGATCTCCGCCGCAACCGGCGCGATCGCGCTGGTCATCGCCCCCGTGGTACGCGAGTACGGAATGGACTACCTGATCGCGACCGTCATCCTCGGCGGGGTCATCCAGGTGGCCCTGGGCCTGGCCGGCGTCGCCAAGCTGATGCGGTTCATCCCGCGCTCGGTGATGGTCGGGTTCGTCAACGCCCTGGCCATCCTCATCTTCCTGTCCCAGGTGCCGCACCTGATCGGTGTGCCGTGGGCGGTCTACCCGCTGGTCGCGGCCGGCATCGCGGTCATGGTGTTCCTGCCGAAGGTCACCAGGGTGGTCCCGGCGCCGCTGGTCGCGATTGTCGGTTTGACCATCGTCACCGTCGCCGCCTCGATCGCGGTGCCGACCGTCGGAGACCAGGGCCAGCTGCCCGACAGCCTGCCCAGCCTGTTCCTGCCGAACGTCCCAGTCAGTCTCGAGACCTTGTCGATCATCGGTCCCTACGCGCTGGCCATGGCCCTGGTCGGGCTGATGGAGTCGTTGATGACCGCCAAGCTGGTCGACGACGTCACCGACACCCACTCCAACAAGACCCGCGAAGCGTGGGGTCAGGGCAGCGCCAACATCATCACCGGCTTCTTCGGCGGCATGGGCGGCTGCGCGATGATCGGCCAGACCATGATCAACGTCAAGGGCTCCGGCGCCCGTACCCGCATCTCCACCTTCCTGGCCGGGGTGTTCCTGCTCATCCTGGTCGTCGGCCTGGGCGACATCGTCGGGATCATGCCGATGGCCGCCCTGGTCGCGGTGATGATCATGGTCTCCGTGGGCACCATGGACTGGCACAGCCTCTCCCCGGCCACCCTGCGCCGGATGCCCAAGAGCGAGACGCTGGTCATGGTCGCCACCGTCGCCGTCGTCGTGGTCACCCACAACCTGGCCATCGGCGTCATCGTCGGCGTCATCGTTGCGATGATCATGTTCGCCCGACGCGTCGCACACTTCACCCGCGTGGTCGACGTCGCCCACCCCGACGCCGACACCCGCGTCTACGCCGTGGTCGGTGAGCTGTTCTTCGCCTCCAGCAACGACCTCGTCTACCAGTTCGACTACGTCGGCGACCCCAAGAACATCGTCATCGACCTGTCCCAGTCCCACATCTGGGACGCCTCCACCGTCGCCACCCTCGACGCCATCACCACCAAATACCACTCCAAGGGCAAGAACGTCACCATCATCGGCCTCAACGAGGCCAGCAACGAACGGCACGAACGCCTCGCCGGCCACCTCACCGGCGCCCACTGACCCACACACCGGCCGCTACCGTCGGCTCGGTCGCGGCGCTGACGGGCGTATCGGTGCGCATGCTGCACTGCTACGACGACATCGGCTTGCTCGTCCCGAGCCGCCGCAGCCCGGGCAGGTACCGGCTCCACTCCGACGCCGATCTGCACCGGCTCCAGCGGATCCTGTACTACCGGTTCCTTGACGTCGACCTCGACACCATCGCCAGGCTGCTGTCCGATGACCGTGCGTCGAGGACGAACTACGAGGTCACCGCACCGCCTTGACCGGGCGCGTCCAGCGCTACCAAGCCCTGCTGCAGGCCATCGACCGCGAACTGGCCACCACACCGCCAGCACGTCAACCACTGGTTCCACGACTGCGACTACGACCCCCCAGGACTGTCGCGCTACGTACGCGACGCCATCATCTCCAACGCCGACCGCGCCGACCACAATGCGGCAGTACTTCACGCTTGACGCAGCCGTGCCTCGTCGCATCCCCGTCAGAAGGACCCAGCCAGCGCGGAACGCACTGGAGGAGGTGCGTCCGTACACCGCGTGACGCGTGCCCGCAGGCCGAACGCCCGGAGCTGGATCTCTCACAGTCGCGCGAGCGGCGGCAGGTCGTATGCGTCGTTGCCCATCTTGAGCAGGGCGGCGCTGACGGCCGCGCATCCTAGGGCGAGCACGACGAGACCCGCGCCGTGCACATGGTGCTCGAAGGAAAGGAACGGGTGTGTGAAGCCGCCGAGCCCGACAAGTGCAGCCGCCCAGCCGGGCACGGCGTTGCTCCTCCAAAGGGCCAGGCCGATGAGGATCGAGCCGATGGTGATCGCGGTGATGAACCCAAGTCCGCCGAGTCCCGCCCGTGGGCCCTCTTGGAGAGCGTCGATGAACTTTCCTGTCGTGGTCGGCGCGTAGTTTCCGCGTGCGGCCACCCACACGAGCGGGTCACCGCCGATGTTGAGGGGGAGAACCATGAGGAAGCCACCGCCCATCACGATCGTGGCCGCCGTGGCCAGCCGCGGCGCACCTCGGCGGGACACTAGCGCCATCGTGATGATCGAGGGCAGGACCAGGACGACGAACAGGACGTCGAACCACTGCACCCAGCCGTAGACGTGGTCGTTGGCCCAGGCAGTGATCTGGTCGGCAGTGTGGTCGTAGTCGGGCTCCAGGACGAGGTACTGGAGCCCTTTGGCCAGCCAGGGGATCGGCACGATGATCGCGAGCAGTACGCGCCAGAACCTGCGCGTGTCGTGAACTGTCGTGGCGGCACGTTTGTCGGCCTGGACGGCGCTCATGCCGCGACCGCCGAGCGAGGGGCCCGCGTGTAGACCGCGCCCAGCACTATTCCGAGGGTGGAGAGCACCAATGCGATGGGCCAACCGTCCAGGCCAGCGACGGCTGCGATGATCGCGGCGGTGAGGTTCACCGCGCCGATCGTGATGACCGCCGTAGCACCCCAGCTCGTGCCAGCGATGAAGCCCACGACAGCCAGGACTGCGGCGGCCGCGAGGACGACGCCGAGAACCTTCCAACCGGCAGCGGTGGCCTGGGCGACCTGGCCGATGTTGGCCAGCCCCATGAGCAGGGTGACCGCAGCCGCGGCCCACTTGACGACTGACATGATGGTTCCTTTCGGTGCGACGGATTCGGCACCACAACAGTCGCCCCGGTCCTCGGCCCGCTGCCAGAGTCAAGACTCACGAGTCGTCGGGAACCGTTCCCCCTTCTTCGGGACACCATGGCCTTTCGCTCCGGCCTTCGGCATGCTCAGAGCATCGAGACGACGGTTCCTTCCTTTTCGAAACGCCACGCGACCGGGATGTCAGCGGCGCTGCTCGTGTTGTCGGTCGGTGCCGCGATTGCAGCGATCTGGGTCGATCGCACCGACTCGGTCGGCGCGCTGCTTCTCAACGACCCCGATGCGACGGCTGCAGAGCTGGTGTGTTTCGGCACGGTCGGGGCAATCCTGATCGCGCGCCGGCCGGACCTGCCCTTCGGCTGGCTGCTCGGTCTCGGTGCCGCCGCCGACATCCTCCTGGTCTGCGTCGGGGTTCCGTCGCTGGCCTTGAACCACCAGGGTCGCGGGGGGGAGTTGGCCGCCTGGGGACTTGGCCTGGGCGTGCTGCAGTGGGTGCCAACAGCGATCGCCGGCATCATCAACGTGCGGTTCCCGTCGGGGCAGCCGTCGAGCACTCTGGGCCAATGGCTTGACCGCGCCCTGGGCTACGGCATCGCGGTCGCCGTGGTCGCGAACTACCTCGGCGACTCTGTCGCGAGGGACGCCGAGGCTTTGGTGGGCCCCCTCACCGCCCGTCGCCCTATCGACGGCACCTGGGTCACGCACGCCGGCAACGCCTCGATCGTGCTGGTCCCGATCCTGATCCTGCTCAGCGCGCTGGCCGGCGTCGGGGTGATCGTACGGTGCTTCAAGGCGTCTGGGATCGAACGCAAGCAGCTGCAGTGGCGCGCTGCCGGCGCTGCTGTTGCGCTGGTGCTCTTCCCGCTGGCCCTCGTGGACGCGCTGCCCGCCGCGGCGAGCGTGGCGTGGCCGGTCATCTTCGTCACGACGTTGCTCATTCCCGTGCTTCGCTACCAGCTCTGGTCGGGTGCTCCGCTTCCTCGCCGTCGCAAGGTGGGTTTGCTCGTGTCGCGCCGGACCTTGGTCGAGCTGCACGAGGAGGAACGGCGCCGGCTGCGTCGCGATCTGCACGACGGCCTCGGCCCGCTGGTCACCGGCCTCCGCCTGAACCTCGACGCGGCGCAGGCGCAGCTCGAGTCCAATCCCGAGAAGGCGCTCGAATACCTCACCAACGCGCGCAAGGCATCGGCCCAGGTCATCTCCGACCTGCGCGGCCTGGTTCACGAACTCAGGCCGCCGGCGCTCGACGAGCTCGGTCTCGCCGCGACGCTGCGCACGCAACTTCGGGAGTTGGCGCATGGCTCCGGACTCGACATCGTGCTCGATGTCGACGACACGATGACCCTTCCCGCCGCGATCGAGGTCGCTGTGTACCGATCCGCGACCGAAGCCGTGACAAACGTGCTGCGTCACAGCAACGCACTTCGTTGCACGGTGTCAGTGACGAAGACCCGAGATGACGTGGTGCTGTGCGTCAAGGACGACGGGCCGATCTCCGACACGTGGTACGCCGGGGTCGGCCTCACAGCCATGCGGGAGCGGGCACTCGAGTTGGGCGGTACGTTCCTCGCCAGCTCCGGGCCGGAAGGCTTCCAGATCCGTGCGAGCTATCCGAGGATGCGGACATGACGACCGTCGTCCTCGTCGACGACCACCCCCTCGTACGTCAAGGCATGCGGGCGGTGATCGATCCACTGCCGCACATCGAGGTGGTAGGTGAGGCAGGGGACGGCGACCAAGCAGTGAAGGTCTGCGCCAAGCTCAAGCCCGATGTCGTACTGATGGATCTGAAGATGCCGGTCCTGAACGGTATCGAGGCGACGCGGCAGGTGCGGGCACGATGCCCCGCAACCTCGGTTCTCGTCCTCACGATGTTCGACGACGACGCCATGGTGTTCGAGGCCGTCGCATCGGGGGCCTCGGGCTATCTCCTCAAAGGATCAGACGGATCCGAAATCGTCGCCGCGATCCAGTCAGCGGCCGCAGGACAGGCCGTCTTCGGCGCCGCGCTCGCCAAGCGGATGCAGTCGTGGTTCAGCCGCTCGCCGCTCACAACCCAGCCCTTTCCTCAGCTCACCGAGCGAGAGCGCGAAATCCTCGACAGTGTCGCAGCAGGGATGACCAACCCCCAGATCGCCTCCAGATTCTTCCTCTCGCCCAAGACCGTCGCCAACAACATCTCGATGATCCTGGACAAGCTCCACGTCGCACACCGGGCCGAGGCGATCATCAAGGCCCGCGAGGCCGGGCTCGGAGGGAACGCACCATTGACCTGAGTCCCCCCGCCCCCAAGAGGGTGCCCAGACGTCGAGCCGGGGAGAGGCCAGACGTGGCCAGAATGCCTCTGGCAGAAATGGAGTGCGTCACAACCGCCAGTCGACCGCCAGGGTCGCGGCGCACCTGACGGCTGGCAATGCTCGGCCGGATCGAGGCTGAGGGCGCGCAGGCAACTACTTCGTTGGAATCCCGCGCGCGACGATGGCGGCAGCGACCAAGTGCTTGCAGAAGAACTTGGGGTCGTTGGTGCACGTGCATGACCAGGCGAGCACCTGGTCGTCCGGCCACAGCGTGACGCGCCGTCGCTGGGTGGCGCTGTCGCCCCCGCCGACGGAGCCCTCGACGCCCCCGGACTCGCTAGCGACCAGCTCTACTGAACCGTCCGCAGCCAGCGCCTGGCCGAGACGGACGTTGGGCGGTGTCGCGAGATCCCGCACCACTTCCGGGCCAACAAGTTTGGCGATCGGGATCACAATGGTCAGCCTGCCACGACCTCGTCGGATCAGGTACTGATCGATGCGGGTGCCGGATTCCCGTTTGTCGATCGGCTTCGGGGACGAACCTTCGGAGCGTCCTTGGCCCGGCCACTGCTCCCGGCATCGGCCAGGGATCCGGTTCCGAAAACCTGGGTGCCTCGCCAGCTTGGTCGAGAGACATTCTTCCAGTCCATCGCGGCTGATGACCGCTATCGGTCACGTCACGGACAACAAGACCTCGCGAGGGCAGCCTGACGCCTCCAGTCGGGTCCTCGGCCGCTACTCGTCACTGCGGAAGGTGTGTCACAGCAGCCGCGAGACGGGCTGAGCCGATCGACGTGCGCGGCGGCTCCTGGCACATCGGAACGCAGCCCGTGTAGACGGAAGTGTCTACACAACGTACCGTCGGTACATGGCTGACACCACCACGATCCGCATCAGCAGGGACACCCATGCGCGGGTGACACGCTTGGCGGCCGAGCGCCACGAAACGATCGACGAGACCGTGCGCAACGCCATCCGCGCGCTCCGCCAGGACGCCATGGCGCGCGACCTCGCCGATGGCCTCACTGAAGGTGAGACGGCATGGCTCGATGCTGACGCCGGGTGACGTGGTCGAACTCGACCTCGGGGTGCCGGCTGGCAGCGAGGCGGGATCGCATCGCCCCGCCATCGTGGTGACCGCGGCGCGGGTGCTGCACGGGGTACCCAACGTCGTGCAGGTCGTGCCCCTGACCCGCACGATCCGCGCGAGCAGCGCTGAGGTGGTCATCGATCCCGATCAGGGCAACCGGCTTTCAGCGCGTTCGTCGGCGCAGTGCCAGCACGTGCGTTCCGTTGCCACGGCACGCATTCGTGAGAGCACCGGCAATGTCGGCCCGGTGGCTCTCGGTGAGGTTCGCGAGACGCTCGCGCTGCTGCTGGACCTCTGACGCCAGCAGCAACTTCGCGCGCGCCACCGGTCGGCCGCCTGTGATTCATGACTGGACCGCTCGCCGGAAGGTGCATCCCACCGCGGCCAGTGCGACGACTCTTGACGCCCCCGTCGCCATTGACGGGGTCCTCTGTGACGACGTGTGATTGACGGTCATTCGCCGGTCGGTTCCCGAAGCATGTTCACGTCCATCGGTAGCTTCTTGAGGTGCCGGTCGATCGCCGGCAGGTTGATGGTGTAGAGCCATTGGGCGCAGGAAGGTGGGTCCGGTACGTTGTGACCTGAGTCACTTCGATAGTCGGTGGTTTCCATGGCTGATCAGCAGTTCCGCACCGCGACCAATCCCCTGAACGCCCCGGGCAGTGTGTCGCGCAAAGCGTTCCTGGCCGGAGCGTCTGCGTCGGTGCTAGTCGGCTCGGCGCTGTCAGCTGCTCCCCCTGCCGTGGCTGCCGAGCCGCATCAGTTCATCTCAGGGGGCGATGGACCCGGTCATCGCGGGTCGGTTGCACGCGCGCAGGCCTTTCTGCAAGAGATGACCCACGCGTACCCGGTGAACACCGGGCCGCGGATCCCGCAGAGCTACGCCGACGAGCTCGGACTGTTCTCGACGGCGTTCATCTACGATGTCGCACTTGCCGTGTGCGCAGCCCTGACCGGGGACCGGCGTGCGCGCGAGCTGGCGGAGACGATAGGCGACGGCATCGTCTACGCACTGGATCACGACCCGGAGTACGACGACGGCCGGCTGCGGCAGGCCTACAACGTCGGCCCGTACGTGTTCTACGACGGGACGCCGCAGCCGTACGGCTTCATCCGTCCCGACGGCACCGCGAACATCGGCTCGCAGTTCGGCTTCCTCGGCACCGCCGTCGGCGACATGGCATGGCCAGGGATCTCGCTGGTCCAGCTCTACCGGCGGACGCGCCAACGTCGCTATCTGCGCGCGGCGATCAGGATCGGGAACTGGATCACCACCAACGCAGTCTCACCCGGCTCGCTCGGCGGATTCCGGTTCGGCGTCAACGCCGCCAACATCCCGATCCCCAACGTCTCCACCGAGCACAACATCGACTGCACATCGTTCTTCGAGCAGCTGTACCGGGCGACACGTGACCGGCGGTGGCTTGATGCCGCCCGCCGAGCTCGGGGGTTCGTGGACAAGGTGTGGGAGCCCGCGGGCGGGTACTTCTATACCGGTTCCAATGATGGCAACACGATCAACCGCGATCCGCTCCCGCTGGATCCGCAGACCTGGAGCTGGCTGGCCCTACGGGACCGTCGCTACGCCCGGGCGCTGGACTGGGCGTCCCGCGCTCTGGCGGTCGCCGACCAATCATCGGTGCCCAACTCGCAGGTGCCGCCCGGCGTCACCGTGTCCGGGGTGACCTTCAGTTCCGCCAGCTTGACCTCGACTGCCAGCTACAACGGGATACCAGTCAATCAGCAGGGCGTGTGGTGGGAGGGCACCGCGCAGCTCGCCACCTCCCTGGCTGACCGCGGCAGCCGCCGGGACCGTGATCGCGCTGACGCATTGCTCCGGCAGCTCCGGATCGCCCAGCATGAACTTGGCTTCGGTGCCACCCCCGGAACCCCCCAACATGTGGGGGGTAACCCGCTGTCCGAGGACGGAGGCATCGTGGCCGCGTCCAGCCTCATCGACTCCGGATTCGGCTTCGGCTACTTCCGCGTCCAGCACGTCGGAGCCACCAGCTGGTACCTCATGGCCGCAGCCCGAGGCAATCCCATGCAGTACGGAGGGCTGACCTGACGCGCGCCTCGCGGCGGAGATCCGCACCGCCCCCTACCGTCCAATTCGGCTGCGCGGTTGAGGCCTTCAGAAGCCTGTCTCACGGTCGGCGGCGGCGATCTGGTCGTGGAACCTCTTGTGCACCCAGTGCCGCTCGCCGAGCAGGTCGACCTCTGCCCACCGGCCGGTGACCGGGCCGAGCCGGGTGTGTCTCGGCATCCGTCCGACCATCTCCTGAGGCCTCGCGCCGCCTGACCATCTGGTGCTCTCGAGCACGGTGATCGCCTCAGTGGTCACAACGACGCACCGGTACTTGTTCCGGGACATGAAACCGGTCAGGTAGGTGATGACGAAGTAGAAGAAGCTGGGTGCGGCCTGACCGATGAACGCCTGGCGGACATCACTCCCCGCGGGCAGGAACGGCAGCGCTGCCGCGACCAGGTCCGGTCGAAGTTCCACGGGCGGGTTCGGCGTCGAGGTCACCCGCTCAGTATCCGAACGGGCCGTGCCGGATGCGACGGGGCCGTTGCCTTGTCGTGGAGGCCCGGGCGAGGTGCGTCCCGGTCAGGGATGCCGTTCGGAGTCCCCGAAGCCGAGCCCGACGGCCGCAGGCGCTTCCCGGATGCTGTGCCCGAGGCTCGCCCACGGCGCCGATAGTTGCGTCACTCCGCCCCCGGGCGGGGCCAACCTCGCCGTCGCGCGATCCGCTGTGCGTCCCTTCTTCGGGCACCAGGTGCCGCGCGCCTAGGTGGCTGAGGTTCTGGCATCGAGGACCTCCAGGAGAGCGCCGAGGTCGGTGCTCCGCTCCAGGTCGTGTCGTAGAGGACGCTCTGTTCGCACGCCATAGACGTTGTGGCGCCCCTCCCGCTCACGCGTGAGGTAGCCGCTGTCGACGAGGTCGCGCACGATCCTCTGCACGGCCCGCTCGGTGATCCCGACCTGGTCGGCGACTTCGCGCATCCTGACCGCCGGGTCACGGGCGATGCAGACCAGCACGTGGGTGTGGTTCGACAGAAACGTCCAGCCCGCAGTTGACATACGACAAGTATTTCACTAATTTTGTGTCGCATAAGGGGAGTATCCCGCGAACGGCGCGTCGTCACCACGGTCGGTCACCGACCCGGCGCAGCCGACCGAAGGCCCGTCAGGCCGGCGGTGGGAGAGACCTTCGACGCTGTCGAAGGAGACCCCTGTTGGCTGAGACGTTCATCGTCCCTTGGTGGGCCTGGGCCAGCCTGACGCTCACGATCGTCGTGATGCTGGCGATCGACCTGTTCATGCACCGCGACGGCCATGAGATCCGGTTCCGCGAGGCGGCCATCTGGAGCAGCATCTGGATCGCCGTCGGCCTGGGCTTCGGCCTGGTCCTGTGGGCCTGGCAGGGCGGAGAGGTGGCGGGCACCTACTACGCCGGTTACCTCATCGAGAAGGCCCTGTCGGTCGACAACGTCTTCATCTTCGCCATGATCTTCACCGCCTTCGCCGTACCACCGGCCTTCCAGCACAAGGTGCTGTTCGCGGGCGTGGTCGGGGCCCTGGTGTTTCGGCTGGTCTTCATCTTCGCCGGAGTCGCCCTGCTCGAGGCGCTGTCCTGGACGGCCATCCTGCTCGGTGCACTGCTGCTCTACACCGGCTGGAAGATGGCCTTCCAGCATGACGCGGAGGTCGACCCCGATCGCAACGTCATGGTCCGCCTCCTCCGGCGCGTCATCGCGACCACGCCCGAGTACCACGGCAACCGGTTCTTCGTGCGGATCGATGGGCGCCGCACCGCCACCCTGCTGTTCGTCGCCCTCGTCGCCGTCGAGGCCACTGACCTCGTGTTCGCGATCGACTCCGTCGCCGCCGTCCTGGCCATCACCACGACCACCTTCCTGGTCTGGGCCGCCAACGCCTTCGCCGTGCTCGGCCTCCGCGCGCTGTACTTCTGCCTCGCCGGGCTCCTCGCTCGCTTCATCCACCTGCACTACGGGCTGGCGTTCCTGCTCGGCTTCGCCGGTCTGAAGCTCATCCTCTCCGAGACCACGGTGGGCAAGCTGCCCATCCCCGTCACCCTCGGGGTCATCGTCGCGACCCTTGCCGTCAGCATCGCCAGCAGCCTGTGGGCCACCCGCGGCGCCGACCGCAGACAACCCGCGCCCACCTCCGACATCACCCACTGAAACCCACCTCTCCAAGGAGCCCGCCATGACCGTCACCGCCCTCCAAACTCCCGACCGCCGACCAGTGCCCCTGCCGGTGCCCACAGCTGCTGAAGTCCTGGCCCTGCAAGCCGTCCATGAGTACCCGGCCATCTCCATCCTGTGCAGCACGGACGGCGCACCCGTGATGACTCCCGCGGCTGCCGCACGGCTCGAGCAGCTCGCCGACGATGCCACCCGCCGCGTCCGGGCGGAGTTCGGCGGGCAGGTGGCGGCATCCTTGCGCGACGACCTGCTCCATCTCGTCGACGACGTCAAGCAGCGACCAACCCGCGCGGCGGTCGCCCTGTACGTCAGCAGCAGGCACATCTCGGCGTGGGGACTGCCCCAACCCGTCGTGGACCGGGCGGTCGTGGACCCGACCTTCGCCACCCGCGACCTCGTCAGGTCGCTGCATCGCACGCCCCGGCACGTCGTGCTCGTCCTCACCGAACGCGAGGCGCGCCTCTTCGACGGGGCGGGGGACACCCTGCTGCCACCGTTCGCCGGGCCGTTCCCCCTCGTGGACCGCACCCCTCGCCGGCACACTGGCTCTGGGAGAGGACCCGTCAAGGGCCGCGACCACGACAGCCGAACGGAAAGCTTCCTCCGCACCGTCGACCGGGCCCTGGGCACCTACCTCAGCCTGCACCCCGCCCCCCTGGTCCTCGTCGGCGCCAGCAGGACTCTGGCCTCCTTCACCCAGCTCTCCAGCAACCTCGGCCGCCTTGCCGGCACGGTATCGGGCAGCCATGCCCGCACGCCGCTGCCGACCCTCGCCCAGCTCATCCGACCCGTGATCGAGGACTACCTGCGTTCCCGCGAGCGAGAGGCCCTCGCGCTGCTCGACAAGCGCAGCAGGGCGAGCACCGTGGCCGCCGGCATGCCCGCCGTCTGGCTGGCCGCCCGAGCCGAACGACCCGAGATGCTAGCCGTCGAGGAAGGCTTGTTCTACCCCGCCCGGGTCAGCCGTGACGGCGACCTCATCATGCCCGCCGACGACCTCGAACACCCCGACGTCATCGACGACGCCGTCGACGAAGTCATTGAGACAGTGCTGCGACGCGGTGGCTGGGTCGCCCTCGTCCAGGACGGCGCACTGTCCGCTTGGGATGGGATCGCCCTCACTCTGCGCCCTCGATAGCCGGGTCGCGGCCACTGCACACTGTTCCGCGATCCAGCTGCTCGGTCTCACTCGCTCGCTCGGCGGTGTGGAGCGGCTCCGGTGAGCGCGCAGTGCCGTTCGACGACTGACGGGGTGCGTCGGGACATGAGGTCGCCGGCTGGGGTCCGGACGGTCAGTGCCGCCAGCAGCGCTCCCAGCGCGAGCAGGGCGGCGCACACCTTCGCGACGACGCTGAAACCGCTGAGAACCTCCGCCGGATCCGTCAGCCCACTCGTGCCCAGTCCCCCGATCACCGGGATGGCGGCGACCGCCAGCAGTCCTGCCGACCGTGCGACGGCGTTGTTGACCCCGCTGGCGAAGCCGGTTTGGCTGTCCGGCAGGGAGGAGAGGACGGTGGCGGTGAGTGGCGTGACCAGGAGGGTCAGCCCGGCACCAAAGATTGTGGTGCCGAGGAGCACGTCTGCGATGTAGCTGGGGTCCGGCCCGACCCGAGCGAGGAGGATGACCCCGATGGCCGAGATGAACGGCCCGATCGCCATCGGTGGTCGAGGCCCGACCCGTTCCGTCAGCCGCCCCGCCGCCGGTGAGAACAGAAGCATCAGCGCGGTGATCGGAAGCAGGGACAAGCCGGCGGCCATCGGAGACAACCCGGCGCCGACCTGTAGCGCTATGACCAGGCTGAAGAAGATGGCTCCGAAGGCGGCATACAACACCAACGTGATGAGATTGGTGGCGACGAACAGCTGGGACCTGAATGCCGCTGCTGGCAGCAACGGCGCCGAGGTGGTCCGCTCCCGCCAGAGAAGGAGACCGCCCAGAACCAGCGCAGCGCCGAACGAGCCCGCCACCGGGAGCGAGATGAAGTCGGTGGCCGCCCAGGAGGTGAGGCCGTACGTCATGGCGCCGAGTGCCCCGGCCACCAGAGCAGCCCCGAGCAGGTCGAGCCGGCCTGTCCCCGGCGCACCTCGGGTCTCCGGCATGTGACGTTGAGCAACGATGACGACCAGTACGGCCACCGGCAGGTTGATGAGGAAGACCCATCGCCAACTGCCCACCTGCACAAGCCATCCGCCGATGAACGGGCCCAGGGCTGCAGCCACGCCGGTGAGACCTGACCACGCCCCGATGGCGGCCGCCCGCTGACCAGCGGGGAACGACGCCTGCAGGATCGCCAGACTCGCGGGGATCAGCAGGGCCCCACCGACACCCTGCACGGCACGGGCGGCGATGAGCGTTCCCACGTCGGGGGCCAGGCCGCACCCTCCTGAAGCCAGCGCGAAACAGGCGACACCGGCGACGAAGATCCTGCGGCGACCGTACCGATCTCCCACCGAGCCTCCGAGCAGCACGAATGCCGCCAAGGTGAGGGCGTACGCATTGACCACCCACGTCAGTCCGGAAGTTCCTGCCCCCAGGTCGAACCCGACGGCGGGAAGAGCGATGTTGACCACCGTGGAGTCGATGAAGGGCATGGCTGAACCCAGCACGGTGGCGACAAGCACCCACCTGCCGCGGCGCCGGTCCCACGCCCGCGGCTCTTCGGTGCCGTGAGGCGACTGACTGAGCGGGGCCCCGGTCATCTGCTCCTGCATCTCTCGTCTTGATGCCGGCCCCTCGAGTCAGCGTGGTGTCCACCTCGCGGGCCTCCCGGCATCCGGCCGGCCGGCCGGTCAGTTCGCTGCGGCGGCCCGCTCGACGAGCTTGGCGAACCGGGCCGAGTAAGGATGGGGCGGAGCGGCGACGTGGTCCCGGTGATGGACACTGCTCCGGTCATGGCAGTTCCTCTGCGCTAGAGGGGTGTTCAGGTGGTGGTGATCAGGCCACCGTCGATGGCGACGTCGGCGCCGGTGATGTTGCCCACGATGTCGCTGCTCAAGAAGGCGACCAGGTTGGCCACCTCGTCGGGACGGGTGAAGCGGCCGGTGACGGAGTCGCGTGCCGCGGCGGAGGCGACGCTGGAGGGATCGGTACCCTGTCGGGATGCAACCGTGGCGGCGACGCCGTCGGTGCCCAACCAGAGATCGGTGGCGACCGGCCCGGGACTGACCGAGTTGACGCGGATGCCGTGTGGACCCAGCTCCTTCGACAGCGACTTGCAGAAGTTGCGCAGTGCCGCCTTCGCAGCGCTGTAGTCGATGACCGACGGGTCCGCCAGGATGGCGTTCACCGAGCTGGTACAGACGATGGAGCCGCGCCCTCGAGCCAACATCATCGGCACTGCCGCCCGCGTGGTGCGCACGGCGGCCATGAGGTTGAGCGTGTACGCCATGGCCCACTGCTCGTCGGTCACCGCCAAGAAGCCGTCGAGCCGTGGGGTCACGGCCCCGACGTTGTTGACCAGGATGTCCAGGCGCCCCCGCCCGGCAGCTGCGTCGATCAGGTGGGCCACCCCGTCGGGGTGGCTGAGGTCCACGGCGACATAGATGACCGTGCCGGACCGGGCCAGGGCGTCCAGTTCCGGTGACGCCTCGCGAGCACCTGCCACCACGGTGACACCCTCGTCGGCCAGCACGGTGGTGATTGCCAGTCCGATCCCCTTGCTCGCACCGGTGACGATGGCGACCTGTCCCGCCAGACCCAGATCCATGGTCAGAGACCTTGCTCGCGCAGCCAGGCCAGCACCGCCTGGGCGATGTCCTTCCACCCGCTGTCGATCGTCAGGGAGTGCCCGCGGCCTTCGAACTGACGAAGCTGGGTGACGGCGGTGGAGTTCCGGTACTGCTTGAGCGTGGATCGGGTGACGACGTCGGGGACCGTGTGGTCCTCGAGCCCGGAGATCAGCAGCAACGGCCCCCTCGTGCTGTTGCCGGTGTCGACGGCCGCCTCGGAGTGCACCGAGAAGTTGGCGGCCGCGGCCTGGAACAACGGCTTCGCGGGTGATGGGATGGTCCACTGCTCGTACAGGGCGTCCGACTCCTCCGCGGTGACCGCGTTGCCGAAACTGAAGCGGAACTCCTTCGCCGTCAACGACACGGCCTTGCCGCGGTTGGCCGGGTTGCCGAGGGCCGGCAGCCCGGAACGTAGCTGCGCCAGCGGTAGGGGCAGGACGCCCTTTATCTGAGCTGGGTCGATGGCGACAACCGCCGCCGCCCGACCCTGGCCGAGGAGCTTCTCGGCGATGAGCCCCCCAAAGGAGTGTCCGATGATGATGGGCGCCTGCGGCAGGTCCTCGATCAACGAGGCGTAGTGGTTGGTCACGTCGTCGATGCCGATGCCCGCCACCGCTTCCGGGTGCGCGCGAGCCTCCGCCACAGTCACCGGTTCCTGAGGCCAACCGGGTGCCGTCGACTCGTACCCCGCCTGGCTGAAGCACTCCACCCACGCAGACCAGCTGGTCGAGTGGAGCCACAGGCCGTGGATGAAGACGACTGGACGCTTGGATGCAGGCATGGTGTCCTCCGACGCCCTGAGCGGACTGCCGGCCCCGATGGCCGAGCGGGTGGGTCGCGGGCGGTGAAGATGCCGAGTCTTGTCGCGAGGGTCAGAGAGTGTCCAAGACCCGTTTCGTCCCGATCGATAACCACGGGAGCCCCTCCCGCGGGCGCCGGCTCGGTAGCGTGGAGGCCCCGAGACGGAGACTGCGGCGCCATCCCGCCCGCGGCTCGCTCGAGCGGAAGGCGCTCTGAATGGACCTCGAACTGCGGCTGGTTCGCTACTTCGTCGCCGTCGCGGATGACCTGCACTTCGGTCGAGCTGCGGCCCGTCTCTATGTCAGCCAACCGGCGCTGTCGAAGCAGATCCGCAAGCTCGAGGACCAGCTCGGCGAGCCCCTGTTCGTGCGCGACAGCCGGCACGTCACCCTCACTGCACGAGGTGAGCACTTCTTGGCGGATGCGCGGCGCCTGCTGGCGATCGCCGACTCCATGACGCGCAGCGCCCCGACCGAGGGAGTGCGCATCGCCCACGTGTTCGAGCTGTCCACCAGTCAGCTCGTCGCCGGCGCGTTCACCCGGGCGGAGCCGGAGATCCCCCTGAGGGAGCACGCCATGGACAGCATCACGCAGCTCAACGCTCTTCTTCAGGGCCGGCTCGACGTCGCGATCCTGCGGGTGACTCCGCGGATGAAGATCGCACATCCGCGGGGGTGGCGACACCGCCTTCTCCGGGTCGAACCCTTGGTGCTCGTCGGGGCCCATACCGGTGAGCTCAAGGAGACGGCGTCATTCGACGAGAGACCACTGCACGTCTTCGGCGACCCACCCAGCTCCGGCACCTACAACGCGCACGGCCAGTACCTGACCGCCCTCGAGCAGCGGCTCGGGCTGGCGATGCACTGGCTGGGTACCCCAGGTGCCTTCAGCCACTGCATCTCGCATGTCAAGCGGGCGCCGAAGGACGTGCACTACCTGGAGTTCTTCAGCTACGCGGAGAAGTACGTCGAGGCCGGGCTGAAGATGTTCTGGCCGAAGGACCTGCAACCGTTCTATCCATGGTCGCTCGCCTGGCGCAGCGACGACCGTGCCCCGACCACCACGCGCCTGATCGACGTCGCCGTGGGACTCAGCGAGGAGCTCGACTGGCTGGCGTCGACGGTCGGAGGACGGGAGACGCCGGCGTGGATGCCGGACGACGAGCCAGCGTGGCAAGAGCTGGAGGCCATCCCCCTCCACTGACCGAGAACATGCGTTCGCGAGCGAGCCACCCCGCTCGACACCCCGCGTCCTTGTCCGGACCGGGCGGCCCGTGTCGATCATCTCGCTGGGTACCTGGATTTCGGTGCGGTGTGGGGTGAGGTCGGCCCCGACGAGGCCCGGGCGGTGCTGGAGGCGGCAGTGCAGGCTGGCGTCACGATGTTCGACACCGTGGCTGTGTATGGCGACGGCCGCAGCGAGCAGTGCATCGCGCAGTTCCTCGCGGCCCACTCGGGGCTCGACACGTTCGTGGCCACGAAGATGGGCCGTCGCGCCGGCCAGTCCCTGGCGAACTACTCGATGGCGAACTTCCGCGCCCGGACCGACCGCTCGCGCTCGAACCTGCGCATCGACACCCTCGACCTCGTCCAGCTGCACTGCCCCCCAACCGAAGTCATCAACAGCGACCAGGTGTTCGACCACCTCGACACGCTCGTCGAGGAGGGGGTGATGGCCGCGGCGCTCGAAGCGGGGTGGGCATCATCGCCCGCGTCCCGCTGGCCTGGGTCGCCCAGCTGGACAGCGTCACCACGGTGATCCCGGGCGCCGCTCCCCCGAACAGGCCAGGCACAACGCCAGCGCAGGCTCCGTGCCCCCACTGGGCCCGGAGTTCACCGCAGCGGTCACCGAGCTGTACGACCGCCGCCTGAAGGCCTCGATCCACGGCCTGTGGCGAGCACCTCGCGCAGGGCGCGCACCTCGCGCAGGGCGCGCAGGGCGCGCAGGGCAGAGTGGGCATCGCAGCGTGCCTGCGGAAGCTGCCTCCCGCAGCGACGCTCAATCTGGTCGGCTGACTCCCGCTCCTCTTGCCGGGGGCTGAGGTGACGAGGAGACTCGTCCCAGCCGATGACAGGAGGGCTCATGCGAACCTCCGGACCGCGAGTGGTTCGGGCGTTGGGCGCGACGGCAGTGGTGGCCGCGATGTTCCTCGCCCCGGGCCTGTCCGCAGCAGCCTCTGATCACCATGGGTCGCCGCGCTTCACTGCCGGCGCGACGGGCGCCGGTGACGCCTACTTCCCGCATGCCGGTGCCGGGGGGTACGACGTGCTCCACTACGGTCTCGAGCTGCGTTACAGCCCGCCGCCGCCCGCTCCGGCTCCGTTGGAAGGCAGGCTGACCGGCACTGCGACCATCGCACTGAGAGCAACGTCGGACCTAGACCGCTTCAGCCTCGACCTCCGCGGCCTGGATGTCACGTCGCTGACCATCGACGGCCACGCGGCGCGAGAGCTTGCCGGGCCGCCACCCTCTGGCGGGGGAGGGCCGGCCTACTGGCAGGAGCAGGACGACGGCGCAAGGGTATGGGAACTGACGGTGCAGCCGCGCCCGAAGCTGCACCGCGGTGAACGTGCGGTCGTCGTCGTTCGCTACGGCGGCACGACCGGGCGCCCCACCGACATCGAGGACGCGCTGTACGGGTGGGTGACGACTCGTGACGGCGCGATGGTCGCGAACGAGCCGGAGGCAGCCATGACGTGGTACCCGGTCAGCGACCACCCGACCGACAAGGCAACCTACGACATTGCCGTGACCGTGCCACAGGGCAAGGTGGCCGTCGCGAACGGCCTGCCGGCCGGGCGGCCGGTGACCAGAGCCGGCTGGACGCGGTGGGCTTGGCATGCTCCGGACCCGATGGCCAGCTACCTCTCGACGGCCTCGGTTGGGGACTACACCCTGCGCACCTCCACCTCACCGGACGGCACACCGATCCTCGATGCGGTCGACGACGGCCTCACGGCGGCCAACCTCGACAGGACGAACGCATCCCTCGCGAAGCAGGGCGCCATGCTCGAGTTCTTCGCCGACACGTTCACGCCGTACCCCTTCGTGGCAGCGGGCGCCATCGTCGACGACGACTCGATCGGGTACGCCCTCGAGACCCAGACGCGACCCATCTACAGCCGTGCTGCCAGCGAGGGGACCGTGGCACACGAGCTGGCGCACCAGTGGTTCGGTGACTCCGTCAGTCCTGCACTGTGGAGGGACATCTGGCTCAACGAAGGCTGGGCCACCTACTGCTCGTGGCTGTGGGCAGAACACAGCGGCGGGCAGAGCGTGCAGTCGGCCTTCGAGGACGTCATGGCAATTCCCGCCGACGACGGGTTCTGGCAGCTCGACGTCACGGACCCTCAGCCCCTCGGCCTCTTCAACGACGCGGTCTACGACCGGGGGGCCGCGGCGATCCACGCCCTGCGGCACCAAGTGGGCGATGACGCCTTCTTCGCTGCTACCCGGATCTGGTTGACGCGCTACAAGGGCAGGACCGCAACCACCGGGGACTTCCAGAGGGTCTACGAGAAGGTGTCCGGCCAGGATCTCGACACGTTCTTCGACACCTGGCTGCGCCAGCCCGCCCGGCCCTCGCTGCCCTGACTGTCCTGACGCTCGCGTGCCGAGGTGTTGGCGAATATCCCTGTTACGACGACCGTTCCGGCCGCGCACAGTGGCAACGTCCGCCTTCGCATGACATGCCGCGCGGCGCGGCCGGCGGGTGACAACCTCGGTCGGCGAGCTTCTCCGTGGCTGCGGCGCAACGCTGCTCGTCAACCCGAGCCGGTCCGCAACCGTAATGGCCGTTCCGCTGTTGGCCGGACCTGCCGCGCTGTCGAGGACCGGGCGCCCCACGATGTCAGGTGGCGACGCGCCGGGCCTCTATCCCAGCCAGGGCGTGGTCCAGCGACACCACGAGCGGGTGGGCGCTCTGTGCGGTCTTGGACAGCAGAAGCCCACCTTGCAAGGCGGCCAACAGCCCCAACGCCAACGAGTCGGCGTCGCTGCTCATGGCCAGCTCGCCGCCGTCGATGATCCGCTGCATCCCGGCCGAGAGTGCGCTGCGCCACGCCTCGAAGGCGCCGGCAGCCGCCTGTCTGCCGGCGATGTCATCAACGGCGACCTCGCTTGCCAGGGTTCCGATGGGGCACCCCCCGAAGGTCACCCAGGAACTGTTGGCCTGCACCAGTTTGTCTCTCCAGGATCGAAGTCCGGCAAGCGTGGAGAACTCCCCGAGGTACGGCTGCTGCGCGTTGAGCACGGCGTCCTGCTGCCAGGCGATGACGGCACACACCAGCGCTGCCTTGTCTTCGAAGTAGTGGTAGAGCTGCGACTTGCTCGTGGAGGTGGCCCGGCAGACGTCGTCGAGCGAAGTGCCTGCGATGCCCCGCTCGTAGATGAGCGCGGCCGCCCCTCGCACGATCCGATCTCGGGTGACGCGGCCCCGGGCAGTAGGGGGCGTCGCGGGCGCGGTTCCCACCGTCATCCCGTTACGGTACCGGCGACTGGACTTTGCGGTCCACCAGGGGTGACCAGGTCTGACGGGGGTCTTACGAAACCCGCCGGTGTCTTGACGGCCCCACCCGACCGTCCCAAGGTTGGACCGATCAGTCCAGTACGCGAACGGACGTCGATGAATCCCCAGCCTTGGGCCTCGGTGCTGCCGGTCAGTGCTCGCCCGTCGGTGTCGGCCCTGTCGCACCACCCCACCAGGAGAGAGATCAGTCATGCCACGACACACCATCCGGGTCATCGCCACCGCAGCGGCGATGCTCGGCGCCGCATTCGGCCTCGTCCCCTCGGCGCAGGCATCGCAGGACCATCAGGGCTCAGCGGGCGCCGTCTACGTGCTCAGCAACCAGCCGAGCGGCAACGCGGTGATCGCCTATGACCGCGGCGCCGACGGCCGCCTGTCGTCACCGCGCAGCTACCCGACCGGCGGCACGGGCACCGGAGGCGGCCTGGGTTCACAGAATGCCGTCGTGCTCGACGCCTCAGCCCGTCACCTGTATGCCGTGAACGCCGGCTCGGACAGCATCACGTCCTTCGACGTGACCAGAGACGGCCTGCGCTGGCGGTCGACGGTCCCGTCCGGTGGCGACCTGCCGGTCAGTGTGGCCGTGCGCGGGCACCGGGTGTATGCCCTGAACGCCGGTGGCGCCGGCAACATCTCGGGCTTCACCGTGCGCGACGGGAAGCTCGACCCGCTGCCCGGCTCGACCCGTGCCTTGAGCGGCGATGCCACGAGCCCGGCGCAGGTTTCGTTCTCCCCCAGCGGTCGCGAGCTGGTCGTGACCGAGAAGGCGACCAACCTCATCGATGTGTACCGGCTGAACGGGCAGGGTCTGACCGCCGGGCGCACCTCGATCACCTCCGCTGGCGCCACCCCCTTCGGGTTCTCGTTCACCCCGTCGGGCTACCTCGCCGTCTCCGAGGCCGGCCCCAGCTCGGCGTCGACCTACCGGATCACCTCCCAGGGTGTGCGGACCGTCAGCGCTGCGGTTGGCGACAACCAGGCGGCGGCCTGTTGGCTGGTCGTCACCGCGAACGGCAAGTACGCCTACGTCGGTAACGGCGGTGGGTCCCAGTCGATCAGCGGCTACCGGGTCGGCGAGTCGGGCCGGCTGTCGTTGCTCACCCCGGACGGCCGCACGGGCACCGCTGCTGCAGGCGTCTCCGACATCGCTCTGACCACGTCGAGCACCTTCCTCTACGCGCGGCTCGGCAATGGCACCGTCGGCGCCTACCGCGTGGCCCGCGACGGTGGGCTGGACGCCCTGCCGGTCGCTGGAGGCCTCCCCTCAGGTGCCGCGGGAGTGGCCGCGCGCTGACCTCGCCGGTCTCGCTGCACCAGCGACCCGGGCAGGAATGCATCTGCTCGGGTCGCTGGGGTGCGGGTGCAGTGGGTATTTCCGGCCCGAGCCCCGTGCCCGCACTGGAGAGGGCGCGTCACACCGCAGCGACTGCCCGGCCACGGTGGCGACGGCCACTGATGCCCAAGGGGAAAGGACCGCAGGGAGCAGGGCGGCTGGCTCGTCAGGGCGCCCGCTTGGCCGGATCGCGTTACGTCGTTCTGCGTGGGTCCGAATGGTCGTGGTGCCGCCGAAGAGGATGAGCTAGTGCGGGTCCACCGGCTCGGTGGCGAGCGTGATGTGTTCCGTTCATGTTGGGGTGCGAGGCTGGGGGCATGCAACCCGCGAAACTCGAAGTGGTAGAGCGCAACATCGGTGAGATCGCGGCGTCCGAGGCTGAGCTGCGCAGGCTGGAACCCGAGGCCGACGAGCGACTCATCCAAGGGCTGGTCCTTGCGGCGTACGACGATCTGATGCCGGCCAAGGTGCACAACTACGTGCCTCTCCTGATCGTGCGTCAGGTCCGCGACATCCTGCGCGGCCGCCCGGCTGCTGCCTAGCTCGGATCCTGCCCCATGCGACCGTGCCGGTCGACCGGGATCGCCTGCAGCGGCGGGGGACGCAACAGGTCAGGCGGTGGTCCCACGGACGTCTTCGCTGGAAGGTGGGCCTTGATGAAGGTCAGGGCGGTGTCTACGACTTCCTGCCAGCCGTGATCGATGGTCAGCGCGTGACCCCGGTTCGGCAGTTCCTGCTGTTCGGTCGGCCCTCCGGAGGAGTGACCGATCACCGCTGGGGTGGAATGCAGGGTGCGAGCGGCGTCCAGGTGGTGGTGGGATACCTGGCCGACCCGCTTCTTCGCAAAGATCTCGGGGTGCGTGCGCGCCTCCCCGACGGTGGCGGGGTCGTCGGGTCGCTCGAGCCCGGCCAGCTCGAAGGCAGTCATTGTGCTCAGGTGCCGGACGCCAGGGAGTGTCGAGCTGGAGTCTGGCGGCGCCGGCCGGACCATTCCCGGCTGACCACAGCTGGCCGCCTGACACACTGGCCGGCATGGAGGTGTACAGAACCCCGGACGCCGCCTTCGAGCAGCTACCTGACTTCCCGTGGGAGCCGGCCTACGCACAGGTCGCCGACCCCGATGGAGGCACCTTGCGAGTGGCCTATCTGGATGCCGGGCCGGCCGACGGACCGGTGGCACTCCTGCTGCACGGCGAGCCCTCGTGGTCATTCCTGTACCGGCACGTCGTGCGGGTCCTGACCGCGAGCGGGGTTCGCTGCGTCGTGCCCGACCTGGTCGGCTTCGGGCGCTCCGACAAGCCGGTGAACCAGGGTGACTACTCCTATGCCCGGTTGGTCGAGTGGACCCGCGAGCTGGTGTTCGACCATCTCGACCTGCGCCAGGTCACCCTGGTCGGACAGGACTGGGGCGGACTCGTCGGCCTCCGTCTCGTCGCCGAGCAGCCGGATCGCTTCGCCGCGGTCGTCGCGGCCAACACCGGGCTGCCGACCGGTGACGTCGACATGCCCGAGACCTGGTGGCAGTTCCGCCGCGCGGTCGAGACGGCCGAGGTGCTCGACATCGGGCGCCTGGTCGCTGCCGGCTGCGTGCACCCGATGTCCGACGAGGTCCGTGCGGCCTACGACGCGCCCTTCCCCGACGAGCGCGCCAAGGCCGGCGCCCGTGCCCTGCCCACACTGGTGCCCACCCGCCCGGACGACCCCGCAAGTCAGGCCAATCGCGCTGCCTGGGGGGCGCTTTCGACGAGCAGCCTGCCGTTCCTGCTCGCGTTCAGTGACAGCGACCCGATCACCGGCGCGATGGCACCCATCCTGCGGAAGGTACTCCCGGGCACCCGCGGCCTCAGCCACCCGACCATCTGCAACGCCGGTCACTTCCTGCAGGAGGACGCCGGCGACGAGCTCGGTCGAGCGGTGGCGGACTTCATCCACCGTTGACCAGGGCGCACACCAGCCGCCGCTGACCAGGTGCGGTTGCGACCGGCGAAGCCGGTGTGGGGCCGCGACTACTCGAGGAGGAAGACGTGTTGCCGCTCGGCTCCAAGGACCTGCGCTACACCGAAGTGGCAGACGGGCCGTAGGGGAGGCTCCGATGACCGGACCGCTCGTCATCGGACTGCGCTCCTACTGGCCAGATCTCCACGACCGGGTGGGCGGCCACGAGGACTCCGGCGGATTCGACGAGGGCGTCGTAGCTGTCGCAGCTGACCACAAAGAAGCCGGAGAACTGTTCCTTGGAGCTCATCCGCGACCCGTTGGTGACGTGCACGCCCGAGGTCGTCGCCCCGGTGATGGTCCGGGCGTTGCTGCTGAGGGTCACGGCGGCCCCGCCGATCACCTTGCCCCCTCGCTCCTGCAGCAGCCGGCCGAACTCGAAGTCGATGTCGAAGACGACTTGGCGATCGGCATCCGTGCGCGCGGCTCGTTCGTCCTCGTCGTCTGCCGGGAACATCACGACGTACTCGGGCATGCCGGATTTCCTTTCCACTCCGGTCAGCGCAGGTCCCAGGTCGACAGGCAGAACGGATGACCTGCGGGGTCGGCCCAGACGACGCAGTGATCCGCGTTCGGCTGGTAGCCGAGCGGTGTGGCACCGGCGGCGAGAACCCGCGCGCCGGTGAGCTCGAGGTCGTCGACGAGGAAGTCCAGGTGCAGCTGGTTGGGCAGGTCGCTCCCGGGCCAGGTGGGTGGCCGGAAGTCGACGACCTGCTGGAAGGTGATGAACGCTCGCGGCCCCTTGACCGCGGCCCATTGGGAGGTACCGCTGGCGACGCCCGTGGTGATGGCAGCGTAGAACTGCGCGAGGGCCAGGGCATCCGGGGCGTTGACGGTTGTCCCGTTCAGGGAGATGCGGTCCGACATCAGCCGACCGAGTGCTGCTCGTACTCGGGGGTGAGCTCGGTCCAGCGCTGGTGCCACGCTGGTGCCGGCTGCTGCTCGGACCAGCCGCCGCGATGGGCGCCGCCGCCGGTCGCGAGCGCGCGTGCGAGGTCCTCCAGGTGCACCTGCCAGCCGGCCCCGTGGAAGTGCAACCCACCGAGCGGTAGTCCGCGCTCCTCCACCACCAGCCTGGTCTGGTCGCCCTCCTGCGTCAGCCACGCCTCGATCTGGGCCTCGTCGTCAGTGTCGGGCTGGGTGGTGACCAGCAGATGGTGAGGCGCATCGCAGGCGTCGATCCTGGCTGGGCCGGTCCACGTGCTCGTGAAGACGGCGTGCACCGTGCCTCCCTGGTTGAGGTCGCCGGACACGTGGGCTATCCAGCGGGCCAGCCGTTCAGGTGTGGTGCACGCCTGCCACAGGTCCTCGATGTCGGTGTCGTACACGTCCTCGACCCGGACAGCTCCGCGGCTGTCGTCGACGGCCCGCATGGTTCCGATCGTGTTCATGCTCTCCCCTTCTTTCCCCGTGCGATCTCGGTGTGCAGGGCGCCGAGCCGGTTCTGCCACAGCGCGCGATAGTCCTCGAGCCAGTCGTCGACCTCGGTCAGCGCCTCCGGTCGAAGGCTGTAGATCCGCTGCTGCGCCTCCTGACGCACATCGACCAGGCCCGCCTCGCGCAGCACCCTCAGGTGCCGAGAGACCCCCGGCCGTGCGATCGGCAGAGCCCGCGCCAGCTCCCCGGCGCTGGCCGGGTGCTCCCGCAGCATTCCCAGCACCGTGCGCCGACTCGGGTCGGCCAGCGCCTGCAGCACGGCATCCATGAGGATGAGAGTACCCAGACAGTTACGTAACTGCAAGGGTACATACAAGGCCACGCCTGAACCGGCGGGTGTCGGTCCCATTCGTTTCGCTGGCACCCTCGTCCACGCTCCAGGAGGACCAGCTCGTGACGGTGCCACCCAGCCCACGACCGGATCGACGATGGCTTCCCTGAGCGCCATCGGGATGTGTTGGCACTGCCGATCGGGCTGGGGAGCAACACCTTTGACCGCACCACCGACGCCACGGCATCCCGTCGAGTGCTCGGTTCCTTCACCGAGGCCGGAGGTACCTTGGTGAAGGCACCGCCGACACCTACTCCGACGGTGCAGCCCGGAGGGCGCCCTCCGGCTGGACGGCAACGGCGAGCTTCGGCAGCCGGCGATCCCACCCCTGTGGTCGACACCACGGGCGCGGGGGATGCCTTCCTGGCCGGCTACCTCGCCATGTACGCACGGGGCTTCGATGACGGTCCGTAGGCGCTGTACGCCGGGGCACGGTGGGCCGCCCTCACCGTCTCCCACGAGGGCTCGATCCCGCCCGACTGGAACCAGGTCACCATGCCTGAGGACGCCCCTCCGGCGGCGATGGACCATCCGAGGCAGGGGAGGTGATCGGGGGAGTACCGATGCTGGCCGCACCGGTTCATGGCGGTCGGGGGACCCCGCACGAGGCAAGATGGTGGTCAGCCGCTCCCCAGGAGGCCCCGAGTGTCCGCGCCCACCGCCGTGCCGCTGTCCCGCGCTGCCGTGCGCTGGTCACTCGGCCACGCCCTGCCGCGCACGGTGCTGCGGCGGTCGGCCAGGCAGGGCGACCTCCATGGCCGCATGTTCGTGGCGTCCCAGTCCGGTGACCTGGCGGCGCTCGCGCCGGTGCTGGAGGAGCTGCGGGACCATGCCCCGTTCTACCGGGGCAGGTTCGCCTCGGTGACCGCGGACCACGCCGCCGTGCGAGCGTTGCTGTCCAGCCCTGATGCCGGCACCGGGCTGGTCCCGGTGGACCCGGGAGCCGCCCTTGCCCGGCTGCAGGCGTGGGCCACCCAGGGCGCACCGCTCGGGCCGCTGTCCCCGCCCTCGCTCTTGGTGACCGAGCCCCCGGACCACACCCGCTACCGCAAGCTCGTGTCACGGGTCTTCAGCGCCCGAGCCGTCGAGAAGCTGCGCGGCCGCACCCAGCAGATCGCCACCGAGCTGCTCGACCAGGTCGACCCGAGGAGTCCGGTCGACCTGGCAGCGAGCTACTGCAGCATGCTGCCGGTCACGGTCATCGCGGAGATCCTCGGGGTCCCGGAACGCGACCGGGAGAAGGTGCTCAGGCTGGGGGCCGCTGCCGCGCCCGGCCTCGACCTCGGACTGTCCTGGGCGAGCTTCCGCCACGTCGAGTCGGCGCTGCGCGAGTTCGACCTCTGGCTGCGCGAGCACATCGACGAGCTGCGTCGGCACCCGGGCGAGGACCTGCTCAGCCAGCTCCTCGTCGCCCAGGAGGACGGCGTGGGCCTCACCGACGTCGAGCTGAGGTCCACTGCCGGGCTGGTGCTCGCGGCCGGCTTCGAGACCACCGTCAACCTGCTCGGCAACGGCATCGCACTGCTCGCCGCCAACCCCGAGCAGCGTCGGCTGCTCGGGGAACGGGATGACCTGTGGCCCAATGCGGTCGACGAGGTGCTGCGGGTCGACCCGCCGGTGCTACTCACCGCCCGGATGACCGTGGCCGACACCGAGATCGCGGGCGTGCCGATGCCGCGCGGGTCCGTGATGGTCGCGCTGCTGGCCGGAGCGAACCGAGACCCCCAGGTCTTCGCGCAGCCTGACCACTTCGACGTGGCCCGGCACAACGCCCGCGAGCACCTCTCCTTCTCCGCCGGTCGGCACTTCTGCCTGGGCGCGGCGCTGGCCCGGATGGAGGGCGAGGTCGGGCTGCGAACCCTGTTCGAGCGCTACCCCGACCTCCGGCTCGAGAGCGGCGCCGTGCGGCGCAGCACCCGCATCCTGCGCGGCTTCGAGCGCCTGCCGGTCACGCTGAGCCCCTGACGCTCGGCGAGCGAGCGGGCGAGGCCCCCACTCGATCCGCCCTCAGGGCTGCGGCGCCGCAAGGATGTTCTGGAGGACCGCGTTGGCGACCCGGGTGTTGCTCACGTCACCGTGACCCGAGACGAACCGGTCGGCCAGCAGGTTGTGGATGCCGCCCCCCGCGAAGTGGTAGCTCGCGTCGACGTCCTGGAGCGCCTGGCTGTTGTCGGCCTCGGGGGTGTGCTGGGCCCCGTTGCTGCCGAGGCCACCGAAGGGGCTGTCGGCGTCGCCGAGGCCGGAGGCGGCCTGGTCGGCGATGCTCGAGGCGATGGCATAGGCGATGCCGACGGCCTTGTCGTTGCGGGTGTGGGTGATGATCGTCGACCCCGAGACGCGGTGCTCGTCGACCATCCGGCGGAAGCCCCCGGGCCGGCCGGGCTGCCACGCCTTGGCGAACGAGTTGTGCGAGAACGCGGCCTGCAGCAGGCTCAGCGAGCCCACCGACTTCGCGCCGGGCATGCCGTCCGCCGCCGCCGTCACCAGCCGTGCCCCGAAGCTGTGGCCCACGAGGTGAACCGTGGCGCGGCCGGTCACCTGCGTGTGGAGGACCGGCGCCACCGAGCCGGACCCGATGCGGCCGGCGCGCGCCTTCATCTCGTAGTAGGTGATGAAGTTGAGCAGCGACCGCCCCTTCGACCACGCGTGCGACAACGCTGAGCCGATGCCGGCCGCACCGCCGCTCCCGCCGACCGCGCCGCCGATGCCACCACCCAGGCCCATGGCGCCACCCCCGCCGGCCGGCACCGCCCCGAGCGACAGGCTCAGCATCGCGGTCTGGAGCCGGTCCATGAGGTCTGGCCCGTCGAGGGCGAACAGCTCGTCGGGTGCATCAGCCGGCTCGGACGCGTCGACGTTCACCAGCGAGCGCAGGAGGTCGGCGTACTCCCGCTGCGCCTTCGGTGAGCCGTCCAGCCGGCCCGCGAGCGTCGCGGCACGGTCGAGAACCGCCTCGGCATCCGGGGCGTCGAAGGCGCCGGCCATGGCGCGCAGGTCGTCGGGAAGGGCCGGGTCGCCATCACCGATCCCCGCCGCGCCGCCGGGGATCAGCTCGGCATCCGAGAACCGCTTCGACGGCCAGAGGATGCCCACCACGCCGATCGACCTGTCTCCCAACGCGGTTCCGCGAGCCTGCCGCACGGCATCCATGCTGGCGAAGAGGTTGCGGTAGAGCACCCGCGCCTCGTCCATGTCGTTGTTCCATCCGTGCGAGATGACCACGACGTCGGTGACCTGGTCGGCCAGCGCGCGCACGGCATCCTCCTGCTCTCGGTGGACGGGCGAACCGTCCTTGGCGAACTCGAGCTCCTGGTAGGGGTAGTTCTGCGGTCCTGCACCCATGGTCAACCTCCTAGACGGACTGGATGGCGCGCATGGCGTCGATGAGGCCATGGCCCTGGAACTCCCGGACGCGACCGAGGTCGGTCGCGGTCGAGGTGAAGATCTCCTTGACCCGCTCCGGGCGGCCGACGAACTCGCGCCGGATCGAGAGGAAGGCCGCGATCACGCCTGACACGTGCGGCGCGGCCATGCTCGTGCCGCTCTCCTCGACGTAGCGGACGGTGCGACCGACCATCGCGCTCGCGTTGGCGGCCATCGCCCCGGCGGCCGCCGACAGGATCCGTTCCCCCGGCGCGACGAGGTCGGGCTTGGCGCGCCCGTCACCGGTCGGTCCCTTCGAGGAGAAGTAGGAGACCCCGTAGACGTGGGGGGAGTCGCGGTGGGTCGAGCCGACGGTGATCGCGCTGGCCGCGTTGCCGGGGTCGTTGATGGTCAGGGTTCGTCCGGCGGCTCCGGCTTGCATGGTCAAAGCGTCTGTCGCATAGGCGTATCCGCTGTTCCCCGCGGCTACCACGACGACCACCCCGCTGCGCACCATCCGGTCGACCTCGACGCACAGCGGGCTCTGGCCGCAGGCGAACCACTCGGGGTTGAAGTCGTAGCCGAGGCTGAGGTTGATGCCGTGGATGCGCAGGCGCCGACCGTGGTCGTTGATCTGCTGGATGGCATCGAGTGCGGTGAGGATGGCGCCCGTCCCGCCGACGCCGTGGTCGTCGAGCACCTTGTAGCTGACGATCGAGCACTGCGGCGCGATGCCCGAGACACACTCCAGGGGGGTCAACTCGCCGCAGACCTCGCCGTCCTCGTCGCGCTGCATGCGCACGGCGCTGAGCGGGTGCCCGCGGGTCGCCCTTCCGCGGCCGGCGATGATGCCGGCGACGTGGGTGCCGTGCCCGTTCGCGTCGCGCGCCCCGTCGCCCTGCGCGTTCGTGAAGTCGCGGTGGGGCAGCCCCGAGCTGTTGAGGTTGTCGAACTCCTTGAAGTGGGGGTGCCGTGCGTCGACGCCGGTGTCCAGGACGGCCCAGCAGATGTTCTTCCCGAGCGCCGCGTAGGCGGCATGGGCGGCATCCGCCTTGACCGTCGAGATCGAGCGGTCGAGCAGCGCCTTGACCTCGAAGTCGGGCCAGATCCGGAAGATCGGCTTGCCCTGTGCCGCGTTGGCCCGGGCGAGGGTGACGATGACCTCCGGCTGGAGCCGGCCGAGGAGGTAGGGCCCGCCGACCATCGGGTCAGCCACGCCCTGGGTCACCGTGGGCTCGCCCGTCGACTCGCACGCTGCCTGGATCAGGCGGAGGGCGAGCTCGGTGGCGGCCGCCCGGTCCGGGGCGAACTCGAGGTTGAGGTCGAGCACGACAGGGATGGGGGTGGAGTCGCCTCGGTCGGCGGCAGTCCGGATCCGCTGGAGCAACGGCACCGCGATGACGGTGCGGTCCAGCGCACGCGGGTCATAGCGACCCGGGTCGTCGTCGATGGTCTCGTCCATGTCCCCACTTCCCTGTCAGCAGGTGCGCCCTACTCAGGTGAGGAGGTGACCGCCCCGGTGGTGATACCTCCCACCGTGCGAGCATCCCCTCTCCGGGGGCGTATCACCCGGACGCTGGGCCGCTCCTGATCATCGGGGAAACGCATCGCGTGACCCGTGGCGCCGGATGAGCCGAGCGGGCGGGAGGCGCGAGCAGGGAGGCAGACATGGACTCACAGCTGAGTACAGCGCCGAAGCGGGTGGCAGATCGGAACGGGTCCCACCGGCCCGCGGCGCCGTCGGGCCCCGAGCAGCAGGTCAGGGCGAGGCGGGGCTCCCCTGCCACCCCTCCGTCTCGTCCGCGCGCTCCAGGTGGCAATCCGCCTGTTGGAGGGCCGGTTTCGGCTGGTTGGCGGGAAGGCACGCTCACTCGTGCACGCGAGCTGACCACGTTGTGCGAGTGGGCAGCGGTGAACGCCGACGTCGCTGAGGCCCGGCTCTTCGTGGACTCCATCACGCGGCATCTGGAAGCCGCCAGGGAGGCGGCCGAGCTGGCGACGGCCCATCCCAAGGACCGGCTTCCGAGGTTCCGCACCGGCGCGCTGCGCGAGCGGGCGAAGAGCAACCTCGACGCGGCCGAGGCCCAGCTGCTCAACTTCGCGCCGCCGGACTACCTGCTGGGCCAGCTACCCGGGCTGCTGACGCACGTGCAGTGCCACCTCATCCCCTCCGACCCGAGGCGGGCGGAGTTCGAGCGGCTCGCCCGCAGCCTGGGCCTCGGTGACGCCGACCATCCGTCCGCCAAGGTCGCCGACACGGCCAGAGCCCGAGCCACGGTGCGGGAGGAGCGCCGCCGGATCGTCCGGGAGGAACGAGGGGCGATCGTCTCGGCGGTGCGGGCGGCGAGCTCGGCGTCGATGCGTGAGCAGGTGCGGGTGCGCAGCTTCCGCGACGTCCTGGTGGTCACGAGCGCGTTGATGGGGCTGCTCGTCATCATCATCGGGGTCATCGGCTTCGTGTCGCCGACGCTGATCCCGCTCTGCTTCGCACCGGAGGACGGGGGAGAGGCCGTCGTCGTGTGCCCGACCGCTCAGTCCGTGCCCTTCTCCACGTCGGTGCAGGGCGAGGGCGCGTCCCCGGCCACCCAGGCCCAGGACATCGACGACTTCACGCGGGACACGGTCTCACCGCAGGACATCTTCGTCGTGGAGCTCGTCGGCCTGGCCGCCGCCGCGGTCGCCGCTGCCGGTGCGATTCGCGGCATCCGCGGTTCGTCCGAGCGCTCGAACCTGCCGGTGGTGCTCGCCGTGCTCAAGCTGCCCACCGGCGCCATCACCGCCTTCCTCGGGCTGCTGCTGATGCGTGGCCAGTTCGTGCCCGGCCTCAGCGCCCTCGACACCTCAGCGCAGATCCTGGCCTGGGCGCTGGTGTTCGGCTACGCCCAGCAGCTCTTCACGCGGCTGGTCGACCGTCAGGGGCAGACGGTGCTCGACAGCGTCCGCGGCGCCGACAAGCACAAGCCCGAGATGACACCCCCGTGACCGATGAGGCGGGCCCAACGGTTCCGCCGCCGCACTGAGCAGGGCTTCCCTGTCAGGATCATCGGGTGGATGCTGTGGGCGCCGACCCGACCGTGGTGGTGCTGGAGGCGATGCAGCCGTTGACCACGGATCTGGGTGCGCTGGGGGGACGACGTCGTGGTGCTGACGGACGGGCCGCCTCAGCGTGCGGTGCGCGCTGGCGGTCTGCTCCCGGGCCGGGCGCCCGGGGCCATGGTGTCGGAGATGGCCCGGGTGGTCTCCGGCACGAACCTCGAGACCGCGCACCTGCGGGTGCAGGCGGGTCTGTCGCCTCCAGCCTTCGCAGCGACGGGCCGGCACGCCGCGTGGGTCTCGGTGCTGGCCACCAACGGGGACAAGTACAGCGGGCCGCCGGCGGTCGCGTCATCCATCACGGTGGTGCCGCTGCCCACCCCACCTCCAGGAGGAGGCCGGTTCGTCGCCGTGCTGGCGCTCCTCGAGAGCCGCGACCTCGACCAGCTCCGCGACGACGTCGCGACCTGCGCCGGCCACCAGTGGCACCGGTGATCCGGGTGGAGCAGCCGACGTTGACCGTGCTGGCCGGGCGCCCGGGCACCGGGAAGACGACCTTGGCCACGGAGTTCTGCCGACACCGGCGCGCGCCGGGTGGGTCGAGGCGGCGCGTCGAAGGGGTGCACGTCTGGTGCAGGTCGAGACGTCACTGCCGAACCCGGCTGAGCACCGGCGCAGGGTCGAGGGCCGCGCCGCCGACATCCCGGGGCACGTGATGCCGCCTTGGGCCGAGGTCTGCCGCGCGGGGTGGACCCCGTGGGACGAGGACCGCGACGGCCCGCGCCTCCTCATCGACACCACCGACCGGCACCACGCGCTGGAAGCCCTCCTCGCAACCACCCCTCAGGCTGACAGGGACGAAGACCTGCCGGTGCAACCACCCACCGCGCGCACCCTGCCGCGGAGAGGATGACGGGTATGTCGACTCCCGGACTGAGAGACCTGATCCTCCTCGAGAGCGTGGTGGACGTGCGCCTGAACCCGAGTGGAGATCGCGCTGCCGTCAGGCTCGAACACCCTCGATGGGACGAGAACCGTTACTGCCGCGACGTCGTGGTCGTCGAGGTCGAGTCCGGCCGCCGGCGGCGACTGACCCGGTTCGCGTCGTGCGACCAGGTCCGCTGGCTCGATGACGACACCCTTGCCGTCCTGAAGAGCGACGGCTCACCGGACGACAAGCCCCAGGTGCACGTCTACGAGGGACTGGTCGGGGACGGCTGGCAGGTCACCCGGGCCGAGCACGGGGTGACGTCCTTCGAGCCGTTCGCCGAGGGCATCGTGTTCCTGTCGCGCAGGCCCGACGACGCAGAGCGGCAGGCGAGGGAGGATCGCTACGGCACCTACGTGCACGTGGAGGCGGAGCGTGGACGGACGGCCGTCCACTACCTCGACCTGGCGAGACTGGACGCCCACGAGCGCGCCTGCGCGAGGGCCGACAAGGACGAACGCGAGCGGCTGGTCCGGCCCGAGGTGGACCTGGGCGCGCTGCTCGACGAGCCCCTGGCCATCCAGGGGGTGGTGGCCTCTGCGGCCGGTGACGCGGTCTACGTCAACGCGATGCCCACCGACGACCTCACCCGCGAGCGGGAGTCGAGCGTGCACCGCATCGCGCTCGACGCGGACGCGGCCGTCGACGAGTACCTGCGTCGCGAGACCGGCCGCACGAGCCCCGACCCCTCGGACCGCGACCCCTCGGACCGCGACCGCTCGGACCCGGACCGCTCGTACCTCGGCCACGCCCAGCGCCTCGCACTGCCGGCCCGGGCATCGATCGAGGCGGTGAGCCCGGATGGTGCACGACTGCTCCTGAGGTTCCCCGGCAGAGACGCAAGGATGAGCACCAACGCCGAGCTCTGGGCCGGCGACCGCGACGCGCTGCTCGCCGCGGCCACCCCCGAGCGGGCGCGAGGGGTCCTGCGCGACGTCACGGCCGGCGTCGGTCAGACCTGCTTCACCCCGGTCTGGCACGACCTCGGCATCGACGTGATGCACGCGGAGAGCACGAGATGCGTGATCCGACGGCTGGATCCTGACGGCATCGAGCCGCCCCGCACCATTCACACCGGAAATGTGTTCTGCCAGTGGGACTTCGACACCAACCGGGGTGGTCAGCTGGGGTTCGTCGGCGGGAGCGCCACCGACTACATGGAGGCGTGGGTCATCACGGGCGACGTGCCGCGCCGGCTGACCGACCTCGGCAGCCAGCTGGAGGGTTGGGAGCTGGGTGAGGTCAGCACCCTCACCTGGTCGAGCAAGGACGGCACGCAGATCGAGGGTGTCCTCCGCACCCCGCCGGGCTTCGACCCGTCCCGTCGCCACCCGCTGGTCTTCGTCGTGCACGGAGGGCCCACGTGGGTCGACAGCGAGCAGCTCCTCCCGAAGCAGGGCCGTCTGTACTACCCGGAGGTCCAGCTCGCCGCCGAGGGCGTGATCGTGCTGCACCCCAACTACCGCGGTTCACTGGGTCGCGGGCTCGACTTTCAGGAGCTCAACGTCGGGAACCTCGGCGTCGGCGACCTGTGGGACCTCGAGGGCGCCATCGACCACCTCGACGAGCTGGGCTGGGTGGACACGTCACGGATCGGCTGCATGGGGTGGTCCCAGGGCGGGTACATCTCAGCCTTCGCCGCCCTGCACTCCGACCGGTTCGCGGCGGTGAGCGTCGGCGCAGGCGTCTCGGACTGGTACACCTACGCGATCAGCAACGACGTGCCCGACTTCACCCGGGACTTCCTCGGCATCGAACTCTTCGGACCGGACCGTTCGGCCCTGACCGCCTCGTCCCCGATCGCCGGCATCGGTCGCGCCTCGACGCCCATGCTGATCCAGCACGGGGAGAAGGACCGACGGGTTCCGATCTCGAACGCCATGGAGCTGTATCGAGGCCTGCGCGAGCGTGGCGTGGCGGTGGAGCTGTTCGTGTTCCCCGAGTTCGAGCACCCCATCACCAAGCCGCGCGAGAACCACGCCATCACGCAACAGAACCTCGGCTGGTTCCGCCGCTGGCTCCTCGGGAAGCCACTCGAGCTGGACCCGCCGAGCTGACGGACGTGCCCATGCATCAAGACCCTCGACGACGCCTGACTGGCGCGACGTCACCGGCATCCGTAGGCCCGGCGCCACTCAGCCGCTGACGCGCTCCCACACGACGATGGTGTTGCGGTCCTGGCTGTAGACGTGGGCCATCCGATAGCCGTTGTCCGCACGCTGGTTCGCGATCTTGGTGAAGTGGCGCATGTTGACCGAGCCCTCGTTCACCTCGATCTCGTAGAACGGTCCGCCGACCTTGCCACTGCTGAAGCCACCGATGCCGAGCACCATTGCCTGCTCCTTCTCCTCGTCGTGCCGAACGTCACCCACCTGGCCCGATGACGGGTCGTGAACCAGGACGACAGTCCCGACGAGCCAGCCTCAGCGTGGCAGGGCCGACGATGCCGTGCAAGCATCTCCGACCGGCAACCGGCGGTGGGCCGGTTCGGGCGGGACGATGGGCCCATGGATGCGGCGCCGACCTCCGATCCGCGCCTCGACGCAGCGGTGCGAGCGAGTGCCGCCTGGTACGAGGACGTCTTCCGGGTGCACCGGATCCCCACTCGTCGCAAGGGCGGGTTGTGGAGTGCCCGGGCCGAGCCGCCGCGCTGGCACTCCGCCGCCAAGACGCTGCACCCCGGCGTGCCGACAGCACGGGTGCTGGATGCCGTGGGCGCGTTCGAGCGCTGTTCGGTCGCCGACTCCTTCGCGACCCTGGACCTCGCCGAGCACGGCTTCCAGCGGCTGTTCCGGGCGACCTGGCTCCATCGAGCCGCGGCGACCGTGGGCGAGCGGAGGTGGCCAGCCGGCTGGTTCGTCGTGGCGGACGACGAGGAGCTGGCGGCGTGGAACACGGCCCAGGACACCACGGGCGTGCTGGTTCCCGCCCTGCTGCACCACCCCCGGTTTACCTTCCTGGTGCGGCGATCGTCCGGGAAGCCGGTCGCGGGCGCCGTCCTGCACCGCGTCGACGACGTCGTCGAGCTGTCGAACACGTGGGCCCTCGGCGACGAGGCCGAGGAGATCCGCGCGATGGTGGGGTGCGCCGAGATCTTGTTCCCAGCGGTGGCGGTCGTGGGCTACTGGCGCGACGACGAGCTGGCCCCGTACACGGATGCCGGCTTCCGGGCCGTCGGCCCCCACGTGGTGTGGGTGCGGGGGGCCTGACCAGTGGCGCCCGCGGCGGCTACCGAGTCGTGGCCTCAGGCCTCGGCGAACAGCTCGTCGAGCACGTACCGAGCGAACTCGGCCTGTCCCGGAGGCTTGTTCGTGATGATGATGGGGCCCTTCCAGAGGGCCCACCCCGGCCCCCGAGCCCATCTCGCGTCATCCACGCACACAGGGGTGCGGGCGAACGCCCGGCGGGCCGCTCCGCGGAACTGTGTCCACCGGCGGTGGGCTCGCGGCTCTCCGGAGAGGTCACCGATCGACGCCACCTTCCCATGCGGGTCATTCAGGGCAGGGTGAACCACACCCGCTTGCCGGGCTGGCCGTCGGTGAGCGGCTCGGCCCCCCACGTGCCGGCCATCGCCGACACCAGCCTCAGGCCGGCGCCGTGCTCCGCCATGGGCAACCGGTCCATGACCTCAGGGAGGCGAGGGCTCTCGTCGTGCACCTCGACCCGCACGCCCGTGTGGTCACGCGCCACAGTGAGCCGGACGCTTCCCCGGCCGTGGAGCACCGCGTTGGAGACGAGCTCGGTGACCAGCAGCCGCGCGGTGTACACCGTCTCGTCCGGCAGCCCGGCGCAGACCTCCGCCACGTGGCCTCGTGCCGTCGACGCGGCGGAGAGGTCGGACGGCAGCGCCCATGTCCGCACCTGGTCGAAGCCCACCGCGATCTGCACCCCCCACAACTACCTGCCCACAAGTCCGGCGCACCGAAGACGGCGCCGATGTGATCCCCGTGAAGTGTCCCACCGTTGCCGGGCCAGGGACGTGGGACCGACGCGCGAACATGCTGCGCCTCGCTGACGACCCACGCGGGCTTCGGGTTGCGCGGAGGCATGACTGTGCAATGCGGGGGTAATGGGACGGCACCGAGAGTTCCCGAGCACGGTCACACGAGGCCGCGCCGTTCCCGGCGAACCAGAAACCGGAAGCGCGTCGAGGTGATCGGCTACTTCCGTAGACCGGGAAGGCACATGGCGGACGCGGCCACCACGAGAGGACCTGACGACGTGAATGGCCTGCGCGTCGAGACGGTCGCCGACGGGCCCGTGCTGCGGGTGGCGCTGCACGGTGAGTGCGACTTCTCCAAGATCTCGTACCTCGAGCAGACCCTGCGGGGCCTCGAGCTCAACGGGTCACGGCTGGTGTTCTTCGACCTGACCCACCTCGCCTTTGCCGATGTCGCGACCATCCGCCACCTTGCCGCCTTTGCGGGGGACGCGAAGCGGGCCGGGCAGGATGTCGCGACGGCCGGGGCCCACCCCACCCTGCGCAAGGTTGCTGACCTGCTCCAGGTGCACGAAGACCTCGGGCTGACCTGACCCTCACGCCACGGTGAGGTCAGCCGAACGTGCCGCCGATCCCACCGATCAGGTCTGCCGGGTTGATCCCCAGCTGGTGGAGCAGCGCCGCGTGCTCGTCGGTGTCCACCTGCTCGGGGAGCTCGTGCTCCGCGCGGTCGGCCACCTCGTCCTCGTTCCGCCCACGGAGCTGGTCAACGATCTCTTGCCGGTCGATCTCCACCCCACGACTCCTTCCCGTCGTCCTGCCTCGGGTCAAGCCTGCCCGAAGGTCCGCCCCGCGTGAAGCCCCGGTGCAGCCGGTCGCGGGCCGTGCCCCGCCTGCACCGTCCAGCCACCTGCGCTGACGGACGCCGGCTCGACGGTGTGGCGCCGACCCCGGGCGGGTAGACGACGGGGTGAACCGCGGCCCTGGTAGAGGGGCACGGACCGGATGGAGGGCCGCCCGATGACACGTCATGCAGAACAGCGCGTTGTTCCGGGTGGAGGGCCGGCCTCCCGGGCTGCCCACGCCGCGGCCGTCGCCTTCGCGGTCGTGGCGGTGGCCGGCTCCTCGCCGGGGCTCACCGCGCACCTCGACCGGATCGAGGTGGCCGGGTGGGAGTCCGGAGCGCTGCTGCTCGGCATCCTGAGGGTGTCGGTGGTCGGCAACCTGGTGCACCTCCTGATGGCAGGTATCGGTCTGGTGGCTGCCCGCCGCGAGGAGCTGGCGACCGGGTACCTGCTCTGGGGCGGTGCCGTCTACACCCTGCTGTCGTGCCATCGCTACGTCGTCGACCTCGTGGTGGCCGGGGGACGGGTGCCGGGTCAGGGGGTAGGGGAGCTGCTCCCGGTCGCGGCAGGCCTCGCCCTGGTGCTCACGGGCGTGCTCACCCGCGCGACGACGTCGGGGACGGCATCCGGATGAGGGGCGCCCGGTGTGCGGCGCGAGCGGCGGGGCGGCGCCTGGCGGGCAACCGGCAGCGCCCCCGTGGACGAGGGTGATCGGTTCCTGACCACGACGGCGCCTGACCGTGAGGACACTCGGCTTGGATCCTGCCGGCTGACACCGTCCTACCCGGCACGGGCAGCGTGAACCGGCCCTGACCCTCCACCGCTGTGCTCAGCGGCTGGCGCGCGCCAGCGGGGTGCCGTCGAGGGCGTGGCGGAAGGCCACCAGCGAGTCGAAGACCTGTAGCACGCCGGCCTCCTGCAGCTCCCCGACGGAGAAGCCGCCGGTGCGCACCCCGAGGGTGGGGATGCCGAGCTTGGCGGCGGCCTGGGCGTCGTAGACGGAGTCGCCCACCATGATGCCGCTGGCACCCTCGACCTTGGCCAGCGCCGCCGCGACGACGTCCGGCTCGGGCTTGCTCCGCTCCACGTCGTCGGAGGTGGTCCAGGCATCGGCGAGGGACTTGCCGTCGATGAGGTCGAGGAAGACCTCGACGTGCTCGGTGCGGCCGGAGCTGGCCAGCACCAGCCGGAAGCCACGCTCCTTGACCTCGGCGAGCAGCTCGTGCGCGCCCTCGAAGGGCTGGACCTCCCCGATCAGCGCGTCGAACTCCTCTGCCCACGCCCGGCGCAGGTCGTCACCGTGCGCCTCCTCGGCGTCCGGGCCGGCGACCGCTGTGACGAACTGGTCGCCGCCCATCCCGATGCCGCGGTGGATGCGCCACAGCGGCCGGGTGATGTCGTAGCGGCGCAGGGCGCGGAACCACGCCAGCGCGTGCTGGTAGTTGGTGTCGACGAGGGTGCCGTCGACGTCGAAGATCGCGGTGTCGGCCATGACCTGTTTCTACCCCGTGCAGGCCCTGGACGCGCCGCCCGTGGTCGATAGGTTTCGGACATGACGCCGGAGCGCGACCACCAGGGCGCAGCCGAGTGCACCCGTTCCGGAGCACTCGCTCCACCGGCGCCGTGCACCAGCTGGGCGATCGCGGCGGCATCCGTGCTGGTGGTCGCCGCGACCTATTGGCTCGCCCTGCAACCCGGGGCCGATGCAGCACAGACCAACCTCGTGCGATGGATGAACGACCCGCCGCCCCCGTTCGGAACCGTTCTGGCAGTGACCAACTCGCTGTTCCGCCCGGGGCCGTTGGCTGTGCTGGCCGCCGCCCTCGCCGGCTGGGTGCTGGCCACCACCCTCGGCAGCCACCGCATGGAGGCGCTGAGGGCGGCCCTGGCGGGCCTCGCTGTCAGCGAGCTGGTCACCCAGGTGCTCAAGCGGGTGGCCGACCAGCCACGTCCCACGGCCTCGATCCCCGGGCTCGACGTGCACGGCTACCCCAAGGACCCGTTCGGCAACGCCTACCCCTCGGCCCACACCGCTGTCGCCGTCGGCCTCGTCGCCGCGCTGTGGCCATGGCTCACCCGGCCGCAGCGCGCGGTCGGTGTGGTGGTCGCGCTGCTCGTGGCGCTCAACCGCCTGTACATCGGGGCGCACTGGCCCGTCGACGTGGTGGGGGGCGCGGCCATCGGCCTGCTGGCGGGCACCGTGTGCTGGCTCGTCGCGGCGCGATGGCCCCTCGGTCGCGGGTCGGGCTACGCGCGGGTCGCCACGTAGACCAGAAAGGTGTCGTCGGCCGTGGGCGCGAGGTCGTTGTACTCGCCACGGACGTCGACCTCGGCGAAGCCCGCCCGCTCCAGCATCATCACCACCTCGCCGCGGAAGTAGAGGTTCGACGTGAGCCGGTGGCGCTCCTCGTCGACGAGCTCGCCGTCCCGCCACCGGCAGGCGTGGATCTCCCACGCCTCCTGCTGGTGGAGCGGGTCGAGGTCGAGCAACCTCGACATCAGGGCGTACTCGTCACCATCGGGGCCGAGCTGCCGCTCACCGGGCGACCGGGCCGGCTCGGGAAGACCCGCTCGCCGGCCGCGCGGCCACCGGCCCCAGTGGCTGCCGTCGGAGTAGGGCACCTCGTTGTCGAGCACGAGCCGCCCGCCCGGCTCGAGGTGGTCGTGGAGGCGGCGCAGCGCCTGCTGGTCCTGTTCCCGGGTGGAGCCGAGCCCCAGCCCGCCGCAGACGACGATCGTGCGGTAGCGCCGGGGCAGGTCGAGCTCGTGCATGGCCTGGCAGGTGACAGTGGGCGACGCACCCACGGCGTCGGCCGCCTCTCGGCACAGCGCCACCATGTCGGGTGACGCGTCGCAGCCGTCGACGTCGAGCCCGGCGGCGACGTAGGGCACGAGCAGCCGACCCGCGCCGCAGGCGACGTCGAGCGCCGGCTGGCCGGCCTCGACGAAGTGCCGGAAGTAGTCGATCTCGGGGCCCGAGGTGCGGAACAGCGACCACCAGCGCGCCACCAGCCCGTGGTGCCAGCTCTGCGGCTCGACCGAGGTCATCGTCGAAGACTAGCCAGCGGTGCAGGCCCGCAGCACCCCGTCGACGACGCGCTCGCCGAAGGCGCGGTCGAGGGGGAGCCCCGTCACCAACCGGCGGTGCAGCACCGGCCCGGCGAGCTGGTCGACGAGCGCGTCGAGGTCGGTGCCGCCGGGCAGCTCGCCCCGCTCCAGGCCCCGGGCGAGCACCGCCAGCACCGGTACGTGCCGGCGCCGGGTCTCCGCCGCGTGCAGGGCGGCGAAGTCGGCGTCGCGCTGGGCGGCATCCATGAGCGCCGCCATGAACACCCCGGCGCGCCCCTGCCCCAGCGCCTCGGCGAAGCCGCCGACCAGCACGACGAGGTCCCCGCGCAGGGTTCCGGTGTCAGGCAGCGGCGGGTCGGGGGCGATGCTGCGGAAGGCGTCGAGCACGAGCGCCGCCTGGTTCGGCCACTGTCGGTAGACCGTCGTCTTGGCGACGCCCGAGCGGGCCGAGACCGCCTCGATCGACGCACCGGCGATGCCGCGCTCGGCGACCAGGTCGAGGGTGGCGCCGAGGGCGCGCTGCCGGGACCGCGTCATCCTGGGGTCGGTGGCCGGCTCCTCGGCCGGCGCGGTCTCGGGCGGGGCGCCGGCGGTCGTTGACCGCCCGTCGCCGTGCGTGCGGCTCACGCCGGGGTCCGTTCCCAGGTGGCGGCGTGGGTGCGCACGTAGTCCTCGAGAGTGCGCGCCGGCCGGCCCAGCAGGCGCGGCAGGGTCGGGTCGACGGCCTCGGCGTCGCCGCGGCGCAGCCCGGTGTGCAGCACGGTCTGCACGGCGGCCTGGGCCAGGGGCAGGCCGTGCCGGCGGAGGTGGCGCGCGTAGCCGAGCACCGACGCGGGCTCGTAGCGGATGGTGCGACCCAGCGCCGCGGTGAGCAACGCGGGCCACCTCGTCGAAGGTGACCGCCTTCGGCCCGGTGAGGGTGTACCCCTGCCCGCGGTGCGGGCCGGGGTCGGCGAAGACGGCGCCCGCCACGTCGCCGATGTCGTCGGTGTCGATGAACGCGACCCGGCCGTGCCCGGCCGGTAGCAGGATGCGGTCGTCCTCGACGATGTCTCGCCGGTAGGCGTCGGTGAGGTTCTGGGCGAAGAAGCCCGGCCGCAGGATCGTCCACGACGGGGCGTGCTCACGCAGGTGGGTCTCGACGCGGTGGTGCGGCACGACCCGGTTGGTGTCGGCCCCGGCCACCGAGGAGAACACGACGTGCTCGACGCCTGCTGCGAGGGCGGCGTCGGTCAGCGCGTTCAGCGTCGGGCCCACCCTCGACACCGGTGGTGGGCGGAGCAGGAACAGGCCGCCGATGCCGGCCACGGCCGGGCCGAACGTCTCCGGCCGGAACAGGTCGAGCTCGACCGGCTCGGTGCCCGGCTCCACCGTGTGGCGCCCACGGACGCTCGCGCCGCAGCGCACCGGGATGCCGTGGGCCACCAGAGCACGCACCGTCGCCGCACCGACGTTGCCGCTGGCGCCGACGACGAGGACGGGCCCGGTCATCGGGTGTCGCCGGTGCGCAACCGCACCACGCTGAGGTGCTCGCGGCGCACGGCATCCACGAGCTCGTCGCGGGTGGGTGCCCGGTCGACGTTGATGCGGATGCCCAGACGTTGCCCGGCCTTGGCGAGCCCCGCCTCGTCGATCAGGCGCTCGTAGACCTCGGCCACCGGCACCGGGTCCTCCTCGAGCACGGCGGTGGCCGGCACCCGGTGCCCGAGCAGGGTGAGCTGCACCGGCACGGGGCCGCCGCGCAGGTTGACCCGCCAGCCCGAGCTGGTGAGCACCAGCAGCGAGCCGTCGTCCTGCCGGTGGTAGGCCACCGGCGTCGAGTAGACCGTGCCGGTGCGCCGTCCGGTGACGTGCAGCAGCAGCAGGCTGGTGCCGATCTGTGCGGATCGGCGTGGGCCGGCCAGCAGCCAGCCGAGCACGGGGTTGCCGAGGCGGGTCACCAGGGCGGGCGGGATGGTGCGCTCGACGGCCGGTGCGGTGGGGGAGGTCATGAGCCGAACACTACGCTACGGCACCGTAGCGTTAGACGTCGCGCCGTTGCAGGGCGACCGCCGCAGCCGTCGCCAGGGCGAGCACCCACCCGGCGAACACCAGCACCCCGGCGGGCGCGGCCAGGTGCGAGGCCGAGTCCGTGATGCTGGTGAAGGCGGCACCGGCGTTCGACGGCAGGTACTTCAAGGCGTCCTGCCAGTCGTCCGGCAGCAGGATCGCCCCGAAGCCGGGCACGACGAGGACGAGGCCGACGAGCCACCCGACGCCCTGCCCGATGCTGCGGGTGAGCACCCCGAGGCACAGCCCGAGCACACCGACGCCGGTCAGGTAGATGCCGGTGCCTATGACGGACCGGGCCACCCCCGGGTCGCCCCAGGCCGCCACCGGCGCGCCCCCGGCATCCAGCACGGCGGAGCCCGCGAGGTAGGCGACCAGGCTCGCGACGACCGCCACCGGCAGCACGACGACGAGGAAGGCGCCGATCCGGGCCAGCAGCACCGCAACTCGGCGGGGCGCGGCGCTCATCGTCGTGCGGATCATCCCGCTGCCGTACTCTCGTGCACCCACCAGCACGCCGAGCACCCCGACGACGAGCACGCCGGGGGTGGCGCCGGCGAGCACCGTGGCCAGGGGGTCGGTCGCGGCGAACCCCGGCGCGGGGGAGCCCCCTGGGCCGACGCCGGCGACGTCTTCGGTGGAGGTCACGGCGGCGATGGCGCCGATGACCACCATCAGCGCCGCCAGTGCGCCGACGGTCACGACGTTCGAGCGCACCGTGACGAACCGGATCAGCTCGGAGCGCAGCAGCCTGGTGGCGGTGAGCCGGTAGTTGTCGACTCGTGCGGGGGCGCCCGTCGCGGCGGCGGTCGTGGTGGTGCCGGTGGTCGTCATCGGGAGCTCCTGGTGTCGGTGCCGTGGTAGTCGACGGTGTCGTCGGTGAGGGTCATGAACGCGTCCTCAAGAGAGAGTCGTCGGGTGGTGAGCTGGTGCAGCACGAGCCCGTTCGCGGCGGCGAGCTCGCCGATGGCCGTGGCGCTCAGGCCCCGCACGTCGAGCGTGCCCGGCTCCTCCGACGTGACGGTGACGCCGGGCCCGGCCACCAGCGCCGCGAGCCGCGCGGCATCCGGGCTGGCGACGTCGACCCGCTCGCCGGACGTCGTGGCGATGAAGTCGGCCATCGGGGTGTCGGCGAGCACCCGCCCGCGCCCCACGATGACCAGGTGGTCGGCGGTCAGCTCCATCTCGCTCATCAGGTGCGAGGAGAGGAACACCGTGCGCCCCTCGGTCGCCAGCTCGCGGGTGAGCCGGCGGATCCAGGTGATGCCGTCCGGGTCGAGCCCGTTCACCGGCTCGTCGAGGATGACCACCGGCGGGTCGGCCAGCAGCGCCGTCGCGATTCCGAGGCGCTGCCCCATCCCGAGCGAGAACTCACCGGCTCGCCGGTGCGCCACCGACCCCAGGCCGGCGACCTCGAGCACCTCCTCGACCCGGGCACGACCGACGCCGTTGGCCGCACCGACGGCTCGCAGGTGGTTGCGCGCCGACCGGCTCTTGTCGAACGCCTTCCCGTCGAGCAGCGACCCGACCAGGGCGAGGGGCGCGGGCGCGTCACGGAACGGCCGGCCGTTGACGAGCGCCTGCCCTGAGGTGGGCCGGTCGAGCCCGAGCACGAGCCGCATCGTGGTGGACTTGCCGGCGCCGTTGGGCCCGAGGAAGCCGGTGACCCGGCCCGGCTGCACAGTGAAGCTCATGCCGTCCACCGCGGTGGTGGAGCCGTAGCGCTTGACGAGGGACTCGACGGTGATCATGCCCGCCAGCCTCGCCCCGAGGCGGCGTACCCGGCATCCACCCAGCGCGGTGTTCGCGACCTACTGCGGATGCCGTACGCGCTCAGTCGTCGCCGGCCCGCACCAGCCCCGTCTGGTAGGCGAGCACGACCAGCTGTGCCCGGTCGCGGGCCCCCACCTTGGTCATGGCCCGGTTGACGTGGGTCTTGACGGTCAGCGGCGAGAGCACCAGGTCGGCCGCGATCTGCTCGTTGCTCAGGCCGCGCCCGACGAGGGCGACGACCTCGCGCTCGCGCTCGGTGAGCAGGTCGAGGGTGCCGCCGTGGGCGTCGCGCGCGGCGGTCATGGGGGTGGCCAGGTAGCGCGCGATGAGGCCGCGGGTCGCGCGCGATGACAGCAGCGACTCGCCCGACGCCACGGTGCGGATGCCGTCGAGCAGCTGGGTGGGCCCGACATCCTTGCCCAGGAAGCCGGACGCGCCCGCCCGCAGCGCGGCGAGCACCTGGTCGTCAGCCTCGAACGTGGTGAGCACCAGGATGCGAACCCCTTCCAGGGCCGGGTCCGAGGTGATCTCGCGGGTGGCCTGCAGGCCGTCGACCTCGGGCATCCGCAGGTCCATCAGCACCACGTCGGGCCGCAGGGTGCGGGCGGCCGTGACCGCCTCACGCCCGTTGCCCGCCTCGCCGACGACCTGCAGGTCGTCCGTCGACCCGATCAGCGCCGCGAACCCCGCACGGATGAGGGCCTGGTCGTCGGCGAGCAGCACGGTGGTCGGCTGCGGCAGACCGCTGGGCTCGCTCATGGGCTCTCCTGCAAGGGAATTCGGGCACGCACCCGGAAGCATCCGTCATCGGTCTCCGCCGCCGCGAGCTCACCACCGACCAGCGCGACCCGCTCGCGCATCCCGACCAGCCCGTGGCCGCCGCCCGCGCTTCCCCCAGGGCGCTCGGGCGGCATCGCGTTGACCACCTCCACGTGCACGGCGTCGCTGTCCTGCCGGGTGCTCAGCTGCACCGGTCCGGCCCCGTGGCGCGCCGCGTTGGCGAGCGCCTCCTGCAGCACGCGGTAGAGGTGCAGGTCGTCGCCCGGCGTGCCACCGAGAGCGGAGCCCTCGTGCGTCCACCGGACGTCGAACCCACCGCCGCGCAGGGAGTCGACGAGAGCCGGGATCTCGCCGGCGCCCGGGGCGGGTGGGTTCACCCGGTCCGTATCGAGCGCACCCGCGCCGGCATCGGGAGCGCCGGCGACGGCATCCGCGTCGGTGCGCAGCAGGCCGACGATCGCCCCCATCTCCTGCAGGGCCATGCCGCTCGCCGACCGCACCCGGGCCAGTGCCTCCTGGGCGGCCGCCGGGTCGCTGGTCGAGAGGTGCTCGGCGACCCCCGCCTGCACGTTCACCACCGCGACATGGTGGGCGACGACGTCGTGCAGCTCGCGCGAGATGCGCAGTCGCTCCTCGGCGACCCGGCGCACGGCCTCGGCGTCACGGCCCGCCTCGGCGCGGCGGGCGCGCTCGAGCGCGGCGGCGAGCACGGCGCGGTTGCTGCGCACGGCATCCCCGAGGGCGGCGGCGAGGCCGCACCACGCGACCACGGCATAGACCACCGGGTCCTGCGCGTCGACGATCCCCGAGCGGGACAGCAGCACGATGACCACCGCCATGGTCGCCCCCGCCGTCAGCACCGCGGCCCGCCTCGACCCGTAGACCGCGACGGCGTAGAGCGCCGCGATGGCGGCCGGCAGCCCGCGACCGACCGACCCGGCCGGGAAGGGCGCCGCCGTCGCGGCCAGCGCCACGCCCCAGGCGACCAGCGGGTGGGTGCGCCGCCACATCAGGGCGCCGCAGGCCACCGCCAACAGGACGACGGTGACGGCGGTGAGGGGCTCGGGGGTGACGCCCACGGTCTCCGGGGTCGCCGGCACCGCCAGCAGCGAGAGCACGAAGATGACGACCGCGAGGGCCGCGTCGACGACCCGCGGCCGCGCGGCCATCCAGCCTCGAAGTCCGGTGGGCACCCTCAGAGCGTAGGAGAAGGGCGATGCCGGCGCCCCGAGGCCGTCGGGGTCGATGCCTCAGCGGCCGAGGGTGTACCAGACGGCAGAGAGGGCCAGCAAGGCCGCGCTGAAGCCGGGCACCCAGGCCCAGTGCACGTGCCCCCTGGGCACGACCGGCACGGTCGTCGGGGTGGGGGTGGGGTCGTAGGTTCCGTCCCAGCGCGGCGGTGCGGCGGGCCGGTCGTCGACCGGCTCCTCGGCGGCGGCTGCGGTGCCCACGACGTCGGCGGCATCCTCGGTCGCCTCCGGCAGGTCGCCCTCCGGCACGCCGAGGCGCTCACCCAGCTCACGCGCCGATGCCGGGCGGTCGGCCGCCTGCTTCTGCAGGCACTGCTCGATGAGCGAGCGCAGGCCCGGCGGCACGTGCGGGGGAAGCGGGGGCGGCGGGTCGTTGACCTGCGCCAGGGCGGTGGCCACCGGCGTGCCCTTGTCGAACGGTCGCCGGCCGGTGAGCAGCTCGTGCGCCACCACGCCCAGCGCGTAGAGGTCGGACGCACCCGTCGCCGTGTCCCCCAGGGCCTGCTCGGGCGACAGGTAGTGCGGCGTGCCGAGCACCTCACCGGTCTGGGTGTTGCCCGAGCCGTCGACGGCCCTGGCGATGCCGAAGTCGGTGAGCTTCACCGTGCCGTCGGGCATGACCAGGATGTTGGCCGGCTTGACGTCGCGGTGCACGACCCCGGCCTCGTGGGCGGCGCCGAGCGCGAGGGCGGACTGGCCCATGATCGCGCGCACCCGGTCGGGCCGGAGGGCGCCCTCGCGCTGCACCAGCGCCGACAGCGGCTCGCCCGGCACCAGCTCCATCACCAGGTAGGCGAGGTTGTCGTCCTCGCCGTAGTCGAAGACCGTCGCGATGTTCGGGTGGCAGAGGTTGGCGGTGTAGAGGGCCTCGCTGCGGAATCGGCGGGCGAACACCTCCTCCTCGTCGGTGCCCGGCCGGAGCACCTTGACGGCCACTGTGCGCGACAGCACGGTGTCGTCGGCCTCCCAGACGTCGCCCATGCCGCCCGACGCGATGCGGGTGTGCAGTGCGTAGCGGTCTCCGAGCACCAACCCCTGTAGCAGCCGGCTCACCGGGGGTCCGCGTGTCTCACGCGGCAGATCATAGGCACGTCACGGCCGCAGCATCGTCCTCGCGAACCGGCCGGTTGGGGCGGTCGCGGGGCCGCGTGCTCAGCGGTCGGTAGCTCAGCGGTCGCGCTGCGCCCGGTCGCGGTGGCGGTCCGAGGGGAGGGCCTCCAGCTCGTGCTTCGATGCCGATCCGTCCCGTGCGCCGCGTCCGTTCCCACGGTGGTCGCCATACCCGTTCGAGTCGTCGTCATGCCCGTCGGCGGCGTCGGCCTCGAGCCGCAGGCGCCGGCCCTCCGCCACCTTCTTCTCCAGCTTCTCCTCCGCCTTGTCGGAGTTGCGGGTGTCGCGCGGCGGCAGCTGGAGGGTCTCCTCCGCCTCGATGCCGGACTGCAGCTGGCGCGCCCGCTCCAGCTCGGCGTCGACCTCGGCACCGAAGAGCAGCGCGAGGTTGGTGATCCACAGCCAGAGCAGGAAGACGATGATGCCGGCAAGCGAGCCGTAGGTCTTGTTGTAGGAGCTGAAGTTCGAGACGTAGAAGCCGAAGGCGACCGAGGCGAGCACCCAGACGAGGATGGCGACCGCCGCGCCGACCGAGACCCACCGGAACTTCGGCTGGCGCACGTTCGGCGTCGCGTAGAAGAGCACCGCCACCATGACGACGACGATCCCGAGCATCACCGGCCACTTGAGGATGGTGTAGATGGTCTGGGCGAGGTCACCGAGCCCGATTGCGTCCCCCAGGGTCGTCGCCAGCGGGCCGCTGATGACCAGCCCGACGAGCACGAGGGCCGCCATGACCAGCAGGCCGACGGTGATGAGGAGCACCACAGGGCGCAGCTTCCAGATCGGCCGGCCCTCGTCGACCTGGTAGACGCGGTTCATGGCCCGCCCGAACGCGCCCACGTAGCCCGAGGCCGACCAGATCGCCCCCGCGAGTCCGATGATGAGGGCCAGTCCGGCGCCCTGGGCATTGACGATCTGGCCGATCGGCCCCTTGAGCTGGTCGGCCACCGTGTCCTGACCGAGGTCTCGCACGATGTCGAGCAGCGCCGTGGTCGTCGACTCACCCTGGCCGAAGAAACCGAGCAGCGAGACCAGCGCCAGGATGGCCGGGAAGACGGAGAGCACGGAGTAGTACGTCAGCGCGGCCGCCAGGTCGGTGCACTGGTCGCGCTGGAACTCCGCGAACGCGGACTTGGCCGTGTACTTCCATCCGGGCTTCTCGATGTCCCCCAGGGAGTCCGGCTTCCGGTCGTCGTGCGGATCTGGTGCTGTCTCGGCGTGTGCAGCCGCCGTGCCTTCTCGTGCCATGGGAACGCTCCTACCCCCGGTGGTGCCCAACACACCCTCTCGCGGTGCCATCCTCGCTGCTGAGGCGCCGCGGATGAGCCGGAGCCGCAACCTTGTACGACGCTCGGTGCGACGCCAGCCCCGAGCCGACTCTTCGGCCGGCACGCGGTGCGGGGCGGGGACGTCTGCCCGGGCGTGACGCGCGGATCCCGCCGAGCGGGTGGGAGACTGTGCCGATGAGTGGTGACGGCGGACGAGCCCTGCCCCGGCGACCGGTGCCCTTCGGGCCGCTGGCGATGGAGACCCATGGCGGCACCCTGCCCGGGCCCGCCGAGGTGACGGAGGTCGCGCACCAGACGGCCGCCATCCTCGTCGGAACGGGTCGCGCCGCTCATGACCCCGAGGTGACCACCCGCCTGGTGACCCTGGTCGACGACCTTGGCCTGTCCACGGTGGCCGATCTCTGGTCGGCCCGACCCGCGCGCTCGCTGCCGGGCGCGCTGTGGCGTCTCTACGCGCTGCGCGAGTGGGTGCGGCGCAGCCCGGAGCAGGCGAGCCGGGAGTACGCGGCCGGCATCCGGTTCACCGACGTGGCGCACGCGGTGGCCGGCATCGCGGAGCCGCCCGGCCCCGAAGAGGTGCAGCGGGTGGCCGACCAGATCCTCGCCGGGGTCTTCGAGGGCGACCTCGCCGTGGCGCTGGAGCGGGCCGCTGCGTTCTGCACGGTCATCGCCGCCGGGCGGGCCGAGCTCGCCCACGACCGCGATGCCGTCGACCCGGTCGCCGCCAGCGACCTCACCCGCACGGGCGGCTCCATGCTCGCCACCGGCGAGGACCTGCGCGCCTGCGCGCGGCTGTGGCGGGTGGGCGAGCTCGACTGAGTCCGGCGGGTGCCCGGCAGATGGGTCCTCGACAGGGAACACATCCGGCGGGTGCAGGCGTTAGGGTCATCTGTGGGTGCCGGACCGCGGCAGCCCCGGGTCCCAACATCAGCCGCTACGAGCGGCCACGCGCCGTGAGGCGCTCCCGGTCCGGCACCCACCTTCGTCCCTGGTGACGGCCCTGCCCCCCGGGCCGGCCGTCACGCACTGTCTGATGTCGCGATCGCCAGATCGACCATGTGGAAAACCGCGCTGGCCCGCGTCGCCACCCTTACCGTGGAGCAATGAAGGACGACCCGTCGCTGCACGACGAGCAGCTCGAGGACGAGATCCGCCTGGTGGGCGACCTCGTCCTGGCGGCCTCGCTGAGCGAGGGTCGGATGGCCGACGAGGCGATCGACGAGGTGTTGGGGTTGCACCGCCCGACGACGCCCGGCGAGGCCGTCCCCACCCCCGGCGGCGCGGGGTGAGCGGGCTGCGGCACCCGGCTACCCGGCATCCCCGGTCGCGCCCTAGCCTGTAGCCACTGTCCGGCCCGTCCGCTTTCCGAAAGACCGCTCGTGGCGATCCGCCTCACCCCCAAGGAACCGCGCTTCTTCGACCTGTTCGCAGCGTCGGCGAGGCACCTCGTCGATGCGTCGCGCGAGCTCACCGCCCTGATCGGTGCGCCCCCCGAGGATCGCGACGCCATCCTCAAGCGGATGCACGAGATCGAGTCGGCTGCGGGCGACTCGACGCACGAGATCATCCGGGCGGTCAACGGTGCGTTCGTCACGCCGTTCGACCGCGCCGACATGCACGGGCTCGCGGTGGCGCTGGACAGCTGCGTGGGCCTGATCGAGGCCTCGGTCGACCTGATCGTGCTCTACCGGGTCGACGAGGTGCTGCCGCGGGTGGCCAAGCAGGTCGAGGTCATCTCGCGGATGGCCGAGATCACCGCCGACGCCATGCCCCGGCTGCGGGCGATGAAGGACCTCACCGCCTACTGGGTCGAGGTCGACCGGCTCGAGAACCGCGCCAACAAGGCCTACCGGCGGATGCTGGCCGAGCTGTTCAACACCCCCGGCGCCGACCCCATCACGGTCATGAAGCACAAGGACATCATCGACGCGCTCGAGGCGGCCGCCAACGGCTTCGAGAAGGTGGCGCTCAAGGTCGAGGCGATCGCCGTCCGGGAGTCCTGAGCGTCGGTGGACTGGCTGCCCGTCGCGCTCGTCGTCGTGCTGGCGATGGGCTTCACGTACACCAACGGCTTCCACGACGCGGCGAACGCCATCGCCACCTCGGTGTCGACGCGCTCGCTGACGCCCCGCATCGCACTGGTGCTGGCGGCCGTGATGAACCTGCTCGGCGGCTTCGCCGGGGTGCGGGTCGCGCAGACGATCGGCGGCGACATCATCGAGGTGCCGATGGGGGCCACGGGCGTCGCCATCTGCGCCGGCGCGCTCATCGGGGCCTCGCTGTGGAACCTGCTCACCTGGTGGCGGGGGCTGCCGTCGTCGTCGTCGCACGCCCTGATCGGCGGGCTCTGCGGCGCGGCGCTCGCCGGCGGGGCGACGGTGAAGTGGGACAGCATCCTCGACAGCGTGCTGATCCCGATGGTGGTCTCGCCGGTGCTCGGCCTGGTGGGCGGGTTCGGGCTGATGGCGGCGATCCTGTGGGCGTTCCGGCGGGCGGCGCCGGGCCCGGCGGCGCGCGGCTTCCGTTACGCGCAAACCGTTTCCGCTGCGGCGATGGCGTTCGGGCACGGCATGCAGGATGCCGCCAAGACAGCCGGTGTCGTCGCCCTGACGCTCGTGGCGAGCGGGCACCGGCCGGCCGACGACCTGTCGATCCCGTGGTGGGTCATCGCGCTGTCGGCGGTGGTGCTGGCGGCCGGCACGTATGCCGGGGGGTGGCGGATCATGCGCACGCTCGGCCGGCGGATCGCCGACGTCGACCCGCCGCACGGTTTCGCCGCCGAGACGGTGTCGGCGACGGTGCTGTTCGCGGCCACGGCCACCGGCGCGCCCATCTCGACGACGCACGTCATCACCTCGGCGATCATGGGCGTCGGCGCCACCCGGTCGCACAAGGCGGTGCGGTGGGGCGTGGTGCGCTCGATCTTCAACGGGTGGCTGCTCACCTTCCCCGGCGCCGGCCTCGCCGCAGCAGCAGCCTTCTCCCTCCTCACCCTCTTCTTCTAACCCCGGCCACCCCGAGACCCCGCCACCCCCTTCTCCGACTTCGTGCGACTTGGGTGCGGTTCTAGGCCGCCCGAGGCCAGAAAACCGCACCTATGTCGCACGAAGTCACCGGTTGCCGGCAGCACGAGCACGTCAAGGTGGCCCGGATGCCGCGAGGGTCGGTACGCCGCACCTCCGCCAGCCACCGGCTGCTGACCAGGAGCTGGCGCCGGGTGATCTCCTCGGTGGTCCACCGCACCACGCCAAGACCGGTCGAGCGGAGGCCGACCTCGCGTTCGCCCGCGGCCACCACCCGCTTGGACACGGCATCGGGGCTGCGGTCGAGCGCAGGGTCGACGTCACCTAGATACTTGCCGCGGCCATCCGCCTCGGCGACCACGCCGACCTCGGGCCAGTAGCCGTCGACCCGACCCAGAAAGCGGTCGTGGACGTCGTGGACGTTCACCTGCGGTATCCACCGAGGAAGCTCCATCCGGTGGAAAGCAGCGGCCGACCACGACTCCAGCCACCCCTCACGGCGAGGGTCGAGCAGGCCAAGGACCTGATCCGTGCCCAGCGACCCGGGCCACCGACGCTCGAACTCCCGGAGGTCGCGCACGGCGGTGGGGGTCGTGAGACCGGCCCGAACGGCGGCATCGGCGATGGCCAACGCGTCGCCGAGCGGCAGGTGGCGCGCGCAGTCGGTGACCGTTCGGGGAGCGATCGTGCGGCGCACCCCATCCACCTCTTCCACGTGTCCCCGGGGCAGCTCACCGCGGTAGAGAGTCATCCAGGACCCGGGTGATCGCGACCGGACGTGGTCGTCGACCGTCACCGATGGGCGGGGGAGCCGGCCCCGTGGATTCGGCAGGCCGTACGACAGGGCCGCACTCACGTGACTGAGGGCGCACTCGTCGACCGCCCGCACCGCGGCCTGAGCCAGTGCGAGATGCCGCTCCGCAGGGTCCGACGGCCACCGGCCGGGATCGGCGAGGACACCCCTACCGAGTCGGTCGACCAGGCCCGCCGCTGCGGCGGTCCGGAGGCGCCGAGTGTCGATGCCCGCTGACTCGGCCTCGCAGGTCAGGAAGACGGCCGGCAGGTCGCTGAGGTCAAGGCGCATCCCCGTAGGGTCATGGCCCTCGGCGCCGACGCGAAGGCGAGACGAGAAGCTGTGGACGGCAACGGCATCCGACCTCGCCTGTGGACAACGACTTCGTGCGGTTTACACACGGTTCTCGCAGCCCCGAGGCGGTAAGAACCGTGTGTAAACCGCACGAAGTCGCAAAGGAGGGGCGGGGGATCAGCCGAAGCGGCCGCTGATGTAGTCCTCGGTGGCCGTCTCGGTGGGGTTGCTGAAGATGCGCTGGGTGTCGCCGACCTCGACCAGCCGCCCCGGCTCCCCGGTGGCCTTGAGGTTGAAGAACGCCGTCTGGTCCGACACCCGTGCCGCCTGTTGCATGTTGTGGGTGACGATGACGATCGTGTAGTCCGACTTCAGCTCGTTGATGAGGTCCTCGATCGCCAGCGTCGAGATCGGGTCGAGCGCCGAGCACGGCTCGTCCATCAGCAGCACCTGCGGGTTCACCGCGATGGCCCGCGCGATACACAACCGCTGCTGCTGCCCGCCGGAAAGCCCGGCGCCCGGCTTGTCGAGGCGGTCCTTGACCTCGTTCCACAGGTTGGCGCTCTTCAGCGAGCGCTCCACGACCTCGCCGAGCTGCTTCTTGCCCTTCATCCCGTTGAGCTTCAGCCCCGCGGCCACGTTGTCGCGGATCGACATGGTGGGGAACGGGTTCGGCCGCTGGAACACCATCCCCACCGTGCGCCGCACCGCCACCGGGTCCATCGACGACGCGTAGAGGTCCTGGTCGTCGAGCATCACCGAGCCCTGCACGCGGGCGCCGGGAATCACCTCGTGCATCCGGTTCAGGGTGCGGAGCACGGTCGACTTGCCGCAGCCGGACGGGCCGATGAACGAGGTGACGGAGCGCGGTTCCACCGTCATCGTGACGCCCTCGACGGCCTTGAAGTCGCCGTAGTAGATGTCGAGGTCCTTGACGTCGATGCGCTTGGCCATGGTGTCGGTTGCCTTCTGTCGTTTCTCGGATGCCGTTGGGCGGGTTGCGTTTCAGGGGTGGACCGGGTGTGCCGGCAGTCAGCTCTTGACCTTGCTGAAGCGGCCGATGAACCGGCCGACAAGGTTGAGCACGAAGATGAGGAGGATCAGGGTGAGGGCCGCGCCCCAGACCCGGTCGACGGCCGGCTGCAGGTTCTCGCCGCGGTCGTTGTTGATCATGCTGGGCAGGGTCGCCATCAGGCCGCCGAAGAGGTCGCTGGCGATCACCTTGGTGTACGGGCCGAGGATGATCAGCGGGGCCGTCTCACCCATGACCCGGGCCAGGCCGAGCAGGATGCCGGTGACGATGCCCGAGAACGCCGTCGGGAGGACGACCTTCATGATCGTCTTCCACTTCGGCACCCCGAGCGCGTACGACGCCTCGCGCAGCTCGTTGGGCACGAGCTTGAGCATCTCTTCGGTGGAGCGCACCACGGTCGGGATCATCAGGATGACCAGGGCGAGCGCGACCGCGAACGGCACCCGCTGGAACTGCATCGTCGACACCCAGAGCGCGTAGATGAACAGCGCGGCGACGATCGACGGGATGCCGGTGAGGATGTCGACCATGAACGAGACGACCCGGGCCAACCGGCCGCGACCGTACTCCACGAGGTAGATCGCGGTGAAGACGCCGATCGGCACCGAGATGACCGCCGTGACCAGTGCCAGCAGCAGCGTTCCCTGGATGGCGTGCGCCGCACCGCCGCCCACGCGCCGGGGAGTGATGCCGGCCTGTGAGTTGGTCCACCACTGCGACTCCAGCAGCATCTGGCCGCCCTTGAGGATCGTGGCGCCGAGGATCCAGACCAGCGGCACCACGGCGATGAAGAACGCGGCCCACATCACCACACGCGCGAGGAGGTCCTTGGTGGCCCGAGATGCCGACTTGGACGCCAGCTCGGGCCGCTTCGGCCGGGCTGGCGGAGCGGTCGTGCTGGTGTCGAGCTGCACGGTGCTCATTCGGTGAAGGCCTTCCTGCGCTCGATGACGATGCGGGCGATGGCGTTGACCGCGAAGGTGAGGACGAACAGCATCAGGCCCGCGGCGATGTAGGCACCGGTCTTCTGCGGGCTGTCGAACTCGCTGGCGCCACTGGCGATCCGCGATGCGAAGGTCGACCCCCCGTTGAACACCGACCAGCTCCAGCCGGCCGTCGAGTTCAGGCCGGAGAGGAGGATCACCACGGCGAGGGTCTCGCCGAGCGCGCGGCCCAGACCGAGCATGGAGGCGCTGATGATTCCCGGCTTGCCGAAGGGCAGCACCGCGGTGCGGATCATCTCCCAGTGGGTCGCCCCCAGGGCCAGCGCCCCCTCCTTGTGCGTGGTGGGCACCTGGTTGAAGACCTCGCGCGAGATGGCCGTGATGATCGGCAGCACCATGATGGCCAGGATGAGGCCGGCGAACGCCAAGGTGCTCCTGGCGAGGAAGTTCTCGTCGCGGAACAACGGGATGAAGCCGAACACCTTGGAGATGCCCTGCTGGATCGGGGTGAAGTACTGGCCGGCGATGGTCAGCCCCCAGAAGCCGTAGACGATCGAGGGCACGGCCGCGAGCAGGTCGATCGTCGCCGCGGCCGGCCCGCGCAGCCAGCCCGGCGCGTACTGGGTGAGGAACAGGGCGACCGCCACCCCGAGCGGCACGGCGATGATCATCGCGATGATCGAGGTGATCAACGTCGCCCAGAACATGTCGAGGATGCCGAACCGCGGCTCGGCGCCGGCGGGCACCCACTCGCGCGAGGTGAGGAAGTTGACGTTGTTGTTGAGCAGTGCGGGCACGGCCTGGACGACGAGGAACGTGCCGATCAGGGCGACGATGCCCACCACGAGGATGCCGGCCCCCCTCGACAGCCCGCCGAAGACCCGGTCGCCCAGGCGGCCGGTCGAAGCGCCGTCACCGGCCAGGGGGTCCCGGCCGTGTGGCCCGGGTGACTCGTCGACCAGGTTGCGGCCGGTGATCGTGGGTGTCACGGCGGGTCGCCCTTCTTCGTGGTGCCGGGGGCGGGCCGGGTCGCGGCCCGCCCCCGTGTGGTCGGTCGACGCGTCAGCGCCGGGGGGTGAGGATCAGGACAGGGCCTGGATGGAGCTGGCGACCTTGGCCTCGACCGAGGCGGGAAGCGGCGCGTAGCCGATCTCCTCGAGGCTCTTCTGGGTCTCCGGCGAGGCGAAGTGGGTCAGGAAGGCCTTGATGTTGGCGGCCTTGGTGGCGTCCGCGTTCTTCGAGCAGACGATCTCGTAGGTGACCAGGAGAATCGGGTAGGCCCCGGGGGACTTGGTGGCGTAGTCGAGCTTGAGCCGAAGGTCGTTGCCCTCGCCGTCGGGCTGGGCGGCCTCGACCGCCTTGCCGACGCTCTCGGCGGTGAGCTCGACGGCCCCGCCACCGTTGTCGACCTGGGCGATGCTCAGGTCGTTGTCCTTGGCGTAGCTCCACTCGACGTAGGTGATGCCGCCGTCGGTGGACTTCACGCCCTCGGCCACGCCGGCCGACTTCTCCTTGCCCTCGCCCTTGCCGCTCCAGACCTTGGCGGGGTCAGCGGTCCAGGCATCAGGCGCGGCGGTGTTGAGGTACTTGGTGAAGTTCTCGGTGGTGCCCGACTCGTCGGAGCGGAAGAAGACCTTGACGGGGGTCGCGGGAAGGGTGACGCCCGGGTTGATCGCGGCGATGGCCGGGTCGTTCCAGGTGGTGATCTTGCCGTTGAAGATGTCAGCGGCCACCGCGGGGGTGAGGATCAGCTTGTCGACACCCTCGACGTTGTAGGCGATGGCGATCGGGCCGGTCACCATCGGGATGTTCCACGCCGGGGAGCCGCAGGTCTTCGCGGCGGCGTCGGCCTCGATGACGCCGTCCTTCTCCTCGGTCTTCAGGGCCGAGTCGGAGCCGGCGAAGTCGACCTGGCCGGCGATGAACTGCTTGATTCCGGCGCCGGAGCCGGTCGGGTTGTAGTTGACCGTGGCCCCGGGGCACTTCGCGAGGAAGCTGGCGGCGGCCTCCTCGAAGGCGTTCTTCTGCGCCGAGGAGCCCTCGGCGTTCAGGGTGCCTTCGAAGCACTCGGCGGATGCCGCGGAGCCGGTGGCGGAGGAGCTCGATGACGACGCGGAGCCGGTGTTGTCATCGGAACCGCAGCCCGCGAGGGCGATCGAGCCGACCAGGGCGAGAGCCGCCACCTGGCCGAGACGGGTGTTCTTCACTGTGTGTACCTCTCGGAGGACAAGGGTCAAGGAGGCGGGCGACACTGCCCGACACGAGTGAAGTTAGGGAGGCCGGGTGACGCGCTGACTCGCAGCGGGTGAACGCACCGTGAACGGCATCCGGACATTCGTGGTCCGGACGGTCAGGGCCAGGTAGCCGGACCTTCCGGCGACGGCATGGATGCCGTGCCGCGCGCGGGCGCGACACCCCGGTTCCGCGCTGGTCAGGGGCGGTGGCGCTCCACCGCGACGACGCGCGCGGCGTCACCGGCGCCGACGACGTGGCAGACCAGCGCCTCGCCCTTGTCGAGCCGGTCGTCGCGCGCCTCGGCGAACTCCTCGACGACCTCGACCGAACCGGCGGCGTCGAGGTCGAGGCGGGCGGCCAGGTCGTCGAGGAGCGGCGGGACCACCGGCCCGTGCGTGCACAGCAGGGCGGGCTCACCCAGCTCGAGCAGGCGCGCCAGGTGGCCGTGGGCCTTGTCGGGCGCGGCCTCGAAGCCCTCCTCGGACAGCCCCGCGCGGGTGCGCAGCCGCACCCCCGCGGACACGGCATACGGCTCGACCGTGCGCAGGCAGCGCTCGGAGGGGGAGGTGACCACCCGGGTCACGCCGTAGGCGGCGAGCACCGCGCTCAGCGCGGCCGCCCGGGCCCGGCCCACATCGTCGAGGGGACGCTTGGTGTCGTCGGGGTCGCGCCACTCCCCGCGGGCGACGGCGTGGGCGTGTCGCACGAGCACGAGCGGCCAGGTGTCGAGCCGATCGGTCTGCTGCAGCCGCACCAGCGCCAGCAGCTGGTCGCGGTCGCGGGCGTAGTCGAGGCGGGCGTGCGCCTCGGGCACCGGGAGCCAGACCACCTCGTCGATCTCGTTGAGCAGGTGCCCGTCGCCACCGGTGACGCGGGCCGACCAGTAGCGCACCACCTTGTCGTCGGGGGTGCCGTCGCGGCCGAGCAGGGTGTAGCGCGCTTCGGGAAGCGGCGGGCCGAGGCGCACGACCAGGCCGGTCTCCTCCTCGGTCTCGCGCACGGCCGCCACCGCCCAGTCCTCACCCGGGTCGAGCTTGCCCTTGGCCCAGGACCAGTCGTCGTAGCGCGGGCGGTGCACGATGGCCACCTCGAGGGCGCCGTCGACGAGCCGCCACGGGAGGGTCCCTGCCGCGGGGATCTTCATGCCGTCCCCCCGGTCGACACGGTCACCGGCGACGGGCCTTGCGGCGCCGCTTCGCGTGCATCTCGATGAGGTCGGCCTGCAGGTCGGTGCGCGGGTTGCCGTCGTCGTCGAGGTGGTGGCGCATCCACCGACCGTCGCCGCCGAGCTTCCAGTGCGAGTAGTCGTCGCTCATGCCGCGCTGCATCAGCGACTCGAGGTCGGCGAGGTGGCGCGGGTCGATGAGCCGCACCAGCGCCTCGACCCGGCGGTCGAGGTTGCGGTGCATCATGTCGGCGCTGCCGATCAACGCGACGGTGTCGCCGCCGGCGCCGAACAGGAAGACGCGCGAGTGCTCGAGGAAGCGGCCGAGGACCGAGCGCACCTCGATGTTCTCGGACAGCCCGGGCACGCCCGGGCGCAGCGCGCAGATGCCGCGCACCCACAGCTGCACCTTCACCCCGGCCTGCGAGGCGCCGTAGAGGGCGTCGATGAGCTGCTCGTCGACGATGGAGTTCAGCTTCCAGGCGATGTGCCCCGAGCCCGGCTGGCGCTGCTCGTGCTCGATCTCGGCATCGATCAGGTCGATCAGCCCCGAGCGCACCGACCGCGGCGCCACGAGCAGCCGCTTGAACCGGCTGCGGGGCGCGATGCCGGAGAGCTGGTTGAACAGGCGGGTGAGGTCCTGGCCCACCTGGTCGTCGACGGTGAGCAGCCCGAGGTCCTCGTAGAGCCGCGCGGTCTTGGGGTTGTAGTTGCCGGTGCCGACGTGGCAGTAGCGGCGCAGCCCCTCGGCCTCCTGCCGGACGACGAGGCACAGCTTCGCGTGCGTCTTCAAGCCGACGATGCCGTAGACGACGTGCACGCCGGCGTGCTCCAGCTTGCGCGCCCACGAGATGTTGTTCTGCTCGTCGAAGCGGGCCTTGATCTCGACGACCGCGAGCACCTGCTTGCCGGCCTCGGCGGCGTCGATGAGGGCGTCGATGATGGGCGAGTCGCCGCTGGTGCGGTAGAGCGTCTGCTTGATGGCGAGCACCCGCGGGTCGGCGGCGGCCTGCTCGATGAACGCCTGCACCGACGTCGAGAACGAGTCGTAGGGGTGCTGGAGCAGGATGTCCTGCTTGCGGATCGACGCGAAGATGTCGCGGGCCTTGGCGCTCTCGGTGGGCGCCAGGTCGGGGTTGGTGCGGGCGACGAACGGGTCGAAGTGCAGGTCGGAGCGCTCGAGGTCGGCGATGACGTTGAGCGCCCGCAGGTCCAGCGGCGCGGGAAGGCGGTAGACCTCGGAGCCGGCGACGCCGAGCTCGCGGACCAGCAGGTCCATGACGTGCTCGTCCATGTCGGCCTCGACCTCGAGGCGCACCGGCGGGCCGAACCGGCGCCGGGTGAGCTCGCGCTCGAGCGCGGTGAGGAGGTTCTCGGCGTCGTCCTCCTCGACCTCGAGGTCCTCGTTGCGGGTGACCCGGAACGTGAAGTGCTCACGCACCTCCATGCCGGGGAAGAGGTGGTCGAGGTGCGCCGAGATGACGTCCTCCAGCGGCACGAACCGGGTGTCGTACATGTCGGCCAGCGGGGACTCGTCGGGCCCGGGCTGCACGCGCAGCAGTCGGGGCAGCACCGGCGGCACCTTGACCCGCGCGAAGTGCTCCTTGCCGGTGCGCGGGTTGACCAGCACGACGGCCAGGTTGAGCGAGAGCCCCGAGATGTAGGGGAACGGGTGGGCCGGGTCGACGGCCAGCGGCGTGAGCACCGGGAAGAGCCGGGCGGTGAACATCGCGCTCAGCCGGTCGCGCTCGTCGTCGGACAGCTCGTCCCACCGCACGATGGTGATGCCCTCGCCCTCGAGGGCCGGGCGCACCTGCTCGCCGTAGACGCGGGCCTGCATCGACAGCAGCTCGTGGGCCACCAGCGAGATCTGCTCGAGCACCTCGCGCGGCTCGAGCCCGGAGGCCGAGCGCACGGCGATGCCGGTGGCGATGCGGCGCTTCAGGCCCGCCACCCGCACCATGAAGAACTCGTCGAGGTTGGAGGCGAAGATCGCGAGGTAGCGGGCCCGCTCCAGCAGCGGAACGTTCTCGTCGGCGGCCAGCTGGAGCACCCGCTCGTTGAACTGCAGCCAGGAGATCTCGCGGTCGAGGAACCGGTCGCCCTGCAGGGTGATGTCCGGAGCCTCCGCGGGCTCGGAACTCCCGGGCCGACCGACGAACCGGCCGTTGGCGGCGCGGGGTTGGTGCGTGCGTGTCTCGGTGGCCGCGGCGCTCGCGATGGACACCTCGCTCACGATGCTCGCATCGGCCGCGGCGTCGGCAGCGGCATGGCTGGCCGACCTCAGCTCGTGGACCTCGGCACTCGGGTTCGCCGTCATGACCCAATCCTGTCAGGTCGTGGCAAGGGTGTACTGCCCGTCGACTGCTGCGTCGGTGAAACCGAGCCGTTCGTAGGTGCGCCGGGCGGCGGTGTTGTCGCCGTCGACGTAGAGCTCGACGTCGCGCAGACCGGCCCGGGCGAGGTGCGCCAGCCCCAGCCGGGTGACCGGTCCGCCGAGCCCGCCGCCCTGGTGCGCGGGGTCCACCCCGACCACGTACACCTCTCCCGAATGCGAGCCCTCCTCGACCTTGGTCCAGTGGAAGGCGACCACCTGTCCGGTCGCGTCCTCGACGACCAGCAGCAGCCCGGCCGGGTCGAACCACGGCTGGGCCATCCGCTCGTGCAGGTCGGCGACGGTCAACCGGCCCTGTTCCGGATGCCGTGCGAACGCGGCCGCGTTGAGTGCCACCCACGTCTCGTCGTCGCGGCCGGGCTCGAACGCCCGCACCGAGAACCCCTCCGGGAGAACCGGGTCCACGGCATCCGCATCGGTGAGGGGGCGCGTCATCAGGTGCAGGCTGCGGGTCAGCTCCAGCCCGGCGGCGCGGGCGAGGGCGTCGGCCGCCGGCAGCATGCCGTGCGCCCACACGCTGCGGGCGCCCTCCGCCAGGGCGGCGTCGAGCAGTGCCCGGCCGTGGCCGTGGCGCCTGGCCGGCGGGTCGACGACCAGCTCGGCGACGGCATCCGGCGTGCCCGCCGAGGCCACCTGCGCGTACCCGACCACGGTGTCGTCGTCGTCGAGCCGCAGCAGGTGCACGACGCCGTCGCGGGCCGTGCCGACAGCGAGCCGGAACGCCTCGGAGACCGCGCCAACCCCATCGGCCGCCTCGGCCCGTGACCACAGCGCCCGCAGCTCGGATGCCGTGTCGTCACCGACGTCGAGGACGCGCTCGGTGCGCGCCACGTCAGGCCTCGAGCTCGGAGAAGGAGTCGGCGACCTCCGGCACGAACCGGTAGCCGACGTTGCGCACGGTGCCGATCAGCACCTCGTAGTCGGTGCCGAGCTTGGCGCGCAGCCGGCGCACGTGCACGTCGACGGTGCGGGTGCCGCCGAAGTAGTCGTAGCCCCAGACCTCCTGCAGCAGCTGGGAGCGGGTGAACACCCGGCCCGGGTGCTGGGCGAGGTACTTCAGCAGCTCGAACTCCTTGTAGGTGAGGTCGAGCAGGCGGCCCCGGAGCCGCACCGAGTAGGTCGCCTCGTCGATGACCAGGGCGCCGGCGGTGATCGGGCCACCCTCCTCGACGGCCGCCTCGACGGTGCGGCCCACCGCCAGCCGCAGCCGGGCCTCGACCTCGGCCGGCCCCGCGGTGTCGAGGATGACGTCGTCGACCCCCCAGTCGCTGGTGATGCCGGCCAGGCCGCCCTCGGTGACGACCACGATGAGCGGGATGGAGATGCCCGTGGTGCAGATGACCCGGCAGAGCGACTTCGCCATGGCCAGCTCGCGGCGGGCGTCTACGACGACCACGTCGGCCTTGGGCGCGTCGACCAGGGCAGAGGCCTCGGCGGGCAGGATGCGAACATGGTGCGAGAGCAGCCCGAGCGCCGGAACGACCTCGGCGCTGGGGGCCAAGGTGTTCGTCAGCAGCAGCAGATGGGCCATCGTCGATCAGGATAGGCGGTCATGCAGAGCAGCGAAGGCGCGCAGCGCACCCCTGAGACGGTGCTCGTCCGGTACTGGGCCGGCGCCCGGGCCGCGGCCGGTGTCGACGCCGAGCACGTCACCGGCATCCACACCGTGGGTGGCCTGCTGACCCGGCTCGCGGCCGCGCACCCGCCCCTCGAGCCGGTGCTGCCGGTCTGCTCCGTGCTCGTCGGGGGCCGGGCGAGCACGGGTGACGACCCGGTGCCGGACGGGGCGGTCGTGGAGATCCTGCCGCCCTTCGCCGGCGGATGATGGGAGGATGCCGCGCGTGGACGACCAGCCGACCGACCTGAGCCCCGAGGCCGAGCCGGCGCGGTCCGCAGCCGTCGACGCGGGCGCCGAGCCGCCGCCGGCCGAGGAGCCGCCCGCGTCGGACGCCGGCGAACCCGCGGTCGAGACCCGGGCGCAGCGCCGGGCCCGGCGCGAGGCCGTGCTGCGCGAGCCGGTGCTCCCGTCGCTGGCCACCGTGCGCCGTCCGATCATGGTCGTCGCGGTGGTCGTGCTCGCCGCCCTGCTCGTGCTGGCCCTGCTGGCCGACCCGGTGGTGCTCGCCGCCGGCCTGGCCTGGGCCGGCATCGTCGTGGCGTGGGGCTGGCCGGCCCTGCTCGGCTCGTCGAGCCGCTTCGGCTCGTCCCTGGCGATCGGGGTCACCGGGGTGCTCGCGCCGGTGGCCGCCGTCGCGACCACCGACCAGCCCTACCTGCGGCTCGTGCCGGTCGCGCTGCTCATCGGGCTGGCGGTGATGTTCGGCCACCAGATGGTGCGCCGCGACGGCCGCCCCCGGCTCACCGAGTCGATCGGCATCACCTCGTTCGGGCTGGCGGTCGTGGCGCTGGGCACCACCTGGCTGCCGTTGTCGCGCAGCAGCAGGGCCAGCGACATCGCACTGCTGGCGTTCGTGGCGATCGCGGTCGCGTCACTGGCGGACCTGGTCACAGGAGTGGAGAAGCTGCGGCCGTGGATGCTGCCGCTCGCGATGGTGCTCGGTGGCGCCGGTGCTGTGGTGACCGCCTCGCTGGCCGGTGAGCCCTCCCCGGCGCCCGCCGCCCTGGTCGGGTTCCTCGTCGCGGCGGTCTCGCACGCGACCCGGCGGATGCTCTGCGTGTTGCCCGGCGTCAGCTCGGTGCGCGGGCAGCTGTCGACTGCCGCGGCATCCGTGCTGGTGCCCGGCGTCGTCGCCTACGGCCTCGCGCTGGCCATCGTCGGCTGACCCGCCCCCTCCTCCCCGACTTTGTAGGGGACGAGCCGGGCAACACGCCGCGGGGACCTGGACCGGCGCGGTTTCTGCCCAACAAGGTCGGGGGTGCCTGGGCGGGGGTCAGTAGACGAGGGACCTCGCCCCGGGGGCCATTACCTCCTCGACGAATGCTGCCGCCCCGCGGATGACCACCCCCGGAAGCATGTCGTCGACGGTGAGGCTGCGCCGGCCGGCGCACTGACCGCAGACCGTGACGCGAGCACCTTCGAGCAGGGCGTCGCGCAGCTCGGCGAGCGGCGCGGCCTGCGGCAGCGCCACTTCCTCGGCACGGCCCGGCACGACCATCAGCGTCGCGTCACCGGTGAGCCACAGGCTCACCTGCACGCCCGCCGCCAGGGCCGTCGCTGCCACCGTGAACCCCTGGTTGAGCCGCTCCAGCGCCTCGGTGCCACAGGTGACCTTGACGACGAGGGAGGCCGCGGGGGAGTCCATAGACTGCAGCGTATGGTCTTCACCCTCGACACCTCGCTGCACGAGCAGCTCGCCCCCCTCGCGTGGCTGGTCGGCCGCTGGGAGGGCGCCGGCCTGGTCGGCTACCCCACCATGGAGTCGCAGCAGTTCGGCCAGGAGATCGTGTGCACGCACGACGGCCGGCCCTTCCTGCGGTGGGAGTCGCGCACCTGGCTGCTCGACGCCGACGGCAACCAGGTGCGCCCGCTCGCCACCGAGCTCGGCTTCTGGCGGCCGGTCGCCGACCAGCCCGACGGCACCAACGTCGAGCTGCTGCTCACCCACCCGACCGGGTTCGTCGAGATGTACGCGGGCGTCGCCGAGCCGGCCAAGGTCGAGCTGCGCACCGACGGTGTCATGCGCAGCCCCACGGCCAAGGAGTACACCGCGGCCCACCGGCTGTACGGCTACGTCAACAGCGACCTGCTGTGGGTGATGGACATGGCGGCGGTGGGCCAGCCGCTGCAGTCACACGTGTCGGCGGAGCTCAAGCGCGTGGAGTGAGCCCGCGGCTCTGTGGCATGGGTGGCACCTGAGCGCGGCATACATTGGTGTGATGAGTGATCTCGGCGAGCGGCTTCGGGCGCGGGGCAAGCGCCTGACGTCGCAGCGCGAGCGCGTGCTGGCCGCCGTGGGCCGGCTCGGGCACGCCACCCCCGACGAGATCGTGGATGCCGTGGCCGCCGATGGTGCGGATGCCGTGCCCGCCTCCACCGTCTACCGCGCGCTCGACGCCCTGCAGGAGCTGGGCCTGGTCGGGCACACCCACGTCGACCACCGGGCGCCGAGCTACCACCTCTCCGAGCACGCGACCCACCTGCACGTGGTGTGCCGGGGCTGCGGCTGGGTCGGTGAGGCGCCGTTGTCGGCCGCCGACGAGCTGGTCGCGCGGCTGGACGAGTCGCTCGGCTTCGCGTCCGACGTGTCGCACGCCGCCGTGCACGGGCTGTGCCGCTCGTGCCGCGACGGCGGTGCGCCGGAAGAGGAGCGGCCCGGTGGGGCGTTGCACGGTGCAGCGCCTGCTGCACCGCCACCCCCAACGAGCCGGAAGGCCACCCGATGAGCCCTACCACGTCCACCACGACGTCGCCTCTGTTGGCGCGTCACGGCGCCGTCGAGGGAGAGGGTGCCGACGCCGGCGTCGCGTCGCACTTCGGCGACCCGGTGCGCGAGCAGCGGCTGCTCGCCGAGGGACTCGCGGCCGTCGACCTGTCGCACCGCGGCATCGTGACGATCACCGGCCCCGACCGGCTGACCTGGCTGCACTCGATGACCTCCCAGCACCTGCTCGGGCTGGAGCCGCGCACCTCACGCGAGTCGCTCGTGCTGTCGCCCAAGGGGCACGTCGAGCACGCCCTGCACCTCGTCGACGACGGCGAGACCGCGTGGCTCACCGTCGAGCCGGGCACGGCATCCGCGCTGGTCGCGTGGCTTGAGTCGATGCGGTTCATGCTGCGGGTCGAGGTGGCCGACGTCAGCGCCGACTGGGCCGTGCTGGGGGAGCCCATCGGTGTGGAGTCGCTGCCCGGCGAGCCCCTGGCGTGGGTCGACCCCTGGCCCGGGCTGGTCGGCGACACCGTGGCCTACGGACCGGTGGAGGGCCACCCGGCGGCCGGTCGCGCCTGGCGTGAGCTGATCGTGCCCCGGGACGGACTCGAGGCGGCGGTCGGTGACCGCCCGCTGGCGGGCACCTGGGCCGCGGAGGCGCTGCGGGTCGCCGCGTGGCGGCCCCGGCTCGGCTTCGAGACCGACCACCGCACCATCGCCCACGAGGTCGACTGGCTGCGCACCGCCGTGCACCTGCACAAGGGCTGCTACCGCGGCCAGGAGACGATCGCCCGCGTACACAACCTGGGCCGGCCGCCGCGGCGGCTGGTGTTCCTGCACCTCGACGGGTCGGGGCACGTGCTGCCGCCGGCCGGCGCACCCGTGCTGCTCGGCGAGCGCGAGGTGGGCCGGCTCACCTCGGTGGCGCGGCACCACGAGGACGGCCCCGTGGCGCTCGCTGTCATCAAGCGCTCGGTGGCGACCGACGTGGATCTTGTCGTCGACGGCATCTCGGCCGCGCAGACCGTCGTCGTGGGCGGCTGAACGCCGCAGATCCTGCGGATCGTTGCTGCCATGATGGGGGCATGGCCCCCGTCGCACCCGCTGCCTCCGTGCCCACCGGCACCCTGATCACCGTCGCGCCGACCGGTGCCGAGCACGCCAAGGCCGACCTGCCGCAGCTGCCGACCACGCTCGAGGAGCTCGTCGAGACCGCGGTGCGCTGCGAGGCCGCGGGCGCCTCGCTCATCCACCTGCACATCCGCGACGGCGAGCACCGGCCCACCCTGGACGCCGGCCGGCTGCGGGCGGCGGTCGAGGCGGTGCGGTCGTCGACCGACCTGGTGGTGCAGCTGTCGACCGGTGGGTCGGTGCACGACCCGCTCGAGCAGCGCCTCACGGTGCTCGACGCCGAGCCCGACTCGTGCTCGCTGACCTGTGGCACCACCAACTTCGGCGACGACGTGTTCCTCAACCCGTGGGGGTTCATGAGCGACCTGTACGTGCAGGCGCAGGAGCGCGAGGTGGTGCCCGAGTTCGAGCTCTTCGACCTCGGGCACGTGCACGCCCTGCGGCGACTGATCGACACCCACGGCCTGCCGTTCGGCGGCCGGGTGCACGTCGACTTCGTGACCGGGGTGCCGGGCGGGATGCCGGCCACGACCGCCGCGCTGATGGCGGGGGTCGCGATGTTGCCGGCCGAGGTGACGTCGTGGTCGGCGACCGGCATCGGGCGCGGTCACCTGCCGATCATGGCGGCGGCGCTGTCGGCCGGCGGGCACCTGCGGGTGGGGATGGAGGACAACGTGGTCTTCGCGCGGGGGCGGGTGGTGCAGCACAACGACGAGCTCGTGGCCCGGGCCGCCGAGCTGGCGACGGTGCTGCAGCGGCCGCCGCTGGGCACCGAGGCCGCTCGCGAGCTGCTCGGGGTGAGGGACCGGCGCGCTCGTTGAGGCTCCGCGCGACGGGTGGCGTCACGGCATCCGGGTGCGGTTGGCTCGAGCACTGGGTCCCAGGCGTTGTCCGAGTCCTGAGTCCACGTCCGAGGTCTGGACGGGGCTGCGTGCCTGGCGGAATGTCCCTGCATAATCCCCGGTTATGGCTTCTGTGCGTGTTGCTTTTGGATTTCCGGCCGTCGTCAACGAGAAGGCCGCCCGTGTCGTGGCCGGGGGGGTCGCGCTGATCACCGCCACGGCCCTGCTCACCGGCTGGCTCTGGCTGAGCGCCCTGCTGGCCGTCGGCTTCGCGCTGCGGGTCGCGGCCGGGCCGCGCTACAGCCCGCTCGGCCAGCTGGCCACCAAGGTGGTCGCGCCGCGGCTCGGGAGGCCGATGCTGGTGGCCGGGCCGCCGAAGCGCTTCGCCCAGACCGTCGGGCTCGTGTTCACCGTGGCGGCCACCGGCTTCCTGGTGGCGGGGCTGGCGGTGGTGACCGTGGGGCTGCTCGCGGTGCTGTTGGTGTTCGCCCTCCTGGAGTCGGTCCTCGGCTTCTGCGCCGGCTGCTTCGTGTTCGCCCAGCTGATGAAGCTTGGGCTGGTGCCCGAGGAGGCCTGCGCGGCCTGTGCCGACATCTCCCTGCGCCAGCGCGAATCCGCCACCGCCTGAGCCGGCCGACCCCGTCCGCCCCGGCCCCGAAGGGAAAGCGTTCCGCGCACTATTGGATGCTCGCTCCCAGTGAGCAACTTTCAAAGTTGCTCGACCCGTGGTGAGCACGTCTGCTGCTTGCTAGCCCATGGTGAGCAACTTTGAAAGTTGCGCCCCGAGGGGAAGCATCCAATAGTGGCTGGAGAGAGGGGTTCTGGAGTCCGAGCCAGTGCGCGCGTCGCCCGTGTGAGGGCACTCACGCTTGCTCCAGTTTGCATTTTGCTAACTGGAGCAAGCATAATGGACTCGTGAGCAAGAATCCGCTGAACGACCTGGGCAGCAGCCTCGGCGAGTACCTGCGCGAGCAGCGCACGTCCGCCAAGCTCTCCCTGCGTCAGCTGTCCGAGCTCGCCGGGGTGTCCAACCCCTACCTGTCCCAGATCGAGCGTGGGCTCAAGCGGCCGAGCGCGGAGATCCTCCAACAGCTGGCGAAGGGCCTCGAGGTCTCGGCCGAGAGCCTCTACGTCCAGGCGGGCATCCTCGACGCCGAGGTCGCCCCGCCCACCACGGCTCCCGACGTCCGCGGAGCGATCGCTGCCGACCCGGCACTGACCCAGCGGCAGAAGAAGACCCTCCTCGACATCTACGAGTCCTACCTCGAGGAGCCCCCCACGGCAACGCCGCCGACCCGCAAGGCCACCGCGGCCCGCACCACGAACAAGACCGCCGCAAAGGCCAAGTCCCCCAAGTCCCACACGACGGCCAAGACGGCCACAAAGGCCCCGGCCCGCATCACCGCCACGGCGAGAACCACCGCCAAGGCCACCAGAACACCCCAGAGCTGAACCAACCCCGCACCACCGAAGGAGACACACCATGTCCGTCATCGAGGACCTCAAGAACACCGTCGACACCACCCCGTTCTTCGCCGCCGTCGGCGCCACCGACCTCGCGGTCGAGAAGGTGCGCGACGCTCGCCTGCGCGCCGACAAGGCCCGTGCCGACCTCGCCGAGCGCGCCGAGAAGGCCCGCGTCGAGCTCTCCACCGACCTCGCCCCGGCCAACGTCCAGGCCCGCGCCACCAAGGCCGTCGACGACGCCAAGGAGATCCCGGCCCTGGCGATCAACCAGACCATGGTCTTCAGCGGCAGGCTGACCGAGGCCTACGACGAGCTCGCCGCCCGCGGCCACAAGCTCGTCAAGCGCATCCAGGACCAGAAGGCCACCAAGGACCTCGTCGCCCAGGCTGACACCGCCGTGGCCCAGGTCAAGGGTGCCGTCACCTCCGCCCGCAAGGCGAGCGCCGACATCGAGCGGTCGGCCAAGGCCACCGTCACGACCGCCCGCAACGAGGCCGCGAAGGTCGTCACCGTGGTGAGCGGCTCCGTCGCCGAGGAGACCAAGGTCGTCGAGGCCGAGGTCACCAAGTCGGCCAAGCGCACCCGCACCGCGGCCAAGCGCACCAGCACCACCACCAAGAACGCCACCAAGAAGGCCGCCACCTCGGCCAAGGGCGCCACGACGAGCGTTCGCAAGACCGCCGCCGCGGCGGAGAAGGCCACCGAGAAGGCCACCGAGAAGGTCGGCACCACGCCCCTGACCCCGGCCGAGAAGACCGCCGTCTCGGCCGAGAAGCCGGCCACCCCGGCCGCGAGCTGACCCACCCCCCAGCGTCGGCCTCGGCCGACCACCCGTCACCGGGTTCCCCCCTTTCCCGGTGACACCCCCGACGACCGGGGCCGGCTCGACCGGCCCCGGTCGTTCGGCGTCCCGGCCCGCACACCCCGCCGGATGCCGGGTGCCCACCCGCCCAACCAGCCGGATGCCGATCGCGCACGCCGCCGGGTGCCGCTCGCGCCCCGCCCGCCACCACGCCGGATGCCGGGTGCCCACCCCGCGCGGATAGGGTCGGCCCGTGCCCGACCAGACCGCCTCCACCTCCACCCCCAGCGCAGCCACCCCACCCGCGCTGGCCGACGCCCCCGTCGTCGCCCACGTCACCCGCGGCGGGATCGTGGAGTCGGCCCACCGCGCGACCATCGCGGTGACGGACGCCGACGGCTCCCTCGCCCACGCCTGGGGTGCCGCCGACGACCCGGTCTTCCCGCGCAGCTCGAACAAGCCGATCCAGGCCGTGGCCATGCTGCGTGCCGGCCTCACGCTGCCCCCGCAGCACCTGGCCCTGGCCTGCGCCAGCCACTCCGCACAGCCCTTCCACCTCGACGGCGTGCGCGACATGCTCACCGCCGCGGGCCTCACCGAGGCCGACCTGCAGAACACCCCCGACCTGCCCTACGACCCCGACGAACGTGACATCTGGATCGCCGCCGGCCGCACCGCCCGCCCGCTCGCGCAGAACTGCTCGGGCAAGCACGCCGCGATGCTCGCCACCTGTCGCCTCAACGGCTGGGACCTCGCCACCTACCGCGACCCCGACCACCCGCTGCAGCGCCTGATGGCGCAGACCCTCGCCGAGCTCGCCGGGGAGCCGGTCGCCGCCACGGCCGTCGACGGCTGCGGCGCCCCGGTCATGGCCGTCTCCCCGGCCGGGCTGGCCCGCGCCTTCGGCCGGATTGCCACGGGCGAGCCCGGCACCCCCGAGGCCGAGGTCACCGCCGCCATGCGCGCCCACCCCGAGTTCGTCGGGGGCACCCGGCGTGACGTCACCGCCCTGATCCGCGGCACCGAGGGCCTCATCGCCAAGGACGGCGCCGAGGCGGTCTACGCGGTCGGGCTGGCCGACGGCCGCGGCGTCGCACTCAAGGTCGCCGACGGCGGCCAGCGAGCCCGGCCCGTGGTGCTGGCGGCCGTGCTGCGCCGCCTGGGCGTGCAGTCCGCCGCCTACCCACGCCTCGAGGACGCCCCGATCCTCGGCCACGGGGAGCCGGTCGGCGCGGTGGTCGCCGTCGGCATCGCGCAGTGAGCCGCGGATGAGGGCGGTGCTGCAGCGGGTCTCGCGGGCCTCGGTCACGGTCGACGGCGAGGTTGTCGGCGCGATCGACCGACCCGGCATCCTCGCGCTCATCGGGGTCACCCACGACGACGGGCCCGAGCAGGTCGTCACGATGGCCCGCAGGATCAGCGACCTGCGCATCCTGCACGGCGAGCGGTCGGTGCTCGACGAGGGCGCCCCGGTGCTCGTGGTCAGCCAGTTCACCCTCTACGCCGACACCCGTAAGGGCCGCCGCCCCTCATGGAACGCCGCCGCCCCGGGACCAGTGGCCGAGCCGGTGGTCGACCAGGTCGTCGAGGCCCTGCGGGCCCGCGGGGTCGAGGTGCAGACCGGCCGGTTCGGGGCCCACATGGACGTCGAGCTGGTCAATGACGGCCCGGTGACGATCCTGCTCGACGTCTGACGCTTACGCTGTTCGCATGTCGATGCTCGCGCAGCTCCAGCACTACATCGTCCTCGGCCTGTCCGTCGCGGCCCTCGGCGTCGAGCTCTACGCGCTCGTCGACTGCCTGCGCCGCCGCGCTGACGCGTTCACCGCGGCCGGCAAGCGCACCAAGCAGTTCTGGCTGCTCGTCACCGGCGTAGCCGCCCTGCTGGGCATCGTCGCGCTCGGTGGGGTCGGCATTCTCGCGATCGTCGCGATCGTCGCCGCCGGGGTCTACCTCGCCGACGTCAAGCCGGCCCTCGACCAGGTCATGGGCCGCGGCCAGGGCAACTCGGGCCCCTACGGCCCCTGGTGACCCGCACCTGAGCGACCCGCACCCGAGGCAGCCGACGCCGAAACCGGCGCCACGGCATCCCACCCGACCGTCAGCTCACCCAGCCGCCAGCGTGACGGGCCGCCGAGAACCGGCCACCCGGCATCCTGCAAGGCCCCCGCGGTCGCGAGGAACCGCTGCCGGATGCCGTACGCCGCCTGCGGTGCCTGCCGCGCCCAGGCCTCGTCGAGGTCGGTGAGCAGCCGGTGCACGCCCTCGCCGGGCACGTTGCGGTGGATCAGCGCCTTGGGCAGCCGCTCGGCCACCACGCCGGGGCGCTCGAGCCCGCGCAGCCGCCAGCTGAGCGACAGGCTCTGCGGCCCGTCGGCCGTCACGGCCACCCAGGTCGCCAGCCGGCCGAGCTCGTCGCAGGTGCCGTCGACGAGCAAGCCGCCCGACTCCAGCCGGGCCACCGTGGTGGCCCAGGCCCCCGCCACCTCGGCCTCGTCGTACTGCCTCAGCACGTTGAACGCCCGCACCACCACCGGGCGGGCCCCACCGGGCAGCGGCACCTCGAACCCGCCGAGCGCGAAGCGCAGCCCCGGCCGCTCGAGCGGGCGCGCGGCCGCCACCCGGGCCGGGTCGATCTCGATGCCGACCACCTCGACGTCCGGGCGCACCCGCCGCAGCCGGTCGTGCAGCTCCAGGGCGGTGACGGGGGAGGCGCCGTAGCCGAGGTCGACCACCACCGGCGCAGCCGTCGCCTGCCGCAGCCGCCACGCCTGCGGACCGGCCAGCCACCGGTCGCAGCGGCGCAGCCGGTTCGGGTTCGTCGTCCCCCGGGTGATGACCCCGACGGGTCGCGGCTGCGGCACGGCCCCAGCGTAGAACCGCTTACCCTGAAGGGGTGCGTGAGTGGTGGCGGGAGCGGTCACGAGAGGGTCAGGTCAGCCTCTCGATGGTGGCCCTCGTCGTCTCCCTGCTCGCGGCGCTCAGCCTGGGCCTCACCTCCTGGGTGCCCCAGGTGCTCGAGCGAGACATCGGCGTGTACGACGCCGCCCCCGGCCTGCTCGAGGTCGCCCAGGGTGCGCGCGGCGTGCAGTCGCTCGGCGCCGGCCTCTCGGTGACCCTCTACGACTCCGGCTTCCGGCTGGCACGGGGCAGCACAGTGCTCGCCGACACCGTGACCCGCGGCGCCCCGGTCACCGCGATGATGGGCACGATCGGGGAGTACGACGGCCACCCGCGCGAGCGCGTGACCGCCACCTTGATGCACGTGCGGATCGACGCCGTGACCCGGGTCAAGGACACCGTGCGCTATGCGGGCGTCGTCCACGACGACACCACGAGCAAGCCGCTGCGCATCGACTTCCAGCCGATCGACGGCCGGATCCGGATGGATGCCGCCGTGCCCGGGGCCGACGCGATCGCCATCCACCTCGACTGGCGGCCCGCCACGGTGGGCATCGCGCCCGCGCTGCCCGAACGCAACCTGCGCGAGCGTGCCTACTGGGTCGACCCGACCGTCGTCGAGCAGCCGGCCTTCACCTGGGTGCTCGGCACCGACGTGTCGATCGGGCCGGTGCAGGTGCCGCGCGCGGTCGACCTGCGCCAGGACGGCCGGATCGCCGTGCACGTGTGGGCCCCCCGGGCCGTGGTCACCGTCACGGACACACCCCGCGACACCGTGACAGACTCGAACGCATGAGCACGCCGGCCGTCCCCACGCACCTGCACCGGGTCGCGATGGTCACCGTGCACACCTCCCCGCTGGCCCAGCCCGGTGAGGGCGACGCCGGTGGCATGAACGTCTACGTGCTCGAGGTCGCCCGCCAGCTCTCGCACCGCGGCATCGCGGTCGACCTGTTCACCCGCACCACGAGCGCCTCCCAGGCCGCCGTCGTCGAGGTCGAGCCCGGCGTCGTCGTGCGGCACGTGCCCGCCGGCCCCTACGAGGGCCTCTCCAAGGAGGACCTCCCCGGCCAGCTCTGTGCCTTCGCCGCCGGCATGATGCGGGTGGCCGCGCACGCCCCGCCCGGCTACTACGACCTCGTGCACAGCCACTACTGGCTCTCGGGCCAGGTGGGCTGGCTCGCCGCCGACCGGTGGGGCGTGCCGCTGGTGCACACGATGCACACCATGGCGCGGGTCAAGAACCTGCACCTCGCCGACGGCGACCTGCCCGAGCCGATGGGCCGCGAGATCGGCGAGGCCCAGGTCGTCGAGGCCGCCGACCGCCTGGTCGCCAACACCGCGCGCGAGGCCGCCGAGCTCGTCGACCTCTACGGCGCCGACCCCGACCGGGTGGTCGTGGCCGAGCCCGGCGTCGACCTCGCGGTCTTCCGCCCCGGCTCCCAGCTCGAGGCGCGGGCCGCCGTCGGCGTCCCCTCGGATGCCGTGCTCCTCCTGTTCGTCGGACGCATCCAGCCGCTCAAGGCGCCCGACGTGCTCGTCAAGGCGGCCGCCGAGCTGGTGCGCCGCCGCCCCGACCTGCGCTCTCGGCTGGTCGTCGGCATCCTGGGCGGGGCCAGCGGTTCCGGGGTGCGCAACCCGATGGGGCTGACCGAGCTCGCCGAGCAGCGCGGCATCGGCGACCTCGTGCGCTTCGTGCCGCCGGTCGACCGCCCGACCCTGGCCCAGTGGTACCGCGCGGCCGACGTGCTGGCCGTGCCCTCGCACAACGAGTCGTTCGGGTTGGTGGCGGTCGAGGCACAGGCCTGCGGCACGCCGGTCGTGGCGGCCAACGTCGGGGGCCTGCCGACCGCGGTCGGTGACGCCGGCATCCTCGTCGACGGCCACGACACCGCCGACTGGGCCACCGCCATCGCCGGGGTCGTGCTCGACCCCGACCGGCGGGCCGGCCTGTCCCGGGCCGCGGCCGAGCACGCAGCCGGCTTCGGCTGGGCGCGCACCGCCGAGCGGCTCGCGGAGGTCTACGCCGACGCGATGGCCCGGCCGCGCGAGGCGTCGATCAACGATGCCGAGACGCTCACCGGCATCCCGCAGGCGGTGATCCCGTGACCGACCGCGCCACCCTCGCCACGACCGTCGAGGCCTACCTGGGCGAGTTCGGGCACGACTGGGAACAGGGCGCGCGCGAGGGCGAGTACGTCGTCTCGCTGCCCGGCGACAAGAAGCTGAAGACGGTGGCCTCGGTCGTGGTGTCCGACACCGCCCTGTCGGTGTCGGCGTTCGTGATCCGCAACCCCGACGAGAACCACGGCGAGGTCTACCGCTTCCTGCTCCGCCGCAACCTGCGCCTGCCCGGGCTCGCCTACGCCGTCGACAAGGCCGGCGACATCTACGTCACCGGCCGCATCCCGGCCGCCGGGGTCGACGCCGAGACGCTCGACCAGCTGCTCGGGGTGGTGCTCACGGCCGCCGACGAGCCGTTCAACGAGCTGCTCGTCATGGGCTTCCTGAGCTCGATGCGCAAGGAGTGGGAGTGGCGCGTCTCGCGCGGCGAGAGCCTGCGCAACCTCGAGGCCTTCCGCAGCATCCTGGCCCGGCCGGGCGACCCCGGTCCCGCGGAACAGCCCGCCTGACCCGGCCGGCGCCGGATGGCTAGGCTGGCGGCATGACGGCACACACGCTCATCCTGCTGCGTCACGGCGAGTCCGACTGGAACCAGAAGAACCTGTTCACCGGGTGGGTCGACGTCGACCTCACCGAGAAGGGCCGTGCCGAGGCGGTGCGCGGTGGTCACCTCATGGCGGATGCCGGGCTGCTCCCCGACGTCGTGCACACCTCGGTGCTGCGCCGCGCCATCACCACCGCCAACCTCGCGCTCGACGCCGCCGACCGGCACTGGATCCCGGTGCGCCGCAGCTGGCGGCTCAACGAGCGGCACTACGGCGCCCTGCAGGGGCTCGACAAGGCCGCGACCCGCGACAAGTACGGCGACGAGCAGTTCATGCTCTGGCGCCGCAGCTTCGACACCCCGCCGCCGCCGATCGAGGTGGGCAGCGAGTTCGACCAGACCGGCGACCCGCGCTACGCCGGGGTCGAGGTGCCGCTCACCGAGTGCCTCGCCGACGTCATCCCGCGAATGATGCCCTACTGGGAGAACGACATCCAGGCAGACCTCACGGCCGGCCACACAGTGCTGGTCACCGCCCACGGCAACTCGCTGCGGGCCCTGGTCAAGCACCTCGACGGCATCAGCGACGACGACATCGCCGGGCTGAACATCCCCACCGGCATGCCGCTGGTCTACCGGCTCGGCGACGACTTCATGCCGACCGGCCCGGGCGAGTACCTCGACCCCGAGGCCGCCGCCGCTGCTGCCGCTGCCGTCGCCAACCAGGGCCGCTGACCGGCCCCGCTCAGCGCACCCGCGGCCACAGGTCGCGCGGGTCGCGGCGACGGAACAGCGCGTCCTCCTCGCCGAGGCGCCGGCCCTTGCGATCCCAGGTGATCAGCGAGTAGACCGCCGAGCGTCGCGAGTCCGCGACCTCGAGCACCCCGGTGCCGCCGCGCAACGGGGTGACCCCGGAGGCCGGGTAGGTGTGCGATGACGCGGCCACCAGCTGGGCGCGCGCGGCGCCGGGCGCGACGACGAGGAAGCGGCTCGCGTCCGCGCGGAACGCCGGCAGGCGGGTGGCGAAGAGAGTGGCCTGGTCGGCGTCGCCGAGGACCTTGGTCGTCTCGACGTCGAGCGGGCCGACGTCGCCGCGACCGTCGCCGGCGACCCGGACGGTGCGCAGCAGGGCCCCACTGGGCAGGTCGGTGTGCGCCACGACGACCCGTCCGGGGCCGGAGACGCGACCGGGTGCCGCCTGCACGAGCACGTCACCGGGCACGGCGGCCTCCAAGGTGATGAGGCTGCGCACCACCGAGGCCGAGAGCCCGGTGCACGCCGCGACGAACGGCCCGAGCGCCGCGAGCAGCGACTCGGCCAGCGGCTCCGACGGGCTCGGGGCGGGGAGCCCGAGCGGTGTCGCACCGAGCGGGCCACCGTCGTACCCGTCGAGGCGCACCCGGAAGGCCGGGGGCAGCGGCCCGCGCAGCGTCACCGTCGCGACCCCGTCGCGTAGCCGCACCTCGGTCCACCTGCGGCCGACCCCGCCGTTGCGGCCGTACTCCACGACCGGTGAGTACGACGCCTCGAGCACCGTCGGCCGGGCCAGCAACAGCACCGCGCCCGGACCGTTCCCGCCGGCCGACCCGTCCTCGACGGCGATCGGCACGACGTCGTCGCGGAACGTGACCCGGTCCCTCACCAGGCCGACCGGGGCCAGCGCCCTGGGGTCGGCGCCGACGGCTCCCGCCCACATGCGAACGAGGGTGCCGCCGCTGCCGCTGGTATCCGCCGACGCCGCGACGACGACCCGCTGGCCGGCCAGGTCGTCGGCCCAGAGCAGGTGCGCGCGGGGCGAGGCACCGGCCACGAGCGCGGCGACCCCCGCATCCGTCGCGAGCCCGCCGCGGGCGGGCCAGGTGTTCGCGGTGACCCACACCGGGTCGCCGGGACCGGTCGGTGTGGGGGCTGCCTGGGATGTCGTTCCCGTCGCGACCCCCTCCACGAACCAGGCGCCGGCGGCGGCGGCGGCCAGTGCGGCGCCGGTGCCGACGACGACCGAGCGCCGGCGCACCTGTCGGTGGCGCTCGCCGACCAGGGCCACGGCGTCGGGCGGGTCGGTGTGGTCGGCGAGCAGCAGGTCGAGGGCATCCTGGAGGTCACGGTCGAGGGCCCACTCCGCCGGCTCCCAGCTTGCGGCGGCGCGGGCCGCGGTGTGCGCCTCGAGGAGGCGACCACGAACGGCCCGGTCGGCGTCGACCACGGTGGCTGACGGCATCCCGAGCAGGTCGGCGACCCGGCCGGGGTCGACCCCCCAGACCGTGTCGGCCGCGAGCGCCGCCCGCTCGACCGGGCCGGCGCTGCGCACGACCGCCAGCAGGGCGGCCAGCACGGCGTCGTCCGCCTCGGCCGTGGGATCGAGCTGGCCGGGGGCGGGGTGCGCGTCGCGGCCCTTCGGCGTGGGGGCGTGGTTCCGGGTCGCGGCCAGGGCTGCGCTCAGCACCTGCCGGCGTGCCGTGGCGCCCGGCACCCCCTCGTCGAGCAGGGCACCCCACTGCCCGTGCAGGTCGGCCAGCGCGTCGGTGGTGACCCGGCGGGCGGCCGCCGCGTCGAGGGTGACCAGCCGCGCCACCGGCTCGAGCTCGCCCCAGCGCGCGACGACGAAGTCGCGGAAGTCCTCCTCGGCGGTGACGGTCACGACAGGCCGATCGAGCTCTCGCCCGGCCACAGGTCGATCAGGGGGCGGCCGGCGCGCGGCAGGCCGTCACCGACCTTGCGCCCGTCGGCGTCCCATCGCACGAGCCGGAAGCCGGTCGCGTCGTCGGGGCTCCGGACCTCGACGACCGCGACCCCACCGGGGCGGGTCCTGGTCACCGTCGAGACGCGGTAGACGTTGCTCGCGGTCGACAGCAGCTGCACGCGGGCAGCGCCGGGCGCGATGACGAGGAAGCGCCCGGCCGCGGGCCCTGAGTCCTCGAGGCGAAACACGACCGGCTCGTCGCGCGGGGTGTCGGCGGGGAGCACCGACGGCTCCTCGAGGTCGAGCCAGTTGACCCTGCTGCGACCGTCGTCCACGACCCGCACCGACCGCACGACGATGCCGTCGGGAGTCGTCGTGCGCAGCACCCGCAGCCGGCCGTCGCCACCTTGTGCCGAGAAGGCCATCGGGTCGATGACGCCACCACCCACCTTCGCGTCGGTGACGACCTCGGTGCGCACGTCGTCGACCGGCTGCCCCAGGGCCGCGGCGACGAACCGGCGGGTCTGCTCGGCGAAGCCGGCCAGGGCGTCGCGGCCGCCCTCGTCGACGTAGGTCTGCAGCGGTCCGACGGGCGGCCCGTCGAAGGTGCCGCACCGCACCCGCAGCGCCGGCCCCTGCTCGTCCCGCCAGCTCGTCGCCCCGATGCCGGCCGCCATCCGCATCCACACCCAGGAGCGCTCGATGGTGCCGTCGGGCGTCGGCGTGACGATCGTGGAGTACCTCGCGGAGCTGGTCGGTGGCCGGGCCAGCAGCAGGAGCAGCGTGCCGGGCGCGGTGGAGAACGCCAGCGGGATGCAGTCGTCGCCGGCAGCGGCGAACGGGTTCTGCAGGCGCGCCTCCAGCAGGGTCGCCGGGTCGTCGCCCGCCGCGCCCTGCCAGGCCTGCAGGAGGACGTCCTCGGTGCCCGGGTTGAGGGTCGCCGAGACGACCACGCGGTGCCCCTCGACGTCGTCGGCGAAGAGCAGGCGGGCAACCCCCTCGGATCGGGCGATGACCAGCCCCTGCACCCGTGGGTCGGTGGCGAGCCGGCCGCGCGCTGCCCACCTCGAGACGCTCCGCCAGCTCGGGTCGGTCACGGCCGGCGTGCCGGAGGGGCGGGCGCCCGGCCCGGAGGCGACGCCGGCGGCGGCAGACCGCCGGCCGACCACCCACCAGCCCAGCGCGCCGGCCGCGACCACGGCGGCACCCCCGGTGACGACGGAGCGCCGCTGCACGGACCTGCGCCGGTCCTCGACCAGGGCGGCGGGGTCGGGCGGGTCGCCCTGGCCGGCGAGGAGTCGTTCGACCACGGCGTCGAGGTCGACGTCGAGCGCCCAGTCGGCGGGCTCCAGGCCGTCCGCGGCGCGGGCGGCGTCGTGGGCCTGCGCGAGCCGGCCACGCAGGGTGGCGGCCCGGTCGCGGACCTCGGCGGCCGGCATCCCGAGCAGGTCGGCGACCTCGTCGGGGCCCGCGCCCCAGACCGACCCGGCGGCGACAACGGCTCGCTCGAGCGGGGTCGCCCCGCGCACGACCGCCTCGAGCGCCATCCGCACCGGCTCGTCGTCCTCGGCGTCCTCCCACGGGTCGGGTCGCACGCGGGGTGGCGCCCCGGCATCCGGCGGGGGTGGTGCGCCGGCCGGATGCCGGGTGGTCGCCGCGACGGCGGCGCTCAGCACCGCGCGGCGCGCCATCATCCCGGGCCGGCCCTCGTCGAGGGCCTCGCGCCACTGCTGGTGCAGGGTGGCCAGAGCGTCGGTGGTGACCCGGCGGGCCGTGGCGGCATCGAGCGTGACGACGAAGGCCACGCCCTCGAGGTCCGGCCAGCGCGCGGCCACGAAGTCGCGGAAGTCGTCCTCGACGGTGAGGGTCACCGTCCCAGTCTCACACCGAGGGAGCGGTGCGAACAGGTCTGTGCAGGGTCGACGCGGGCTCAGAGCGGGCTCAGCGCAGGGCGGCGGCGCCGTCCTCGACGTCCTCGTGGCTCTGCTCGCTCTCCGGGTCGAACTCCCCGGTGACCAGCCAGATGACCCGGTGCGCCACGCTCACCGCGTGGTCGGCGAACCGCTCGTAGTAGCGGCCCAGCAGGGTGATGTCGACCGCGGCCTCCGTGCCGTGCTCCCAGCTGCTGTCGGTCACCCGGGCGAACAGCTCGCGGTGCAGGTCGTCCATGGCGTCGTCGTCGCGCTCGATCTGGTGGGCGGCCTCGACGTCGCGGGCGGCGATCACCGACCCCGCCTTCTCGACGATCCGCTCGGCCACCTGGCCCATCTGCAGGATCGTGGAGCGCAGCTCGGCCGGCACGGCCGACTCCGGGTAGCGCAGCCGCGCCACCTTCGCCACGTGCCGGGCCAGGTCGCCCATCCGCTCGATGTCGCTGCTCATCCGCATGCTCGTCACGATGACGCGCAGGTCGGTGGCCACCGGTTGCTGCCGGGCCAGCAGGTCGAACGACATCAGGTCGAGCTCGGCCCGGCGCGCGTCGATCTCCGCGTCGGCCGCGATCACCGAGTCGGCGAGGTGGATGTCGGCGTCGAGCAGGGCCGTCGTGGCACGGCTCATCGCCGACGACGCGAGGTGGGTCATCTCGACCAGCGTCTCGGCGACGCGGTCGAGCTCCTCGTGGAAGGCCTTGCGCATCACGGGGTGTCCTCCGGGGTTCGGTGTGGCAGCGGGGGCGGCCTGCCCGCCCACGGAACTGTCCCACCCCGGGATGAACCGAAGACGCCCCCGAGGTGAACTTCTGGCAGCGCCCGCGCTCACGGCCGCGGATGCGCAGAACCGCCGATCCGCGCCCCGTACCCTGACCTCGTGGACCCCACGCTCGCGGCGATGCTCGGCGGGGCGGTCGGCCTGGTCATCGGGGCCGTGGCCGTCGCCGCCACGCGGTGGTCGGAGCGCAGCAACGCCGAGGCCGAGCCGGAGGAGCCGCCGCTGCCTCGCGGGGTGGGTGACGTGCTCTCGGTGCTGCGCTCGATCGCCGTGGTCGTCGACGCCAGCGACGCCGTGGTCAACACCTCCGCGTCGGCGGTCAGCTACGGGCTGGTGCGCCACGGCGAGCTCGTGCACCACGAGCTGCGCCACCTCGCCCGGCAGGTGCGCCGCGACGGCATGATCCGCGAGGCCGAGCTCGACCTCACCCGCAGCCCCAACACCACCGCCTCGGTCGTGATGCGGGTGCGGGTCGCGCCCATCGCGGTCTCGCACGTGCTGATCCTCGCCGAGGACCACACGCACGCCCGGCGGGTCGAGGAGATCCGCCGCGACTTCGTGGCGAACGTCAGCCATGAGCTGAAGACCCCGGTCGGCGGCATCTCGCTGCTCGCCGAGGCCGTGCTCGGCGCCAAGGACGACCCCGAGGCGGTCGAGCGCTTCGCCCAGCGCATCCTCGTCGAGTCCTCCCGGCTCACCCGGCTGGTGCAGGAGATCGTCGACCTCTCACGGCTGCAGGTGGCCGACACCCTCCACGAGCCCGAGCTGGTCGACGTCGGCGCCGTGGCGTCCGAGGCGGTCGACCGGGTGCGGGTGGCGGCCGAGGCCCACGACATCGAGCTCACCCTGGTCAGCGACGTCGGTCTGCGGGTGTTCGGGGATGCCGAGCTGCTCACCACCGCGGTCGCCAACCTGGTGACCAACGCCGTCAACTACAGCGAGTCGGGCACCCGGGTCGGCATCGGCGCCCGCCGGGTCGAGGACTCCGTCGAGGTCACCGTGACCGACCAGGGCCAGGGCATCCCGGCGGCCGAGCAGGAGCGGATCTTCGAGCGCTTCTACCGGGTCGACGCCGCCCGCTCGCGCGCCACCGGCGGCACCGGCCTCGGCCTGGCCATCGTCAAGCACGTCTGCGCCAACCACGGGGGCCGGGTGAGCGTCTGGAGCCAGGAGGGGCGCGGCTCGACCTTCACCATGACCCTGCCCGCGGCGGCCGACCGGCCGGTCGCGGTCGAGCCCGACGACGGCCGTCCCTGGCCCGAGCCGCACGAGGAGAGAGCCCTGCATGACGCGCATCCTGATCGTTGAGGACGAGGTGTCCTTCTCGGACCCGCTGTCCTACCTGCTCAGCAAGGAGGGCTACGAGGTGTCGGTGGCCGAGAACGGCCACGACGCGCTCACCGCCTTCGACGCCACCGGCGCCGACCTCGTGCTGCTCGACCTGATGCTGCCGGGGCTGTCGGGGGTCGACGTGTGCCGGGCGCTGCGCCAGCGCTCCAACGTGCCGGTCATCATGCTCACCGCCAAGGACAGCGAGATCGACAAGGTGGTGGGCCTCGAGCTGGGCGCCGACGACTACGTCACCAAGCCCTACTCCTCGCGCGAGCTGCTTGCCCGGATCAAGGCGGTGCTGCGCCGGCTCGCCGAGCCCGAGGAGATGCTGCCGACCACGCTCGAGGCCGGACCGGTGCGGATGGACGTCGAGCGCCACGTGGTGGCCGTGCGCGGCGCCCACGTGTCGTTCCCCCTCAAGGAGTTCGAGCTGCTCGAGATGCTGCTGCGCAACACCGGCCGGGTGCTCACCCGGGTGCAGCTCATCGACCGGGTCTGGGGCAGCGACTACGTCGGCGACACCAAGACCCTCGACGTGCACATCAAGCGGCTGCGGGCCAAGGTCGAGGCCGACCCCGCCAACCCGACGCACATCCTCACCGTGCGTGGGCTGGGCTACAAGTTCGAGGTCTGACCACGTCCCGCCGGACGAGAGTCGAGAACACGCCGCCTGCGCAACGGCGCAGACGGCGTGTTCTCTACTCTCGAGCGGCTCAGGACGACGAGGGGGTCAGGTCCGCGTAGTAGCCGAGGTTGGGCAGCACGGGCACCCTGACGACGTTGGCGCCGGCCTCGTCGGTGGTGACGGTCATCTCGACCATCTCGCCGGGCGCCACCGGGATGCCGGGGATCTCGACGCCGGTCGCGGCATCGGAGAGCGTCTTGCCCGAGCTGGCCGGCACGGCGACGGTGGCCGGCGCGGGCGCGCCGGCGACGGCGAAGGTGACGTCGACCGCGCTGGTCGTGCGGTTGACCGCTTGGCCCACCACGATGCCGGTCTCGCCCTTGGCGGGGACCACCACGGCGAGGTTGCGCAGGTCGAGGCCCGCGATGGTGAGGGGCACCCCGTCGGCGGCGTCGTAGTCGTAGTCGGTCTGGATCGGCGAGAACACGGCGCACCCGGAGGCGAGCAGGATGGTGCCTGCCAGGGCGGAGGCTCGCAGGGCGGCGGCGGCACGGTTGGTCACGCGGCCAAGGATAGCCATGCCCGGGCCCGCGCCGCCCGGGGTGCCTGCAGACGGGCTGCGCGGGTGTGCCGTTGAGCCCTCGGGGCGCCGCCCACCGGGCCGGCACGAGGGGTCCACGGGGGTGTCCGTGACCACCGCGGGCCCACGCGCGAAGCATGGACGACGCGGTTCTGTCAAGACCCGATCTACGTCTCCCGCAACCCCGTTCCATGCCCTGACCTGCGCAAACGCCGATGGACCGGATTATTGGGACACGCCGGTGCGTGGTATCCTGAGTGTCGCGAAAGGGGACAACAACACATGGTTTTCAAGGTCGGCGAGACGGTCGTGTACCCCCACCATGGGGCCGCGCGTATCGAAGAGATCAAGACCCGCACGATCCGCGGAGAGGAGAAGCTCTACCTCAAGCTCAAGGTCGCGCAAGGCGATCTCGTGATCGAGGTTCCTGCCGAGAACTGCGACCTCGTCGGTGTACGCGACGTCGTCTCCAAGGAAGGCCTCGACAAGGTCTTCGAGGTCCTGCGCACTCCCTTCGCCGAGGAGCCGACCAACTGGTCGCGCCGCTTCAAGGCCAACCTCGAGAAGCTCGCCTCCGGCGACGTCATCAAGGTCGCTGAGGTCGTGCGCGACCTGTGGCGCCGCGACAAGGACCGCGGCCTGTCCGCCGGCGAGAAGCGCATGCTGGCCAAGGCCCGCCAGATCCTGGTCTCCGAGCTCGCGCTCGCCGAGAAGACCGACGAGGAGAAGGCCGAAGTCATCCTCGACGAGGTCCTCGCGTCCTGACGCCGGGCTCACGCCCACACTGACGTGACCGACGCCGACGTTGCCCTGTGCAGCGTCGGCGTCGTCGTCGTCGCAGCCGGTTCGGGCACCCGCCTCGGGGCCGGGTTGCCCAAGGCGTTCGTGCCGCTGCGCGGTCGTCCGCTGCTCGGTCACGCCGTCGACACCGTCGCGCAGCTGGGCGGGCTGCGCTCTCTCGTGGTGGTGGCACCCGCCGGGCTCGCCGACCCGGCCGCCCCCTCGTGGGCGGGCGTCGACCTGCCCGCGGATGCCGTGGTGGTGGCCGGGGGTGCGTCGCGCACCGACTCGGTGGCCGCCGGCCTGGCCGCGGTCGGTGCTGTCGACGTCGTGCTGGTGCACGACGCCGCCCGCTGCCTGACCCCGTTGGCCGTCTTCGAGCGGGTGGTCGAGGCGGTGCGGGGTGGAGCGGCCGGTGCCGTGCCCGGCATCCCGCTGGTCGACACGGTCAAGACGGTGGACGACGCCGGGTTCATCACCGGCACCCCCGACCGCGCGTCGCTGCGGGCGGTGCAGACCCCGCAGGGGTTCGCGCGGGACGTGCTGGTCGCGGCCTACCGCAGCGGCCTGGCGGCCACCGACGACGCGGCGCTGGTCGAGCTCGCCGGGCACCACGTGGTCGTGGTCGACGGTGACCCGCTGGCGTTCAAGGTGACCACCCCCGACGACCTCGAGCACGCCGAGCGACTGCTCGCCGAGCACGCCGGGTCCACCGCCGGGAGCCTGCCAGACTGACCCCATGAGCGCACCGCCCAGGGTCGGCATCGGGGTCGACGTGCACGCCCTCGCGGCGCAGGGGTCGGGGCGCGAGCTGTGGGTGGCGGGGTTGCACTGGCCGGGGGAGCGCGGGCTCGACGGCCACTCCGACGCCGACGTCGCCGCGCACGCGGCGTGCGACGCGCTGTTCTCGGCGGCCGGCATCGGCGACCTCGGGGCGCACTTCGGCACCGGCCGGCCCGAGCTGGCCGGGGCCTCCGGGGTCACGCTGCTGGCCGAGGCGGCCCGGCTCGTGCGCGAGGCCGGGTTCGACATCGGCAACGTGGCGGTACAGGTGGTCGGCAACGCTCCCAAGGTCGGCACCCGCCGGGCCGAGGCGCAGGCCGCGCTCTCGGATGCCGTGGGCGCACCCGTGTCGGTCAGCGGCACCACGACCGACGGTCTGGGGCTCACCGGCCGGGGCGAGGGCGTCGCCGCGATCGCGACCGCCCTGGTGGTCCCCCGTCCCGAGATCGACCAATAGGTCACTCGGGGGACGCCCCGGATCGGGTCGGGCGTCCTGAGATCGACCAATAGGTCACTCGGGGGACGGCCGGATGACGCGGCTGGTCAGCGGCTGCGGGTGCCCCCGACGCGCCGGTCGGTGCCGACGATCCGGGCCATCCGCTGCAGCTCGGCCACGTGCCCGCACAGGGCTTCGCGCCCGTCGGAGGTGAGCACCACAGTGGTCACCTGGCGGCCGTCGCGCACCGAGCGGTCGAGCCGCGTGTAGCCCCTGGCACTGAGCACCTTCAGGTGCTTGGACAGCGCCGAGTCGCTCAAACCCATCTCGTCGCGCACCGTGCCGAAGTCGGTGCCGGTCGACGGCACGAGCATCGCGCAGATGCGCAGCCGGTGCGGCTCGTGGATCACCTCGTCGAACACCGGGTAGGGCATGGTGCGCAGCATACGGCGCGTTTCCTGCGCGGAAAGGCGATCGAGGGCTGTGCCACCACGAGACCGGCGGCTGCCGAGCGGCGCCGGCCCTTCCCGGCATCCGGGGACGCGGGTTAGCGTGGCGCAGACCGCCACCGTTCGACCCGAGGAGCAGCCGTGCCGCAGACCGTCCAGGGAGTCATCGCCCGAGCCAAGGGGGCCGAGGTCGAGCTCGTCGACGTCGTGGTCCCCGACCCCGGCCCCGGTGAGGCCGTGGTGCGCATCGAGGCGTGCGGGGTCTGCCACACCGACCTGCACTACCGCGAGGGCGGCATCAACGACGACTTCCCGTTCCTGCTCGGTCACGAGGCGGCCGGCACCGTCGAGTCCGTGGGGGAGGGCGTCACCGACGTCGAGCCCGGCGACTTCGTCATCCTCAACTGGCGGGCCGTGTGCGGCCAGTGCCGGGCCTGTCTCAAGGGCAAGCCGTGGTACTGCTTCGCCACCCACAACGCCACCCAGAAGATGACGCTGACCGACGGCACCGAGCTCAGCCCGGCGCTGGGCATCGGGGCGTTCATCGAGAAGACGCTCGTCGCCTCCGGGCAGTGCACCAAGGTCGACCGGGATGCCGACGCCGCGGCCGTGGGGCTGCTCGGCTGCGGCGTGATGGCCGGCTTCGGTGCGGCCGTGAACACCGGTGGGGTGCGCCGCGGCGACTCGGTCGCGGTGATCGGATGCGGTGGGGTCGGCAACGCGGCCATCGCCGGTGCCAGCGTGGTCGGGGCGACGACGATCATCGCGGTCGACGTCGACGGCCGGAAGCTGGAGGCCGCCCGAAGGTTCGGCGCGACCCACACCGTGAACTCCTCCACCGAGGACCCGATCGAGGCGATCCGCGCCCTCACCGGCGGAAACGGCGCCGACGTGGTGGTCGAGGCGGTGGGCCGGCCCGAGACCTACGAGCAGGCCTTCTACGCCCGCGACCTCGCCGGCACCGTGGTGCTGGTCGGCGTGCCGACGCCCGACAAGGAGATCACCCTGCCGCTGATCGACGTCTTCGGCCGCGGCGGCGCCCTGAAGTCGAGCTGGTACGGCGACTGCCTGCCCTCGCGCGACTTCCCGATGCTCGTCGACCTGTACCGGCAGGGCCGGTTCGACCTCGACGCGTTCGTCAGCGAGCGCATCGGCATCACCGACGTCGAGGCGGCCTTCGACAAGATGCACCGCGGCGACGTGCTGCGCTCGGTCGTCGTGATGGGGGGCGGCGCGTGACGGCCGACATCGGGGTGCCGGTGCGCACCTCACCCGGTGGCGTGCGGGTCGAGCGAGTGGTCACCTCGGGCGTCTTCGAGCTCGACGGCGGCTCGTGGGAGGTCGACAACAACGTCTGGCTGGTGGGCGACGACACCGAGGTGCTCGTCGTCGATGCCGCCCACGACGCGGGCGCGATCCTCGCCGCCGTCGACGGCCGCCGGGTCACGGCGGTGGTCTGCACCCACGGCCACAACGACCACGTCAACGCGGTGGGCGAGGTGGTCGCGGCCACCGGCGCCACGGCATCCCTGCACCCCGACGACCGGGTGCTGTGGGACCAGAGCCAGAGCGAGCCGCCCGGCGCCGACCTCGTCGACGGCCAGGTGTTCACCGTCGGCGACATCGAGCTGACCGTGCTGCACACCCCCGGCCATGCGCCCGGTGCCTGCTGCCTCTACGCCCCGGCCCTGGGCGCGCTGTTCTCGGGGGACACCCTGTTCAACGGCGGGCCCGGCGCCACCGGGCGGTCCTACTCCGACTTCCCCACCATCGTCGAGTCGATCCGCAGCCGGCTGCTCGACCTGCGCGCCGACACGGTGGTGCTCACCGGCCACGGCGACCCGACCACCATCGGTGCCGAGGCCCCGCACCTGCAGGAGTGGATCGCTCGAGGCTCCTGACCCCGCCGTACCCGCGAACGTGGGTGAAAACTGCCGACCGGCGCGGTTTTCACCCACGTTCGGGCTGAGTGGCGGCGGACGCGGGAGCGAATCAGGGGGTGGGCCCCCCCGCCGGTACCCTTGCGCGGGTGACCCTCAGGCTGTTCGACTCCCTCACGCGCGAGCTGCGTGACTTCGTCCCCGTCGTGCCCGGCAAGGCGGGGATCTACATCTGTGGGCTCACCACCCAGGCGCCGCCGCACCTGGGGCACGTGCGCTTCGCCGTCGCGTTCGACGTGCTGCGCCGCTGGATGGCGCGTGGCCACGGCCTCGACGTCACGCTCATCCGCAACGTCACCGACATCGACGACAAGATCCTCGCCAAGTCGGCCGAGAGCGGCGAGCCCTGGTATGCCGTGTCGTACCGCAACGAGATCGAGACCGCCGCGGCGCTCGAGTCCCTCGGGGTGCTGCCGCCCACCTACGAGCCGCGCGCCACCGGCCACGTGCCCGAGATGGTCACCCTGATGGAGACCCTCATCGCCAAGGGGCACGCCTACGCCGCCGGTGACGGCAGCGGCGACGTCTACTTCGACGTGCGCAGCTGGCCCGCCTACGGTGAGCTCACCCGGCAGAAGGTCGACGACATGGTCGACGCCGAGGATGCCGACCCGCGCGGCAAGCGCGACGCCCGCGACTTCGCGCTGTGGAAGGGCCACAAGACCGCCGAGCCGCCGACCGCGTCGTGGCCCACGCCGTTCGGCGCCGGACGCCCCGGCTGGCACCTGGAGTGCTCCGCGATGGCTCGCAAGTACCTCGGCGACACCTTCGACGTGCACGGTGGCGGTGTCGACCTGCGCTTCCCGCACCACGAGAACGAGATGGCGCAGTCGCGCGCGGCCGGCCTCGGCTTCGCCAACTACTGGCTGCACAACGCCTGGGTGACCATGGGCGGCGAGAAGATGAGCAAGTCGCTCGGCAACTCGCTGCGGGTCCGGGAGGTCGTCAAGGAGCACCGGCCGATCGCCGTGCGCTACTACCTCACGGCGGCCCACTACCGCTCGATGATCGAGTTCCACCCGGGCTCGATCGAGGAGGCCGACACCACCGTCGAGCGGATCGAGAACTTCCTCCGTCGCGCGCTGCCGGGTGTCATCACGGCCGTGCCGACCGGGGACGAGGTGCTGCCCGACGGCTTCCGCGAGGCCATGGATGACGACCTCGGGGTCTCCGATGCGCTCGCCGAGGTGCACGAGGCCGTGCGCGCCGGCAACATCCTGCTCCAGGACGGAGACACCGAGGATGCCGCGGCGATCGCCCGCGTCGTCATCGCCATGACCGACGTGCTCGGCGTCAACCCGCTCGACCCGACCTGGTCGGCCGGCGACGGCAGCGCCGCCGACGCCCTCGCGAGCCTCGACGCCCTCGTCAAGGAGCGCCTCTCGGCCCGGGCACACGCCCGGTCCGCCCGTGACTACGACACCGCGGACTCGATCCGCGACGAGCTCGCCGCCGCCGGCATCGCGCTCGAGGACACCGCTGCAGGGGCCCGTTGGTCCCTCGCGCGGGGACGGAGCGAATGACCATGGCCGGTAACTCCCAGCGACGCGGTGCCGTGCGCACCGGCAACAAGAAGGGCCCCCAGGTCGGGTCGGGCGGCCAGCGCCGCCGCGGACTCGAGGGCAAGGGCCCCACCCCCAAGGCCGCCGACCGCCCGAACCACAAGGCGCACAAGTCGACCAAGGCCGCCGAGCGACGCGGTGGCGGTCAGGCCGGGCGCACCAGCACCCGCAAGAACAAGGCGAGCAGCGAGATGGTCGCCGGGCGCAACTCGGTGCTCGAGGCGCTGCGCGCCGACGTGCCGGTCACGACGATGTACGTGGCGGGGCGCATCGACTCCGACGACCGGGTCCGCGAGGCGCTCAAGACCGCGACCGAGCGCGGCATCCCGGTGCTCGAGACCCCGCGCGGCGAGCTCGACCGGCTCACCGACGGCGCGGTGCACCAGGGGCTGGCCCTGCAGGTGCCGCCCTACGAGTATGCCCACCCGAACGACCTGATCGACCCCGAGGCGCCCGGCATCCCGCTCGTCGTGGCGCTCGACGGCATCACCGACCCGCGCAACCTGGGCGCCATCGTGCGCTCGGTCGCCGCGTTCGGCGGCCACGGCGTGGTCGTGCCCAGCCGGCGCTCGGCCGGGATGACGGCATCCGCCTGGAAGTCGTCGGCCGGTGCGGCCGCGCGGATCCCGGTGGCCCAGGCCACCAACCTGAACCGGGCCCTCGAGGACTACCACAAGGCCGGCTTCTTCATCATCGGACTCGACATGGACGGCGACGTCGAGCTGCCCGAGCTCGAGCTGGCGTCTGAGCCGCTGGTGGTGGTCGTGGGCTCCGAGGGCAAGGGCCTGTCGCGGCTGGTGCGCGAGCACTGCGACCAGATCGTGTCGGTGCCGATGAGCTCGGCGGTGGAGTCGCTCAACGCCGGCATCGCCACCGGAGTCACGCTCTACGAGGTCGCGCGCCGCCGCCGGGGCCGCTGACGCAGGCCCGCGCGACCGCGTCGAAACACCGGAAATGCTCGGTGTGTCGGGTGGGTCTGTGCGAGGATCGGCGCCGCCGGAGCACTTCGGTCCCGGGGGCATGACGACCCCCAACGTCGCGTCGCAGAGAGGGAACTCATGTCCGACCAAGGCTCGCCCCCGCCGCCTCCGCCCCCGCCGCCCGGTTCGGGCGATGGCGGCTACCTGCCCCCTCCGCCACCCGGTGGCGGCGACTACGGCGGCGGCTACGGCGCCCCGCCGCCGCCGATGGGCGGAGGCCCCGTCGACCACCCCAAGGGGACGACGATCCTCATCCTCGGCATCCTGTCCCTGGTGTGCTGCTCGCCGCTGGGCATCGCCGCGTTCGTCATGGGCAACAACGCGCTCAAGGAGATCGACGCGCAGCCGGGTCGCTACGCCAACCGGCAGCTGGTGCAGATCGGGCGCATCCTGGGCATCGTCGGCATGGTCCTCCTCGCCCTCTCGGTCCTCTGGCTGCTCGCGTTCGGTGGCCTCGCGGCCATCTCCGGAAGCAGCAACTGACCGGGTGACCCTCGTCCGCGAGACGGCGCACCCCGGTTCCACCAGGGACCGGGTGCGCCGTCTCGCGCTCCCCGGCGGGCTTCTCGTCGCCGCGACGGCCGCCACGGCCTACGTCGCAGCCGTCGACCCCAACCGCCCCGGCCACTACCCGCTGTGCCCCACCTACGCCCTTGCCGGTATCTACTGTCCGGGGTGCGGGATGCTGCGTGCGACCCACGACCTGGCGCACCTCGACGTGGCGGGAGCCTTCGCCCGCAACCCCCTCGCCGTGCCCATCTACGTCGGGCTGGCGCTGCTCTTCACGCGCTGGGTGATCGCCCGCTGGCGCGGTGAGCAGCTGCGCTGGGACCCGCCGCGATGGCTGCCGGCTGCGCTGGCCGTGGGGTTCTTGGCCTACACCGTCGCCCGCAACGTGCCCGGCTGGGCCTGGCTCTCACCTGCCTGATCCCGACTTCCCGCCTGGCCCCGACCTGGTGCGAAAGCTCCACCCTGGCGAGGGCCGTCTCGCCCCGCACCAGCGGTGGATGGTCCGCAATGGGTCGGAGGATCAGCCCTTCGGCACGGTCACGACGCTGGAGTGCACGGCCTTGTCGCCGAGGGTCTGCTTGTCGGCGTCCCACAGCATCCACAGCCAGCCCAGGTAGAGGATCTGGTTGACCAGGCCGTTGACGATCTCGCGCAGGAAGGTCATGCCGGCGCCGACCGGCTGCCCGGTCTTGTCGTCGAGCAGGTAGAGCCCGATGACCTTCTTCCCCACGCTCTGGCCGGTGCGGCCCATCTTGAACACGCGGTTCCAGATGGTGATGCCGATGGCGATCAGCACGCCGAGCGCGATGAGCAGGCCGCCGAATACCGCGAGCCCCGGGTTGGAGTCGCCCGAGGTGGTGGTGTTGCCGAACTGGTCGGTGTTGAACTCGCTCGGTGCGGCGACGACGATCAGGATGATGCCGAGGATGACCGGGATCAGCCCGATGAGCGTGAGCGCCCAGTCGATGAGGTAGGCGAGGGCGCGCTGCCCGAAGCTGGCCACCTTGCCGAAGTTCTGCTCGACGTAGGCCAGGCTGCCCGGGTAGGCGGAGCCGCCACCGGCGGCGTAGACCGGCGCCTGGGAGTAGCCGCCGTAGGGGTTGGCCGGTGGCTGCGGGTAACCGGACTGTGCTGCACCGGGATTCGGCTGCCCGTAGGAGCCGACAGGAGGTGACGGAGGCGGGTACTCGGGGGCGACCGGCGGGGCGGGCGGGCCCACGGGCGGCGGAGCCGGCGCGTGCGGCGGGGTCGTTGTTGCCTCGGGCGGCGGGGGAGGTGCGGCCGCCGGCGACGGATCAGGAGCGGGCGGGGTCTGCGGCTCGCCGGGCGTCTGGTCGGCGGGGTCCTGCGGATGGTCGGTCATGACTGTCCCTCGGCGAGCATCGGGTGGGTGCCCTTCGATCCTAGGCTCGCCCCTGCGGAGTGGCGATGACCGGTAGCTCACGCGTGTCGACCCCGAGCACCGCCCGCTCGTCGGGCTTCGAGGGCAGCACCGACGCGACGTAGTCGTCGATCGCCACCTCGATCGGGATGTCGTGCTGGGCGCGCTCGGCCATGTACCAGCGGTGCTCGAGCACCTCGTGGAAGACCTCGGCCGGCTCCAGCTTGGCCACCAGGGCGCGGGGCACCCGGCGGGTGACCGGCTCGTAGATGTTGGCCAGCCAGTCGTGCGCGACGATCTCCTCGTCCTCCCCCTGCCGTCCGGTGCCCGCCGCGTAGGCGTCGAGGTCGTTGAGCAGCCGCCGGGCCTGGTTCTCGCGCACGTCGAGGCCGGTCAGGCGCAGCAGGCGGCGCGAGTGGTGCCCGGCATCGACGACCTTGGGCTGGATCTGGATCGACGTGCCGCCGATGTCGGTGGTGATGGCCAGCTCGTCGACGTCGAAGCCGAGCGCGTTGAGCCGCCGGATCCGGTCGTCGACCCGCCAGCGCTCGGTGTCGTCGATCAGCTCGCTGCCGGTGAGGGCGTCCCACAGCTCGCGGTAGCGCAGCATGATCCGCTCGCTGACCGCCACCGGGTCGCGGTCCTCCTGCAGCAGGCCGCCGGCCTCGAGGTCCATCAGCTCACCGGCGATGTTGACCCGGGCGATCTCCAGGTCGTGCTCGCGCTGGCCGTCGCTGAGCCGCTCGCGCAGCTCGCCGGTCTCGGCATCCACCAGGTAGGCGGCGAACGCCCCGGCATCCCGCCGGAACAGCGTGTTCGACAGCGAGACGTCGCCCCACCAGAACCCGGCGAGGTGGAGGCGCACGAGCAGCACGGCGAGGGCGTCGATCAGCCGCCCGGCGGTGCCCTTGCGCAGGTTCTGGCTGTAGAGCGCGCGGTAGGGCAGCGAGAACTGCAGGTGGCGGGTGATCAGGCACGCGTCGAGCGGCTCGCCGTCGAGCCCGACCCGCCCGCTCACCACCGCGAACGGCTCGACGCACGGCATCTGCAAGCGGTTGAGGCTGCGCAGCAGCTCGTACTCGTGTCGGGCCAGGTCGGCGCGGATCTCCTTGACCGCGAGCACGCGCCCGGACAGGCGCACGAACCGCACGACGTGCCGCGAGATGCCGCGAGGCAGGGCGGCGAGCAGGTCCTCGGGCCACTCCTCGAGGGGAATGCGCCACGGCAGGTCGAGCAGTGCGGGGTCGGGGCGGGCGGCCGAGATCTCCAGTGCCATGGTCACAGCCTCTCGCACTCGGCGGGCGGGCGGTACGAGCGGCGCCCGCGACCACGGGACGCGACAGGGCCCCGGACGCGAATGTCCGAGGCCCTGTCGCGCAGCGGTTGCGCGTCAGCCGAGGCGGGCGCCGCTCTCGGGGTTGAACACGTGCATGTGGTCGGGGTTGGGGTAGACGTAGATCTTCGAGCCCTTGTCGGGCACGTTGCGGCCGTCGACGCGTGCGATGAACGGCTTGGCCAGGCCGTCGTCGCCGCCCTCGAGCTTGACGTGGTCCTGGGCCGGGGTGGCGTAGACGTAGGCGTCGGCGCCGAGCTCCTCGACGACGTCGACGATCAGCTCGAGGCCGTCCTGGTTGGTGGTGACCTCGACGTCCTCGGGGCGCATGCCGACGATGACCTGGTTGCCGACGTTGCCGAGCAGCGAGCGGTCGACGGGGAGGCGGTGGCTGCCGAACTGCACGCCGTCCTCGGTGACGGGCACCGAGACGAGGTTCATGGCCGGCGAGCCGATGAAGCCCGCGACGAACACGTTGTTCGGGCGGTCGTACATCTCACGCGGGGTGGCGCACTGCTGCAGGATGCCGTCCTTCAGCAGGGCGATGCGGTCGCCCATCGTCATGGCCTCGATCTGGTCGTGGGTGACGTAGACCGTGGTGACGCCGAGCCGGCGCTGCAGGGATGCGATCTGGGTGCGGGTCTGGACGCGGAGCTTGGCGTCGAGGTTCGACAGCGGCTCGTCCATGAGGAACACCTGGGGGGAGCGGACGATGGCCCGGCCCATGGCGACGCGCTGGCGCTGGCCACCGGAGAGGGCCTTGGGCTTGCGCTCGAGGTAGTCGCCCAGGTCGAGGATCTGGGCCGCCTCGGCCACGCGCTTCTTGATCTCGCTCTTGTCGACGCCGGCGATCTTCAGGGCGAAGCCCATGTTGTCGGCGACGGTCATGTGCGGGTAGAGCGCGTAGTTCTGGAAGACCATCGCTACGTCGCGGTCCTTGGGGGACAGGTCGGTGACGTCGCGGTCACCGATCCAGATCTTGCCGCCGTTGACCTCTTCGAGGCCGGCGAGCATGCGCAGGGAGGTGGACTTGCCGCACCCCGAGGGTCCGACGAGGACGAGGAACTCCCCGTCGGCCACGTCGATGTCGAGGCGGTCTACCGAGGGCGAGTCGTTGCCCGGGTAGATGCGGGTGGCTTGGTCGAACTTGACAGTTGCCATGGCGTCATTGCCTTCCTTCACCGGCAGGAACGTGCCGGACGATCCGTTGTAAAGGTGGTGGAGCTCCCGCCACATCGGTGTAAGCGGTTTCGCCAGTATGCCGTGTCGAGGCGGCGCTGTGGTACCCCGGTCCCGGCAATGTGCGGCACGGCATCCGCCGTGGTTGTTAGATTGCGCCCCGTGAACGAGTCGCGGTCAGCGCGCCTGGCCGACATCGCGGCGCAGGCCGACGTCAGCGAGGCGACGGTCAGCCGGGTGCTGAACGACCGCCCCGGCGTCTCCGACTCGACCCGGCAGGCGGTGCTCACCGCCATCGACGTGCTCGGCTACGACCGGCCCACCCGGCTGAAGCCCAAGTCGGCGCTGCTCGTGGGGCTGGTCATGCCCGAGCTGGTCAACCCGATCTTTCCCGCGTTTGCGCAGGTCATCGAGACGGCGCTGGCCGCCGAGGGCTTCACCCCGGTGCTGTGCACGCAGACCCCGGGCGGGGTGCACGAGGACGACTACGTGCAGATGCTGCTCGACCGCGGGGTCTCCGGGATCATCTTCCTCAGCGGCCAGCACGCCGACGCCACCTCCGACCCGGCGCGCTACCAGGGGCTGCGTGACCGCGGCCTGCCGATCGTGCTGGTCAACGGCTGGCTGAGCGGGGTCGACGCCCCCTTCGTGTCGAACGACGACGTCGCGTCGATGGGCCTGGCCGTCAACCACCTGGCGCAGCTGGGGCACACCGAGATCGGGCTGGCCCTGGGCCCGGAGCGCTACACCCCGGTCATCCGCAAGGTGCAGGGCTTCCGGGTGGCGATGCGCGACTACCTGGGGGTCGAGCCGGCGCACCTCGAACGACTGGTCACCCACACGGTGTTCAGCCTCGAGGGCGGCGCGGCAGCGGCGGGGCGGCTGATCTCGCGCGGGGCCACGGCGGTGATCTGCGGGTCGGACCTGATGGCTCTCGGCGCGATCCGGCAGGCGCGCTCGATGGGCCTGAGCGTGCCGCGCGACGTCTCGGTGGTCGGCTACGACGACTCCACGATCATGGGGTTCACCGACCCACCGCTCACCACGATCCGCCAGGCGGTGGAGGCGATGGGGGATGCCGCGGTGCGCGCGCTGCTCGACGAGATCGGCGGGGAGGGTCCGCCGCGGGCGGAGTACGTCTTCCGCCCCGAGCTCGTCGTGCGCGGCTCGACCGGTGCGGTGCCGCACCGCGCCTGAACCACAGCGAGGCGCGGATGCCGTGTGGCCGGCATCCGCACTCCGCTTCACCTACCGCCTGGTAGGTGGACCGATCACCTCACTTACCAGGCGGTAGGTGACGGCAGGTGCGGCACTGCCAGATCGTCCGGCTCTCGGCGCGCGCGGCGCGCGCACACAGCGCGAACGCGAGCGACACGGCATCGGGGCGTTCCTCTGGCGCGTCGCGGGAGGCACCCCTATGGTTCGGGCATGAGGATCTCGGACGTGATCAAGCGCAAGGGCGGGACCGTCATCACCGTGCGCACCGACGCATCAGTGGCCGAGCTGCTGTCCCTCCTCTCGGAGCACAAGATCGGTGCGGTCGTGGTGAGCGACGACGGCGAGAGCGTGCACGGCATCGTCAGTGAGCGCGACATCGTGCGGCACCTGCACACCGACGGCGCGAGCCTGCTCGACGCGCCGGTCGGACAGATCATGACGGTCGAGGTGCACACGGCGAGCCCGGATGAGAGCCTCGACGACCTCGAGGCGATGATGACCGAGCGCCGCTTCCGGCACGTGCCGGTGGTGGTCGACGACAAGCTCGTCGCGATCATGAGCATCGGCGACGTCGTCAAGAACCGCATCGACGACCTGCAGGCCGAGCGCGACCAGCTTCGCACCTACATCCAGTCCTGACCGACGGGGCGCGGGCCCGGAGCACACCACGCACTCAGCAAGAGCGCTTACCGTGGTGGGCATGACCGCCGACGCCATCGCCGACGGCCTCGAGCCGGAGGACGACGAGACACCGCAGCCGCGTGAGCACACGCGCCTGGGGGAGTACCGCCTCGTCCAGCGGCTCGGCGAGGGTGGGATGGGCGTGGTGCACCTCGCGCTCGACCGGCACGGTCGCGCGGTGGCGATCAAGGTGCTGCGCCAGCACATCGCTCACGACCCGGACGCGCGGGCCCGCCTGACCCGCGAGGTCAGCAGCCTGAGCCGGATCACCAGCCCTCGGGTCGCGCCGATCATCGACGCCGACGTCGACGGGCCGACCCCCTACATCGTCACCCGCTACGTGCCCGGCCCCTCGCTCGACGACTACGTGGCCGAGCGCGGGCTGCTGCCACCGGCCGACCTGCACCGGGTCGCGTCCGGCCTGGCCGAGGCGCTCGACGCCATCCACTCGGCGGGGGTCGTCCATCGTGACGTCAAGCCGGGCAACGTGCTGCTGGTCGACGGCGACCCGGTGCTCATCGACTTCGGCATCGCGCACGTGGCCGACGACATCCGGCTCACGATGACCGGGCTGGTCATGGGCACGCCGGGCTACCTGGCGCCCGAGGTCGTCGGCGGTGAGGACGTCACACCGGCCACCGACTGGTGGGGATGGGCGGCGACCACCGCCTTCGCCGCGAGCGGCACGCCGCCGTTCGGCACCGGGCCGATGGGTGCCGTGCTCGCCCGGGTGTCGGCCGGCGACCCCGACCTCGAGGCGGTCGACCCGCGCATCGAGCCGCTGCTCTTTGCGGCCCTGTCGCCGAACCCGAGCGAGCGCCCGCACCACGACGAGGTCGTCGCCGCGCTCGAACGCTACGCCCACGGCGCGCCGGTCACCGAGGCGATCATGGTGCGTCGGGTGCGCCCGCCGACCGAGCGCCTGTCCGTGCCGCCCACCACCGCGATACCACTGCCTCCGCCTCCGCCTCCGTCGTCCCGCCCTCCGGTCGCGCCGGTGATCGGGGCGGCCGCCGCGGGCGCCGGGCCGGCCGCTGGTTCGAGCGCGTATGCCGGGCCGCCGGCCTCCGCCTCGCCCGTCGCGGCCCGGATGCCGTCACCTGCGCCGTCGCCGGCGCTGTCATCGTTGCCCGCGCCGATGGTGACGACCGGTCGCCCGGCTGGGCCGCCCGGCTGGGAGCAGGCCCAGCCGGTGAACCGGCAGGCGACGCAGCCACCACCGGCGCGACCCGCACCGGCTTCGCAGCAGCTCGCGCCCGCCCCCCTGCCCGGCCGGCCGGTGGCGCCGGGGGCGCCGGTGCCCGACTCGGAGTCGGACTGGGATGCCGCCCGCCTCGGTCACGGTCCCTACGGCGACCCCCGCATCGGCCGCCCGAGCCGGTCGGGCACGCTGCTGGCGCTGCTCGCCGTCCTCGCGGCGGTCTCGGCCCGAGCCCCCGTGGTGGCGGTGCTCGGGCTGCTGGCCTGGGTCACCCTGGCCCGCACCGCGGACCGCTCGGTCACCGCGCTCGTCATGCGGCGCCACGAGCGGGGCACCCGGGGCAGCGACGTCGCCGTCGCGGTGGCGACCAGCCCGTGGCACCTCGTGCTCGGCCTGCTGGGCGCTGCCGCCACGCTCGTGCTGCCGCTGTTCGTCGGGGTGTGCGCGATGTACGCCAGCGCCCTGGTGCTCACTGCGGCCCGGGGCACCGACGTGCGCACCGACGACGTGCTGCCCCTGGTCGTCGCCGGCGTCTTTGCCGGGCTGACCGCGTGGTGGGGCCCCGGTGGTGCCAGCCTGCGCCGGGGCAGCCGCAGCATCGTGCGGGGGTTGACGCCCGGTGAGGCGGCCGGGCAGGTGGCGGCCGGCATCCTGATCGTCGTCGCAGTGGTCGTGCTGGCGATGACCCTCACGGGCAGCGGGCCCACCTGGTGGCCCCGCACGACGGCGCCCGGCTGGGCGTCGCAGGTGGTGCCGACACTGTGAGCCGACCGCCGCGCGACCGCCCCGGACGCATCTTCCAGGGTGAGTCGCCGACCGAACCCATGCCGATGGCCGACCTGCTGCGGCGCACGCCCTACCGCAACATGCGCATCCCGGGCGAGGCGCCCGAAGACACCCAGGTGCGCTGGGCCATCGACCTCGCGGCCCGGGTCGGGGAGATGATGCTGCGCTGTGGCGCCGGCGCGCCGCAGGTGGTCGGCAGTGTCGCGGCCGTGGCGGCCGCGGCCGGCGTCGACGTGGTGGAGGTGGACATCACGCTGCAGTCGCTGCTCATCCAGGCATCGAGCGCCACCGGGCGGCCGCACACCCTGCTGCGGGTGGTGCGACGCACCCGTCACGACTACGCCCGCCTGGTTGCTGTGCACGAGCTCGTGGAGGCGCTGGCCGCGGGCCGGATCGACTCGCGCGAGGCCGATCGCCGGCTACGGCAGATCAAGCGGAGCCGGCGCATCTTCCCGGTCTGGGCGGTCTCGGGCGCCAGTGCACTGCTGGCCTCGGCCGTCGCGGTGATGATCGGTGCGAGTGCGCTCGCGGCTGTGGCCACCGTGCTGGTCGTGCTGGCCGTGACCGCGGTGAACCGGCTCTACGCGCGAACTGCGTTGCCGGAGTTCTACGCCAACGCGATCAACGCGATGGTGGCGACGCTCCTCGCTGGGGCGGTGTACGCCGGGGCCATCGCGCTCGGGCGGCCCATGGAGGAGCAGGACTTCGCGTTCATCGTGGCCGGCGGCATCGTCGCCATGCTGCCCGGGCGCACGATGGCCGCCGCCATCGAGGACGTGCTGTTCGGCTTCCCGCTCACCGGTGCCGGCCGGCTCCTCTCCGTGCTGGTCTCGCTGATGGGGCTGATCATCGGCATCGCCGGCGGGCTCACGGTGATGCTGTCGGTGACGACCATGCTCGAGTCCGACTTCGTCTCGCCGTCGGTGCTGCAGCTCAGGGTCAACCAGTCGTCGGTGGTCGCGGCGGTGGGGGGCGCCCTGGTCGTCGGGCTGAGCGGCGCGGTGACGGTGCAGAGCCTGCGCCGGCTGATCCTGCCCACCGGGCTGCTGTCGGTCGGCACCGCCGTCGTGGCCGCCGCGCTCGGGCGCGGGGTCGGCATCGGGGCCATCGCCGCCACCGGGGTCGCTGCCGTGGCCCTCGGGGCGGCTGGGCGGTTGGTGGCGGCGCGGCTCGGTGCCCCGTCGATGGTGCTTGTGGTGCCGGCCAGCTTCGCCCTGCTGCCCGGCCTGACCATCTTCCGTGGGCTCTACGAGCTGGTCGCCGCGGGCGGGGACTCACCCGGCTCGCTGACCATCCAGTCCGGGCTCACCACGCTGCTCGGTGCAGGTGCGATCCTGGTCGCCATCGCGACGGGCACGGTGTTCGGCGAGATCCTCGCGTCGCCGTTGGACCGCTCGGCGCGCCGCGCCCGGCCCGAGGGCCGGGATGGTCGCGAGGGGCGCCACGACGACAGCGGCGACCTGCGGCGCGCCTGAGGCGCGCCTGAGGCTGGGGTGCGAGTGCGAGTGCGGGTCGCGGGTTCGGGGGCGGGTCGCGGGTTCGGCACACGCGGACGTTCGTGCGGCACGCGGAGATTGCTGCGTGCGCGTCGAAGTTCTGCGTGGTGCGTCACGGGCCCGCGGCGGATGCCGGGTGCTGGCATCCGCGTAGACTCCGGGGCTGTCCGCGCCCCCCGTCGGCGTGGGCCCGCTGGCGTGGCGCAATCGGTAGCGCACCTGTCTTGTAAACAGGGGGTTGAGGGTTCGAGTCCCTTCGCCAGCTCAACGTAAGCCTTGCTCAAAACCCTTGTCCCGTGCTGCTATTGAGCACGCGCAGCAGCGCTTCCGGTGGGGACAGGAGTGATCACGGATGATCACGAGATGCCATAGATATCGCACGGATATCGCACGACTGTGGCACGAAACAGGTGCGTCATGAGTGGTCGGAGCCGTCGGCGCGGCTTCGGCTGCGTGCGAAAGCTGCCCTCGGGCCGGTGGCAGGCGAGCTACGTGGGACCCGACCTCGTGAGGCGGTCGGCCCCGCACACCTTCGAGGCCAAGGCCGATGCCGAGGGGTGGCTGGGGGTGCGTTGGGAACAGGTGGTGTCGGGGCAGTAGCAGCCGCCAGTGCCGGTGTTCGTGGCAGCGCCGCTGACGTTCGACGCGTACTCCGCCCAATGGCTGAGGGAGCGTGCCCTCAAGCCCCGCACCCGGGAGGGCTACGAGCACCTGATGCGTCGTTACCTCCACCCGCTGCTCGGTCCGATGATCCTGGGCTCGATCACGCCCAGCGTGGTGCGCACCTGGTGGGCGAAGCTGCCGGCCGACAAGCCGACCGTTCGCGCTCGCAGCTATGCGCTGCTGAAGGCCGTCATGAACACCGCGGTCGCCGACGAGTTGATCGACAGCAACCCGTGCCGCATCCGTGGAGGCGCCAACACTCCTCGAGCCCGGGAGATCCGCCCGGCGACTCTCGAGGAGCTCGAGGTGATCGTCGAGTCCATGCCGGACCGACTTCGAGCGCTTGTGCTGCTGTGCGCCTGGTGCGCGCTGCGCAGTGGCGAGGTGCTCGCTCTGCGGCCCGAGGACTTCTCGCTCGACGGGAGCGAGGAGCTCGTACGACCACTGGATCGCTGACCACAGGGTCCGGTGCCGCTCGGTGCCGGCGCGGCGGGTCCCGTCGAGGACGTGGAACCGGCGCTCGAGGCGATCGAGGAGGTCGACCGGGCTGAGCGTGGAGACGCGGGCGGCGGGGAGCTCCACGGCGAGGGGGATGCCGTCCAGACGGCGGCAGATCTCCTCGATGACGGCGCGTTCGGCGACAGCGTCGAAGGTCAGCTGCCCTCAGAACTGCGTCCTATCGGCCGCCTGGCGGCGCAACCATCGGCGCGGGTGGTTCCCGGGTCCCACGAGGCCAGCCATGCCAACCACCAGCCAACCGCGGCCCTGGAGAAACCCTCGCCAGGTCTGCGGGCGAGGCTTGAACTGCACGGCGTACGCGTTCGGTCCGAGTGCCTCCCAAACTCGGCGGGAGGCCTCGATCACTCGTTCATCGTCAGCGGCCCCGCTACTCATCACCACCGATTCCCACAGCGGCGGCCCCGCCGCTGGGCCTTCGGCCTCCAGCGAGCGCAGGCGGGCCAGGACACCGTCCGTGGCCCAAGAGGATCCCTGAATGAGCGCCATCAGATCGTTGTGGCGAGCCACGACAGTCTCCTCGTCGTCACCACCTCGACGTTCGAGAACAGACCGCACACCCAGAGGCCTTCCAAGCGCCAACAGTGCGGGTTGCGGCGGTGGGCCGAGGAGCCGGGTGTGGACCGGTGGGAGGGCACGTTCCCCTCCGAGGAGGCCGCCCAGGCGTGGGCTGCGATCGACGCCCTCGGCAGAGCGACGCGGCTGCACCAGGGTTGGAGTGGCTGCTGGGCTGCTGCCGATTGACTACCCCGCAGAGAAGACTCGCAGTGCCACCAGCGCCTAAGCTGGCTTGCGGACCAGCGCCTCGATGATGGTGAGCCGTCCCTCCTCGGCACTGCGCACCACGTTGATCTGCAGGTCGCGGATGCCCTCGCCCATGAGCGTCTGCAGGCCAAGTGGTGGCAGACCTTGTTCCTGCAGGCGCCGCCGGTTCTCCCGCAGGTCCGGCAGGATCTCCTCCGTCCGATCAAGAAACTTCACAAGGTCGAAGCCGGCCGCGGTCACGTCGGCGCGGGTCTCCTCGGTCGAGGAGAGAAAGCTCGTCGCCGGCCCCGCCGCCCACGGAAGCGGGTAGTGCGGCTCGCCGCAGGGCCCCGCGCCGTACTGGGAAAAGGCGAAGACGCCGCCCGGTCTCAGGACGCAAAACACCTCGGCGTAGAAGCGCCGCTTGTACTCGACATTCATGGCCACGTTCTGCGAGTACACGCGGTCGAAGGCTGCTTCGGAGAAGGGCAGATCCGTGGCGCTGCCCTCCACCACCCCCACACAGTCAGACAGGCCGGTGGCGGCATTCAGTTCTTCCGCGGCCCGGCAGAACTCGGGGGTCAGATCAAGTGAGGTGACATGGCAGCCGAACCGCGCCGCAATCCAGCGGGCTGGCCCACCGATGCCGCCACCGAGGTCAAGGAGGCGGTCACCGGGCTCAGGCCGTAGATGGGCGACCATCTCGTGGGTGGCCTTAACGCCCCGGCCATGGAAGTGGTCCAGCGGGGCGAGGACCTCTGGCGTGACTGGACCTGCATCATCGCCCTGCGCCGACCTAAGGGCAGCCAAGATGCGGGTGGCGATGTCGTCGCTGGAGTAGTGGTCCTGCACCTTGACGCCGGCTTGTTTGCTCATCAGTCCCGGTCTTCTACCTGTGGTGATTCCATCGGCGGTGTTATCCGAAAACGCGGCGAGCCATAAGCGTGCTGGGACCGCGTGTTGAGCTCTTTCCCGGGTCGCTAGCGCGAAGCCGCCCCCACGGTTCCGCCCTTGCGGTGCCGGACGGACACAACGAGGCCAAAGCCTCCCAGCAGCATCGCGGCGATCGCGCCTGCACTAGCAACCCCGGGCAGGCTCATCGGGTCAGCCAGCAGGGCCAACATCGAGAGGCCGATCGCGATCGGGTACCAGTGCCCCAAAAGCCCGCGTCTCCACGCAAGGAGACCCACTCCGTTGAGGAGGACAGCGATCGCCATCAGGGCGACAATCTCTGACCCGGAGAAGTTCATCCTCCATGGTCGCAACTCAGCGCCAGTGGGGGAAGCCCGAACGTCCGCAAATGCCGCAGCGAGGAAGAGCAGATGCGCGCCGCGCCGTGGGCGTAGCCTTCGAGAACCAAGGGAGGAGGCCACCGTGATCCCGACAATGATCCTCTTCGGCCTCCTGCTCGGGCGGTGGTGGAAGCTAGCGCTCCTTGTCGGCACCTCAGGATGGACGGTCCTGCTGTGGTCGCAGGGACTTCTCGCCACGCCGACGGAGATCGTCGGGGCGGCCGTACTGGCGCTGGCCAACACCGCGGTCGGCGTTTTGGTCCACCAGGTCCTGCTGACGTTCGTGCGTCGTGTTCGTGGTCATCCGCCGACCCAGGTCGAGGCCACACGCTGACACACTCACATGCCGCTATCGGTGAGGTTAGTTCTCTGGACACCGAGCAGGGGTTCTGGTCATACTTGTGACCATGACGAGCATTCCGTTGGCCGATGCCAAGGCCCACCTGTCGGAGGTGGTGAGCCGAGTGAGCAAGCACCACGAACGGGTCACGGTCACCGTGCACGGCCAGCCTTCAGCCGTCCTCCTCTCTCCGGATGACCTGGAGATGCTCGAAGAGACCATCGCCGTCTTGGGAGACGCCGACCTGATGACCCAGCTGGCCGCAGCCGAGGCCGACCTGTCCGCTGGCCGGGTCGAGACCCAAGAGGACCTCGAGGTGGCGATGCGTTCACGCCGGACCTCGGCGTGAACGATCCGCGCTACCAGCTCCTGATCGTCTCGTCGGCTCGCCGGCACCTCACCGAAGACCTACCTGAAGCGGTCGCCACCGCCGCGTTCGAGTTCATCACTGGCCCGCTGCTCGAGAACCCGCACCGCGTCGGGAAGCAGCTCCGCCCACCCTTGGCCGACCGACACTTTGCGCGACGGGGCACCTACCGGGTCCTGTACCGCGTCGACGAGCAGGCCCGAACGGTGACCGTCTTGGCGATCGGCCACCGAGGCGACATCTACCGCGCGTGATGAAACGCGGAGCTGTCGGGCGGATGTCGCACGACACAGGTAGGCACCCGAGGTCATCCGTATCGCACGCCGGTCGCACAACGGCGTTGACGAAGCCGCCAAAGGGCGCGTTTGTGCAGGTCAAGGCCCTTGTGACGGGACGTTCGGCGAGTCCTTGTAAACAGGGGGTTGAGGGTTAGAGTCCCTTCGCCAGCTCACACGCATAACTAGGCACCTGCTGGCGCAGCGGAGGCGTCCCACCGCCAAAGTCCTGGGCCGAGAACTCCGCGTGATGCGACGGACCACCACGATGCTGAGCGCTTTTCCATTTGCCGGGCCCTGTCGCTTGAGAGAATGACCAGGAGGAGGAAGACGACGTGGACGATTGGGAACAGCACGACGATGACGGCCCCGCCCGTGGCGGGGGCACAAGATCTCCGTACAGCCTCGACCCTGCCCGGCAAGTCCGGTCGACAAGCCGCGCGAGATCGTGGCGGCCACCCGACGGAGCGAATTGACGACTACCCGGCTCGCCTTCGGAGGCGGAGTGCCAGCGAATCGCCGTCCAATAAGCGGACATTGGCGGCCACTCGTATGGCACGTAGGCGGCCTGGCCCGGTGACCCTGCGCCGCGTGGCGATCACCGGGCACAGCCTGGCTGCATGTCTCCACGCGCACTCGTCCGCAGATGCCGACTCCGGTGAAGATGACGCCGACCGTGGTCGCGCGTGTAATTGCATCTGGCCTGAAGGGCGCCAGCCCGAGTGAGAGACTGCGCGGTGTCGGCCCTACGGCTTCCTTGCTGCTCGGGAGTGGCAACAGTGGAGCAGCACTCAGCGGCGAACGAACTGAATGGATCGCCAGCCCACCGCGACGGCACTTGGGCACTCCTTGCTCCGCTCGGTGCTGGGGCCGTCATTCTCTTCCTGAACTCGCTCGGGCCGGGCAGTGCAGCAGCGCTCCTGATCGGCTTGGCTCTCCGTTGTCCGCCTGCAACGGCCGCGGATCGGTCGTGGATGCGTTTGTCATGCCCGGTCCCGGAGCTGCCGCCCTGAAGCGTCCTGTCGCGCCGATCGGCGCGAGTACGGTTGGCTCCGTGACTGCTCGATCTTGCCCACCCCGCCCTCCGTGGCGGGTGTTGGTCACGGATCGGAGCCCAGATGGCTCACTCACCTCACCGGCAGCACAAGGGCTGCCAGCTCTGTAAGCCGCACAAGAACCGTCGCCTTGGTCGTGCCGCGCGCGAACCATGGGCTGTCCTGAGGCAGATCGGAAAGAAGCGGCGCCTGATCCGAGGGGACCTCGGGGACGCCTAACGTCCTCAACTGTCCGCGTTGGAGGCGCGCTCTCTTGTCGCTGGCTTCTCGGGGAGGCAGGACGCGGCAAGCCGTTGGTTTCGGGGCTCGGGTTTCGGTGCCTGATCTTGTTCAGTGCCCGGGTCGACCCGGGGGGCGGGGACGCGGGGCCGCGGTGCGTTGTGAGTACCGCCGGAGGTGAGGTCGTCGGTGTCGTGTCCTCCCGCCCGGAGGAGGCGGCGGAAGGGTTTGGGACCTCACGATGATCGCCGTGGACTCCGCACGCCGGGGCGGTGGGATCGGACCTGAGCTGCGGCGGCACGTCGAAGTGATGCTGGAAGCGCAGGGCGCGCGGCTTCTCGCCGTGCGCGCCTCGTGAACGGCGCACTACGACGGCGCACGAGACTTCACGAACGAGCGAAGTACGACCGAGCGGCAACCGTGAGGGACTGGTGGACCGATGGAGATGACCTGGATCACCACGTCAAGCGGCGCCCGAAGGACAGCCAAGAAGAAGCTTGATGTCTCCGCCGCGCCAGACTCAACCCGCCAGGCGCACCTGGAAGTCGGGCGCCCCACACGCCCTCATCCGCCGCAACTCGCGCGTGAGCCAACGCCGTGCTGGTCGCCAGTACTCACTGACCTGATGCCATCTGCCCTGGTCTCGCGGTCACGACGCCGGGGATCGGTCATCGAATCGTGACGATCCACTCCGTCCAGAAACGCTCGGTCACCTCCAGCGCGACCTCCGCGTCGTAGCGCGGTGGCTCGTTGTCGTGCGAGGGAACCCGGTTCAGCACGAACGTAACTCACTGGCCGGCCTCGACGGTGAAGTCCGCCAGGCTGCACATGTTCCACCCCTCGCGGGTACGGGTCCTGCTTGAGGTCGGCGGCTCCCGACGGAGGACCGGAATGTGACAGCTCGGCGGCAGCGGTGTTGCTGAGGGATGACAATTCGTCCCGCCCAGGAGGTCGGGGCTCTGCTGGCGTGTCGAGGCACCCGAGGCGGGTACGGCCTTGCCATGCCCGCAGTCGCGGAGGTCCTACCGGAGAGCCTGCTCCACAGCGTCGTCGACGTGATGGTGCGGTTGGTTGAGGCTGCCGGTGCCTGGGTGATCGTCGTGGGGACGGCCATCTCTACAAGTCTTCGCCAGCTGGGCCAGCGGGCGGCGGTGGCGGCGATCCGGACCGCTCTGAACTTCTTCCTGGCTCGGGAGATCCGTGAGGAGCAGCGAACCGTCGAGGAGTCCTACCACCCTTCACCGGCCCTGGCCTCGAGGTCCTGAGATGGGCTGGTGGTCCGATGCCGTCGCTCGTGCCGCTGACGTGCTCACGGCATCCGCGGTGCTGGTCGGTGTCGCCGTCCCGGCCAGAGCGCGGCTGCTGTCCGCTGCCCTACCCGGTACTCCTGGACCTCGTGCTCGCGGCCGGCCTGCTCCGGCTCAGCGGCGAGCAGAGCGGGTCCTCCCGCGCGGCTACCGGAGCCATCATCCTCATTCGCAAGCTCGCCCTGGCCGGGGTGCGCGTGGACGGGCCCGGCGGAGCACGCGGTGGAAGCCTGGGGGTGCGGCGACCCACGCTCTCGCGTTGCTGCGCCGAGGGCCACGGCGGCCCCGCACCGGTCCTCGGGCTCTCGTCTCCCACCCGCCTTCACGCAGGACATGGGGGCCAGGGCTCTGGCTGCCGGCCCCTGCCACCGTGCCGGCGGTGTCGTCTGCGAGGTCAGCAGCGTCCAGAGAAGGAGTTGTCCTGTCATGAGCACCAACGAAGAGCGTACGTTCACCGATCGCAGACACCGCGAGCGAGTGCTCCAGCGGATCATCGACGTGATGACCCGGGACTCGCGCGAGTGGGACGCCGAGGCTGCGGCCCGCGAGCTCAAGCGACGCATCTCGGACTATGGGCTACCCGCGATGCCCGACCCATGGCTGGAGGCGGTTGCGTCGGGCATCGTGCGGGGCGAGGCCTACGTCATGTCCTCCCGCACGCTGGAGGAGATGGACGTGCCAGCACCCCGCACCACCCGGAAGCCCTACGGCATCAGCTGATCTCGCCGCATCGCGTGACCGGGTGGTGGCTGACCACGTGTCGGGTGCCGGAGGAGGTCACCAGGGTGCCGCCGTGAGCCCCGCGGCCGGCTCGTCCGCGGCGTCGGAGAACGCGGCCAGCCCGAGGGTGAGTGCCTGCACGTCCTTGGCGGACATCCGCTCCAGGACCTCTTTCAGGGCAACGCGGCGGTGGTCCATCACCGAGCTGACCAGGCGGACCCCGTCTTCGGTGAGGCTGAGGACCACGCGGCGCCGGTCGCTGGCGGAAGTGGCCCGATCGAGGAGGCCCGCGGCGACGAGCCGGTCGCACAACCGGGTCGCGCCCGAGGGGTGGATGTCGAGGGACGCGGCGATGGTGGCGCCGTCGACGTCCGGCCGGGTGGCCACCAGCACCAGTGCCCGCAGCTGGGGCGGGGTGACGACGTCCCCGGCGTGGGCGACGGAGGCAGCGACCAGCGCCGAGAAGACGCGGGACGCCCGTAGTGACACGGACAGGTCGTGGTCCGACACGGTGCGCTTCCTCGGGCCGCCAGCCATCAGGCGCCTCACTTACTTGCTCGATTGCAATGAATTAGTTGACCAAAAGCAATGATTGCGATCCTACAATCAATGGATGTCGACCGCCTACCGAAGGGATGGTTCCACGATGGCACCGCGAGTCACCGTCGTCACCGGCGCGAGTGGGGGGATCGGCCGGGCGAGTGCCGAGGAGTTTGCGCGCCGGGGTGACCGGCTGGCGCTGCTGGCCCGGGGGGAGAGTGGGCTGGCTGCGGCCGAGGACAGGGCGCGTGAGCTGGGCGCCGACCGGGTGCTGGCGATTCCCCTGGATGTCGCCGACCCGGATGCCGTGGAGGCGGCGGTGGAGCGGGTGGAGGACGTGCTGGGCCCGATCGATGTGTGGGTGAACGTCGCGTTCACGTCGGTGTTCGCCCGTTTCGACGACATCTCGCCGGAGGAGTACCGGCGGGTCACGGAGGTCAGCTATCTCGGGTACGTCTACGCGACGATGGCAGTGCTCCGCCGGATGCGGGAGCGCGACCGCGGCACGATCGTGCAGGTCGGGTCGGCCCTGGCCTACCGCGGCATCCCCCTGCAGACGGCCTACTGCGGGGCGAAGCACGCCATCCAGGGCTTCCACGAGGCGCTGCGCTGCGAGCTGCTCCACGACAGGAGCGGGGTGAAGGTGACGATGGTGCAGATGCCGGCGGTCAACACCCCGCAGTTCTCGTGGGTGCTGTCGCGGCTGCCGCGACACGCGCAGCCGGTTCCGCCCATCTACCAGCCGGAGGTCGCCGGCCGGGCGGTGGTCCACGCCGCCGACCACCCCCGGCGCCGCGAGTACTGGGTTGGCGCCTCGACGGTGGGCACGCTGGTGGCGAATGCCGTGGCACCCGGCCTGTTGGACCGCTACCTGGCGCGCACGGGCTTCTCGGCCCAGCAGACCAGCGAGCGCCGCTCGCCGCACCAGCCGGCCAACCTGTGGGAGCCGGCCGACGGCCGCGACGGGCACGACTTCGGCGCCCACGGCGCGTTCGACCGTCAGGCCCACTCCGAGAGCGTCCAGCAGGTCATCGCCCACCACTACCCCAAGGCGGCCGTGGTCGGCGGCGCGGTGGCCGCCCTCGCCGGCGCCGCCTGGGCCTCGGCACGGCAGCGATGACCCTGCGGACGTGGCCGGTTCGGGCGGTCAGCGGGCTGGGCGTGGTCCGGGCGGCCGTGCTGACCTCGGCGCTCGCGCTCGCGATCGCCCTGACGGCCCTCGCGGCCGTGCGCCGGGACGAGGCGGGCGGGCGATGAGTGCGGCCGGACAGGGCAGCCCCGGCCGGTTCTTCCCACCGCAGGTGCTCCGGGACTACGCCTTCCTCGGCGACGGGTATCGCGGAGCACTGATCGGGCCTCGCGGAGACGTGGGATGGCTGTGCGCGCCGGTGTGGGACAGCTCCCCGGCATTCGCCCAGCTCGTCGGGGGTCGGGGTCTGTACGGCGTGACGCCGCAGGTGCCGTTCGTGTGGGGCGGGTACTACGAGCCGGCGAGCCTGATCTGGCGCAGCCGGTGGACGGCCGCGGGTGCCCGGGTGGAGTGTCGTGAGGCCCTGGCCTGCCCCTCGGACCCCCACCGTCTGGTGCTGTTGCGACGGATCGAACCGGTGGACGGGTCCCTGCCCGTCGAGGTGGTCCTCCAGGTCGCTCGTGGGCTGGGAGGGGACGTCTGCGAGCTGCGCCGCGACGAGGACGGCGCCTGGGTGCTCGACTCAGGGCCGCGGCGGATCCGGTGGACCGGGGCTGCCGACGCCGCCGTCGACGGTGACGGCGTGCTCACCCTGCGCCTGGAGGTCCCCCCGGGCAGCCGTCACGACCTGGTCCTCGAGGTCAGCGACCGTGCCCTTCCCTCGGTACCGGACCCCTCGCACCTGTGGCGGGCCACCGAGGACTACTGGGCGAGCACCGTGCCCGGCTACGCCTCGTCGGCAGCACCTCGCGACGCGCGGCACGCGTACGCCGTCCTCAGGGGGCTGACCGCGCCGGGTGGTGGGATGGTCGCCGCCGCCACGCTGGGCATGCCCGAACGGGCCGAGGCCGGGCGAAACTACGACTACCGCTACGTGTGGCTGCGCGACCAGGCGTACGCGGGCCTGGCGGTGGGCGTCGAGCGTGCGGACACCTTGTTGGACGAGGCCGTCGCCGTGAGCACCGCTCGGATCCTGGAGCACGGTCCCGACCTGGCTCCCGCGTACCGCCTCGACGGCCGCTCACTTCCCCACGAGAAGCGCGTCGACCTCCGGGGATACCCCGGAGGGTGCGTGGTCACCGGCAACTGGGTGCGTGGGCAGTTCCAGCTCGACACCTGCGGTGAGCTGCTCCAGCTCTATGCGACCTCCGCGCGCCACGACCACCTCACCGCCGACGACCTCACGGCGGTCGAGCAGCTGGTCGACCTGGTCGACCGGCGCTGGGACGTCCCGGACGCCGGCGTGTGGGAGCTGCAGGACGAGTGGTGGACCCACTCCCGGCTGGCCTGCGTGGCGGGGCTGCGGGTGGCCGCCCGGGACATCCCGTCCTGCAACACCGCGCGGGCCGCGGTGCTGGCGGACGGAATCCTGGCCGAGGCGTCGACCCGGGCGCTCGCCCCCGACGGCTCGTGGCGTCGAGCCCCCGACGTCGCCGGGGTCGATGCCTCCTTGCTGCTGCCACCGGTCCGCGGGGCGCTCCCACCCGACGACCCCCGAAGCCTGGCGACCCTGCGGGCGGTGGCGACCGAGCTCGTCGAGGACGGCTACGTCTACCGCCACGCCACCGACCGGGCCACGCTCGGGATGACCGAGGGCGCGTTCCTGATGTGCGGGTTCGCCATGTGCCTGGCCCAGCTCGCCGCCGGTGACACGGTCGAGGCCTTCCGCTGGTTCGAGCGGCAGCGCGCCGCCTGTGGACCCCCGGGCCTGTTCTCGGAGGAGTTCGACGTCCGACAGCGCCAGCTGCGCGGCAACCTCCCCCAGGGCTTCGTCCACGCGCTGCTCCTGGAGTGCGCTCAACGGCTGACCGAGACAAACCGAGGAATGACCGCGGCCTGAGGAGGATCCGTGACCAGTACCACCGAGGTGAACGTCGCGCCGTCGCTCGAGTCCGCCCTGCGGGCACGGCTGGACGGAGAGGTCCGGTTCGACCTCGGGAGCCGGGCCACGTACGCGGTCGACTCCTCCAACTACCGGCACGTGCCGGCCGGCGTTGTCGTGCCGAGCAGCGTCGACGACGCTGTGGAAGCGCTCCAGGTGTGTCGGCTGTACGGCATCCCCGTCACCTCTCGCGGCGGAGGAACCAGCCTGGCGGGGCAGACCGCCAACGCCGGAGTGGTCCTGGACTGGACCAAGCACTGCAACCACCTGGTGTCCGTCGACGCCGGGACACGACGCTGTGTCGTGGAGCCGGGGATCGCGCTCGATGACCTCAACCGCGCCCTCGCCCCGACCGGCCTGATGTTCGGGCCACGGCCGGCGACGCACCGCACCTGCACCATCGGCGGGATGGTCGGCAACAACTCCTGTGGCTCCACCGCGCAGGCCTACGGCAAGACGGTCGACAACATCGCCCGGCTCGAGGTGCTCACCTGGGACGGGCTGCGGATGTGGGTCGGCCCGACCACCGACGAGGAGTACGAGGAGGCGCTCGCCGACGGCGGGCGCCGGGCCGAGATCTATCGCAGGCTGCGGGAGCTGCGCGACGACAACCTCGCCCTGATCCGCACCCGCTACCCGAGGATCCCGCGGCGCGTCTCGGGCTACAACCTGGACTCGCTGCTGCCCGAGAACCACTTCGACCTGGCCCGGGCGCTCGTCGGCTCCGAGGGGACGCTGGTCACCGTCCTGCACGCCGAGCTCGACCTGGTGCCCGTGCCCTGGGCCCGGTCGATGGTCGTGCTGGGCTATCCCGACGTCGGCCGTGCCGGGGATGCCGTCCCGACGGTCCTGACCCACGAACCGTGGCTCCTCGAGGGCCTGGACCACGTGCTGATGCAGCTGGAGGAGCAGGCCGGGTTGGCTGGTCGCGCGATCCGGGAGATGCCCGCGGGCAGCGGGTGGCTGATGATCCAGTTCGCCGGCGACGACCAGGAGGCGGCCGACGCCAAGGCGCAGCACCTGCTGCAGGCGCTGGAGGGACACGAGCACGAGCCGGCGCACACGTTCCTGGACGACCCCGCCAAGGAGGACGAGCTGATCGAGGTCCGCGAGGCCGGCCTCGGTGCGACCGCGCACCCGGTGGGGCAGCACGACAACTGGCCGGGCTGGGAGGACTCAGCCGTGCCACCGGAGCGGCTGGGGGACTACCTGCGCGACCTGCGCTCGCTGCTCGACGAGTTCGGTTACGACCGTGACGAGACGGCGCTGTACGGCCACTTCGGGCAGGCGTGCGTGCACGTGCGGATCCCGTTCGAGCTGCGCACCGTCGACGGGATCGCCCACTACCGTGCCTTCGCCGAGCGCGCCGCCGACCTCGTCTCGGGCTACGGCGGCTCGCTCTCCGGGGAGCACGGTGACGGCCAGGCCCGCGGCGAGCTGCTGTCGCGCATGTTCGGTGCTGAGGTCGTCGCTCTCTTCGGGGAGGTCAAGCGCCTGTTCGACCCGCAGGACCTGATGAACCCGGGCAAGGTCGTGGCTCCCCGGCGCCTGGACCAGGACCTGCGGCTCGGGGCCGCCTACGCACCGGAGGAGCCGCGCACGCACTTCGCGTACACCGACGACGACGGCAGGTTCTCGCAAGCCACCCTGCGCTGCGTGGGTGTCGGAAGCTGCCGGAGCTCGGTGAGCGAGAACCAGGTCATGTGCCCCTCGTACATGGTGACCCGGGAGGAGGAGCACTCCACCCGGGGGAGGGCGCGGCTGCTCTTCGAGATGGTGCGAGGAACGACGATCACCGACGGCTGGAGGTCGGCCGACGTCCGCGACGCCCTCGACCTGTGCCTGGCGTGCAAGGGGTGCAAGTCCGACTGCCCGGTGGGGGTGGACATGGCGACCTACAAGGCGGAGTTCCTCGCCCACCACTACAGGCACCGGCTCCGGCCGGTCGCGCACTACTCGATGGGGTGGCTGCCGGTGTGGGCACGATGTGCCGGCTGGGCGCCGGGGGTGGTCAACGCCCTCACCGGTCGACGCCCGATCGCGGCCGCGCTCAAGCGCGCCGGCGGGATCGCGCCGGAGCGGCAGATCCCCCGGTTCGACCCGCACCCGTTCGTCCGGTCGTGGAAGCGACGCCCCGGGTGGAGCCGGCCGGCTGCGGCCCCGTCCCGGGGGCCGGTGCTGCTGTGGCCGGACACCTTCACCAACGCCTTCGACCCCGCCATCGCCAGGTCGGCGGTCCGGGTGCTCGAGGATGCCGGGTTCGAGGTGCGGGTGCCGACCGAACCGGTGTGCTGTGGGCTCACCTGGATATCGACCGGCCAGCTCGACGTCGCCGCGAAGGTGCTGCGCCGGACGCTGCGGGTGCTGCGCGACGACATCCGCGCCGGAGTCCCCGTCGTGGGGCTGGAGCCGTCGTGCACGGCGGTGTTCCGCGCCGACGGCCCCGAGCTGCTCGACGGCGACGAGGACATGCGCCGGCTCTCGATGCAGACCAAGACCCTGGCCGAGCTGCTCAGGCAGCGGGCCCCGGACTGGACACCGCCCAGCCTCGACGTCGCCGCGCTCGTGCAGACCCACTGCCACCAGCACGCCGTCATGGGCACCGAGGCCGACGACGCGCTGATGACGGCCGGCGGCATCGACGCCGACCGGGTGGCCTCGGGCTGCTGCGGCCTCGCCGGGAACTTCGGCTTCGAGGACGGCCACTACGAGGTCTCCAGGGCCGCAGGGGAACGTGTCCTGCTTCCCGCGGTCCGTGCCGCCCCCGACGACACCGTCATCCTCGCCGACGGCTTCAGCTGTCGAACCCAGATCGAGCAGTGCGACACCGGCCGTCGCGCGGTGCACCTCGCCGAGCTGCTGGCCTCCGGCCTCGCCGAGCAGGCTGCCGGTTCCCGAGCCCGAAGAACCCGACCGAGAAGGAGAAACCGATGAGCACTCCCAACGTCGCCGACCACGTCCTGCAGCGCCTGCGCGAGTGGGGCGTCGAGCAGGTCTTCGGGTACGCCGGAGACGGCATCAACGGCCTGCTCGCCGCCTGGGAGCGCGCCGAGAACACGCCGAGGTTCATCCAGGCCCGGCACGAGGAGATGGCCGCCTTCGAGGCCTGCGGCTACGCCAAGTTCAGCGGGCGGGTCGGCGTCTGCACCGCGACGAGCGGCCCCGGCGCGATCCACCTGCTGAACGGGCTGTACGACGCGAAGCTCGACCACGTGCCGGTCGTGGCCATCGTCGGCCAGACGGCCCGGTCCGCGATGGGCGGCGCCTACCAGCAGGAGGTCGACCTCCTCACGCTCTACAAGGACGTCGCGGGCGCCTACGTCGAGATGGTCACCGTCCCGGAGCAGCTGCCCAACGTGCTCGACCGTGCCCTGCGGATCGCCGCCGCCGAGCGCACCGTGACGGCGGTCATCATCCCCAGCGACGTCCAGGAGCTGGAGTACACGCCGCCGCCGCACGCCTTCAAGATGGTGCCCTCCAGCCTGGACCAGACGTTCGCTGCGCCCGTCCCCGCCGACGACGACCTGCGCCGCGCCGCGGACGTCCTGAACTCCGGCACCAGGCTGGCGATCCTCGTCGGCCAGGGGGCCCGCTCCGCGGTGCAGGAGGTCACCGAGCTGGCCGAGCTGCGGGGGGCCGGGGTGGCGAAGGCGCTGCTGGGCAAGGACGTGCTGTCCGACGAGGAGCCGTGGGTCACCGGCTCGATCGGCCTGCTCGGCACCAGGCCGTCGTACGAGCTGATGATGGACTGTGACACCTTGCTCGTCGTCGGCTCCAACTTCCCGTACACCCAGTTCCTGCCCTCGTTCGAGGGTGGCGACCCGTCGGTGCGCGCGGTCCAGATCGACGTCGACCCGACGATGGTCGGCCTGCGCTACCCGTTCGAGGTGAACCTCGTCGGCGACTCCGCGCGCACCCTGCGAGCCCTGCTTCCGCTCCTGCAGCGCCAGGAGGACCGCACCTGGCGGCAGAGCGTGGAGTCGAACGTGAGCCGGTGGTGGGAGGTCATGGAGGCGCGAGGAAAGGTGAGTGCCGACCCCATCAACCCGGAGCAGGTCTTCTCGGTGCTCTCCCCGCGGCTGCCCGACGACGTGATGATCTCGGCGGACTCGGGTTCCGGCACGAACTGGTACGCCAGGCACGTCAGGATGCGTGGTGCCATGCGCGGCACCCTGTCGGGGACCCTGGCCACGATGGGGTGCGGGGTCCCCTACGCCATCGGCGCGAAGTTCGCGCACCCCGACCGTCCTGCGCTCGCCTCCGTCGGCGACGGCGCCATGCAGATGAACGGCATGGCCGAGCTCATCACGGTCGCGAAGTACTGGCGCGACTGGGCCGACCCGCGGCTCGTCGTGCTCGTCCTCGAGAACGACGACCTCAACCAGGTGACCTGGGAGCTGCGCGCGATGGGCGGGTCCCCGGAGTTCATCCCCTCGCAGCACCTGCCGACGGTGGACTTCGCCGCCTTCGCCCGCTCGCTGGGGCTGCACGGCATCCGGGTCGACGACCCCGAGCACGTCGAGTCGGCCTGGGCCGAGGCACTCGCCGAGCAGCGGCCCTGCGTGATCGTGTTCCGGACCGACCCGGCGGTGCCGCCGGTGCCTCCGCACGCCACCTGGGAGCAGATGACGAACGCTGCCGAGTCGGTCGTGCGTGGCGACGCCGACCGGGTCGACGTGGTCAGGGAGGGCATCAAGAGCAAGCTGGCCGAGGTGTTCCCGGGCCGTCCGCTGTGACCGGTACCGCGCTGCCGGATGCGGTGGTCTCCGACGTCGAGGCCACGGCCTACACCGTGCCCACCGACCAGCCGGAAGCCGACGGCACGATCGCGTGGGACGAGACCACCATCGTCGTCGTGCAGGTTCACGCCGAGGGCCTGACGGGGACCGGATGGACCTACGGCTCCGCGGTGATCGCGCCGCTGGTCGAGGAGACGCTGGCGCCGGTCGTCCTCGGGAGCGACGCCATGGCCAACGTCGCCACGTGGTCCGCGATGGTGCGTGCGCTGCGCAACGTCGGCAGACCCGGGTTGGCGGGGATGGCGCTCTCCGCGCTCGACTGCGCCCTCTGGGACCTCAAGGCCCGCCTGCTCGGGCTGCCGCTGCACCGGCTGCTCGGCGCTCACCGGAGCGGGGTGCCGGTCTACGGCTCGGGCGGGTTCACGACCTACGGCGAGGACCGCCTCGACCGGCAGCTCCGCGGTTGGGTCGACGACCTCGGACTGCGGCGGGTGAAGATCAAGATCGGCGAGTCCTGGGGTTCGTGCGTCGAGCGTGACCTCGATCGGGTGCGCCAGGCCCGGGCCGTGGTAGGCACCGACGTCGAGCTGTTCGTCGACGCCAACGGCGGCTACACGGTAGCCCAGGCCGCCAGGGTGGGTCACGCCCTTGACGACCTCGGCGTGCTCTGGTTCGAGGAGCCCGTGTCGAGCGACGACCTGGCCGGGATGGGCGTGGTGCGCCGTGCTGTCCTGGCCGACGTGGCGGCGGGGGAGTACGGCGACAGCCTCGACTACTTCCGCGCTCTGTGCGAGGCGCAGGTCGTCGACTGCGTCCAGGTCGACGTGACGCGGTGTGGCGGCATCACCGAGCTGCTGCGGGTCGCCGCGGTCGCAGCCGCCGACCACCTCGAGGTGTCCGGGCACTGCGCCCCCCACCAGCACGCCGGTGTGCTGGCCGCGGTCCCCAACCTGCGCCACCTGGAGTACTTCCACGACCACGTGCGCATCGAGCGGTTGTTCTTCGACGGCATCCGTGCCCCGGTGGGCGGAGAGCTACCCCTGTCGTCGGAGCTGCCCGGGAACGGGCTGAGCTTCCGGCCGGACCGTGCCGACCGCTACCGAGCCCGGTGACCCAGCCGCAACCGATGCCGCCGAGCGCTCCCCAAGGAGAACCGCATGCCCACCTGGCTCGTCGTACTGTCCGTCGCATCGCTGGTGCTCGTGGCCTGCTGTGCCGTGTGGCTGGTGGTCGACGTGCGGCGCCGCCCCCAGAAGATGGCGGTGATGAACGTCGTCTGGCCGGTCACCGCGCTGTTCAGCAGCGTTGCCGCGGTCTGGTTCTACCGACGGCACGGTCGCGCTGGGGCCGACGACGACCCCACGATGCCGGTGTCGGTCGGGAAGGGGGCGCTGCACTGCGGTGCGGGGTGCACCCTGGGCGACATCGTGGCGGAGACCGTCGCGTTCCTCGTGCCGGCGGTCCTCGTCGTCTTCGGCTACCCCGGGGTGTTCTCGGAGCGCATGTTCGCGGTGTGGGGACTGGACTTCGTGGTGGCGTTCGTCATCGGTATCGCCTTCCAGTACTTCGCGATCGCGCCGATGCGCGGCCTCGGGGTGCGAGACGGGGTCGTTGCCGCGGTGAAGGCAGACGCGTTGTCGCTGACGGCCTGGCAGGTCGGGATGTACGGCCTGATGGCGGTGCTCGTGTTCGGCGTGTTCCGGCCGGTCTTCGGCACTCAGCCGGCGGCCGACTCTCCGGTCTTCTGGTTCGCGATGCAGTTGGCGATGCTCGCCGGCTTCGCGACGGCCTACCCGATGAACTGGTGGCTGGTGCGCACGCGCATCAAGGAGCGGATGTAGGTCGGGCGGGATCGGGTGAAGGGAGCAGCGTTGGAAGGCCGGGCAGGATATCGAGACCACGTGCGGGCCGTCGTCGCCGCGAGCGCGGCGCCCTACGGTTACACGCTCACCCTGTGGACCGCGGGGGCGGTGACCGCGCACGCCGAGGCCGGGCTCCCGACGGCCCTGGACGCGGTGCTGCTCCTCACCGGAGCCGTTGTCGGCTTCGGCGCTGTCGGAACCTACGCCTCCGGGGGCATCAACGCGGTCCTGGTGCCCGGGGCTCCAGGTCGCGTTCGGGTGTGGGGCGGCATGCACCTGCCGTCCGTGGGCCTGAGCATCCTGTTGGTGACCCTGATCAACGCCCTGCTCGACGGGCCCGTGGTGTGGCCGCTGGTCGGGTTCACCGCGACGAGCTGCTACATGCTCGTCATCGGGGTGCAGTTCTGGGCCGCCACCCACCGGGGACAGGACCTCGGTGCCGGCCGGGAACTCGAGGGCGGCGCCGGTCCGGACGAGGCGGTCGACTAGGTGCGCCTCGGTGACCCTCGATGGCGTCACCGAGGCGGCCGGGTCACGGCGCTTCGCCGAGCTCCTGCTCCTCGACGGCCGCCTCCTGGGCGGAGTGCTCGATCTCCTCGTCGGACAGCATGCGGATGCCGTCGTCCGCGGTGGCGTCGCCCTCGGACTCGATGAACGACTTGAAGCGTTCGAGGTCTGTCTCGGCCTGTCGCTCGACCACGTCGAGCGCGTCGCCGGCCTTCTCCACCAGCCCCTCGGGCTCGTAGTCCAGCACCAAGGTCACCGACGTGTCGCGGCGTCGAGCTCTTCGAAGGTCACCGCACCGGCGTTGGTGGTGCCCTCGGTGGCGGCCCAGGCCACCTTGCGGTCCGGGACCTGCTCGAGGATGCGGGCCTCCCACTGAGGTGCTCGCAGCACGCGGGGCCACGCCTCTGTCGATGCCGGCTTCCGGCTGGTGGACCGTGACAAGCGGGTTGCCGCCGCGGTGCTGTCCGGTGGCCTGGCGTTCCGCTTCTTCTTCTGGGCGCTGGCCCTCTTCGTGTTCGTCACCGGGGGTCTCGGCATCGGGGACGGTAACCGGGTGGCGAAGGCAGTGAGCACCTCCGGCCTTGATCCCGAGCTGGCGAAGGCCATCGTCGACTCGTGGGAGTCGACCCAGGACTCCCAGTGGTGGCTCCTCCTCGTCGGCGGGTGGTTGTTGCTGTGGACCGGTTACCTCGCGGTCAAGGCCCTCGTCCTCGTCCACGCCGCGGCGCAGTACCTTCCCCACGCAGCAGAGGTGGACTGGCGCGCAATGGCCCCGGGAGCCGTGCTCTTCGCGGTCGGGGTGCAAGCCCTCCATCTGTTCACCGTGTTCTACCTGTCTCCGAAGCTGCACCACTCGACCGAGCTCTACGCAGTGCTGGGGATCGTCGCCACCGTGTTGTTCTGGCTGTACATGACCGGGCGCCTGGTCGTCGGGGCGGCGACGCTCAACGCGTCGTTGCACGAGCAGCGCCTGCTCGCCGCGGGCACGACCCCGGAGGGACTGCCGGAGGCCACCCCGGCCCGGACCTCACCATCGCCAGCCCCTGAACCGATCCTCACGGGTGACGATGCCCGGGTCATCCGTTGGGGGCGAGGACAGTGCGCGGCTGATGACGTTGAGTGATGACGTGCGCGCGCCTCGCGCGCAGGCTCTTGCACGGAGCCGCTCACCCGCCTGACAACGGAGGAAACCCGTGGCCAAGGACAACGTCGACGTCGTCGTGGCGGCATACCAGGATCTCGACGCGGCCCGGGCCGACTTCGACTCCCTGGTCGGCCTGGTGAAGGCCAAGACCGTGCGCGTCGACGGCGTCATCCTGGTCTCGCACGAGCTCGACGGCACGGTGACCGTCGTCGACACCGGCGACCACGTCGGCCGCAAGGGCGCCGGATGGGGCGCCGGCGTCGGCTTGGCGGTCGGGCTGTTCGCGCCTCCCCTGCTGGCCGCGGTCGCGGTCGGCGCGGCCGGTGGTGCGATCGTGGGAAAGTTCGCCGACCACCAGCTGAAGGCGGGCATCCGGGACAAGATCGGTACCGCGCTTCCGGCCGGCTCGGCCGGCATCATCGCCGTGCTCGATGACGACCAGCTGCTCACCTATCAGCAGGCCCTGACCGGGGCGGTGGCGAAGTCGGTCGTGGCGTCCGACAAGGACGGTCTGGTCCGCGGGCTGAAGGCCTCCCTCGAGGAGGCCATGGGCAAGTTCAGCCCCGACCGCACGCGCCTGCCGATCCCCGACCCGACCTTCGGTGGGGTCATGGGGCACACCCTCGACGCCTCCTCGGCGGACTGGTCGATCAACATGTCCCCGACAGCGCCTGCCGGCGCACCCAACGTGCTGCTCGTGCTTCTCGACGACTCGGGCTTCGGCAACCCCGGAACCTTCGGTGGCCCGGTCTCGACCCCGACCATGACGCGGGTCGGCGAGATGGGGCTGAGCTACAACCGGTTCCACGTCACCGCAATGTGCTCACCGACGCGGGCCGCCACGCTGACCGGCCGCAACAACCACGCCGTCGGCTTCGGCTCGATCGGTGAGTTCCCCGGGCCGTTCCCCGGCTACACGGCCGCGCTTCCCAAGACCTGCGCGCCCTTCCCGCGGATCCTGCGCGACAACGGCTATGCGACAGCCGGTTTCGGCAAATGGCACCTCACCCCCGACCACGTGCAGGGTGCGGCCGGCCCGCACGACCGGTGGCCGCTCGGCTGGGGCTTCGAGCACTTCTGGGGCTTCCTCGGGGCGGAGACCGGCCAGTTCGACCCGCTGATCACCCAGGACAACACCACCATCGGCGTACCCGAGGGCGAGAACGGTGCGGAGTTCTACCTGCCGGATGCGCTGACCGACAAGACCATCGCCTGGCTGCACAGCGTGCGCGCCCAGGACCAGACCAAGCCGTGGTTCGCCTACTACGCCACCGGCTGCGCCCACGCGCCGCACCACGTGCCGGCCGAGTGGAGCGACAACTACCGCGGCCAGTTCGACCGGGGTTGGGACCGGCTGCGCGAGGAGACCTTCGAGCGGCAGAAGGCGCTCGGTGTCATCCCCGACGACACCGTCCTCACCCCGCGACCGGACACCTTTCCCGCCTGGGACTCGCTGTCGGAGAACGAGAAGAAGCTCTACGCCCGCCAGATGGAGGTCTACGCGGGCTTCCAGGAGAACGCCGACGCCAACGTCGGGCGGCTGCTCGACGCCATCGACGAGATGGGCGAGCTCGACAACACCCTGGTCATCTACATCTTCGGCGACAACGGGGCGAGCCTTGAGGGGACGATCACCGGCTCGTTCAACGAGATGACGGCGGGGAACGGCATCCGCCTGACGCCCGAGCAGCAGCTGTCACTGATCGGCGACTACGGCGGCCTCGACGCCTGGGGCACCGATGCCTTCGCCCCCCACTACGCCGCCGCGTGGGCCTGGGCCGGCAACACCCCGTTCCAGTGGGGCAAGCAGGTCGGCTCGCACCTGGGTGGCACCCGCGACGGCATGGTCGTCGCCTGGCCCGACCGGATCCCGGCCAACTCCGGCCTGCGGTCGCAGTTCACCCACTGCATCGACATCGCGCCCACGATCCTGGAGGTGGCCGGCATCCCCGCGGCGCAGGTCGTCGACGGCATCGACCAGGAGCCGATGCACGGCACCAGCTTCGCGTACACCTTCGACGACGCTGCGGCACCCGAGCAGCACACGGTGCAGTACTTCGAGACCTTCGCGAACCGCGCCATCTACCAGGACGGCTGGTGGGCCTGCGCCAAGCTCGACCGGATTCCCTGGGACGGCACCCCGGAGACGATCGCCCGCTTCGCACCCGGTGTGTACGACCCGGAGCAGGACGTGTGGGAGCTGTACTACCTGCCCGACGACTTCAGCCAGGGGCACGACCTCGCCGCCGAGCACCCCGACAAGCTCGCCGAGCTCAAGGAGCTGTTCTGGGTCGAGGCCGAGAAGTACCAGGTGCTGCCACTGCTGAGCGGGCTGTGCATCTTCTTCGGCATCCTCCCGCCGCTGCCCACGGTGACCCGTACGACCCTCTACGGCGACGTGGCGAACATCGCCTCCGGCATGATCCCGCGGGTCTACGGGCGGTCCTACGCGCTCGAGGCCGACCTGACCATCCCCGACGGCGGGGCGGAGGGCGTCATCATCGCCGAGGCCGACGAGATGGGCGGCTTCGCGCTGTGGGTCGACGCGGACGGCCGGCTGCACCACAGCTACTCGATGATGGGGATCGACCGCTACAGCCAGGTCTCGACCGATCCGCTGCCCACGGGTGAGCTGACGGTGAAGATGCAGTTCCAGGCCGACGAGCCCAGGCCGGGAACCGGTGGCGAGGTGAGCCTCTGGGTCGGCGACCAGCAGGTCGGCGGCGGCCGGATGGACAGCACCGTGGCACTGCGGTTCTCCTTCTACGCGGGGCTCGACATCGGTCGAGACAACGGGATGACGGTGGACGCCGCCTACCGCGACAAGGCGCCGTACGCCTTCACCGGCACCGTGAAGAAGGTGGTCATCGACCTCAAGCCCGAGCCGATCGCCACGGAGACCGAGCTGCACCAGGCGGCCCACAACGCCGCTGCTGCGGCAGCCATGAGTGGCTGACCCGGCGCTGACCCGGGGCTGAGCCAGGTAACCGGGCCATGGCTCGAGCGCTGTTCGAGATCGAGTCACCTCGCGAGCTGGGCGAGCGTCGTCCTCGAAGGCCAGCAGAGCGTTGGCGGTCGTCGGGGTGCCTCCGGTGACATGCAGTGGGGCATGGCGCAGTCAGCCGGCACGCTCACGGCGTGGCGGTGTCCACCCGGCTGCATGTCTGGGGGAGCACCTCCCGGACAACGACGATGCCGCGCCGTGTCCCAGAAGCGGGGCACGGCGCGGCATCCGGCAGGGTCGGTCAGGAGCGGCCGTGGTGGCGGGGGTCGCCGACGCGCACCGCGTTGCTGAGGTCGGTGGCCCGGGCGTCACGCGGCGAGACCGGCGGCAGCCTGAAGCTGTGCTCGATCGTCGCCATGATGGAGGTCGTGTCGTAGGTGGTGCTGTCGACCCCGGACTTCTTCATGCCGGCCGAGAGGACCAGGGCGGGGATGCGGGTGCCGGGCCCCCACGCGTCGCCGCGCGGCGGTGAGACGTGGTCCCACTGCCCGCCGAACTCGTCGTACGTCACCACGACCAGCGTCTTCTTCGCCTGCGGGCCGGACGTGATCGCCCTGAGCAGGTCGACGAGGTGGTCGCTGCCGTCGGGCTCGCTGGCGTAGCCGGGGTGCTCGTTCTCGGCGCCGTACGGCTTCACGAACGACACCTGCGGCAGGGTGCCCGCCTTGGCCGCGGCGAAGAAGCTCGTCTCGTCCTGCAGGTGCGAGCGTCCGGGGGCGCCCTCGGCGTAGTTCCTGAAGTAGTTGAACGGCTGGTGGTGGTACTGGAAGAGCGGGCCGGGGTTGCCGGCAGCGGCGGCGTCCCAGCCGCCGGAGTACCAGTTCCAGCTCACGCCCGCATCGCTCATCCGGTCACCGATGTTGGGGTAGACGTCGTCGTTGATGAGCGGGATCTTCGCGCCACCCCCGGACGGGTTGCTCGACGGCTGCACGGTGTTGACGGCGATGTTGCCGCAGGCCGCGGTGTAGTCGAAGGCCGCGCCGTCGGAGCACGCCACGGTGAGCTGGGAGTCCCTGACCGCCGACGTGGCGGTGTAGAGCGGGTACGAGGTCGGCATCCCGTTGCCGTCGATCATCGAGTTGAGTGCCGTGGGCGTGGCACCACCGGTGTCGACCGGGGCCCGCGCGGCGATGAGGTACTGGTGGTTGAGGAACGAGCCGCCGAATGCCGCCTGGAAGAACCGGTCGGCGACAACGTAGTTGGGCGCACCCTTGCTGTGCAGGTAGCGGTAGATCGGCAGCGACCGCGTGGCGTAGCGGCCCACACCGTGGGTGACCTCCGAGCTGGAGGCGTCGTTGCAGACTTTGGCGACCATCGCCGGGCAGCTCACCCCGTCACCGGTCCGGGGTATCCCCACAGCGGCCGACGCCCTCTCGTCGACCCTGGACGGCTGGGCCCGCCTGTCGGCGGACACCCCGAGCGACCTGCACCCGTGGGCGACGGCGCACCTGGGCGACCTCGTGGGGCTGGGCCGTCGTGGTGTGGAGTCGCTGGCCGGCGACACGGTGGTGCACATGGACGTGCGGGCCGACAACCTGCTGCTGACGCCGTCCGGTGGGGTGGTGCTCGTGGACTGGCCATGGGCCTGCGTGGGTGCGCCCTGGGCGGACACCGTCGCCCTGCTGGTGAACGTCAACCTGCACGGAGGGCACGACGTGGACCGGCTGGTCAGGCAGTATGCCGCCGGGGCCACGGCCGCCCAGGTCGACGGCTTCCTCGCGGGTCTTGCCGGCTTCTTCCTCGATGGCGGGCGGCTGCCCGCCCCGCCGGGGCTGCCCACCCTGCGTGGGTTCCAGCGGGCGCAGGGCGACGCGACGCTGGAGTGGCTGATCCGCCGGCTGGATGGGTGAGCAGGACTCGCGCGAACCGGGTGATGCAGGGCGCGCGACGGAGCCCGCCCTGTGCATCACCTCGACCTCTCGACCAGCAGCGCTGAAGGTCAGTCCTCGCGGCCACCCCAGCCGTCGCGTCGTCGACGGGCGCGCACCACGACGTCACGCAGGGTGCCCGGCGCGCCACCAGGGCCTTCGATGGCGCGGGTGACCTCGTGCGCGGTGATGACCTCCCAGGCGGCGGGGTCGAGCCGGTCGGTGACGCTGTGCGGGGTGACCCGGGCCTCCGCGGGCGGTTCGTCGCCGTGGTCGTGGCCGCCGCTGTTGTCATGGCCGCCGCCGTGACCATGGTGGCCGTGCGTGCCGTCCCCGGTCTGCGCGTGCCCGACGACGAGGAGGGAGCCGCCAGGGGCGACCCACGCGCCGAGCCGGTCGTAGAACTCGAGCTGCGGCATCGCGGGGTGGGCGTAGTGCGTCGTGACCAGGTCGAACGGCGCCGGTGGCTCCCACGAGCCCAGGTCGGCCCGAAGCCACTGCACCCGGTCGCCGACCCCCAGCGCGGCGGCGCGACCTGCCGCGCGCGCCAGCACCTCGTCCGCGATGTCGACCGCCGTGACCACCCACCCGGCCCGCGCGAGCCAGATGGCCTCGGAGCCCTCGCCGCAGCCGGCCTCGAGGGCCGTGCCCGGGGCCAGCGCACCCACCTCGCGCACGAGGTGCGGGTTCGGCGGCGCCTCGTGCCCGGCACCCGGCCGGTCGTGGACCTGCTGCCAGTGCTGGTCCCAGTAGTCCCGGTCGAACTCGTGCGCCATCGGGCGAGTGTCCCAGATGCCGCCGGCGTCGCCCACGTGCGCACTCGCCGGCTGCCCGGCATCCGGTCGGTGATGATGGGCCGATGACCGTGCGCCTCCTCGACGAGCAGCAGGCCCGAGCGATGCGGGCCGCACCGCTCACCTACCCCCCGCCGCTTACCCCGGATGCCGTGGCGCCCGCCGGTTTTCGCGTCCTGGACCAAGCCGCCATCCTCACCCGACAGGACTTCGACGGCGTCGCGGGCGACCTCTTCGCCTGGCGGATGCAGGAGCGGGCCGGTCTGCGGGTGTCGGCGTCGGACATCCCGCTTCGCCTCGGGAGCGTGGTGCTGATGCGGTGGGGGCCGGGCCGCCTGTCCGTGGTGATCCCCTGCCGGGTGCTGGACGTCGTCGACGAGCCGCGTCGTCGTGGCTTCACCTACGGCACCCTCCCCGGCCACCCGGAGGCGGGGGAGGAGCAGTTCGTCCTCGAGCACCTCGCCGACGGTCGCATCCGGCTCACCATCCGCGCGGTCTCCCGGCCGGCATCCGTGCTGGCGAAGCTCGGCGGACCGGTCAGCCGTGCTGCACAGGCCCTGATGACGCGCCGCTACCTGCGCGCCCTCGACCGGCTGTAGGGCACCGGGGCGGCGTCACCACGGGCGTCGGCGCGACAATGACCGGATGCTGCGCGGTTCGCAGGACACCGTCGGGTTCCGGCTCTGGCCACCGGTCGCAGTCGGCGCGCCGCTGCTCGCCGGCTGGTTGGCCACCGCACGGTGGGGCGACCCGGTCGCCCTCGGTGCGTGGCGGATGCCGCTGGGCTGGCTGCTCGTGCTGCTGTTCGCCGGGTGGAACGGCTGGTCGCTGTGGCTGTTCGCCCGGCACGACACGGGCCTGCTGCCCGGGCAGGCGACGCACTCGATGATCGAGGAGGGGCCGTACCGCCTCTCCCGCAACCCGTTGTACGTCGGCATGCTGGCGCTCTACGTCGGGCTCGCGCTGCTCGCCCCCACGTTCTGGGGGCTGGTCGTCTTCCCGGCCGCGGTGCTGCTGGTGCTGTGGGGGGCGATCCGCCCGGAGGAGGAGTTCCTGCACGTCCGGTTCGGCGAGCCCTACGACGACTACCGGCGACGGGTGCGTCGCTGGCTCTGACACGCCCCACGGGCAACGAGCGACTGGCGCAGCGGTCACCGGCTCGGACCCTCGTCATCCGGCGTCGGGTGGTGGCGCCGCCCGCAGTTGCACGGTAACGAGCAGCCCGCCGGCGGCCGCGCCGCGAGGGTGAGGGCTCCCGACTGCATGTCTCCAGGCGCACCCTTCGGCGGATCCGTGGACAACGAGCACCAAGGCGGCTTGCCGATTGCCGGCATGGCCCGATTGACAGTCCGTCAGCGGTGAGCCAACAGCCGCCAAGCGAGTCCGAACCCGGCGATGGTGGCCACCAGTGCACCGCCGGCCATGAGCCAACCGGTGGCGGTCACGACCCCGAGCGCCAGCCCTGCGATCCCGCCGGCGATCCAGACCAGCCAACCTCTCGAGATCTTCGCGCTGCAACCTGAACTGCGTCCAGGCCGAGACCGACACTCGCAACAAGGCCGCCGCCCGTGTGCTGGTGAAGCTCGGGTTCGTGCGTGAGGGGACGTTGCGGGAAGACTGCATCGTGAACGGCGACGTCTCGAGCTCGTGGGTCTTCGGGCTGCTCAGACGGGAGTGGCAGCGGGGGTCCGAGTCGGTCCCTGAAAGCTGAATCTCCCCCGCGCGGCTGCGCTTCAATACCCGGGATCCGACGCCGGTGAGAGTGTCGGCGAGGTGCACGACGACGGAGCACGCGCACCGGCATCCGGCGCGTGCGCCCTAGGCTGCCACTGTGCCGGTGCACGTGTCGAGGAGCGACGTCGTCGCGTTCCGCCTCCAGGCCCACCACCTCACCGAACGGCTGAGCGAGGGCGGGTTGGTGGAGGCGGCCGGCCGGTGTGCGGTGCAGAACAGCCCGCCCGGGTCGGCGCTGCTGGCCCTGAACGCGAGGGTCGACGGCGTGACCCGGCAGCAGCTGGCCGAGGCGGTCGACGACGACAAGACCCTGGTGCAGACCTGGTGCATGCGCGGTGCCCCGTTCGTGTTCCCCACCGTCGACGCGCCGGTGTTCACCACGGGCGTGCTCCCGCCGACCGAGGAGTCGATGCGCCATCTCCTCCCTGGGCTGATGCCGGGACTGGAGCGGCTTGACCTGAGCATGGCAGAGGCGGTTACCCTGTGCCGCAACGACATACGCCACGTTCTGGCCGGGCGCAGGCTCGCCATCGGCGAGCTGGGCAGGGAGCTCGCCGGCCGCATCGCGCGCAGCCTGCCGTCACGGCAACGGGCGATCTGGGAGGGCGAGGGGCCTTACGCCACGGACCAGCAACTGGGGGAGGGAGTCGTACATTTCTGCGTGCGGATCCTCACCCTCGAGGGGGTGGTCTGCTTCGCCACACGCACCGGCAACACCTCTCCGTTCGTCCTGGTCGAGGAGTGGCTCGGCCACCGTGTCCCTGATGTGGATCCGGCCTTGGCGCGGGCCGAGCTGCTCCGCCGCTACCTGCGTGGCCACGGGCCTTCGACCCCGGCCCACTTCGCCGGCTGGCTCGGCGTCGGCGCTGGCGACGCCGACAGCTGGTGGTCGCTGCTCGAGGACGAGCTCACCGAGGTCGACGCCGGCGGGCGGAGGTGGCTGCTCACCGAGGACCTCGACGCGCTGCGGTCGGCCCCCACGCCGACGGGCGTGCGTCTGCTGCCTCCCCGGGACCCCTACACGCAGCTGCGCGACCGCAGCACCATCCTGGACGAGCGCCACCACCGCTCGGTCTGGCGCGCGGTGGGGGAGCCGGGAGCCGTGCTCGCCGATGGCCGCCTCGTGGCGACCTGGCGGTCGCGCACGAGGGGACGTGCCATGACCCTGGCCGTCACGCCGTTCGGCACGCTGCCGGTTCGCGTGGAGGAGCGGCTGCGAGTCGAGGCGACCCAGGTCGCCGCGCTCCGGGGCGCGTCCTCCGTAGAGGTCACCTTCGGCGGCGGCTGACCTGCCGGCCTGGCGCCGAGGTCGACTGGCGCCGGCGGGGTCGGCCGGGGCGCCGCGGGCCGAGCCGTCAGGCGACCTCGAGGGTGACCTCGACGTTGCCGCGGGTGGCGTTGGAGTAGGGGCAGACCTGGTGCGCCTGCTCGATGAGCTGGCGGGCCACCTCGGGGTCGACCGCCGGCAGGGCCACCTCGAGCCGCACGGCCAGGCCGAAGCCGCCGTCCTCGTTGCGGCCCAGCGAGACGTCGGCGACGACCTCTGAGTCGGTGGTGTCGACCTTCATCGACCCGGCGACCAGCTTCAGCGCCGAGTGGAAGCAGGCGGCGTAGCCGGCCGCGAAGAGCTGCTCGGGGTTGGTGGCGCCGCCCTCGCCGCCGAGCTCCTTGGGGGTGCGCACCGGGGCGTCGATGGTGCCGTCGAAGGTCTGGACGTGGCCGTTGCGGCCGTCCCCGGTGGCGACGGCGGATGCGGTGTAGAGGAGGTTCATGACGGCAAACCTATTGTGCACAATCGAATTGTGCAAGTTGGAACTGGTATCCTGTGGAAGGTGATCACGAACGACCCGCTCGACCTCGACCGGCAGATCTGCTTCCCGCTGTATGCCGCGACCCGCGCCGTCACCCGCCGCTACACGGAGGTGCTGGCCGATGTCGGTCTCACCTACCCGCAGTACCTGGTGATGTTGGCCCTGTGGACCGATGGTGCGCTGTCGGTGGGCGAGCTGGGCCGGCGGCTGCGGCTCGACTCCGGCACCCTGACGCCCCTGCTCAAGCGGCTCGAAGCCTCCGGCCGGGTCGAGCGCCGGCGCGACCCGCACGACGAGCGCCGAGTCGTCGTGACCGCCACCGCCGAGGGAGAGCGCCTTCGCCGCGACGTCGTCGGCGTCCCTGCGGAAGTAGCGCGGTCGATCGGCTTCGAGGCCGAGGAGTTCGGCCAGCTCAAGCGCCTGCTCAGCGGCCTGATCGACAACCTCGACGCCGCCGGGCTGCCCGCATGAACGCCGGGCGGCAGTGGGTCGACACCGCCATCTGGTGGCACGCCTACCCCTTGGGCTTCATCGGGGCCGACACGACCACCAACCCGCACGGCGAGGCCACCCACGAGCTGGGCCGGATCACCGCCTGGCTCGACGAGCTGCTCGACCTCGGTTGCAACGGGCTGCTGCTGGGCCCGATCTTCGACTCCGAGACCCACGGCTACGACACCGTCGACCACCTGCGGGTCGACCCCCGGCTGGGGGACGACGCCGATGCCGACGCGCTGATCAGCGCGTGCCGGGAACGCGGCATCCGGGTGCTGCTCGACGGAGTGTTCAACCACGTCGGCCGCGCGCACCCCTGGTGGCAGGAGGCCGTGGCGGCCGGCCCCGGCTCGGCGGCGGCGGAGCGGTTCGCGACCGGCGAGGGATCCCGCACCGTCGACGGCCTCGAGGTGCAGGTGTTCGAGGGCCACGACAACCTCGTCGTGCTGAACCACGAGAACCCCGAGGTGGCGGCGGCCGTCACCGAGGTCATGGCGCACTGGCTGGCCCGCGGCATCGACGGATGGCGCCTCGATGCCGCCTACGCCGTGCCAGCCGCGTTCTGGCGCACCACGATCGGACCGCTGCGCGAGCGGTTCCCCGATGCGTGGTTCGTGGGTGAGGTCATCCACGGTGACTACGTCGGCTATGTCGAGGAGTCTGGCCTGGACTCGGTCACCCAGTACGAGCTGTGGAAGGCGATCCGCAGCTCGATCGAGGAGCGGAACTGGTTCGAGCTCGCCTGGTCCCTCCAGCGGCACGACGAGTTCGCCGAGGCCTTCCTCCCGCTCACCTTCGTCGGCAACCACGACGTGACCCGGCTGGCATCGGCGATCTCCGACCAGCGCCACGTGACGCATGCCGTCGCCGTGCTGTTCTTCGTCGCCGGCACGCCCGCCGTCTACGCCGGCGACGAGCGCGGGCTACCCGGCATCAAGGAGGACCGGGCCGGCGGGGATGACGCGGTGCGCCCCGCGTTCCCCCGCTCGCCCGGCGACTGGCCCCGGGGCGAGGTCTTCCACCGGCACCAGGAGGCGATCTCGTTCCGGCGACAGAACCCGTGGCTGGCCCGCGCTCGGGTCTCGAGCTCGCAGCTGAGCAACGAGTCGGTGCTGCTCACCGCGACCGGCCCGGACGGCGAGCACGCCGAGCTCGCGCTCAACCTCTCCGACGAGCCCGTGGTGCTGGGGGGCGAGCCGGTGCCGGCCCACTCCTGGGCCCTGCGCAGCGGGTCACCCCGCAGCGGCCAGTCAGGGTAGGTTTTCCCTTTCAGCTGTGTCGCCGGGCCGGCTCGGCGTCCCCACCTCCGGGTGATGCCCGCCTGGCACCGGCCAACCGACGGAGAATCGTGAACCACACGCATTACACGCACCACATCGACCGCACCGCCCCGGACCTTGCCGCCCAGACGTCGGGAGGCGGGCGATGAGCCGCCGCGGGCCTCGCCGCAAGAGCAGCGACTCCCTCCCGACGCTGCCGCGCAACGGGCTGAGGGTCGTGCCGCTGGGCGGCCTGGGCGAGATCGGCCGCAACATGACGGTCTTCGAGCACCAGGGCCGGCTGCTCATCGTCGACTGCGGCGTGCTCTTCCCCGACGAGCACCAGCCCGGCGTCGACGTGATCATCCCCGACTTCACCTGGCTCCGGGACCGGCTCGACAAGGTCGACGCCATCGTGCTCACCCACGGCCACGAGGACCACATCGGCGGCGTGCCCTACCTGCTGCGCGAGCGGCCCGACATCCCCGTCGTCGGCTCGCGGCTCACCCTGGCGCTGATCGAGGCCAAGCTCGTCGAGCACAAGATCACCCCGCGCACCGTGGTGGTCGCCGAGGGCGACCGACGCACCTTCGGCGCCTTCGACTGCGAGTTCGTCGCCGTCAACCACTCCATCCCCGACGGGCTCGCGGTCGCCATCCGCACCGCCGCCGGACTGGTGCTGCACACCGGTGACTTCAAGATGGACCAGTTCCCGCTCGACGGGCGGGTCACCGACCTGCGCGCCTTCGCTCGCCTGGGCGAGGAGGGCGTCGACCTCTTCCTCGTCGACTCCACCAACGCCGAGGTGCCCGGCTTCACCGTCTCGGAGGAGGAGCTCGCGCCCGCCATCGACACCGTCTTCCGCACCACAACGGGGCGGGTCATCGTCTCGAGCTTCGCCAGCCACGTCCACCGCATCCAGCAGATCCTGGATGCCGCCCAGCGGCACGGTCGCAAGGTCGCGTTCGTGGGGCGCTCGATGGTGCGCAACATGGGCATCGCCCGCGAGCTGGGCTACCTCAAGATCCCCGACGGGCTGGTGGTCAAGGACCTCAAGGCCCTCGAGCGGCTGCGCCCCGACCAGCAGGCGATCATCGCCACCGGGTCGCAGGGCGAGCCGATGGCGGCTCTGGCCCGGATGGCCAACCGCGACCACCCGGTCAGCATCACCGCGGGCGACACGGTGCTGATGGCCAGCTCGCTGATCCCGGGCAACGAGAACGCCATCTACCGCGTCATCAACGAGCTCACCCGGTGGGGAGCCAATGTCGTGCACAAGGGCAACGCCAAGGTGCACGTCTCCGGCCACGCCAGTGCCGGCGAGCTCGCCTACTGCTTCAACATCATCCGGCCCACCAACGTGCTGCCCGTGCACGGCGAGTGGCGGCACCTGCGCGCCAACGCCGACATCGCCATCCGCACCGGGGCCGACCCGAAGCAGGTGCTGATCGCCCAGGACGGCTCGGTCATCGACCTCGTCGACGGCCGGGCGACCGTCACCGGCACGGTGCCGGCGGGGCTGGTCTACGTCGACGCGATGACCGTCGGCGGGGCCACCGAGGAGACCCTGCACGTGCGGCGCACCCTCGCCGAGGAGGGCGTGGTCACCATCGTCTGCATCGTCGACCCCGACACCGGCACGCTGCAGGAGGACCCCGACTACCTCGCCCACGGCTTCCCGCCCGAGGTGATGGACTTCTCGGCGGCGACCCCCGCCATCCAGGCGGCGCTCACCAAGGCGGCGCGCGACGGCATCGAGGACCTCGACCAGATCGAGGAGCTCGTGCGCCGGGCGGCATCCACCTGGGCCCACCGCACGCACCGGCGCAGCCCGCTGATCATCCCGGTCATCGTCGACGCCTGAGCCGGGACGCCCGGCCCGGCGGTCGCGGGTGGGGCTACGTTTCTGGTCATGACCGGTCGGGGACGGATGGCGATCGTCGGGTCTTCCAGCGCTTCCCGCGGAGGGGGAACTGTGGTCTTCTGGACGTGAACCGCTGCGACGCGAGCAACCTGGAGGTGCACGGTGACCCCGGACGATATCGTCACCAGGGTTGGTGACCAGCTCGGCATCCGCCGGGTCTTCGGTGAGCCGGTCGAGAGGGACGGCCTCACGGTGATCCCGGTAGCCGTGGCGGTCGGCGGAGGTGGCGGCGGCACTGCTCCAGACGAGCAGGGCACGGGCGCCGGCTTCGGCGGCATGGTCAGGGGGATCGGGGTCTACGCCATCAGCAACGGCCAGGTCCGCTTCGTCCCGGCGATCGACACGACCGCGTTGGCTGCCCTCGGGGTGCTGCTCACCGCGATGGTGCTTCGGGCGCGTCGGCGCCGGGGCTGAGCACAGGTCCGGACGGCGTCAGGGACCGGTCGGGTCATCAGCGGGCCTGGCCGACTCGACGTCCGGGGCGCCCCGGCCCTCGTCCTGCTTGACCTCGTCGATCTGGTCGACGAGCCGCTGGCGCTGCTCGCCGTCGACGTCGACCCCGGCCTGCTCCAGGCCCTCGTCGAGCCGTGACTCGATGGTGTCCGGCTCGGCGCTGTACTCCCACGACGTCACCTCGTCGACGACGTTCTGGGCCGCCTCGGTGGCGGCATCCTGCTGCTCGTGCTGGTTCGGTGCGTCCGTCATGGGGCTCTCCCTGAGTGGTGTCGGTGACTTCTTCGGTGTCGGTGACTTCTTCGCGGCCCTACCCGGTCCGCCGCGGCTCACACCGACCTTCGACGAGATGGGGCCCCCGGTCACACCGACGCCTGGCCGACGTCGTGTGAACCTGTTGAACGGATGCCGGAGCCGGCAACGGGTAGGCCACCGGCATGGACCACGTCATGAGCTTCGACGACGCCCTCGCCACCTCCGACACCGTGGCGGAGGACTCGCTGCTGTTCATCGGCAACGCGACGATGCTGCTGCAGGTCGACGGCTTCACCATCCTGACCGACCCGACCTTCGTCCACCGGCACGAGTCGGTCCCGATCGGCTACGGCATGCACACCACGCGGCTGACCGACCCGGCCGTCGAGATCGCCGACCTGCCCGCCCTCGACCTCGTGCTGCTCTCGCACTTCCACGGTGACCACTTCGACCAGGTCGCCCAGGAGCAGCTGCCCCGGTCGATCCCCGTGGTGACCACGAACCAGTCGGCCGACCAGCTGCGCGAGCTCGGCTTCGACGCAGCCCTGGGCCTCGACACCTGGGACACCGTGACGCTGCACAAGGGCGGTCGCACGATGACAATCACGGCGTGCCCTGGCCAGCACGGGCCCGGGCTGGTCGACTTCGCGCTGCCCGACGTCATGGGCAGCGTCCTCGAGCTCGGTGCCGGCGGCATCGAGCGCCGCATCTACATCAGCGGCGACACCCTGATGATCGATGACCTCGCCGAGATCCCGCAGCGCTACCCCCGGCTCGACGTGGGCATCTTCCACCTCGGTGGCACCAAGGTGATGGGTGTGCTGGTGACGATGGATGCCGACCAGGGCGTCGAGGCGGTGCGACTGATGAACGCCGGCACCTCCATCCCGGTGCACTACGACGACTACGACGTGTTCACCTCCTCGCTCGAGGACTTCCTCGCCGCCGCCGAGAAGGCCGGGCTGCGTGAGCGGATCCACCCGCTCGGTCGCGGCGACACGTTCTCCCTCGCCGGGGCGAGGCCCGGCGCTCGGCCCCACGGCGACTGAGGCTCCACGGCGACTGCGGCCCCCGGGTACGCCGTGCGGCGGTCAGCGCACGGACGCGGTCTCCGGCGTCCGGGCGGACCTCATCGACGCCACCCCACGGCGGTACAGCGCGAACCCGGCCACGATCAACCCCACGGAGACCAGGAGGAACCCGATGTCCCACGACAGCGGGGCGCCGAGGTCGTCGCGCACGTGGTGGATGCCGAGCAGCTGGTGGTCGACGAGACCCTCGACCACGTTGAAGATGCCCCACCCGGCCAGCAGCAGCCCGAGGTGGAACGACCAGCTCGGCGCCAGCGCACCGGCCCGCCACGACCGCACCAGCGCGATGCTGCCGGCCAGCACCAGCACCCACATCACGGCGTGGAAGAAGCCGTCGGCGAGGGTGTTCACCTCCAGCCCCGCGACCGTGGTGGGCGGGTAGGCCTCGACGTCGCTGACCATGTGGTGCCACTGGAGGATCTGGTGCAGCACGATGCCGTCGACGAAGCCACCGAACCCGAGGCCGAGCAGCAGTGCAGGGGCCTTCGACGGCGTGGTGCCGCCCTCGGCGGTGGTCATGCCCCCACCGACCGCAGGCGGGTGGGCGGGTCGAGCAGCCCCGCCTCGCCGCGCTGCTGCTCGCCGAGGTAGGCGTCGAGCACGAGGATGCCGGCCGTGGTCGCCGGGGTGGCCCACTGCAGCCAGCGCATCGACCGGCCCAGTGACCGGGCCCGCTTGGCGGCCCGCGGGTCGTGGTCGGCGCGCTCCTTGGCCTCGCCGAGGTCGGCGCCGACCTTGTAGGCGGCCGCGCTAGCCGCGAGCGCGGCCCCGGTGAGCGCCGTCTTGGCGACGACGGCGATGCTCGTGGGTCGGTGGGCGACGACGCGTCGACGGTTGTCGGCCAGGATCGCCAGCCCGCTGATCAGGTGCAGCCCGATGGCGCCGCCCTGGACCGGCCCCCACTGGGTCCAGCCCTCGTCGGCGATGTCGGCCTGCTCGCGGGAGTCGTCGCCCTCGCCGCTCGCGGGGTTGAGCGCGACCGCGCCCATCAGCGAGCCGCCGAACCAGGCGGCGTTGGTGACCACGTGGGTGGCCCGAACCAGGGTGCTGTACGCGGACATTCGTCATCTCCCGAGTCGTGGGGTAGCGCCCGGCGAGGTGGATCCGGCGCGCAGCCGACGGCGGCCCGGTCGACCGCCGACGTGCGCTGCCCCTACCCGCTCCCCCTACGCCGCACACACCGGCTCAGGCGTTGAGACCAGCCAGCTCGAGCACGTCGTCGGGGCCCGCGAGGTCGGGCGTGGCGAGAAAGACCGTCGAGACGCCCAGTGCAGCCAAGCCGGCATGCCGCTCCCGGTGCTCGGCAACCGTGCCCGCGTGCGTGCGCGCCGCGAACACCGCCGCCCTGGTGCGGCCGCGCAGCCGCTCAACCCGCGCCCACACGTCATCCCGGTCGCGGCCGACCACCGGCAGGTCGAGCAGCGTGACGGCCACCTCGGCCGGGTCGCGCCCCACGTCGGCGCAGTGCTGCCGCAGCACGGACACCTTGTGCCGCACGGCATCCGGCTCCGAGGTCGTCAGGTTGCACGCGTCGCCCAGCTCGGCCGCGATCCGCAGGGTGCGTCGCTCGCCGTTGCCACCAACGACCACCTCGATCGGAGCCGTGGGCCGCGGGTAGCACGTCGTCTCGGGGAGGAAGACGCCGTCGACCGCGTGTGCCTTGGTGCCCGGCGCCCACAGCGCCCGCATCACCCGGATCGAGTACTCGAGCTCGTCGAGCCGCTCGCCGGCGGGCGGGAACGGCATCCCGTAGGCCGCGTGCTCGCGCTCCCACCAACCGGCACCGATGCCGACGAACGCCCGGCCCCCGCTCAGCGCGGACAGGGTTGCCGCGGCCTTCGCCGTGATCCCGGGCTGGCGGAAGGTCACCGGGGTGCACAGCGTGCCCAGCCGCAGCCCGGTGCCGAGCCCGGCGACCGCCCCCAGCGCCACCCACGGCTCCGGGATCGGGTCCCAGGCGCGCCCGACCTGGGGGATCTGGATCAGGTGATCCATCAGGGCCAGCCCCGCGAACCCGGCCTCGTCAGCGGTCAGGGCGACGTCGCGCAGCCAGGCCATCGGGTCCTCGCCCCACGGGAAGCGCGAGACCTGCAGCACCACGTCGACGCCCGTGGATGCCGTGCGCCCTCCGCCCGCTCGCGCCGCGCCCTGGGTGGCGGTCGCGGGCGACGGGGGAGTGGGAGCGGCGTCAGGGGCGACCGTCTCGACGACGTCCCACCCCTCCGCCGCCACCTCGTCGGCCACCTCACGCCGCCGCGCCAGCTGCCCGGCCAGCGCCCGCGCGGGCAGTGGCCGGTCGCGCTCGGCGTTGCGCTGCCGGCACACGTCGTCGGGGGTGTCGAGCAGCACGACCGCGGCCGGCATCCCCGACGCCCGGGCGGCGGCCAACCAGCGACGGCGACGCTCGGCATCCATGCCCAGGGTGTCGACCACGGTGGTGAGCCCGCGGCCCAACCGGGCCGCGACGACGGCCTCGAGCACGGCGAACGCGTCGGCCGAGGCGTCGAGGTCGTGCGGCCCGCTGCCCACGACCCCGCGCAGCGCGTCGGAGGACACGACCTCCTCGGCGCGGTAACGCTGCGCCGCCCAGGTCGACTTGCCCGACCCGGAGGCGCCCACCAGCACCACGAGCGCCGGGTCGGGGAGCGACATGCGGGAAGTCTGCCCGATGGCGCGAGCGAACCGCCCGTCCCCGGCATCCGGGGCGGGCGGTTCGGTTTGAGGTCCCACGACGCGCTGACGTCCGAGCGCTCGGGTCAGCGCGTCGTGGGATGTCGATCGGCTAGCGGGTGCGCAGCCCCCATCCATAGGGGAACGCCGGACGGTAGTTCCGGTCACCGACGTTGATCGGCTCCTGCGCCACGCTGCGCGGCCAGGTCACGGGCAGCTTGCCGGTGAACCGCGCCTTGCCCAGCAGCACGTCGGCGACGCCGCCGCCCTCGCTGCCGGGCAGCCAGGAGGCGACCAGGCCGTCGATGGTGCGGAGCTGCGCCGGCGGGATGACGACCGGGCGTCCCGAGACCACGACCACCACGCACTTCACGGCGGCGGCGCAGACCCGGTCGACCGTGGTGGAGTCGGCGTCGCTGAGCCGCATCGTCTTCTCCGGGCGCAGCTGCCCGTTGTCACCCGGGTCGAAGCCCCAGCGCGGACCACCGACGTCACCGAACCCCTCGGAGTACGGCGTCTCACCGACCACGACGACACCGACGGCGCCGCGCGGGACGCGGGCCGAGGCAGTTTCGCTGAAGGTCACCGAGCGGTGCTGAGCCCGGATGCCGTCGAGGATGGTCTGGCCGGGGATGACGTTGGTCGAGCCGCCCTGCCAGGTGAGGGTCCACCCACCGGCCTGGTTGCCGATGTTGTCGGCGTTGCTCCCCGCGACGTAGATCGGGCGACCCTTGCTGATGGGCAGCGCGTTGCGGTCGTTCTTGAGCAGCACCTGCGACTTCTGCACGGCCTTGCGGGCCAGGGCCCGGTGGGCGGGTGAGCCGATGTCGTCGATGTGGGTGCGGTCGGTGTACGGGTGCTCGAACAGGCCCAGGTCGAACTTGGCCTTGAGGATCCGCGAGACGGCGTCGTCGATGCGGGCCATCCGCACGCTGCGGTTGGCGACCTGCGCCTTGAGCGTCGTGATGAAGGTGGCGTAGTCGTAGGGCTCCATGAACATGTCGATGCCGGCGCTGACCCCGAGGGTGACCTGCGTGGCGTACGAGGCCACACCGGGCTGGATGTGGTGGATGCCCTCGTAGTCGGAGATCACCAGGCCGTCGAAGCCCTGCTGCTGCTTGAGCCAGCCGGTGATGAGCTGCTTGTTGCCGTGCATGTTGACGGGGTTGCCCAGGCCGTCGCCGGTCCAGTCGACGTCGGAGTAGGAGGGCATGACCGAGCCGACGTTGTGCTTGCGCACGGCGGGGACGTAGGGGGCGAGCGCCAGGCGGTCGAACGTCCGGCGGTTGACCTGGCTGACGCCCTGGTCGATCGGGTAGTCACCCATCGCGCCGTTGTTCGACCCGGTGCCGTAGGTGGTGAGGCCGTCACCGGCGAAGTGCTTGGCGGTGGCGAGCACCCGGTCGTTGTTCTTCAGCTGACCGGGCCGGCCCTGCAGCCCGTCGATGGCGGTCTCCATCGAGATGACGAGCTGGGGGGTCTCGCCGAAGCTCTCATAGGTGCGGCCCCAGCGGTCGTCGCGGGCAACGCAGACGCACGGCGCGAAGGCCCACTGCGGCCCGCTGGCCCGGGTCTCCTCGGCGGTGACGTGCGCGACCCGCTCCACCAGGCGTGGGTCACGGGTGGCGCCCAGGCCGATGTTGTGCGGGAAGACGGTGGCGCCCAACAGGTTTCCGTGGCCGTGCACGGAGTCGACGCCGTAGATGAGCGGGATTCCCAGCCTTGTCGCCATGGCTGCGCGCTGGTAGCGGTCGACCATGTCGGCCCACGCCTCGGGGGTGTTCGGGGTGGGCACCGAGCCGCCACCGGAGAGCACGCTGCCCAGGCCCAGGGTGGTGATCTGGCTCGGGTCGGCGTCGATGCCGCCGCGCTCGGCCTGGGTCATCTGGCCGATCTTCTCGTCGAGCGTCATCCGGCCCAGCAGGTCGGCGACCCGGCGCGACGTGGGCTGGCGGGCGTCGAGGTAGGCGGGGCCGCTTTTGCCGCTCGGGCTGGCAGCGCGGACCGGGTCAGCGGAGGCGGAGCCCGCGGTGGCCGTGGCGGCGGCCAGGCCGCTGGCGGTGAGGACGACGGCGGTGCCCAGTGCAACGAGCCGCCGTCGACGAGGTGGTGGTGAGGTGGTGGAGCGCATGGCTGTCCTTCCGGTCGTGGGACCGGTCGAGCAGCGCACGGCGCCCGGCCGCTTCCCCCCGGGGGCGCATCGTCGCTACCCCCATGCTCACGACCCTCCCCCGATCTGCGCCCGCTCAAGCGTTCCTTGACCATGTTGGGGACAAACCTTTGCCGCCACGAGACTTGCGGCCCGCCGAGGGCCTTCGCCACGGGAGGACCCGGCGGTAAAGGGTGCCGAGCGCGCGAGCAACCGCGCCCCTGGCACCCCTCACCGCCGGGTTCTCACCGCCGTGGGTGCCGGACGCGCGACGAGCCGCGCCCCTGGCACCCCCGAGCGACGACTGATTTCGAGCGTCAGCGCTTCTCGCAGGCGATGCCGTCCTTGTCGCGGTCGAGGCCCTTGTTGGCCTTGATCGCCTGGTTGTAGAGGCTGTCGCTCTTCTTGAAGGTGGTGACCGGGGTGCCGGACGTCTTGTCCTTGGCCTTCACCTTGCCGACACCGTGCTTGTAGGTCTTGTTGACCGTGGTGCAGTTCTTCCACTTGGCCGGCCGAACCGTCAGTGCACCCGTCGAGCGCCACCGCGACCACCAGCCGGATGCCGGGTCGCGCGCGGCGCAGCACGGTCGCCGCCGCGGTCACCGACCGGAGGCAGGCGGGTAGCAGGGCCTGCTCGTCGCGGGCCGGGATCGCGACCACCACGTGGCGCAGCGGATCGGCGGCGCTCACGCGCGTCCCTCCCGTCTCGCCAGTGAGCCGCCGTCGCCCCAGACCTCGATCCGGACGTCCTCGTCGAGGTACGTCGCCCGGCAGTCGAGGTGCAGCGCCGTGGCCGCCTGCTCGTGCACCAGGGCTCCGTCGAGAGGCACCTGCTCGGTGGGGTGCTGCCAGTGGCACAGCACGAGCTCACCGCCCGGCGCCAACGAGGCCGCACACCGGCGCAGGGTGGCGACCAGCTCGAGCGGCGTGAGGAAGTAGCCGACCTCGGACAGCAGGACCAGGTCGAAAGGGCCGTCCGGCAGGTCCGCCGGGGCCATCCCCTGAACGACCACCGCTTGCGGGGCGCGTGCCTGGGCCGCCGTCACGGCCCGGTGGCTGGTGTCGAGTGCCACCACCTGCTCGCAGCGCTCGAGCAACGACTGGGTGAGCCGGCCGTCGGCGCAACCGATCTCGAGAGCGCGACCGTAGCGACGGCATCCGAGCAGGGCCAGCACGAGCGCACGTCGGCGCTCCTCGTAGAAGGACCCGTCGAAGGCCCACGGGTCGTCGCCGTCGTCGTACATCCCGTCGAACTGCTGGGCGCGGGCCGCGGCACGCCGCTGAAGGCGGGCATCCGGGACCCGCGGCAGGGCATGGGTGGGGTCGATCAGGGTCTCGATGAGGCGCCGCGCGCGGTCGAGCATCACCGGGCCGACGACCGGCGACGGCACCCCACCCGAGGATGCTGTGTCGCCCCACGCGGTCGTCTGCGTGGGGAACTCAGCGAGCGCAGCCCGCTTGCGCAACAGGCCGGTTCGGGAGGTCTCGCTCGCCACGACGTCGGACCAGGGCAGCGCCTCCGGTGATCCCCAGTGCCACAACCAGACCGGGTAGTGAACGAGGTCGGCGCCGCTGCCCGACACGGCATCCGCGGCGGCCCGGCCGAGGGCGTCGTGGTCGGCGTGCCCGTCCGCGAACCACGGAGCGACGACCAGGGTGTCGGGGTCGGAGCGGCGGCGCACCGCCTCGGCCAGCGCCTCCTCGTGCTGCGCGAGCCCGCCGTCCGGCAGCCCGAGGTGGGTGGTGCGGGCCGTCGGCGCCAGCACCCGCACCGCGCGCTGCACCTCGCGACGCCGGCGGGCGGCCAGGGCGGCCCGCGCTTGGTTGCCCTGGAGGGGGTGCGACCGCTCACCGTCGGTCGCCACGAGCACGGTGATGGTGGCACCGGCGTCGGCGAGGTCGGCCACCAGCCCACCGATGCCGAGCGTCTCGTCGTCGGGGTGGGCCGAGAGCACCAGCACCCGGGCGTAGCGCTGCGCGACGGCGGGCAGGTCGAGCACGCCCACGCCGTCCCAGTGCTCGGACCCCAGCCAGGTGCTCTCAGGCGTGCCGGCGTCGGTGTGCGCGAACGGCACCGGGGTGATGCTCACGCGGTGGCCCCGCCCTCGGGTGTGCGGTGGTCGGGTGAGTCGAGGTCGGGCGCCACCAGCCGACCCAGCGCCGCGAGGTCGCGCTCCGCGTGGTGCTGGCGCACGTACAGGGTGAGGTCGGCGACGCGCGCGGCGTGCACGGCATCCATCGCGAGCGGGGCGGGCCCGAGGGCGTGACCCACGGTGGTGAGGACCAGCTCGGCGCACCCCGCCGCCTGCGCCCGCACCCGGGCCGCGAGGAGGCGGCCGGCGGCGCCGTCGGCCCGCCCGGCGTCGATCGCCTCGGCAGCGTCGCGCAGGCTGAGGAGCGTGGCGTGCAAGGAGGCATCGCACGCACCGAGGTGCATGAGTGCGACCTGGTCCGGCGGCCGGGTGCCCGCGGCGGCCCACAGCGAGCCGGCCAGGGCTGCGGCGCCGCCGAACCAGACCGCCGCCACCCCGATGCCGCCCCACGCGAAGCCGGGCCGGCCGAGGTACCAGCCGGGCGCGCCCACCGGGCTCGCGGGCACGGCGTCGAAGGTCACGGTGCTCGTGGTGAGGTCGCGCAGCCCACGTGGCACCCAGGCGCCCGGGTCCACCGACACCCCTTCGTCGCTCAGGTCGACCGCGAACAGGCCGGCCGGGCCGTCGTCGGGGTCGGCGGTGACCAGGGCGTGCGAGACGCGGTCGGCGAGTGAGCACCACGGCTTCGCGCCGGTCAGCCCCCAGACGCCAGCGCCGTCACGACGGGCGACCAGGCGCGTGCCCGGGGGTGAGGCGGCGTAGACGCCCCAGGTGGCGCCCTTGGGCACCGGGGCGGAAGCCTGCTCGAGGATGGCCACGGCATCCCAGTGCGGTTCGACGGTGCGCGCCGTGGTGAGGTCGACGCTGCCCAGACTCGCCAGCGACGACAGCACGCGCCAGGTGTCGCGCCCCATCGAGCGGGCGACCTGCTCGCGGTTGCGAGCGAGTGCGAGTGACCCCTTGACGTCGCCCGCGACCACCCGGGCGTCGTCGGCAACACCCGAGTCGCCCCACTCGTCGAAGCACCAGGGACCGCGGGCTGATGTCACCTCGTCGTTCTACCCGCTCGATGCCGTTTCAGCGCCGTCCGGTGCGGGCAAAACTGTGCTGTCGAAGGCCCGGCTGACGTGACCGGCCCGTAGGGTCGTCCGCAGTCGAGGGGGCGAGCAGAGGAGGCGTTGACATGGGTGACACTGGCCACGAGACGAGCGGGATGCCGGTGCGGGTCGCCGAGCTCGTCATCGTGCGACACGGCGAGAGCGTGGGCAACCTCGCCGCGGCGGCGGCCGGCGAGAGGGGACTGGCCCGGCTCGAGCTCGACTACCGCGACCCCGACACCCCGCTCTCCGACAACGGTGTCGCACAGGCGGATGCGCTCGGGCGGCACCTCGCCGAACTCTCGGATGACGAGCGCCCGGAAGTGGTGCTCGGCTCGCCGTACGTGCGCGCCGCCAGCACGATGGAGCACGCCCTTCGAGGGCTGCCGTCGGCCCCACGCCCGGTGTTCGACGAGCGGCTGCGCGAGCGTGACCTCGGGCTCTTCGACGGCATGACCGGGCAGGGCATCCGCGACACCTACCCGGAGGAGGCGAAGCGCCGCGAGGCGATGGGCAAGTTCTACTACCGCCCGCCCGGTGGCGAGAGCTGGACCGACGTGGTGCTCCGCGTGCGAGGGGTGCTCGGCGACCTCGACCAGGTGTACGCGGGGCGACGGGTGTGGGTGTTCACCCACCAGGCCGTGATCATGGCGTTCCGCTTCCTGCTGGAGTCGCTCACCGAGCAGGAGCTGCTCGACATCGACGGCAGCACCCCGCTCGCCAACTGCTCGGTGACCCGGTACCGGGGCACGGATGCCGGTGGGCTGCGCCTGGTCGGCTACGGCGACGTCGAGCACCTCGAGTCCTCCGACGCCGAGCCGACCCACGAGGAGCCGCACGAGGTGGGGCAGGCGGCGACCGCAGGTGACCGGTCGTGAGTGACGGGCCCGAGCCGGCGGTGGTGGTCACCCCGGCCCTGCTGCGCAGCCGGCCGCTGCCGTCGCCGGGGGGCAACAAGAACGAGAAGGGCCGCCTGCTCATCGTCGGCGGCAGCCGCCAGACCCCGGGGGCGGTGCTCCTCGCCGCCGAGGCGGCGCTGCGCGTGGGTGCGGGGAAGGTGCAGGTGGCCACCACGGCATCCACCGCGACCCTGGTGGGGGTCGCGCTGCCCGAGTGCTTCCTGGTCGGCCTGCCCGAGGACGACGACGGCGAGCTGGTCGCTTCCGCTGCTGACCGGGTGCTCGAGCTGGCGGAGCAGGCCGACACCGTTCTCGCCGGCCCCGGCATCGGGACGCCGGACGCCGCCCGCGAGCTGCTCGAAGCGGTCGTGCCGCAGCTCGGGTCGGCCCTGGTCGTCGACGCGCTCGGCACGGCCTACCTCACCGCGCACCCCGACGGTGTGCGCCACCTCGTCGACCGTGCGCTGGTGACCCCCAATGCCGGCGAGCTCGCCCAGGTGCTGCAGGAGGACGGGGACGAGGTGGAGGGCGACGTGCTGGCGGCCATCCAGCGCGCTGCGCGCCGCACCGGGGCCACGGTGCTGTCCGGCAGCGACAGCTCGTTCGTCTGCGAGCCGTCGGGGAAGTCCTGGCGCCTCGACGTCGGCGCCCCGGGGGCGGCCGTGGCCGGCTCCGGCGACGTGAAAGCGGGTGCGGTGGCCGGGCTGCTGGCCCGCGGACTGTCCCCGGCGAGGGCCGCGGCCTGGGGTGCCTATGTGCACGGTCGGGCCGGCGAACGGCTCACCGCCGAGGTGGGCCGCACCGGCTTCCTGGCTCGGGAGGTCGTGCGCGGGCTGCCGGCCGCCCTGGCCGAGGTCGAGCTGGGGGTCACCGACGGCTGAGCAGGCTCTCGTCCCTTCGGCCGGTGGTCCGGCTGTCGGGGTAGGCCCCTTCCCGGCCCGGGGGGCCGTGCGCGGGTGCCGGATACCTTCGCCGAGGTCGAGCTGGGCGTGACCGAGGGCTGAGCGGCGTTCGTCCCTTCGTCGATGGTCGCCCCCACAGGCAGCCTCGATGTCGCGCTGTCCGTGCCGACCGGGTCGGGCCTCGTGGCGGGCCGCTTCACGAAGACCGGCGACCGCGCCCCCGGACTCGAGAGCGCTGCTCAGCTGTTCGAAATGATTCTGCTGCAGGCGAACACAAGCATTCGAACACTTGTGCGAGACAGGGTTCGTCGGTAGAATCGTGTCACGGGGAAGGGGGAGTCATGGCCACGTCGAAGCGGCACGTCGAGCGGTCGGCCGCCGCTGCTGCCACGCCTGCCGCCGCGCCGACGACGGACCTCGCTGAGGCTGTGACGTTGGGTGCGCGCCGGGTCGCCGCCGCCATCACCGACCCGGGCGACCGAAGCCGTGACCAGTGGCTGGGCGTCGTGCGGGACTGCCAGTTGCTGATCAACACCGTCGCCGCGGTGCAGGACAGGGCCATCGCTGAGGCCGCCCGCCGCGAGAGCGTGTGGTGCGAGGACGGCACCCTCGGCGAGAGCGTGCACGTCCCCGGCCGGGTGACCCTGGATGCCGCCGACGTCGTCGCACCGCTGATCGGGGCGACGCACCAGCAGGCCCAGCGCCGGGTCGAGCAGGCGGTGCGCCTGGCCGCGCACCGGGTGCCGGTGCCGGCCGAGCAACCCGACCTGCCCCAGCCCAGCGGGCTCGGTGGGCTGCACCAGGCGATGGCGGACGGGCAGCTCGACGGGTACCGCGCCGGGGTGGTCGCGTTCGAGCTCGAGGTGGCACCCGCCGACGTCGCCGACGCGGTCGTGGCCGCACTGTCCGGGCACCTGGGCGAGGACTCCTCCTCGCTGCGCAAACGCACCCGGGTGCTGCTCTCACGCGTCTCGCCCGACCTGGTCCGCGAACGCGCCCAAAGGGCGCGCGCCAACACCGGGCTGCGCCGGTGGGTCGCCGAGCCCGGCGTCGACGAGTGGCACGGCACCTTCCCCAGCGAGGACGCCGCCACCGCCTGGGCCGCGATCGACCGCCTCGCCCACGACCTGGTCGCCGCCGGCACCTGCACCAACATCGAACAGGCCCGCGGCAAAGCACTGACCGACCTGGTCACCGGCAACGCCACCATCGACGTCCAGATCGTCCTCACCGTCCCAGCCGACACCCAACCCGGCCCTCACACCCCTCACACCCCCGCCCCGACCGAAGTGGCAGCCGACCCCCACGTGTCCGGAACCGCCCAGCCGGCGAGCGGCGAGCCACCGTTCGACACCGCAGCATTGACGGATGCCGCTGCGGGTGTGGTCCGCAACGACCAAGGCGCCCTCGACGGAGACCCTCTCGACCCCAGGAACCTCGGTCCCGACCGCCCCGTCGGCGGTGCGGCCACCGCGCAGCACACCTCGGCGACCGACCCCCAAGGGCCGGCCGCACCCGCCGTGCGCACCGAAGACCTTGCCGCCGTGAACGCCGAGCCCCAGCAGACCTCGGCGACCGACCCCCAGGGGACTGCCGCACCCGCCGAGCGCACCGAAGACCTTGCCGCCGTGAACGCCGAGCCCCAGCAGACATCGGCGACCGACCTCCAAGAGCTGTCCGCGCCAACCGAGCGCACCGACGACCTGGCCGAGGTGCATGGAGCACCGCCGCCAACGAGGCCAACAGTGGCCGACGTCCCGGCCCACGCCCCACCAGCTCATCCCCTGGCAGCAACCGGGTCAGACGGGAGCCCCACCCATTCCTCACCACCGCATCCGACGAAGAGCGGGTCGGACGACGACCTGATCGAGGTGCAGGGGAGCCGACCGTCCGAGCCGCTACTCGTGCGCCGCGGCTGGCTGCGCGACCACCTGGAAAAGCAGCCGCCGCGACCAAAACGCGCCGCACGCCAGGCGCCACCGCCGTTCGTTCCCTGCGACCCGCTCACCGGGGCGCGACTCGACCCTCGTGACGACCTCGCCACCAACGCCTACCGGCCAAGCGCCGAGCTCACCGCCCTGGTCAAGGCCCGCGACGGCCGATGCCGCTTCCCCGGCTGCTGCGTCGCCGCCCGGTTCTGCGACCTCGACCACGTGCGGCCCTGGCCCACCGGTCCCACCACCGCAACCAACCTGCTCACCCTCTGCCGACGCCACCACCGCATCAAGCAACGACCCGGCTGGCGACTACACCTGGCACCCGACGGCACCACCACCTGGACCGACCCCACCGGTCAAGAGCGCACCACCGCGCCGCTCGACGCCCTGCGCACCCTGGTACTCGCAGCCGACCCCACCCACGCGGGCCTCGCGGCGACGCCGGCTGACCCTGTCGACGAGGGTGTCGCGGCGTCCCCTGCCAACCCAGCCCACCCGCAGCCCCCGGCCATCCAAGCACGAAAGCCGCTCCCGGCCACCGCGGCGGCCCCCAACGAGCGGCCGCTCGCCGAGCCCGTGACCGGCTCGGTGTGGAGCGCCCTCGAGCACCACCTGACCTTCAGGGTGGAGCACCACGTGCACCCGGTCGACGTCGCCATACGAACCCACCCCACTCACCGCCGCTGCACCTCAGCCGCCGACTTGCGAGTGGGCCACGCCCGAACGAAGGCCCGCGCTCAATGGCCGGACGAACCGCCCTTCTGAACCGGCTGCCAGGGGTGATGCAGGGGGAGGCACCTGTCGCGCGTGGTGCATACCTCGGCCCATGTGGCTTCCTTCAGATGATGCAGGGGAGGCACCTGTCGCGCCCCTGCACCACTCTGCCCCCGAGGTTGCTCCCTGACGGCGGCGCTGCTCTCAGCCCTGCTTGGCGCTGGTGGCGATGCCGTCGAGCACGTAGCGCTGGGTGAACGCGAAGATGATGATCATCGGGACGGTGGCGATCAGCGTGGCCGCCATGGCGATCTCCCAGTGGTACTCGCCGGAGAGCGCGAAGGCGTCGACGATCTGCTTCAGGCCGCGCGGCATCGTGTAGTAGTCGGGGGTCTGGAGGTAGATCAGTGGCTTCATCAGGTCCGACCAGCTGGCCTGCAGCTCGAACACGAACACGATGACGAGCGCCGGGCGAGCCAGCGGTAGCGCGATGGCGCGGAACATCCGCAGGTACGACGCCCCGTCGACCCGCGCGGCCTCGAACAGCTCGCGCGGGATGCCGAGGAAGAACTGCCGCAGCAGGAAGATGTAGAAGGCCGACCCGAACAAGTTCTGGGCCCACAGCGGCACCTGGGTGTCGATCATCCCGACCTGGTTCCAGATCAGGTAGACGGGGATCATCGTCACCGCGCCCGGCAGCATCATCGTGGCGAGCACCAGCCCGAAGAGCAGGTTGCGGTAGCGGAAGCGGAAGTAGGCGAACCCGAAGGCGACCAGGGCGCTCGAGAGGGTGACCGCTGTGGCGGCCATCAGGCCGACGGTCACGGAGTTGAACAGCCAGCGCAGCACCGGCCCGGCATCCCACACCGCCGCGAAGTTCGACCACTGCACCGTCTCGGGCACGAGCCGGTTGTCGAACACCTGCTCCTTGGGCTTCAGCGACGCCGACACCAGCCACACCAGCGGGTAGACGAACGCCATGGTCGCGAGGAACAGCACCGCGAGGTAGAGACCCCGCCAGAACCAGGACCGCACGGTGGTGTCGCGGTCGCGGCCCGGTCGGCCGTCACCCGCGAGCGGGGCGGCCCCGGCAGGACCGCGAGTGCTGGCCGGGCCCTGCTCGCCACCGCCGCCAATCGGTGGAATGCCCTGGACGACAGGCGTACTCATCGGCTGTCCCCTTCGTAGTACACGAACCGGTTCCCGACCCGCACCTGGATGACGGTGATGAAGAGGATGATGGCGAACAGCACCCAGGCCATCGCCGAGGCGAAGCCCATCCGGAAGAACTGGAAGGCGTTCTGGAAGAGGTAGACCATGTAGACGAGCGAGGCGTCGGATGCCGTGGCCTTCTGCTGGGGCCCGTAGAACATCGTGTACGCCTGGTCGAACATCTGCAGGGCCGCAATGGTGTGCGTGATGACGCTGAAGAAGATCGCGCCGGAGATCATCGGCACGGTCACGCTGAAGAAGCGGCGTGCCGCGCCGGCGCCGTCGAGCATGGCGGCCTCGTGCAGCTGCCGGGGCACGGCGTGCAGGGCCGCCAGGAAGATCACCACGCTGCCACCGACGGCCCACAGGCTGACGATGGCCAGCGACGGCTTGAGCCAGTTGGGGTCGGTGGTCCAGTCCGGCCCCTGGATGCCGACCCAGCCGAGCACCTGGTTGACCAGCCCGCGCTGCCCGTTGAGCAGGAGCAGGAACATCGCGCCTGCGGCGACGGCCGGCGTCATCACGGGAAGGTAGAACGCCGTGCGGAAGAACCCTGCGGCGCGACCGACCCGCTGCAGGAGCAGGGCCAGGCCGAGCGCCGCTGCGGTGCCGAGCGGCACGTAGAGCGCGGCGTAGATGAAGGTGTTGGCCAGCGAGGTGCGCACCCGCGGGTCGGAGAGCAGCTCCTGGTAGTTGGCGCCGCCGACCCCGCGGGTGTTGCCGACCAGGGAGTAGTCGGTGAAGGACAGCGCGAGGCTGGCGACCATCGGGCCCGCGGTGAAGATGAAGAAGCCGAGGATCCAGGGCGAGATGAAGCCCAGGGCGGCGCGGGTCTCGCGCCGCTGCAGCGTGCTAGCCATCGGTCGACACCTTCTGGTAGGCCGTCTGCGCCTCCTTCTGCGCCTGCGCCAGGGCCTCGCCCGGGTCCTGTCCCTCGAGGGCCCGCGACACCGCGCTCTTCCACGCGGCGTCGATCTCGGCACCGGCGGCCGAGGGGTTGAGCGCCTTGGCCGAGTCGAGCGAGCCGTAGAAGTTGTCGATCGCCGCCTTGAAGCCGGGGTCCGGGGCGTCCTTGAGGTACTTCTCGCGGATCTGGTCGTCGGCCACCTTGTTGGCGGTGAACAGGCCGGTGAAGAAGGACTTGTCCTCCGCCACCTTCTGCTCGCGCGCCTCCGCCGCCTTCATCCAGGTGTCGGTCGAGGTCATCGTCTTGGCCCACGCGCACGCCGCCACGGCGTTCTTCGCGCCCTTGGGGATCGCCCAGGCCGAGCCGCCGAGGATGCTCATCGGCTGGCCCTGGCGGTCGGTGAACGGCGTTGACTGCAGCTTCAGGCCGGCGGGGATGGAGTCGCGCAGCACGTTGACGTACCAGTTCTCCATCGGGAAGGCGGCGATGCTGTGCACGGTGAGCGGGTTCTTCTCGCCGAAGATGTCGTAGGAGTCGCGGAAGGACTTGAACTTGGTCCACCCGCCCTGGCTCTTCACCAGGTCGACGGTGTACTTCAGTGCCTCGACCGCCTTGGGGTCGTCGAGGTTCGGGGCGCCGTCGTCATCGACGATGTTCGCCCCGTTGGCCATCGCCCACTGCGGGAACGAGTCCGGGAGCTTGGGGTCGTAGCCGAGCCGCTTGATCTTGTTGCCGTCCTGCTGGAAGAGCTTGGCCGACGTGGCGGCCAGCGCGTCCCAGTCCTTTGTCTGGATCTGCTCGGGCGTGACGCCGGCCGAGCCGAGCGCGGTGCCGTCGATCAGGTTGGCCTGCACGATGTAGAACTCGGGGATGCCGTAGACCTTGTCGGCGAGCGTCACGGACTGCATGGCCGCCGGGCGGTACTGGGAGGTGTCGATGCCCTGCCCGGAGATGCACTGGTCGAGCGGCTGGATGGCACCCTTCGCCGCGTAGGTGCCGATCAGCTGGCGGCTCATGTAGACCAGGTCGGGCGGGTTGCCGCTCGACACCGCCGTGAGGAACTGCTGGGCGTCGAAGTCACCCTTGTTGATGGTGACCTTCACGTCGGGAGCGGCCGCCTTGAAGGCCGCGACACGCGAGGTTCCGACCTCGTCCTCGCCGCCGAACCCCATCGTGGTGAGGGTGCCGCTCGGGGTGCCCGACCAGCCGGACGACCCGGAGCCACCGGAGCCGCCCCCGTTGCCCCCACCGCCGCTGTCGGACCCGCCGACTCCCGCACACCCCGCCACCAGCGCGACGGGCAGCAGCACCGCCACCCCCCAGGTCTTCCTCATGGTCGCTCCCTCGGTCGGCCCCCACCGGAGGTCTTCCGGGCGGTGGGCATGCAGGTAGGTACCCACAACGACAGACCGAAAACCCACCCCGACCTGGGGCGTGGCCCAGCCGGGCGCGCGTTCGCCCTCAGGCGGCGGAGTCGTGCGACTGACGCTGCTCGTCGGCCAGCAGCTCGCAGCGCAGGCGCTCGACGATGCCGCGCAGGATGCGGGACACCTGCATCTGGCTGACCCCGATGTGCTCCCCGATCTCACCCTGGGTGAGCTCCTCGACGTAGCGCAGCCGCAGCACGAGACGCTGGCGCTCGGTGAGGCCGGCGATGGCCTGGCGCAGGGCGTCGCGCACCTCGATGGTGCCCGCGTGGCTGGAGGTGACCAGCAGGTGGTCGGCGAGGTTGGTGCCGGCCGAGGTCGGCGCGTCGAGGGAGACGGCGTGGTAGCCGGCGGAGACCCCACGGGCCTCGTCGACCTCGTCGACCGAGACCCCGAGCACGCTGGCGAGCTCGGTGTCGCGGGGGTCGCGGTTGAGCGCGTGGCGCAGGCGCTCCTCCTCGACGACCAGCCCGGCCCGCAGCTCCTGGATGCGACGCGGCGGGCGCACGGCCCAGCCGTGGTCGCGGAACCAGCGCTTGAGCTCGCCGGAGATGGTGGGGTGCGCAAAGGCGGCGAAACCCGGGCCGGCGCCGGGACGGTAGCGGTCGACCGCCTTCACCAGGGCGGTGCGGGCCACCTGGAGCAGGTCGTCGGTCTCGACGCCGCGGCCGCTGTAGCGCATCGCCAGGCCGTCGGCCAGGGGCAGCATCTGGATCACGATCTGCTCGACCAGCTGGGCCTTGCGGCCGGGGTCGGTCTCGTCGGCCAGCTCTGCCGCGAGGGCGTCGACCTCGGTGTCGAGATCGGCCTGGGATGCCGTGCGGTCGTCGCGGGTGGGGGAAATGGTCACGGGTGCCATGAAGCTCGTCCTTGCTGGAGAGGGATGGCACCGCTGTTGGACCAAGTGTCCCGAGGAAGACGACTGGTTGGATCAACCGGGGAGATCTAGAACCTCTCACGAGGACGGCGCCGGTAGGGGCTTAGGACCACACGACTTGTCCTTCGACAGCCGGGCCGTGCTCGGCCCGGACGTTTCGGCTGCGCTGTCCCGGGTACGGTGCACGGTCGTGCAGAACCAGGCGAGATGCCAACCTCAGGGGCGATGTCGCCGCCACCGTCGCCGAGACCGGCGACGCCGGCCGGGCCGAGTCCACACCCGCCGACCCCGACCGCCGGCCGCGAGCCGTCGTCCGGCTAGAGCAGCCGCGTGTCGAGCAGGATGTCGGCCACCCGGCCCACGGACACCCCGGCCCGGGCCGCCGCATCGCTGAGCAGGTGTCGGGCCGTGTCCTCCGTGACGCCGTGCGCGGCCATGATCAGGCCGACGGCGACGTTGCTGCTCGCGGCGTCGGCGAGAACCCGTGGGGCGGTCCTCGACCGGGCCAGCGTGGTGAAGGTGAGGTCGGCGTTCGTCACCGCACCGCCGGCCCACCCGCCGTACAGGGCGGCCAGCTCCTCGTGGTGCCCGTCGAAGGCGCTGGGGGTGCTGCCGTAGAGGTTGAGCCCGCCGTAGACCTGGTCCGAGGTCATCAGCGGGATCGACAGGGTGCTCGACACCCCGGCCCGGGAACTGGCCTGGGCGAAGGCGTGCCAGGCGCGCTCGTCGACCGGGTCGTCATCCGAGTCGGTGACCACGGAGCCCTCCATCACGGCGGTGACGCAGGGGCCGCCCTCGAGGTACTGGATGGCGTCGAGTGCCGCGGAGTCGAGGTCGGTCGCCACCCAGGTGAACGACACACCGTCCTGCACGAAGGTCAGCGTGAGCCCCACGCACTCGGGAGCGATCCGGCGGGTCTTCGCCGCCGCATGGTCGAACTCCTCGACCAGGGCGTCGTCGCCGTCGTCGGTCGCGACCGCGAGGGCGCTCAGGGCGGCGGCCGTCTCCGGTAGTGGTTGCACGTGTACCTCCTGCTGGTCGTCGTTGGTGGGGCTCCGCACCCCCCGGTGGCCTGCGCACCCGTCGACCTACCCCCACTCCGCGGCGGCACACCTTCTGTGATCAGGTGCGGAACCAGCGGAGTCGCGAGCACCACGGCTGTGCCAGAACCGTTTCGGCAAGCGCGCCCGGGGTGCGTGGCGTCAGAAGACCGGCTTGCCCCCGGTCACACCGAGCACGGTGCCCGACACGTAGCTCGCCTCGTCGGAGGCCAGGAACACGTAGGCGGCGGCCACCTCGACGGGCTGGCCCGGCCGACCCAGCGGGGTGTCGGAGCCGAAACCCTCGACCTTCTCGGGGGCCATCGTCGCCGGGATGAGCGGCGTCCAGATCGGCCCCGGGGCAACGGCATTGACCCGGATGCCCTGTGGGCCGAGGTCCTGGGCGAGGTTGACCACGAGGTTGTTCAGGGCCGCCTTCGTGGCCGCGTAGTCGATCAGGTTGTCGGACGGCGAGTAGGCCTGGACCGAGGTGGTGACGATGACGCTGCCGCCGTCGGACAGCTGCGGCGAGAGGGCCTGCACCAGCCAGAACGGGCCGAGCACGTTGGTGGCGAAGGTGCGCTCGATCTGCTCGGGGGCGAAGTCGGCCAGCTCCTCCTGGGCCATCTGGAAGGCGGCGTTGCACACCAGCACGTCGACGCCGCCGAGCTCGGCCACGGCCCGCTCGGCGAGCTCTCGGTTGGCCTGCGGGGTGCGCAGGTCGGCGGCGTGCAGCACGACGCGGCTGTCCGCGCCGGCCAGCTCGGCGGTGGTGCGCGCGTCGTCCTCCTCCTCGGGCAGGTGCGTGATGACGACCTCGGCCCCCTCGCGGGCGAACGCGATCGCCACGGCCCGGCCGATGCCGGAGTCACCTCCAGTCACGACGGCCCGCTTGCCGCGCAGCCGGTCGCGCCCGGTCCACGACTCGGCACCGTGGTCCGCGGGTGGGTTCAGCTCGGCGTCACTGCCCGGCCACTTCTGCTGCTGCGCGGGAACCTCGACGGTGCGCTGGCTCATGGGACGTCCTCTCGCTGACGGCTGGCTCGGTCGGGCACCACTGCTGCCGGATGCCGGGGCGGCGGCGCTGGTCCCTTACCCGGGGGTGCGGGCGGCATTCGCCGAGCTGCGGCGCCCGACGGTCGCCGTAGATCGACGGTTGCTTCGGCTCTCCGGACGCAGAGGTCGGGGAGATACTCGGAGGCGGACGTGGGGGACGCCCCCTCGCGCCGTTGCCGGAGAGGGGATGCCTCGTGCGAGCCGTGGAGATCGACCGTCGTGGCACCGATGACCTGACCCCCCTGGTGGCGCTGGCTGAGGCGCTTCGCCCCCTGGCCGGGCTGGTGGGCGACGAGGGCGGTGGGCCGGCCCTCGACGAGCTGGTGCGGGTCGCCGTGGCGCACGTGCCCGGAGCCGGTAGCGCCAGCCTCACGCTGCGCCGCGGAACCCGCCTGACGACCGAGGCCGCCACCGACGAGACCGCGCGGCAGGCCGACCGGCTGCAGCTCGGGCGCGGGTCCGGTCCGGGCACGGATGCCGCGTTCGACGACTCCGTGTACGTCACCGGCGACGTCGGGTCCGACACCCGGTGGCCGCGCTGGGGGCACGCCGTGCACGACGAGCTGGGTGTGCGGAGCGTGCTGTGGCAGCGGTTCACGCTGCTCGGCGAGCCTGACGTCGTGGCGGCGCTGACCATCTACTCCGAGCAGCGCGATGCGTTCGACGACCGGGCTGCCGGAATGAGTCTCGTGCTCGCGAGCCACGGATCGCTGCTCGTCACCGCGGCCCTGGCCCGGGGCCGGGCGACGAACCTGCTGAGGGCCTTGGAGAGCAACCGCGAGATCGGGGTGGCCATCGGCATCCTGATGCAGCAGCACCGGATCACCCGCGACGCGGCCTTCGACGTGCTGCGTGCCGCGAGCCAGCACTCGAACCGCAAGCTGTCCGAGGTCGCGAGCGAGGTGGCCGACACCGGCATCCTGGCCGTGCACCACCGCCAGGCGGTCCCGGTGAAGCCGGCGCGCGCGGTCTGACCCCGCTCGGCGCAAACCCGCCTCCTCGCCACGTCCACAGTGCCCGAGAAGGTTTCGTCTCGACAGGTGCCGGGTACGCCCCGCTCACGCCGTCGACCGACGACGGCCTGACGAGAGGACGGGGTACTCATGGAGACCCAGACGACCACTCCGCAGACTCCCGCGGACCGAGCGGGCACCGTGAAGGACGAGACCAAGCAGGCAGCGGGGGACGTCGCGCAGACCGCAGGGCAGGAGGCCAAGGAGGTCACCCGCGAGGCGACCGACCAGGTGCGCCAGCTGTGGAGCCAGACCCGCCGCGACCTCACCGACCAGGCGGCCACCCAGCAGACGCGTGTCGCGGGCAGCCTTCGCGAGCTGGCCGACCAGCTCGGCTCGATGGCCGGCTCCGCGGACCAGGACGGCATGGCACGCGGCCTGGTCGACGACGTGGCCCGCCGCGCGGGGGATGCCGCGAGCTGGCTCGACCAGCGCGACCCGGGCAGCCTGCTCGACGAGGCGCGCAGCTTCGCCCGCCAGCGGCCGGGCACCTTCCTGGCCATCGCGGCCGGGGTCGGCGTGCTCGCCGGGCGGCTGAGCCGCAGCCTGGTCGACGAGGCCCGTGACTCCGATGACTCCTCGAGCGCCGACTTCGGGGGTTCGACGGGCTCCCAGTTCGCCGACACCAACGGCGGCTCCACCTACGGAACCTCCACCTACGGCAGCACCGGCTACGCAGCGGGCACCACGGGTGGCTACGGCGAGGACATCGGCACGGGCACCAACGGCGGTGCGGGCATGCCGACCGCGACCGACCCCACGGCATCCACCACTGCGGCGACCCCGGTCACGCCGGGCGCCACCCCGGCCACCGTGGTCGAGGGCGGGGCCACCGTGCCGGGTGACGAGCTGCCCGACGCCTACCGCACCAGCCAGCCCATCGCGCCCGACGGGACGCCCACGCCGATCGACGACCAGGGCAACCTGACCGCCGAGGGCGACGACTCGTTGCGAGGGAACCGATGACCGAGCAGCAGCGGCTGCGCACCTCACCCCGGCGCCACCAACGGTGGCGACACCCGGGGCGACCTGCCTGACCCCTCCCTGCGATCGGTGGGTGAGGTGCTCGGTGACATCACGACCGACCTGTCCACCCTGCTGCGCCAGGAGGTCGAGCTCGCCAAGGCCGAGATCAAGGAGACCGCCGACCACGCCAAGGCGGCCGGCGGCATGTTCGCCGGGGCCGGTGTGGCAGGGCACCTCGCCCTGATCTTCCTGTCGCTCGCCCTCTGGTGGGCCCTGGGCGACCTGTTCGACAGCCTGGGCTGGTCGGCCCTGCTCGTCGGCGTGCTCTGGGCCGCGGCAGCCGGCGTGATGGCCGCGATGGGCCGCACCCGGATGAAGCAGGTCACCCCGCTCGCACCGCGCACCGTGGACACCACCAAGGACATTCCCGAGGCACTGAAAGGACACGAGACCCGATGACGACCACCAATGACCCCGAGGCCATCCGCGCCGAGATCGACCGCACCCGTGGCCGGCTGAGCGAGGACGTCGACGTGCTCACCGAGAGCGTGCGCCCGAGCAGCGTGGCCAAGCGCACCGCCCAGCGGGCGACCGGCCGGGCCGGCCGCCTCAAGGAGAGCGTCATGGGCACCGCCCACGACACGACCAGCGTCGGCTCCGACAAGGCGCACGACGTCGCGGAGGGCGTCAAGAGCGCTCCCGACCTGGCCCGTCGCCAGGCGCGCGGCAACCCGCTCGCGGCGGGTGCCGTGGCCCTGGCCGCCGGCTGGCTGGTGGGCTCGCTCCTGCCGGCCAGCACCCGGGAGCGCGAGCTCGCCACCACGGCCAAGGACAAGGCCGAGCCGCTCGTCGACCAGGCGAAGTCGGTGGCGCAGGAGACCGCGCAGAACCTGAAGGAGCCGGCCCAGCAGGCGACCCAGTCGGTCAAGGACACCGCCCAGCAGGGCGTCGACCACGTCAAGGACGACGGCTCCTCCGCGGCCCAGTCGGTCAAGGAGACCGCCTCGAACGGCGGGTCGTCGAACGGCGGTTTCTCGTCCTCCAACGGCGGGTCCTCGAGCACCGGCTCGGTTGCCAGCACCGGCAGGGACACCGACACGGGCACCACGCCGTCCATCTGACGGGAGGGCCGGCCCAGCCGGCCTCTCCTCAAGAACAGCCCGTCGACCCGGTCCTCCCGGGTCGGCGGGCTGTTCCGCGTCGTGGGGAGGGTTCGGCCCGGCGCCTCCAGGACGCCGCCGGACCCGCCGTCGGCTACCGCCTGGTAGGTGCACCGATCCCTCCACCTACGAGGCGGTAGCTCACGCCGCGAGCCCGGATGCCGCCCCGGCTCGCCTTCCGCCGTGGGACATCGCCTCGGCTACCGCTTGGTAGGTGCACCGATCCCTCCACCTACCAGGCGGTAGCTCACGCCGCGACTGTCGAGGAGTCGCTCGGCGAGGAGGCACGACGAAGGGGCGGATGCCGATCGGTGGTCCCGACCCGGCATCCGCCCCTTCGTCTGTGCGCTCAGCGGCTGGGCGTGAACCGGTTCCAAGCCCGGTGCTCGGCCAGGCCCGCCACGAGTGCGGTGGCCACGGTGGCGGTGTCGCCCACGGTGACACCCGCCTCGTCGTCGGCGAGCCCCAGCGCCGCGGCCATCTGGGTGTCGCCCACGACGCCGATGCCCTTGCCGTGCCGGAAGGCCTCGTCGACGAGCAGGGTGAGCCGCGGGTCGATGGCCGGGGTGGCCCCGGCGGCCGCCTTCGCGTCGCGGCTCTGGCGCGCGTCCGCAGCAGGCGGCACGAGCGTCATGACGACGACGGCGTCGAACTCCACCGAGCGCGACGTGAGCAGGGTGCGGTGCGCCGGCAGGTCGCGGTCGGCCCAGACCGGGCCGCCCGTCGGGGCCAGCAGCAGTGGCACGAGGCTCTCGGCGCGCAGCTGCTCGGTGAGGGCCAGCACGGCATCCGCGTCGGAGGTGGCGTCGACGACGACGGCGACGGTGCGACCCTCGACCGGCCAGGTGCCGCCCAGCTGCGAGAGCGCGGGGCTGGGCGTGACCTCGTCGACCTCGGCCGCCGGCTCGGGCGCCGGCATCCCCAGGCCCGCCGCGACGTCGGCGGCGAGCTCGCCGTCGATCCGGGCCAGCGAGAGCAGCTGGCGCTGGCGGATGGTGTCGTCGTAGCACTTGCCGAGCTCGAAGGTGTAGGCCTGCACGATGTGGTCCTGCTCGACCGGCGACATGCTCAGCCAGAACAGGCGGGCCTGGCTGAAGTGGTCGTCGAACGACGCCGACAGCGCGCGCACCTTGCTGCCGGCGACCACGGCCTGCGGCACGTCGAGGAAGGCGCCGTCGGGGTCGCCGGCGACGAAGGGGCAGCCGCCGTCGAGCGAGTTGGGCCGGTAGGGCGCCACCCCGCCGTGGACCGCTGTCTGGTGCATGCCGTCGCGCAGCATGTCGTTGACCGGGGCGTGCGGGCGGTTGACGGGGAGCTGGTTGAAGTTCGGGCCGCCCAGGCGGGTGAGCTGGGTGTCGACGTACGAGAAGAGCCGCACCTGCAGCAGCGGGTCGTCGGTGACGTCGATGCCGGGCACGAGGTTGCCGACGTGGAACGCCACCTGCTCGGACTCGGCGAAGAAGTTGGTCGGCGTGCCGGACAGCGTCAGCAGGCCGAGCGGCTGCACCGGAGCGAGCTCCTCGGGCACCAGCTTGGTGGGGTCGAGCAGGTCGATGCCCTCGAAGGTCTGGTCGTCGGTGTCCTCGAACGCCTGGATGCCGAGCTCGTACTGCGGGTAGGCGCCCGCCTCGATCGCGTCGTAGAGGTCGCGCCGGTGGAAGTCGGGGTCCATGCCGCCGAGCAGCTGGGCCTCCTCCCACGTGAGCGAGTGCGCGCCGAGCCGGGGCTTCCAGTGGAACTTGACCAGGGTGGTGTCGCCGGCCGCGTTGACGAGCCGGAAGGTGTGCACCCCGAAGCCCTCCATGTGCCGGTACGAGCGGGGGATGGCACGGTCGGACATCGCCCAGATGGCGTGGTGCTGGGCCTCGGTGTGCAGCGAGACGAAGTCCCAGAACGTGTCGTGGGCCGACTGCGCCTGGGGGATCTCGCGGTCGGGGTGCGGCTTCACCGCGTGGATGATGTCCGGGAACTTGATGCCGTCCTGGATGAAGAAGACCGGGATGTTGTTGCCGACGAGGTCGAAGTTGCCCTGCTCGGTGTAGAACTTCACCGCGAAGCCACGGGTGTCGCGCACCGTGTCGGCCGACCCGCGGGAGCCGGCGACCGTCGAGAAGCGCACGAAAACCGGTGTCTCGACGTCCTTCTCGAGGAATGCCGCAGAGGTGAGGTCGGAGGCGGCGCCGTAGCCGACGAAGATGCCGTGCGCCCCGGCGCCCCGGGCGTGCACCACCCGCTCGGGGATGCGCTCGTGGTCGAAGTGGGTGATCTTCTCGCGAAGGTGGTGGTCCTGCAGCAGGGCCGGGCCGCGGGGACCAGCCCGCAGGGAGTGGTCGGTGTCGCGCAGCCGCGCGCCGGTGGAGGTGGTGAGGAACGCGCCCTGCTGGCTCATCGCCGTGCGCTCGGCACCGAGGTCGGCGCCGGTCGGCGAGACCGTGGCGGGCGACTGCTGCTCGGGCTTGGGGGGCAACGGCTCGTGGGGTGTCGTCGGCTCCTCGAGGGGAACCGACGCGAGGGCGGGCGCACCCGGAGGCGGCGGTGGGACCTGGTCCTTTGCTGACGGGCTCATGGCGCACGCCTACCCCGGCGGCCCGACGCCATGCGCGCCAGCGCCCCCGGCGCGCAGGTTCGACAGCGTCGGTGCCCCGGTTTGGCCCGGGCGCCGCCCGGGTAGGCCACCGATCCGGAGAGCAGGCCAAGACATCGCGCGACGGAAGGACGACCGGGTGAGCCGGCAACGACCGGGCAGGCCGACCGGGGTGGTCATCACCGGCGCGTCGAGCGGCATCGGCCGGGCCACCGCGCTCCGCCTGGCCGGCGAGGGCCTGCACGTGGTGCTCACCGGCCGGGCGCCCGACGTGCTGAAGCTGCTCGCCGAGGAGTGCCTCGAGGTGGGGGGCACGGCATCGGTCGAGGAGCTCGACGTGCGCGATGCCGAGGCGGTGCACCGGGTCATCGACCAGGCAGCCGACGAGTTCGGCACTGGGCTGGCGGTGGTGCACTCGGCCGCGGTCGTCGCATACGGCAACGTCGAGGAGGTGCCGAGCGAGGTGATGACGGAGGTCGTCAACACCAACATCTTCGGCACGATCGCGGTGTGCCGCGCCGCGATGGACGCGTTCCGCCGCACCGGTGGTGGGCGCCTCGTCGTCATCGGCTCGCTGCTCGGCGAGATCGCGACCCCGTACATGAGCTCGTACGTGCTCTCGAAGTGGGCGGTGCACGGCCTGGTGCGCACCCTGCAGATCGAGGCGCGACAGCGCGACGGCATCCATGTCTCGCTCGTCGCCCCCGGCGGCATCGACACGCCGATCTACCAGCAGGCCGCGACCGTGCTCGGGCGGCACGGCAGCCCCCCGCCGCCGGTGCTGCAGCCCGACGACGTCGCGCGGCGCGTGTGGTGGGTGCTGCGGCATCCCCGTCGGCAGACCAACGTCGGGCCGGCCAACCTCGTCACGATCGCCGGCTTCCGGTTGTTCCCCGGTGTCTACGACGCCCTGGTCACCCCGCTGATGCGCACCTTCGGGCTCGACACCTGGCGCAACCTGCCACCCACCCCCGGCAACGTCGACCTGCCGGTGCACCCGGCGCCGGGCCGCGACACCCTCACCGCCCAACCACCCCAGGAGGACGAGATGACCGAGCACGACACCCTGAGCCGCCCCCGAGTCTCCCGGTCGGTGGCGGCACCGGCCGAGGCGGTCTGGGCGGTGCTCGCCGACGGATGGTTCTACGCCACCTGGGTGGTCGGCGCCTCGCGGGTGCGCGCGGTCGACGGCACGTGGCCCGAGCCGGGTAGCCGCCTCCACCACAGCTTCGGCGCATGGCCGGCGGTCATCTCCGACGCCACGGTCGCCGAGGAGGCGCAGGAGCCGCACCGCCTCGTGCTCACCGCCAAGGGGTGGCCGATGGGGGAGGCGCGCGTGTCGATCGAGATCGTGCCCGACGGCCCGGGCAGCTGCACCGTGTCGATGGCCGAGGATGCCGTCAGCGGCCCGGGGAAGGTCGTGCCGATGCCGGTGCGGCAGGCGATGATCCTGCCCCGCAACCGCGAGGCCCTGCGCCGGCTCGCGTACATCGCCGAGGGCCGCCACCGCGCGTGGCTCGCCGGCAGCGACGACTGACCCGCGGCCACGGTGGGCCGGTGACCCCGCACGAGGTGGGCGAGTACGCGGAGTCGCTGGCGCAGGTGAAGCGCAAGGGCACCGACTCCCGGCCTGCGTGGTACGTCCACGACCGCCTCGTCGTGCGCCTGCAGGACCCCACGACGCTGGTGATCCGGGTTCCCCTGAGCCACCGCGAGGCGTTGTTGGACCGGTATCCGGACAGCTTCGGCGTCCCGCCGCGGATGGAGGCGCACCACAAGGTCGAGGCCTACCTCGACCGCGCCGAGCCCGAAGCCGTGCGCGCTGCGATCGAGCTCGCCTGGGACATGCAGCGTCGCTGACGCCACCGCCGACGGATGCCGTGTGCCTGCGTCAGGCGGGCGGCTCGCGCAGCACGCGGGACCAGGCCGTGCGCACCAGGGCGCGGCGCACCGGGCCGAGCGGGCCGCGCTGGCGCAGCGCCGAGACCGCGGCGTTCCAGCCGCACGCCCCGTGCACCCCGCCGCCCGGGTGGGCCGACGCGCTCGCGAGGTAGAGGTTGGAGACCGGCGTCTCGGGCCGGCCCAGCCCCCGGGTCGGCCGCAGCACCAGCTGCTGGTGCAGGGCGGCGGTACCGGCGTTCAAAGCCCCCCGGCTCAGGCTGCCGTCGGCGGCCTCGAGGTCAGCGGGCCGCTGGACCTGCCGCCCGATCACGGTCGCACCGAAGCCGGGGGCCACCGCCTCGACCGCCTCCTGCATCCGCTCCACCTGGCGCTCCACCGCGGCCTCGTCACCGGCGAGGTGCCGGGGGAGGTGGGTGTAGGCCCACACCGACTCGGTGCCGGCCGGGGAGCGGGTGGGGTCGGCGGTGGTCATCTGGCCCAGGAGCAGGAAGGGGTGACGCGGCATCCGGCCGACGGACAGGTCGGCAGCGACGTCGACCAGCCCGTCGTCGTCGACCCCGAGGTGCACCGTCCCGGCGCCGCGCGCCTGCGGAGCGGTCCACGGGATGGGCTCGCGCAGAGCCCAGTTGACCTTGAGGGTCGCGTCGTCCCAGTCGAACCGGCTCAGGTCGCGCGCGAACCGGGCGGGCAGCCGCTCGGCGCCGACGAGGTCGCCGTAGAGCAGCGGTGCTGGCACGTCCGCCAGCACCGCGTGCCGCGCCTTCAGCTGCGTGCCGTCGGCCAGCCGCACGCCGTGCGCGCGCCCGCCCGAGACCACCACCTCGGTGACCGCGGTGCCACACCGGACCTGCACCCCGAGGGACTCGGCCCGCCGCCGGAGGGCGGCGGCCAGCATGCCCGCGCCGCCCTCGGGCACCGGGAACCCGACGTCCTGGCCGAGCATCACGAGCAACCAGCCGAAGAGCGCGCTGCCAGCGCTGTCGGGTGAGACGTCGCTGTGCATCGCGTTGCCGCTGAGCAGGACTCGCGCCTCTTCGCTGCCGAACTCCTCCTGGCCCAAGCGGCGCACCGACAGCAGGCCGAGCCGGGTGAGGTCGAGGGTGCCCGACACCCCCGAGCGCCGCAACAGCTTCATGCCGGACCGCACGGGCGGGAAGGGGGTGAACAGGGCGTCGAGCAGCGGGTCCCGGATGCGGTCCCATCCCGCGACCAGGCGCAGCCAGGCATCGCCGTCACCGGGATGTGCCGCGTCCAGCCCCGCCGCGGTGTCGTCCGGCCGGCGGCACAGCACGGAACCCCGCCCGTCGGGCAGCGCGTGCGCCATGACGGCGGGGGCGTGGCACCAGGCCAGGCCGTGGTCCTCGAGGTGCAGGTCGCGCACCACCGGGCTGGCGGCGGCCAGCGGGTAGAACGCGCTGAACAGGTCGGTGACGAACCCCGGCTCGACGCTCTCGGCGCTGCGCACCGCGCCGCCCACCTCGTCCTGCGCCTCCACGAGCACGACGTCCCAACCAGCATCCGCGAGGGCGTTGGCGGCGACCAGGCCGTTGGGCCCGGCACCCACCACCACGGCGTCGCAGGTGGTCACCGGCATCGGCACTCCTTCGGTCGGTCGGGGGCTCCGGACGTGTGAAGCCACCCCTGCCTACCCACACCGTGGCACGACCACGCCCGTGTTTGCGTGCAGGGGTGCCGGGTAGGTCGTCCGGGACGCCCCGGCCGGTGCCCCCCGCGCCCGCCGACCCCCATTCGCAAGGAGTCGACATGTCCCAGGACGCGATCGTGATGCTGAAGGACGACCACAAGGAGGTGCGCAAGCTCTTCCGCGAGTTCCAGAAGGAGTCGACCACCCCCGCCCGCAAGGGCAAGCTCGTCGAGAAGATCATCGAGCTGCTGACGGTGCACACCTACATCGAGAACGAGGTCATGTACCCGCGGGTGCGTGCCCTGCTGCCCGACCTCGAGGACGACGTGCTCGAGTCGTACGAGGAGCACCACGTGGCCGACCTGCTCGTGATGGAGCTGGTGCCGATGACGTACAAGGACGAGCGCTTCGTGGCGAAGGCCACCGTGCTCATCGAGAACGTCGACCACCACATCGAGGAGGAGGAGCAGGAGTGGTTCCCGAAGGTGCGTGAGGGTCTGACCCGCACCCAGCTGCGCGAGATCGGCGCCGAGCTGGCCGAGGCCAAGGAGCGCGCCCCTCGCCGCCCCGAGCAGCCGAGCGCCCTGAAGAAGACCATCGACGCGGTCATCGCCTGAGCGCATGCCCACCGCCACGACCCGCGCCGTCACCGCCGTCCAGCGCCTGGAGCAGAACCCGTCGCTCGACCGCCTGCGCTCCTTCTACGGCATGATCGCCGCTCCGCTCGACCGGTGGTCGGGCAGCGACCTGCTGCGCTCCGGGGTGATCGGGCACGCCCTGCACCCGCTGCTCACCGACCTGCCGCTCGGCTTCTGGACCGCCGCGACCGCGCTCGACCTGCGGGGCAGGCCCGAGGACCGCGCGGCGAGCCGGTGGCTCGTCGGTGCCGGGCTCGCGGCATCCGGCCCCACCGCGCTCACCGGGGTGGCCGAGTGGGCACCGCTCGGCCGCGAGAACCAGCGGGTGGGCGCCCTGCACGGCGTGCTCAACGGCGCTGCGGTCACCCTCTACCTCGCGTCGTACGTCGCGCGCTCCCGGCGGCGGCACACGCTGGGCGTCGCGACGGCGCTCGCCGGTGCCGCCCTCACCGGCGCCTCGGGCTACCTCGGCGGCCACCTCACCACCGCCCGCAAGGTCGGCAGCCGCAACCAGGCCTTCGCCCGGGATGCCGTCGGGCCGCCCGACGCCGACTCCGTCACCGAGCGACCGGTGCCGCCGATCGAGCCGGTCGCCGGGCCGGGTGCGCTGACGTGATCGACGTCGTCGAGCGCGCCGGGCTGGCCATCGACGTGCGTGACGAGGGGCCACGTGGGGGCGATGCCGCGGTGCTGCTGCACGGCTTCCCGCAGGACTCGCGCTGCTGGAACGAGGTGACGCCGACGCTGCACCGCGCCGGCCTGCGCACCCTCGCACCCGACCAGCGCGGCTACTCGCCCGGGGCCAGCCCTGCCGACATCTCGGCCTACCGGGTCAGCACGCTGGCGGCCGACGTCCTGGCCGTCATGGATGCCGCTGACGTCGCCACCGCGCACGTCGTGGGGCACGACTGGGGTGGGGGCGTCGCGTGGTACCTCGGGGCGCACCACGCCGACCGGGTCGCCTCGCTGACGGTGCTGTCGACGCCGCACCCGGCCGCCATGGCGCACGCGATGACCCGGTCGCTGCAGCCCCTGCGCAGCTGGTACACCCTTGCCGTGCAGGTGCCGGTGCTGCCCGAGCTGCTGCTGGCCCGCACCCTCGAACCGGCGCTGCGGGCGTCCGGGCTACCGGCACACCTCGCGCGCCAGTACGGGCAGCGGTTCGCCAGCCCGTCGGCGCTGCACGGCCCGCTCGCCTGGTACCGCGCCGCCGGCCGGCGGCCCCCGTGGCAGCTGCTCGACGCCGTCGGCGCCGGCAGCGGCGACGTGGCCGTGCCGACCACGTACGTGTGGGGCCAGCACGACCCGGCCCTGGGGCGCACCGCGGCGCAGGACACCCGCAACCACGTCACCGGTGACTACCTGTTCGTCGAGCTCGACGCGGGGCACTGGCTGCCCGAGCTGCACCCCGACGAGGTCGCGGGCGCTGTGCTCGACCGGGTGCGCCACGCCGCCTGAGCCCGAGCCGTCCGGGGAGCCGGACCAGCACGCAGAAGTTCGGATGCCACGCCGTAATTGCTGCGCGGCATCCGAACTGCTGCGTGCCCCGGCCGTGCGCGCGGGCCCGCCGCTCCTGAGCAGCGTTCACCCACCACAACCGGATGCCGGGGTGTGGGCCCCCGCCCCAACCACCCCGGCATCCTCGGCCCCCCGCGGTCTCACTCCTGCGAGATGGACTCCACGAGCTGGCCGGTCTGGTCGTCGGGCAGCGCCTGGGCGAGGTCGCCCTGGCTGATGATGCCGACAAGTCGGTGTCCGTCGATGACCGGGAGCCGCCGGACCTGGTGCTCCTCCATGGTGCGCCGGGCCTCGTCGAGCGGGTCGTCGGCGCCGATGGTCACGAGCTCGGTGTCCTGGACCACGGTGCTCACCGTGACCTCCTGCGGGTCCTGCCCCTTCGCCACGACCTTGATGACGATGTCGCGGTCGGTGATCATCCCCTTGAGGCGGTCGTCCTCGCCACAGATCGGCAGGGCTCCCACGTCGAGGGAGGCCATCTGCTGCGCGGCCGTTGCCACCGTGTCGTTCTCGGAGACGCACTGGGTGCCCTCGGTCATGACGTCACGTGCGGTGCTGGTCATTTCCCCTCCTGCGGTAGTGCGGTTGTGAGACCGTCCCGTACCCCCCTCCACGGCACCCATTCGCGCTGGTCCGGGCCTCATTTGCCCGGTGTCCGGTGTGCGCGCGGCGCCGCGGTCAGGCCCGGCTCGACGCCGGGGCGGGCTCCCAGTGCACCGCCTTCAGCACGACCATCTCGCGCAGCAGGTCGGGCCCGTAGCCGGCTCCCCGCCCGCTGTCGCGACGCGGGTCGGCCGACCCGCCGGGTGCCCCGCCGAAGACCGCGTTGACCTTGACCGTGCCGACCTCGAGCGCCTCGATCGCCGCCAGGGCGTGGGCCGTGTCGGGGGTGAGCACCGTGGCGGCCAGGCCGTAGCGGCCACCACTGGCCCGCCCCAGCGCCTCCTCCCACGAGTCGACGACGGCCACCGCCGCCACCGGCCCGAAGGTCTCCTGCGCCATGACGAGCATCTCGTCGGTGCAGTCGACCAGCACGGTGGGGGCGTAGGCGGTGGGGCCGGCCCGCAGCACGCTGCCTCCGGTGAGCAGGCGGGCACCGGAACGCAGTGCCTGCTGCACGTGGTCGTCGACGGTGTCGAGCGCCCGCTCGTCGACGAGCGCCGCCATCGTCGTCGCGGGGTCGCGCGGGTCGCCGACCACGAGCGACTCGGCCCGGCGCACCAGCTCGGCGAGCACGGCATCCGCCACGTCGGCGTGCAGGTAGACCCGCTCCACCGAGGTGCACAGCTGCCCGGCGTTGGTGAAGGCGCCGACGGCGATCTGCTCCGCCGCCCAGGCCGGGTCGACCCCGGCGTCGACCAGAAGGGCGTCCTTGCCGCCGTTCTCGGTGACGGCCGCCGCGCCCCGGGCCGCGCACGCCACACGCACCGAGGCTCCAGCGGCGCTGCTGCCGATGTGTGCGACCAGGTCGACGCCCGGGTGGGCCGCGAGCGCCGCCCCGGCCCCGGCATCCCCCTCGACGAGCTCGAGCACGCCGCTGGGCAGGCAGCCGGCGACCAGCTCGGTGAGGCGTGCGCCCGGGGCGGCGCTGCGCTCGGACGGCTTGTGCACCACCGTGTTACCGGTGATGAGGGCGGCCGCGATGAGCCCGGCCGCGGCGGGGTAGGGGTCGTTCCAGGGCGTGATGACCCCCACGACTCCCCGCGGTTCGGTGCGGACGACGTCGAGCGCGCCGGGGTTGCCGGCCAGCGCCCGGCCACCCACCAGCCCGGTGACGGCGGCCTCGTCGAGGAGGTCGGCGGCCACCCTCGCGCCGTCGCGGGACTCGCCGAGCAGCCGGCCGGTGGTCATGCAGAGCAGGTCGCCGAGCTCGTCGGATGCCGCCCGCACCGCCGAGGCGGCCGCGCGCAGGTGCCCGGCGCGCTCGCCGGGCGACGTGGCCCGCCATCCCGGCTGTGCGGCGCGGGCGCGGCCCACGGCATCCGACACGGCATCCGACACCGCGTCGTCCCGATCGGGCACCGGCTCGGTGGGCGTCGCGGGCAGGGGGCGGCTCGTCGTCTGGGTCATGGCGGGAACGTGCCCGTTCCCCGCCCCGGCAAACCGCCTGCCGCCCTCGCGAGAAGTTGCCGCGACTGAGAAGCGCTTCACCCGGGTAGTGGTGCCCCATGCGAGTTCTCGGAGTCAACGCGATCTTCCACGACCCGGCGGCCGCGCTCGTCGTCGACGGGCGGGTGGTCGCCGCCGCCGAGGAGGAACGCTTCTCGCGGCGCAAGCACGGCAAGCGCCCGGTGCCCTTCTCGGCCTGGGAGCTGCCCGACCAGGCGATGCGCTGGTGCCTCGCCGAGGCGGGGCTACGCCCGCAGGACCTGGATGCCGTGGCCTACTCGTTCGACCCAGCCCTCGCCAAGCCGGCCGAGGACATGGGGCTGGACGACCCGTGGGACTCGCTGCGCCGCACGTATGCCGAGTCGGCGCCCGGCTTCCTCGCCGCCTCGCTGCCCGGCCTGCACCGCGAGCAGGTGCGGTTCGTGCCGCACCACGTGGCGCACGCGGCATCCGCGGCCCTGGCCGCGCCGCTGCAGACCCCCGGCCGCGCGTGCAGCGTGCTCGTGCTCGACGGGCGCGGTGAGCAGGCCAGCCACCTCGGTGGCCACTACGAGGAGGGTCGCCTCGAGGTGCTGGCGGCGCAGTCGCTGCCGCACTCGCTCGGGCTGCTCTACGAGTCGCTCACCGAGCACCTCGGCTTCCTGCGCTCGAGCGACGAGTACAAGGTGATGGCGCTGGCGTCGTACGGCAAGCCGGTGCACCTCGACGCGCTGCGCCGGTCGATCCGCATCACGCCCGAGGGCGGCTTCGAGGCGCCCATCCCCGACTGGGAGCGCTTCGCGCCCCGCCGCTGCGGCGGAGAGCAGGACTGGCCGCCCCGCTACGCCGACCTCGCCTGCTCGGTGCAGGCCTGCGTCGAGGAGCTGCTCGTCGAGCTCGCGACCTGGCTGCACGACCGCACCGGTGACCGGGTGCTCACCATGGCCGGTGGCACGGCGCTGAACTGCGTTGCGAACACGCGGATCTGGCGCGAGACCGCGTTCGAGGAGGTGTGGGTGCAGCCCGCGGCCGGTGACGCGGGCACCGCACTGGGTGCCGCGCTGCAGGTGCACGCCGACGGCGGCAGCCTCGCGGAGCCGATGGCCACCGCGGCGCTCGGCCGGCAGTGGCGCGACGACGAGCTCGCCGCGTGGCTGCGCCGGGCGGCGGTGCCGTTCACGACCCCCGACGACCTCGCCGGCGAGGTGGCCGACGTGCTCGCCGCCGACGGGGTGGTGGCCTGGTTCGACGGCCGCAGCGAGTACGGCCCCCGCGCGCTGGGCAACCGCTCGCTGATGGCGCACCCCGGGCGGGCCGAGAACCTCGAGCGGCTCAACGACGTCAAGGGCCGCGAGCAGTTCCGCCCGGTGGCGCCGATGGTGCTGCTCGAGCGCGCGGAGGAGATCTTCCTCGACGGGCCACTGCCCAGCCCTTACATGCTCTTCGTGCACCTGGTCGCGCCCGAGTGGCGCGACCGCATCCCGGCCGTCGTGCACGTGGACGGCACCGCCCGGGTGCAGACGGTCGACGACGCGACCACCCCGCACGTGGCCGCGCTGCTGCGCGCGTTCGAGGCGCGCACCGGGCTGCCGGTCGTCGTCAACACCAGTCTGAACACCGCGGGCCGCCCCATGGTCGACGACCCGCGCGACGCGCTCGAGCTGTTCGGGTCGGCTCCGGTCGACGCGCTGGTGCTCGGCCCGCACCTGGTGCGGCGCGGCGACCTCTTCGCCGCGGGGGCGCCGTCGTGACCGCCTCGACCCCTCGGTATGCCGTGGTCGTGCCGACGCTCGGCCGGCCGAGTCTCGCCGTGCTGCTCGACAGCCTCGCGGCCCAGCAGGGCCCGATGCCGCACGAGGTCGTCGTGGTCGACGACCGTCCCGAGCCCGGGCCGCTGCTGGCCGACGAGTCGTGGCCCTTCCCCCTGCGGGTCGTGCGCGGGTGGGGCCGGGGCCCCGCCGCCGCCCGCAACCTGGGCTGGCGGCTCACCTCGACGCCGTGGGTGGCCTTCCTCGACGACGACGTGGTGCTGCCCGCGGGGTGGACGCGCACGCTCTCGGTGGACCTCGACCTGGCGGCGCCGGACGAGGCGGGGTCGCAGGGGCGGATCCGGGTGCCGCTGCCCGTCGACCGTCGCCCGACCGACTGGGAGCGCTCGACGGCCGGCCTGGAGTCGGCCCGCTGGGCGACCGCCGACATGGCGTACCGGCGCGCGGCGCTGCTCGCGGTCGACGGCTTCGACGAGCGCTTCCCCCGCGCCTACCGCGAGGACGCCGACCTGGCCCTGCGGGTGCAGCGCGCCGGCTGGCGGCTCGGGATGGGGCTGCGCGAGGTGCGGCACCCGGTGCGTCCGGCCGGCCCCGGCATCAGCGTGCGCGTGCAGCGGGGCAACGCCGACGACGCCCTGATGCGGCGCCTGCACGGGCCGCAGTGGCGCACGCAGGCCGAGACCGGGCGGGGGATGTTCCGGCGCCACCTGGCGGCCAGTGCCGGGCTGGCCCTGGCCGCGCTCGCCGCGCCGGCCGGTGCCCGCTCCACCGCGGCCCGCGTTGCCGCGGCCGCGGGCGGCACGGCCTACCTGGTGCACGTCGCCGACCTGGTGCGGCGCCGGGTGGCGCCCGGCCCGCGCACGCCGGCCGAGACGGTGACCATGACCTGGACGAGCGCGCTGCTGCCGGTGGCGGCGGTCTGGCACCGGGGCCGGGGGTGGTGGCGCCACCGCACCGCCGCCCCCTGGCCGACCGCACCCCGGGCGGTGCTGCTCGACCGCGACGGCACCCTCGTGCACGACGTGCCCTACAACGGCGACCCGGCGGCCGTCGAGCCGGTGGCAGGCGCCCGCGAGGCGATCGACCGGCTGCGGGCCACGGGCCTGCAGGTCGGCGTGGTCACCAACCAGTCGGGCCTGGCCCGGGGCCTGGTCACCACCGACCAGGTCGAGGCCGTCAACTCCGAGGTCGAGGCGCAGCTCGGCCCGTTCGGCACCTGGCAGGTGTGCCCGCACGGACCCGACGAGGGCTGCGCCTGCCGCAAGCCCCGGCCCGGCATGGTGCACGCCGCCGCCCGCCGGCTGGGGGTGCGCCCGGAGGAGTGCGTCGTCATCGGCGACATCGGCGCCGACGCCGAGGCCGCCCGGGCGGCCGGGGCGCGTTCGGTGCTGGTGCCCACCCCGGTGACCCGCGCCGAGGAGGTCGCGGCCGCGCCGGTGGTCGCCACGGACCTCGCCGGCGCCGTCGACATCGTGCTCGGGTGGCACCGTGGCTGACCGGGGGCATGGGGGGAAGGCGCTCGCCGTGCGCCTTGACAGTGAGGGTGACGTGCTGCTCGCCGGGCCTGCGCTGCGGCAGCTGAAAGCCGACGTCGACGTGCTGCACCTGCTCGTCTCACCCAGCGGGGTCGCCGCGGCCGCGCTGCTGCCCGGCATCGACGAGGTGCTCGTCGCCGACGTGCCGTGGATGCGCGAGGGCGCCGCGCCGCACGACCCGCAGGTGCTCGACGAGCTGCTCGCCCGGCTGCGCGCGGAGCAGTACGACGAGGTCGTCGTGCTCACCTCCTTCCACCAGAGCCCCTTGCCGATGGCGCTGCTCGCCCGGTGGGCCGGCGTGCCGACCGTCGTGGGCACGAGCGACGCCTTCCCGGGTGCGCTGCTCGACGTGCGTCACCGGCGGATGCCGGACGGCGACGACCCGGGGTTCGGCGGCGGTCACGAGGTGGAGGCGATGCAGGCGGTCGTGGCCGCAGCCGGCCACCCTCGCATCCGCGACGACCGGCTCGCGGTGACCCACCCCGGGCCGCCGAGCAGGCTCGGCAGCGGCTACGTCGTGGTGCACCCGACCGCGTCCGTCCCCGCCCGCGGCATCGGCGCCGAGCGGGCGCGGGACTACGGCGACGCCCTCGCCGCCGAGGGCTGGCGGGTCGTCGTCACCGGTGGCCCCGGCGACCAGGCCGTGGGCCTGGCCGTCACCCCGCCCGGCGGGGTCGACCTGACCGGCCGCACCTCGCTGCGCGAGCTCGCCGGGGTGCTTGCCGGGGCCGCCGCCGTGGTCGTCGGCAACACCGGGCCTGCGCACCTCGCGGCCGCGGTCGGCACCCCGGTCGTCAGCCTCTTCGCCCCCGTCGTGCCGCTCGAGCGGTGGCGCCCGTGGGGGGTGCCCACCGTCGTGCTCGGCAACCAGCTCGCGGCCTGCGCACTGACCCGGGCTCGCCAGTGCCCGGTGCCCGGCCACCCGTGCACCGACGTGTCGGCCGGCGAGGTGGTGGCAGCGGTGCGCGCGCTGGCCGGGTCGCCCGTGGCCGCACAGCTCTCCCAGTCCGTGGCAGCAGGAGGTGCGTCATGAAGGTCCTCATCTGGCACGTGCACGGCTCCTACCTCACCTCCTTCCTCCAGGGGCCGCACGACTACCTGCTGCCGGTGCTGCCCGACCGCGGCCCCGACGGACGGGGTCGCGCCCGCACCTGGGACTGGCCCGACAGCGCCCGGGAGGTGACGCCAGAGCAGCTGCGCGACGAGGAGATCGACGTCGTCGTGCTGCAGCGTCCCCACGAGCTCGACCTCGTCGAGCGGTGGACCGGCCGCCGGGTCGGCACCGACCTGCCCGTGGTCTACCTCGAGCACAACGCGCCCACCGAGCACGCCGTCAGCAGCGAGCACCCGGTGCTGCGCGACCCGCGCCTGGACGACGTGCTCGTCGCGCACGTCACCGCCTTCAACGCCATGGCCTGGGACTGCGGCGACCACCCGACGACGGTGGTCGAGCACGGCATCCCCGACCCCGGCGCGCGCTACACCGGCGAGGACGCGTCGCTGGCCGTGAGCGTCAACGAGCCGGTGCGCCGGTGGCGGGTCGCCGGCAGCGACATCGTGCTCGGCATGGCCCGCTGCCTGCCGGTGCACGTCTACGGCATGGCCAGTGACCAGCTGGGCGCGGTGGCCGAGCAACAGGGCCTGCCCGGGCTCGACCGCAGCCGGTGCCATGACCTGTCGCAGGCCGAGCTGCACGACGCCCTCGCGCGGCACCGCGTCTACCTCCATCCCTACCGCTGGACCAGCCTGGGCCTGTCGCTGATCGAGGCGATGCTGCTCGGGATGCCGGTGCTCGCCCTGTCGACGACCGAGGCGCCCGAGGCGGTGCCGCCCGAGGCGGGCCTGGTCACCAACGACCTGGTGCGGCTGCGGGCGACCGCGCGCCACCTGCTCGCCGACCCCGACGACGCCCGGGCCCGTGGCCGCGTGGCCAGGGCCCATGCACTCGACCGCTTCTCCCTGTCCAGGTTCCTCCTCGACTGGGACCGCATTCTCAAGGAGGTGTCACCGTGAAGATCGCGATGGTGTCAGAACACGCCAGCCCGCTCGCCGCCCTCGGCGAGGCGGACGCCGGGGGACAGAACGTGCACGTGGCCGAGCTGGCCCTCGGTCTCGCCCGGCTCGGCCACGAGGTCGACGTCTACACGAGGCGCGACGACCCCGACCTGCCCGAACGGGTGCCCGCCGGCACCGGCGTCACCGTCGTGCACGTGCCGGCCGGCCCACCGCAGCGGCTGCCCAAGGACGAGCTGCTGCCGCACATGGACGACTTCGCCGACTGGATGGCGCAGGACTGGGAGCGAACCGGCGACCCCCAGGTGGTGCACGCGCACTTCTGGATGTCTGGACTGGCCGACCCTGCGCGCGGCCCGCCGGCGCGGCGTGCCGGTGGCGCAGACCTTCCACGCGCTGGGCAGCGTCAAGCGACGCCACCAGCGCGAGGCCGACACCAGCCCCGCCGAGCGCCTGGCGCTGGAGCACCGGGTGGCGACCGAGGCCGACGTGGTCGTCGCCACCTGCACCGACGAGATGAGCGAGCTCGGCCGGATGGGCGTGCCCACCGACCACGTGCGCGTGGTGCCCTGTGGCGTCGACACCGCCCACTTCACGCCCTCCGGCCCCGGGCCCGACGCGCTGCCGCACACCGGGCGGCCCCGGCTGCTCGTGGTCGGCCGGCTGGTCGAGCGCAAGGGTTTCGACCTCGCCGTGCGCGCCCTCGTCGACCTCCCCGACGTCGAGCTCGTCGTGATCGGCGGCCCGCCGGCCGAGCAGCTCGCCGACGACCCCGAGGCCCGGCGGCTGCGCTCGCTGGCCGCAGAGCTCGGCGTCGACGACCGGCTCGTGCTCGTCGGGCAGCTGCCGCACGCCGACCTGCCCGCCTTCTACCGCTCGGCCGACGTCGTGCTGGCCGTGCCGTGGTACGAGCCGTTCGGCATCACCCCGCTCGAGGCGGCGGCCTGCGGCCGGCCCCTGGTGGGCACCGCCGTGGGCGGGCTGCTCGACTCCGTCGACGACGGCGGCACCGGCCGGCTGGTGCCCCCGCGCGACGTGCCCGCGCTGGTGGCGGCCGTGCGCGGCCTGCTCGACGACCCCGGCGCGGCGGAGGCGATGGGGCGCCGGGCGCGGGCCCGCGCGGTCGAGCGCTTCGACTGGTCGGTGGTGGCGGCGCAGACCGAGGAGGTGCTCGACGCCGTGGCCCGCGGGGCGGCCTTCCCGGCATCCCCGTCGGTCTCGTGGCTCCACGAGCACACCGCCGAGATCGACGGAGGCCTGCGCTCGCTGGTGCGCCAGAGCGGCGTCATCCGGGCCTGGGGCGAGCGGCTGGCCACCACCCTCGTGGGGGGCGGGCGGCTGCTCGCGGCAGGCAACGGGGGCAGCGCCGCCGAGGCACAGCACCTCACCGCCGAGCTCGTGGGGCGCTGGTGCACCGACCGCAGGCCGCTGTCGGCGATCTCGCTGTGCGCCGAGTCCTCGAGCCTCACCGCGATCCTCAACGACTACGGCCCCGACGAGGTGTTCGCCCGCCAGGTGGAGGCGCACGGCCGTGCCGGCGACGTGCTGGTGCTGCTGTCGACCAGCGGCACCAGCAGCAACGTGCTGCACGCCGCCAAGCGCGGGCTCGACGTGGGCATGCAGGTGTGGGCGATGACCGGCCCGGGCCCCAACCCCCTGGCCGCGATCGCCGACGAGGCGCTCGTGGTCGACGCCCCGAGCACGGCCGCGGTGCAGGAGGTGCAGCTCGTCGCCATCCACGCCGTCTGCGCCGCCCTCGACGCGGCCCTCGAGCGCCGTGGCCTGATGCAGGCCGGCCCGGTCTGCCGGCAGGCGTCGTGACCCCCCGGCGCCACGTCGTCGTCGTCGGGGACTGCCTGCTCGACCGCGACGTGCACGGCCACGTCGACCGGGTCTGCCCCGACGCGCCCGCGCCGGTCGTCGACGTCGACACCGTCTCGGCCCGCCCCGGCGGCGCCGGGCTCACTGCCCTGCTGGCGACCCGCGACGGCGTCGACGTCACGCTCGTGGCGCCCCTCGCCGACGACGAGGAGGGCCGCCGGCTGCTCGACCTGCTCTCGGATGCCGGGGTGCGGGTCGTCCCGCTGGGGCACGAGGGCGACACCCGGGTCAAGACCAGGGTGCGCGCCGGCGGGCAGTCGATCGCCCGCATCGACACCGGGGGCCCCGGTCGCCCGCTGGGTGGTCTCACCGCGGACGCCGCCTCGGCCATCGCCGAGGCAGACGTGGTGCTGGTCTCCTGCTACGGCGGTGGCACCACGGCCGACCCCGGCATCCGCGACGCGCTCTCCTCCCGGGCCGTCCGGCGTGTGGTGGTCTGGGACCCGCACCCCCGGGGTGCGGACCCGGTGCCGGGCTGCGCGCTGGTCACACCGAACCTCGCCGAGGCCCGCACCCGGGCCCGGATGCCGGGTGCCGACGGTGACGTCGTCGCCTCGGCGCTGTTGCAGCAGTGGGGTGTTCGGGCCGTCACGGTGACGGGGGGCCACCGCGGTGCGTGGCTGTCGACGTCGGCGAGCGAGCCGCTCTTCGCGCCCGCATCGCCGGCCTCCGGCGACACCTGTGGTGCGGGGGACCGGTTCTCGGCCGCGGCGGCGGCGTCTCTGGCACGCGGCCGCACCACCAGCGAGGCCGTCGTGGATGCCGTGGCGCGCGCCGGTGAGTTCGTCGTCAGTGGTGGGGCGTCCGCCATCCGGCCGTCACGCCCTGCCGCGCCAGCGCCGACCCCGGCGTCACCCGTCGGGGACCTCCGGCAGCGTGGTGGCGTGCTCGTCGCCACCGGTGGCTGCTTCGACGTGCTGCACGCCGGCCACGTGGCGACCCTGGAGGCGGCCCGGTCGCTCGGCGACGGCCTCGTGGTGCTGCTCAACTCCGACGAGTCCGTCCGCCGGCTCAAGGGCCCCGGCCGACCGGTGAACTCGCAGGAGGACCGCACCAGGGTGCTGCTCAGCCTGTCCTGCGTCGACGCGGTCATCGCCTTCGACGAGGACGACCCGCGCGCGGCGCTGCGGTCGCTGCGGCCACAGATCTGGGCCAAGGGCGGCGACTACGAGGACACCGACCTCCCCGAGGCGGACCTGGTGCGCTCGTGGGGCGGCCGGGTCGTGCTCCTTCCCTACCAGTCCGGGCGGTCGACGACCGCTGTCCTGCAATCCATTTCCCAAGGAGAGAACCTGTGACCAGCACCCCCGCACCGCCGCGCCGCGACACCGAGGTCGGCACCGTCTACGTGACCGGAGGGTCGAGCGGCCTCGGCGCCGCCGTCGTCGCCGCCGTCACCAAGGCCGGTGGCACGCCGGCCGTCATCGACCTCAGCCCGCCCGACGACCCCGCCGTGGCGTACACCGTCGCCGACCTCTCGGACTCGGCCGCCGCGGCGGATGCCGTGAGCCGGCTGGTCGAGCAGGTCGGCCCCCCGGATGCCGTGGTGACCGCCGCGGGCACCGACGCGTGCGGTCCGTTGTCCGGTGTGTCGACGGCGGACTGGGAGCGCGTGGTGCGGGTGAACCTGTTCGGCACCGCGGCCGTCATCCGAGCGGCGTTGCCGCACCTGGAGGAGCGGGGTGGCCGGGTCGTCACGGTGGCCTCCACCCTCGGGCTCAAGGCGGTGGGTGACGCCACCGCGTACTGCGCGTCGAAGTTCGGGGTCGTCGGGTTCACCCGGGCGCTGGCGACCGAGCTCGCCGGCACGGTCGGGGTCACCCTGCTGGTCCCCGGCGGCATGCGCACGCGGTTCTTCGACGGTCGCACCGAGCAGTACCGCCCCGGCCCGGACGCCCCGCTCAACGACCCGGACGACGTCGCCGCGACCGTGCTGATGGCGCTGCAGCAGCCGCCCGGCTGCGAGGTGCGTGAGCTCGTCGTCGCGTCGTCGAACGAGCCGTCCTGGCCGTGACCGACGTGCTGGTCCTGCGGGCCCTCGGGCTCGGGGACCTGCTCGCCTCGGTCGCCGCCCTGCGCGGCCTGCGCCGGGCCTGGCCGGGGAGACGCCTCGTGCTCGCAGCGCCGGCCACCCTGGGCGGCTGGCTGCGGTCGCTCGAGGTCGTCGACGACGTCGTGGAGGTGCGGGACCTCGACGAGGCGGCCGGGCTGGCGGCCCGGGTCGGTTCGCCCGAGGTGGCCGTCAACCTCCACGGGCGTGGCCCCGCCAGCCACCTGCTGGTGGAGCGGCTGCGGCCGGACCAGCTGGTCGGGTTCGCCTGTCCTGAGGTCGGGTTCGACGACGGCCCGGCCTGGGACGACGAGGAGCACGAGGTCGACCGCTGGATCCGGTTGTCGCACTGGGTCGGTGGGGCGGCTGAGCCCGACGACCTCCGGCTGCCCGCGCCGGGCGCCCGGCGCGACCACGTGGTCGTGCACCCCGGCGCGGCATCCGGGTCGCGGCGCTGGCCGGTGCAGCGGTGGGGAGAGGTGGCCGCGACGCTCGCCGCAGGGGGCCGCCGTGTGGTGGTGACCGGCACCCCGGCCGAGGCCGAGCTGTGCGCACAGGTGGCCGCCGCCTCCGCCGGCATCGAGGACCACTGCGGTCGCCACGACCTGGCCGGGCTCGGCGACCTGGTCGGCACGGCATCCCTGCTGCTGAGCGGGGACACCGGGGTGGCCCACGTCGCCACGGCCTTCGGCACGCCGTCGGTCACCCTCTTCGGACCGGTCGCGCCGGCCCTGTGGGGGCCGCGGATCGACCCGCACCTCCACACGCCGCTCTGGCACGGAACAGGCCTGCGCCCCGGCGACGCGCACGGCACCGAGCCGGACGAGCGACTGCTGGCCATCTCGGTGCCCGAGGTGCTGGATGCCGCCCACGCGGCGCTTCAGGTCCGTGAGCGGTGAGTGATCTCGGCTACGCGTCCCCACGGGGTGTCGGAGGCGCGGCTGACCGCGCGCCCGGCACCCTTGGTGTCGACAGCCCCCCGAGGGGTGTCAGGGGCGCGGCTGACCGCGCGCCCGGCACCCCTGGTGTCGACAGCCCTGAGGCCGGCTGACGGTCAGGCGGTGCGCGAGTCGGCCACGGCATCCACCCGGTCGTCGTCCCAGGCGTCGACCGGCACCTGCTGGAACCACTCCACCGTGCGCGCCAGCCCCTCGCACCACGGCACCCGAGGCCGCCAACCGAGCAGCTGCTCGGCGAGAGCGGTGTCGGGGCGGCGCACCTTCGGGTCGTCGACCGGCAGCCCGACGTGCTCGATGCCCGAGCCCGACCCGACGGCACGCAGCACGTCCTCGGCGATGCGCAGCACGGTGAGCTCCTCGGGGTTGCCGAGGTTCACCGGCCCGGGGTGCGCCATCGCCGCGAAGGCGAGGATGCCGCGCACGAGGTCGTCGACGTAGCAGACCGAGCGGGTCTGCGACCCGTCACCCGCGACGGTGAGTGGCTCCCCGGCCAGGGCCTGCCGCACGAAGGTCGGGATGGCGCGGCCGTCGTGCGGCCGCATCCGTGGGCCGTAGGTGTTGAAGATGCGCACGATGCCGGTGTCGACACCCTCGTGCTCGCGGTAGGCGGTGGTGAGCGCCTCCCCGAAGCGCTTGCCCTCGTCGTAGACCCCGCGCGGGCCGATCGGGTTGACGTGCCCCCAGTAGGTCTCCGGCTGGGGGTGCACCTGCGGGTCGCCGTAGACCTCGGAGGTGGAGGCCAGCACGAACCGGGCACCCTTCTCCTTGGCCAGGCCCAGGGCGTGCCAGGTGCCGACCGAGCCCACCTTGAGCGTCTCGACCGGCATCCGCAGGTAGTCCAGCGGTGAGGCCGGCGAGGCGAAGTGCAGCACCAGGTCGACCCGCCCGGGCACGTGCACGAAGTCGGTGACGTCGCAGCGGACCAGCCGGAAGCCCGGCTCGTGCATGAGGTGGGCGACGTTGCCGGGTGACCCGGTGAGGAAGTTGTCGAGCGCGACGACCTCGACCCCCTGTGCGACCAGCGCGGTGCAGAGGTGGCTGCCGAGGAAGCCCGCGCCGCCGGTGACGACGACGCGTCGGGGGGCCCGCTCGGGGCGCCGGGATCGGGCGTGGACGGGGTCCATGGAGTCCTCCTGGTCGGGGCGTTCACCTCTCGTACCCGCTTCCCGGGGGGAGAACCGCTTCTCGCCGAAGGTGTGCCGCCCGGGCGCGCTGGGTACGGGGCCGGGCGAGAGCCCACCCCACCCAGACAGGCCCGACATGCCCCACCTGACCACCCACCAGAACGCCGCCGGCGCCACCGCACCCGTGGACCACGGGGCCGGTGCGCCCGCCCCGGGCGCGGCGGTCGTCATGGGCGCCTCACGCGGGCTGGGCCTGCTCGTGTGCCGGGAGCTGCTCGAACGGGGCTACACCGTCTACGGGACGGCCCGCGACGAGGACGAGCTGGTCGGCGCCGAGCGGATCCTGGCCGCCGCCGTTCCCGGCGGGCGCTTCCACACCCGGGTCTGTGACGTCCGTGACGAGGCGTCCGTCACGGCCGTCGTCGACGAGGTCGCGGCGTCGTCAGAGCCCATCGAGGTGGCCATCCACGTCGCCGGGGTGATCCAGGTCGGGCACGCCGACACCGTCACCCTGGGCCACTTCCACGATGCCGTCGACACCATGCTGTGGGGGCCCGTGCACCTCGCGCTCGCCGTGCTGCCGCACATGCGCGAGGCGCGCCACGGGCGGATCGGCGTCGTGTCGTCGGTCGGCGGGCTGGTGGCGGTGCCCCGGCTGGTGCCCTACTCCGTCGCGAAGTTCGGCGCCGTCGGCCTGGCCGAGGGCCTGTATGCCGAGCTGGCCGGCACCGGCGTCACGGTCACCGCCGTGACCCCCGGCCTGATGCGCACCGGTGGGCACGCGCACGCCCGTTTCGTCGACGACGCCGTCACCGACTACGCGTGGTTCGCCCCGCTGGCGTCGCTGCCCGGGCTGAGCATCTCCGCCGAGCGGGCCGCCCGCCGGATCGTGAGTGGCGTGGTCTCCGGCAGCCCGACGGTCGAGCTGACGCCGTTGACCATCGTCGGCCGGCGCGTGCACGGGTTGGCGCCCGCCACGACCATCCGGGCCATGGGCCTGGTCAGCCGGCTGCTACCCGGGCCGAGCGGCAGCCCTGCCGACCCGATGACGGACGCCGCGCCCTCGGTCGAGGGCAGCACCGCGCGGGCCCGGCTCTCCTCGCGCGTCGTCGACGGCCTGAGCGTGCTCGGTGACCGGGCGGCCCGGCGGAACAACGAGGTCGGCTGACCTCGCTGTCGAGGGTGCGGCGTCCAACGGTTCCGGTGTTGCCGTCGGCTCGCCGGGTGTGTAACAGTCACCGTGCGTCCAGGCGGTCGAACCAGCGGCCGACCGGGCACTGACTGTCTCGGGAGTCGAGTCGTGGCCGTCCACGAATCCCAGATCGGCCCTCCGCCGCAGAGCCGGAACCACCCGCAGCGTGCGCTGCCGGCACCCGGCACCGCCGAGGGCCCCGTCGGCGTGCCCGGCAGCGAGCTGGCGGCGCTCGTGGCGGCCGGGAACTGGGCGGCCGGCCCGCTCGGCGACCCGCAGGAGTGGCCGCAGAGCCTGCGCACGGCGGTGGGCATCTGCCTGTCGTCGCGCTTCCCCATCCTGCTGTGGTGGGGGCCCGAGCTGGTGATGATCTACAACGACGCCTACCGGCCGATGCTCGGGCAGAGCAAGCACCCGCGCGCCCTGGGAGCCCCCGGCCGCGAGGTCTGGGGTGAGATCTGGGACGTGATCGGGCCGAGGCTCGAGCAGGTCATGGCCGGTGGCGGCGCCACCTGGTCAGCCGACGAGCGGCTGGTGGTCGACCGCAACGGCTACCCCGAGGAGTGCTTCTTCACCTTCTCCTACAGCCCGGTCACCGACGAGTCCGGTGGGGTCGGGGGCGTGTTCTGCGCCGTGACCGAGACCACCGAGCGGGTGCTCGGCGAGCGGCGGCTGACGACGCTGGCCGAGATGGTCGCCCTGGTCGGGGCGCGCGACCGCGCCGACGTCGTGGCCACCGCGGCCACCATCCTGCGCGAGAACGCCGCCGACCACCCGGCGGTCGCGGTGCTCGACGCCCCGCCCGAGGGTGACCGGCTCGCTCTGGGCGACCTGGTCGAGAAGCAGCTTCCGGGTCTCGGTGCCGGCACGCGCGCTCGGGTCGCCGACCTGGTGCGGCAGGTGTCGGGCACCGGGCGACGCGCCACGGTGGCGGCCGACGACGAGGCGGCGGCCCTCGGCATCCGGGCCTGGCGCGCCTACCCGGTGGCCGTCTCGGCGGGCCCAGCCCGTGGCCGGGGCGCGGCGGTCATCGTGCTCGGTGAGTCGGCGCACCGCCGGTGGGATGCCTCCCTCGAGGCCTACGCCACGCTGTGCGCCACCCACGTCGCCGCGGTGCTCGCCGACGCCAGCCGGCTCGCCGACGAGCGCCTCCGCCGGCAGGCCCTGGTCGAGCTCGACGCCGCCAAGAGCGCGTTCTTCACCAACCTGAGCCACGAGCTGCGCACCCCGCTCACCCTCATCGCGGGCCCGGTGCACGAGGCGCTGGGGGCGGCTGAGGATCCGCGCCAACGCGAGCGCCTCGAGCTCGTCGAGCGCAACACCCACCGGCTGGCGCGGATGGTCGACGCGATGCTCGACTTCGGCCGCATCGAGGCGGGCGGGCTCGCGCCGCGGCTGCAGGTGGTCGACGTCTCGGCCCTGACCGCCGGGCTGGCCGAGACCTTCCGGCCGGCGCTCGAGCGGGCGGGCCTGGCGTTCCTGCACGACTGCGGCACCGGTATCGAGGCACGACTGGACCCCGACATGGTCGAGCGGATCGTGCTCAACCTCCTGGGGAACGCGATGAAGTACACCCCCGAGGGTTCGGTCGGGCTCCGTGTGCGACGGGCCGACGACGTCGTCGAGATCGCGGTCACCGACACCGGGGTCGGCATCCACCCCGATGACGTCGACCGCGCCTTCGCGCGCTTCGAGCGGCTTCCCGCGTCGGCCGGCGCGCGCTCCCACGAGGGGGCCGGCATCGGTCTGGCGGTGGTGCAGCAGCTCACCGAGCTGATGGGCGGCGAGGTCACCGTCACCAGCGAGGTGGGGCACGGCAGCACCTTCACGGTCCGGCTGCCGGCCGGGCCGCCGGCGGTCGCACCGAGTGCCGACGAGCCGGGCGCCTCCTCGGCGATGACGCCCCGGCACGTCGAGGACTTCCTGCGCGAGGTGCAGAGCTGGCAGCAGGCGCCCTTGCCGACCGGGCTCGGTGAGCCGCGGGGCGCGGGCTCGTGGAACGCCGGCCGGCCGCGCGTCGTGGTGGCCGAGGACAACTCCGACCTGCGCAGCTACCTCGGCCAGGTGCTGGGCGACGACTACGACGTCGAGCTGGTGACCGACGGCCGGGCGGCCCTGGCTGCCGTGCGCCGCGAGGCGCCCGACCTCGTGCTCACCGACGTGATGATGCCCGAGCTCGACGGCTACGGCCTGGTCGACGCCATCCGCCAGGACCCGGCCCTGGCCGGCATCCCGGTCGTGCTGCTGTCGGCGCGGGCCGGTGAGCACGAGACCAGCTCGGCCCTGGGCGCCGGGGCCGACGACTACCTGGTCAAGCCGTTCTCGGTGCTCGAGCTGCGGGCCCGGGTCGCGAGCAACCTCGAGCGGGCCGCATCGCGCAGCCAGGACGCCGCGTGGCGCCGGGCGGTCACCGACGGGCTGCACGACGCCCTGCTCGTCCTCGACCTCGACGGCACCGTGCTCGAGGTCAACGACCGGTTCACGAGCCTGCTGGGCTGGGCTGCCGCCGACGGGCCCTTCACCCGGCCCTACCCGTGGGACGCCCCGGCCGATGGCCGGACCGGCGGCTTCGCAGATGCCGTCGACCTCGCGACCGCGTCGCCCGACGGCAGCGGCGCCCTCGAGGTCGCGCTGTGGCACCGCGACGGCCGCCGGTTGGTCGGCTCGATGCGGGTGAGCACCGTGCACGGCGGGCGGGGCCGGCCGGCCCGGCTGCTGGCCACCGTTCGCGACGTCACCGCCGAGCACGAGGCGCGGCAGCGCCGGGCCACCGCCGCCGCGCTGTCGGCCGAGCTGGCGTCGGCCGACGAGCTGACCGACGTGGTCGCCGCGGCCGTGGCCGGGCTGTCGGTGCTGTTCGGGGGCGACGCCACCGTGTGCGTCGTGGTGGGCCGCAGCGAGCAGCTGTTCAGCGCCTCGGGCCCGGTGACCCGCGCCGACCTCGACCCGCTGGTGGCCGAACGGCTCGACCGTGCCGACGGGGCCGGGGGCGAGGAGGCCGGGCCGGCCGCGGACGGTGACGTCGACTCCATCCTGCTCGTGCCTGGCGGCGACGCCCCACGGTGCCGCGTCTGGGTCTCCTTCCCCGTGCCGCGCCCCGTCACCGACGACGAGCGGATCGCCGGCGACCTGCTCGTCCAGGCGCTGGCCCTGGCGTGCGACCGGGTGGTCGCGGCCACGGGCTTCGCCGAGCGCGAGCAGCACCTGCGGCGCGCGGTCGAGAGCCACGAGGAGATCGGTCAGGCCGTCGGCATCCTCGTCGAGCGGCACCGCTGGACGCCCACCGTCGCCTTCGAGCGCCTCAAGCGCACCTCCCAGGACCGCAACACCAAGCTGCGCGAGGTGGCCCTGCGGGTCATCGAGAGCGGCGCCGACCCCGGCGATCTCGAGTCATGACCTGGGCGGGCGCCCGCCCAGGGTGCCCGCACGAGCCCGGGCCATCACCGTGCGGGCCGCCACGCCGAGGCTGACACCCTCGTCGTCGGCCAGGGCCACCAGGGCGTCGAACGCCGCGGCCAGGTCGAGCGAGCGGGTGTAGGCCAGCGCCCCCTTGGCCTGCTCCACGATCGAGCGGTCCTCGAGGACGGCCCGCAGGGCGGCGGCGAGGTGCTCCAGGTCGACGTCGGCGCACACGATGAGCAGGGTGACGGCATCCGCCAGCGCCCGGCAGTCCGCTTGCTGGTGCTCGAAGCCCTGGGGCTCGGTGCGGAAGACGTTGAGCGCGCCGAAGGTGAAGCCGTGCCACGTGAGCGGCAGGGCCTGCACCGACTGGTAGCCGGAGGCCAGCACGACCGGGCCCGCTGCCGGCCAGCGCGCGATGATCGCGTCGGCTCCGACCTCGTGCACCTCGACACCGCTGCGCAGGGCCTCGAGGCACGGGCCCTCGTCGACCTGGGCCTGGTGCATCTCGAGGTCGAGGGCTCGGTGCGAGGTGGCGGCCAGCACCTCGAGCGAGCCGTCGGCGTCGACGAGCACTGCGGCCGCCGTCGCGGGCAGCGCGGCGGTCACCCCGGCCAGGAGCCGCGCGAGGGCTCCGGTGACGTCGAGGTCCGGCCGGACCATGGCGGCGTTGGCGTCGGCCAGAACCTGCGAGACGCTGGTGCGTGTCATGTCGACTCGATCTCCTGATCCGGGTTGGCCGAGAAGGTGAGCTGGCGGTCGATGACCGCGTGCGCCGTCTGAGCGACGCTCTGGTCGTGCGAGAAGGCGTGGGCCCGCAGCAGCGCGAGGGCGTCGGCCTCGGGCAGGCCGAGCTGGGCGACCACCATGCCGGTGGCCTGGTGCACCTCGGCCCGCTCGGCCCACGGCCCCTGGCCGCCTCCGTGCAGGCTCGTGGCATCGGCCAGCAGCGCCGCGGCCACCACCCTCGCGACGATGAGACCGGCCTCGAGGTCGATCTCGAGGTCCGTGCCGTGCTGGTAGAGCGTGAGCACCCCGATCACCCGGCCCTCGCCCTCGCCCATCGGCAGGGCGTGCACCACGACCGGCGCCAGGGCGGTGAGCGACTCCGACTCCAGGAGGGGCCAGCGCGGGTCGGGACCGTCACTGTCGACGAGGTCGAAGCGGGCGTACGCCCCGGCGGTGAACGCGTCGGGCCCGGGGCCCTGGCCCACGACGTCCTGGGTCTCCTCGATCAGCCGGGCCGTGTCGTCGCTGGCGGCGAGGGTGACCCGCTCGATCTGGGTGTAGGCGATGGTGATGGCACCGCCGTCGCACCCCAGCGTGGTGGCCGCCGCACGACACAGCCGGTCGGGGAGCCCGAGCCCGCGGGCCGCGCCCTGCGCCAGGCCGCGGGCCAGCCGGGCGAGGAGGTCGTCGACGTCAGCCACGCCTGGTCCTCCCGCCCTCGGTGGTACCCGGTTGGTGCCTGTTGCTCACGGTACCCCCAGTGGCTGGGCCCTCCTTGGCTCAGCCGGTGGTCGTGTCCGCCGCCCCGGGGGAGAGCACGACCTTGACCATGCCGTTCTTCTTGGCCTGGAAGTCCGCGTAGGCGCCCGGTGCCGCCTCGAGCGGCAGCCGATGGGTGGCGAAGCCGTCGACGCCCAGGGGGTCGTCGTCGGTCAGCAGCGGCAGGATGTCGGGCACCCACCGCTTGACGTTGGCCTGGCCCATCCGCACCTGCACCTGCTTGTCGAACAGCGTCATCATCGGCATCGGGCTGGCCATGCCGCCGTAGACCCCGCTCAGCGAGACGGTGCCACCACGGCGCACCGCGTCGATGGCCGTGTGGATCGCCGCGACACGGTCGATGCCGACGGTGGTCATCAGCTTCTTGGCGACCGCGTCGGGCAGGGCCGCGACCACCTTGTGGCTGAACTCCACCGCTCCCGAGCCGTGCGCCTCCATGCCCACGGCGTCGATGACGGCATCCGCACCGCGGCCACCGGTCAGCTCGCGCACCGCCTCGCCGACGTCGTCGACCTCGCGCATGTCGATCGTGGTGACGCCCCGGGACCGGGCTCGCTCGAGCCGCTCGTCGACGCGGTCGACGCCGATGACCTGGCGCACCCCACGCTGCAGCGCGATGCGCGTCGCCATGTCCCCGATCGGCCCGAGGCCGAGCACCAGCAGGGTGCCCTCCGGCTCGGGGTCGGCGTAGGCCACCGCCTGCCAGGCGGTCGGCAGCACGTCGGAGAGGTAGAGGAAGCGGTCGTCCTCCGGGCCGTGCGGCACCTTGACGTGCGTGTACTGCGCCTGGGGCACGCGGAGGAACTCGGCCTGACCGCCGGGCACCGAGCCATAGAGCTCGGAGTAGCCGAACAGCGCTGCGCCACTTCCCTGCTCGCGCACCTGCGTCGTCTCGCACTGACTCTGCAGCCCGTGCTCGCACATCCAGCAGTGCCCGCAGCAGACCTGGAAGGGGATGACGACCCGGTCGCCGGGGGCGATGGCCGTGACGTCGGCGCCGACCTCCTCGACGATGCCCATCGGCTCGTGGCCGAGGATGTCGCCCTCGTTCATGAACGCGCCGAGCACCTCGTACAGGTGCAGGTCGGACCCGCAGATGTTCGTGCTCGTCACCCGGATGATCGCGTCACCCGGGTCCTGGATCACCGGGTCCGGAACCTCGTCCACGCGCACGTCGCGCTTGCCGTGCCACACCACTGCTCGCATTGTCCTGCCTCCTGATCTCGTGTGGCTGTTGCCTACCCAGCCGGTCGAGGGCTACTCACGGGGTTCGACAGGCCCGCGGAGCGGCGTGGCTCAGGCGCCCTCGGCGAGGTCCGGTGTCTTCGGCGACCGGGCGGCATCCGTGTCCGGGGCCCGGGGCGGGGCGGCGGCGTCGAGCTTCGCGACGGGGTCGACGTAGCCGGGTGGGGGCGGGGGGTCAGGTGTCACCGGGGGCCACGTGGTGCCGTCCGGGCGTAGGTGCGATCGGTGGAATTCCATGACCATCTCCTCGGTCGCACCATGCCCCGCGGGCTCGGGCCCAAACTCCTGCGGAGACCGGGACCGGTGCTCCAGGAAGGGATTGCTGGGGAGGTAGCACGAGCAGCGGTGGGGCAGACGGAAGCCGCCCACCGGTTGTGGCCCCGTGCCGGCCGGGTCTACTGTCGCAAAGACGCGCTCTTGAATGGAGCGCGTTCCCGTGAGCGGTATTGCCGAGTCCTGCCACCGCTTCGGGTCCCATCGCACCACCGCTTGGCAGGAGCGGGGGACCCACATGTGGGGCCGTTCTCGCTTGCTGAGGGCTGCTCCTTGGGGTGAAGCCGCGCCTCGACACGTCGTCGGGGGCACGGCCGGGCGACCTCAGCCCGAACCCGACAGCTGACCTCGTAGGCGCGAGAGGCACCACTATGACAGTTCTGTCCGCTCCCGGCCGGCGACACTCCGGCGAATCGCCCGGCATCTTCTCCGAACTCTCCTCCGTCGTCGGGCGCGCGTGCTCCTCCGGTGCGCGGCTGGCCGTGACGGTCGGTGTGGCCGGCGGGCTGATGGTCGCCGGCACAGCCCTCCCGGCGTCGGCCGCGACGCCCGCGTTCGTGCCGGCCGCACCGCTGTCGGCCACGGCCGCCGTGCTGCCGTCGGCGACGGCACCGGCCTACCTCACCGTCACGCTGCGCAAGGGGAACCCGTACACCAGCCAGAACAAGATCCTGCAGCGCCGGTTGAACGCCCTGGGCGCCAAGCTCGTGGTCGACGGCGCCTTCGGCCCCAAGACCCTCGCGGCCGTCAAGAAGTTCCAGGCCGCCAAGCGCCTCAAGGTCGACGGCGTGGTCGGGCCCATCACGCGAAAGGCGCTGAAGCTCACCGCCCCTGTGGCGGCGAAGCCCGCGAGCTCGTTCGCCCTCGACCTGTCACGCGCCGCGATGTGGGACCGGATCGCCACGTGCGAATCGGGCGGTCGGTGGAACATCAACACCGGCAACGGCTACTACGGCGGCCTGCAGTTCAACAACGCCACGTGGCTGAGCGTCAACGGTGACGACTTCGCACCGCGGGCCGACCTGGCGACGCGGGCTGAGCAGATCACCGTGGCGAACCGGCTGTATGCCAAGCGTGGTCTCCAGCCCTGGGCCTGCCGCGGCGCGGCGTAGCGCAGCCCGCGCGCGGTCATCCGCCGCGTGCGGCCCTGGCGTACCTGCCAACAGGCAGTAGGCCCCCGACGGCCCCGGCTCCGTGCTCACGCGCGGTGCCGGGGCCGTCGACTGCCTGTCGGCGTGAACGCTCGGCACGGCGCCGCGCGTCAGGGGGCCACGGCATCCACGAGCTCGGCGAGGGAGCGCTCGATCGCGTCGCACAGCACGTCGATGTCGGGAACGGCGTCGTAGTCCCCGGTGACGCCGATCGTCAGGTGCCCGTCGTAGCTGAAGATGCCGATGCTGATGCGCACCGACTGGGCGACCGGGATGTAGGGGAACAGCTCGAGCATCCGGTGGCCCAGCAGGTACAGCGGGTGCTGGGGGCCGGGGATGTTGGTGGTGACCGTGTTGACCACGCGCTGCCCGGCCCGGGCATAGACCTTGGCGCCGAGGGTCATCAGCGTTGCCGGCACGAAATCCGCTGCAGCGAGCATGGACTCGATGCCGACCGACTGGCCGCTGCCCTTGAGCTCGTTCATCTGGTGCGTCACGACCGCGAGCCGCTCGCGCGGGCCGTCGACGCCCACGGGGAGCTCGGCGAACAGGGCGGTCACGTGGTTGCCCAGCTGTCCGCGATGCTCGTCGGTGCGCACCGACACCGGCACCAGGGAGCGGACCGTCGTGGTCTCGACGTCGTCGCCGCGCTTCAGCAGGTACTCACGGAAGCCCCCGGCCACGGCCGCCAGCACCACGTCGTTGACCGAGCACCCCGCGGCCTCCTTGACCCGCTTGACGTCGGCGAGCTCGGCCCGCGCGCAGCCCCACCGCCGGTGTGGGCCGAGGGGCCCGTTGAGCACGCTGGTCGGGGCCGCCGCCCGGCGGCCCACGCTGGCCAGGCCGTAGGCCCGCACCGCGCCCGCCTTGGCCAGGGCCGCCGGTGACCCGATGCCGCGCCGGGCCGCACCGGCGACGGCCCGGGCGGTGTCGAGCGGCAGCCGCGCGATGCCCGCCATGCCGGATGCCGTGAGCCCCAGTCGCGACGGAGGCGCCGCCGGGTGCCACGCCCGCACCGGCCGCGGAGCGGGCTTCGGGGTGTCGTCGAGCAGCACCTCCATCAGCTCGTTCCCGGCGAGCCCGTCGATCATCGCGTGGTGTGTCTTGGTGAGCAGGGCCCACCGGCCGCCGGTCAGGCCCTCGACGAACCACAGCTCCCACAAGGGGCGGTCCGGGTCGAGGCGCTGCGAGAGCACCCGGCCGAACAGTGCGCGTAGCTGCCGGTCGCCGCCGGGCGCGGGAATCGCGGTGTGCCGCAGGTGGTAGTCGAGCAGGAAGTGGGGGTCGTCGACCCACACCGGGCGGGCGAGGTCGAGCGGCATCCGTTGCACCCGCTGGCGGTGGCGCAGCAGGCTGCCGAGGCACGACTGCATGTGCGCCGCGAGCTCGTCGTACGTCGGCGCCGGACCCTCGAAGACGAGCAGCGACCCGACGTGCATCTGCTGGTGGTCGTTCTCGAGCTGGAGGAACCCCGCGTCGAGCGAGCTGAGTCGCTGCACGCTCACGCCCTCGGCCGTACGGACGTCTTGGCCTGCGAGGCGAGGTCGGCCACCACGGGGTGCTGTGCGAGCCAGCCGAGGATGGCGTCGATGGTCCACTGCGGCGCCTCGAGCTGGGGGACGTGCCCCACGCCGCGGGCGATCTTGAACTCCCATTGCGGGTTCGCCGCGGCCGCAACGCGGGCCGAGGCGACGTTGATCAGCCGGTCCCGGTCGCCGTGCAGCAGCAGCACGGGCACGTCGATGTCCTGCAGCATCGCGGCGTAGCGCTTGCGGTCGGCCATCACCCAGAGCAGCGACTGCGCTGCGGTGAGCATCTCGGAGTCGACGTCGGGGTACTCGAGGCGCTGGCCGGCGAGCTCGGCGTGCAGCTCGACGACCTCCGGCGGGATGCGGTCGGGGTCGGCGCAGCACAGCTCCATCAGCTCGCGGGCCGCCTTGACGGCCGACTCCTCGTCGCGGGGTCGGCGCACCATCCGCCGGCCGACGACCGGCACCATGAACGCGGCGAAGGTGGCGAACACCTTGGGGTCGGGGCGGGCGCGCAGCGCGGGTGGGAGAGCCGGGTCGACGAGCACGAGCCCGGCGACCGTCTCCGCGCGTCGCGCGGCCTGGCGGATGGAGATCAGCCCGCCCATCGAGTTGCCGACCAGGATCGCCGGGGTGCCGGCCACCTCGACGAGGAAGCGGTGGAGCAGGCGGTTGTTCGCCTGCACCGACGTCGAGCGGGAACCGCCCAGCGTGTGCCCGAAGCCGGCGAGGTCGATGGCCACCACCCGGCAGGTCTGCGCCAGCGTCGGCGCTACCGCGGCCCAGTTGACGGCGGAGCCGCCGAGCCCGTGCACGCACACCACCAGCGGACCGTCGTCGGGGCCGCCGAAGTCGAGGAAGTGCACCGGACCGTCGAGGTCGGCCCACCGCGACTCGGGGCTCGGGGCGCGCTCGTTCGGTACCGCAGTCACCCTTCGGACTCTAGGCCCGCTCCGCCCGCTGCGAGCCACTTGGTGGCTATTCCCACAGCCCGGGGTCTCAGTGCTGTGCGAACCGCCAGACGGTGGTGGCCCGGTAATCCTCGCCGGGGCGCAGCACGGCCGACGGGAACGCGGACTGGTTGGGGGCGTCGGGGTACGCCTGGCACTCCAGCGCGACGCCGGCCCGCGACTCGAGCAGCCGGCCGCTGCGGTCGGCGACGGTGCCGTCGAGCTTGTGCCCGGTGTAGACCTGCACCGAGGGCTGCGTGGTGGAGACCTCCAGGGTGCGGCCGGTCGGTGGGTGCTCGAGCCGGGCCACCGGGCGCAGCCCGTCGCCGGCCAGGACGAAGGCGTGGTCGATGCCGCCCGCCTGGCGCACCTGGGCGTGGTCGCCCCCCACCCGGTCGCCGAGGACCGCACCGCGGCGGAGGTCGAAGGGCGTGTCCGCCACCGGCTCGACGTGGCCGAGCGGGATGGATCGTTCGTCGACCGGCAGGTACGCGTCGGCCGCAACGGTGAGCCGGTGCTCGTCGATCCGGCCCTCACCGGCGAGGTTGAGGTAGGCGTGGTTGGTGAGGCTGACGACGGTGGGGGCGGACGTCTCGGCGAGGTGCTCGATGGTGACGCTGTCGGCCGTCACGGAGTAGCGCACCCGGGCGGTGACCTCACCGGGGAAGCCCTGGTCGCCGTCGGGGCTGACGAGCTGCAGCTCGAGCGAGGTGTCGTCAGCCGCCACCAGCGACCACTGCCGCGAGTGGAAGCCTCCCGGGCCGCCGTGCAGGCAGGTGGTGCCCTCGTTCGGCGCCAGGTCGTGGCGCACGCCGTCGAGGGTGAAGGTCGCGGCACCGATCCGGTTGGCGTAGCGGCCCACCGTCGCCCCCAGGTAGGGGTTGGTGGGGGCGGCATAGTCGGCGGCTGCTGCCAAGCCCAGCGCAACGTCGACGAAGTCGTTGTCGCTCAACGGCATCCGGACTCTGGCGATCGTGGCTCCGAGGTCGAGCACGGTGAGCTGGACGCCGCGTTCGTCGGCGGCGAGGGTGAAGGCGGTGACGTCCGAGCCGTCGTCGAGGGCGCCGAAGGACGAGCGGACCAGCATGTCGGCGACTCCTCGCGGTGGGTGGATGACGGTCGCGACGTTACCGCCGCCACCGGCGCGGGTGCGGGGGAGCGGCCGGGCGAAGCGGTCACCGAGGCGCAGGAGCGCTGTTGTTCCCATCGGCGGCCACCTGCGCGACCGACTCCCCGGCACCAGGGTTCGCCCCAACGGCGACAGCCGATCGGGCGCGCCGACGACGACACTGGTCGTCCGGATCACCGACGGGGCCGAGATGGGCTCCGCGGTGCTCGAGTACCCCCACGGTGTCGTCGACTCGGTGATGCCCGGCTCCGGAGGCGGCCTGCCGCCCCACTGGGCGCTGCAGGGGCCCTCCGACTACCTCGAGGTGCTGCGCACCGCGGTGCCCGCCGTGCCGTGTGGCGGCCCAAGCCCGACCTCGCGACCTCGCGACCTCGCGACCTCGACGGAGGGCTGTCTGCTCGCCGGGGGCCGCTGACCCGCGGACACGCGGTGGGACCGGGAATCCCCTCGGGCCCGGGGAGGTTGCGGACCGCATGACTGGCACCGCTGACGCGACCATCTCGGCCCTGCGCTCCACCCACGACGAGCTGGCCGCGGTCGTGCGCGACCTCGACGACGAGCAGCTGCTGGCGCCCTCGGGGGCTTCCGAGTGGCCGGTGGCCCAGGTGCTCTCGCACCTCGGCAGCGGCGCCGAGATCGGCCTGGCCACGCTGCGCGCCGCCACCGGCGAGGGCGACGTCCCCGGTGACGGCTTCAACCAGTCGGTCTGGGACCGCTGGAACGCGATGTCGCCTCGCGAGCAGGCCGACGGCTTCGTCGACTCCGACGAGGCGTTGGTGGCGGCGTACGAGGGGCTCACCCCGGCGCAGCGGTCCGACCTGCAGGTCAGGCTCGGGTTCCTCCCCATGCCGCTTCCGGTCGCCTCGCTGGCCGGGATGCGGCTCAACGAGGCCGCCCAGCACTCGTGGGACGTGCGGGTCGCCTTCGACGACGAGGCGGCGATCGACGGCCCCACGGCATCCCTCGTCGTCGAGCACTACGCCACCGGGCTGGGCTTCCTGCTGGGCTTCATCGGCAAGGCGGATGCGGTCGGCGAGCCCACCGTGGTGGCGCTCGGTGACTCCGGGCTGGCGCTCTCGGTCACCGACACGGTGGCGCTGGTGCCCACCGACGAGGCGGTGGCCACCTCGACCCTCACCGGTCCGCCGGATGCCGTGGCGCGCCTGATCTCCGGCCGGCTCACCCCGCGCTGGACCCCCGAGGAGGTCACCGTGTCCGGCAACGTCGACCTCGACGACCTGCGTCGGGTCTTCCCCGGCTACTGACCCCGTCCCGGAATCGACCGATAGGTCACGTCCGGGACGCCCGGACTCGCTGACCCCGTCCCGGAATCGACCGATAGGTCACGTCCGGGACGCCCGGACTCGCTGACCCCGTCCCTGACGTGACCTATTGGTCGATCTGGGTGCGCCTGCCGGTCTCGAGTGTCAGGGACGGGCGACCTCGACGACGACCTTGCCGAGGGCGCGGCCCTCGCCGACGTGCGCCAACGCCTCGGGCACCTCGTCGAGGGCGAAGGTGCGGTCGACCCGGATCTCCACCTCACCCGCGGCACAGCGCTGTGCCAGGGGCCCGAAGTGCGCCGGGCCGGGCTTGACGGCGAGCACGCCGATGCGGCGGCCGCTGAGCCGGCCGACGACCGCCCCGGTCACCAGCACGTTCAGCACTGTGCGGGCCGGCCCGCCCACGCACCGGTAGCGGCCCCCCGTCGCCAGGGCTCGCCGGCAGTCGCGCACCGAGCGGTGGGCGACGAGGTCGAGCACGAGGTCGTAGGGCTGCTGCCGGGTGAAGTCGTCGCGGCGGTAGTCGAGCACCTCGTCGGCACCGAGCGAGCGCATGTGCTCGAGCTTGCCGGCGTTGTCGACCGCCGTGACGTGCGCACCCAGGTGCTTGGCGAGCTGGATCGCGAACATGCCGGTGCCACCGCCACCGCCGTTGACGAGGACCCGAGTTCCCGGCCCTGACCCCGCCGTGCCCTGCAGGGCGATCGCGCCGGCCTGGGGGATGGTCGACGCCTCCGCGAAGCTGAGCTCCGGCGGCTTCGGGGCGAGCACCGACGCCGGCGCGACGGCATACTCGGCGAACCCGCCCTTGAGGCCCAGGTTGTCGCCGTACACCTCGTCGCCCGGGCGGAAGCCGGTGACCCCGGGCGCGACGGCCGCGACCCGGCCGGCGATGTCGGAGCCGAGCACCCGGCGCCCCGGCCGGCGCAGGCCGCCGAACCGGGCGTAGGCGGGGGAGCCGACCAGGCTCTCCCAGTCCGAGAGGTTGACCGAGGTCGCCACCACCTGCACGAGCACCTGGTCGCCCTTCGGTGTGGGCCGCTCGAGGTGGTCCAGGCGCAGCACGTCGGGCAGGCCGTAGCGGTCGTACACGACGGCCCTCATCCGGCGCGTCCCCCGGTGCCGGGCTGACGGGTGCCGTGCTGGCTGGTGCCGTGCGGTCTGCTGCGGTCCATTCCGGCCACGGTACTCAGGCGGCGCCTGCGGCACCGCGGCACCCGGCGTCATCCGGTATGGGTGACGCGGCGGTGCGCGGCGCAGGAGAACCATGGGACACCGGGCCCGGACCAATGCCGGGTCGTCAGCCGAGCGGAAGGACGCCACCATGTCTGCCAAGAAGGTCGACTCGCGAGGCATGCCGCTGAAGACGTACGACTCCCACAAGCGCGTCGCCTCGACCTCGTTCGCGGCGGTGCTGCTCATCGTCGTGGGCGTCTTCCACCTCCTGCAGGGGTTCTCGGCGATCTTCAGCGAAGGCGACTTCACCACCGCGAAGGGGTACGCCCTCGGCTCGGACGGCTCCAAGTGGGGCTGGGCGCACCTCGCGCTGGGCGTCGCCGCCGTCGCCGCCGGGGTGGCCCTGCGCCAGCGTGCCGATTGGGCCCGCGGTGTCGCGGTCATCGTCGCGACGCTGAGCATGTTCGGCGCGTTCCTGTGGATCCCGTACCAGCCGGTCGCGGCGATCGTCATCCTCGCGCTCGACTTCTTCGTGATGTGGGCCGCGTTCGCCGACCTGAACCGGAACGCGCCCTAGTCCTGACCCTACGGCGGCGCTCGGTCCGCGACGATGGGACGCATGGCGCCCTGGGTCCTGCATGTCGACATGGACCAGTTCATCGCGGCCGTCGAGGTGCTGCGCCACCCCGAGCTCGCCGGGCTGCCGGTGATCGTCGGCGCCCGCGGCGACCCGACCGAGCGCGGCGTGGTCTCGACCGCCTCGTACGAGGCCCGTGCGTTCGGTGTGCGATCGGGGATGCCGTTGCGCACGGCCGTGCGCCGGTGCCCCGACGCCGTGGTGCTGCCGGTCGACAAACCGGCGTACGACGCGGCATCCGCCGTGGTGATGGACACCCTGCGAGCCGTGCCCGGCGCGGTGGTGGAGGTGCTCGGGTGGGACGAGGCGTTCGTCGGGGTGTCGGCGGAGGAGCCCGAGGCGGTGGCGCGCCGCATCCAGGCCGACGTGCTCGCCGCGAGCCTGCTGCACTGCACGGTCGGCATCGGCGACACCAAGGTGCGCGCCAAGATCGCCACTGAGTTCGGCAAGCCGCGGGGCACCTTCCGGCTGACCCGGGAGAACTGGTTCGAGGTGATGGGGGACAGGCCGACGGGCGACCTGTGGGGCGTCGGGTCGCGCATCTCGCAGCGGCTGGGCAGCCTGGGGGTGCAGACCGTGCGTGAGCTGGCCGAGGCCGACGACGCGCTGTTGGCAGGCGAGTTCGGGCCACAGACCGGGCCGTGGCTGGGCGCGCTCGGCCGGGGCGAGGGCAGCTCGGACGTCGACGACACCCCGTGGGTGCCGCGGGCACACGGCCGCGAGACGACCTACCAGCGCGACCTCGAGCCCGGCGAGGTGGATGACGCAGTGCGGGTGCTCGCGGCCCAGGTGATCGACGACATCCGGGCCGAGGGGCGGCCGTGTGCGCGGGTGCACCTCAAGGTGCGGTTCACACCGTTCTTCACCGTGAACCGCTCGCGCAAGCTGGCCGAGCCGACGTGGGATGCCGGCGTCATCGCCGACACGGCGTTGGCGCTCTACCGCGCGCTCGACGACGAGCGCGCGGTGCGGCTGCTCGGGGTGCGGGCCGACATGGTGCCGCCCGAGGACGGCTACGAGCCGCCGCGCACCCACGGCCGCCGCGGCGGCCCCTGACTCGGCGGGCCCACGCCGGGCCGCCGCCCGTTGAGCGGCGGTTGGAGTGCGAGCGTGCCAGTCGACCGGTCGAGACATGCCCTGGAGAATCGGGCTCGCGATCCCGGGCATGTCTCGACTCCTCGATCCAACCACTGGCTGGATGCCGCGCCTCGGGCAGCGCTGGACGCAACCCTTCTGCCCGCTGGTGTGGCGGTCAGTTCCTAGAGCTGGAGGTGGAGGCGGAGGGCGTCGTCCAGCTGGACCATCCGATGAGCGGGAACCCGGCCGATGACTGGCCCCAGGCGCTCGACGGACACCGAGCGAATCTGTTCCCCCTGTGCCTTCGAGTCCACACGAAGGCCGGTCTCCTCGGCGTCCAGCAGGACCTGGAACGGGTACACCCGGGCGACGTTGCTGGTGACCGGCACGATGGTGACCACCCCGCGGCCAAGCCGTGCAGCACTGGCATTCGCGCGGTCGTTACTCACGATGACCGCCGGGCGACGCTTGTTCGCCTCGCCGGCCCGTGCCGGATCCAGGTCGGTCAGGCGGATCTCACCGCGCAGCATCGGTGAGACCATCCGCGGTGGTGTCCTCCCACGCGGTCGCTTCACCCGATGCTTGCCACTCGTCCCAGGCGGCGGCGTAGGCGTCCTCGAGCTCGGGGTCCCGCAGCATCCGGATGGCGTGCTGGATCGCAGCCGACCGGGACGGTACGCCGGCCGCCCGCACGTAGCGATCCAATGCGGCGACATCCTCGTCGGACAGGCTGATGCTCAGCTTCATGCAGACAATGCTACCCGGGTAGCATCCCCGTGCTACCTCAGTGGCCGTGCCTCATCCGCCGCCCGCCACACCTCGAGCAGCCGCGCATGGTCCTCGGTGCGTCCGGGACGGATCCGTAGGGTCATCACCCAAGGGTGGCGCCCGGCCCGCGGGTCGAAGGGCTCGCCGCTGCACGGCATCCGTCAATCGGCCTCACCCGAGGCGGTGTCGGGCTACTTCTGGCGGCGGGCGCGCTTGGTCGGTGCTGGTTCGGTGAAGATCGCGAGCCGGATGAGGTCGGCGAGCCACTCGCTGTACTCGTCCTCGCTCCAGCCGTGGTCGAGGAGGAGCCAGCGGGGCTGCGTGGAGTTCAGGGCCCACACGGTGTCGACCGCCTGCTCGAGCGTGATGTCGTCGCGCAGCCAGCCCTTCTCAGCCCAGTGCCCGACGTAGAACGCACTCCCGACACGTCGCTCCCGGTCGGTGGTCGCGGCGAAGTCGGCCAGGCCCTTGTCGGTGTCCCGAGCGCCGAGGACCACGCGCAGCAACGGGTCGATCCGGCTGGAGATGAGCTGCGCCAGCCGGGCGTAGGCGGTCGCGGCCTCGGCGGGGCTGGCAGCGTCTCCCACGGCGATGGCCTCGGGACGTTGCGCCAGGGGGATGTCCTCGTCGTCGCCGGCGAGTGACACGTCGTAGACCGCCTTGAGCAGGGCCGCCTTGCTGCCGAACGTCTTGTAGATGCTCTCCTGCGACACCCCGGCACCTTCGGCGACCTGGCGGATCGTCGTGCCGCCGAACCCCTTTGCAAGGAACTCGCTCTTGGCCGCATCCATGATGCGACCGCGCGTGGCACGGGCGCCCTCCTGTCGCTGGCTGTTGTCGTACGGCACAGGGGTCTCCTCCGGAAGTGGCTTGCCAAGCCCTTCGATACAGTCTACTGTACTTTCATTCCAGTTCACCGTATCGAAAGGAAGCACCATGTCGAGCACCATGACTCGGGACACGTCTGTGAAGGTAGCCGAGGCTGCCATCTCCGCCGTGGCCGGGGGGAGCCTGGCCGACCTCGTCACGCTCGTCCATCCCGAGGCGACCAACCGCGAGGCGATGGCGGAGCCGCCGAACACCCGCGGTCGCGGCCCGCAGGCATTCCGGGCCACGGGAGAGTGGCTGCGGGCGGCGTTCTCCGACCTTGTCTGGACCACCGAGCAGAGCATCACCGAGGGCGATCTCGTCGTCACCTTCGGCACGATGTCCGGCCGGCACACGGGCGACTTCGTCGTCTGGACCCCGGACGGCACCTCCTCGAGCACCCTGTTGCGCTACACCGGAACGGGTTCGGCGGCGGCGCCGAGGGTCACTACGGGCGCCAGGCTCGCGACGGTGGTGAGCAGCTAGGCACCCGAGGCGGCACGGGGGCCGGGCACCGTTGCGGGGGTGGGCCGCACGCCCGCTACCTCGTGGTCAACGAGGGACACCAGCAGCGCCCGGCGTGCGGCCACGGCGGCCCGGACCGCCCGCACCAGCAGCGGCAGGAACACAGCAAGGGCGACGAGCACCAGTACCGACACCGCCACGCGCACGGCATCGGGGATGGGCAGCAGGCAGACGAGCAGGCCCAGGTTCACCACGGTGACCCGCCAGAGCGCCCCGCGATCGAGTTCCGCCTGCGCCGCCCGCACCACCGACGGGCCGCCGCCGAGCACCGACGGGATGAGGTAGGACAGCGCACCGAACAGCAGCTGCGAGGCGAAACCGACGACCACGACCGCGGCCACTGGGTCGTAGCCCTCGTCGACCGCGTCCCACGACGCGCTGGTCGCCAGGCGCCAGCCCACCAGCGCGATCGCGACCGCCCACCAGAGCAGGGCGGCGCTGACCGACCAGGTGGCGAACGCCTTGGGCGGTGCTTTGCGCGCGGGCGCGACGAGGGCGCGCGCCCACCAGGTGAGTCCCGCGGCGTAGCCGAACAGGCCCACAAGGGCGGCGAGCCGCGAACCCAGGGCGGCACCGGTGGCGAGCACCGCGAGCCCGGCCAGCAGCACCGGGAGTGCCTGGCGGGCGAGGCGCTCGGCGCGGTCGTCCATCCGGGTGCGCAGCATGGTGGGCCACAGGGTGACCAGGGTGCCGGTGACGGTGAGGCCGATCCAGCCGAGCACCATGACCATCGAGTGGGCCACCAGCACCGCCCCGTGCTGCTCGTCGTCGAGGTCGCGAGCCAGCCAGGCGCCGAGCGCCGCCCCGACCGGCAGACAGGCGGCAGCGGCGAGGTAGTAGCGCACGGTGATGCGGAACCGGCCGGGCAGGGCCCGCCGCAGGCGGCGCCAGAGCTGGATGCCGTGCCACAGCACTGCGACCGACACGGCGGTGGCGCCGGCGACCGTCAGCGGCCACCAGCCGGACGGCACTCCGACGACCACGGCGGCAGCCCCGGTGAGCAGCAAGGCGATCCGCCGGTTCTGCTGGGTGCGGTCGTCGATCTCGGCCGGGGTCTTGAGCAGCGCCTGGGTGAAGTGAGTGCTCCACACCATCGCCGAGTGGGTGAGCGCACCGAGCAGCACGAGGTGCACCATCAGCCACCCGGACGCCGGGACCAACGGGTGCACGAGGGTCACCGCGGCGGCCAGGGCGAGCCAGACCAGCCCGGGGCGGTCGCGCAGCGGCCAGGTACGGCGGGAGGTCGACGGGGCAGGGCGGTCCTGCCGGGCGCGCGACGGGGTGCGGGTCATGTGGCGGCCACGACCACGGGATCGGGCGTCAGCGCGGCAACCCGTTCCCACCCCGGCCCGGCGAACGCGATGGCGGCGGCCGGGAACAGGCCGTTCTCCTCGCGGTCGATGTGCGCGCGCAGGGCCCGCTCGAGCGTGGGCACGAGGTGGTGGGCGCCGGCCTCCACCCGGTGCAGGAGGTCGTCGAGGATGACGTGGTCGGCGCAGAGACGGATCACGTGGTCGGTGAACTCCGGGTCCTGTGCGAGCACGGCGAAGAGCCCGACCTCCTCAGCCCTGGTGTGCGGGTCGAGGAGACCGACCAGCAGGGCAACGGCGTTGCCCACCAGGGCGACGTCGGCGGTCTCGGCGGCACGCCGGAGATCGCCGGTGGCGTTGATGATGTCGACGTGTTCGCGCATGAGGCGCCCGACGACGTCGATGCTCTCGCAGCCGCAGTATCCACACATGGCGCGCTCCTCGTCCGGTCGGGGCTCAGGCCCGGGTCAGCTTCAGCCGCCAGGCGTCGGGGCCCTCGTCGAGGTAGGTCACGGTGACCGCGCCCTGCTCGGCCAGCTGCGCGAGGAGCGGCTTGGGGTCGTGCGGGGCCACGATGATGAGCGAGCCGCCGCCCGGGATCGCCGACCAGGCCCCGAAGACCGTGGCGTGCCGGATGGCGTGCGGGATGACGCGCACGTCGAGCTCGGGGACGTCGCCGGCGGTGTCGCCGCAGGCGCACGCGCCGGCGTGAACCGCCGCCGTGCTGGTCGCCTCGCTGAGCGGGAGAGTCGCGTGCGCGTTCATGGTGCCTCCGGTTCAGTTATTTACTACAATGGCGTTGTGAAAAAGGTAGCACCGCTCGGGCCCGTGCCGACACCCGCGAGGGACGATCCTCCGCTGGAAGTGACCGATCCCTCACGCCGCCGGCTGCTGCAGGCGATCTCCCGCCCCGCTGCTCAGCCCCCCACCGTCGCCGAGCTCGTGGCGGCCGTCGGAGGGCACCCGAACACGACCCGCCACCACCTGCGGGTGCTCGTGCGCGCCGGGCTGGTGTCCGAGGAGCCCCGCCCGCCGGCCGGCGGCCGTGGTCGCCCCGCCGCGGGGTATGCCGTGACGCGCGCCGGGCACGAGGCCCTCGGAGCCGGCGTCGGTGGGGCAGCGGCGCAGGAGTACGTGGCGCTCGCCGCCGCGTTCGCCGAGCGGCTCGCCGAGCGTGACGGCGACCCCGGCGCGGACTCGCGAGCCATCGGCCGGGCCTGGGGCACGGGTCTGGCGGCCCGGCACGGCGCCGACCAGGGTGACGTGGACGAGCCGCCGGCCGGCCGGGTCGTCGGCCTGCTCGACCGGCTCGGCTTCTCGCCCGAGGTCGAACCGGCGCCCGACCCGGGGTCGGGTCCGACCGTGCTGCTGCGCACCTGCCCGTTGCTCGATGCCGCCCGTCGACACCCCGACGTGGTCTGCCAGGTGCACCTCGGCCTGGTGGCCGGCGCCCTGGAGGCCGACGACCAGGGCGCCGACGGCCTGCGGCTGCAGCCCTTCGCCCGGCCCGGGGCCTGCGAGCTGGCCCTGCCCCCCACACTGGTCTCGTGAGCGCCGGCCCCTCCACCTCGAGCAGCGACGTCACGGTCGTCGTGCTGGCCGGGGGCGGGTCGCGGCGCTTCGGGTCCGACAAGCTGGGCGCACCGCTGCACGGGTCGACCGTGCTCGAGACGGTGGTGCGGTCGCTGCCGGCGAGCTGGCCGCTGGTGGCGGTGGGGCCTGCCCGCGACTGCGGCCGGCCCGTCGTCTGGACGCGTGAGGACCCGCCCGGTGGCGGGCCGCTGGCCGGGGTCGCCGCGGGGGTCGCCCAGGTGACGACCGACGTGGTCGCCGTGGTCGCCGGCGACATGCCGTATGCCGGTCCCGCGCTCGTCGCGCTCGTGGCCGCGCTGGGTGCCGCACCGCCTGAGGTGGGTGCCGTGGTGGCGGTCGACGCACACGGCGTGCCCAACCCCCTGTTCGCGGCCTACCGCACGGCATCCCTGCGGCAGGCGTTGCCCGTCCCGGCCGCGAACCGCCCCGCCAAGCTGCTGCTCGCCGTCCCGCACCTCGAGGTCGCCGTCACCGGGCGGGCCGGCCGGGACGTCGACACCCGGGCCGACCTCGACGACCTCGCTGACCCCGAGAACGCACCCGGCCCCGCCTGACCCGCACCCCGGCATCCGGCCTCGAGTGCAGAAACGGTCGCCAGGACAACCACTTCCCGCACTCGCGGCGGACAGAACCGGAGTTGGGTGCTGAGGTGGTTGCCGGGGCAGCCACCTCAGCACCCAACCCGATGAGCCCACCCTGCATGGTGGGCAGGGCCGCGAAGACGAGGGTCAGCCGGGCTTGGGAGCACCGGGCCGGGCATAGCGCCACCAGGTGATCCCGACGCACATGACTGCCCAGGCGATGCCGACCGCGTAGAAGGCGACCGGGCCCATGGTCGTGACACCCACCCCGAAGAAGAACGGCCCGAAGGCCGCGATCGCGGCGGTCCAGCCGATGACGCCACCGGCCTGCCGGCGTTCGAAGATCATCGGCATCTGCTTGAACGTCGACGCGTTGCCGATGCCGGCGAACAGGAAGATCGCGAGCATGCCGTAGAGGAACTGGTTGAAGCCCGCGTCGAGGGTGGCCGCCGACGTCGTGTCAGGCGTGAGGCCGGGAATCGTGTAGGCGATGGAGGCCACGATGCCGATGCCGGAGATGAGCGTCCAGATCGCCCCACCCATGCGGTCCGTGAGGGGGGAGAACGCGACTCGCGCGGCGGCGCCGATGAGCGGGCCGAGGAAGACGAACTTCACGGCATCCGGAACGGCGTAACCGGCGACGAGGACGGTGGCGGAGGCGCCGGACCCCTGGACGATGTCGGTGTTGCCGCTGCCGTAGAGGTTGATCATGAGCAGGCCGAACTGCGCGGCGAGACCCGAGAACGTTCCGAAGGTCATGATGTAGAGGATGGTCATCCACCAGGTGTCCTGGTTGCGGAAGATGTCGAACTGCTGGCGGATGTTCGCCTTGACCGGCACCGACCTCAGCATCGTCCACGCGAGGACGGCTCCCACCACCATGAGCGGGATCCACACGAAGGCGGCGTTCTGGTACCAGACGGTCACGGGTGGCTTGCCCGACACGGTCATCTGCTGGCTGCCGCCGAAGACGGCGAGTGCGGAGATCGCGATGAGGTACGGCGTCAGCAGCTGGACGAAGGAGACGCCGAAGTTGCCCAGCCCGGCCTGCAGGCCCAGGGCAGTGCCCTGCTTGCGCTTGGGGAAGAAGTACGACGTGCTCGGCATGAAGCCGGAGAACGCCCCACCGCCGATGCCGGCGAGGAAGGCCAGCACCATGAGCTCCCAGTAGGGGGCGGTGGGCGACTGCACGCGCACACCCCACCCGAGGGTCGACGCGATCAGCAGCAGGCTGGTCAGCGACACCATCTTCCGGGTGCCCATGATGGGTGGCAGGGTCATCCACACGAGCCGGAAGAGGCCGGCCGCGAGACCCGGCATGGCGGCCATCCAGTACAGCTGGTTCTTGGTGAAGTCGTAGCCGAGGGCGTTGAGCTTGGGGATGATCGCGCTCGGGAGGAACCACGCGACGAACGCGAGGGTCAGGCAGAACGTCGTGATCCACAGCGTGCGCCAGGCGAGCGAGCTGTCCCAGGTCTCCTCGTTCTCGGGGTCCCACGACTCCAGCCACTCGCCCTTGCGGGGGGTCTGCGTTGCGGTCATGTGGTCTCTCCTTGCGGGCCGGTGGGCCAAGGTGGTCAGCGGGTGGCCGGGACGGCGGCGGTGGGCTCGAGCCGGCGGGCGAGCTCGGGGGACTCGTGGTGCAGCATCCGCACCACGGTCAGGTGCATCCACACGAAGCAGGTGCCGGTGAGCAGGAACAGGACGAAGAACGTGGAGGTCGGGAAGCCGGACCACACCTTGGTGTAGGCGAACAGCAGCGGCAGCGCGAAGCCACCGAGCCCGCCGAACATGCCGACCAGCCCGCCGACCGAGCCGACGTTGTCGGGGAAGTACTCGGGGATGTGCTTGTAGACGGCGGCCTTGCCGACCCCCATCGCGCAGCCGAGCAAGAAGACCAGCGCGGCGAAGGGGAGGAGGCCCAGGGCGTAGCCGAGGTGCTCGGTCTGCGAGCCGTCGGAGTGCGCGATGACCAGGTGCCCGTTGGGCATCATCAGGATGCCGGTCGCGACCGTCATCACCGCGAAGGTCCAGTACATGACCCGGCGGGCACCCCAGCGGTCGGAGAACCAGCCGCCGACCGGCCGCAGCAGGGATGCCGGGAAGATGAACGTCGCACTCAGCAGCGCTGCCTCTGCCAGCGGGATGTCGTAGTTGTCGACGTAGTACTTCGGCAGCCAGGCGGCCAGGGCCACGTAGGCGCCGAAGACGGCGGCGTAGTAGAGGCTGAACCGCCACACCCGCACGTGCCGCAGCGGTACGAGCATCTCGCGCACCGGCTTGCCGGCGCCTGCGCGGCGGTCGTGGCGCGGCACGACCGCGAAGGTCAGCGCGGCGACGACGACGAGGGCCACCGTGTAGAACGCGGGGAAGATCCGCCAGCCGCCGGGGAAGATGCCGAGGTAGGTGGCCCCGGCGGTGGCAGCGATGATCGTGGGGAGCAGCACGATGAGCAGCTTGGTGACCGAGGCGCCGATGTTCCCGGCGCCGAAGATGCCCAGCGCGAGGCCCTGGCGGTCCTTCGGGAACCACGCGGCATTCCACGCGATGCCGACGCTGAACAGGTTCCCTGCGAACCCGACGAGGAACGCCAGGCCCAGCAGCGGCAGGTAGCTCGTGGCCTGGGTGATGAAGAAGCAGGGGATGGCGGTGAGCAGCAGCATCGCGATGGTGACCACGCGGCCGCCGACCCGGTCGGTGAGCATGCCGGCGGGCAGGCGCCACAGCGAGCCGTTGAGCACCGCCACCGCGCTGATCCAGGCCAGCTCGGGGTCGGAGAGGCCCAGCTCTTTCTGGATCGGCACGCCCAGGATGCCGAACATCAGCCAGACCGCGAACATCAGGGTGAAGGCGAGCGTCGACATCGTGAGCACCCGCTTGGCCCCGCCCGAGACGAGGCTGCGTGTGGTGGGCGCCGCGTCGGGTGCCTGGGTGGCATCCGGCTCGGTGAGCAGCTGGGTCATCTCGGCTCCTCCATTTGGATGAGAACAGTCCTCTTTATGGCAACACCCGGACCGTACCTCCCCCTCCCCTCGAGCGACCAGAGAGGGCAGCCTCACCTCCTCAGGAATGCCTCAGTCCTACTCTCCGACAGGCGAATCGTCAACCGCTCAGAAGCATTCGCAGCTGGTCGGCACCTGTTACGGTGTGTGTCGATGGAGAGGAATCGAGTCCTCCAATTCGACGGGAGTGCCATGACCACCGACGCGACACCCAACGCCGCAGCGCTGCTCGCCTCGCCGGTGCGCCGCCGCCTCGTCGACGCCCTCGCGCACCCCGACCGCGGCAGCGACGGCGACTCTGCCACCCCGGGGTCCACCGCTGCGGAGCTCGCGGCTGACGTGGGCCTGCACGTCACCACGGTGCGCTTCCACCTCGACCAGCTCGTGGCCGCCGGCGTCGTCCGGTCCGCCCTGCGCCGTGGCGGCGGAGCCGGCCGGCCGCGCAAGGTCTACTCCCTCGCGCCCGGCTCGCTCGACGAGGTCGACGCCCGCGCCGACGCCGACCACCTGCGGCTCCTCAGCGGCCTGCTGGCCTCGACCCTCACCGAGGGCGTCAGCGGCCACACGGTGACTCCGGCGGAGGCCGGGCGGCGCTGGGCACTCGAACACGTCGTGCCGCAACAGGTGGAGCCGCCCGCCGACACCCCCGGCCGGTGGCTCGGCAAGCTGGCGAAGATGATCGACGTCCTCCAGGAGTGGGGCTACACCCCCGAGCTGAAGACGTCCGACGGAGGCCGGGTCGCCGAGGTCACCCTGGCCCACTGCCCCTTCCTCGACCTGGCCCGCGACAACCCGATCGTCGTCTGCGGTATCCATCGCGGCCTGATTGCGGGATCGTTGGCCCGACTGGGGGAGTCAGCCACACGCGTCAGTCTCGAGCCGTTCGTCGACGACACGACCTGCATCGCGCAGGTCAGCACCACGACACCCTTCCGCAGCACTGCACCGAAGGAGTCCACATGACCGCTGGCCTCGACGGACCGCTGACCGAAGCGCTTGGTCGGCACCCGCCGCTTCTTCACCCGATCCGAGGTGTCGGCCGACAGGCGCTCGATCCACGCCGAGGGAGGCCGCAGCGGCGACTCGTTCTACCGCGACCGCTGGTCGCACGACAAGGTGGTCCGCAGCACCCACGGCGTCAACTGCACCGGGTCGTGCTCGTGGAAGGTCTACGTCAAGGACGGCATCATCACCTGGGAGTCCCAGCAGACCGACTACCCCTCCACCGGCGCCGACCGCCCGGAGTACGAGCCCCGCGGCTGCCCGCGCGGCGCCGCCTTCAGCTGGTACACCTACTCGCCCACCAGGGTCCGCTACCCCTACGTGCGTGGCGTTCTGCTCGAGATGTACCGCGAGGCCAAGCGGGCCGTCGGCGGTGACCCCGTCGTGGCGTGGGCCTCGGTGGTTCAGGACCCCGTGAAGGCGAAGCGCTACAAGTCGGCCCGCGGCAAGGGCGGCCTGGTCCGCTCCTCGTGGGAGGAGGTCGTCGAGATCATCGCGGCCGCCCACGTCTACACGATCAAGCGGTGGGGCCCCGACCGCATCGCCGGCTTCTCGCCCATCCCCGCCATGTCACCGGTCTCCTACGCCTCCGGCTCCCGCTTCCTCGAGCTCATCGGCGCGCCGATGCTGTCGTTCTACGACTGGTACGCCGACCTGCCCAACGCCTCGCCGCAGATGTTCGGCGACCAGACCGACGTGCCCGAGTCCGGCGACTGGTGGGATGCCGGCTACCTCATCATGTGGGGCTCCAACGTGCCGATGACGCGCACGCCCGATGCGCACTGGATGACCGAGGCCCGCTACCGCGGCCAGAAGGTGGTCGCGGTCTCGCCCGACTACGCCGAGAACGTGAAGTTCGCCGACGAGTGGGTCGCCTCGGCCCCCGGCACCGACGGCGCCCTCGCGATGGCGATGGGGCACGTCATCCTCAAGGAGTTCTTCGTCGACCAGCAGGTCGACTTCTTCACCGACTACAACCAGAAGTACACCGACCTGCCGTTCCTCGTCGCGCTCGAGCCCGACACCTCGGATGCCGGGTCGGCCGGCACCGCTGACGGGCCCGGCCACCGGCCGGGCAAGTACCTCGTCGCCGGTGACCTCGACATCCCCGAGGCCACCAGCGAGAACGCCATGTGGAAGCCCGCGGTCCTCGACGCACGCACCGGTGAGGTGGCGATCCCGCGGGGTTCGCTGGGCTTCCGCTACGGCGACGAGGGTCTGGGCCAATGGAACCTCGACCTCGGCGGCATCGACCCGGTGCTCACCCTGCACGGCACGACCACCGAGACGGCGCGAGTCACGTTGCCGCGCTTCGACTCCTACGACGGCAAGGTCGCGCACGTCTCGCGCGGAGTCCCGGTGCGCCGCATCGGCGGGCGGCTGGTCACCACGGTGCTCGACCTGATGCTCGCGCAGTACGGCGTCAACCGCCCCGGGATGCCGGGCGACTGGCCCGCCGGTTACGACGACCCCTCCACGCCGGCCACGCCCGCCTGGCAGGAGGAGATCACCTCGGTGCCCGCCGAGCAGGTCATCCGGCTGGCCCGCGAGTGGGCGCAGAACGCAATCGACACCACCGGCCGCGGCATGATCCTGATGGGCGCCGGCACCAACCACTGGTTCCACTCCGACCAGATCTACCGGGCGATGCTCATGCTCACCACCATCACCGGCTGCCAGGGCCGCAACGGCGGAGGCTGGGCGCACTACGTCGGGCAGGAGAAGGTGCGCCCGATCATGGGCTTCCAGCACATGGCCTTCGCCCTCGACTGGCAGCGGCCGCCGCGGCACATGAACCAGACCGCCTACTGGTACGTCAACACCAGCCAGTACCGGTACGACACCTTCACCGCCGACGACGTCGACGCCGGCACGGGCGTCTTCGCCGGCAAGGGGGTGATGGACCTGCTCGCCCAGTCGGTGCGGCTCGGCTGGACCCCCAGCTACCCCACCTTCAACCGCAGCAGCCTCGACCTGGTCGACCAGGCCGAGGCAGCCGGCTCGACCCCGGCTGACTACGTCGTAGACCAGCTGCGTTCAGGCGCACTGAGGTTCGCCGTCGAGGACCCCGAGGCCGAGGAGAACCACCCCCGCATCCTCAGCCTGTGGCGGGCCAACCTGCTCGGCTCCAGCGCCAAGGGCAACGAGTACTTCCTCAAGCACCTGCTGGGCACCGACAACGCCGTCACCGCCGAGCAGGCCCCGCTCGACAAGCGCCCCGAGGGCATCGCCTGGCCCGACGACGTGCCCGAGGGCAAGCTCGACCTGCTGATGACCATCGACTTCCGGATGACGAGCTCGACGCTGTTCTCCGACGTCGTGCTCCCGGCGGCCACCTGGTACGAGAAGCACGACATCAACACCACCGACATGCACCCGTTCGTGCACTCGTTCAACCCGGCGATCTCGCCGCCCTGGCAGTCCAAGACCGACTGGGAGGCCTGGAAGGCGATCGCGAAGAAGTTCTCCGAGCTCGCCGTCGACCACCTCGGCACCCGTCGCGACGTGGTGGCCAAGCCGCTGTGGCACGACACCCCCGAGGCCATGGCCACGGTGCACGGGGTCGTGAAGGACTGGCGCACGGGCGAATGCGAGCCGGTGCCCGGGAAGACCCTGCCCGTGCTGGCCGTCGTCGAGCGCGACTTCACCGCCGTCTACGACAAGATGACCTCGATCGGGCCGCTCCTGGAGTCGGTCGGCATGATCACCAAGGGCGTGCCATACGCGGTCGACCGCGAGGTCGAGATCCTGCGCCGGCGCAACGGAACCGCGCACCACGGCGCCGGCGCCGGCCAGCCCCGGCTCGACACCGACATCCACATGGCCGACGCGATCCTGCACCTGTCGGGCACGACGAACGGGCACCTCGCCACCCTCGGCTTCACCAACGTCGAGAAGCGCACCGGCACCAAGCTCGCAGACCTCTCGGCCGAGCACGAGGGCAAGCAGATCACGTTCGCCGACACCCAGGTCGCCCCCGTGCCGGTCATCACCTCGCCCGAGTGGTCGGGCTCGGAGTCGGGCGGGCGGCGCTACGCGCCGTTCACGATCAACATCGAGCGGCTCAAGCCCTTCCACACGCTCACCGGCCGTCAGCAGTTCTATCTCGACCACGACTGGATCCTCGGCATGGGCGAGGCCTTGCCCGTCTACCGGCCACCACTCAACATGACCGAGCTGTTCGGTGAAACCGCGCTCGGTGAGCAGAACGCCCTCGGGGTGTCGGTGCGCTACCTCACGCCGCACAACAAGTGGTCGATCCACAGCGAGTACCAGGACAACCTCTTCATGCTCAGCCTCTCGCGCGGCGGGCAGGCGATCTGGATGTCCGACCTCGACGCCGAGAAGATCGGAGTCCGCGACAACGACTGGGTCGAGGCGGTCAACCGCAACGGTGTGGTCGCCGCCCGCGCGATCGTCTCGCACCGGATGCCGGAGGGCACCGTCTACATGCACCACGCCCAGGACCGGTTGATCGACGTCCCCCTCACCGAGACCAACGGGAGGCGGGGCGGCATCCACAACTCGCTCACCCGGATCATGATGAAGCCGAGCCACCTGATCGGCGGTTACGCCCAGCTCGCCTACTTCTTCAACTACATCGGCCCGACGGGCAACAACCGCGACGAGGTCACGATGATCCGCAGGCGCACCGCGCCGGTCGAGTACTGAGGGGGAGGGGTCGACATGCGTGTCATGGCGCAGATGGCGATGGTGATGAACCTCGACAAGTGCATCGGGTGCCACACCTGCTCGGTCACCTGCAAGCAGGCGTGGACCAACCGGGCCGGCACCGAGTACGTCTGGTTCAACAACGTCGAGACCCGGCCGGGCCTGGGCTACCCGCGCGGCTACGAGGACCAGGACGAGTGGCTGGGCGGCTGGGTGATGAAGAACGGCCGGCTCCACCTGCGTGCCGGCGGGCGGCTCAAGAAGCTGCTCACCATCTTCAGCAACCCGAAGATGCCCTCCATCCACGACTACTACGAGCCCTGGACCTACGACTACGAGACGCTGCTCAACGCCCCGGCGCAGAAGAACTTCCCGGTGGCACGGCCGCATTCGCTGATCTCGGGCAAGCCGATCAACGTGTCGTGGAGCGCCAACTGGGACGACGACCTCGGCGGGTCGCAGGAGCACGCTGCCAAGGACGTGATGCTGCGCGGCATCGAGGACAAGGTGAAGCTCGAGTTCGAGCAGACCTTCATGTTCTACCTGCCGCGGATCTGCGAGCACTGCCTCAACCCGTCGTGTGCGGCGTCGTGCCCCAGCGGCGCGATCTACAAGCGCGAGGAGGACGGCATCGTCCTGGTCGACCAGGACCGCTGCCGCGGCTGGCGGATGTGCATCACCGGCTGCCCTTACAAGAAGATCTACTTCAACCACAAGACCGGCAAGGCCGAGAAGTGCACGTTCTGCTACCCGCGCATCGAGGTCGGCATCCCGACGGTCTGCTCGGAGACCTGCGTGGGCCGGCTGCGCTACATCGGGCTGGTGCTCTACGACGCCGACAAGGTGCTCGAGGCTGCCTCGGCGCCTGACGACACCGACCTCTACGAGTCACAGCTGGGGGTCTTCCTCGACCCGGAGGACCCGGCGGTGCGCCGCGAGGCCGAGGCGGCCGGCATCCCGGGTGACTGGGTCGAGGCCGCGCGCCGCAGCCCGGTGAAGAAGCTGATCCTGGACTACAAGGTGGCGCTGCCGCTGCACCCGGAGTACCGCACCATGCCGATGGTCTGGTACATCCCGCCGCTGTCGCCGGTCGTCGACGTCATCAAGGACACCGGCTACGACGCCGAGGACGTCGACAACCTGTTCGGGGCCATCGACGCCCTGCGCATCCCGGTCGAGTACCTCGCGAACCTGTTCACCGCCGGTGACGTCGCCCCCGTGAACAGCGTGCTCAAGAAGCTCGCCGCCATGCGCAGCTACATGCGCGACATCAACCTCGGCCGCGACCCCCGTGACGAGATCCCCGCGGCGGTCGGCATGGAGGGCGAGGCGATGTACGACATGTTCCGCCTCCTCGCGCTGGCCAAGTACGAGGACCGCTACGTCATCCCGACGGCGCACGCCGAGCAGGCGCATGCCCTCGAGGAGCTCGCCACCGACTGCGCCGTCTCCGACTACGGCGGCGGCCAGGAGATCTTCGGCGAGGGGTCCGGTGCCGCACCGACGCCAGTGGCGGTCGAGAACTTCCGGGTGCTGTCGCAGACCCAGTCGGCCGACACCATGCAGGCGCTGCCGTCGGACAACCCGATGCGCGGCCGGGTCAACCTGCTCACCTGGGACGGCCGGGGGATGCCGGACGGCATGTTCCCGACGGACGCCGCCGGTTCCGACGTCGGGAGCGACCGGTGAAGTGGCGCCGGCAGCGTGACGCGCAGCCCGGCATCGGCGAGCGCGAGCTGGTCGACACCTGGCAGGTCGTGTCGCTGCTGCTGGACTACCCGGATGCCGTGCTGGTGCAGCGGGTGCCCATGCTGCGGTCCGTCGTCGCGACGCTTCCCGATGCCCAGCGCGAGCCACTCGTGGAGGTGCTCGACACCCTCGGGCAGGGCAACCTGCGCGAGCTGCAGAGCGACTACGTCGACACCTTCGACGTCACCCGCAAGTGCTCGCTCCACCTCACCTACTTCACCCAGGGCGACACCCGGCGCCGAGGGGTGGCGCTGGTGGAGTTCAAGCAGGCCTACCGCAAGGCGGGGGTGGAGTTCGACACCGACGTCGAGCTGCCCGACCACCTCTGCGTGGTGCTCGAGTTCGGAGCGGTGCAGGACTGGGTCACGGCGTGGCACCTGCTGAACCGGCACCGGGTCGGCATCGAGGTGCTGCGGGCCGGTCTCGCACAGCGCGGTTCGCCATGGCTGCCGGCGGTGCAGGCACTGCGGTCGACCCTGCCCGAGCTCGACGGCGACGACCAGACCGCCCTGCTGCGGCTCGTCGCCGAGGGGCCGCCGCAGGAGGAGGTCGGCCTCGAGCCCTATGCCATCGACCCGCGGCTCAACCCCCGGCCCGACCCCGTCGACACCACGGCCGTGCTCGGCACGACGATCCCCGTGGGAGCCCCTCGATGACCGTGTTCCTCTGGGTGATCGTCCCCTACGTCTGCCTCGCCGTGTTCGTCGTCGGGCACGTGTGGCGCTACCGCTACGACAAGTTCGGCTGGACCACGCGGTCGAGCCAGCTCTATGAGGACCGGCTGCTGCGCATCGGCAGCCCGCTGTTCCACTTCGGCATGCTCGGGGTGGTGGCGGGCCACATCGTCGGGCTGGTCGTCCCGCAGGTCTGGACCAACGCGCTCGGCCTCAGCCCACACGCCTACCACGTCATCGCGCTGGCGGGCGGCATCCCGGCGGGCATCGCCGCCGTGGCCGGGCTCGCGATCCTGGTCTACCGGAGGCGCACCACCGGACCGGTGTTCAGCGCCACCACGGTCAACGACAAGGTCATGTATGCCGTGCTCGGCACCGTCATCGTGCTGGGCATGTGGAACACCGTGGCGGGCAGCCTGTTGCAGTTCGGCGGCGAGTACAACTACCGCGAGGGCGTCAGCGTCTGGTTCCGCAGTATCTTCCTCCTCCAGCCGCAGCCCGAGCTGATGGCGCAGGCACCGCTGGGCTTCCAGGTGCACGCCCTGCTGGCGTTCCTGCTCTTCGCGATGTGGCCGTTCACCCGGTTGGTGCACGTCTTCTCGGCCCCGGTCGGCTACCTCACGCGCCCCTACCTCGTCTACCGGTCCAAGGACTCCCGGCCGGGTCGTGGCTCGGGAAACCGTGCGCCGCAGCGTGGTTGGGACAAGCCCGAGTTGAGCAAGAAGTGAGCCGCACCCGAACCCGCCCGTCGACATCCCGCGACACGCTGATGAACGCCGTCAGCCGTCAGCGCGTCGTGGGACCTCGACGGTGCCGAACCCGTCTGAAGGGGACCCGATGACCGACCTCGCCGCCGCCGAGCAGGAGTGGCAGCACTGGATCGACGACGCCTGCGCAGCGCTCGACGTCGACCCGCGCGCGGTCGACGTCACCGGCATCCACGACCTGACCAAGGAGATCGCGCACGGCTTCGCCCGGCCGATGGCGCCGGTCGGGTCGTACATCCTCGGGCTGGCCGTCGGTGCCCGGGCCGCCCGCGGCGAGGCGGTCGACCCCGAGGCGCTCAGCGCCGCCATCCGCGCCACCTTTCCCGCTCGAGCGTCAGGAGCACCCGGCGGGTCCGGAGGGGACGCGGGGTGCTCTCCACCCTCGTCCAGCGGATCGGGGGACGCCGCCGTGTCGCGCACCCGGCATCCGGCGGGTTCTCTAGTCTCGACCGGGTGGGAAGGCACGCAGGCCGCACCCGGCTCGGGGGATCCCCTGACCCGTCCCTGAACCCTGCCCACCGGGCGCGTGGCACGTCGCCCGCCGCCACTACGGTGAGCGGGATGACTCCCGTCGTGCGCGCCGAGGGCCTCACCAAGGACTACGGCCCGGTGCTGGCCCTGGACGCGCTGACCCTCGACATCGGCAGCGGCACCACCGGCCTGGTCGGCGCCAACGGCGCCGGGAAGTCCACCCTGCTCAAGCTGCTGCTCGGCCTGATCCCCCCGACCGGCGGCCGGGCCGAGGTGCTCGGGCACGACATCGCCACCGAGGGCGAGGCCATCCGCGCGGCCGTGGGCTACCTGCCCGAGCACGACTGCCTGCCGCCCGACGTCAGCGCCAGCGACTTCGTGGTGCACCTGGCGATGATGAGCGGGCTGCCCAGGGTCGCCGCCCGCGAGCGCGCGGCCGAGGTGCTGCGCCACGTCGGGCTCGCCGAGGAGCGCTACCGGCCGATGGGCGGCTACTCCACCGGCATGAAGCAGAAGGCCAAGCTCGCCCAGGCCCTCGCCCACGACCCCCGGCTGGTGCTGCTCGACGAGCCCACCAACGGCCTCGACCCGGCCGCACGCGACGAGATGCTCGGCCTGGTGCAGCGCATCGGCCACGATTTCGGCATCGCCGTGATCGTCACCTCGCACCTGCTCGGCGAGCTCGAGCGGGTGAGCGACAACGTGGTGGTGCTCGACGGTGGCCGGCTGCTGCGGGCCTCGCGCACCGACGAGTTCCTCGACGCCACCGGCGCGCTGCTCGTGGAGGTGCTCGGCGACGACGGCCACGACCGGATGGCGGCCGCGCTCAGCGGCGCCGGCGTGAGCGCAGTCCGCCGCGGCGGCATGCTCAGCGTCGACGCCACCGACCGGCCGGATGCCGTGCGCGACCTGATCCGCGACACCGCCGGTGACCTCGGGCTGGGCCTGGTGCGCCTCCAGGTCGACCACCGCCGCATCGAGGACGTCTTCGCCGACGCCGACCCCGAGCGCGAAGGAGGCGACCGATGACCGACCCCTCGGCCGCGACACCCGCCGGCGGCACCGTCATCCACGACCTGGGCTACCGGCCCTACACCGGGGTCCGGGTCGGCCCGGGAGCCATCGCCCGGGCGCTGACCCTCACCGGCTTCCGCAACGCCTTCGGGCTGGGCCGGTCCGGGAAGTCCAAGGTGCTCCCCTTCATCCTGCTCGCCCTCAACCTGCTGCCGGCGGTGATCGTCGGCGGGGTGCTCGCGTTCGCGGGCCTGGACGAGCTGCCGATCGACTACACGCAGTACGCCTCGACCACGCAGGTGCTGCTCGGCATCTTCGTGGCCTCGCAGGCGCCGGTGCTGTTCTCGCGCGACCTGCGGCACGGCACCATCTCGCTCTACCTCGCCCGGCCGCTGCGGTCGAGCACCTACGCCCTGGCACGCTGGGCCGCACTGCTCGGGGCCACCTTGGTGTTCCTCGTGCTGCCGATCGTCATCCTCTACGCGGTCGCCCTGCTCGGTGAGCTCGGCGTCGGTGAGCAGACCCGGCAGGCCGGCATCGCGCTGGGGATGGCGGTGCTGCTCGCGCTCTCGCTGGCCGGCGTCGCGGGGCTGATCGCGTCGTGGTCGACCCGGCGCGGTTTCGCCGTGGTCGCCACGATCGCCCTGCTGGTGGTCGCCGACGGCATCGTCACCGCCATCCAGGGCATCTCCGACGAGGAGGGACGGCCCGAGATCGGGGAGGTGGCGGGCCTGTTCTCGCCGTACTCGCTCTACCGCGGCCTGATGGGCGCGTGGACCGACGTCGAGGTGCCGACGCCGCCCACCTCGACCGGCATGGTGGTGGCCTACGTCGTGGTGTTCGTCGGCCTGTCCACGGCGTGCGTCGCCGCCCTGCTGTGGCGCTACCGGCGGGTGGCGACGGCATGAGCGTGCTCAGCCTCGACGCGACCTCGCGCTGGTACGGCAACGTCGTCGCCGTCAACGGCATCTCGATGACGGTGCGTCCCGGCGTGACCGGCCTGCTCGGGCCCAACGGCGCCGGCAAGACCACCATCATCGCGCTGATGGCGGGCTTCCTCGCCCCCTCGGCCGGCACGGTCACCCTCGACGGCGAGCCGGTCTGGCGGCACACCGACGCCTACCGGACCATCGGGCTGGTGCCCGAGCGCGAGCTGAGCTTCGGCTACCTCACCGGGCGCCAGTTCGTGCTGGCCAACGCCGAGCTGCACGGCCTGGCCGACCCGGGGGCCGCCACCGAGCGGGCCCTCGAGGTCGTCGAGATGACCGAGCCGGCGGCCCGGCGGATCGGCACCTACTCCAAGGGCATGCGCCAGCGGGTCAAGCTCGCCTCGGCACTGGTGCACGACCCCTCGGTGCTGCTGCTCGACGAGCCCTTCAACGGCGTCGACCCGCGCCAGCGACTGCACCTCATGGCCCTGCTGCGCCGGATGGGCGGCGAGGGGCGCACCGTGCTGTTCAGCTCGCACATCCTCGAGGAGGTCGAGCAGGTCGCCCGGCAGATCGAGGTCGTCGTGTCGGGGCGGCACGCGGCCTCGGGCGACTTCGGCCAGATCCGCAAGCTGATGACCGACCGCCCGGTGCAGTACGTCGTGGCGGCCGACGACGACCGCCGCCTCGCGGCATCCCTCATCGCCGAGCCCTCCGTCGTCGCCGTCGCGCTGCGCGACGGCGGTGGGGTCGACGTGTCGGTCAGCGACTTCGGGTCGTTCGCGGTGCGGCTGCCGCGGGTGGCGCGCGAGCACGGCATCCGCATCCAGGAGCTCACGCCCACCGACGAGTCGCTCGAGAGCGTCTTCGCCTACCTGGTGGGGGGCTGAGCGATGAACCGCACCGTGCTGCGCCTGTCGACCCAGGCCCTGTTCGGCCGCCGCCGCGGGGTCGTGCTGCTGCTCATCGCCGGCGCCCTGCTCGTGCTGGCGGTGCTGGTGCGCCTGCTCACCGACGACGAGGTGGGCGTCGAGGCGGTGGTGGGGCTCGGCTTCACGCTGGCGATGCCGCTCGTCGCGCTGCTCGCCGCCACGGCCGTGCTCGGCCCCGAGATCGACGACGGCTCGGTGGTCTACCTGCTCGCCAAGCCGGTGAACCGGCACTCCATCGCGGCCAGCAAGTTCCTGGCCGCCTGGGGAGCCACCATGGTGCTGGGCGCACTGCCGGTGGCCGTGGCCTCCCTGGTGCTCGACACCTCGCAGCCGGGCCGGGCCGGGGCCCTGCTCGTCGGTGCGGCGGTGTCCGGCACGGTCTACACCGCGCTCTTCCTGGCGCTGGCGGCCATCACCCGGCACGCGGTGGTCGTCGGGCTGCTCTTCGTGCTCGTCTGGGAGGGCCTGCTCGGCTCGGTCTTCGTCGGCGTGCGCTGGCTGTCGGTGGGGGCGTGGGGCCGTGCGGTGGCCGGCGAGATCAGCCCCACCGTCGAGGATGCCGCGCAGCTCGGTATCGCCTACGCGGTCCTCGCCGCTGTGGTGGTCGCCGGCGGCTCGCTGTGGTTCACCGGGGACCGGCTGCGCTCGTTCACCCTGCGCGGCGACGAGTAGCCGTTGAACCGTGCGCGCAGCCCGCGCGTAGTGCTCGGTGAGGAGGTCGGATGCCGGAGAGCGCTGTGGTGCTGATGCAGCAGCTGCATGACGAGCATGCGGCTGCTCTCTGGGGCTACTCCCTGCGCCTGACCGGGCAGGACCGGGCCCGCGCCGAGGACGTCGTCCAGGAGACCCTGCTGCGGGCCTGGCGCAACCACGAGCGGCTCGACGAGTCGCGTGGGTCGGTGCGGTCGTGGCTGTTCACCGTGGCGCGCAACATCGTCATCGACGAGTGGCGCACCTCGCGCTCGCAGCACGAGCTGGCCGTCGCCGAGGTGCCCGAGGGGCGCGACGAGATCGACCGCACCGACCAGCTGCTGACCTCGTGGCTGGTCACCGAGGCGATCACGTCACTGTCGGCAGACCACCGGGCGGTGCTGCTCGAGTGCTACTACAGAGGGTCGTCGGTGGCGCAGGCCGCGCACCGGCTCGGGGTGCCCGAGGGCACCGTGAAGTCGCGCACGCACTACGCGCTGCGAGCCCTGCGGCTCGCCCTGCAGGAGATGGGAGTGGGCGCATGAGCTGCCAGTTCGCCCACCTCGACGGCGCCTACGTGCTCGGCTCGCTGGCCCCGGCCGAGCGGCTCGACTTCGAGGCCCACCTGCCGGGGTGCGCAGAGTGCAGCCGCGGGGTCCGCGAGCTCGCCGGCCTGCCCGGTCTGCTGGCCCAGGTCGACGTGGCCGACCTCGAGGCGCGCACCCCGGACGCCCCGCTGCCCTCGACCCTGCTGCCCGCACTGGTGCGCGAGGTGCAGGGCCAGCAGCGGCGACGTTCGGTGCTCACCGCCCTGGTCGCTGCCGCCGTGGCGGCGCTGTTCGTCGGTGCGCTGGCCGTGGGCGGCGTCTTCGACCGTTCCGGCTCTCCCGAGTCGGCCGCGTCGCCGGCAGCCACCCGCAGCGCCGCGCCGGCAGGCCAGGCGATGGTGCCGGTCGGCGAGGTGCCGGTGAAGGCCGCCGTGGCCCTGACCGGCGTGGCCTGGGGCACCAAGCTCGACCTCACCTGCTCGTACCCCACGGGCGACGGTGACGGCGACGAGTACGAAGGACCCCTCGCCCCGGCCTACGCGCTGGTCGTGCACACCCGCGAGGGTGCGGTCGAGCAGGTGGCCACCTGGAAGGGCCTGCCGGGGAAGACGATGCGGCTCACCGGGGCCACCGCGACCGGTCGCACCGACATCACCTCGGTGGACGTGCGCACCTCCGACGGCCGGGTCGTGCTGACCCTGCCGGTCTGACCCCGCTGCGCCCGCCCGCCTGGGTGCCTTCCCCCAGCCACCCGGGCAGGGTGACGCAGGACGCTCCCGAGGGGCGTAGCAATGACTGCGGGTGGCGCGGCCAAGGCCGGCGCCACCCGCGCCATCGGGCGCCGCCGACGAAGGAGCACCGCCGTGACCCAGCACCTGGCAACCCTGCGCACGATCGAGGCCTGGGAGCGCGAGGAGGGCGCCCCTGCCCCACTCGGCGCCACCTGGGTGGAGTCGGTGCAGGCGTGGAACTTCGCCCTCTACTCGCGGGCAGCCACCAGCGTCACGCTCCTGGTCTACGGCGCGGATGACGTGACGACCCCGATCCTGGAGCTCGCCCACGACCCCTTGATGCACAAGACGGGCCGGATCTGGCACTGCATGGTGACCGCCGCAAAGGTCCCGGGTGCGGCCTACTACGCCTACCGGGTCGACGGCCCCTCCGGGGGCCGCAACCACTTCGTGCCGGCCAAGGTGCTGTGTGACCCGTATGCGCACCGGCTGCACTTCCCGCCGGACTTCTCCCGCGAGGCCGCGTGTGGTGACCGGCCCAACGACGGTCGGGCCGTGCTCGGCCACCTGCCGCAGGCGAGCTGGGGGCGAGAGCCGGACCTCCCACCGGGGCCGCGGCACACCCACGACACGGTCGTCTACGAGGCGCACGTCAAGGGCTTCACCGCTCGCGAGAACAGCGGCGTCTCCGCGGCCCGGCGCGGGACCTTCAGCGGGCTGGTCGAGAAGATCCCCTACCTGGTCGAGCTCGGCATCACCGTGCTCGAGCTGCTCCCGGTGCAGCAGTTCGACCCCCAGGAGGGCAACTACTGGGGGTACATGACGCTGAACTTCTTCGCGCCGCACCACGCCTACGCTGCCTCCGACGAGCCGGTCGCGGAGTTCCGGGAGATGGTCGCCGCGATGCACGCGGCCGGCATCGAGGTCTGGCTCGACGTGGTCTACAACCACACCAGCGAGGGGGACCTGTCGGGGCCGACCTACCACCTGCGCGGCATCGACAACGACTCCTACTACCTCGTGGCCGAGGACGGCTCGTACATCGACGACTCCGGCTGCGGCAACACCACGCAGGGAGCCGACCTCGCGATGCGGGGCCTGGTGCTGCGGAGCCTGCGGCACTGGGCGGCGCAGGGCGTCGACGGGTTCCGGTTCGACCTCGCCTCCATCCTCGCCCGCGACGCCGACGGGGGGATCGACCCGCACGCTGCCCCGCCCCTGATCATCGAGATCGGAGCGCTCGCCGCCCAGCTGGACGTCACCGTGGTCGCCGAGGCCTGGGACATGGGCGCCTACCTGCTCGGGCGGTCCTTCCCCGGCATCATGTGGCGGCAGTGGAACGGCCGCTTCCGCGACGACGTCCGCGGGTTCGTCAAGGGTGACGACGGGCTGGTGCCCGCCCTGATGACCCGGGTCTACGGCAGCTGCGACCTGTTCCCCGACGGCCCCGGCGACGTCTACCGGCCCTACCAGAGCATCAACTTCATCACCGCCCACGACGGCTTCTGCCTGAACGACCTGGTGTCCTACGACGACCGGCACAACCTGGCCAACGGCCACGACGGCACCGACGGCTCCAGCGACAACCGCAGCTGGAACAGCGGGTGGGAGGGTGACGACGGCGTCCCCGACGAGGTCCGGGCCCTGCGGCTGCGGCAGATGAAGAACTTCGTCGCCCTGATGATGCTGAGCAACGGCGTACCGATGGTGGTGGCCGGCGACGAGTTCGCCAACACCCAGCACGGGAACAACAACCCCTACAACCAGGACAACGAGACCACCTGGCTCGACTGGGACCGGCTCACGACCAACCGCGAGCTGTTCGACTTCGCGAAGGGCATGATCGCCCTGCGGAAGTCGCGGCGCAGCATCGCCCGCAGCCGGTTCTGGCGCGACGACGTGCAGTGGTTCGGCACCGCGGGCGCCCCCGACCTCTCGGAACAGTCCCACACGCTGGCCTGGCACCTGTCCGGAGCCGCCTACGACGAGGACGACCTCTACGTGATGGTCAACGCCTGGTCGGGCCCCCTGGACTTCACCGTCCAGGTGCCCGGCTCGTGGCGACTGCTCGTCGACACCACCGACAGCGCGCCGCCCGACCTCTCGCCCGCGGGGGCACCCGTTCCGGACGGTCCGCTCACGGTGGGAGCACGGTCCATCGTGGTGCTGAGCGGTCGCCCCCACTGACCGGGCGACGCGGTTCGATGTCGCGCTCGTAGCGCATCAGCTCCGGTCGAGGTGCGAAGGAGCTGTGCGCGAGCTCTCCGGTGGGCTGCCACCCGTGCTTCTCGTAGAACCGGCGGCCTCGACGGTTGTCGGTGAAGGCGAGGAGCCATGCTCGACGGATGCCGCGCTGCGCGAACGACTCGACCACCGCATCGTGCGCCCGGCCGGCCAACCCCGACCCCCAGTGCTCCAGCGCCACCCCCAGGTGCAGGAGCTCGTCATGCTGGACGGCGACGAAACCGGCCACAGCGCCCTCCAGCGCCACCACGTAGCAGTCGACGGCCGGGTCAGCGATCTCACGGAGCCACCGTCGACGCACCGCCTCCCGCGGGAACGGGTACCGGTCCTGCGGGAAGACCGCGGCCAGGCCGACCGCGGCAGCCGGCTGCTGGACGTCGAGCACGGCGGAGACGTCCGCCGACGTCATCCGCCGCAGAAGATCGCCACCCCGGCCCGACACGCTCCTCAGGCTAGGGAAAAGTGCTCGGTCAGCGGGGTCTTCGGTCAGCGCGTGCGGGAGGCGGAGCGTGCGTCCACCCCGGCCTCCACCGCCGCGTCGCGGTGCCGGTCGGGCCAGGCCGCCCGCATCACCAGCAGGCCACCGACGATGCACACCACCTCGGACACCGCGGCCGCCCACACCTCGAAACCGACCCACTGCTCGTTGACCCCGAACAGCCCGACGGTCGTCGACAGGATGAACGCCCCGAGGGTGCTCGCCCCGAAGCCGGCCGCGAGGAACCCCGGGGCCCAGTGCCGCCACGCCAGCAGCAGCACCGCGATGACCAGGCCGGCCACGGCGTTGAACAGGAACGCCGGCCCGATGATGTCGATGTCGCTCATTCCGTTTAGCCACAGCTTGAGGTGCACGTACGCCGACACCAGCGCCGCCACCGCCGTCACGATCCGAGTCCCCATCACTGTCTCCGTCCGCCGCTCCGGTGCCACCCCACGCCACACCGCGCAGGGAGCCTTACCCGTCATCACGGAACGCAGCCCCGGGCGGTTCACCCGCCGCAGGCCCGGCCCCGACTTCCTGAACCGGCGCCGTGCTGGCACCGTGGGTCCCGACACCACCGTCCCTGACGGCGACCTCGTCCAGCGCAGCCGTGAAAAGGGAGGGACCGCGATGACCCGGCAGGCCCGCGCGTACTGGGTTCGTGAGCCGGGGGTGGGGGAGATCCGGCCCACGACGGTCCCCGAGCCCGGGCCCGGTGAGGTGCTCGTGCGCACCCTGCACACCGGCATCAGCCGGGGCACCGAGACGCTCGTGCTGCGCGGGGGCGTGCCGGCCGACCAGCGCGAGGTGATGCGGGCGCCGCACCAGGAGGGCGACCTGCCCGGGCCGGTGAAGTACGGCTACCTCAACGTGGGGGTCGTCGAGGCTGGGCCGCGAAACCTGTTGGGCCGCAACGTCTTCTGCCTCTACCCCCACCAGACCGCCTACGTCGTGCCCGCCGAGGCCGTCGTCGTGGTGCCCGACGACGTGCCGCCGGCCCGCGCCGTGCTGGCCGGCACCGTCGAGACCGCCGTCAACGCCCTGTGGGATGCCGCACCGCTCGTCGGCGACCGCGTCGCCGTGGTGGGGGCCGGGATGGTGGGCCTGTGCGTCGCCCGGCTGCTGGCCGGCATCCCCGAGGTGGAGGTGACCGTGGTCGACGTCGACCCCGCCCGCGCCGACGTCGCCGCGGCGCTCGGCGCCGGCTTCGCCCGGCCCGGCGACGCCCCCGTCCGCTGCGACCTCGCCGTGCACGCGAGCGCGACGTCGGCGGGGCTGCAGCTGGCGCTCGACTCCCTCGCGCCCGAGGGCACGGTGATCGACCTGAGCTGGTACGGCGACACCGACGTGACCCTGCGGCTCGGCGGGTCGTTCCACTCGAGCCGGCTCGCGGTGCGGGCCAGCCAGGTCGGCACGGTGTCGCCGGCCCAGCGCGGTCGCCGCACCCACACCGACCGGCTGGCCCTGGCGCTGCGGCTGCTGCGCGACCCGGCCTTCGACGTGCTGCTCACCGGCAGCTCGCCCTTCGAGCAGCTGCCCGACGTCATGGCGCACCTCGCCGACGGCACCCTGCCCGCCCTGTGCCACACCATCACCTACCCCGAGGAGCCCCCGTGTTCAGCGTGACCGTCCGCGACCACATGATGATCGCCCACAGCCTGCGCGGCGAGGTGTTCGGGCCGGCCCAACAGCTGCACGGCGCCACCTACGTCGTCGACCTCACGGTGCGCGCGCCGACCCTCGACGCCGACGGGGTCGTCGTCGACATCGGCCAGGCGGCGCGGGTGCTCAACGAGGTGGTCGGGGCGCTGAGCTACCGCAATCTCGACGACGACCCGTCGCTGGTCGGGGTTAACACGACCACCGAGCGGCTGGCGCAGGTCGTGGCCGACCGGCTCGCCGAGCGCATCGCCGCCGGCGAGGTGGGCCGGGATGCCGGTGAGCTGGCGGCGCTCCACGTCACGCTGGGCGAGTCGCACGTCGCCTGGGCCTCCTACGAGCGGGAGCTGTGAGCCTGGTGCACGTGGTCGTTCCGGACGGGGTCGACGACCCGGCCCGGCCGAGCGGCGGCAACACCTACGACCGCCATCTCTGCGCGGGCCTGGCGACGCTGGGCTGGGACGTGCGTCAGCACTCCGTGGTCGGCGAGGAGCGTTGTGGGACAACGAGGTACCCGGCATCCGCACTGTGCGAGACGCTCGACCGGCTGCCGGACGGCGGCGTGGTGCTGCTCGACGGGCTGGTCGCCACCAGCCACCCGGAGGTGCTGCGTGCCCGGGCCGACCGGCTGCGGCTGGTCGTGCTGGTGCACCTGCCGCTCGGGCTGGGGGAGCCGGAGGACGGGGAGGTACGGCGCCGCGAGGAGGCGGCGCTGCGCGGCGTCGCGCACGTGGTGACCACGAGCCGCTGGACCCGGCGCTGGCTGCTCGACGCGTACGGCCTCGACCCGGCCCTCGTCACGGTGGCGGTTCCCGGCGTCGAGCCCGCCCCGCGAGTGGCCGGCGAGCCGGCCGGGCGACGACTGCTGTGCGTCGGGGCGGTCATCCCCGCCAAGGGCCATGACGTGCTCGTCGAGGCGCTCGCCCGGGTGGCCGGGACCGCTTGGACGTGCGAGCTCGTCGGCTCGCTCGAGCGCGACCCGGGCTTCGTCGCGAACCTGCACGGACGCGCGGTGGAGCTCGGCATCGCCGACCGGGTGCGGCTCCGTGGCGCGCTGGCGGGCCCGGCGCTGGATGCCGCGTACGGGCGGGCCGACCTGTTCGTCACCGCGTCGCACGGCGAGACGTACGGCATGGCCGTCACCGAGGCGCTGGCGCACGGCATCCCGGTGCTGGCGACCCGGGTCGGGGGCCTGCCGGAGGCACTCGGCCACGCGCCGAACGGGCGGCGGCCCGGCGTGCTGGTGCCGCCCGGGGACCCGGCGGCCCTTGCCGGGGCGATCGAGCAGTGGCTCGGTGACGCGCGGCTGCGCCAGCAGCTGCGCCACGCGGCCGGCGAACGGCGGCCACTGCTGCCCTCGTGGTCCGCCGCGAGCACCGCGGTGGCCGGGGTGCTCGCCGAGGTGGCGGCCTGACGTGAACCGGCTGGGCGTCGGGGCCGTATGTCCGGACGAACAGGAGGCCGGTCCCCGCCGTGGGGCGGCCCTTATGCGCGGGGAGGCCGGCAATCGACGCAGCGTGGTGGCGGTGGGCTCGTCCGCTGGGGGGCGTGCTCCTGCTCGGTGCGCTCGTGGTCGTGCTCGGCACCGGGCCGTTCGTCGCGGCGCTGCAAGCCACCGATGCCACGGTGCTCGCCGCCGGCGCGGTCATCGCCCTGTTGACCACGCTGTGCGGTGCGTGGCGGTGGCGGCTCGTCGCGCGGCGGCTCGGCGCCGACCTCACCCTGACCGCGGCCCTCGCCTCCTGCTACCGCGCGCAGTTCCTCAATGCCACCCTGCCCGGCGGGGTGCTCGGCGACGTCGGGCGCGGCGTGCAGCACGGCCGGGTCGGCGGAGACGTCGGGCGCGGGCTGCGGGGTGTCGCGTGGGAGCGCACGGCCGGCCAGGTGGTGCTCGTCGCGCTGACCGCGGTGGTGCTGCTCGTCGCCCGGCCGTTCGACCTCCCCGACGTGTCCACGGCATCCGCTGCCGTGGTCGTCGGGCTCGCCCTGGCCGTTGCCGGCCTCGTCGCCGGGCTCGCCCGGTGGCGCGGGCGCCGGGTCGCCGGCTGGCTGCGGCTGGTTGCGGCCGACCTGCGCTCGCTCGGCACCGGACCGGCTTCCGTCGGCATCGTGCTGGCCTCGCTGCTGGCGGTGGTCGGCCACACCGCGACGTTCGTGCTCGCCGCCCGAGCGGTCGGGGTGCGCACGCCCGTGGTCGACCTGCTGCCACTGGCTCTCGTGGTGCTCGTGATGTCGGCGCTGCCGCTCAACCTCGCCGGGTGGGGCCCACGCGAGGGGGCCGCAGCCTGGGTCTTCGCGGCCGCGGGGCTGGGGGCGGCGTCCGGGCTCGCCACGGCCGTGGCGTTCGGGGCCATCGCCCTGGTCGGCACCCTGCCCGGGGCCGCGCTGCTGCTCGCCGGCCGGGTGCACCGCGGCCGGTCGGCCCAGCCGACGCCCGCGACGCCCGCGACACCCCCACCGGCAGCCGTGGGGACCCCGGGCCTGGACGCCGTGGCGGGTGGTCCGCGTGGCTGAGCGCCCCTACACCGTGCTCAGCTGCGCCGTCTCGCTCGACGGTTGCCTCGACGACACCACCGACCGGCGCCTCATCCTGTCCAACGAGGAGGACCTCGACCGGGTCGACGCCGTGCGCGCCGGCTGCGACGCCATCCTCGTCGGTGCCGGCACCGTGCGCGCCGACGACCCCCGCCTCGCCGTGCGCGACGCCGACCGGAGGGCCCAGCGGGTCGCGCAGGGTCGCCCGCCGACGCCGCGGAAGGTGACGCTCACCCGGCATCCGAACCTGGAGCCGGGCGCCGCCATGTTCGCCGGCGGGGACGGTGACCCCCTCGTCTACTGCGCGACCCCTGCGGTCGCCGCCACCCGCGAGCGGTTCGGGGATGCCGCGACGGTGGTCGACGCGGGCGCCTCCCCCCGGGTGGGCTGGGTGAGCGACGACCTCGGGGCGCGCGGCGTGCGCCGGCTGATGGTCGAGGGTGGCCAGGACGTGCTGACCCAGTTCCTCGAGGCCGGCCTCGCCGACGAGCTGCACCTCGTCGTCGCGCCGTTCGTGGTCGGTGACCCGAGCGCGCCACGGCTGTCCGCCGACGTGCGGATGCCGGCCGGCCCCCGGCAGCGCGCGATCCTCGCCGAGGTGCGCCGTATCGATGACGTCGTGCTGCTGCGCTATGCGCTGTCGGTACGGTTCGAGCAGGACGACCAGGGAGGGACCATCCGATGACGCACCCACTGCAGCCGCCACCGGCCACGATCCGCACCGAGGTGATGGTGCCGCTGCGCTTCAGCGACGGGTTCAGCACCACCGCACGGGTGCTCACGTTCGACGGGCTCGTCGACGGCCGCGAGCACCTGGCGGTGGGCCTGGGCGACCGCACCAGCCGGCTCGCCCCGGCCGACCGCCTCGACCACGCGCCGCTGGTGCGCCTGCACAGCGAGTGCCTCACCGGCGACGTCTTCGGCAGCCAGCGCTGCGACTGCGGCCCGCAGCTGCGCGAGGCGGTCGAGCTGATCTCGCGGGTCGGCGGCTACCTGCTCTACCTGCGCCAGGAGGGGCGCGGCATCGGGCTCTACGGCAAGCTCGACGCCTACGGGCTGCAGGACGGCGGCCTCGACACCTACGAGGCCAACGTGGCGCTGGGCTTCAGCGCCGACGCGCGCGACTACACGGTGGCGGCGCAGATGGTGACGGCGCTCGGCATCGGGTCGCTGGCCCTGCTGAGCAACAACCCGGACAAGGCGGCCCAGCTGGTCCGGCTCGGCGTGGCCGTCACCGAGGTGGTGCCCACCGGGGTGCACGTCAACGACGCCAACGCCCGCTACCTCGAGACCAAGGCCTCCCGAGGAGCCCACACCTTCCGCCGCCGCGCCTGACTCCCCAGAGGGGCGTGCGGACGCGACGAGGTCCCACGACGCGCTGATGCCGCAAGCGTGCGGTCAGCGTGTCGCGGGACTCCAACCCAACGACGTATTGCGGATTTCCCACGCGTTCGCGCGGGGCTCGGGGCCCGCGAAACGGTGGGGAATCCGCAATACGTCTTGTGACTCAGCGGTGCAGGTCGAAGCGGTCGAGCTCCATCACCTTGACCCAGGCGGCGACGAAGTCGCGCGCGAACTTCTCCGACGCGTCGTCGCTGGCGTAGACCTCGGCCAGCGCCCGCAGCTGCGCGTGCGAGCCGAAGACCAGGTCGACCGCGGTGGCCGACCAGCGCACCTCACCGGTGGCCTGGTCGGTGCCGGTGTAGACGTTCTCGGTGGTCAGTGACGACTTCCACTCGGTGCCCGGGGCGAGCAGGGTGCGGAAGAAGTCGTTGGTCAGCTGGCCGCGCCGCGAGGTGAACACCCCGAGGTCGGAGTCGCCGACATTGGCGCCCAGTGCTCGCATCCCGCCGACGAGCACGGTCATCTCGGGTGCCGTGAGGTTGAGCAGGTTGGCCCGGTCGAGCAGCAGCGTCTCGGCCGACAGCTTCTCGCCGTGCGGCAGGTAGCTGCGGAAGCCGTCGGCGCGGGGCTCCAGCACCGTGAACGAGTCGGTGTCGGTCTGCTCCTGGCTGGCGTCGGTGCGCCCCGGGTGGAACGGCACGGTGACGTCGTGGCCGGCATCCCTGGCCGCCTTCTCCACGGCCGCGGACCCGCCGAGCACGATCAGGTCGGCCAGCGACACCGTCGCGCCGCCCCTGCCGTCGAAGTCGGACTTGACCTGCTCCAGGGCCGAGACGACGGCGTCGATCTCGGCGCTGTCGTTGGACTCCCAGCTGCGCTGGGGCTCCAGGCGGATGCGGGCGCCGTTGGCCCCGCCGCGCTTGTCGGTGCCGCGGAAGCTGGATGCCGACGCCCAGGCGGTGCGCACCAGCTGCGGCACGGTGAGCCCGGTGGCCAGGATGGCCTCCTTGAGGGCCGCCACGTCGGCGTCGGACACCAGCTCGCCCTCGACCGGCGGCACGGGGTCCTGCCACAGCTGCGGCTCGGGCACCCACGGGCCGAGGAACCGCTCGACCGGGCCCATGTCACGGTGCAGCAGCTTGTACCAGGCCTTCGCGAACGCCAGCGCGAACTCGTCGGGGTTCTCGAGGAAGCGGCGCGAGATCTTCTCGTACTCCGGGTCCATCCGCAGCGCCAGGTCGGTGGTGAGCATGGTCGGCGGGCGGCTGAGCGAGCCGTCCTCGGGGTCGGGCACCGTGTTGGCGCCGCCGCCGTCCTTGGGCTGCCACTGGTGCGCGCCGGCCGGGCTCTTGGTGAGCTCCCACTCGAAGCCGAAGAGGTTCTCGAAGAACTTGTTGCTCCACCGGGTCGGGGTCTGGGTCCAGGTGACCTCGAGCCCGCTGGTGATGGCGTCGCGGCCCTTGCCGGTGCCGTACTGGCTCTTCCAGCCGATGCCCTGGTGCTCGACCGGGCAGCCCTCGGGCTCCGGCCCGACCAGGTCGGGGTCGCCGGCGCCGTGGGTCTTGCCGAAGGAGTGGCCGCCGGCGATCAGGGCGACGGTCTCCTCGTCGTTCATCGCCATCCGGGCGAAGGTGTCACGGATGTCGCGCGCGGCCTTGACCGGGTCGGGCACGCCGCCCGGGCCCTCGGGGTTGACGTAGATCAGGCCCATCTGCACCGCGCCGAGCGGGTTGGCGAGCTCGCGGTCGCCGCTGTAGCGCTCGTCGCCGAGCCAGGCGTCCTCCGAGCCCCAGAAGATCTCCTCGGGCTCCCAGACGTCCTCGCGGCCGAAGGCGAACCCGAAGGTCTGAAAGCCCATGTCCTCGAGCGCCACGTTCCCGGCGAGCACGAGCAGGTCGGCCCACGAGAGCGACTGGCCGTACTTCTGCTTGACCGGCCACAGGATGCGGCGGGCCTTGTCGAGGTTGGCGTTGTCGGGCCAGCTGTTCAGCGGTGCGAACCGCTGCTGTCCGTCGCCGGCGCCGCCGCGGCCGTCCCAGATGCGGTAGGTGCCGGCGGAGTGCCAGCTCATCCGGATGAAGAGGGGCCCGTAGTGGCCGAAGTCGGCGGGCCAGAAGTCCTGCGAGGTGGTCATCACCTCGACGATGTCGCGCTTGAGCGCGTCGACGTCGAGGGTGGCGACCGCGGCCGCGTAGTCGAACCCGGCATCCAGCGGGTTGGTGGCGGGGGAGTGCTTGTGCAGCACCGACAGGTCGAGCTGGTCTGGCCACCAGTCCTGGTTGGTGCGGGGCCGGCCCCTCTTGGGGGTCGGCATGTCGATCGCCGGGTTCTCGCTCTCGCTGCCCTGGTCGGTCACGCCGTCGGTTGCCTGGTCGGTCACGTCCGTCTCCTGTTCGGTGGTGCGGTACTCGGATCGGTGGTGGTCTGGTCTTCGGTGCTCGCCGCGGCGGTGCACTGCGGGCAGGTGCCCCAGTAGACGACCTCGGCCTCGTCGATGACGTAGCCGTGGTCGTCGGATGCCGTGAGGCACGGGGTCGCGTCGACCGCGCAGTCGACGTCGGCGATGGAGCCGCACGAGCGGCACACGACGTGGTGGTGGTTGTCGCCGACCCGCGACTCGTAGCGGGCGACCGAGCCGGAGGGCTGGATGCGGCGCAGCAGGCCGGCGGTCGTGAGGGCGCGCAGCACGTCGTAGACCGCCTGGTGCGACACCTCGCCGAGGTCCTCGCGCACGACCTCGATGATCGTGTCGGTGCTCGCGTGCGGGCGCTCCTGCACCGCGGCCAGCACCGCGACCCGGGGCCGGGTCACCCGCAGCGACGCACCGCGCAGCAGATGCTCGACGTCGGGCGGGGAGGGCACGCAGGCAGTCTGGCCGGTTTTCTGGAACGAGTCAAGAGTCCGGGAGGTGAAGGGAAGGCGACATCCGGATGCCGTGGCCGCGCGGCATCCGCGACCCGCCCTTCGCTACCGCCTGGTAGGTGATGCGTTCCGTCGACCTACCAAGCGGTAGGCGAGGTCAGGTGGGGTCAAGCGTCGCCGGGGGCCGTGGTGGCCGCAGACTCCTCGATCCACTGCTCGGCGTGCATCATCGCCTCGCGCACCGACAGGCCCACCCGGCCCTGCGCGAGGAAGATGGCGTCGGCCCCGAGCAGGGCCGTGAGCCCGGTGTCGTCGATCTGCCGGCGCACCCCGGGGGTGACGCCCGCGAGCATGAGGCGCGAGCCGCTGGCCGCGAGCTGCTCGGCATACTTGATGAGCACCTTGACCACGGTGCTGCCGAGCTCTTCCTTGGCGCGCAGGCGCAGCACGACCACGCCACGGGTGTGCGTGCCGACCGGCCGCGGCAGCTGCGCCTCGAAGGCCGGCGCCGACGCGAAGAAGAGGCTGCCGTAGGTGGCGAGCACGACCACCTCCCGCGCCGGCACCTCGGCGGGCGGGTCGGCCTCCATCGGGAAGCCCTGGTCGTCGTCGAAGACCCAGTGCTTGACGACCACCCGGTTCGACTGGCGCCCCACGTGCAGCAGCACGGCCAGCCCCACCCCGACGAGCACCGCGTACTGCAGCGGGATGACCAGGGTGAGCACGAAGGTGATGGCCATGGTCGTGGCCGGCACCGCCCCGGTGCGCCACGTGAGCACGAGCTGGTCGACCTTGAGGCTGCGCCAGCCGATGAGCACGAGGAGGCCGCCGAGCGCCGGCATGGCGATGTAGCCCACCACGTCGGACAGCAGCAACATCGAGGCGCCGATGATGCCACCGGCGAACAGGTTGGCGGTGGCCGTGCGTCCACCCGCCGCGCGCAGGAGGTTCGTCGCCGACATGGAGCCCGCGACCGGCGTCCCCTGGAGCACGCCGACGGCGAGGTTGGCCACCCCCTGACCGCGGAAGTCGCCCGACGCGTCGTTGGCCGAGCCGTCGGGTTTGGTCATCGTGCCACCGATGGCGGCGCCCTGCACGAGCCCCACGAAGACGAGCGAGAACGCCGGCACGACCATCGCCACCACGAGCCCCAGCGACGGGACGTAGAGCTCCGGCAGGGTCCGGGGCACCGTGACGATGTCCGACAGCACCGGCACGGACAGGGCCGTGGTGCCCAGCGCCTCGAGCACGACCGGCAACGCCGACGCCAGGGCGATGGCAACCACCATGCCCAGCGCCCCGAGCCGGGTCCGCTCGAGCAGCACGATCAACCCGATGGTGAGGGCCGTGATGAGCACGCCGGCCCAGTGGACCTGCCCGGGATGGACGAGGGTGTCGAGCGTCTTGAGCACCCGGTTGGACGCGTCGCTGGTGTAGCCGGTGATCTCGTCGACCTGCGACAGGATGATGTTGATCGCCACGGCGTTGACGAAGCCCACGAGCACCGAGCTGGGCACGAACCGCACGAGCGAGCCGAGCCGGGCCAGGCCCAGCCCCAGCATTCCCATGCCGGTGAGGACCGCCAGCACGGCGAGCGACTCCTGGGCCGCGGCGTCGCCGGTCTGGGTCTGCGGCACGTCCGAGATGATCACCGCCATGGCGCCCGTCGCCTGCACGGACATCAGCACGGTGCTGGTGGTGACCGCCCCCACGAGGGTGCCGACGAGGTAGCCGTTCAGGGCGAGGATCGGGTTGACGCCGGCCAGCAGGCCGTTGGCCAGGCCGTCGGGCACCGACTCCAGCCCGAGCACGGCGCCGGCCCGCAGGTCGGCGGCGACGGTGGTGCGGTTGCCGAAGCGGCGCGACGCCCAGCCGCGCGCCCGCCGGGTCAGGGATGCCGGGTTCAGGCGGCCCGCCGTGTCGCCCACGTCCGCGTCAGTCCGGGAGCCGTCGCATCTCGACGACGGACAGCCCGAGGTCGGCGAACCTCGCGAGCAGGCTCGAGACGTCCGACTCGTCCTGCACCGGGCCGAACAGGACGGTGCCGCCGGTGGGGTAGGGCGTGGCCGACAGCTCGGGCAGCGCTCCCAGGACGTCCTCGCTCACCGAGCCACGAATGATGAACTCGTATCGCATCGACGTCCTCTCGCACGGCCGCTCTCTACTCACCTGCGGTGGTCTCGACCTTGGCACCGGCGGCAAGGGCCCCGCCTCACGCGTCACGGGTGAGCGCACTCGGATGCCGTGTCGCCCGCGACGGGCGCCCGGCGCGGCTGCCGCTTCGGGTCGCGCCCCGAGAGCCGGGGGGCGGCACCCGTCAGAGCAGCCCGAGTGCGCGGGCGATGCCGATGGCCTCGCGCCGGGTGCCGGCACCGAGCTTGGCGTAGATCGACCGCACGTGCGTCTTGACCGTGTTCAGGCTGATGCCCTGGGCTGCGGCGATCTCGCCGAGCGTCATCATCGAGGGCAGGTCGCGCAGCACCACGAGCTCCCGCTCGGTCAGCCACCCACCGCTCGGCGCGGTCGTCGACCCGGCCGGCAGCGCGCTGCCGGTGCTGGCGGCCACACCCTGCCACTCGAGGACGTGCGCGATGCCGGTGAGCACCGAGTCGAGCACCGGCTCGAGGTGGCCGGCCCGCCCGCGCAGCTGGGACAGCAGCGTGTGCACCTCGGTGCCCGCGTCGAAGAACGGGCGGGTGGCCCCCGTGGGCGCGGCGGTCTGCAGCGCCTCGAGCAGCGCCTCGGTGGCGGCCGGCCGGCGGTCCGACCGCTCGGCGAGCAGCGCCTCGAGCAGCCAGGCGGTGGTGCACGCCGTGGTGCGGATGGGGGCCAGGTCGCCGGCGAGCACCGGGCGCAGCAGGCGCTTGGCGTCGGCCGGGCGGCCCCGGGCCGACGCGAGCTGCGCCTGCAGCACGGCGACGTCGCCCGTGGCGCCGAGCCGTGTCTCGGCCCGCTCGACGGCCTGCTCGGCACGGTGCCACTCGCCGAGGCCGAGGCACATCCGCAGCTCGTGCGGAGCGGCCAGGGCGGTGAGCGCCGGAGAGGCGCCGCGCTCGGTGAGCCACGCCGTGGTGCGCTGCAGCCGGTCGAGGGCGGGGCGTCGCTGCGGTGGCTCGTCGAACGCGATGATGGCCTCACCGGTGCGGGCCGCCCCCTCGACCTCGACGTCGATGGTGGTGTCGATGACGTCGAGCGAGATGGCTGCCCAGGTGGCGGCCTCCTCGGGGTGGAGCAGCTGGAACGCGGTCCAGCCGGCGAGCATGTACGAGTACGCCAGCGTCGGTGTGCGGTCCCAGCCGCGCGCCGACGCGAAGGCGATGGCCTTCTCGGCCGAGGTCCTGGCCTGCCCGAAGTCGTTCTGCGCCCCGTAGGTTCCGGCCACGAGGTTCTTGCAGTAGAGCTGGATCGAGTGCAGCCCGGCCGCCTGGGCCAGGTCGATCGCCTGGAGCAGGTCCCGCCGCGCGCGCTGGTGGTCGCCCTCGAAGAGGCGCAGCGCGCCGCGGTCGGCCAGCACCAGGAGCCGCACGTCGGGGTCGAGGTCGACCGGCAGGTGCGAGGGCCCGACGTCCTCGACGAGGTCGCTCGAGCGCGCGACGGCCAGGTCGGCGGCCAGCCGGGCGCGGTGCAGCGCGGCCGCCTTGCGCAGCGACGTCATCCGGGCGCTGGTGCCGTCGTCGGGCACCGCGGCCAGTGCGGCCAGGGCCTCGTCGGCGGCGGAGATGTCGCCCTCGTCGACCGCCAGCAGCGCGCGGTGCACCAGCACCGCGGGAGCGGTGTCCTGCGGCACGGGCAGCAGCCCGATGGCGCGGCGCACCGCGGCGCCGGCGCCGGCGAGCACCAGCCCCAGGCCGTGGGCGAGCAGGATCTGCTCGACGAGCTCGCCGTCGCCCGCCTCGGACGCGAGCTCGAGGGCCTGGGCCGGGTCGCGCTGCTCGAGGAACCAGGTGGCGGCGCTCACCCGCAGCACGGCCATCTCGCCGGGGTCGCGACGACGCAGGGCCGCGACGAGGTAGGTGCGCAGCAGCGAGTGGTAGCGGAACCACGTACCACTGCGGTCGAGGGGCACCACGAGGGCGTTGCGCTGGGCCAGGTCGTCGAGCATGGCGGCCGAGTCGTCGCGCCCGGAGAGCCGGGCCGCCAGGTCGACCGAGAGGTCCTCGACCACGCAGGTGCGCAGCAGGAAGTCGACGACGTCGTCGGGCAGGCGCACCAGCACCTCGCCGGCGAGGTAGTCGGCCACCGGGCGGTCGGCACCGCTGAACTCGGCGACGAAGGTGGCCGGGTCGCCGTGCTCGAGCGACAGCGCGGCCATCCGCATCCCGGCCGGCCATCCCTCGGTGAGGGCGTACAGCACCGCTCGGGCGTCGGTGTCGAGCACGATGTCGTGCCGGTCCCAGAAGTCGTCGGCCTCCTGCGCGGTGAACGCCAGCTGGGCGGCGCGCACCTCGTGCAGGCGGCCGGTGAGCCGCAGCCGGTGCAGCCCGATCGGGGGCTCGAACCGGCAGCCCAGCGCCACCCGCACCCGGGCGTCGGCCCACTGCACCAGGTGCTGGAGGCCGTCGAGCACCTCGCGGGCCCGCACCTCGTGCACGTCGTCGAGCACCAGGATGACGCCGGGCACCTCGTCGCCGAGCACCCCGATGAGGTTGGCGACGAAGGTGGCGTCGGCCGGGCCGGTGGGGGCATCCAGGTCGGCCAGCAGCGTCGCCGACTCCGGGGCGGCCTCGGTGGCCGCGAGGATCACCGCGCTCCAGAAGGCGGTGCCGTCGTCGTCGCGGTCGCAGGTGACCCAGGCGACCGGCACCCCGGCGGCCCGCTGCTCGTCGGTGAAGTCGGCCAGCATGGTGGTCTTGCCGTAGCCCGCGGGTGCGCAGGCGAGGAGGACCTCGGGGCCGCCGTCACCGTCCCGAGCGGCGCCTGCCCGGGGACCTGCGAGGTCGCGAAGAAGACGCGGCCGCTCCACGGCACGGTCGATCCGACGCGGCACCGAGACCTTGGGTCGCGGCACGGCGAGCGCACTGCGCAGGTCTGCCACGTCTGTGAGCGTAACCAGCGGTGCTGCGAACCGCTCACCCGACACGGGGCGTGGACGGTTCGGGCGCGCAGCCGCCGGGCCGCGGCCACCCCCCACAGGGGAGGTGACGTGCCCGGCATCCGTGCTTGATTGGCCCCGATCGACCTCGAGGAGGCTCCGCATGAGCACGCCGTCCGTCACCGAGACCGTCGCGCGGCAGAACGCCGCGCTGCTCGCCAGGCTGCCGTTCCGCGACACCCAGGACTTCGCGGATGCCGAGCGCGGCCGGGTCGGCGGCCTCGACCCCGCCGTGGTCACCGCCGCGGACGGCCGGACGGTCTGGGACAACGCGGCCTACTCGTTCCTGGCCGGCGACGCGCCGTCGTGCGTCAATCCCAGCCTGTGGCGCCAGGGGGCCCTCGTGGCGATGCACGGCCTCTACGAGGTGGTCGAGGGCATCTACCAGGTGCGCGGGCTCGACCTGTCGAACATCACCTTCGTCGAGGGCGAGAGCGGGGTGGTCGTCATCGACCCCCTCATCAGCGTCGAGACAGCGGCGGCGGCCCTGGCGCTCTACCGCGAGCACCGCGGCGACCGGCCGGTGACCGGGGTGATCTACACCCATTCGCACATCGACCACTTCGGCGGGGTCAAGGGCGTGACCACCCAGGCCGACGTCGACGCGGGCCGCTGCGTGGTGATCGCCCCCCGCGGCTTCCTCGCGGAGGCGGTGGCCGAGAACGTCTACGCGGGCGCGGCGATGTCGCGGCGCGCGGGCTACATGTACGGCGCGGCCCTGCCCAAGGGGCCGTTCGCGCAGGTCGGCGCCGGGCTCGGCATGACGACGAGCACGGGCACGGTCACCCTGATCCGCCCGACGCTCGACATCACCCACACCGGCCAGCGGGAGGTCGTCGACGGGGTGGCCATCGTCTTCCAGATGACGCCCGGCACCGAGGCGCCCGCGGAGATGAACTTCGCCTTCCCCGACCACAAGGCGGTCTGCCTGGCCGAGAACACGTCGCACACCCTGCACAACCTGCTGACCCTGCGCGGTGCCCTGGTGCGCGACCCGCACGTGTGGTCGGGCTACCTCACCGAGACCATCGACCTGCTGGCCGACGACCTCGAGGTCGCCTTCGCCTCGCACCACTGGCCGACGTGGGGCCGCGAGCGGGTCGTCGAGTTCCTGTCACTGCAGCGCGACCTCTACGGCTACCTGCACGACCAGACCCTGCGGATGATGAACCAGGGCTACGTCGGAGCCGAGATCGCCGAGCTCATCGAGCTGCCCCCGGCGCTGGAGGCCGCCTGGCACACCACCGGCTACTACGGGTCGGTGAGCCACAACGTCAAGGCGATCTACCAGCGCTACCTGGGCTGGTTCGACGGCAACCCGGCCCACCTGTGGGAGCACCCGCCGGTCGAGCAGGCGGTACGCTACGTCGACTTCATGGGTGGCGCGGATGCCGCCCTGGCCAAGGCGGAGGAGTCGTTCGCCGCCGGTGACTTCCGCTGGGTGGCGACCGTGGTCAACCACGTCGTCTTCGCCGACCCCACCAACGCCGCCGCCCGCGAGCTGCAGGCACGCACCCTCGAGCAGCTCGGCTTCGGCGCCGAGAACGGCACCTGGCGCAACTTCTTCCTCACCGGCGCGCACGAGCTGCGCCACGGCAACGTCGGCACCCCCGCGTCGACGGCATCCGCCGACCTGCTCGCGGTGCTCACCGTCGACCAGCTCTTCGACTCGGTGAAGATCCGGGTCAACGGGCCACGCTCGTGGCACGAGCACGTCGTGATCGACTGGGTGCTGACCGATGCCGACGAGCGGCTGCGCATGGAGCTGCGCAACGGAGTGCTCGTCCACCGCGAGGTCGCGGCGACGGCCGATGGTGCGCAGCTCGAGCTCACCCTCACCACCGTCGGGCTGCGCCGGCTGCTCACCGGGCAGGCCACCCCCGAGTCCCTGCTCGGCGCGGGGGAGCTCACCCTGACCGGCGACCCGGCCCGGCTCGCCCTGCTGATGTCGTTCCTCGACGCGCCCGACCCGGGCTTCGAGATCGTCCTCCCCTGACCGCCGTTCTCCCTACTCCGCGGAGATCAGATGCCGGTGATGGCCTCGATCCGGCCCTCCGCGACCGCGGCGGCCAGGGCCGCGTGGTCCTGCTCGGTGCGGTCGGCGTAGCGCTCGGCGTAGGTCGCCAGGGCCCGGTCGAACTTGTCGGACTTGCCCAGGTAGCCCGCGATGGCGAACCGGTCGCCCGAGCGGGCGTGCGCCCGCGCCAGGGTCCAGCCGCAGAGCTGGGCGTACGCCATCAGGCCGGGCAGCAGCATCTGCTCGATAGCCGCGGAGTACTTCATGTCGCGCAGCTGGCGCACGTAGAAGTCGCGAGAGCCGCCGTCCAGGCCATCGTTGATGTGCTGCCAGCCGAGGAAGATGTCGCTCGCAGCCTGCATCAGGTGCTGCCCGGCGACCACGCGCTGGCCCTCGTTGCGGTACCTGCTGGCGCCGCAGTAGTCGGCGAGCACCGACTTCCCGGCCTCCTTCGCCTGCAGGAACAGCGGCTCCGAGCCGCCATCGGCCTCGAGGAGCAGGATCCATGCGCGGGTGCCGACGCTGCCGACCCCGACGACCTTGCGGGCGACGTGGGTGAGGGTGAACTGGTGGAGGAGGTGGCGCCGGTCGGCGGTGAGGGTGCGGCGGTACTGCGTGAGGATGGTGCGCATCCCGGCGACGATCTGGTCGGCGGTCCAGCCGTCGGCGAGCTCCTCGATCGGCACCACGAGCGGCGGGTTGCTGATGATCCGCCGCTCGCCGTCGACCACCGTGGTCAGCTTCTTGAGCACCTGCAGGCTGTCGCGCTTTCGCGCCTTGGCCAGCGACTTGCGGGTGCGGGTCAGGGCCTCCGTGCTGACCTCCGGCGCCACCTTCTCGAGCACGTCCTCGATGTCGAGGCGGGCGTACCAGACCTCGAGCAGCTTCTTCCCGGTGAACTCGATCATGCTCTGCCGGTAGGCCTGGACACCGTGCATCACCAGGCTTCTGCGGTCCGCGGCGTCGAGCCCGTTGTCGCGGGCGGCGACGGCCAGGCTGGCGGCGAACCGCTTGACGTCCCACTCGAACGGCCCGGGCAGGGTCTCGTCGAAGTCGTTGAGGTCGAACACGAGCCGCCGGTCGGGTGCGGCGAAGACGCCGAAGTTCGACAGGTGCGCGTCACCGCACAGCTGCACCCGGATGCCGGACGACGGCACCTTCGACAGGTCGGCCGCCATCGGCAGCGCCGCGCCGCGGTAGAACGTGAACGGCGAGACCAGCATCCGCCCGTGCCGGACCGGCACCAAATCGGGCACCCGGGTCTCGGCCTGCCCGATGATCAGGCCCACCGGGTCGCGCCCGGCGTCCGGGCCGATCTCGGCGTGCGACTCCAGCGGCGCCGTGGCGCGTGCCGCCTTGCCCTGGGCCTTGCGCTCCGCGGTCGTCAGCTCGCTCATGGCCGGCATCCACCTCTCGTCGTGGTCCCTCGCCGCGGATGGCGATCGGACCGGGGTACGTGGTCCGCGTCGGCTCAGGCCGGCACGGTGGTGCCCGGCGCCTCGGGAGGCGCTGGAGGGTCTGCAGGGTCTTTCGCGAGGTGGCCGGACAGGATCGGCAGCACCCAGTGCGTCGTGGGGTCGGCCTCGACGAGCACGGCACGCATGAACAGGCTGAAGGGCACCGCGAGCAGGGCCCCGATCGCCCCGAGCGCCCACGCCCAGAAGATCAGCGAGAGCAGGGTGATGGTGGGGGACAGTCCGACGGCGTCACCCACGTAGCGCGGCTGGATGACCGACTGGATCACGACGTTGATCACCGAGTAGACGACGATGACGCCGATCATCAGGGCCGGGCCGCCCTCGAGCAGGCCGATGATCATCGGCGGGATGACGCCGATGACGAAGCCGATGTTCGGGATGAAGTTGGTGACGAACGCCAGCACGGCCCAGATGAACGCGCCCGGAACCCCCATGACGTAGAGCGCGATGCCGTCGATGACCGCGACGATGAAGCCGAAGCCGGCGGCGACCCCCATGTAGACCCGGGTGCTGTGGGCGAAGCTGACCATCGCGTCGACGAGGTGCGGCCGGTCCCGGCGCACGACCGCCATGACCCGCTCGACGCCCCCGGTGTCGAAGGCCATCATCAGGGCCACCGTGACGACGAAGAAGAAGTTGGAGAGGACCCCGAGGACGGCGGCGAACGCGTCGCCGATGACCCCCACGACGCTGCTCGGGTCGAGCGAGCTGCCGACCGACGAGGCCTGGTCCTTGGTGATACCCAGTCCTGCGAGCCAGTTGCTGACGTCGGCCGTGTACGTGTCGATCTCGTCCTTGTACTGGGGGACCAGGTCAGCGAGCTGGCCGGCGGAGATGACGAGCGCGATCGACACCGAGAACAGCAGGAAGTAGACCGACAGCACGACGGCGACGGCGACGACCCAGTCGGGCACGTTGCGCCGCACGAGGGCCCGGCGCACCGGGTGCACGGTGATCGTGAGCACCAGGGCGAGGAACGCGGGGCCGATGATGCCCGCGGTCTCGCGGGCACCGGCCAGGACCAGCACGAGCGAGCCGCCGACGATCGCGACCATCGCGAGCCGGGGCAGCCCCGGCCGACGGGGGACGTCCGGCACCGCCTCAGCGGATGCCGGTGCCGCGGCGCCGACCGGCGCGACGGCATCCGGGGTGGTCGCGGGCGCGACCGACCCCGGCTCACCGACGGCCCCCGGCACCACGGGATCCGTGGTGCTCGGGGGCACGTCACCGATGACCGCGGCGGGGTCGGCGGGCTGGTGGCCAGCCCCCGTCACCGCGGGCGAGTCGGCATCAGCCAAGGAGCTTGGCCTTCTGCGCCGCGAACTCGTCCTCGGTGAGGACGCCGGCGTCACGCAGCTCGCCGAGCTGCTTGAGCTGGCTGAGCATGTCGGCCTGCGAGACCGCGGCGGGCGGCTCCGCCGCGGGCGCGTACTGCGGCTGCGGGGGTGCAGCGTACTGCGGCTGCGGGGGTGCGGCGTACTGCGGCTGCTGCTGGGCCATGTCCTCCTCGTACGCCTGGCTGCGGTTCGCAGCGGTCTGCGCGTCGCGCTCGGCGTACTTGTCCGCCTGGCGCCGCTGCACGCGGCCGCTGACGGCGGTCGCGGTGCCGGCGACGACGGCGGTACGGGCCACGCCTCGGAGTAGTCCTGGCATCGGGTTACCTCACTCTTCTTCGGACTCGAGTGCGTCGAGGGCGTCCATGACGTCCGACGCAGGGATGCGCATGCTGGCGATGACCTCGCCACCGTTCTTGCGGGCCGCGGCGACGAACGGTGCGGCCCAAGCGTTCTCGAAGACGATCAGGGCGGCGGTGGTGCCGGGGGCCATGGCCGCACCGGCCTGCTGCACGTCGTCGTGACCGATCAGCCCGGAGCGGGCCCCGGCGAACTGCACGAAGGCGTTGACGTCGCCCAGGCCGTCGATCTCGATGACCTCGACCGTGCCGTCCTCCTCCTTGCGGGCGAGGACGAGGTCGAGCAGGCGGATCGTGCCTGCCTCGATCAGCTCTGCGAGTGCGTCGGCGGCGGCGCCGTCGGTCTTCTCGTTGGGGAACTCGATCAGCAGGAAGTCGATCGGCCCCATCGCATCTGTGGTGGTGGTCATTGAGCTGACCCCCCTCTCGGTTCGGGTGATCCCATTGGTATGCCGCGTGGCTCGACCGCGCCTCACCCCGCCGGGGTGACTCCTGCACCCACCCGTGGACCGGCCGACGTGGTGGCCGATCCACGGCCTCACCCGCGCCGCGTGAGGCGCGGAACCGCGGCGGGTCAGCAGACTGGGTCGCGACCCGAAGGAGAGCGGATGCGGCTGCCCACCTGGCTCGACGAGGACTGGCTCGAGAACTGGTTCCCCACCCGGTGCGTGCGCCGCTTCTTCGCCGTCCAGGGCTTCGACCGGGCCATGGTGATCGCGTCGCAGGCGTTCACTGCACTGATCCCGCTCGTCATCCTGACCTCGGCCATCCTGCCCACCGACAACCACGGCTCGATCGCCGACGCCATCGTGCGCAAGTTCGCCCTCACCGGTGACTCCGCGAACGCCGTGCAGACCGTGTTCGCGCCGTCGGCCGAGGCCAGCATCGGCGTGCTCAGCCTGGTGCTGCTGCTGATGTCCGGCATCAGCCTCTCGCGCCGCATCCAGCGGATGTACCTCGAGGCCTGGGAGATGCCGCGCGCGCCGGGCGTGCGCGCCTCCCTCTACGCCGCCGTGGCGCTCGGGGCGCTGATGCTCGAGCTGCTGCTGCTGTCGTTCATCCGCTCGCTGCTGCGCGAGATCCCCTTCGACTGGGCGGCTGGGCTCACCGGCTCGCTGTTCTCGAGCGTCGTGGTGTGGACCTCCATCCCCTGGCTGCTGCTCAACCGACGGGTGGCGTGGCAGCGGCTGCTCCCGGCCGGCGTGCTCGCCGGCGGGCTCAGCACCCTGTGGGGCTATGCCACCACCGTCTACATGCCCCGCCTGATGGCGTCCTACAGCGAGCGGTACGGGTTGTTCGGCGTCACTGTGGCGCTCGTCGGCTGGCTGCTGTGCATCTCCTTCATCATCGTGGCGTCGACCGCGGTCGCCGCGGAGTTCGACCGCGCGCCCGAGGCGTGGGCGACCCGGCTGCGCTACCCGTGGACCGCGTCGCAGCTGCGCCCCGACCGCGCGCCGGACCGGGGCGGGCCCGGGGTGGGCACCACCGCCGCGGGCGCCCCCTCGACGCAGGACCCCTGAACGGCCCACCGCGGCAACAACATCGCACCTGAGCCTCTCTCAGGGTCCGGCCCGGTGCCGAACCTAGACTCCTAGCCATGTTCTCGCGGCTCGGCCTACGCAGCCGCATCCTCGCGCTGACGATGCCGATCGTCGTCCTCGTCAGCGCCGCAACGGCCCTCCTCATCTACGTCTCCGTCGCTCAGGTGCTCGAGGCGTCGGCGCGCGACATCGCGGCCGCCGAAGCCGTCGAGCTGCGCATCGAGCTCACCTCCGGCCGGGTCGACGACCTGGGCGGGGGCCAGACGGTCGACCGCGGCATCTGGGTCTCACAGGTCCTCGACGACACCGGCACGGTCGTGATGACGACCGACGCGGCGATGCGCACACCGATGGCCGACCCCCAGGTGGCGCCGGGCGGGCTGCGGGTCACGACCGTCGACTCCCTGCCCGGGGTGGACGAGCAGGGGTTCGCCGTTGCGGTCGCCGACGCCGTCCGCACCGACGGTCGCCGTTACACGGTGCTCGTCGCGGTGTCGACCCGGGCGGGGGCGGCCGCGCTCACGCGGTCGACGGAGTTCGCGCTCATCGGCGGCGTCGGCCTGCTCGCACTGCTCGGCGCGGTGACGGCCTTCGCCGTCGGCCAGGCGCTGCGCCCGGTCGAGCGGATGCGTGACCAGGTCGAGAGCATCGCCGGCTCCCGGCCGGCGCCGGTGCTGGAGGTGCCACCGGGCCGCGACGAGCTGGCCAGGCTGGCGCAGACCCTCAACCGGGTGCTGGAACGGCTGCGCGGGGCCGACGTCGCCCGGCGCGCCTTCGTCTCCGATGCCGGGCACGAGCTGCGCAGCCCGCTCGCCACGATCCGCGTGCTGCTCGACCGCCTCGCCGAGGACCGCCCGCTCGAGGAGCGACGCCAGGTGTCCGAGCGTGCATCGGCGGAGGTGGACCGCCTCTCGGTGCTCGTCGACGACCTGCTCACCCTGGCGTCGGCCGACGAGCGGGCACTGACCGTCGTCGACGCCGAGGTCGACCTCGACGACGTGGTGGCCGCCGAGGCCGCGCTGGTGCGGGCGCGCGGGCTGCCGATGACGGTGCACCTCGAGCCCGCGCGGGTGCGGGGGGATGCCGCCAGGCTGGGCCGGGTGGTGCGCAACCTGCTCGAGAACGCCGTGCGGCACCGACACCAGCACGTGCGGCTGCGGCTGTCACGCGCGGGCGACCAGGCCCTGCTCGAGGTCGACAACGACGGGCCGCTGGTGCCGGTCGAGGACCGCACCCGGATCTTCTCCCGGTTCGTGCGGCTGGACGACTCGCGCACCCGCGAGACCGGCGGCCCCGGGCTGGGTCTGGCGATCGTCGCCGAGATCGTCGCTGCGCACGGCGGCACCGTGGAGGCCGACGAGAGCCCCGACGGCTGGTGCCGCTTCGCCGTCAGGCTCCCGCTGGACCAGTGACCGGGTTGAGCCGGTAGCCCAAACCACGCACCGTCTCGAGCAGCTTGACGTCGAAGGGTGCGTCGATCTTGCGCCGCAGGTAGCCGATGTAGACCTCGACGACGTTGTCGGCGCCGGGGTAGTCGGAGTCCCAGACGTTCTCGAGGATCTCGCTCTTGCTCTGCACCTGCCCGGCCTTGCGCATCAGGTGGTGCAGCAGGGCGTACTCGCGGGGGGTCAGCTGGATCTCGCGCCCCTCCCGGGTCACCCGGCGGGTGGTGGGGTCCAGGCTCAGCCCGCCCACGGTGAGCGCGACCGGGCGCTCGGGGGCGCCACGGCGGGACAGGGCCTGCAGTCGCGCGAGCAGCACCGGGGTGCTGAACGGCTTGGTGACGTAGTCGTCGGCGCCGAGCTCGAAGGCGTCGGTCTGGTCGTAGTCGCCGTCCTTGGCCGTGAGCATCAGCACCGGCGACCACACCTTCTTGGCCCGCATGTACTTCAGCACGTCGTAGCCGTTGAGCAGCGGGAGCATGATGTCGAGGACCACGACGTCGTAGTTGCCCCGCATCGCCATCCGCAGGCCCTCGCGCCCGTTGTCGGCCAGGTCGACGACCCAGCCCTCCTCGCGCAGGGCGTCGTCGAGGGCCGCTGCGAGCGGGCGTTCGTCCTCGACCAGCAGTAGTCTCACGAGCCCCCTTGTCCTCAGTGGCCTCTCAGGAGTCACTCGACAGGCTACCCGGGCAACAGCGTTCACCTCCTGTTTTACCGAAGTTCGCAGGTCAGCGGCGGTGTCAGGGTGAAGTCAGCGGCCGAGCGAGTCGACGAAGCGCAGGCTCGCCTCGCTGATGAGGGTGCGGGCCTGCTCGTCGGAGATGGTCGGGATGCCGTCGCCGGGCTGGGCGCCGTAGGCCCCGAACTGCGCGTGCGAGGCACCGTCGATGACCGTGAACGTCGAGTCGGCGGGAAGGTCGGCGCGCGACGCCGCGATCTTCGCCGGGGTGGCCAGGCCGTCCCGGGTGCCCGAGACCGACTCCACCGCCGTGGTGAGCGAGCCGCGTACGTCTCCCGCGGGGTACGAGGCGTAGAGCAGGAGGCCGACCGCCGGGGCGGACCGGTCGGCATCCGCGGCGTCGGCCTGGATGGCCGCGACCGTGCCGCCGAGCGAGTGCCCACCCACCACCCAGCGCTGCACCTCGGGCTGCGCGGACCGGGCCGCGTCGAACGCGGGGAGCGCGAGGAAGGCGATGCCGAGCGGTTGCTTCGCGATGACCACGACGTGCCCGGCCTCGGCGAGCGGGCGGAGCACGGCGGCGTAGGCGCGGGCGTCGACCCGGGCGCCGGGCTGGAAGAAGACCCCCACCTCGCTCGCGGTGCCGGCGGCGGGGGTGAGGACGATGCGGGTTGCCGACTCGACCACCTCGACCGACGCGTCGGAGCGCATCGCCGCCAGTGCCGGCTGCACCGCGGCGAACGGGCGCAGCCACACCATGGCGGCGACCCAGCCGACGGCCAGCACCAGCAGCAGGCCACGACCGACCAGCCGCCAGGTGCCCGGGCGGGCCCGGGGGCGGCGAGCGCGCCACAGGGCGGCGAGGGCGCCGAGCACGGTGAGGGCCAGCAGCAGGGGGTAGGCCGGGTTGCCGTGCACCACCGGCGCCCACGCGGTGAGGCAGACGAACGCGACGGCGACGAGCGCGAGCGCCGCCCCGGCGCGCACCACCCACTGCCAGCGGCGCGCCGCACCACCGACCGGTTCCGTCAGCTGGGCTGGTTCCATCGCCCGGATCCTAGGGGATGGGGCTGCAATCCCACGGATTCCGCAGTATCGACAGCTCCGATCGACGGATAGGATCGCCCCCATGATCGAGCAGAAGCGGATTCTCGCGACCTCCATCCCCGGCCCGGCGTCGCAGGCCCTGCAGGCGCGCAAGCTCTCCTCCGTCGCTGCGGGCGTCAGCACCGGGCTGCCGGTCTACGTCACCGAGGGGGCGGGCGGCATCCTGCGCGATGCCGACGGCAACCAGCTGATCGACTTCGGCTCCGGCATCGCCGTCACCACGGTCGGCAACGGCAACCAGCGGGTCATCGACGCCGTCAGCGAGCAGATCAAGCTCTTCACGCACACCTGTTTCATGGTCAACCCCTACGAGAAGTACGTGCAGGTGGCCGAGAGGCTCAACGAGCTCACCCCCGGCGACCACGACAAGCGCACCGCGCTGTTCAACTCGGGCGCCGAGGCGGTGGAGAACGCCGTGAAGGTGGCGCGCCACTTCACCGGGCGGGCCGGGATCGTCGCCTTCGACCACGCGTACCACGGCCGCACCAACCTCACGCTCGCGATGACCGCGAAGAACATGCCCTACAAGCACCGGTTCGGGCCGTTCGCGAGCGAGCTCTACCGGGTTCCGATGGCCTACCCGTACCGCTGGCCGGGCGGGCCCCAGCACTGCGCCGACGAGGCGTTCGGCTACATCACCGACCAGATCCACGCCCAGATCGGCGAGGAGAACTGCGCGGCCGTCATCATCGAGCCGATCCAGGGCGAGGGCGGTTTCATCGTTCCCCCCAAGGGCTTCCTGCCCGCGCTCGCGCAGTGGTGCCGCGACAACGGCATCCTGTTCATCGCCGACGAGGTGCAGAGCGGCTTCTGCCGCAGCGGCGACTGGTTCGCCTGCGACGACGAGCAGGTCGTGCCCGACCTGATCACGACCGCCAAGGGCATCGCCGGCGGCATGCCGCTCGCCGGCCTCACCGGGCGCGCCGACGTGCTCGACTCGATCCACCCGGGTGGGCTCGGCGGCACCTACGGCGGAAACCCGGTGGCCTGTGCCGCGGGGTTGGCCGCCATCGAGACCATGGAGGTCGAGGACCTCGCCGGGCGCGCCCGCCAGGTCGAGGCCATCCTCAAGGACCGGCTCTCGATCATCGCCGAGAAGTACGACGAGGTCGGCGAGGTGCGCGGCCGCGGCGCGATGATCGCCATGGAGCTCGTCACCGACCGCGACACCAAGGAGCCGGCCGCCGCCCTCACCGCGCGGATCAACGCCGAGTGCCACTCCCGCGGGCTGGTCACCCTCACCTGCGGCACGCTCGGCAACGTCTTCCGGTTCCTGCCGCCACTCACCATCTCCGACGACCTGCTCCACGAGGGCATGGACGTGCTCGAGGAGTCCTTCGCCGCCGCCGTCGGCTGACGCGTGGCTCCCTCGCTCCCGCAGGCGTTCGACCTCTCCGGCCGCACCGCGCTGGTCACCGGCGCGGGGTCGCCGACCGGCATCGGGATGGCGTGCGCACGCCTGTTGGCGCAGTGCGGCGCTCGCGTGGTCGTCGCCGCGACCACGGGCCGGGTGCACGAGCGGGTGGCCGAGCTGGCGGATGCCGGGCACGTCGCCTCCGGCGTGGTCGCCGACCTCACGACGGTCGAGGGGGCTTCGGCTGTCGTCTCGGCCGCGGTCGACCTCGGGGGTGGGCTCGACGTGCTCGTCAACAACGCCGGCATGGTCGCGACCTCGGCCGGCGGCGACTACCTCGAGGGCGACCTGCTGGGCACCCCACCGGAGCGCTGGGCGGCATCCCTGGCCCGCAACCTCGACACGGCCTACCTCACGACCCGGGCGGCGCTGCCGCTGCTGCGGGCGAGCGGTTCCGGCCGGGTCGTCATGGTCACCTCGGTCACCGGTGCGGCGATGGCGATGCGCGGCGAGGTCGGGTATGCCGCCGCGAAGGCCGGGCTGGTCGGCTTCACCCGGGCGCTGGCCGTCGACGAGGCCCGGCACGGGCTCACCGTCAACGCGGTGGCCCCTGGGTGGGTCTCGACCGGCTCGCAGACCCCGGCCGAGGCGCGCGAGGGGCTGGTGACACCGGTCGGCCGGTCGGGCACGGCGCAGGAGGTGGCGGCGGCGGTGGCCTTCCTCGCCGCACCGGGGGCGGCGTACGTCAACGGCCAGGTGCTCGTCGTCGACGGCGGCAACACGGTCGCCGAGGAGCGCCACCCCGGCTGAGGCGATGCCGGGCCCGGCATCTGGGTCCGCACCGCGACGCGGGCAGACTTCCCGTATGCCATCCCTCGTGACCCCTCAGCCGGAGTGGGTCGGGTTCGACGCGGTCGTCGAGGTGCTGCCGTGGGGCCGGAACGTCTACACCGTCCTTCGCGTGACGGAGTCGCTCGCGGCGGCCGCGAAGCGCTTCGAGACGCGATCTGGTCCACTGCCGCCTGCGCCCCGCCGACCCCGACGACGTGCCGCTCGCCGATGACGTGCAGGCCGCCCTGGCCGGCGCCGGCCGGCTCGACGCGTTCCGGCGCAACACCCCCGCGCAGCAACGACGTCTGCTCCAGCCCGTCGAGGATGCCGTGAAGCCGGCCACCCGCCAGCAGCGCACGGCAGCCCTGGTCCGCTCCCTGCTGCCGGACTGACTCGCCACCTCCGGCTCCTAGACTCGGGCGGTGACCCGTCCCGTGCTCCGCCAGGTGCACAACATCGGGCGGCGCCGCGCGTGGGTCATCTGGCTGGTCGGCCTGTCGGTCTACGTGCTGGCCGTCTTCCACCGCACCTCGCTCGGGGTGGCGGGGCTGCTCGCCGCCGAGCGGTTCCACATCAGCGCCGCTCAGCTCGCGACGTTCACCGTGGTCCAGCTCGCCGTCTACGCCGCGATGCAGATCCCGGTCGGGGTGCTGCTCGACCGGTTCGGCTCGAAGCGGCTGATGTTCACCGGCCTCACCCTGATGACGGTCGGCCAGTTCTGGTTCGCGTTCGCCGGGTCGTTCCCGGTGGGCATCGCGGCGCGCGTGCTGCTCGGCGCCGGGGACGCGATGGTGTTCACCTCGCTGCTGCGGCTCGTCGCGGTGTGGTTCCGGGTCAAGCAGGCGCCGTTCGTCACCCAGCTGACCGGCATGGTCGGGCAGGTCGGGGCGATCGCGGCGGCGGCGCCGTTGGCGGCTGCCCTGGCCACCTGGGGCTGGACGAGGTCGTTCGCGACGGCCGCGTCGGTCGGCATCGTGCTCGGGGTGCTGCTGCTCCTGCTCGTCAAGGACTCGCCCTACCGCGGTGAGGCGGTCGAGAAGATCAAGGTCCGGGCGCTGGCCCGCACGCTGGGGGAGGTGTGGGGCAACCCCGGCACCCAGCTCGGGCTGTGGGTGCACTTCACCGCCCAGTTCGGGGCCACCGTGTTCACGATGCTGTGGGGCTTCCCGTTCCTCACCCGCGGCGAGGGGCTCTCCACGCAGACGGCGTCGTGGCTGCTCGTCGTGATGACCCTGACCGCGATGGCCGCCGGGCCTCTCGTGGCCACCTTCACCGCCCGGGTGCCCTACCGGCGCTCGCAGCTGGTGCTCGGCATCGTGCTGGCGATCGTCACGGTCTGGGCGGTCGTGCTGCTCTGGCCCGGGCCGGCACCGCTGTGGCTGCTGGTGCTGCTCGTCGTCGTCACCGCGATGGGCGGCCCGGGCTCGATGGTCGGCTTCGACCTGGCCCGCACCTTCCACCCGTCGGACCGGCTGGGCCGCGCGACCGGGGTGGTCAACATCGGCGGCTTCACGGCATCCCTGGTCACCATCGCCCTGATCGGTGTGGTGCTCGACCGGCTGGCGCCCGGGGGGCAGCAGGACTACACGCTCGACGACTTCAGGATCGCGATGTCGGTGCAGTTCTTCTTCTGGGGCATCGGGATCGTGCAGCTGGTGCGCTATCGCCGCAAGAGCCTGCGGCACATCGAGGAGGTGCACCCCGGCGCGCTCGAGGCACTGCGCCGCGGCGACACCCTGCTCCCCGGCATCTCGCGCGACCTGGAGCCGTGACCGGCGCGCACCTTCGACGACATCGGGTGTTCTCGACGATGTCGCGTGTCGGTCACCCAAGTGCCGGGCCGGCTCGCGGAGAATCGTGCACGACCGGGCCAGGTATGAGTTGGCCCGGTCATTCACCTGCCGGGGGTCAGCCGCTGACGCGGTAGTTGGCGCTCGGGTTCGCGCAGTACGCGAACGGCGCCCCACCGCGGGCGTGGTACTGGAACAGCGCGGTGTCGACGCGCAGCAGCAGCAGCTCGCCGTCGACCTGCACCTGGGTGTAGCCCATCCCCTCCTGCGGGCAGCCGATCGACCCGTCGTTCCAGGTGACGGGGCTCCAGGCGGCGATGACCACCTGAGCCGGGTCGATCCCCTGGCGCTGGGCGAGATCGGCGATGGCCGCGGCGACGGTGGGGCGGGCGCGCAGGTCGTCGGGCAGGGTCGGGCTGCCACCCGTCGAGGGGGTGGCGGATGCCGTGCCGCCCGGGGTCGCGCCCGAGGTGGCCGGCGAGGGGGTGGGCTCCGTGGCGCCGGGGCCGTCGCTCGACTGCGTGCACCCACCGGCCGTCAGCAGCACGACGGCCAGCACGACGGCGAGGCTGAGTGGAGTACGCATCGGCGTCAGCGGAAGACGTGCCGGCTGATCACGAGGCGCTGGATCTGGTTGGTGCCCTCGAAGATCTGGGTCACCTTCGCCTCGCGCATGAACCGCTCCGCCGGGAAGTCCTGGGTGTAGCCGGCCCCGCCGAGCACCTGCACGGCATCCGTCGTCACCCGCATCGCGGCGTCGGTGGCGACCAGCTTCGCCACCGCGGCCTCCTTCGAGAACGCGCGACCGGCATCCTTGAGCCGCGCCGCGTGCAGGTAGGTCGCGCGCGCGCTCGTCACGGCCGCCTCCATGTCGGCGACGAGGAAGGCGAGCCCCTGGTTGGCCGCGATCGGCCGGCCGAACTGCTGCCGCTCCTTCGCGTACGACGTGGCCAGGTCGAGCGCCGACTGCGCCAGACCCGTTGCCGCAGCAGCGATCCCGAGCCGGCCGGCATCCAGTGCGGACAGCGCGATGGCCATGCCCTGCCCCTCCGCGCCGACCCTGCGTGACGCCTCGACCGGCACCTCGTCGTACATCACCTCGCGCACGGTGTCGCAGTGCAGCCCCATCTTCTTCTCGGGGGCACCGAACGACAGCCCGCTCGCGTCGGCGGGCACCACGAAGCAGGACAGCCCCCGCCCGCCCTCGTCGGACGTGCGCGCGAAGGTCGTGTAGTAGTCGGCGTGCCCCGCGTGGCTGATCCACGCCTTGCGGCCGCGCAGCCGGTATGCCGTGGGGTCGCCGTCGCTGTCGCCCTCACCGACGGCGCGGGTCGTCATCGAGCCGACGTCGGAGCCGGACTGCGGCTCGGACAGGCAGTAGGCCCCGAGCTGCTCGCCCGAGAGCATGCCGGGCAGCAGGTCGGCCTGCTGCTGCGGCGACCCGAAGGTGGTGACCGGGTAGGCCGTCAGCGAGTGCACCGACACCCCCACGGCCACGCTCATCCAGGCCGACGCGATCTCCTCCACGACCTGCAGGTACACCTCGTAGGGCTGGCCGTAGCCGCCGAACTCCTCGGGGTGCGGCAGCGACAGCAGCCCCGCGGCGCCCAGGGTTCGGAACACCTCCGTGGGGAAGGACTCGTCGGTCGCGGCCGCGCGCTCTGCGGCATCGACGTTCGGCCGCAGCTCCTTGTCGCAGATCTCGCGGGTCAGGTCGATGAGGTCCTGTCCGTCTTCGGTCGGCATCAGCCTCGTTGCTGGCATGGGTCGAGGGTAGGAGACGCCCGCGCGTGCGACCAAGCGGTGCCGATGAGGGGGTGCGCGTGCAGGGTCGTAGTACCTCCGGACCGCGCACCGGGCCACAGGGACACTGGGCAGGTCGTCGCAGTTTCAATAACGTGAAGTCATGCCACGCGAGTCGACCACCGGGAGCGCGATCGCCGTCGCACCTCGGCGACCCGTGCGGTTCGAGCACCGGCCCTTCTCCGACGTGGTCGTCACGGGCTACCCGGGCACCTCCGGGGTGGCCGTCCACACCGCGATGACCAGCCTGTGGGCCTCTCCGCTGGGCCGCGGTCGCCGTGGCCGGCCGGGGATGCCGGAGCCGCTCGCCTTCGACCTGCGCACCGGCGAGCTCACCATCGCGTGGGTGCCGGGGACCGCCCTCGCCGACCCCAGCACCCCGGGGGCCCCCAGCACCCGCTCCGTGGAGGTCGGCACCCTGCTGGCCGACCTCCACGGCAGCGGGGTCGTCGTCGACCGGCGGCGCGACCGGCCCACCCTGGCCAAGGTGGTGCACCGCCAGGTCGCCGACGTCGCGGCGGACCCCACCACCTTGGGCCCCGTGCTCGACGCGTTCGTCGAGGCGTCCTCGGCGATCGACCGCGCCTGGCGGCACGACGAGGCCCCCCGCCGCCACGTGATCAGCCACGGCAACCTCTCGCCCCGCACCGTGCTGGCCAACCACCGCGGCCTGGTGCTCCTCGACTTCGACCACCTCCAGATGGCCGAGCTGGAGCGCGACCTCGCGCTCTGGGCCGCGTGGGTGTGGGTCGACGGGGGCGCCCGCGACCTGCCCGACACCGCCGCCCTGCTCGGTGACCTCGTCAGCGGGTATGCCGCGACCGCCCGGCGCGTGCCGGCCGACCGGGCGGCGCTGGAGGTGCACCTCGCGGTGGCCCTGGTGGGTGTCGCGCACGGCCTGCCGAGCCTGCGCCGCGACCACTTCGGCCGCATCCGCGTGCTGCGTGCCGCGACCGCGCTCGCCGTGCGGCACCTCGAGCGCGAGTCCGCTCGGGCGCGGTAACCGGTCGGAGCGCGGCGCTCAGCCCTCGGGCAGCGCCTGGTGGTCGGGCTCTCCCTCGGGGTCGCGGAAGTGCTCGAGCTGGGGTCGCTTCGCGCTCACGGTGTCGCCCGAGGAGCGGCCCTGCAGCCGGCGCTGCACCCACGGACCGGCATACGTGCGGGCCCACGCGGCGTGGCCGCGCAGCTCCGCGGCACGCGTGCCGCGGTCGGCCGGCGGGAGGGGAGTGGTCCAGTCCGCCAGGTCGGTGCGGTGCCCGAGCGCGGTGAGCGCCGCCAGGGCGACCCGGCGGTGGCCCTCGGTGGTGAGGTGGATCCGGTCCTCGGCCCACATCCGCCAGTCGCGCAGGGCGGCCATGCCCCACAGGTTGAGCACGAAGCAGCCGTGCCGCTGGGCGATGGTGAACAGGTTGGCGCTGTGCACGGCGTGCCGCCCGCGCAGCGGCTTGAACAGCCCGGCGTCACGGGTGTCGGTGGGAGTCGCCAGCAGCACGTCGGCGCCGCTGTGGCGCAGGCGCACCACGGCATCCTCGAGGCGGGTGGCGAGGGCGTCGAGGTCGACCTGGGGGCGCAGGAGGTCGTTGCCCCCGCCCACCATCGACACCAGGTCGGGCTGCATGCTCAGGGCGGTGTCGAGCTGCGGGCCCACGACGTCGCCCAGCTTGCGGCCGCGCACGGCGAGGTTGGCGTAGCCGAAGGGCAGGTGCTCGCGCTCGGCGACGGCGTCGAGGTGGTGGGCGAGGCGGTCGGCCCAGCCGACGTAGGCGTCCGGGCGGACGGGGTCGGGGTCGGACATCCCCTCGGTGAAGGAGTCGCCGATGGCGACGTAACGGGTCCACACCCGGCGGTTCGCAGCGGGGGTGCTCACGGGATCCTCCAGTCGACCGGTGGTGCGCCCTGGCCGGCCAGCAGCTCGTTGGCGCGGCTGAACGGCCGCGACCCGAAGAAGCCGGCGTGCGCCGACAGCGGGCTGGGGTGGGGCGACTCGATGCAGGCGACGCCGGGCAGGTGCGGCACCAGGCCGCGCGCATCGCGGCCCCACAGGATGGCGACCAACGGGCCGCCGCGCTCGACGAGGGCCTCGATGGCGCGCGCCGTGACGTGCTCCCAGCCGCGCCCGCGGTGGCTGGCCGGTGTGCCGGGGGTCACGGTGAGCACCCGGTTCAGCAGCAGCACGCCCTGGTCGGCCCACGGGGTCAGGTCACCGGTGCTCGGCGTCGGCAGGCCGAGGTCGGTCTCGAGCTCGCGGTAGATGTTGACCAGGCTCTTGGGCACCGGGCGCACGTCGGGCGCCACCGAGAAGGACAGGCCGACCGCGTGCCCGGGCGTCGGGTAGGGGTCCTGGCCGACGATCAGCACGCGCACGGCATCCAACGGTCGTTCGAAGGCGCGCAGCACGTGGGCGCCGCCGGGCAGGTAGCCGCGACCGGCCGCCACCTCACCGCGCAGGAACTCGCCGAGCTGCGCCACCACGGGTTCGACGGGGGCCAGGGCCTGCGCCCACGACGGGTGCACCAGCTCCCCGAGGGGGCGTGCAGGGGTCGTCGCGCTCATCGCCTCCACCGTATATCCCTGCCCCTGTTCCCGACTCATTGCGGATTTCCCACCGGTCGCGCCCGGGTCCGGCAGCGCTGGTGGGTGGGAAATCCGCAATGAGTCGGGGTGTGGGCGTTCAGCGGAAGATGGCGGCGATGTCGTCGAGCCGGCTGGGCACCAGGCGGAACCAGGCCCAGGTGCCGCGCTTCTCGCGCTCGAGCAGCCCGGCCTCGACGAGCACCTTCAGGTGGTGCGACACGGTGGGCTGGGAGAGGCCCACGAGCGGGGTGAGGTCGCACACGCACGCCTCACCGGCATCCGTCGCTCGGATGGCGCTGAGCAGCTGCAGGCGCACCGGGTCGGCCACCGCCTTGAGCAGCGCCGCGCTGGTCTCGGCCGCCTCCCGGCCCAGCCCGCCCTCGGCGCCGATGCCGCAGCAGGCCGCGGTGGCGAGCGGCAGGGGAGTGGGCGACACGACTGGCTCCTCACACATATTGACGGACATCGATGCTTGTGGTGTGCTGTTCACGACGCATTGATGGTAGTCGATATTTCAGGAGGATGCCGTGACCGCAACGACCAGCCCCACCGCCACCACCGCCGTGGGTGAGCCCCCCGCCACCGGTCGGGTGCAGCTCGCGCTCAACGTCAGCGACCTCGAGGCGTCGGTGGCCTTCTACTCGGCGATGTTCGGGGTCGAGCCGCACAAGCGCCGCCCGGGCTACGCCAACTTCGCCATCGCCGAACCGCCGCTCAAGCTCGTGCTCATCGAGACCAGCGAGTCGACCCGGGGCACCGGCACGGCCGGCGCGCTCAACCACCTCGGCGTCGAGGTGCCGTCGACCGACGCCGTCACCGCGGCCCGGGCCCGCTTCGTGGATGCCGGCCTGGCCGCGTTCGACGAGAACGACACCACCTGCTGCTACGCCCTGCAGGACAAGGTCTGGGTGCACGACCCCGCCGGTGCTCCCTGGGAGGTCTACACCGTCAAGGACGAGAACCCCGCCGACGCCCGGCCCGCCACCGCGAGCCTGGAGATCCTGGGCGACGGCGCGTGCTGCACGCCGGCCTCCGGTTTCGACGCGGCCGCCGGCGGCCAGGAGACGGCGCAGGGCTGCTGCTCCTCGCCGTCCAGCGCCGGCGCGGCCACCGTCGCCACGCAGAAGGCGCAGGCCTGCTGCTCGTGAGTGCCACGTCCGACGCCCCGGCACCGCCGACCGACCACGTCGCCGCCCGCCTGTCGACCCTCGACCGCTTCCTGCCGGTCTGGATCGGCCTGGCCATGCTCGCCGGCCTGGTGCTGGGCCGGCTCGTGCCGGGGCTCGGGGGCGCGCTGTCGGCGGTCGAGGTGCGCGGCATCTCGCTGCCCATCGCCCTGGGCCTGCTCGTGATGATGTACCCGGTGCTCGCCAAGGTGCGCTACGACAGGCTCGACACCGTCACCGGCGACCGCCCGATGCTGGTCTCGAGCCTGGTGCTCAACTGGGTGGTCGGCCCGGCGCTGATGTTCACCCTCGCCTGGGTCTTCCTCTACGACCTGCCCGAGTACCGCACCGGCCTGATCATCGTCGGGCTCGCGCGCTGCATCGCGATGGTGATCATCTGGAACGACCTCGCCTGCGGCGACCGCGAGGCCGCGGCCGTGCTGGTCGCCCTCAACTCGGTCTTCCAGGTGTTCGCGTTCGGCGCCCTCGGCTGGTTCTACCTGTCGGTGCTGCCCGGCTTGCTCGGCCTGCCGCAGGAGACCCTCGACGTCTCGCCCTGGCAGATCGCGGCCTCCGTGGTCGTGTTCCTCGGCATCCCGCTGCTGCTGGGCTACCTGTCGCGAAGGGTGGGTGAGAAGCGTTGGGGTCGAACGGCATACGAGCGGTCGTTCCTGCCGCGCATCGGGCCGTGGGCGCTCTACGGGCTGCTGTTCACCATCGTCGTGCTCTTCGCGCTGCAGGGCGACGCCATCACCGGCAACCCCCTCGACGTGGCCCGGATCGCGCTGCCGCTGCTCGCCTACTTCGCCCTGATGTGGGGTGGCGGGTTCCTCCTCGGCCGCGCCCTGCGGATGCCGTACGAGCGCACCACGACGCTCGCGTTCACGGCGGCCGGCAACAACTTCGAGCTCGCCATCGCCGTCGCGATCGCCACCTTCGGGGTCACCTCCGGGCAGGCGCTCGCCGGGGTGGTCGGGCCGCTGATCGAGGTGCCCGTGCTCGTCGCCCTCGTCTACGTCTCGCTCGCCCTGCGCCGGCGGTATCCCCGGTTCTGACGCGACACACCCTCGGGTCGGGTGCTCAGGTGGCCGCCCCGGCGACCACCTCAGCACCCGACTCGATGTGGTGGGGCGAGACCTCTTGCGTCGCGACATATCGCGATATATCGTGAACAGCGAACACGACATATCGCGAAAGGGGAATGCCATGGCACAGGAGTCCTGGGTCGTATCCGGCCCACAGGTCATCGACGTCGAGGAGGTGCGCTCGCTGCGGGTGCAGCTGGTCGCGGGGCGGGTCGACGTCGTCACGCACGACGAGCCCGGCGTCCGGATCGAGGTGCACTCGGTGGACGGTCGGCCGCTCGCGGTGTCGCTGAGCGGCGGAGAGCTGCGGGTGGGCTACCAGTTCACGCTCGACGGCTGGGAGGGCTTCCTCGAGAAGTTCCGCAACTTCCGCGACAGGGACCGCGCCGACGTCAGCATCGCCGTGCCGCGCACCCTGCCCACCAAGGTCGGCACGGTGAGCGCGGAGGGGCTCGTGGCCGGCATCCAGGCGCCTGCGTCGGTCTCGACCGTGTCCGGCTCGGTCGTGGTCGACGGCACCCGCGGCTCGTTGAAGGCGGAGAGCGTCTCGGGCGAGGTCGTCGTGCGCGACCACACCGGTGACCTGGCGCTCGACACCGTCTCCGGCGAGCTCGCGGCGTCGGGTGCACTGACCCGGGTGCAGGCCAACTCGGTCTCCGGCGAGCTGGCGCTCGACATCACCTCGGGCAGCACGGTGGTCGATGCCACCACGGTGTCCGGCGACGTCACGGTGCGCCTGCCCGAAGGCGAGCGCGTGAACGTGACCGCCAACGCCCTCTCCGGGCGGCTCGTCGTCGACGGCGAGGACCACGGCGGCAGGATGCCGGGCCGCAAGGTGGTGCTGCGCACCGACGGCGCGAGCAGCACCGTCTCGGCCAGCACCGTCTCGGGCAACGTGACCCTGCTGCGTGGCGCCCCCGGCATCCAGGACACGCTCGAGCCGCAGGACGTGCAGGACGTGCAGGACGTGCAGGACGTCCAGGACAGCCGCGACGTGCAGGACACCCCCCGCACCGCGGGCGGCCGCGGCAGCCACGGGATGCTCTGAGATGCCGCCCGTCTTCGCCCACGGCCAGCTGCGCCTGTACCTGCTCGCCCTCCTCGAGCAGCGACCGATGCACGGCTATGAGGTGATCACCGCGCTGTCCGACCGGTTCGGGGGCACCTACCGCCCCAGCGCCGGCACCATCTACCCGCGGCTGGCCCAGCTCGAGGAGGACGGTCTGGTGCGGCGCACCGACGTCGAGCGGCGCAGCACCTACGAGCTGACGGATGCCGGCCGCACCGAGCTGGAGGCGCGGCGCGGCGAGCTGGCGGCGCTCGAGCAGGGCATCGCCGAGACCGTGCGCGACCGGGCGGCCCGGGTGCGCGACGACGTGCGGGGCACGATGAAGGGGCTGCGGGCCGAGCTCGCCGCCGCGGCCCAGGAGGCTCGCGCCTCCGCCCCGCCGCACACCGGGTCGACCCGCGACGGCCGCTCCAGCTCGCACGTGCGGTTCACCGAGGCCGACGCCCTGCTGCGGAGCTTCCGCGACGAGGTGCGCGCCGAGCTGCGGCGGGCCGACACCGCGGGGCGGCTGGAGGACCTCACCGTCGAGACGCTGCGGACGGTGCTCGACTCGGCCCTGTCCGCGGTGCGCCAGACCGTGCGCTGAAGGACTCGCCGCGAGTGCGGAAGTGGTCGCCTCAGCGACCGTTTCCGCACTCGCGGCCGACAGTGGGCACACTGTCCCGGTGACCACCCCGGCATCCGACCAGCGCACTGACCCGGCATCCGACCCAGTCCCTGCGACGGCATCCGAGCACCGCCCCCGCTTCGCGACCGTCCTGTTCGACCTCGACGGCACGCTGGCCGACACCATCCCGCTCATCGTCGCCTCGTACCAGCACGCCTTCCGCACCGTGCTCGCCGAGGAGGTCGCGGAGGCGCGGGCCCGCGCGTGGATCGGCCGCCCCCTGCTGCCGGCGCTGCTCGAGGAGAGCCCCGAGCACGGCGTCGAGCTCGACCGGGTCTACCGGGAGTGGAACCTCGCCAACACCGCCCGGCTGATCCGGCGCTACGAGGGTGTGCCCGAGCTGCTCACCGAGCTCACCGCCGCGGGCGTCACCTGCGCCGTCGCCACGTCGAAGCGGCGCGAGACGGCCCGGATCGCCCTGGTGGGGGTCGGGATCGACCACCTCGTCGACGTCGTCGCGGCGCTGGAGGACACGGCGAACCACAAGCCGGCCCCCGAGCCGCTGCTGCACGCCGCCGCGACCCTGGGCGTCGACCCGTCAGGCTGCGTCTACGTCGGCGACGCCACCGTCGACGTGATCGCGGCGAAGACGGCCGGGATGTCGGCCGTGGGCGTCACCTGGGGAGCGGGGGAGCGCGAGGCCCTGGCGGCCACCGGCCCGGATGCCCTCGTCGACACGGTCCCCGACCTCGCGGCGTACCTCCTGGGCCGCGCCGAGGGCTAGAGTCGCCGCCGTGCACGGGAAGAGGTACGAGGAGAACAAGCACACCGAGCTCGCGGCGCTCGGGGATGCCGTGATGGCCTACGCCGAGGAGCGGGTGCGGATCTCGCCTCCCCTCGACCAGCCGATGAGCCAGGACGAGCTCAACCGGAGGGTGGGGCAGACCATCACGCCGGAGGGGTTCGGCGGCGTCGCCACCATGCGGATGTTCGCCGAGGACCTCGCCCCCACCTGCCTGTCCACCGACCATCCGCGTTACCTGTCCTTCATCCCCTGCGCGCCCAGCGACGCCGCGGTGATGTTCGACCTGGTCGTCGGCGCCTCGTCGATCTACGCCGGGTCGTGGCTCGAGGGGTCCGGGGCGGTCTTCGCCGAGAACCAGGCACTGCGCTGGATCGCCGACCTGGTCGGGATGCCGGCCGGCGCCGGGGGCGTCTTCACGCCCGGCGGGACCATCGGCAACCTCTCCGCGATGGTCTCCGCCCGGCACACGGCACGGCGCACGGCCGCGGCCGGCATCCGGCCGAACCGGGTCGCCGCCACGGCGGGCGCGCACTCGTCCATCTCGTCCGCGTGCGACGTCATGGACGCCGAGCTGGTCGGCGTGCCGGTCGACGACCGGTGGCGGCTCACCGGCCCCGCGCTGCGCGAGGTGCTCGAGGCCAACGGCCCCGAGACCTTCTTCGCCGTCGTGGCCACCTGCGGCACCACCAACTTCGGCGTCATCGACGACCTCGCCTCGGTGGCCGAGGTGTGCCGCGAGTTCGGGCTCTGGTTCCACGTCGACGGTGCCTACGGCGGCGCCGGCCTGGCCGCCCCCTCGGTGCGCGACCTCTACACCGGCATCGAGCAGTGCGACTCGTTCATCGTCGACCCGCACAAGTGGCTCTTCGCGCCGTTCGACTGCTGCGCCCTGCTCTACCGCGAGCCGGCCGAGGCCCGCGCTGCCCACACCCAGCGGGCCGGCTACCTCGACGTGCTCACCGAGGCCGACGAGTGGAACCCCACCGACTACTCGGTCGGCCTGACCCGACGGGCGCGCGGCCTGCCGTTCTGGTTCTCCCTCGCCGTCAACGGCACCGACGCCTACGAGGCCGCCATCGAGCACACGCTCGACGTCGCCCGGTTCGCCGAGGCGCAGGTGCGGGCGCGCCCCGAGCTCGAGCTGGTGCGCGACCGCGACCTGTCGGTGGTGGTGTTCCGCCGGCTGGGCTGGTCGCCGGCGGACTACCAGAAGTGGTCGGACCGGATGCTGGCCGAGGAGTTCGCGTTCGTCGTGCCGACCACGCACGACGGCGAGACCCTGGCCCGCTTCGCGATCGTCAACCCGGAGACCAGCGAGGACGACATCGCCGCCATCCTCGACACGATGGCCTGAGCGGCGGTCCTGTGGTTGGTGGGACTGCTGTGGCGGTTGGTCACCGGCGTCGGACAACCCGATCGCCGACACGCGCAGCGCCTCGCCACGGCAAATGACATGCGTGTCATTTCCCCGTTAGAGTGGGCGCTCAGCAGGTACCGGACGAAGGGTCGAGGACATCCACGTGAGCGCCGCCTCCGAATCGGTCAGCACGGTTGCCCCCACGCAGGGGCTCTCCGAGCGTGACCGCGAGATCATCGCCTTCGAGCGGCAGTGGTGGAAGTACGCCGGCTCGAAGGAGACGGCCATCAAGGAGCTCTTCGACATGAGCTCGACCCGCTACTACCAGGTGCTCAACGCGCTCATCGACCACCCGTCCGCCCTCGAGCACGACCCGATGCTGATCAAACGCCTGCGCCGGCTGCGAGCCAGCCGCCAGCGCGCCCGCTCGGCCCGCCGCCTCGGTCTGGAGCCCTGAGCCGGCACCCCACAAGCCAGTGACGCCCGTCCGTGAGGGAAGCCGGACGGGCGTTGCTGCTGTCCGGCTCCCGCCCGCTGAGTCGAGGTGATGTCCTGCCCCGTGCGGCCCCAGGATCACCTCGAACCGGCGCACCTCCCGCTGAGTGGAGGTGATGTCCTGCCCCGTGCGGCCCCGGCATCACCTCGAGCCGCGCCACAGACGCGCGGATGCCGGGTGCGCGCGGTGCGCACCCGGCATCCGGAACCGTCGTGGGCCGGCTCAGTCCAGGTCGGGGTCGGGGAACTCGACCGGCCAGCCCTTCTTCGACAGCTGGTCGCGCACCCGGCGCAGGTCGTTCTCGCTCGGCTCGGTGTGGGTGTACTCGGTGATGGCGGCGGCGATGTCGGAGGGCCCAGCGGGGCTCACGTCGGCCCGGCGCAGCGCCTTGGCGATCTTCTTGACCTCCGAGCGGGTCAGGCGGCGCTCGAGCAGGGCGATGAGCGGCATGTAGTCGTGCTCGGGCACGCCACCGGGGTAGCCCTCGCGCAGCCACGACACGATCCGGGCCAGCGCGCTGCCCTCCTTCGGCGGCGCGTCGTCGTCCTCCTCGTCGCCGGCCAGCGGCCAGCCGCCCATCACCAGCTTGGCGGCCACCCTCCGCATCTGGCTCTCCTCGGGCAGCAGTGCCGAGGCGGCGCTGTCGGAGATGACGCCGTCCTTGTGCAGGCGGCGCAGCACGTCGAGGGCGCGGTCACCGCCGATGCGCTCGTGGAGCACGGCGAGCAGGGCGGCGCTCTCGTCGTCGGGCACGCCCTCGGGGTAGCCCTCGCGGATCCACTGCAGGACCGGTCCGGACAGCTGGTTCATGAAAGGTGGTCTCCTACGACTTCTCGACGATGGTCGGGTAGATGTGCTCGAAGCTGACTTCCTTGCCGAAGCCGGTCGCCACGATGATCATCATCCCGACGAAGATCCCGGCGAGGACGACGGCGATGAGCAGTCCTGCGAAGAGCCGGCTCGAGATCCGCGGGGTGCTGTGCACCTCGCCGGTGGCGTCGGCGTACGACGTCGAGCCGATGGTCAGCACGCGCAGGGCGACGGCGTAGAGGAAGGGCAGGCCGGCGCCGAAGACCAGGCCGGCGACGAAGACCTTGCTCGCGCCCTGGAACAGCAGGTTGAGGGTGTTCACGGCGTCCGTCCTCAGTGGGTCTTGGTCTCGGTGGGCTCGACGGTGTCGTGGCCGTCGCCGTCGGGGTCGGCCGGGTGGCTGCCCACGTGCGTGACCGGGGCGTGCTCGTAGGCCGGCGAGGTGATCTCGGCCGCGCGCTCCCACTCGTCGTTGACGTTGTCCGCGCCGACGTGCTCGCGCCGCGAGCTGCGGAAGATGTAGGCCGACACCGCGACCAGGATGACGAAGACCACCAGGGCACCGGCCGCCCCGCCGATCAGGTCACCGATCCACCACATCAGGGCTCCGACCATGGCGGCGATGGGGAAGGTGGTCGCCCAGGCCGTCACCATCCGCCCGGCGGTCGACCAGCGCACGGGCGTTCCGCGGCCGAGGCCGCCACCGAGCACCGAGCCGGTCGCGACGTGGGTGGTGGACAGCGCGAAGCCGAGGTGGCTGGCCGAGAGCAGCACGGCGGCCGTGGCCCCGTCGCTCGACATGCCCTGGCGTGGCGTGATGTCGACCAGGCCCTTGCCCAGGGTGCGGATGATCCGCCAGCCACCGAGGTAGGTGCCCGCGGCGATCGCCGTGGCGGCACTGAACTTGACCCACACCGGGATGGAGGTGGTGCTGGTCCAGTGGCCGCTCGCGATCAGGGCGAGGGTCATGACGCCCATCGTCTTCTGCGCGTCGTTGGTGCCGTGCGCGATCGAGACCAGCGAGGCGCTGCCCACCTGCCCGTAGCGGAAGTAGCGCTCCTCGAGCCGGTGCATGACGCTCTCGGTCACCTTGTGCACCAGCCAGCAGCCGGTGAAGGCGACCACGATCGCGATGATGGGGGAGATGAGCGAGGGCAGCAGGATCTTGCCCACGACGCCGTCGAGCTTGGTGCCGTCACCGGTCCACTTGACGCCGGCCAGGCCCAGGCCCGCGGCGGCGGCGCCGGTGAGTCCACCGAGCAGCGCGTGCGAGGAGCTCGACGGCAGGCCGAGCAGCCAGGTGAACAGGTTCCACAGGATGCCGCCCGCCAGGCCGGCCAGGATGATCAGCAGCACCGACTCGCCGCCGTCGGCGAGCAGCTCGGCCTTGGGGGCGCCGTCCTTGGCCTGCAGGTTGATCACGGCGTTGGTGACGGTGAGGGCCACCTGCACCGACAGGAAGGCGCCGACGAGGTTCAGGATGGCGGAGAGTCCCACCGCGACCTTGGGCTTCAGGGCCCCGGTCGAGATCGACGCAGCCATGGCGTTGGCGGTGTCGTGAAAGCCGTTCGTGAAGTCGAAGGCCAGTGCGGTCACGATGACAAGCACGAGCGTGATGTTTGCTGCGTCCACGATTCACCAGTGTGGGGCTGTCGACACGACTTCACCAAGGCGAGTGGCGCTGTTCACCCGCTGTTCACCTGACGTGGGGGAGGGCGGCTCTTCTGAGCCTGTCAGGATGCGGCGATGAGTGACCTCGACTGGAGCACCCCGGACGGCCTCGCCGCGATCCGCGAGCACCTCGCCGCCCGCATCGACGGGTGGCGCCAGCCGGTGGCGCATGCCGTGGCGCTCAGCCCCGCGTCGTCGTCGCCGGAGTGGGACTTCGCCCACGTCAACGGCCCGGGCGGGCAGCACGGCCTGCCCGCGGTGGTGCTGGCGACCGTGCTCGGTCACGACGGGTCGACCGCCACGCTGCCGGTGTCGAGGGGAGACCTCGCGGCGGCCGTGGAGTCGCTCGCCCCGGCCGAGGCCTGCACGAGCCTGGACCACCCCAACCTCGCGGCCTGGCGCGAGGTGCTGTCCGAGCTCGAGGGCAACCCGGCCCGTGAGGCACAGGCCGTGTTCGTCGCCGACCTCGACGACCCGGTCTCCTCCGAGGCCGACGGCTCGATGCGGGCGACCTTCGAGGGCCACGCCCCCCAGCTCTGAGCGTCGGCCCGCCGAGGGGTCGACCCGGGCGTCCGCCGCCCGGGGGAGGAAGCGGCGAGTCACCCGCCGCGCCACCTGACCTCACCTACCGCCTGGTAGGTGCACCGATCACCCCACCTACCAGGTGATAGGTCGAGTCAGGTCCGGGGAGGAGGTCGGCGCCGGCTCCGGCACGAACGGGGCGGCTCGCGCGTTGGTGCTGCGGACGGGTCGCGCGCCGCCGCCACGGTCGCCGGCCCGTCCACCTCGAACCCCCTGCCCGGCTCTGCCCGCCGACCCGCCCTGCCCGAGAGGCCCCGCCCGTGCTCGACGCCTTGACGACGCTGCTCGAGGCCGGGGCAGCGGCCCCGTGGGTGCTCGGCGTGGTGTTGGTCATCGCCATCGGGGACGCCCTGCTCCCTCCGGTGCCGAGCGAGGGAGTCGTCGTCGCCCTCGCCGCGGTGGCCGTCGCGGGGGACGGCCCGCACCTGGTGCTGCTCGGGCTGGCCGCGGCGCTGGGAGCCTTCCTCGGTGACGTGCTCACCTTCGTCGTCGGCCGTCGCTACGGCCCCCAGCGGCTCGACCGGGTCACCCGGCCACGCGCCCGGCGCCTCCTGGAGCGCACGACCAGCACCCTCGAGCAACGTGGCGCCCTGATGGTGCTCACCGCCCGCTACGTGCCGCTGGGCCGGGTCGCCGTGAACCTCACCGCCGGTGCCACCGGCTTCCCTTCCCGTCGGTTCGCCGGCCTGGCCGCGCTGGCCGCCGCAAGCTGGGCCACCTGGTCGGTCGCGGTCGGCGCGCTGGCCGGGCGCTGGCTCGACGGGAACCCGCTCTTGGCGTCGGCGCTCGGCATCGCCCTGGCGCTCGGCCTCGGGCTGGCCGTCGACCGGGGCGCCCGCCGCCTCACCGGCTGGGGTCGCGGACCTGAGCACCCGGCATCCGCCGTGGTGGCGCCCGTCGGCGCGCTCGCCGACCCCACCCGCTGAGCGGGAGCCGCCGCAGCGCCCCGACGCAGGTGCCCACCGCATGCCCGGCCGTTTGCACTCTCCACCCGAGAGTGCCAATAATGGCGTTAGCACTCTCCTGGTGAGAGTGACAATCCTGACCGGTCCGGTGAGGGTCTGGTGCCCCGGCGACAGAAGCCGACGGCATCCGTCTCGTCCGTCGCGGGCACCGCCCGGTCTCACCTTCGATTCGCGTGGGAGGAACCACCCGAATGGCCAAGATCATCGCTTTCGATGAAGAGGCTCGCCGCGGTCTCGAGCGGGGCATGAACGTGCTCGCCGATGCCGTGCGGGTCACCCTCGGTCCCAAGGGCCGCAACGTCGTGCTGGAGAAGAAGTGGGGTGCCCCCACCATCACCAACGACGGCGTCTCGATCGCCAAGGAGATCGAGCTCGACGACCCGTTCGAGAAGATCGGCGCCGAGCTCGTCAAGGAGGTCGCCAAGAAGACCGACGACGTCGCCGGTGACGGCACCACCACGGCCACCGTGCTCGCCCAGGCGATGGTCCGCGAGGGCCTGCGCAACGTGGCGGCCGGCTCCAACCCGATGGCGCTCAAGCGCGGCATCGAGAAGGCCGTCGACGCCGTCTCCGCCGAGCTGCTCGCCGCCGCCAAGGACGTCGAGACCAAGGAGCAGATCGCCGCGACCGCGTCGATCAGCGCCGCTGACCCCCAGATCGGCGAGATGATCGCCGAGGCCATGGACAAGGTCGGCAAGGAAGGCGTCATCACCGTCGAGGAGAGCAACACCTTCGGCCTCGAGCTCGAGCTCACCGAGGGCATGCGCTTCGACAAGGGCTACATCAGCCACTACTTCGTCACCGACGCCGAGCGCATGGAGGCCGTGCTCGAGGACCCCTACGTCCTCATCGCGAACTCCAAGATCGGCTCGATCAAGGACCTGCTCCCGCTGCTCGAGAAGGTCATGCAGTCGGGCAAGCCGCTGCTCATCATCTCCGAGGACGTCGAGGGCGAGGCCCTGTCGACCCTGGTGGTCAACAAGATCCGCGGCACCTTCAAGTCGGTCGCCGTCAAGGCCCCCGGCTTCGGTGACCGTCGCAAGGCCATGCTCGGCGACATCGCGATCCTCACCGGCGGCCAGGTCATCTCGGAGGAGGTCGGGCTCAAGCTCGACACCGCCGACCTCGACCTGCTCGGCAAGGCCCGCAAGGTCGTCGTCACCAAGGACGAGACGACCATCGTCGAGGGTGCGGGCGACCAGGACCAGATCACCGGTCGGGTCAACCAGATCCGTGCCGAGATCGAGAAGTCGGACTCCGACTACGACCGCGAGAAGCTCCAGGAGCGCCTCGCCAAGCTCGCCGGCGGCGTCGCCGTCATCAAGGCGGGCGCGGCCACCGAGGTCGAGCTCAAGGAGCGCAAGCACCGCATCGAGGATGCCGTGCGCAACGCCAAGGCGGCCGTCGAGGAGGGCATCGTCGCCGGTGGCGGCGTCGCGCTCATCCAGGCCGGCAAGGCCGCGTTCGCCAAGCTCGAGCTCACGGGTGAGGAGGCGACCGGCGCGAACATCGTGCGCGTCGCCATCGAGGCCCCGCTCAAGCAGATCGCGATCAACGCCGGCCTCGAGGGCGGCGTCGTCGCGGAGAAGGTCGCGCACCTCGAGCCCGGTTGGGGCCTCAACGCCGCGACCGGCGAGTACGTCGACCTCATCGCGGCCGGCATCATCGACCCGGCCAAGGTGACCCGCTCGGCGCTGCAGAACGCCGCGTCGATCGCCGCGCTGTTCCTCACCACCGAGGCCGTCATCGCCGACAAGCCGGAGAAGGCCTCTGCGGCCATGGCCGGTGGCGGCGGCGACGACATGGGCGGCATGGGGTTCTGAGCCGACGCTCACCACTCCAGCCACCCGGCTGAGCCACACGAGGGCGGTCTCCCGACAGGGAGGCCGCCCTCGCGGCGTCCCGGCGGCGGGCCCGTGGCCCAACCCGAACCCAGGCGTGCTCGGGCGGGGCGACCAGGAGTAAGGGTGTCGGGGGCGCGGAGGGTCGCGCGTCCGGCACCCCTCGCCCGAGGAAGGGGGTGGGGCCACCGGTGGAGGGGTGTCGGGGGCGCGCCGGGTCGCGCGTCCGGCACCCCTCGCAGGCGGTCAGCGCATCCGTAGGCCGAAGCCCTGCTCGCGCGGCGCCTGGGCGCGAACCAGCAGGCGGGCGGCCGCGGCCACCCACCCGGCCACGAGCAGCACCGACACGACCAGGCTCATCGAGGTGGGCAGCTCGTCGCGCCCGAGCAGGATGAAGGGCACGCCCATCACCCCGAACGCGAGCACGGCCAGCGCCTTGTCGCCCGCGGTCCACCGGCGCGAGAGCAGCACGAGCAGGGTTCCGACGAACCAGGGCACCGGCGCGAACGCCTCGGTCGCCGGCACCAGCGCCAGCACCACGGATGCCGCGAGCAGGGCCACGGTCGCGGCCTCCAGCCAGGGTGGCCCGGTGGGGGCGTCGGCGACGGCCTCCGGGCCGAACGGCGCGGCCCGGGCCACCGCGTAGCCGCCCGCCTCGGCGACCAGCGCCTCGGGCGACCCGAGGTCGGCCAGGGCCCGCTCGGCGGCGCGGGCGCCGTCCGGCCCGGCCGCACGCTCGACGTCGGCGAGGTAGTCCTCGACGCTGGAGCGCAGCTCGGTGCGGCGGTCCTCGGGCAGCACCGCCGACTCGGTGTCGAGCCGGGCCAGCCACGCCCGGACCGCCGGCTGCTCCGACCCGTCGGGGCCGTCGTCACCGGGTGCCATGCGCGCCACGGTAGCGCCCGGTGCCGCGGCGAGCCGCTCGCCGCGCTCGCACCGCCGAGGGCGCTCGCTCACAGCCACGGCACACGCGCGCAGGGCAGGATGACCCCATGTCCATCACCGCGGTCGACGAGCCGCTCGTCCTCGGCCCGGTGCTGCGCTACGTCGACGAGGCGTCCGCGACCGTGTGGGTGCGCACGGCGGCGAGCTCGCGGGTCACCGTGGAGCGGGCCGGTCGCACCTGGAGCGCCGCCACGGTGGCGGTGCACGGGGCGCACTACGCCCTGGTCGTGCTCGACGGCCTTCTTCCCGGCAGCGACGACACCTACACGGTGCGCGTCGGCGACGACCTGGTCTGGCCGCGACCCGGGATGCCGCCCAGCCGCATCCGCACGCTCGACCCGTCACGGGAGCCGTACTTCGCCTTCGGAACCTGCCGCACCACCGGCTCGCACGACGCGAAGGGCAACAAGGCGCACGGGGTCGACGCCCTGCGCACCCTCGCCCTGGCCCTGCGCGACGACCCCGAGACGGCCTGGCCCGACGTGATGCTGCTGCTCGGCGACCAGGTCTACGCCGACACCACCCCGCACGATGAGCTCGAGGAGTTCATGGCCGCCCGGCGCAGTCTCGACGAGCCCCCGGGCCTGGAGATCAAGGACTTCGTCGAGTACGCCGAGCTCTACCGACTGGCCTGGAGCGAGGAGGTGATCCGGTGGGTCCTGTCGACCGTGCCGTCGGCGATGATCTTCGACGACCACGACATCCGCGACGACTGGAACACCTCGTGGTCGTGGCGGCGCGAGATCCGCACCACCACCTGGTGGCAGGAGCGCATCGTCTCCGGGCTCGGGGCCTACTGGGTGCACCAGCACCTGGGCAACCTCTCACCGGCCGACCTGGCCCGGGAGGAGCTGTGGCAGCGGGTCGTCCAGCACGAGGCGTCCGGTGCGACGGACGAGCTCGACCTCACCGCCGAGGTCGACGCGCTGGCGGCCCGGGCCGATGCCGAGCCGACGTCGTACCGCTGGAGCTACACCCGCGCCTTGGGCGACAGCGCCCTGGTCGTCATCGACTCCCGCGCCGCCCGAGAGCTGCGGCCCGACGGCCGCTCGATGCTCGACGCCGAAGAGCTGCGCTGGGTCGACGACGTGCTCCGCGGTGGCGTGCACCACCTGTTCATCGGCACCTCGCTGCCGTTCCTGCTGCCCCCCGGGCTGCACGACTTCGAGGCGATGGACGAGGCCCTGGCGCAGGGCGCCTACGGTCGGTCCGTCGCGAGGGTCGCCGAGAAGATGCGGCGCACCATCGACCTCGAGCACTGGGCCGCCTTCAACGAAGGGTTCGACGAGCTGTTCGAGCTCGTCATGCAGGTCGCCCGCGGCGAGCGCGGCCCGGCGCCGCAGACCGTCACGTTCCTCTCCGGTGACGTCCACAACTCCTACCTCGCCGAGGTGACCGACCCGCTGCGGCTGGGCGCGCAGTCTCGCGTGGTGCAGGCCGTGTGCTCGCCGATCCGCAACCCGATGCCGCGCGGCGTGCGGATGTTCGTGTCGCTGTTCGCCAAGTCGCTGGTCCGGCCGATGCGGTTCGTCGCCACCCACTGGCCCGAGGTGCCCAGCCCGGCCTACCCGTGGACGGTGACGGACGGGCCCTGGTTCGACAACAACATCGCCCTGGTGCGGGTCGACAAGGCCCTGGCCATCAACTGGTTCACCGGCGTCGTCGACGACGACCCGAGCCACCCCCGGCTGCAGCAGGTGTATGCCGTGCGCCTCGACCCGCTGCCCGCAACGGTCCGGGTCGGGTCGGGGACCGTTCAGGGTTGACCCCGGCAGCGGAACACCGGGGCCCTCGCCTAGCGTTGGTGGAGCAGGAGACGGTGCGCGGACGCGCGTCGGCTCGACCTCATGCCCGCACCCCGGCCCGCACCGAAGGATCCCCATGACGCTCGCGAACGCGCCCGCCAGCCAGCTCGGTGAGCGCCTGGCCGCCGCCCGGGTCGAGGGCCTGAGCAAGGTCTACGGCGCCGGTGAGACCCGGGTCGTCGCCCTCGACGACGTCACCCTCGACCTGTATGCCGGTGAGTTCACCGCGATCATGGGCAAGTCGGGCTCGGGCAAGTCGACCCTGATGCACTGTGCCGCCGGGCTCGACGACGCGACCACCGGGCACGTCTGGGTGGGCGGAATCGACCTGACCACGCTCAAGGAGAAGAACCTCACCGAGCTGCGGCGCGACCGGATCGGGTTCGTCTTCCAGGCCTTCAACCTGGTGCCCACGCTGACCGCTCAGGAGAACATCCTGCTGCCGTCGGCCATCGCGGGTCGCCGGCCCGAGCAGGCGTGGTTCGACGAGGTCGTCGACACGGTGGGGCTGCGCGACCGGCTGGGCCACCGGCCCAGCGAGCTCTCTGGCGGTCAGCAGCAGCGCGTCGCGTGCGCCCGGGCCCTCGTGGGCCGGCCCGACATCGTCTTCGCCGACGAGCCCACCGGCAACCTCGACTCCACCTCGGGTGCCGAGGTGCTCGGCTTCCTGCGCCGGGTCGTCGACACCCACGGCCAGACCGTCGTGATGGTCAGCCACGACCCGGGCGCCGCCAGCTGGACCGACCGGGTGGTCTTCCTCGCCGACGGGCACGTCGTCGACGAGCTGCGCGCACCGACCCCCGAGCGCGTGCTGGAGCGGATGGCCGCGCTCGACCACCTCGTCGTCGGGGGCTGAGCGTGCTCCGCGCCACCTGGCGCAGCCTGTTCGCCCGCAAGCTGCGCCTGCTGCTCAGTGCGTTCGCCGTCGTGCTCGGGGTGGCGTTCGTCTCGGGTTCGTACGTCTTCACCGACACCCTCGACCAGGCCTTCACGGGGCTCACCAGCGGGGCGGTGGGCGACGTCATCGTGCGCCCCGGCTCGTCGGCCGACAGCGGCGGCGGCTTCGGTGGCGGCACCTCCGGGGCGCGCACCGTGCCGGCCTCGCTGGTCGAGGAGCTGGCCGCCGTTCCCGGTGCGGCTCGGGCCGACGGCCGGATCACCAACTTCGGCACCTTCGTGGTCGGCAAGGACGGCAAGCTGATCGGCGGCTCGGGCCCACCCGGCATCGCCGTCAACTACACCGCGGGCCCGGCGGCGAACGGGGTTCCCGTCGCCACCCTCGAGCGTGGGCGCTGGCCGGCGGCCGAGGGCGAGATCGTCATGGACACCACGACGGCCGACAAGGCCGGCTACCTCGTCGGGGAGACGGTGCCCCTGGTGACCGCGACCGAGCAGCCGCGCCTCTCGGCGCGCCTTGTCGGCACGGCGGCGTTCGGCGGGTCGACGTTGGTCGGCTCCAGCGTGGTCATGTTCGACACCGCCCAGGCGCAAGAGCTGTTCCTGCAGGGCGAGGACGTCTACTCGCAGGTGTGGGTGACGGCGGCCCCGGGCACCAGCCAGGAGGAGCTGCGTTCGGCGGTCACGAAGGTGCTCCCGAAGGACACCCAGGCCGCCACCGGTGACGCGACCGCTGCGCGCGCCGCGAGCCGGATCGACGAGGCCCTGTCGTTCGTCACCACCTTCCTGCTCGTCTTCGCGGGCATCGCCCTGACCGTGGGCGCCTTCCTGATCGTCAACACCTTCTCGATCCTCGTGGCCCAGCGCAGCCGCGAGCTGGCCCTGCTGCGGGCCATCGGCGCCAGCCGCCGCCAGGTGGCGCGTTCGGTGCTGATCGAGGCGGCCGTGGTCGGCTTCGTGGGCTCGGCCCTGGGCCTCGGGCTCGGCGTGCTGCTGGCCGTCGGCATCAAGGCGGTGTTCGGGCGGATCGGCCTGAACCTCAGCGACAACCCGCTGGTCGTGGAGCCGCGCACGGTCATCGTCAGCCTCGTGGTCGGCGTGCTCGTCACGGTCACGGCCGCCTACCTCCCCGCCCGCCGGGCGGGCAGCGTCCCGCCGGTCGCCGCGATGCGCGACGACGTGGCCCTGGCCGAGAGTGGGCTGCGGTGGCGCCTCACGGTCGGCGCGGTGCTCCTCGCCGCAGGCATCGCCGGCATGGTCGCCGGCCTGCTCGGCGTCGGGTCGGAGCCGACCTACGTGCTCGGGTTCGGGGCGCTGGGGGTGCTGGTGGGCACCGCTCTGCTCAGCCCGGTGCTCGGGCGGCCGGTGCTGGCCGGGCTCGGCTGGGTCTACCGGCGCGGCTTCGGCGCGGTGGGGCTGATGGCCGACCAGAACACCCGACGCAACCCGCGCCGCACCGCGGCCACCGCGTCGGCGCTGATGATCGGCGTCTCCCTGGTGACGATGATGGCCATCCTCGGGGCGTCGGCCAAGGCGAGCCTCGACAAGACCCTCGCCGAGGACATCATCGCCGACTACGTCGTGACCAACCCTGTCGGGCAACCGTTCTCGAGCTCGGTGGCCCGCGAGGTGGCCCAGGTGCCCGGCGTGGCACAGGTCGCGCAGGTACGCGGAGCCCTGCTCCAGGTCGACGGTGACCGCGACTTCGCCACGGCCGTCGACCCCGCGGCCATCACCGAGGTGGCCAGGCCGCAGGTGGACACCGGGTCGCTCGCCGACCTCGACGCGACCTCGGTGGCGCTGTCGAGCACCTACGCCCGGGACAACGGCCTGGCGGTGGGGTCGAAGGTCACCATCGGTTACGCCGGTGACGAGGCCCCCGCGACGGTGGTGGCGACCTACACCGCCGACAGCGTGTTCCAGTCGGACGTCACCATGTCGCTCGACGGCTTCGACGCCATCGGCGTGCCCCCGACCGACCGCACCGTCTATGTCGTGGCACAGCCCGGCACCGACCGCACCGCGCTCTCCGCCGGGCTCGACGCGGTGGTCGCCGACCTGCCGACCGTCAACGTGAACGACCAGGCGGAGTTCGCGGCCGAGCAGCGCACCCCGATCGACCGGCTGCTGTTCATCGTCTACGCACTGCTCGGCCTCGCGGTGGTGATCGCGGTGCTCGGCATCGTCAACACCCTCGCGCTGTCGGTCACCGAGCGGATCCGCGAGATCGGACTGCTGCGCGCCGTCGGGCTCAGCCGGCGCCAGCTGCGCACGATGCTGCGCCTGGAGTCGGTGGCGATCGCCCTGCTCGGCGCGGTGCTCGGCGTGGTGGTGGGCCTGGGCTTCGCGTTGGCCCTGCAACGATCGCTGGCCGACGACGGGCTCGACGTGCTCGCCATCCCCGGTCTCCAGCTCCTCGGCTTCGTGGCCGTCGCAGGCGTCGTCGGCGTGCTCGCGGCCCTGTGGCCGGGCCGGCGCGCGGCACGCCTCGACGTGCTGCGCGCCATCGCGACCGACTGACGGCATCGGGCCGGACGACCCGCGACAGGCCGGGGCTACGAGAACATCCGGGTGGCGTTCGCCTCGGCCTCGGCGTACTGCGACCCGGCGGCACCGAGCACTTGGCCGATCGAGTCGAGCGACGCCCGCACCTGCTGCTGGGTGCCGCGCCACTGGGTGACCACCCCCTGGAACTGGACCGACGCCGTGCCGGTCCAGGCGTCCTGCAGGCCGGTGAGCCGGGCCAGCATCACCCCGACCTGCCCCTCGATCTCGGCCGAGATGCGGGCGACGTCACCGGCCGCCGCGGCGATGCGGTCGGTGTCGACCTGGAACTGTGCGCTCATGTCGGCGCTCCCCCTTCGTCGTGGACGCACCACGCCGGCGCGTCCGTCTCCCCGAGCCTAGGTCGACCGTCCGACGCCGGCCGGAAGTTGTCCACAGGCTCCCGCGCCTACGCTGCGGGGGTGGCCATCCTCATCGACCCACCCCGCGCGGAAGCGCACGGCCGACGCTGGTCGCACCTGGTCAGCGACACCGACCTCGACGAGCTGCACGCGTTCGCGCGCTCGGTCGGCATCCCCGAGCGGGGGTTCGAGGGCGACCACTACGACATCCCCGAGGAGCGCTACGCGTCCGTCGTCGCGGCGGGTGCCACCCCGACCAGTGCCCGTGACCTGCTCCGGGCGCTGCAGGCCAGCGGCCTGCGGATGCAGAAGCGGCGCGGCGACAAGGGCGTCGCCCGCGTGCGCGGCATCCGGTTCGTCGACGGCACCAGCGCCGACGTCGACCTGATCCGCTCCGACCGCGAGGCGGATGAAGCCCGCGTCTTCGCGGCAATGGCCTTCGTGCGAGACGACGCCGGCGACTTCGCGGCCGTGCACTCGGTGCGGCGGGCGCAGTGGGGCGCCCCGGGCGGGTGGCGCGAGCCGGGGGAGTCGGTGCGCGACAACGCGGTTCGCGAGGTGCGCGAGGAGACCGGCCTCGTCGTCGCGCCGGACGCGCTCGACCCCCGAGGCTACGAGCGCTTCCACGGCCGCACCCCGGGTGGCCTGTGGCAGGAAGGTCGCGACCTCCTGCAGGTGTACGAGGTGCACGTGCCCGGCATCCGGCCGGCCCTCACCGCCGAGCTCGACGACACCTCCGACCGGCGGTGGATGACCTGGTCCGAGCTCGAGCGCGAGTGCTCCGACCAGTTCTGGTGGCCGTTGGCCGTGGCGGTGCTCAGCCCGCGAGCCGGGTGAGCTCGCGCGCGAGGTTCTCGCGCGCCGACGGCTCCCACTCCGACCGCGCATGGCTGGTGCGGTAGACGTGGTCACGCACCAGGAAGGGCCGCAGCACCTTCGATCGGGCGGTGGCGTAGAGCGCCACCGGCACGTGTGCGTACTCCTCGCGCACCTGGGCGCAGTACTCGTCGAACCGGTCGACGGGCGCCGACAGCACCCACAGGTCGGCATCGTGCACCACCACCCGGGCGGGGTCGGCCGCCGCCTGCGGCGTCAGGTCGTGGGATGCCGTGTCGAGCACCACCGCGACCACCCGCGCGGTGAGCTCGGGGTCGACCGGGAGCCGCCCCAGCTGGCGCGCCGCGAGGGAGGCGCTCTCGGCCTCGTTGGCGTTGGCCGGGTCGACGGCGTAGACGGCGTCGTGGAACCACGCGGCGAGGGCCGCCACCGAGCGGCTCGTCCCGTTGACCCCGCCGGCCGCACACAGCACGTCGACCGCTGTCAGCACCTCGGCCAGGTGGGTCGCCGCGTGGTAGCGGCGGTGCGGCTCGTGCCACCGCCGCAGCAGGTCGGTGCCCACGTCGTCGATGGTGTCGACGGGCGCGCCGCCGGACACCGGTGTGGAGTCCGCCCGCCACCGCAACCGCAACGCGTCCATTCCGCCACTGTGCCAGTCCGGCGCGCCATGCGTCATGCGGTCAGCCGACTGCGCTCGTAGGCCTTGGCGTAGCGGCTGCCGGTGGCGAGGAGGAGCAGCCCCATGACGATGAACGCGAGCGACCGCACCAGGCCGTTCAGGGCGGCGAGGTCGAACAGGAACAGCTTGGCCACGCTGATGCCGACCAGCACCAGGCCGGTGCGCAGCGTGAGGTCGGCGTCGCTGGAACGCTCCAGGCCCCGGAGCAGCAGCCAGGCGGCGGCCAGCATCCAGGTGACCGTGGCGACGGCGTGCCCGATGGTGAAGCCGAGCGCGGTGTCGCCGGCCCGGGCCCCGAGCAGCGTCCCGACGGCGACGAGCGCGGTGGTCGAGGCGCCCAGGCCGAGCACCCAGGCGCTGATGGTCGCGGTGAGGCGAAGCTCGCGGCCGAGCCCGCGCTGCACACCGACGGCCCAGAGCCCGGTGGCGACGACGGCGGCGACCAGCACGCTGTCGACCAACGCGACGACCATGTCGTGCCCGCCGGCTGCCGTGGCGGAGACGATGGCCAGCGGGTGCTGGGCCCAGTCCAGCACCGCCACCAGGGTGACGCCCGCCGCGAGGGCCAGCGAGGTGCGCGACCGGCCCGCGCCGGCGGCGACGAGCCCGGCCAGGGCCAGCAGCAGCAAGCCGGTGGAGACCCACCGCTCGGGGGCGCCTTCCAGCACGGCGAGGACGGCGAGGACGGCGCCCGCGCTGCCCACCGTGGCGACGAGGTGGCCCGCGAGCGGGCCGACCGGTCGGCGCGCCAGGCTGGTGGCGACGACGAGGAGGAGGGCTGCGGCGCCCGCCAGCACCAGGGTGCGCGGCGGTTCGGCCAGCCCCATCGAGGTGGCGACCAGCCCGGTCGCCAGCAGGGCGACGGCGGCCGAGGCCGACATGTCGTCGGGGTCGCGCCGCACCGAGACCGCCGAGGTGACCAGGGTCGCGGAGAGCACCGCCACGGCCACGGCCAGCAGGCCCCGCGCGTCGACCCCGCCCAGCGGTGCACCGACCGTTCCGGCGAGCAGGGCGAAGGTCACCGGGAGCACCCGCACGACCGTGAGCCCCGGGCGGGTGCGGTTCCCGCCGGCCCACCACCCCGCGACGCAGAGCACGCCGAGGAAGGCCGCGACCACCCAGCCACCGCCCCGCGCGACGACGGGCGCGAGCCCGGCCGCTCCCGCGACGAGGAGCACGGCGAGCAGCTCGCTGCCCCACCGGCGGGCCAGGTGCAGGCCGCCGAGCGCGACCAGGCCGGCCAGCGCGAGCCCGGCTGCAGGAGGTAGCCAGCCGTAGCCGCTGGTGACGGCCACGACGTCGAGGTACGCGGCCGCGGCGCCGGTGGCGACCAGGGCCACCGGTGCGCTGCCGACGCTGCGCCCGGCGCGCCGGTCAGCCTCGCCCCCACGGACGCCGAGCCAGGCCAGCACCGCCGCGAGCGCGGCACCCGCACCGACCCGGGATGCCGGCCCGAACCACCCGCGCTGCGCCGCCAGCACGAGCAGCATGGCCACCCCGGCCAGGGTGATGACGGCCCCGGCGATCGCGAGCACCCGGGTCACCGCGCCCTCCCGGCGGTACCAGGCGACCACCGGTTCGGGCCGACCGAAACGGGGCGGAGGAGGCGTCGACGGCCCAGGAGGTGACGACGCCGGCGCTGCCGGTGCGACGGTGGTTGCCGGGCCGGATGCCGTGGCGCCGCTCGGCGGGGATGCCGGGCCGGACCGCGGTGCCGCGGGAAGCCGGGTGATGATCGAGGGGCCGAGGGACGGCGCGGGCGCGCCCACGGCATCCTCGCTGTCGAGCTCGGCGCGCAACCGGGCCAGGCCGTTGCCGACGGAGTACAGACGGGTCATGGCCTCGGCGAACTCTGACTCGAGCTGGCGGACGGCGGTGTTGGAGGTCATGCCTCGAAGCATCGCGATGCGGCGCCGACCGGCGCCTGAGCACGTGGGCTCAACTCTGGCCGCACGGCCCGGGCCCGGAATGCCGACGGGCGCCCGACCACGCTGTGCAGGCAGCGTGGTCGGGCGCCCGGGGGTGGCGCTTCGGGTCAGCCGGTGGTGCTGGGCTTGGCGGCCAGGGTCGCCTTGACCTCCATGCTCTTGCCGTCGCGCAGGACTGTGAGGGTGACCGTGTCGCCGGTGGTCTTCTCGCGGACGTGCCCGACGAGGGAGTCGGCCGAGTCGACCGGCTTGCCGTCGACGGCCACGATGACGTCGCCGACCTCGAGCCCGGCCTTGGCGGCGGGGGTGCCGTCGCCGACCGAGGCGACCTCGGCGCCGGCTCGGGTGGCCGAGCCGTCGCTCGCGCTGCCGTTCTGCGGGGTGACGCCGAGGTAGGCGTGCGCGGCGGCGCCGGTGTCGATGAGCTGCTTGGCGATCGCCGTGGCCTCGTTGACCGGGATGGCGAAGCCGATGCCGATGCTGCCCGACTGGCCACCCGAGGACGACCCGAGCGAGGCGATCGCCGAGTTGATGCCGACCAGCTGGCCGCTCGCGTTGACCAGGGCGCCGCCGCTGTTGCCGGGGTTGATGGCGGCGGAGGTCTGGATGGCGTTGGTCACGACCCGCTCGGGCTGGGCCTGCGCCTGCGCGTTGGGGTCACCCTGGTTGCCGCCGCTCTCGGCCTCGGTGGTGACCGGGCGGTTGAGGGCGCTGACGATGCCGGTGGTGACGGTGCCGGCCAGGCCGAGGGGGTTGCCCACGGCCATGACCGGGTCACCGACGGCGATTGTGTCGGAGTTGCCGATGGCGACGGGGGTGAGGTCGCTCGGGGCGTTCTTGACGGTGATGACCGCCAGGTCGGTCGACGGGTCGGTGCCACGCACCTCGGCGTCGTAGGTGCGGCCGTCCGCGAGGGTCACGGTGAGCCTCTCGGCGCCCGCGACGACGTGGTTGTTGGTGAGCACGTGGGTCTTGTCGATGACCACCCCCGAGCCCTGGCCGCCACCCTGTGAGCTCGTGGCGGTGATGCTCACGACGCTCGGCGAGACGACGGATGCCGTGGCCGTCCAGTCCGGTGCGGACGCGCTGCCCTGCTTGACCGGGGCGGAGGCGTTGCTGCCGAGCTGGGTGGTCGAGGAGGTGGTGGCGCCGGCCGCGGCGTTGTCGTCGAGGTACTGCGTCGCGGCGACGGTGCCACCGGAGGCCAGCAGCGCAGCCAGGACCGCGACGGCAGCGAGCTGGCCGCCGCGCTTGGCGGGCTTCGGGGCGGGCGCCTGCGGGGCCGGCTGGCCGAACGTGCCGAGGGGGCCCGTCGGCGGGGGAGTGGTGCCGTAGCGGGCGGGGATCTCGCTGGTCGGCGCACCGTCGTACCGGGGGGCGGTGGTGGTGCCGCCACTGGGGGTGTACCACTGGGGGGTGGGGGGCTGCTCGCTCATCGGCGCTGCCTTCCTTGGATCGGGGGTTTGTCTGACTGGTGTCAGTCAATCCCGTTGAGGTGGAAGGGTCCTGATCACTGGCTGGGAGTCCCCTGTGGAAGCCGGACCACGAAGGTGGCGCCGCCGCCGGGGGTGGGTGCGACGCCCACCCGGCCGTGGTGCTGCGACACGATGGCCGCGACGATCGCCAGCCCGAGGCCGCTGCCGCCGCCGCCGGACCGGCCACGCGAGGGGTCGGCGCGGTAGAAGCGCTCGAACACCTTGGTCGCGACCTCGTCGGGCACGCCGGGCCCGTGGTCGCGCACCTCGAGGGCGACACCGAAGTCGTCCGGACCCACGGCCACCTCGACCGGTGTGCCCTCGGGGGTGTGCAGCAGGGCGTTCGCGACGAGGTTGGTGACCACCTGGCGCAGCTGGGACTCGGTGCCGCGCACCGAAGTCGGTGCGACCGGGCCGTCGAGACCGAGTAGCGAGATGCGGCGCTCGGGGGCGCGCACGCGGGCGTCGGCGACGGCATCCGCGGCCAACACGGTGAGGTCGACCGAGGTGGTCTCCACGACGGGGACGTCGTCGATGCGGGCCAGGGTCAGCAGGTCCTCGACCAGGCCGCTCATCCGGGTCGACTCGGCCTCGATGCGCTCCATCGCGGACCCCACCGCGGCGTCGTCGCGCACGGCGCCCTGCCGGTAGAGCTCGGCATACCCGCGCACCGTGGCGAGCGGGGTGCGCAGCTCGTGCGAGGCGTCGGCCACGAACTGGCGCATCCGCTCCTCGCTGGCCTCGCGCACCGCGAACGAGGACTCGATGCGGGTCAGCATCGCGTTCAGGCTGCGCGAGAGCGAGGTCACCTCGTCGTCGGCCTGGCGCACCGGGATGCGCTGGGTGAGGTCGCCGGTGGCGATGGCGGAGGCGGTGTCCTCGATGCGGGCCAGCGGGCGGAAGGCCCGGCGCACCGCGAACCAGGCGAGCACGATCGAGCCGATCAGAGCGAGGGTGCCGATCGCCGCAGTGGTGACCAGAAGCCTTGCGACAGTGTGGTTCACGGTGGTCAAGGGGATGCCGACCGCGAACGTCGCGTCGGCGCCCGAGACCCGCCCCGCGATGAACCGCCACTTGAGCGGACCGGTGACGGAGCCCACCGTGAACGGGTCGTTGCTGATGACGCGCGGGTCGGTGATGGGCAGGGCAGGCAGGTCCGGGTAATCGGTGACCCCGGTGGGTCGTGTGGTGACGGCCCTGCCCCGGGTCTGCAGCTGGAACGCGTAGTTCGACGGGAAGGCCGAGTTCGCCCTGATGAAGTCGGCGAGGGCCTGGTTCGCGACCGGACGAGCCACCGACTGCAGCTCCTTGTCGACGCCGTCCATCAGATCGGAGCGCATCAGCAGCGCGGTCGCGAGACTGGTGAGGATGAGGGCCGCGCCCACGAGGGTGCCCACGATCGCCACGAGGCGGGTCCGCAACGGAACCGCCTCGAGCTGGCGCACGACGCGGGCAACAGGCCCACGCTCGGTGCGCGGTGTGGGAACCGAGTCCATCAGCCCTGGGGAGGCAGGCGCAGGACGTAGCCGACCCCGCGCTTGGTGTGGATCAGCGGGGGCAGTCCCTCGGTGTCGATCTTGCGGCGCAGGTAGGAGATGTAGGACTCGACGATGCCGCTCTCGCCCCGGAAGTCGTAGTCCCAGACGTGGTCGAGGATCTGCGCCTTCGACAGCACGCGGTTGGGGTTGAGCATGAGGTAGCGCAGCAGCTTGAACTCGGTCGGGCTGGTCTCGATGACCCGCCCGGCCCGGCGCACCTCGTGCGAGTCCTCGTCGAGCTCGAGGTCCTCGAACGCGATGACCTGGCGGTCCTCGTCGGCCTCGCCCCGGGTGCGGCGGAGCACCGCGCGGATGCGCGCCACGACCTCCTCGAGGCTGAACGGCTTGGTGACGTAGTCGTCGCCGCCGACGGTGAGGCCCTTGATCTTGTCGTCGACCGAGTCGCGGGCCGTGACGAAGACGATGGGCAGCTGGCGGCCCTGCTCGCGCAGGCGGCGGGTGACGGTGAAGCCGTCCATGTCGGGCAGCATCACGTCGAGCACGCACAGGTCGGGCATGTGGTCGCCGGCGACCCGCAGGGCCTCGGTGCCGCTGGAGGCGGTGGCGACGTCGAAACCGGCGTAGCGCAGGGAGGTCGCGAGCAGCTCGCGGATGTTGGGTTCGTCCTCGACGACGAGGAGGCGTGCCTCGGGGGTCTGAATGGTCACGGGACGAGTCTGGCGGGTGAACCTGTGAGTTGGCTGGACGTCGGCTGGGACGTACCCCGGGTCAGAGCCCGTCGTAGTCGCTGCCGGTGGAGGGACTGATCGAGCCGATGACGCCGAGCACCACGACGGCGACCACCGCGAGGGCCATGAACACACCGAAGGTGATCCAGCCGTACCGGGACATCCGCGCCGAGCCCTGCGGGTCGGTGGCCTGCCGGGTCAGCGCCACGATGCCGAGGATGAGCGAGGGAAGGCCGAACAGGCAGCACAGTGCGGTGGCGATGCCCGAGACCACGGTGAGCACCACGGCGCTGGTGTTCTTCGGCGGTGGCGCCCCGTACGGCGCGTAGGGACCGGGCGGGGACCCGTAGGGCGCGGGCGGCAGCGCGTAGGGATCCTGGCCGTAGGCGTTCGAGCCGTAGGGCTGCTGCACGTAGCCGGGCTGGCCGTAGGGATCGGAGCCGTACGGGTTGTCCTGCGGCTGTTGCGGATAGGGCGGCTGGTCGGCCGGCGGCCAGGGGTCTGGCGCGCGCCCGGCATCCGGCGCCGGGTACGGCGAGGGCGGGGTGACCGGTGGGCCGGAGGGGAGCGGCTGGGTGGGCGGGGCCGGGGGCGGGCTGGCCCAGGCCGGTGCCGTCGGGTCCTCGAACCCGTCGCCGGAGCGTGCCGGGTCGGTGCTGTCGTCCATGCTCGCGCGTCCTCGCCCTGTGCCCACGGTGCCGGTCGGCGCCCGCGCACGAGGCTAGCGGCTGGCACCGGGGCGGCGCGGCCGGGCGCCAGCCATCGGGGTCGTCGCCGCCCCCGCGCTCGTGTCAGGATCGGGGCGTGAGACTTCCGCTGCCGCAGGTCGAGCCCGATGCGACCCTCCCCGGGTCGGTCACCGTCTACGAGGTGGGCCCACGCGACGGCCTGCAGAACGAGTCGTCCGTCGTGCCGGCCGCCGTCAAGGCCGAGTTCGTGCGGCGGCTCGCCGGCGCGGGGCTGGGCACGGTCGAGACGACGTCGTTCGTCGACCCCCGCTGGGTGCCGCAGCTGGCCGACGCCGAGGAGGTGCTCGGCCTGCTCGGCGACGAGGGGCTCGGGGCGCGCCGGCCGGTGCTGGTGCCCAACGAGCGTGGCCTGGACCGGGCGCTGGCGGCGGGGGTGGGGGCCGTGGCGGTGTTCGGCAGCGCGACCGAGACCTTCGCCCGCAAGAACCTCAACCGCACCGTGGCCGAGTCGGTGGAGATGTTCCGGCCGGTCGTCGAGCGCTCGCGCGGCGAGGGGCTCTGGGTGCGGGCCTACGTGTCGATGTGCTTCGGCGACCCATGGGAGGGGCCCGTGCCGGTGGGTCAGGTCGTCGACGTCTGTCGACGCCTCATGGACCTCGGCTGCGACCAGCTCTCGATCGGCGACACCATCGGCGTGGGCACCGTCGGTCACGTGCACCGCCTGCTCGCGGGGCTCGACGCGGCCGGCATCGGGCCCGACCGGGTGGGCGTGCACTTCCACGACACCTACGGCCAGGCCCTGTCCAACACGATGGCGGCCCTGAACGACGGGGTGCGCGTGGTCGATGCCTCGGCGGGTGGGCTGGGTGGCTGCCCCTACGCCAAGTCGGCGACCGGCAACCTCGCCACCGAGGACCTGGTCTGGGCGCTGCAGGGTGCCGGCGTGCAGACCGGCATCGACCTCGACGCGCTGGTCGAGACGAGCGTCTGGATGGCCGCGCAGCTCGGCCGCCCGTCGCCGTCGAGCGTGGTGCGGGCGCTGTCCGGGGGCTGAGCCGGCGAGCGCGCCGGGTGCGACGGTGCCTGGGTGGCACCTGTGGCTCCTTGTGAGTTCGATGTGAGTTCGCCGTGGGATGGCGCCACCGCGACCTGCGCGACGGATCATGACCTCATGAGTGACCAGAGCACCCCCGGGCCCGTCCCGTCCCAGCCCGAGCAGCCGGCGGCCGACACCGCGGCGCTCCCACCGCAGCCGGCCCCGCAGGCTCCGCAGGCTCCGCAGGCTCCGCAGGCCCAGCCGGCCCAGCCGGGCTGGAGCGCGGCGTCGACCGCTGCCGCGCCGGCGCCGCCGGGTTGGGTGCCTCCGGCCGGCCGGCCCTCGGGGCCGCGGCGCTGGTGGAGCGAGGCGACCTCGACCGGCGGTGGGCGGGCGGCCCTGGGGCTGGCCGCCGCGCTGGCCGCCCTGGTGGTCGTGGTGGGCATCGGCTTGACCGCCGCCCTGGTCGTGTCGCACGACGGCGATCGTGGGTTCATGACGAGCGGCCGCGACGACCGCGGCCGGTTCGACCAGCAGGGCCCGGGCATGGGCCGGGGCGACGGGATGGGGCCGAACGGCGGCCAGGGCCAGGGCCAGGGCCGAGGCAACGGCGACGGAGTTCCGCAGCCGCCCGGCCAGGGTGCGCCGGTCGCCCCGGGCGCTCCTGGAGGACCTCGGCAGGGGCTGGGGATGGGCGCCGGCGCCGCCCTCGGCGCCGTGCTGCACGGTGAGTTCACCACCTCCGTGACCGGCACGCCGACGGTCATGGTCGTGCAGACCGGCCAGGTGACCGCCTACACGGCGGGCAAGTCCCTCGCCGTCAAGAGCACCGACGGGTTCACGGCGACCTACACCCTCGACGGCACCGCCTCCGTGATCGGCAGCGCGGCGACCCCGGTGGCCGTCGGCACCACGGTGCGGGTCGTGGCGGCCAAGGAGGGGATGAAGGTCACGGCAGTCGTCGTCGGCTGAGCCCAGCGCTGCCAAGTCACCCGGCGCGGAGCTCGGTCCCCGGGCCCGGGACGCCACGGCGCCGGCACTGGACATCGGGTGATGCATGCCGCGCAGTGGAGCGCGCTGTCCGCATCACCTGGCGCCGGCTTTGCACGTGGGGTGATGCAGCCGCGCGGTGGAGCGCGCTGTCCGCATCACCTGGCGCCGGCTTTGCACGTGGGGTGATGCATGCTGCGCGGTGGAGCGCGCTGTCTGCATCACCTGGCGCCGGTTCTGCAGGTGGGGTGATGCATGCCGCGCGGTGGAGCGCGCTGTCCGCACGACCGTTCGACCGGGCCAGCCGCCGACCCCCTCAGTGGGGGGGCAGGAACTCACCGGTCGGTGTCGCGCCGCTCGCCGTGCATGACGCCCTGGTCGGCCCCGGTCCGCTCGTCGAGCACGACACCCTGCCCGTTCACGACCGAGTCGTCGAGGATGCCGTTGACCTCGGGCGTGATCTGCCGCTCGAGCGCCAGCGCGAGCACCGCGACCCCGGCCAGGCCAGCGATGATGACGCCGATGAACACCCCGCCGAGCTGGCGGTTGAGCAGCCACCCGGCCACGATCGGCGCGGTGATCGCACCGACCTGGAACGCCCCGGATGACACGGCGTTGAACCGGCCGCGGTCGCGGTCGCTGGCGAGGTCGTTGACGATGGCGGGCACCGTGGGCTGCAGCATCGTCTCGCCCAGCCCGAACAGCACGTGGAAGACGATGACGCCCGCGGCCGCCGCCATCGTGCCGGCCGCCAGGCCGGTGGCGCCCAGCAGCAGCCAGGCGGCCGCCCACAGCCCGACCAGCACCAGGAACACCCGGGTGCGGCGGCGCCCGTCGATGAAGCGCAGCACCAGGAACTGCATCCCGACGATGACCGCGGTGTTGGCGGCGAAGGCGAAGCCGATGGTGCGGGTGGACACCTCGCTGACCTGCCGGGCGAAGGCGGGGAACCCGGCCTCCATCTGGCCGTAGCCGACGAAGCTGGACAGGAAGGTGAGCGCCGTGATCCAGACGACGGCCGGTTTGCGCAGGATGGCGAGGTAGCCGACGCCGGCCTCGACGGGCGCCCCGGCCGGAGGCTGCTCCGGGCGGCCGGCGACGTGGCGCAGCGGCCCGAGCAGCAGGCCGATGGGCACCAGCATGCAGGCCGCGTCGACGAGGAAGATCGTGGTGAACGTGCCCGGCCGGTCGACGTCGGTGAGGAACCCGCTGACGATGCCCCCCACCCCGATGCCGAGGTTGACCAGGGCGAAGTTGATGCCGAAGAACTGGGTGCGCAGGGGCCCGGAGACGATGCTCGCGGTCAGGGCGTTGAACCCCGGCCAGCCGACCCCGAAGCTGATGCCGAGCAGCGTGAACGCCAGCACGAACGCGGGCACCGACGTGGCGAACGCCAGCACCACCGCTCCCATCAGCTGGGCGACGTTGCCCCCGACGAGCACCACCCGGGAGCCGAGCCGGTCGATGAGCGCCCCCATCGGCCCGGTGACGACCAGGGCCACGACGGCGATGAGGCTCATGAGCAGACCGGCGACGTCGAGGGGGACCCCGCGCACCTCGTGCACGTAGATGACGGTGAACGGCAGCGTCATGCCGCGGCCCAGCGTCGAGATCGCGGTCGTGGAGAGCAGCCACCGGCCCGGGGTGGGCAGGGCGCGCCAGAAACCGCGCAGGGTGAACCGGTCGTGCTGCGGGGCCCGTGGGGTGTCAGGGGTCGCCTGCCCCAGCCCGTCCCCGGAGTCGGTGCTCTCGGACATCGTCCAACCGTGCCACGGGGCACCGACACCGATCGAGCGGGTTTCCCGGGCCCGCGCGGAGGCGACCTGGCGTGGCCGCGCGGGCCCGGCATCCACATCCCGGCAGCGCGCCACGGGCGGGAGCGGTTAGCCTTGGCGCTGGTGCCCGTCCGGGTGCCGAACGCAGACGCGACAAAGAGGTGGACCGTGCCGACTGGCAAGGTGAAGTTCTTCGACTCGGAGAAGGGCTTCGGATTCGTGTCCGGCGACGCCGGCGAAGGGGACGTCTTCGTCCCAGCCAGCGCCCTGCCCCAGGGGGTTGCGGGCCTCAAGGGCGGCCAGCGGATCGAGTTCAGCATCGCCGAGGGCCGCCGCGGCGCCCAGGCGCTCTCGGTCACGCTCCTCGACCCGGCCCCGTCGGTGGCCACCAACCGCCGGGTGGCCAACCGCAAGTCGCCCGACGAGATGGTCGTCATCGTCGAGGACGTCATCAAGCTGCTCGACTCGGTGTCCGAGTCGCTGCGCCGTGGTCACTACCCCGACAAGGCGCACGGCAACAAGGTCGCCCAGGTGCTGCACGCGGTGGCCGGCGACCTCGAGCTGTGAGCGCCGCCCTAAAGACCGACCCCGCCCTGCGCGGGGCGGTCGAGGTCGCCCACGAGGCGGCCGTCTCGATCGCCGAGGCGGGCGCGGTGGGCGAGCACCTCGGGATGGAGATGGTCGAGGACCGCCTCGCCACGCACTACTTCACCTGCACGGCGCGGGCCTACCTCGGCTGGCGGTGGGCAGTGTCGGTGGCCCGGGTGCCGCGCTCGAAGACCGTCACCGTCTGCGAGGCCAACCTGGTGCCCGGCGAGGGCGCCCTGCTCACCCCCGACTGGGTGCCCTACGCCGAGCGGCTGGCGCCCGGCGACGTCGGCCCCGGTGACGTCACCCCGCTCGTGGCCGAGGACCCCAACCTGGAGCCGGGCTTCGAGGCCACCGGCGACGACGACGTCGACCGGGTCGCGCTGTGGGAGCTCGGCCTCGGGCGCCCGCGGGTGCTGTCGGCCGAGGGCCGCGAGGCCGCCGCTCAGCGGTGGTACGACGGCGAGTCCGGCCCCAGCGCACCGGTGGCGGTCAAGGCTCCGGCGCCGTGCTCCACCTGCGGCTTCTTCGTGCCGATGGCCGGGGCGCTGCGCGCGGTGTTCGGCGTCTGCGCCAACGAGTGGTCACCGTCCGATGCCCACGTCGTCAGCCTCGACCACGGGTGCGGCGCGCACTCCGAGGTCGACGTCGACCTGCACACCGCCGAGCGCGTGGCGCCGCCGATCCTCGACGACTTCGAGCTCGACCCCGCCTGACGGCATCCGCCGGCCGTTGCGCTGCCCGACGAGCGCCCGGGCTCAGGCCGTGGCGGCGTTGTCGTGCCCGCGGCCGACGTACCACCACGCGATGGCGCCCAGGACGAGACCGGTGACGCAGGTCCACGGCCACCACGACCGGTCGCCGGTGTGCAGCGCCGGCACGACGAGCGTCACGACGAGGGCCACCGCCCACAGGGCGACGCCGGCCCCGATGATCGGGCGGGAGGGCACGGCCAGCGGCTCGACGGGTGCGGGGGACCCCAGCGCCGCGTGCTGCTCGGCGTGCGGTTCCGGGGTCGTCACGGGTCCAGCCTACGGGCCACGTGGGCCGCCTCGTGCACACGTCATGCAGCCGTAACGCGCTCCGGCTAGGGTCCGGCCCATGCCCGATGCCACGCCTGACACCACGCCGGACACGGCGGCTCCCTCAGCTACCACCACGAGCCCGCCGCCGGCCGGTTTCCTCGAACGCCTCTTCCAGATCTCGCACCGCGGATCCACGGTCGGCCGGGAGGTACGTGGTGGCTTCGCCACCTTCTTCACGATGGCCTACATCGTCGTGCTCAACCCGCTCATCCTCGGCTTCGTCAAGGACGCCGACGGCCAGTACCTCGGCGGCGGTGCCACCCCGAACCTCGCAGCGATCGCCGCGGGCACGGCCCTGGTGGCCGGTGTCCTGACCATCCTGATGGGGGTCTTCGCCAACTACCCCCTCGCCCTCGCGACGGGGTTGGGCCTCAACGCCTTCGTCGCGTTCTCGATCGCCAGCCAGATGACCTGGGCCGATGCCATGGGCGTCATCGTGCTCGAGGGTCTGGTGATCCTGGTGCTCGTGCTCACCGGGTTCCGCACGGCCGTCTTCCACGCTGTGCCGAGCCAGCTCAAGGTGGCCATCTCGGTCGGCATCGGCCTGTTCATCGCGCTCATCGGGCTGGTCGACGCCGGGTTCGTGCGCCGCACGGGCGCCGGGCCGGTCCCGGTGGAGCTCGGCGTCGGCGGTCAGCTCAACGGCTGGCCCACGGTCGTCTTCGCCGTCGGGCTGGGCCTGCTCATCACCTTGTGGGTGCGCAAGGTCAAGGGCGCCATCATCATCTCGATCCTGGTGATGACCGCGGTCGCGTTCGTCGTCGAGGCCATCGCCAACGTCGGCCCCACGGTCACCGGGGTCGACGCCGCCGGCAACAACATCGTCAACCCGCTCGGGTGGAACCTCAACGTGCCGGCCTGGCCCGCGACGATCGACCCGATCAACTTCGGCACCCTCGGCGAGTTCAACCTGCTCGGCTCGTTCCAGCGGGTGGGCATCGTCGCCACCGTGCTCCTCGTCTTCACCCTGATGCTCGCCGACTTCTTCGACACGATGGGCACGATGACCGCCATCGGCGCCGAGGCCGACCTGCTCGACGAGGACGGGATGCCGCCGCACACCGAGCGCATCCTGGTCGTCGACTCGCTCGCCGCGGCCGCCGGTGGCGCCGCCGGAGTCTCCTCGAACACGTCGTACATCGAGTCGGCGGCCGGTGTGGGTGAGGGCGCGCGAACCGGTCTGGCGTCGGTCGTGACCGGCGTGCTGTTCCTGGCGGCGATCCTCGTGTCGCCGCTGGTGCGCATCATCCCCAACGAGGCAGCCGTGCCGGCCCTGATCCTGGTCGGCTTCCTGATGATGCAGCAGGTGCAGAACATCGAGTGGAACGACGTCGAGATCGCCATCCCAGCGTTCCTGACCATCATCCTGATGCCGTTCACCTACTCGATCACGGTCGGCATCGGGGCCGGGTTCGTGTCGTTCGTGCTCATCAAGGTCGTGCTCGGCAAGTGGCGCACCGTGCACCCGATGATGTGGCTCACCTCGGGCCTGTTCGCCGTCTACTTCCTCATCGCCCCGCTCACCGACCTGGTCACCTGACCGCCACGACCTCGCAGGTGCGGGGTCCACGACCACGACGGATGCCGTGCCGCCCCCTCGCAGGGGAGGCACGGCATCCGTGCGTCTTGCCGCCGTCACACGACTTCGTGCGGATCTTCCACCTCCGCCGGGGGGCCACCTCGATTCATTGCGGATCCTCCACCTGCCCGGAGGTGGGATATCCGCAAGAAGTGGGGGTAGTTCGGAAGTGGAATAGTTAGCAGAGGTAATGAGTTGTGCTAACCATCTGCGATCTCGAGGAGACGACCATGGCCACCACCACGCCGGTGCGACCCTCAACCACGAACTCCGACGACTCGACGACGAAGTCCACGGACTCGACGAGGAAGTCCACCGACTCGACGACGAGCTCCACCGACTCGGCCCCGGTGCTCGGCACCGCGCCGGCTCGGCGCGCGATGACCCGCGGCGAGCGCGACCGGCTGACCAGCGACCTCCGCATGGCGTGCATGCGCATCTCGCGTCGCGTGCGCTTCGAGAGCACCGCGCCGGTCGCCCCGCACCAGTTCTCGGTGCTCGCGCGCCTCGAGGAGGCGCCCCGCACCCCCAAGGAGCTCGCGGCCTTCGAGAAGGTCAGCGCTCCGAGCATGACCCGCACCGTGGCCGCCCTCGTGGAGGGCGGCCTGGTCGCGCGCGCCGACGACCCGGCCGACGGCCGCTCGGTGATCCTGTCGCTGACGCCCGAGGGACGCCGCACCATCCGCGACATCCGCCGCCGCCGCGACCAGTGGTTCGCCGCGCGGCTCGAGAAGCTCACCGACGACGAGCGGGCGGTGCTGGCGCAGGCCACGGTGCTGTTGGAACGGGTGGCTGCCGAATGAGCCCCACCTTCTCCTCGCTCGAGGTCCGGAACTACCGCCTGTGGGCGTCCGGCGCCCTGGTGTCGAACGTCGGCACCTGGATGGGTCGGGTCGGCCAGGACTGGCTCGTGCTCACCGTGCTCACCGCCGGGTCCGCCACGGCGCTGGGCATCGTCACCGGCCTGCAGTTCCTCCCCTTCCTTCTGCTCGCACCCTGGGCGGGCCTGATCGCGGACAGGTTCCGCAAGCGCCGCATCCTGCTGCTCACCCAGACCCTGCTGGCCGCGTCGAGCCTGCTGCTCGGCATCCTCGCCGTGGCGGGGCTGGCCCAGCTGTGGCAGGTCTACGCGATCGCGTTGTTCCAGGGAGTCGTCACCGCGATCGACAACCCGGCCCGGCAGGCGTTCGTGTCCGAGATGGTGCCCGACGACAAGCTCACCAACGCCGTCTCGCTGAACTCCGCCTCGTTCAACCTCGGCCGGCTGATCGGTCCTGGCCTGGCCGGCGTCGTCATCGCGCTGTGGGGCGTCGGCCCGGCGCTGCTGCTCAACACCTTCACCTTCGTCTTCGTCATCGTCGCCCTGCTGCGGCTGCGCAGCAACGAGCTGCGCCCGGCGCCGCGGGCGAAGGGTCGGGGCGGCATCCGCGAGGGGTTCCACTATGTGCGGATGCGGCGTGACATCCAGCTGGTCATGCTGCTCGTCTTCGTGCTCGGCACCTTCGGGATGAACTTCCAGATCACCATGGCGCTGATGGCGACCAAGGTGTTCGACAAGGGCGCCGGTGAGTTCGGCCTGCTCGGGTCGATCATGGCGGTCGGCTCGCTGACCGCCGCTCTGCTCTCGGCGCGCCGCAAGGTGCCCCGCCTGCGGGTGCTGCTGCTCTCGCTCGCTGGTTTCACCGTGGCCGCCGCGCTCGCCGCGATGGCGCCGACCTACTGGCTGTTCGCGCTGGCGCTGGTGCCGGTCGGGCTCACCGCCCTCACCGCGCTGACCACCGCCAACGCCATGGTCCAGACCCGGGTCGCGCCCGAGATGCGCGGCCGTGTGATGGCCCTCTACATGGCGATCTTCATGGGCGGCACCCCCGCCGGTGCGCCGCTGATCGGCTGGATCTCGGAGCAGTTCGGGCCGCGCTGGACCATCGGCATCGGAGCGGTCGCCGTGGGCCTGGTGCTGGTGGGGGTGTCGCTGTGGCTGGCGAGGTCGGAGAATGTGCGCGTGAGCTATGAGTCGCAGCGACGTCCGCGGATGCGGGTCACCTCGGTGCCGATGCTCTCCGATCGGCCGACGGTGTCGGTGCCGGAGCCGGCCCGGTGACCCCGCTCTTCCGGCGCCGGATGACGCTCGGGGTGCTCGGCGTGCTCGTCGGCGTCGCGCTGGTCTACGCGCTGACCCGGTAGGCGCCGGCGACCGGGCACGGCATCCGCCGCCTCAGGAGGCGCGGGCCGCCAGTGCGTCGGTGAGGGCAGGGGCGATGTCGGGCACGAGCGTGCGCGCGAACGTCGTCGTGATGTGGCCGTGGTCGAAGTAGGCGATGAGGCCGCCGATGACGACGTGGCAGCGCCCGTCGCGGCAGAACCGGTCGGTGAGGTCGAGGCCCGACACCAGGCCGGAGGTGTCGCCCTCGGCTGCCGCGAACAGGGGGTCCGGCTCGACCGCAACGCGAGCGGGGTGGGTGCACGCCGATACGTCGTCGGGGTGCGTGGCGACGCAGTCGGGCGCCGACTCCACGGCCGCCGGCACGTCGCGCAGCACGATGACCCGGGTGCCTGAGGCGGTGATGGTGCGCAGCGTCTCGGCGTAGGCGCGCTCGGCGACGGCCGCCTTGTTCTCGCTGGGGACGCCGATGACCTGCTGGAAGGTGCGGTCGCTCATGACGACGAGGTCGTAGTCGCCGTTGCCCACCTTGCCGACCGCCCACCGGTTCCAGGCCCGGCAGTTCTTGGTGGCCCGCGCCGACCCGAAGTCCAGGTCGAGGTCGACGGTGTAGCACTGCGACACCAGGTAGGTGTCGAGCCGCCACCCGCGCTCCTGCGCGATCGGCGCCAGCGCGGGCTGCCAGTGGCCGGCGTGGGAGTTGCCGATCAGGGCGACCTTGACCTTCCCGTCGGGGTCGCCGTAGGTGCACACGTTGTGGGCGGTGAACGGCCGGGTCGACCAGCACCCGTCGGCGTAGACCTCCGACTTGTCGTTGCGGGCGACGGCAGGGCTCGACAGCAGCTCGTCACCGGCGATCGAGCGGCAGCCGGGGTTGCGCGTCGCCTCGGCGCCGACGCAGCCGGAGCTGGCGAGCTTCGTGGTGAGCGCCTGCTGCTCGGCGGCCACCGCCGACTCGGAGCGCTGGATGACGACCAGACCGGCGCCGCCGAGCACGAGCACGCTCACCGCGAGGATGGCGAAGCTGCGCGGGAGACTGGCCCCGAGCACCGTGGACCGGCGCACCGGGTCCTCGACGAAACGCTTGGTGAGCGCGGCCACCACCAGGACCGCGGCGATGGCGACGAGCTTCTCGAGGAGGGTGAGGTCGCGGGCCAGGGCGTAGGGGAGGATGACGACGACCGGCCAGTGCCACAGGTAGACCGAGTACGAGATGTCGCCCAGCTGCTGCGACGGCCGGGCGCGCAGCAGGCCGCGGGGTGACCAGGGCGCCGAGTCGCTGTCGGCAGCGATGACCAGCACGGCCCCCAGGGTGGGCAGCAGCGCGGCGGTGCCGGGGAACGGGGTGGCGGAGTCGAAGCGCATCGCCGCCCAGGCGATCATCGCCAGCCCCAGCCAGGCGAGCGCGGAGCGCAGCAGCGGGGAGCGGAGGCGCCAGCCGTGGTGCACCGCGAGGGCCAGGACCGAGCCGAGCCCGAGCTCCCACACCCGGGTCGGCGTGACGAAGTAGGCCGCCGCCGGGTCGGACGAGGTCAGCAGCACCGAGCCGGTGAGCGATGCCACCGTGACGCCGACCAGCCCGACGGCCCACCACGCCTGCGGACGCCGACCGCGCCCGAGGAAGGCAAGGGCCGCGATGAGCAGCGGCCACAGCACGTAGAACTGCTCCTCGACCGACAGCGACCAGTAGTGCTGCACGGGGCTGGGGGCGTTCTCGGCCGAGAGGTAGTCGGTGGCTGACGCGGCCAGTGCCCAGTTCTCGATCGACAGGGCCGACGCGATCGTCTCGCGCGCGACCGTCGGCAGCAGCGTGGACGGCAGCCAGACGATCGACGCCACGAGGGTCACGCCGAGCACGAGCGACGCCGCAGGAAGCAGCCGTCGCACCCGACGGGCCCAGAACCGGCCGAGCAGGCGGGGGGTGGTCGGTGGCGAGCGCATCAGGTGGCTGGAGATGAGGAAGCCGGAGATGACGAAGAAGACGTCGACACCGACGTAGCCGCCGGTCAGCGCCTGGGGCCAGAAGTGGAACAGCAGCACGATCAGCACCGCGAGGGCACGCAGACCCTGGATGTCGCCGCGCACCGGTTCGGCGGTGCGCCGGCCGGGTGGGTCGCCGGCTCGCGTGGCGGGCGGAGCGGGTGTGGGCGGCGTAGCCGGTGTGGCCGGCGTGGCCGGCGTGGCCGGTGCCTCAGCCCGCGGGAGCACGGCCACCGGGCCGTCGGCCACCGGGGCCGACGAGGGGGTCACCTGCTCCACCGTTGTCTCCTGAGCCTGGGTCGTCTGGGGTGCCGCTGATGCCCCGCGGGCCGGCCACGAACCGAGTCAATGCTAGAGGCGTGGAGCCGTCCGGCTCGAATCCCACTTCAGCCGGCTCTCGGCCCGAGGCCACCTCGGGGACCCGGCGTCGGGTCCGCATCGGTCCGGCCCCTACCGTGGTGGTGTGGGACCCGCCTCGGCGCGAACGATGGACCGGGCCCGGCCCGACGACCTGCTGCAGCTGGCGGTCGACAAGGGCGGCCGGGTGCCGATGGCCATCGGCGCGCTGCTCGTGCTCGACCCCGCGAGCCGCGTGCCCGCCGACGCCCTGCGGACCCTGCTGCTCGCCCGGTCGGCGCTCGTCCCACGCCTCCAGCAGCGGCTCCACGCGACCCCGCCGCTCGGGGGTCGGGCGGTCTGGCTGGATGCCGGGAGCGCGGCGGTGGCGCGGTGCGTGGACTCCGTCGTGGTCGCCGGGGTGGGCACGTCGCCGGGGCGGCCGGATGCCGTGCCGTCACCGCACGCCCGCGTCCCGGGCGTCGAGCGGGCGCTGCTCGATGCAACGGCCGACCTCGTGCTGACCCGGCTCCCCACCGACGGCCCGCTCTGGCGTGCCCGGTTGCTGCTTCGCCCGGACCGCACCGTCGGTGCCCTGGCCCTCGTCGCCCACCACGTCGTCGCCGACGGGATGGGCGGGCTCGCCGTCCTGGGGGCGCTCGCCGACCAGCTCCCCGGCCGTGCCCCGTCAGGTACCGGAGGTCACGGTGTAGCGACGAGCGCGACGAGCGCGACGGGTGGTCGGACGGTGGAGGTGCGGGAACGGCATCCGGGCCGGTCGTGCGGGCGCCAGAGCCCTTGCCACCCTGGCCCGAGCTGGCCCGCGACGCGTGGGCGGAACGGCTGACCGGGCTGCGCCGCAAGGCTGCCGGCGCCGGGCACCTGGCCGGAGGGCTCGACGAGCTCGGGCTGCGGCGTCCGCGCCTGGCGCAGCGGTGCAGCCTGTTGGGCGCGACCGGCGACCGGCGCCGGCTCGAGCTGGCGATCGCCGACCTCGACGCGGTGCGGGCCACGGCGCACGCCCATGGCGCGACGGTCAACGACGTCGTGGTCACGGCCGTCACCGGAGCGCTCGTCGACCTGCTGGCGCGGCGGGGCGAGCACGTGGCCGAGCTGGTCGTCTCGGTGCCGGTGTCGCGGCGGCAGCAGGGGCAGGCCGACGCGCTGGGCAACTCCACGGGCGTCGTGCCGGTGCGGGTGCCCGCCGTGCCGGACCCCGCGGTGCGCCTCCCGGCCCTGGTGGCCCAGCGGTCGCGGGTCGGGGCGCCGGGGCGCGGCGGGTCGGCGGCGGTGCTCACTCCGGCGTTCCGGGCGCTGGCGGCGGTGGGCGCGTTCCAGGGGTTCGTCGACCACCAGCGGCTCGTGCACACGTTCGTGACCAACGTCCGCGGGCCGGGGCAGCGCCTCCGGTTGGCCGGGGCCGAGGTGACCGCCCTGGTGCCGGTCGCCGTGAACCCGGGGAACGTCGCGGTGTCGTTCGACGTGCTGTCCTATGCCGGCACCCTCGGGGTGACCCTCGTGTGCGACCCGGTGCTGGTGCCCGAGTCGGCCTGGCTGGCTGACCGCGTGACCGCCGGCCTCACGGCATCCGGCTGAGCGGTCGGGCGTCAGCCCAGGTGGTCGACGACGTACTCGACGCAGCCGATCAGCTTGCTGACGTCGTCGGGGTCGACCGCCGGGAAGCAGGCCACCCGCAGCTGGTTGCGGCCGAGCTTGCGGTAGGGCTCGACATCGACGACACCGTTGGCCCGCAACGTCTTTGCGATGGCCGAGGCGTCGATCGCGTCGTCGAAGTCGATGGTCGCGACGACCTGCGAGCGGTTCGCGGGGTCGCTGACGTAGGGGGTGGCGTAGTCGCTCGCCTCGGCCCAGTCGTAGAGCCGGCCCGAGGAGTCCTTGGTGCGCGCGGCGGCCCAGTCGAGGCCGCCCTGGCCGTTGAGCCACTCGACCTGGTTGGCCAGCATCGCCAGCGTGGCGATGGCCGGGGTGTTGTAGGTCTGGTCGAGCCGGCTGTTGCTGATGGCGGTGGGCAGGCTGAAGAAGTCGGGCACCCAACGGCCGGATGCCGCGATCTCCTCGACCCGCGCGAGGGCGGCCGGCGAGAACAGCGCCAGCCAGAGGCCACCGTCGGAGGCGAAGGACTTCTGCGGCGCGAAGTAGTAGACGTCGGCCTGGCTGACGTCGACGGGCAGCCCGCCCGCGCCCGAGGTGGCGTCGATGAGCACGAGGGCGTCGGCATCCGCGCCATCGACTCGCTGCACGGGGGCCATGACGCCCGTGCTGGTCTCGTTGTGCGCCCAGGCGTAGACGTCGACGCCGGCCTCGGCGCGCGGGTCGGGGCGGCTGCCGGGCTCGCTGGAGATGACGGTCGGCTCGCCGAGGAACGGAGCGTTCTTGGTGACCGTGGCGAACTTGCTCGAGAACTCGCCGAAGGTGAGGTGCTGGGCCCGGTCGCGCACCAGCCCGAAGGCGGCGACGTCCCAGAACGCCGTCGCCCCACCGTTGCCGAGCACGACCTCGTAGCCCTCGGGGACGTCGAAGTAGGTGGCCAGGCCGGAGCGGATCGACTTCACGATGTTCCTGACCGGCGCCTGGCGGTGCGACGTGCCCATCACCGTGCGGCCGATCGCGGCGACCGCCTCGACCTGCTCGGGGCGCACCTTCGACGGGCCGGACCCGAACCGGCCGTCGGCGGGGAGCAGCTCGGCGGGGAGGGTGATGGGGGCGGTGTCGCTCACGGGGGTCTCCGGTGTCGTTGGTCGGGGGTGGTGGGGGAGGGAGTCGGGCCCTCCACGGCCGGCTCCATCCTCACCGATGGTGACCGGATGCCGGACGTGAGGTCCACCACGTGGATCGCACCGGGGCGCCCCGTGGGCAGGCCGCTCAGCGCACCACCCCGCCGAGGTTGACGCTGCTGTAGCTGCTCGGACCGCCGCGGTTGACCCACAGGCCGCCGTCGCTGCCGCGCCCGGCGATCAGGAAGCTGCCGTCCGCCCGCGAGACGATGTCCCCGGCGGAGGTCCACACCGCCGTGGTGGCGATGGCGAGCGTCCCGCGCTGCACGACCGCCCGCTCGGCGGTCGCGCCGTCGGTGGTGCGCCCGCTCACGACGATGAGCTTGCGGGCCGGGTCGGCGGACGCCGACTGACCTGAGGTGAACTGGCCCCCGAGCGACACCCAGCCGCTCCAGCGCTGCCCGTTCCAGTGCTGCCGGTGGGCCACGCCCCGCGGCGAGACGGCGAACACGTCGAGCGTGCCGTCGCCCAGGGAGACCGCGTGCTGCGCGACGACGATGCCGCCGAGGTTCGTCGACCCGAGCCGCGGGCCGCCGCGGTACCACGAGTGCACGACCGCGCCGGACGCCAGGCGGGTGACGAGGTCGACCCGGCCGGTCGCCGACGACGTGGCCGAGGGTGCGTTGGTGGTGTTGACCCCGGCGGGGGCGTAGCCACCCCACGTGCTGCCGTCGTTGGCGCTGCGCCGCAGTGAGACGTGGTCGGCGGTGCTGCGCACGAACACAGTGACCTGGGTGCCGGTGCGGGCCAGCGTGACGCCGGAGGTCGAGATCAGCGTCCCGGCCGGCAGCACCCGAGGTGTCGCGGTGGGTGCGATGCGCACGATGCGGTCGTTGGTGCCGTTCGAGGTCGTGGACCACAGGGCGCCGTCCGGGCCCTGCATCAGGGTGCGGATCCTGCCGAAACCCTCGGCCTGGGCGAGCGGGGTGACCGCCACGACCCGGCTCGGGCCGGGCGTCGGGTTCATCCGCATCAGCGAGATGCCCTGGTCCTTGAGCAGGGCGACGGCGAGGGCGCCGCGCCACGCGCCCCTCCGCGCGTCGGAGAGGAAGGCGGCACCGCTGGTCGCGACCGTCGGCAGCCCGGAGGTCCACATCGCCGGGCGTGCCGAGGGGAACTTGGCCAGGTCGGTCATCGGGGTGGCCTCGTTGTAGCCCGGCACCGGGTCCCAGCCGTAGTTCGCGCCCCGCACCACGAGGTTGACCTCGTCGTCGCGGTCGGAGCCGTGCTCGACGGACCACACCTCGTTGGTCCCGGGGCGCGTGGCGAGGCCCTGCACGTTGCGGTGCCCGTAGTTGTAGACGTACCGGGCGTTCCCCCCCTGGGCGACGAACGGGTTGTCGGCGGGGATGGACCCGTCCCAACCCACGCGGAGCACCTTGCCGCCCAGCGAGGCGAGGTTCTGCGGGTTGGTGCCGACCGCGGCGTCGCCGGTGCCCACGTAGAGGTAGCCGTCGGCGCCGAAGCGCAGCCGGCATCCGCCGTGCCGGCCGCTGGCCAGGGGGATGCCGGTGACGACCGGGGCGCCGTCGGAGGTCGCCGTGGTGTCGCTCGTCATCCGCCAGCGCAGCACGCGGATGTCGAGGGCGCCGCCGTTCGCGTTCTGCACCGCCTGGCAGGTGTAGAAGCGCCGGTTGGTGGCGGAGGCCCGGTCGGCCACGATGCCGAGCAGCCCGGACTCGCCGACGTTGAAGATCGCCGGGAAGCCGGAGATGGCGACCTGCCGCGGGGCAGCGGAGCCCCGCTTGCTCCACACCTGACCTGCCTTCAGGTCGTAGAGCATGAGGCTGGGCTCGATCCAGGTGAGATCCCACGGGTTGCTCAGGCCGGCGACGACGGTGGTCACCTGCACCGTCGGCGCGGCGGACGCCGGCGGAATGGCGACCGGGCCGGCGCCCAGGACGAGGGCCAGTCCCAGCCCGAGGGCGGCGAGGGGGGACAGCAGGCGGGAGCGGGGAGTCAGTGGGCGCGGAAGCCCTTGATGTCCTCGATGGGGCGCGGGCCGTGCCCGACGTACCGGGCGCTGGGGCGGATGAGCCGCCCGGCTCGCTTCTGCTCGAGGATGTGCGCCGACCAGCCGGCCGTGCGCGCCGAGACGAACAGCGGCGTCATCATGTCGCCCGGCACCTCGGCGAAGTCGAGCAGCACCGCGGCCCAGTAGTCGACGTTGGTCTCCATCCGGCGCTCGGGGTAGCGCTCGGCGAGCTCGGCGATGGCGGCCTTCTCGAGCTCGATGGCGACCTCGTAGCGGGGGGTCTCCAGGCGCTTGCAGGTGTCGCGCAGCACGGTGGCGCGCGGGTCGTAGGCACGGTAGACGCGGTGCCCGAAGCCCATCAGGCGCTCCTTGCGGTCGAGCACCTCCTTGACGTAGCGCCGGGCATCGCCCATCTTCTCGACGCCCTCGATCATGTGCTGGGCCCGGCTCGGGGCGCCACCGTGCAGCGGGCCGGAGAGGGCGCCGATCGCCCCGGAGAGGCAGGCGGCGACGTCGGCGCCGGTGGAGGCGATGACCCGCGCGGTGAAGGTGGAGGCGTTCATGCCGTGCTCGGCCGCGGAGATGAAGTAGGAGTCGATCGCCTCGACGTGCTTGGGGTCGGGCTCGCCCCGCCAGCGGATCATGAACCGCTCGGCGATGGTGCGGCCCTTGTCGACCTCGCTCTGCGGCACCATCGGCGTCGACTGCCCATGGGCCGCCTGGCCGATGAACGACATCGCCATGACCGAGGCGCGGGCGAGGTTGTCGCGGGCCTCGTCGTCGTCGATGTCGAGCAGCGGCTTGAAGCCCCACATGGGGGCGAGCTGGGCGATGGCCGACTGCACGTCGACCCGGATGTCGCCGCTGTGCACCGGCAGCGGGAACGGCTCGGCGGGGGGCAGGCCCGGGTCGAACTCGTCGTCGACGAGCAGCCCCCAGACCTGGCCGAAGGACACCCGCCCGACGAGGTCGTTGATGTCGACCCCGCGGTAGCGCAGCGCGCCACCCTGCTTGTCGGGTTCCGCGATCTCGGACTCGAAGGCGACCACGCCCTCCAGGCCGGGCTGGAAGTCCGGGTCGCTCTCCGGGTGGGCCGTCCCGGTCTGTGCTGCCGTGCTCATGGGGTCCCCAATCGTCGCTCGTCGCCGTTGTCGGGCGGCCCCATTGTGCACGCCACGGTCACGCGTTCCCACCGCCTGTCCCGTTGCTGGACGTCCCGGCGGCCCCGCGGCGGTCCCTGACGGCCATGTTCGAGCCGCCGGTGTCGCGGATGTCGAACAGGTCGGTGGCCTCGAGAAGCTTGCTCAGGCGCGCATAGCCGTAGTTGCGCGAGTCGAAGGAGGACTGGTTGGAGATGCGGTTGCCGACCGTGCTCACCCTGGCCCAGCCCTCGTCGTCGGCGGCGCCCTCCACCGCCCGGCGCAACAGGGCCACCAACTTGGTGTCGCTGCGGAGCTGGTTGCGAGTGAGGCGAGCCGGCGTCGTGTTCGCGGGGTGCGCCTCGGCGGCGGCTGCCGCCTTCGTGGCCGCCTTGGCGGTGGTCTTCTTCGCGGATGCCGTGGCCTTGGCTGTGACCGCCTCAGCCGCCTTGGTCGTCGCCTTCGCCGTGGCCCGACGCCGCTTGGTGGTGGGGAGCGCGGCCTCCTCGGCAGGTGACGACACGGCATCCGCCGGGCCGCTGTCGGGCAGCCCCGGGTCGGCCTGGCCGCTGGGGGAGGACAGCCGGTTGAGCACGAGGAAGCGGGTGCAGGCGCTCTGGAACGGCTGCGGTGTCTTGGCGTCGCCGAACCCGTAGACGTGGGCGCCGTGCTCGCGCAGGTGCATGACCAGCGGGGTGAAGTCGGCGTCGGAGGAGACCAGCGCGAAGGCGTCGGGGCGCTGGGTGTGCAGGATCTCGACGGCGTCGACGGCGAGGGCGATGTCGCTGGCGTTCTTGCCCTTGCTCGGGTCGAACTGCTGCACGGGACGAATCGCGTTCTCGTGCAACACTTCCTGCCACGACTTCAGGCCGGTCTTGGTCCAGTTGCCGTAGGCGCGACGCACGTTGGTCTCGCCGAGGCGTGACAGCTCGCCGAGGATGACGTCGATGCGGGACGCCGTCGCGTTGTCGGCGTCGATGAGGAGCGCGATCTGCGCCGGCTTGTCCATGGTCGGACCCTATGCCCGCGCGGGCTTTCGCCCCTGCCGGGCGGCGGCCTCGTGCATGATCGCCGGGTGCTGCGCGCCAACCTGCCGGACCTCACCCCGCTGCGGGTGAACCCGGCGTACCGGCGGCTGTATGCCGGCTTCACGCTCTCGAACGTCGGCTCGCAGATGGCCGTGGTCGCGATCGGGCTGCAGGTCTACGACATCACCGGGTCGACCGCGGCGGTCGGGTTGGTGGGCCTCTTCGCGCTGGTGCCCCTGGTGGCGTTCGGGCTCTACGGGGGCTCGCTGTCCGACCACCACGACCGGCGGCTGGTCGCCCTCGTCGCCAACCTGGTGGCCTGGGCGACGTCGATCGCGTGCGCGCTGCAGGCCTGGCTCGGCAACGACCACGTCTGGGTGCTCTACGTGCTGGTGGCCGTCTGGAACGGTGCGTTCGGAGTGAGCTCGCCGGCGCGGCAGAGCATCTACCCGCGCATCCTGCCGCGCGAGCAGCTGCCCGCCGCGAACGCGTTGGGCGTCTTCGCGATGTCGACCGCGATGATGGTCGGGCCGCTGATGGCGGGCCTGCTCGTCGACTGGGGCGGTTTCGCCACGGCCTACACCGCCGACGCCCTGGTCACGATGGCCGCGCTGTGGGGTCTCTGGCGCCTGCAGCCGCTGCCGCCCGAGCCGCACGGCGAGGGCGGGGCCACCCGCGCCGGGCTCGCGTCGGTGCTCGACGGCTTCCGCTTCCTGCGCGGCGCCCCGAACGTGCGGATGACTTTCGTCGCCGACATCGCGGCGATGCTGCTGGCCCAGCCGCGGGTGCTCTTCCCGGCGGCGGGCGCCGTGATCCTCGGCGGCGGGGCCCGCACGGTGGGCTACCTCTACGCGGCGGCGGCGCTCGGGGCGGTGCTCGCGACGCTGACGTCGGGGCGGCTCGGCGGGGTGCGCCGGCAGGGCCTGGCGATCATGGTGAGCATCGTCGGCTGGGGCGTAGGGATCATCGGCCTCGGGGTCGCCCTGCTCGGCGCGAACGGCTGGCTCACGCCGACCCAGGCACTGTGGGGGGCGCTGTTCGCGATGGCCTTCGCCGGCGCGGCGGATGCCGTGAGCGCCGTCTTCCGCACCACGATCCTGCAGTCGGCGGCGCCCGACCGGATGCGCGGGCGGCTGCAGGGCGTGTTCATCGTGGTGGTGGCCGGCGGGCCACGGGTGGGCGAGCTGCTCGGCGGTGCGGTGGCCGAGCGGATCGGCGAGGGGTGGACCGCGGTGGGCGGCGGCATCGCCTGCATCGTGGCAATCGGGCTGCTGTCCCTGCGCCAGCCGGGGTTCCTGCGCTACGACGCCCGCCACCCCACCCCCTGACCCGGGCCACTCCCCGACGCTGTAGGGGAGCAGCCGGGCAACACGCCGCGAAGCGGCGGCTGCCGGCGGCTTTTCGTCTGGAAAGCCGGGGACCCCCGGCACGACATACGATCCGACGATGAGCAACGGACGGATCGACTACGACGGTGACGGCCTCACCGAGGAGGCCCTGCTCGAGACGCCCCACGCACAGGCGCGGGCCTGGGTCGACGCCGCCGTGGCCCGGGCGGAGGTGAGCCGCGACGTCTTCGAGCCGCTGGCGATCTCGGTCGCGACGGTCGACGGCAGCGGGCGGCCGAACGTGCGCACCGTGCTGATGCGCTTCTTCGACGAGCGGGGCCCGGGGTTCGTCACGGCCCTGACGTCGACCAAGGGCCGCGAGCTCACCAGGAACTCGGCGGTGGCGGCATCCCTGACCTGGCCGGCGATGTACCGCGCGATCCGCTTCCGCGGCACCGCGATCGAGGTGGAGCGCGAGGAGGTCGAGCAGTACTTCGACTCGCGGCCCTGGGCGTCGCGCATCTCGGCGTGGGCCTCGCGGCAGTCCGAGCTGATCGGCTCCCGGCGCGAGCTCGAGGCGCAGTACGCGGCCCGGGCGGCGGCCTTCCCCGACCACGGTGGTGACGAGGACGTGCCGGTGCCCGACTTCTGGGGCGGCTTCCGCATCGTGCCCGACGAGGTCGAGTTCTGGGCCGGCCGGCGCAACCGGCTGCACGACCGGCTGGTGTTCACCCGCACTGGCGAGGGCGACCTCGGCGACCCCGCCTCGTGGGAGGTCCACCGCCGCCAGCCCTAGGTCCGACTGATTGCGAATCTCCCACCGCGCCGCGGCCGCTCAGGTGGCTGCAGAGGGTGGGAAATTCGCAATCAGTCGGGAGAAGGTCAGGGCTCGCGGTGCACCTTGTGGGGGGCGGCCTGCACCCGCGGCTTGACCACGAGCAGGTCGATGTTGACGTGGGCCGGCCGCGTGGCCATCCAGACGATGGCGTCGGCGACGTCCTCGGCGACCAGCGGGTGGGGCACCCCGGCGTACACGGCATCCGCCCGCTCCTGGTCACCGGCGAACCGGGTCAGCGAGAACTCGTCCGTGCGCACCATCCCCGGTGCCACCAGGGTGATCCGCACCGGCTGGTCGACCAGCTCGAGGCGCAGCGTCTCGGTCATCACGTGCACCCCGTGCTTGGCGACCGTGTAGCCACCGCCGCCCTCGTAGGCGAGGAACCCGGCGATCGAGCCGACGTTGACCACGACCCCCTCACCGTCGGCGGCGACGAGCGCGGGCAGCAGGGCCTTGGTGACCCGCACGGTACCCAGCACGTTGGTGGCGTACATCTGCTGCCACAGCTCGACGTCGGCCTGCGCCACCGGCTCCAGGCCGAGCGCGCCACCGGCGTTGTTGACCAGCACGTGCACCCGCTCGCCGGCCGCGGCCACCAGCCGGGCCACGTCGTCGTCGCGGGTGACGTCGCACGCCACGGCCACGCCGCCGATCTCGGCGGCCAGCGCCTCGACCCGCTCGGCCCGCCGCGCCGCGCACACCACCCGGAAGCCCTCCGCCGCCAGCAGCCGCGCCGTCGCCGCGCCGATGCCGCTGCTCGCGCCGGTGACGACGGCGACCCGGGCGCCGGCCGTGCTCGAAGGCTGGGGGGTCGAGGTCATGGCCGGTCCTTGGGTCGGATGGTGGTGGGGTCGACGGCGATCCAGGTCGCCTCGGCGCGGGCCAGCAGCTCGCCGCCGGGCGAGAACAGCGCCGAGCCGGAGTGGTGCTTGCGCCCCTCGGCGCCACGTTGCCAGGCGAGGACGACGTGCGGCTCGCCCACCTGGGGCAGGGCGTTGACCCGGGCGGTCATCGTGCCGAGCACCATCGGGCGCCCCGCGATGCCGGCCGACCAGCCGCCGGGGCAGTCGAGCGCGGCCCAGACGAGTGGACCGGTCACCTCAGGCGGCACCCACGTCGCGGCATACCGGCCGGTGCCGTCATCGAGCGGGCCGGGCCGCAGGCACAGCCCGTCGCCGGGGTCGCGGCCGGTGCCGCAGACGAAGCAGGTGGGGAACGGGTGGTCGGCCAGGCCCTCGAACCGCTCCTCGGCGGCCCGCGCCCGCTCGAAGGTCACCTGCGGTGGCACCTCCTCCGCGAGGTCGGCGGATGCCGTGCCGCTCGCGACCAGGTGCCCGCGGTCGAGCAGGCGCAGCACCATGAGGCCGTCGGCGGGCTCGGCCTCGAGCGTCATCGGCCGGTCGAGCGGCGGTGGGCTGGCCAGCCGCACGGTGACGGCCGGGCGCGCGGCGGTGGTCGGCACGTGGGCCGCGACCGTGCCGCAGACCCAACCACCGTTGCCGGACTCAGGGGGCCCGCAAAAGCGGTGGGGGATGCTGATCTCCACGTCGCCAACCTAACCACGGCAGGGCCGCTGGGGTTATCTTGACATCAAGATAACGCTGGCCGGGACGATCGCCGCGGAGGTTGAGGTTCGCACGGGACGGTTGTGGTGCGACCGGCGGCGTTCCCGCACGGGCGGGAACGTGGGACGAGGGAGGCGGGTGTGGCGCAGGTGGGGGAGGAGGCACCGTTCTCGCTGCGCCGGATCGCCGTGCCGGCATTCGGCCCCTCGGTGCTCTGGTCGGTCGGTGCCGGTGCCGTGCTCCCCGTGGTGGCGCTGAGTGCCCTCGGCTTGGGCGCCTCGGTCGGGCTGGCCGCCCTGTTCGTCGGCATCGCCACGGTGTCGGAGTTCGCGGCCGCCGTGCCTGCCGGCGTGCTCGTCGAGCGGATCGGCGAGCGCCGTGCGCTCGTGGCCGCCGGTGCGCTGGATGCCGTGGCCTCCGCCCTCGCGCTCGTCGCCCCGTCGTTGTGGGTGCTCGGCGTCGCGGTGTTCCTCATGGGCCCCTCCGGCGCGATGTTCCTCCTGGCCCGACAGAGCTACCTGACCGCCGCCGCCCCGGTGGCGGTGCGCGCCCGGGCGATGTCGACCCTGGGCGGGGTCACCCGCATCGGCCTGTTCGTCGGGCCGCTCGTCGGGGCGCCGATCGTCGCCCGGTGGGGGCCCCAGGCGGCCTTCGCGGTCGCCGTCGTCGCCGGGGTGCTGGCTGCGGCCCTGGCCCTGCTCACCCCCGACCTCGGCGCGCACCACGAGCGCCTCTCTGCCCGCAACGAGCGTGTCCCGGTCAAGGACGTCGTGCGCCGGAACCGCCGGGTGCTGCTCACGGTGGGCCTGGGCGTGGTCGCCATCGGGCTGGCGCGGTCCTCGCGGGTGGTCGTCGTGCCGTTGTGGGCGGAGCACATCGGGCTCACCGCGGCGCAGACCTCGCTCGTCTTCGCCGCCGCAGCGCTCGTCGAGGTGGTCCTCTTCTACCCGGCAGGAACCGTCATGGACCGCCACGGTCGGGTCTGGGTGGCCGTTCCGGTCACCCTGCTGCTCGGGCTGGGCCTGCTCGCCCTCCCGCTCACCACGACCCTGGCCGGCGTGGCCACGCTCGCCCTGCTGATGGGTGTGGGCAACGGCCTCGGCTCCGGCATCGTCATGACCCTCGGCGCGGATGCCGCCCCGACCGCTGGGCGCGCGCCCTTCCTCGGTGTGTGGCGGCTCATCTCGCTCGTCGGGCACAACGGGGCGGCCCTGGTGGTCGGCGTCGTGGCGGCAGTCGCCAGCATCGGCGTGGCCAGCGTCACGGTGGGACTGCTCACCCTGGTCGGCGGCGCCTGGCTGGCCCGCTGGGTGCCCGAGTACGACCCACGTCGGCGCGCGCTCGAGCCGACGGAGGGACCGCGACGCGCTGCGCCGTGAGCGGAACGGCATCCCGCGTGTCCCTCGGTAAACGTAGGCTTGCCTACGTGACGGACCTCATCGACACCACGGAGATGTACCTCCGCACCATCTTCGAGCTCGAGGAGGAGGGCATCACGCCGCTGCGCGCCCGCATCGCCGAGCGGCTCGGACACTCCGGGCCCACCGTCTCGCAGACGGTGGCGCGCATGGAGCGCGACGGCCTGCTCCAGGTCGCCGGCGACCGGCACCTCGAGCTCAGCGAGCACGGCCGCACGCTCGCGACCCGGGTCATGCGCAAGCACCGCATCGCTGAGCGGCTGCTGCGCGACGTCATCGGGCTCGAGTGGGAGTTCGTGCACGACGAGGCGTGCCGGTGGGAGCACGTGATGTCGGAGCGGGTCGAGCGCAAGATCCTGGCGATGCTGCCCGATCACGCCGAATCGCCCTACGGCAACCCGATCCCGGGCCTGGACGAGCTGGGCGACCTCACCGAGCTGGCCGACTTCCGCAACGGCCTCACCACCCTCGACGTCATCGCCGCCACAGAGCCCACCACCGTCGTGGTGCGCCGGATCGGCGAGCCGGTGCAGGTCGACTCCGAGGCGCTGAGCCTGCTCACCGCCGCCGGCCTGCTGCCGGGACAGCCCGCCCGCGTCCGCCGTGAGGGCGTGCGGGTCATCGCCTGCCGCGACGGCGCCGAGGAGTCCTCGGGCGTCTCGCTGCCCGACGACATCGCCTCGCACGTCTTCGTGCAGGCCCCCTGACCCGGACGGACTGCACCCGGGCGGGGCGGGGTGGGCCGGCTCGAGGGTGACCCGGGTCTCATCTGGGTGAGGTCCGGTCGACCCAAGGCGCGCGGCATCCTTGCTGGTCAGGGCGCTGAAGCGGGTGTCCGCAGGGTGGACTTCACGGAAATCTCTCGTTACCGGAATGTGACTTCGGGCGCCGGAGCCCGTTACGGTATCGGGGATTCGTACCCGCTCCGGAAGGCTCCACCTCCTCGTGTCACGTCCTCAGACCCCTGGTAGACGCCGCGCTCCTGGCCCCATACGTCGTCTCCCGGACGGCTTCTCGCGCCTCAGCGCGACGTGGGCCGCCAAAGCCGTCGCCGCCGTCGGCGTGCTCGCCGGCGCTGCCGTCGCCCTCGCCCTGCCCGTCGATGCGAGCCCGAGCGCCCTCGCCCTCGCCGTTCCCGCGGCCACCACGTCGGCCGCGCGCGCCGACGCCCCGGCCGCCTCACGCTCCTTCGTCCGCAGCGCCGTCGCGCCGGCGGTCTCCGCTCCGAAGGGCGCGGCTCCGATCGCCCCTGAGCAGGTCGGCGTGTCCGGTGTCAAGGCCGTCGCCAAGCCCAAGCCGAAGCCCAAGCCGAAGCCCAAGCCGGTCCCGCAGGCCGCGAAGGCCAGGTCGAGTGCCAAGTCCTCCGGCGGGTCGTCCGGCGGGTCGTCCGCCGCGGCGCCGAAGGCGTCGTACAGCACGAGCATCTCCGGCCGCTGCGCCAAGATCGGCGTGAACAACAACGGTGAGCGGCTCTGCTCCGCCGTCGACTCGATCTTCCACCTCGGCTCCATCGGTGGCTACCGGGCCAACGCCGGCGAGCACACCAGCGGTCAGGCCATCGACTTCATGATCTCGAGCAAGTCGCAGGGCGACGGCATCGCCGCCTGGGTGCAGTCGCACGTTGGCCAGTTCGACGTGAAGTACCTCATCTGGCGCCAGCGCTACTGGGAGCCGGGCCGCGGTTGGAAGACGATGGAGGACCGCGGGTCACCGACCGCGAACCACTACGACCACGTGCACGTCACGGTCAACCCCTGACTGAACCGGCCCCTGACGGGTCGTCACGAGGACCGCTCACCGCATGGTGGGCGGTCCTCGTATTTTCCCCGTAACCGTTTTGTGACTTTCCCAGCAGGTCGTGTTAGGTTCGTCCCGCTCGCCTCCCCTGGGCGGGTCCTCATGGTGGACGCCGAGTCCTGCCACCACCGCAGAGGTCAACGCGCACCACCGCCTGGCAGGAGCGGGGGACCCACATCCGGAGCCCAGCACCATCGGTCTCCTTGGGGTTAAGTCGCCGCCGGTCCTTCGACCGTCGCCGGCCGGGCAACCTCAGCCCGAACCCGACAGCTCACCCCGTAGGCACTGAGAGGTTTCCCCTGTGCTCACTGACCCCCGCTCCGGGCGCCATCGCAATGCCGCCCGTTACAACCCCGTGGCCGAGCTCTCGACGATCGTCAAGAGTGCCGGCGAGACCAGCGTCAAGGCCTCCGCGGTCCTGGCCGCCTCCGGTGGTCTGGTCGCCGCCTTCGCGCTCCCGGCACAGGCCGCGCCTGTGCACCGCGCCTCCACCAAGACCACCACGACGACGGCCGTTACGGCGCCCGGTGCCGAGATGAGCACCCGCATCGCCGCTCCGGCCGCGCTCGCGCTGGCCCCGGCCGTGGTCGCCCCCGCGGCGGCCGCCCCGATCGCCGTCGAGACGGTCGGCGTCAGCGGTGTCAAGGCCGTCGCCAAGCCGAAGCCCAAGCCGAAGCCGAAGCCGAGGCCGGTCGTGCAGGCCGCGGCCCCCCGGGTCGAGCGGGCCGTCGCGAGCCGCAGCACCTCGCGCTCGAGCAAGTCCACCGCTCCGGCCAGCCGCAGCACCAAGCGCTACAGCAACCCGGCCCAGTCGGCGAGCGGGGTCGTCAACATCGCCCGTGGCCTGCTCGGCATCCCGTACGTCTACGGCGGCTCCACCCCGGCCGGCTTCGACTGCTCGGGCTTCACGCAGTACGTCTTCAACAAGGCCGGCATCTCCATCCCGCGCACGGCCTCGGCCCAGAAGCGGGCGGCCACCCCGGTCAGCAACCCCAAGCCCGGAGACCTCGTCTTCTTCGGCTCCCCGGTCTACCACGTCGGCATCTACACCGGTCCCGGCACGATGATCGACTCGCCGCGCAAGGGAAAGTCCACCTCCGAGCGCGCGATCTTCTCCGGCGTCAGCGGCTACGGCCGGTTCTGACCCACCCCGCACGGGAACGACCGCGCACGCGGCACCGCGCACCCCAGTTCCCGCGCACCACTACCCCTCGGCGCCCCGGACCCCTGCAAGTCCGGGGCGCCGAGGCGTGCCCGGGCCGGCCCGGCGCGGCCAGCGCCCGCTGACCCGCTCCGATGGCCGGGTGGCGCCTGCGAGCGTCAGCGCTGGTCGGCGAGCGCGGCCACGAACGCCGCCAGCGACCGGTCACCGAACAGCACGAACCGCACCAGGTCGATGCCGTCGTGCGCCGCGGACTCCTCGCGCACCGTGCGCACGGCCACCCGGGCCACCTCGTCGACGTCCCACCCGTAGACGCCGGCGCTGACCGCCGGGAACGCCACGGTGCGCGCCCCCACCTCGCGGGCCACTGCCAGGCTGCGCGCGAAGCACGAGGCCAACAGCGCCGGGTCGGTCTGCCCGGCATGCCGGTTCGGGCCGACGGTGTGCACCACCCAGCGACAGGGCAGGTCACCCGCCCCCGTGGCCACGGCATCCCCGACGTCGAGGCCACCGGGCAACCGGGTGCGCCGCAGCTCGCGGCACTCCCGCAGCAGGGCCGGCCCGGCGGCCGCGTGGATGGCCCCGTCGACGCCACCGCCGCCGAGCAGCGAGGAGTTCGCGGCGTTGACGATCGCGTCGACGTGCTCGGTGGTGAGGTCACCGCGCACGGCCTCGATCACGGTCATCCCAGGCCGGCGACGATGGTGGCGACCCGCCGCTCGCGGGTCTCGGGCTTCTTGGCGGCGAGCACCGCCTCGGCGTGCTGACGCTGCTGGCTGTACGTGAGCACGGACCAGCGGGCCGCAGCCGCGGGGGATGCCGCCAGTGCCGCGGCGAGGTCGTCGGGCACGTCGACGGTGCGCGGCGCCGTGTCGAGCTCGACGCTGACGGGATAGGTCTGTCCTGCGGCCAGACCGGCGGCCTCGCGCACGGCGGCGCTCGCCCCGAGCAGGAAGCGCCCGCCCATCGAGGCGATGCTGGTGCGCCAGGTGTGGCCCTGCACGGTGACGACCACCTTGGGCCGGCGGCCGCCGCCGAGCGACTCCACCACGTCGTCGGGCACCACGAACCCGGTCGTGGTGCCACCGGTGGCCTCGAGCTCGGTCGTGAAGTCCATCGCAGCAGTATGCCGCCCGCCCGCGCTGGGCGGGTCGGCGCACCGGATGCCATGCGCGCCACGGCCGGGTCCGCACGGGACCGGTTCCCCGGACACCGCCAACGGCGGGCGTCCATACTGATCCCGGCAGGGCTTTCACGCTGTCTTGGAGTGGAGGGGGACCCGCCGTGGGCCGGATGCTGGCGTACGGGGTCGCCTACGCGCTCGCGGTGGCCGTCGGGCGCCTCATCCTGCTGCCCGACACCGGCCTGGCCCTGTTCTGGCCGGCCGCCGGGGTGGGGGCCCTCTGGGCGCTGATGACCACCGGGCGCCGACCCGTCCTCGTCCTCTCGGCCGCGATCTGGGTGATGAGTGCCGCCGGGCTGGCCCTGACCGACCTCCCGGTCGCCACGGCCCTGGTGCTCGGCGCGGCGAACGTCGTCAACTCCGTCGGCACCGCCGTCGCCTACCGCCGGCTGACGGCCCGCTCGACGGCGCAGCCGGTGCCGTGGACCGGAGCGGGCGTGGCGCCCCTGCGCCGGCTCGGTGACGTCGGTCGGTTCGTGCTGGCCACGACCCTGGCAACGGCGGCGAGCGCAGCCCTCGGAATGGCGGCCCTGGCCGTGGGCGGCATCCCGGTGACGGGCGAGCTGCTCCTGGGCTGGCTGCTGCGCAACGGCGCCGCGATCGTCATCATCGCCGGCACAGGCCTCGCGGTGCGGGGCGCGCCCGAGCTCGTCCACCGTCGCCACCTCGTCGAGGCGGTGCCCGTGCTGATCGCTTCGCTGGCGGTGCTCTGGTTGGTGTTCGGGCCCGGCCGCAGCATCTCGCTGTCGTTCCTCCCCCTTGCCGTGCTCGTGTGGGGCGGCCTGCGGTTGCCGATCCCGCTGGCCGCGCTGCAGGGCACCGCCACCGCCGTCGTCGCCCTGGTCCTGGCCGTCGCCACCGAGGACAGCAGCCCGTTCGGCGACGTCGACGACGTGGCCGTGCACCTGCTCACCCTCGAGGCGTTCATGATGCTCGCGACCCTGCTCAGCCTGGTGCTGTCGACGGTGCAGTGGGAGCGCGACGCGCTGGTGGCCGGCGCCGCCGAGGCGGGGCTGAGGTCGCGGCGCCAGGCCGAGGACCTGCGGGTCATCACCGAGACCATCCCCGACGCCCTGGTCGTCATGGGCCACGACGGCACGGTGCTGCTGCACAACCACGCGGCGCGTCGCTGGCTCGCGGCATCCACGGCGGGCGGCCTCGATGCCCTCGCCGTGCCGCCCCGCCGCCGCGACGGCCGGGTGCTGCCCCCACAGGAGCGGCCTTCCCGGCGTGCGCTCGACGGGGAGACGGTGCGGGGTCTGGTCGTCGAGGCCCTCGACCTCAGCACCGGCCACGCGCGGCTGGTCTCGGTCGATGCCGTGCCGCTGCACGACAACATCACCGCGCAGCCCGACCGCGCCCTGCTCGTGCTGCGCGACGTCACCGACGAGCACCGGCGCCTCGACGACGTCGAGGCGGCCCACGCCCGCACGGAGCGGCTCATCGCTGACGCCCCGCACGGGGTGGCGGTCGTCGACATGCGTGGCCGCATCCTGCAGGTCAACGCCTCGCTCGCCAGCCTCACCGGCCGCTCGGTCGATGCCCTCGTGGGGCGCGGCTTCGACGACCTGGGCCCCGACCACCGGGCCGAGATCGGCGAGCACCTGCGCCGTGCGGTCGCCGTGCCGGGATCGCGGGTCGTGGGGGAGTGGACCATCCCCGGGCCGGGCGACGCGGACGTGCACGTCGCCATCACCAGCCGGGTGATCTCCTCCCAGGACGCCGAGGATGACGTCATCCTGGTCAACGTCGTCGACCTGTCCGAGCGCCGGCGCTACGAGCAGCGGCTGGCCCACCTGGCCGACCACGACGTGCTGACCGGCCTGCCCAACCGCCGCCGCTTCGACGCCGCGCTCGCCGAGCACCTCGACCTGTGCGCCCGCTCCGGCCCGCGCGGCGCCCTGCTGCTGCTCGACCTCGACCACTTCAAGGAGGTCAACGACACCCGCGGCCACGACACCGGCGACGAGCTCATCGTGTCGACCGCGGTCGTGCTGCGCGGCTCGCTGCGCGAGGGCGACCTCGTCGCGCGGCTCGGTGGCGACGAGTTCGCCATCCTGCTGCCGGACGCCGACCGCCGGGGCGCCGAGCGGGTCGCCGAGGTCGTGGTCGAGCGGGTGCGGGCCAACAGCCGCACGCTCGAGGGCGTCAACCGCCGGGTCACGGCCAGCATCGGGGTGGTGACCTTCGCCGCGGCGAACGAACGGGCCGAGGACGTGCTGGCGCTGGCCGACATGCTCATGTACGACGCCAAGGATGCCGGGCGCGACCGGTTCGCCGTGCTCGACGACATCCGATCGGTGCAGCCGCGCTCGGGCGCCCGGATGGCGTGGAAGGCCCGCATCGAGGCGGCCCTGGAGAACGACGACTTCGAGCTCTACCTCCAGCCGCTGCTGCACCTCGACACCGGCCGGGTCACCGGCGCCGAGGCCCTGATCCGCCTGGTCGACCGCGAGGTGCCCGTCTCGCCCGGTGCGTTCATCGGAGTGGCCGAGCGGGCCGGGCTCGCGCCCGCCGTCGACGGCTGGGTCGTGCGGCACGGCGTGCGGGTGCTGCGCCGGCTGCTCGACGTCGACCCCGAGATGCGGCTGGCGGTCAACCTGTCGGCGCACTCGATCGGCGACCCGGCGATCGCCCTGACCCTCGAGCGCGAGCTGGCCGACCTGGGCGTCGACCCCAGCCGGCTCATCGTCGAGGTCACCGAGACCGCCGCGGTCGCCGACCTCGAGGCGGCCCGCCGCTTCGCCGAGCCGCTGCGCGCACTGGGGGTGGAGTTCGCCCTCGACGACTTCGGCGCCGGCTACGGCTCCTTCTACTACCTCAAGCACCTCAGCTTCGACACGATCAAGATCGACGGCGAGTTCGTCAAGGGGGCCGCCGACTCCGCTGTCGACCGGGCCATCCTGCGCTCGGTCATCGGCATCGCCCGGGCGCTGGGCAAGCGCACCGTCGCCGAGTTCGTCACCGACGAGGGCGCGCTGAGCGTGGTGCGCGAGCTGGGCGCCGACTACGCGCAGGGCTACCTCATCGGCCAGCCGGTGCCGTTCGACGAGTTCGTGGCGACCCACCTCGGGGGCGACCGCGGCCTGTGGCTGGGCCTGCCCGCCGTCGAGGACGACCTCCACCCCCGCCCGGCCGTGGCGCGCGGCTGAGGGGTGGCGGCGCCGCGGATGCCGGTGCCGGTGCCGGTGCCGGTGCCGGTGTCTGCGGCCGAATAGTGACCTACTGGTACAAGAACCTGTACCAGTAGGAGAGATCATGGCTGTCACCGCAAGCGAGGCACGGAAGAACTTGGTTCCGCTGATCGAACAGGTCAACGAGGACCGCACTCCGATCGAGATCACCTCCCGCCGCGGCGACGCGGTGTTGATGTCCCGCGCGGACTATGACGCGCTCGAGGAGACAGCCCACCTGTTGCGGGTCCCCGCCAATGCCCGTCACCTGCTCGAGAGCCTGCAGCAGGCGCAGTCCGGGCAGCGGGACGAGCACGACCTGGTGCGATGAGGCTGGTTTTCACACCGAACGGGTGGGCGGATTACACATACTGGGTGGCCGCTGACCGGCAGATGCTCACACGGATCAACCGACTCATCGATGACGCCCTGCGTGACCCGGTGGCCGGCATCGGCAAGCCCGAGCCGCTGCGGCACATGCTGGCCGGCGCCTGGTCACGTCGGATCACCGAGGAGCACCGGCTCGTCTACCTCGTCGACGGCGACGACCGGATCGTCCTCCAAGCCCGCTTCCACTACGCCTGACGAGTCGCGCAGGGTGATGGGGTCGAACCAGTTCAGCCATATCGGTTCTGCTCGAGTTCGCCGGGATCATCTGGCCGCAGGTCTCGGTCGCCACCCTGATCAAGACGTAGCCGGCGACGCGCGCGGCACAGGGCGGAGGTCAGCGTGGTGCAGGGCGCCGGCTGTGCACCACGAATGCGAGCACGACGGCGCCTCCGAGAGCTGGGAGCGCGACGGCACCGGCGAAGACCGCCCACCCGTCCCATCGGTCATTGCCCCACCCGGATCCGGCGAACGCGTAGGCCGCCCCGAGGGCGACCTGGGTCAGCACGCACCACGCCAGCAGCGGGCGAATCTCGACCTTGGCGGCACCGGCGATCATCAGGGAAGCCTCGGCGAGAATCGGCACCGGGCGGCAGAGCACGACGGCGGCGATGCCGTACCGGCGAACCCACCGAGCGAAGCCTTCCGGGATCGTGCGCCCGCCCCGTTGCCAGACCCAGCCGCCGGAGCGCCCGAGGTAGTAGCCGAAGACGCAGCCGAGAGACAGTGCGACGGCATTAGTGATGGCCGCCGCAGCGAAGCCGACCCTGGCAGCGAGCAGCGTCGCGACGATGCTCGACGGAACGGGTAGCACCGGATCGGCCGCGAGCAGTGAGCCGCCCATCAGCATGCTCGCCCACGACTCGTGCCCGCCGTCGAAGTAGCCCCGCGAGAACCGCTCGACGCTGGAGCCGAAGAGCAGGAACGGCACGATGAACAAGCTCGCGAACGCGGCCGCCAGCGCGACGGCCTTCGCCGGCCGGCGCCCATCTGGCGGCCGTCGAGTCCTGTTGGGCACGCGGCTCGCGCTAGGCAACACGTGCCGGCCCGGGGTTGACCGGCTGGTACTGGAAGCTGGGCCCGACCAGGTCCGTGGTGTTGGGCTCCGGGTCGGGCAGCCCGGACATCATCGCGCGCGCCTGCCCTTTGAGGGACATCATCAGTCCGAGCGCGCGGTTGAACTGTCCCGCGTCGTTGTGGCCGTTGACCAGCAGGTGCAACGCCTTGAGCAGGCTCGTGTACGTGTAGTTGAAGGTGTCGTTCTCGAACGCCTGCTGCCCGTGGTAGCTGCTGCTCGCAGGATCGGCTGGAACCCCGTACACCCCGGTGGGGTCGAAAGGCACTGGCGCGCCGGAGAACGAGTACTTGTCGTCCGGGGTGCGGCCGTTCGGGTTGGGCACCAGCCGATGGCCTTTTTGAATCTCCTGGAAACGGTAGAAGTGCGCGTAGTCCGACCCGACAACCTCTTCCGGGGAGTTCCTCGTGCCCTCGCCCTGGTCGACGATGACCGCGATCGCCTGCTGTGCGGTGGCGACGTCCCGCACCACCACAGCCTCGTTCATCAGGCCGGGGCCGACCTGGTTCCTCGGACCCGGGACGAACAGGCTTTTGCCCGCCCGTCCAATCGCGTCGGAGATCGCCTGGTAGAAGACTCCGATGGTGACCAGGTCGCCGGTCGCCGCCAGGGTCTTGTAGTGCTGGGGCATCTCCGGTTCCTCGATCTCGAGGAAGGTCTCGAGCTGAGCCATCGAGAAGGGCCGCAGATGCACGGTCAGCTGGCTCTCCACCCCGCCGGGCAGCGGCCCCGGGTACGCGGGGATGAAGTCGGGCTTGTCGAGCTCCGGCGACCCGCCGATGGCGTTCAGCACGTTGCAGGCAAGGGTCATGTGCAGCATCTCCTCGACGACCACGGAGTCGATGATCGCCGCGACCTCGTCGTTCCTCCCAGGGACGAGAGAGTAGAGCGCGTAGAGGTAGGTCGGGATGGTGGCATGCTCCAGCTCGACGGCCTTCTGAAGTGCGGTGGCGATGACCTTGGGGTCGGGTGGGTCGTGGCGGAGTTCTTCGACCAGTGACCTCTGCAGCTCAATCATGGCGGCACTCCTCAGTGCTGTTGCAGGACCAGGCGGCGGGCGGCCGCAGCCGTCTTGCCACCCTGCGTGTACGTGGATGCGACCTCGGCGTCCGGCGCCTTCGACCCGTCGGGATCTGGCGAACCTGACACGAGCGCCGGGGGTCGGGCCAGGTCGCCTTCGCTCGGGTGCGCGAGGAAGGCTATGATCGCGGCCCTCTTGGCGGGGGACAGGTCGCGGGTCACGGGCATGTGGTTGGGGTCGCTGGGTGGCAGCCCGAACGCCAGCTGCAGCAGCCACGCGTTCTCCACAACGCTGGCGTAGCCGCCGAGGTCGAGGAAGCGGTTCATCACCGGGTAGAGATTGGCGTACTGCCGGAAGATCGGCTGGACCTCGGCCCAGGTAGGCGGGTCCTCGGTGGCCGACCAGTCACTCCAGATCAGGAAGCTGACGAAGTCCCACTGGTTGCTCGGCCCGGCGGCCAGGGCCGGGTCGACGAACGACGGTCGCACTCCGTACACCTGGCCATCGATCCCGTAGTCCCGCTCATCGTTGAACCAGCGAACGTTGCCCGGGTCCCCGGAGGTGAACTGGAGCCGGGCGACGCCGTTCGCATCGGTCGTCGCACCCGCCGGGACGGGGATTGCCGACAGCGGGGTGCCGACCGGGGGTGAAGCCCCGGCGAAAGGAGGCTGGTCGGGTGTGGCCTGCAACTGGCCGTTGTCCACCGCGAAGCCGATCTCGGTGTCGGCAAGCGGTTGCCCGAAACGCATCGCGTGCACCGGGACGTCGGCCGTGTCGCCCGGGCTGAGCCGGTACACGAAGGAGTCGGCGCGCAGGAAGGCGCCGCCTGGTGGTTCCTGGGTGGAGGCCCGGTTCTCCACGTTGTAGACGATGAGGCAGGAGTCGGCGACGAGGGCGCGTTGGGCGGCAGTGATGGGACAACTGACGATGCCGGCGGTCGTGGGGTACCAGCCCGGCTGTGCATAGGTCTCGGCGGGTATGACACCCAGCGGTTGGACTGGAGCATCGTTTGGGCTGTTGGGGATGAGGTAGCCCAACGACAGGTCGCCGATGTTCGCGATCGGGCCGCCGGCGATGGTCGTGGGCAGCGCGTTTCCGAGATCGAGGAGGATGCAGCCCGTTGGCTCGTCCACCCGGCCGGCGCAGAAGTTGAGCAGTCCGACGGGCCGGAAGAAGTTGCCGTTCGGGCCTGCCTGGCTCATGAAGTGCCGCCCGAGCACGAGGTGGCGTGGCTCGCCCGGCCCCTGCGGGCCGATCGTGCCGACGAGCCGCCCGCACATGAAGTCGGGCGAGGTGTAGGTCATGTTGATCCCGTCCATGTTGAACTTGATCGACAACATGCCTGTGTCGGCAGCGGCTTTGAGTGCACTGAGGAACGGTGACCCGCTGACGTCTCCCCAGTCGAGGTTGGTCAGCACCGACTGCCAGCAGGCGCCCGCATTCGTGTCGCCTCCACCCTGCTGCAGCCCCCTGTCCCAGATGTCGGTGAAGGCGGAGGGTTCGAAGTCGCCACGCATCAGGGTCTTTCCGTTCTCATCCGCGATGCGCACGGTCAGGCCCCAGATCTGCGAGACCAGTTGTTGCTCCGGGTCCAGATCGACCAGCTTGGCCGGAACCGCGGTGTCGGAGTCGGCGATGATGTGGCTGAGCACCGGGTCAGTGGCGGCCACTTCTCCCGACGGTAGGTGGGCGGACGTGATGGTGCAGCCGAGCAGGCGAAAGCTGCCGTCCCCTTCTGGGTTGAACCATCCGTTCGCAGGGGTCATGTGCGCGCCCTGCATCTGCTGGTACTCCGGCTTGAACGCGGCGTTGTTGAAGTGGAAGGCGTCGTTGTTGACCGTCGAGACGTTCGTCTGGAACTGGCCGGCAAAGTGCAGGCGCAGCCCGCTGAGATAGCTCATCGTTGAACCTCCTGTGGCGAATGGATGCGGTTGTGGGCCGGCTGCCCTGCGGCCCCGATCCGGGGTGGGCTACGACGCGAATGCCGTGACCAGGCCGATCGCGAAGCCTTGGGTGTCGGTGAACATGGCGAAGTGATAACCGTCCACCACTGCGGGCGACATCAGCACCGTCCCACCGGCCGCGACGGCCCGCTGCAGGGTCAGCTCCAGGTCGTCGACCAGCAGGTAGAAGTTGGTTGCCGGCGCCAGGCCGGGTGTGTCGGTATCGGCTTGGCCGATGCCTCCGAGGAGTGGTGGTGTCCCAGCAGGGAAATGGACGTAGGAGAAGCCCTGCGCGCCGGTGTCGAAACTCCACCCGAATACGTGGGCGTAGAACTCCTTCGCCTGTTCGGGCTGCGGCGACATGACCTCGAACATGACCGCCGGATGCCGGTTGAGGCCAGAGCTCTTGCCGGCTGCCGACCCGGCGGCTCCTGATGCCCGGACGAACCCCGCCTGACGGCTCAGGAAGGTGACGGTCGTGTAGGGCTTGCCGTCCACCTGAACGAACCCGTCGCCGTGGCGTGCAACGAAGTCACCGAAGATCTGCCCGTGCACGTGGCTGAGAAAGCTGTCCGGGGACGCGTACTCCTCAAAGAACAGCAGCGTCTGTGCGTCGGTGGGCGGCAGGGCTTGCAGGCGAGGGTCCGCGGCGAACGGCCGGTGCACGAGATACGTGAGAGTGCCCGGCTCATGCGTTTCCACGGCGGGAACGAGCACCTCACGGATGGCCCCGAGAATCGAGTCCTCGCAGCCGGGCCGGATATACCACCGGGACGTGAGGCTCACCCGGGTGCCGGAGGTCATCGCCGCCTCCGCGGCCTCCTTGATTCATGCGGAACAACAGGGTGCGCGCGCGGCGAGAGAGTGCGGTCGATGTCTAGTCTCGTAGAGTCGGATACATTCGTCGCTGACATCAATTTCGCCCCTCGTCGACAATTGAGTTGATTCAACCTATCGGAGAAGATGTCGTCCCGATAGGGCTTGTCGAAACACCCAGGACTCGCTTTTCACCCCATGTGCTGGTCGGTGCGGGGGATAGTGGTGGACCAACTCCTCATTGAGGACTCCGGAAGCGACCTCATCTTGGCTTGGCTGGCGGTGGGGCCGCACTGCCTAGAGCTGCCCGATCAGGTCCAAGCAGTTGTGACGAACCTCGCTCCGGTGGCCGCGGCCGGCGACTGCTTCTCGCCGTGAAGCGGGTTTCCGCAGATGCCGGTGCCGGCGCGGTAGCGTCCGACCATCAGCGTGAGCGGCGTGGCCTGCACACCGTGGCACGGGACGCGTTGAGGGCGGCAGCAGGTGGAAGCCCTCGACCATCGGTTGATGCATTCAACTTCGTTCGTTTCTCAGAAGACCATGATGAGGAGAACACGTGGAGCCTGTGAACTTCGGGGTGATGGGCGCTTCGAGCTTCGCCCTTGCCCAGACTGCCCGGGCTGTCCACGAGGCGCGGGGTGCCAGGTTCGCGGCGTTGGCTACGTCGTCCGCGGCGAAGGCAGAGCCGTTCAAGGCTTTCGCGCCCGATCTCGTGGTGCACCTCGACTACGACGCGATGCTGGCCGATCCCACGATCGAGGCGGTCTACATCCCGCTGCCCAACCACCTGCACGTCGAGTGGACCCTGAAGGCGCTAGAGGCGGGCAAGCACGTTCTGACAGAGAAGCCGATCGCAATGACCGCGCCGGAGGTCGACGCCCTGATCGCTGCTCGTGACCGGACCGGTCTGTTCGCGTCTGAGGCGTTCATGATCGTGCACCACCCGCAGTGGGAGCGCGTTCGAACCCTATTGGACGAGGGCGCGATCGGCAGGCTGCGGCACGTGGATGCAGTGTTCAGCTTCGACCTGCCGGACCTGGGCAACATCCGCAACCGCCCGGAGACCGGTGGTGGGTCGATCCCGGATATCGGCGTGTACGCCTACGGCTCGGCACGGTTTGCTGCGCGTGCCGAACCGGTGGAGCTCACCTCGCGGATCCGCAGGGAGCACGGCGTCGACGTGTGGGCCCAGGTCACCGGGACCATGGCCGGGCCGGCCGGTGAGTTCAGTTTCTGCGCGCTCACCTCGACCCGTCTGTACCCGCGCCAGGAGGTCACGTTCCAGGGCGAGAAGGGACTGATTCGGGTGACCGCGCCATTCAACGCTGGGCTCGTGGGCGAGGCGCAGGTACACCTGGACCAGGGCGAGACCACGCGCGTCGACCGGTTCCCGGGGGTGCGTCAGTACGTGCTCGAGTTCGAGAACCTCGTCGCGACCCTGCGGACCGGTGGCGAGTTCCCGTGGACCCTCGAGGACGCTCGCGGCACGCAGGCGATGATTGATCTGGTGCGGGCCAACGAGGTCTGACACCCGGGCAGGTCACTCGTTTCCTCGTGGAGGATGCGGTGAGCGGCGGTGCTCTGTCACGGCCTCACACGTCCGGAACCAGTGGTCACGGCCGTAAGTTCGTCGGGGGTTCAGGTCCAGGCGGTGGGGTCGGCGAGGTAGAGCCCGCAGGAGGTGTCGAGGGCTTCTTCGGCGGTGCCGCCCATGGACCCGGTGGGCAGGTAGGAGTCTTCGTAGTCGTCATGGCTGGCGCGGTAGATCGCGAAGCCCCACCTGCTGGCGGAGCCGGCGTAGCGCAGCCGGCAGAGGGGGAGTACTTGCCCGTCGGGCAGGACGCCGTCGACGTAGGCGAAGCCGGCGCGGTACCGGGTGGCGACGCGGGCCAGGGCGGGCCAGCGTTCGCGCGCGCGGACGGTCAGGCGCTGCTGCAGCGAGGACTTCGTCGAGTCGGGGATGCGGGGCACGCCACCATCTTGACCGGGGTGCTCGCGTGCTGCTCGGTTTGGTTCGGCGTGTCGCTGGCGTGGGCGACAGCCATCCGAAAACCGGCGCGTTCGTACATGCGCTGCCCCTGCGGGGTTGCGCTGAGGTCCACGCGATCAGCGTCGATGCTGCGGGCCCACTCCATGACGACGTCAACCAGGGCCGTCCCGAAGCCTCGGCCGCGGTCCTCCGGCAGGGTCACGACGTTCGACAGAGGTGCGGCCCTGCCGCTGGGGCTCTGGGGGTTGGGGACACCCGTCTCCAGGGTGCCAAAACCACAGGATGCGATGCGCCCACCGATGTCGATGACCGGGAACGCCGCCGTCTTCCGGGCGCCGCAGACATTCCTACCGAACCATGCCCTTGCGTGATCGACCCACCCGTCGAGCAGTGGGGGTTCCTGGTCGAACAGCGACGCCCACAGTGGCAGCAACTGCTCGATGTCCTCGGGTCGGGCATCGCGGAGCGACCGCGCGGCCGTGGTCGTTGGTTCAGGATGCCGGGCCCGCGCGAAGCGCGTCAGCCCACTTGCCGCTGATCAGCCCTCCGCCAGTCCTCGCCGAGCTCAAGATCGCTCCGATCTGCGAGGGAGCACACGACGCGGTCCACTCCCAAGGTGATGGCCGCGCCGAGGCACATCATGCAGGGTTCAAGATCGGCATCTCGCCCTGGTCAAGCCCAGGGCGTGCCACCGTCTCACGCAGCATCGAGCTCGTCAGTAAGTCTCGCAACCGCTCCCCGCTGACACATGGAGGGGCAGCTTCGGGTCCCAGCGCCGTGCAACACCGCAGATGCGGTCCAAAGACTTTCGTCGAGCCGCATCTGCGGTTAGAGTCCGGTGGTGCCCACGTTCCGCGTCAAGGAAGCCGCCGACCTGCTCGGCGTCAGCACCGACACCGTGCGCCGCTGGGCCGACGCGGGCCGGATCGAGACCACCACCGACGCGTCGGGTCGCCAGGGTGTCGACGGTGCGGTGCTGGCCCGGTTCGCGGAGGAGCTGGCCCACGAGGCGGCGCACCTCGAGACCGGCGACGTCGCAGCCGCGTCGGTGCGCAACCGGTTCAGCGGTCTGGTCACCCGGGTCGTCAAGGACACCGTGATGGCGCAGGTCGAGATCCAGGCCGGGCCGCACCGGTTCGTGTCGCTGCTGAGCCGCGAGGCCGTCGACGAGCTGGGCCTGGAGCCCGGGGTGCTCGCCATCGCGGCGGTGAAGGCGACGAACGTCTCGGTCGAGATCCCCCGCCTGCACTGACCGCTGACCACCATCGATGCCCGAGGAGCCCGTCAATGCGTCGCACCGTCGTCACCGTGTCACCGTCGTGGCCGCCCTCGTCGGCCTCGGTGCGGCCGGGTGTGGGTCGGGCGGCGCGGACCCGGGCTCTGGCGGCGCCGGCGGCACGGCATCCGCCTCGTCCCCGGGCGCGGTCAGCGGTGACCTCACCGTGCTGGCCGCCGCGTCGCTCACCGAGTCGTTCACGACGCTGGGGAAGCAGTTCGAGGCGGCGAACCCCGGCGTCAAGGTGACCTTCAGCTTCGCGGCGAGCTCGGCCCTGGCCAACCAGGTCACCTCCGGGGCGCCCGCCGACGTGTTCGCCTCGGCGAGCACGACGACCATGGATGCCGTCGTGGCCGCCGGTGCCGCTGCCGACCCGAAACCGTTCGCGCAGAACGTCATGCAGATCGCGGTGCCCCCAGCCAACCCCGGCAGGGTCACGGGGGTGGCCGACCTCGCCAGTGCGTCCGTGAAGACCGCCCTGTGCCAGCCGCAGGTGCCGTGCGGGTCCACCGCCCAGAAGGTGTTCGCCAACGCGAAGCTCACCGTCACCCCGGTCACCCTCGAGCCGGACGTCAGGTCGGTGCTCAGCAAGGTGCGGCTCGGCGAGGTCGACGCCGGCGTCGTCTACGTGACCGACGTGCTGGCCGCCGGGGACAACGTGACCGGCATCGAGATCCCGGCCGACGTCAACGCCGCCACCACCTACCCGATCGCCGCGCTGACCCGGAGCCCCAGCGCCGCAACCGCAACCGCGTTCGTCGACTACGTGCTGTCCCCGGAGGGTGCGAGCGTGCTGACGGCCGCCGGCTTCCAGCAGCCGTGACGAGCCCATGGTGAGCGACAGCGGAACCCGGCACACGGCATCCACGAGACTGAGCAGCGGCGAACGCCGGCGGCGGGCGGTCACCGGGGCGGGGGCCCGCTCGGCGCCGTGGCCGCTGCTCGTGCCGGCCCTCGTCGCGGTCGCCTTCCTCGTCGTCCCCCTGGCCGGGCTGCTCGTGCGTGCGCCGTGGGGGAACGCGTGGGAGATCCTGCACGGCTCGCAGGTCGGCGAGGCGCTGAGGCTGTCGCTGTGGACGTCGACACTCGCCACGGCGATCTCCGTGGTGGTCGGCGTCCCCCTGGCCTGGGTGCTGGCGCGCACGGCGGTCCCGGGGCTGCGGGTGGTGCGCGCGCTGGTCACCCTGCCGCTCGTGCTGCCACCGGTGGTGGGCGGTGTGGCGCTGCTGCTGGCGTTCGGGCGCAACGGTTTCCTCGGCCAGTTCCTCGACCAGTGGTTCGGCATCACGATCCCGTTCAGCCCCGCCGCGGTGGTGATGGCCGAGACGTTCGTGGCGATGCCGTTCCTGGTGGTCACCGTCGAGGGGGCGCTGCGCTCGGCGGACCGCGGCTTCGAGGAGGCCGCAGCGACGCTGGGAGCGGGCCGGATGACCGTTTTCCGGCGCGTGACGCTGCCGCTGGTGGCGCCGTCGCTGGTGGCGGGGGCAGTGCTGTGCTGGGCGCGGGCGCTGGGGGAGTTCGGGGCCACGATCACCTTCGCCGGCAGCTTTCCGGGGCGCACCCAGACGATGCCGATCGCGGTCTACTACGCGCTAGAGACCGACCCCGAGGCGGCCATCCTGCTCAGCCTGGTGCTGCTGCTCGTGTCCGTCGTGGTGCTGGTGGCGTTGCGGGACAGGTGGCTTCGTGGGGGGACGGCGCCGTGAGCGCGATGCCGAGGGGCCTGACCGCCGATGCCGAGGTGAACCGCGGCGGGTTCACCCTGCGTGCCGCCGTGAGTGCCGCGCCGGGTGAGGTGCTGGCGGTGCTCGGGCCCAACGGCTCGGGCAAGTCGACCCTGCTGTCGGCGATCGCGGGGCTCATGCCGCTCTCGGCGGGGCGCATCTCGCTCGACGGGGTGACCCTCGACGATGCCGGCACCGGCGCCTTCGTCGAGGCGGCGCACCGCCCGGTCGGAGTCGTCTTCCAGGACTACCGGCTCTTCCCCCACCTCAGCGTGCTCGACAACGTGGCCTTCTCGCCGCGGGTGCGCGGGCTCGGCCGCGCGGCCTCGCGTGCCCTCGCGGCGGGGTGGCTCGACCGGCTCGGCCTGTCCGACCTCGCCCGGCGGCGTCCGGCGGACCTGTCCGGCGGGCAGGCCCAGCGGGTCGCGCTGGGGCGCGCCCTCGCGGGTGAACCGACGCTGCTGCTGCTCGACGAGCCGCTGTCGGCCCTCGACGCCCGCACCCGGCTCGACGTGCAGGGCGAGCTCAAGCGGCACCTCGCCGACTTCGCCGGGCCCTGCCTGCTCGTCACGCACGACCCGTTGGAGGCGCTCGTGCTCGCCGACCGCCTGCTGGTGCTCGAGCACGGCCGAGTCGTGCAGGAGGGCACGCCGGCCGAGGTCGCCCGACGCCCGGCCACCGACTACGTCGCGCGGCTGGTCGGCCTCAACCTGTATGCCGGCACCGCCGACGGACCGCACGTGGCGTTGGCGAGGGGTGGCTCGTTCGTCGTGCCGGACCACCACGAGCGCGGTGAGGTGCTCGTGGCGCTGCGCCCGTCGGCCGTGGTGGTCAGCACCGCTCCGCCCGACGTGTCCAGCGTGCGCAACACCTGGCCCGCGACGATCAGCGGGATGACCCTGCTCACCGACCGGGTGCGGCTCGACCTCGTGGGCGAGCCGTCGGCGCTGGTCGACGTCACCCCGGCGGCCGTCGCCGAGCTCGGGCTCGACACCGGCCAGCAGGTGTGGCTGTCGGCCAAGGCCACCGAGCTCGAGGTGTACGGCCACACCCAGGTGGGCTGAACGGATGGCGGCCCGGCCCCGTAGGTGAGGCATCGGGAGCCGTCGCGCGACGTGGTGGCTCAGCATGCTGGACGAGAGGAACACCATGCGCAGGACGCGAACGAACCGTCGGATCGCCATGACCGCCGCCGTGGCGGTGGGGCTGCTGGCCCTGAGCGCGAGCCCGGCCCTCGCCGACGGACACTCCATCGTGCGGGCCGACCTGGTGGGCAGCCTGCCGGCACCGGCGAGCCCGGCCATCGCGGGCGTCAACCCGGGTGCCGCTCCCTGGGTCAACGGGCCGAGCAGCGTGCGGGTGCGCGAGGACGGGCGGATCAAGGTCAGCATCACCGGCCTGGTCATCCCGCCACCGCGAGGGACCGGAGTCAACCCGATCGCCGCGGTGGTCGCCACCCTGGTGTGTGACGGCGCCGTGCGCGCGTCCACCGACCCGTTCCCGCTCAGCGCCGCCGGGAACGGCTCCGCGTCCACGATGATCGCGGGCACCCGGCACTGCGACGACGCCGCCGTGCTGATCCAGCCCGCGGCGAACCGGGCCATCTACATCGCCTCGAGCCAGGGCGACCACGACGACGACTGACCGCGCGGACCGGGTTGCACCGCAACGACATCCACGGCGTCGCTGATCACAGGTTCCTACTGCCCGGGCGCGGCCTGCACCGCGCCCGGGCGGCCGGGGCTTGTACAGGACCCACCGCTGCACGGTGCTACCGCCCAAACCGCATCCTCGGGCACACGACCTCGAGGTCACGGTGTCGGGCCCGGTGGGGTCGCGCCGGATAGGGTCGCGACGTGGCAAGCCGTGGGCAGCAGATCCGGGTCAAGGCCATGCTCATCGCCCCGGACTCCGAGGGCAGGGCGCACGCGGTCAGTGTCTGCCCGCCCACCCCGGAGAACCCCCTCGGCTACCACCGACTCATCGGCGGCAGCCTCGAGACGGGTGAGACCCACCGCGAGGCCGTCATCCGTGAGGTGCGCGAGGAGCTCGGCGCCGGCATCCGCGACCTCACGTACCTCGACGTCGTCGAGAGCATCTTCTCGGTCCACGGCCACGCGGGGCACGAGATCGTCTTCGTCTACACCGGCCGGCTCGACCCGGAGCCGCCTCGTGAGGGCGCTGCGCTCACCGAGTCCGACGGCACCGTCCTGCCGCTGGTCTGGCGGCCACTGGATGACGCCGACGAGCCGCTGCCGCTGTACCCCGAAGCCGCGGCCGCACTGACCGGGCGACTCTCCTGAGGGCTTCGGTGCAGGGGTGCCGAGGCCGCGACGAGCCACGCGGACGGCACGCTCACCGAGCGGCGAAGGCACCTCGTCAGGCGGCGGTGCCGCCCGTGCGGCCGGCCTCGTAACGGGCCCAGCTGCGGGCCACCGCCACGAGGTCGGCGTGCGTCAGCGGTTCGCCCGAGGTGTCGATGCCCTCGACGTAGTACAGCGCCGGCACGCCGAGCAGGCCCTGGGCCGCGGTGTAGGCGTGCCACTGCTCGCGGCTCGGCATCGGCCACTGGTCGGTGTCGATCAGGTGCCCGGGCAGGGCGGCACGAGCCACGGCGGCCCGGAAGCGCAGCTGCTCGACGACATCGACGCGGGAGCCGTCCGGCGCCCGCTCGAGCACGTCGTTGAGCCGCACCATGTCGCACACGTCGGCGAAGCTCGGGTGCGGCGTCTGGGTGACGATGAGCGCGTCGGGCTTGGCGGCCTTCGCCGCCCGGTGCAGCGCACCGAGCAGGGCGTGCACGCCCGCGATGCCCCACGGGCCTTCCCGCGCCTGCAAGGACTCCCCGGACGGTCCCCGCTGGGTGAAGTCGACCTTGAAGCCGTCGGCGTCGAAGCCGTCCGGCCCGAGCAGGAGCCGGACGGTCGACTCCAGGCGCGCGGCATACGCGGGGCTGTTCACGTCCACCGATACCGGCCGCCCCGCCGGGTCGGTCACGCACTCGTCGCCGGGTAGGCCCTCGGGGTCCCACGCCTTCCACCACAGCAGCACCCGCCGCCCGACGCGGTGCTGCGCCGCGATCCAGCCACGCAGGTCCGGCCACTTGGTGTCGTCGACCGTCGCGGTGCCGTACTGCGCCTGCCACCGGTCGTCGACGACCACCGTGCCCGGGTCGACGCCCGCTGCGGCCAGCGTGGCCAGCAGCTGGTCGTAGACGTCCTGCCGGGCCAGGTCGGCCGCCCGCGTGACGGTTGCAGCGGCGTCCTCGCCGGTCCGGCGGTCGTGCGTCGCCCCGGCCGCGCGGGCGCACTGCGCACCCCACCCGCAGAAGATCGGGCGGCTCCACCACGAGAACTGGTCCGGCGCGCGTGCCGACGCCGGAGCCCAGCCACGAGCCTGCAGCGCCTCGCGGTAGCGCTCGACGGCCTCGGCCGGGGATGCCGCAGGGCGCAACACCACCAGCGGGGAGGTGAACTCGTGCGCCACGGTGGTGTGCCCCTCGTAGTCGAGGCGCAGCAGGAACCCGCCGTCAAGCGGCTCGTAGGCCGCGGTGGTGAAGGTCAGCCGCTCGACCGGCGCCTCCAGCGACATCCCGAGCCAGGGCCCGGGCGGGACGTCGGCCGCGGAGGTGGGCAGGGTGCGGCCCAGCACCCAGCACAGCGGCGGAGGGGAGAACACGGCGTTGAGCCGTCCGGGGCTGGCGTCGCCGACGACGCCGAGCGTGGAGGGGATGCCGGCCGGCCGGACCACCTGCACCGGCTCGGTCGGGGTGGGGCTGAAGTAGGCCGCGAAGCGGGACGCGGAGCGGAAGGTGCCGCAGGCGCCCGAGCCGAGCACGGCGCGGCCGCCCAGCAGGGTCAGCTCGGAGAGCAGCGCCGGCGCGGCACCGGGTGGCAGCGCGACGTGCACCGAGAGCTCGACCCGGTCGCGGCAGCAGGCCAGCCGGACGGTCTTGGAGCCCCAGACGGGGGAGCTCGCGCCGACGCTGACCTCGACCCCGCGTGGATGCCGTCGCAGCCGCGGCCGCTGTACGTCGTGGCTCTGGTCGCGGCCGTCGGTGCGGTGCGCGTCACCGAGCAGGGCCAGCTCCAGCCAGGGGATGCCGTCGGCGCCGCTCAGCGCCGCGCTCGCCCGGTCCCCGCTCACCAGCAGCTGGTAGGCGTCGGTGGTGACGAGCACCCCCGCCGGTCCGGTCCGCCAGCTCACCCCCGACGACTCGCCTCGCGACGGTGCGCAGGGCGACGCCGTCGGCAAGACCTCACTGCTTCGGCGCAAGCCCATGCCGTGCCCTCCACCGGGCTGGGGCGGCGTGGTGCCGCCCCACTGAGGACCATGCTGCCGCTGGCCGCCGTCCGTCGTGGCCGAACGCCGGGTCTCTCAGGTCACCTTCAGGGCGCCACGGCGCGGCCTCAGGGTGACGTCATCGAGCGCGGCTGTGACGTCTGTCACTTTATATCGAAAAGGCTCTCAGAAATGCGCGGGTTCGGCTATTTGGATATCGCCGCCGGTGATGACTCCGCGCACGGTGGCACCCCAAGAATTTCCGAAGGTGCACCGGCAAACATTGGTTCTGCCTACCAATGTGTAGGCATTTTGAACCCACGACCAGTTTGCGATGGCAACACCGCAGGGGACCTTGGGCTCGAGTTCCGGAGGCCGGCAGGCGGCATCCATCATCAGGAGCAAAGCCATGACGATAAACCGTCGCGACGCCTTGAAGCTAGGAGGCATCTCCATCTTCGGCGGAAGTGCCGTGGCGCTCGCCGTCAACCCGCTGGGCCAGGGCGGTGAGGCGTCGGCGCTGTCGATCAGCCGGCTGTCCGCCGCCAACTTCCCCAAGCTCTACACCACCACGATCACCAAGATCCCGGCCGCCGTACCGCAGATGGTCGACGGAATCGCCCACTACGAGTTCTCGATGCGGCGCAACGCCCAGGCCCAGGTCCTCCCGGGGCCGCTGAAGACGCCCGTCTTCGGCTACGAGGGCACCTTCCCCGGCCCCCGGATCGAGCTCAGGCGGGGTACGCCGGCCACGGTCCGGCACCACAACAAGCTTCCGGCTGTCGGGGCCTTGGGCTCACCGGCGCGCACCTCCGTGCACCTGCACGGCTCTGCCACCTTGCCGGAGTTCGACGGCTACGCCAGTGACATCACGTCACCCGGCGAGTACAAGGACTACCACTACCCGAACTTCCAGGCGGCCCGCACCCTCTGGTACCACGACCACGGGGTGCACTGGACCGCCCAGCAGGCCTACGGCGGGCTCGCGGGGATGTACGTCCTGCACGACAAGGAGGAGTCGACGCTGCTGCCGACCGGGGACTTCGACATCCCCCTGGTCATCAACGACGCGATGTTCGCCCGCGACGGCTCGCTGGCGTACAACGACAACACCCACTCGGGCCTGTGGGGTGACGTCATCCTGGTGAACGGCAAGCCCTGGCCGAAGATGAGGGTGGAGCGCCGCACCTACCGCTTCCGCATCCTGAACTGCTCGATCTCGCGCTCCTACCGGTGGCGGCTCAGCAACGGGATGCCGCTGCAGGTCGTCGGAACCGATGGTGGGGTGATGCCCCAGGGTGTCGCCGTCACGTCGATGCGTCACGCCGGTGCAGAGCGCTACGAGATCGTCATCGACTTCTCCAAGGTGCCCCGGAGCACCAAGCGGATCGAGCTGCTCAACGACTCGAACAAGAACAACCGGGACTACGACTTCACCAACAAGGTGATGGCCTTCGACCTCATCGACGCGCCGGGCGGCGCCGTGACCAGGACGAGGGCCAACTGGGACACCGGTGCGCCGGAACCGGATCCGACCTGGAACCGGAACTACGACGGGTTCAAGCTGGTCGACAGCGAGATCATGAGCATCCCGACCACGGGCAACTACACGCGGCGGGAGTTCGCGGTCAAGCGCAGCGGTGGCATGTGGACCTTCGGTGAGACCACCTGGATCGATGTGGAGGCAAGCGACTTCACGCAGGTGCTTGCTGCGCCGGCGGTCGACGACGTCGAGATCTGGGACATCAAGAACAGCTCCGGCGGCTGGTTCCACCCGGTCCACATCCACCTCGTCGACTTCCGCATCATCGCTCGCGACGGCGGGTCCAACCGGGTCGAGCCCTGGGAGCAGGGACCCAAGGACGTCGTGTACGTGGGCGAGGGCGAGACGGTCAGCCTGTTGGTCAAGTTCATCCGAGGCGGCGGCGGTTTGGCCGCCCCCCACGGCGACCCGAACTTCGTGGGTGGGCGCTACATGGCGCACTGCCACAACCTGCCGCACGAGGACCACGACATGATGGCCCAGTTCCAGGTCGGCACCATCACCGACATGGCGAACGAGCCGCACCACCCGATCAACGCCGCTCCGCCACAGCCCGAGTCGCTATGAGGACTCGCTCGGCGGCCGTGGCCGCAGGCGCGGCAGCACTGGTGCTGCTCGTGCTGCGCGTCGGGGTCGTCGAGCCGGTCCGGGTCGACGGCATCAGCATGATGCCCACGCTCGAGCAGGGGCAGGTCACCTTGGTCAACAAGCTCGACCGCAACCCGTCCCGCGGGGACCTGGTCACGCTCCACTCGCCGGCGGACGGGCAGATGATGCTCAAGCGGGTGGTCGGCACCGGCGGTGACGTCGTCGCCATCCGGGACGCCGTCCTCTACGTCAACGACGTCGAGGTGAGGGAGCCGTTCGTCGACCGCCAGTCGATCGACGCCCTCTACTACGGTCCGGTCACCGTCTCACCGGGTGCAGTCCTGGTCATGGGCGACGCGCGGGAGGACTCGATCGACTCCAGGACGTACGGCGAGGTCCCTCTGGCCGACCTCACCGGCACGGTCCTCGGCGTGCTGTGGCCACCCGGCATCCCAGCCGGATAGCACCACCACAGAAATAGCTCGCTCCACCGTTCACAGCACCACCCGTCACACATCGCTCATATCACCCAAACGGGTGTCAGATTCGGGCCATTCAGCAGCAGGTTCCGGGGTTTTCCCGGACAGCGCTTGCACCGGCTGGGACCACGAAGCGAAGAACTCAACCATCAATGATCGACCACGTACGCGATTCGAGGCTTCCATGAAGCGTTTTGTTGTTCAGGTGACTGTCTGGGCCATGGCCCTGGCCGGAGCACTGGCGGTGGTGTTGCCCAGCTCGGCATCCGCAGCCGTGTTGCCCCCTGGCGCCTTCGTGGCGTTGGCGCCGAGCCGTCTGTTGGACACGCGCACGGGCAACGGTGCGCCGGCGGCCAAGGTGGCTGCCAACCGCACGGTGTCGGTGAAGGTGACCGGTCGTGGTGGGGTCCCGGCCAGTGGCGTCTCGGCCGTGGTGCTGAACGTGACGGCAGTGGCGCCGACCAGGAGTGGCTTCGTCACCGTCTACGGGCCGGGCAGCCGGCCGACGGCGTCGAACCTCAACTTCGTGACGGGCCAGACCGTGCCGAACGTGGTCATCGTGCCGGTCAGCGCGACAGGGACGGTCAAGCTGTTCAACGGCTCCCCGGGCACCACGCACCTGTTGGCTGACGTCGCCGGTTACTACCGTTCCGGCGCTCCGACCACGTCGGGTGCGTTCGGCTCGTTGGCGCCGAGCCGTCTGTTGGACTCGCGCACGGGCAACGGTGCGCCGGCGGCCAAGGTGGCTGCCAACCGCACGGTGTCGGTGAAGGTGACCGGTCGTGGTGGGGTCCCGGCCAGTGGCGTCTCGGCCGTGGTGCTGAACGTGACGGCAGTGGCGCCGACCAGGAGTGGCTTCGTCACCGTCTACGGGCCGGGCAGCCGGCCGACGGTGTCGAACATGAACTTCGTGGCCGGCCAGACGATCGCCAACCTGGTCATCGTGCCGGTCAGCGCGACAGGGACGGTCAAGCTGTTCAACGGCTCCGCGGGTACGACCCACCTGTTGGCTGACGTCGCCGGTTACTACCGTTCCGGCGCTCCGACCACCACGGGCGCGTTCGGCTCGTTGGCGCCGAGCCATCTGTTGGACACGCGCACGGGCAACGGTGCGCCGGCGGCCAAGGTGGCTGCCAACCGCACGGTGTCGGTGAAGGTGACCGGTCGTGGTGGGGTCCCGGCCAGTGGCGTCTCGGCCGTGGTGCTGAACGTGACGGCAGTGGCGCCGACCAGGAGTGGCTTCGTCACCGTCTACGGGCCGGGCAGCCGGCCGACGGCGTCGAACCTCAACTTCGTGGCGGGCCGGACCGTGGCCAACCTGGTCATCGTGCCGGTCAGCGCGACAGGGACGGTCAAGCTGTTCAACGGCTCCGCGGGTACGACCCACCTGTTGGCTGACGTCGCCGGCTACTACCGTTCCGACACCACACCGGCGCCGGTCACCGCGTTCAAGACCACCGCGGTCACCCAGACGTCGGTCGCGCTGAGCTGGGTCAACCCGGTCAGTGCCACCTTCACCGGAGTGGTCATCCGCCGCGCCGCGGGGCCGGTCGCGCCGGCGACCCGGACCGCCGGCGTCAAGGTGGCCGACACCGCCGCGAGCGTCACCACTTCCACCGACACCGGCCTCACCGCCGCCACGCAGTACTCCTACGCCGCCTTCGCGCACGACGCCGCGGGCAGCGACGCCGCGGCTGCAACCCTGACCGTCACGACCCTCGCCAGCCCGATCACGGCGCCCGGGCCGGTCACCACCCTGCATTCCACGGCCGTCACCAGCACCACGGTCGCGCTGGCTTGGGTCAACCCGACCAGCGCCGGCTTCACGGGCGTGGTCATCCGCCGGGCGGTGGGTGCTACCGCACCTGCGACCCGTAACGACGGCGTGCAGGTCGTCGACACCACGGGTGCCACGAACGCTCACACCGACACCGGACTGACCGCCGGCACGCAGTACTCGTACGCCGCGTTCGCGCACGATGGCGTCCCCACTGATGCGGCCGCCGCAACCCTGACCGTGACCACCGCACCCGGACCGGTCACCAACCTGACGGCCACCCCCTCGAGCCCCACGAAGGTCCAGGTGCAGCTCGCGTGGACGAACCCGAACAACGCCAGCTTCACCGGCGTGATGATCCGTCGGGCGCTGGGTGCCACGGCTCCGGCCACCGTCACGGACGGCCAGCTCGTCGCCGCTGACCAGGCCACGTCTCCGTTCGTCGATGCCGTCGGCCTCCTCGCCGAGACGCAGTACTCCTACTCGGTCTTCGCCCACGACGCCGCAGGCAACTCCTCCGGCGCCACCACGGTGACCGTCACCACGGTCGGCGCACCGGTCACCGCGGTGGTCACCGCGGTGCTGTCCGTCAACGACTCCACCAACGGCACGGCGAGGACCAGCGTGGCCGGCTTCGAGCCCACGTTCTTCGTGGCCGGCTCCACCGGCGGAGAGGGCGCCACCATCGAGTCGGGCACGCTCGACTACGGCGACGGCACGACCGAGCCGTTCTCCGGTCCCATCGCCGACTGGACCCCGAGCCACGTCTACCTCACTCCAGGCGTTCGGACCGTCGTCCTCGAGGTGACCGACTCCAACAGCAACAAGGACACCGACACCGTGATCCTCACGGTGTTCGCCTCGCCGACCGCCGACATCAGCTCGGCCGGTGGTGACGCGGGCAAGCCGATCGACGTCGCCGTGTCCACGCTGACCCCCGCCAACACCGTGATCACCGACTACGAGGTGGACTACGACGACGGCACCGGGCTGATCTTCGGCACGGGCGACGCACCCGCGACGCTGAAGCACACCTATGGCACGGCGGGTACCTTCACCGTCACGTTCAGCGCATTCAACGACGCCGACGGGATCGCGACCGCGACGACCCAGGTGGTCGTGATCCAGCCTCCGGTCACCGCCCTCAGCGTCACGGCATTCACCCAGACCGCCATCACGCTCGGGTGGACCAACCCGACCAACGCCGGCTTCACCGGCGTGATGGTCCGCCGAAGCCTCGGCGACGTGCCGCCGGTCGGTCCCACCGACGGGGTCGCGGTCCCCGTCCCGCTGTCGAGTACTGCGGTGTCGTTCACCGACACCGGTCTGACCGCCGGAACGCAGTACTCCTACGCGGTGTTCGCGCGCGACGCCCTTCCGCACTTCTCGCTGTCAGAGGAGGTGACCCAGACGACGAGCTCCCCGCCGGGGACGCCGCCGGTGGCGAGCCTGTCCGTCAACAACTCAACCGGGGCCACCGCGAAGGCCACCGTGAACGGCTTCCTGGCGCGCGTCGACCTGTCCGGGACAGCCCCCAGCGCCGGCCACACCTTCACGCTCGTGCGGGTGAACTACGGTGACGGCACCCCGGCGGTCGACTTCACCGGCGACGACTCCACCCTGTGGGACGCCGACCACGAGTACCTCACCACCGGCGTGAAGACCGCCACCTTGACGGTCACCGACTCAGGTGGTGGCTCCATCACGAAGACAGTCACCGTGACCGTCTTCAACCAGCCCACGGCCGCCATCACCGGCCCGCCGACGGCGGTGACCGACGCGACAGTCACCTTCGGCCTGACGGCGGCAACGCCTGTGGGCACCGTGTTCACCGACTGGGACCTCAGCGTCGACGGCATCCAGGTCGCGTTCTCGGGTGTCGGAGCGCCGCCAGCCACCTTCGACTGGCACTTCGACGAGCCCGGCACCTACGTCGTCACCCTCAGCGTCTTCAACGACGCCGACGGCGACGCCATCTCCACCCCGATCACCGTGGTCGTGACCTAGGTCCACGGGCGGGCAAGCAGCCACGTCGGATGAGCGACGTCACCGCGGTCGCAGGTCGACCGCAACCAGAGGTACCCGAGGCACCTGCTTCGGTCCAGCTGAAACGAGAGGCAAGGCATAGAGATGAACGTCAAACTAAGGCGGTGGGGTGTAGGGGCCGTCGCAGCAGCAGTCGTGACGGTGCCGGCGCTGTCGGCGCTCGCCGTCGAGGTGGTGCCAGCCACACCTCGCAACGGGTCGCTGATCGAGGTCGGGCCGGTGTCATCGGAGAACGGCTTCCCGACGTGGTACCGCGACAAGAATGCGGATGGCGCGACTTCGCGCCTCGAGCTGTGCATGCCACTTGGCGACGTGCCGGACCCGTTCTGTGCCCCGCCCGTGAACGACCTTCCGCTGGTCTACCCGACCAACTTCCCGGACGAGAACTTCTACCAGATGGTCAGCACCGACGTCGTCGGGACCGGCATCAACCTCTTCATCGAGATGAACCTCGAGGCGGCCTACGCCACCGGACCAGTCATCGCAGGGGATGAGATGGTCTTCGGTCGGATCCGGATGCGGGACAAGGCACTTGCCGATGGCGTGACCTACCGCATCATCCATCCCTATGGCATCGACGAGATCACCACCGAGGGTGGCAGGGGCATCAACATGACCCAGGACGTCGGCACGACGCCGGGTGCCTTCGGTGGCGCTCTGGGCAGCCGGATCGGGCCCTTCCTCAAGTGGGACAGCAGTGCACCGGCCGCCCCGGCCGGCTACACGGGCGACCCCGGCATCCTGCACAAGATCACCGGCAGCCCGTACAACACCAACAAGGTCACAGTCGAGCGCAAGAACGCCGACGGCACCTACACCCTGCTCGCCACCCAGGACCTGTTCTCGGTGCAGGGCCGCTACGCGACCAACAGCGGTGTCGACGTGGCCCGAGCCACGTACTCGCTGCAGGCTGACGGCAACGGCACCCTCGACGTCTTCGCGTCCTCCGAGACCGCCCAGTCCATCCAGGTCAACGCCAGCCCGCTCGGCTTCGCGAACACCTCGCTGGTCAGTGATGGGGGTCGCTACTTCGGCCGCCTCCCCCTGGTCAGCGCGAATCCGGTTGCGGCAGGCGCGACGATCCAGGTGATCAACGCCGGTGACCGGCCGGTGGCAACGAAGACCGTTGCGCTGACGGATGCCGTGACGATCGCGTCGGCGGTCTTCACCGCCGGCCCGGAAGGCGCTCCGGCTCCGGCCAACACCCTGACCGTCACTGCCACGTCGAGTGACGTCAAGAACAACCCGACGCTCACCGTGGACGGCTTCAACGCTCCACTGGTCAATGGCACGGTCACCGTCTCGACCGTGGCGCCGCCGCCGTCGATCACCGTCAAGTCGGCCCGTGGCGGGTCGGCGACGATCGCGACCACCGTCGGCGGTGCCGGGCTGGCGCCCACCACCCCGGTGGCGTCCTTCACGGCCCCGCTGACCGTTTCCGCGGGCCAGCTGGTCACCTTGGACGGCAGCGCGAGCTCGCCGGCCCCGTTGACCTACGCCTGGAGCCAGACGTCGGGCCCCTCGGTCACCCTGACCGGTCCGGGCACCCCGGTGGCGACCTTCACACCGAGCCAAGCGGGCACGTACACGATGCAGCTGATCGTCTCCGGTCCCACGGGCACCGCCAGCGTGCCGGTCACCCGCACGATCACGGTCACCCCGCCGGCGCCGACGTTCGTCGCGAACGCCGGTCCGGACCAGACGGTGCAGCGCGGCAAGGTCGTCACGCTGGACGCCAGCGCCAGCCTCGGCGCCCTGTCCTACGCCTGGACCCAGACCGGTGGGCCGACGATGACCCTGTCGTCGACCACCACAGCCAAACCGACGTTCACCTACGCCCTCATGCCGCTGCCCAGCGCCCTGGCCGGGAACGCCAACCCGCTCTACGCACCGAACAACACGCCGTTGACCTTCACCCTCACCGCCACCCCGGTCGGCGGTGGCGCGGTGAAGACCGACACGGTGGTCATCAGCCCACGGGCCGAGACCTTCAGCGCCGTGGTGGCCCGCTACCGCACCACCCGCGGCGAGTGGAGGGTCACCGGCACCACGTCGATCCTCGCGGGCCAGCGGGTGACCATCGTCCTGGGGCCGAACGCCCAGGGCAGGACGATCGGGAGCGCGACGGTGGATGCCGCCGGAGCCTTCTCGATCCGTGCCGGGGCCGTGCCGGACCCGCGCTCGCCGGCTCAGACTCTGGTCACGGTGGTCAGTGCCACCGGCGGGGTCGCGTCGTTCCCGCTGAGCATCACCACGTGATGGCGGCTGGCGGCAGCTGAGCCGCAGGAAGGGAAGGGGCCCGCACCGACAGGTGCGGGCCCCTTCTCGCTAGGTGGGATTGCCGGTCTGCCGAGGTGGGCAGGACAATCAGCGCAAGTGGGGGTGGGGGCTCCGAGCCGCCCAAGGCCGTCGCAGCACCAGGCGGGAAGGTCCTGTGGCTCGCGCGCAACGGCTCCGGCCCCCTGCGAATGGACGCACGGGAACAGGCGAGTGGACGGACCGTCTCGGTGACCCTCCCTGATGGCGCGGGGCCGTCCTTGGTGGACATGCCACAGCCCGGCTGTTGGCGGTTCGTCCTGACCTGGGCCGACAACCGCGACGAGGTGTTCGTGCGCTACTTCGACCGGACTTACTAGCGCGCAGAGCCCGAATGCGGTGCTCACTGGAGGCGACTAGTCCTTCTCCCTACTGGTGGCTGGCCAGGACGCGCGGAAACCGAAGCACGCACGCTCATGCCCCGGTGGGCGCACATCGTTCGGACCTGCGTCAGCGGAGTCGACGCAGGTGCCGGACTGGCCCGACCTGGCCTGGCCGCCGGCTCATGGGCCGTGGCGCGGGCGGCCGACACCGGGGCCACCGGTGTCGTCGTGAGCGACCGCGAGTGGCGCCGCGGCATGTCGGACTCGGCGCTCACCTGGCACACCGTGGAGCCTGCGTCGGGCACCGACGCGACGACGGTCACCATCTCCCTCACCTGATGCTCCCGTCGCCGAGGGCAGCTCGGGTGATGCACCACGCGCGCCCTATCGCGCCCCCTGCAGCACCCGACCCCTGCTCCACCGCTGCCGTGATGCACCACGCGCGCCCTATCGCGCCCCCTGCAGCACCCGACCCCTGTTCCACCGCTGCCGTGATGCACCACACGCGCCCCGCGCGGGCCACAACGACCAGAACGACTCTGGCGGCCAAGCCGATCCACCACAGCACGAGCCCGGCACCGGCGACTGCGACAGCTGTCAGACAGCCGGCCCTTCCGCTTGACGTCCGGCCGGCGCCGCCACACTGTCAATCTCGACGCTTGTCGGGGCTAGGGCGCAGGCGAAGGGAATCCCTCGATGGCATACCGGGTCTTGACCGAGGCCGAGCTCCTCAACGAGAAGTCGATGGGTCCAGGAGTGAGGGGTGTTCGCTTGGCTCTGTGTCTCGAGGTGCTGGAGAAGGACGGCTGGGTTCTTCTTGCCACGACTGGCGACGGACTGTACGTCTTCCGGCGAACGGAGTAGCCAAGGACCCTGCCTGACGCACTCAGCCGCGGAGGGCTTGCTGCTGATGTCCTCAGGTGGCGGACCGCAGGTCGGCTGTCTGCTCGTGTGCGGTGAACCCGGCAGCGAGGTAGGTGTTCACGGCTGCTGTGTTGGAGCTCTCGGCGCACACGACGGCGCTGGACGACCCCATCTCGCGCAGGGCCATCGCGCCGGCCACCGTGATGGCCACGCCGTAGCCGTGGCTCCGGTGGTCTCGGTGCACGCCCATGGGCTCGATGAGCCCGGGGCGACCTCGTCCAGCCGACCACACCGTCACGACCGCAACGGCGTCGTCGTGTCCGTCGAACGCGGCCAAGCTGCGTGCCCGGTGGTAGAACGGGCCGTCGGCCATGGTCAGCCACCATTCACGGAAGTCGCTTCGGTCCTGTTCGGTGAACGGTGTTCCCCTGAACGCAGACCAGTGGACGGCCACCCAGGAGTCGACTCGCTCCGGCCCGATGGTCTGGATGCGCACTCCGGCTCGAGTCACCGGGTCTTCGTCGACGGGGCTTGCGAGGTCGCGATGCAACGGCGTCCAGGGCTCGTCAGGCTGCCAGCCTGCCTCCGACAGCCGCTGCGCGAAGCGCTTGGCGCCTCGCGCTTCGACGATGGCGTTGCCTGCCTCCAGGACGCCACGCTGTGGGTCCTGGACGTCGGCGACGAGTTGCCGGGAGAGATCGTCGTCATCGGTGAAGTGAGGGTCGACGGCCATGCGCAGGAGCCCGTCCGGGCCGTCCAGGAGTCCGACGGCGAGGACCGTCTCCTCGCGTGACCAGACCCGCAACGCGGCGGCCGTTGCGGTCGCACCTCTCAACGAGTGCCAACCCAGGTCGCCTGGATGCAGATGCAGAGGCCCCGCGTCGTGCTGCCAACCACTCAGGACGTCGGCTATCCGGTCGAGATCCTGGACCCCCGGCGTGCTCATCACGATGCTCACGAGCTGAGCCAACACCAGCCACGCTCGTCCGTGCAGCCCAATATCGCCACGACATACCCATCGGTCCGGTTGCCGCGCGCCTCGCCCTGAAGGACCCTTGCGCACCCCGGCTCCCTCTCGACGGGTGCCGGCTGGGGGTGTCGGCCGCGCGCCTGCCCGCTCGTCCGGCATCCCTGGACGTCAGCCGTGACTCACACCCCGGCGGGCCTCAGGGGCGGTAGTACCCCGCCAGGTCGGCGATGACGTCGACCGTGCCGGCGTTGTTGTAGAAGCTGACCTTGCCGCCCGGGCCGACGTTGACGACCACGAGGTTGGGCACGGTCCTCCCCTTCGCGAAGCTCACGTTGGTCGTCGCCGGACTGACCCCACCGGTGGGGTAGACCGTCAGGACGCCGGTCGCGGTCGGGTTGGTGGCGGTGACGTTGAGCACCACCGAGGTCGTACCCGCGGGCAGGCCGGGGATGGTCAGGGACACCACGGCCCCGGCGGCCACCTTGGCCCGGGCGGCACCGGTGCCGAGCCGGGTGTCGAGCACCCGACGAGGGGCCTGACCGGTGAACCCGTCGCCCCGGTTCAGGCTGTACGACCCGGACAGGTCGGCGACGACGTTGACGCTGCCGGCGCTGTTGAAGAACGTGACCTTCCCGCCGGGGCCGACGTTCACCACCACCAGGTTGGAGACCGTTTGCCCTGCAACGAAGTTGAGGCTCGAGGTCGTCGGCCGTGCGGAACCGGTCGGGTAGGCCGTGAGGTAGCCCGCGGCGGTTGGGCTGCTGGCCGTGACATTCAGCACCACCGACTTCGCACCGGCCGGCAGGTTGGGGATGGTCACGGTGACCTGGGCGCCAGCACCCACCTTGGCCTTCGCGACGCCCGTGCCGTTTCGCGTGTCCATGACCCGTCGGGCATTCTCGCCGATGAACCCGGCGCCACCTGTCGAGTAGTACCCGGCCAGGTCGGCGATGACGTCGACGGTGCCCGAGTTGTTGTACACCGTCACCTTGCCGCCCCTGCCCACCTTGACCATGACCAGGTTGGGAACCGTCTGTCCCGCAACGAAGTTCAGGCTCGACGTCGTCGGCCGCGTCGTGCCCGCAGGAAAGACCGTCAGGTACCCCGACGTGCTCGGCTTGATCGCGGTCACGTTCAGCACCACCGCGGTGGCCGTGGACGGCAGGCCGGGCACGGTCAGGGTGACCTGCTTGCGGGCGGCGATCCGAGCCTTGGCGACGCCGGTGCCGATGCGGGTGTCCATGACCCGCTTGGGCGCCAGGCCGGTGAACCCGGGACCGCTCAGGTGGGGGGTGAACACGCCACTGTGAGCGGATCCCGGGCCGTCGCCGGTGCTGTTGGCCGCGGTGACGGTGTAGGTGTACGAGGAGCCGTTGACCAGCCCACTGACCACCAGCGAGGTGGCGTTCGCGGCAGCCGGACGGGCGGCGCCGACCGGGTTGTCAGCCGCGTCGAACAGCTGCACCGAGTACTTCGTGACCGCGGAGCCGCCGTTGGCCGCAGGGGCCGTCCAGCGCACCGTCGCGGTGCCGCTGCCGACCGTCGTGGCCCCGATGCCGGGTGCGTCCGGCACGAGGTCAGGCGTCACCGGCGCAGACGGCGCCGAGAAGCCCCCGGGGCCGGAGGCGTTGACGGCCGCGACCTGGAACCGCACCGGGGTGCCGTTGGCCAGGCCGGTCACGAGGAGGGAGTGCTGGTCTGCTGCCGCAGGATGCAGCGCGCCGACCTGCGCCCCGTTGGCGTTGACGACCCGCACGGAGTAGCCCGTGATGGTGCCCGCGCCGGTCGTCGGCGCCGTCCAGCTGACAGTGGCCGAGGCGTTCCCGGCGACGGCAGTGACCCCGGTCGGAGCCGCCGGCCCGGGGCTCGTGGCGAACTGCAGCCTCTCGATGTTCCGCAGGGTGTCGGTGCCGTCGGCGCCGCCGTTGTCGTGCCGCACGGTCGTGGTGCTGCCGGGGGCGCCGAGCGCCGCCCCAGCGGGCACCGTGGTCACGGTGTAGCTGCCCTCGGGCTCGGAGAACACGGCGGTGTCGACGCTCGTGGCGGCATCCTGGGTCGAGGAGCCGACGATCTCGCGCACCGTGACGAGGTTGCCGGGGTCGATGACGCCGGCGAACACGTCGGCCTGCAGGGTGTGGGGGTTCCCGACCTGGTAGGTGTGCTCCAGCAGGTCGGTGCTGCCGATCTCGTCGCCCAGGTCGTCGCGCACGCTGATCCGCACGCTCAGGGCCCGGTCGCCGTCGATGATGTCGTCGCCGCCGCCGCCGCGGATGGTGTCGCTGCCCGCCCCGCCGATGAGGATGTTGCCCTCACCCCACACCGGGCCGCTGATCGGGCAGTAGTGGGCCGCCGAGGAGGCGACCACCGGGACGGGGTCACCGGTGAGCGGGTGCGGCAGGAGCGCCCCGAGCCCGCTGATCCGGTCGATGCCGGCCTGGTCGAGCACGTCGCAGCCGGAGGACCCGGCGCCGCCGAGGGTGCGTGGCACGACGTCGTCGCCCTTGATGACGTCGTCCTTCGACGAGCCGGAGACGGCCTCGGTCTCCTGCCAGCGATCGCTGCTCACCCCGGGGGAAGCTGCACGCCGGGGGCGACGGTGAGGTCGTCGTTGGCCGCGACCGTGTCGAACTGGTGGAAGGCCCAGTCGAACCCGGCCGAGCCGATGAACGTGTCGATCGGGGCCGCGTTGGCCGCCATCAGGTCGTCGCCGCCCTCGGCGACGTAGTCGTCGCCGGTCTGGCCGATCATCACCTCGTTGCCGGGTGTCACCTGGCCCGGGTCGTCGAAGAAGGGTGAACCGTGGTCGCCGGTCAACAGGTCCTGGCCGGGGCCGCCCTCCAGCCAGTCGTCGCCGCCGTCGCCCTGCACGGCATCCGCGCCCAGACCGCCGATGATGAAGTCGTCCCCGGGGCCGCCGAAGTCCTGGTTGTCGTTGGCGCCGCCGTTGAGCACATCCTGGCCGTCGCCCCCGAGCAGGATGTCGTTGTCCGGGCCGCCGTCCACGGCGTCGTTGCCCGGCCCGCCCTTGAGGATGTCGGCACCGGAGGTGTCGGTGATGACGTCGTTGCCCTCGCCACCGAGCACGTTGTCGATGCCGGCGCCACCCTCGATGACGTCGTTGCCGGTCAGGCCCCAGAAAGTGTCGTTCCCGTTGCCGCCCCACACGCGGTCGGGGTTGGTGGTGCCGTTGTAGACAGCCTGCTTGTTGATGCCGGGCGGGTCGACGCTGTTGTTCTGGCGGTACTGGATGGTGCCGTCCGGCATCCGCTGCAGCAGCTTGCTCTCGTCGCAGGCCGTCGTCAGCGGGTCGTCGGCGATCGTGGCTCCGAGAGCGTCGAACCCGGCGGCGGTGCCGTCGAGGTCCTTGAGCTGGAACTTGCAGTCGGACGTGCCGAACGCGTCGGCGCTGAGCGTGTCGGTGCCGACGGTGTTGCGCAGGATCATCTCCGCGAACGAGTTGCCCTCGAGCTGGGTGCCGAGGTTCATGCCGGGGGTGCGGGCCAGGTAGTAGAGGCGGTCGCCGTCCTGCAGGTCGGTCATCTGCCGCTCGAACACCGCGTCGAACGTGGAGCCCAGCAGGCCGCCGTTGATCTCGGTCGCCTCGGCCAGGCCACCCACCCACAGGTCGATGTCGTCGACCCCCGTGGTGGTGGCGCCGGAGGTGACGGCCCACGCGTTCGTGCCGAACATGAAGTCGGCGGCATCTGTCGGCGCGTGCTGTTCACCCACCGCGGGGTCGACGATGCGCTTGGCGGCCAACCGCCGCGAGGCCAGGGTCGCCGGGCCGTTGTCGGCGCTCTCGTCGGCCGGGGTGCCCGGGTCGTCGACCAGCACGCCGTCGGGGCCGACGTCGGTGAGGATCGTGGGGTGCGTGCCGTAGGCCGCGACGAAGTTGACCAGCGACTCGGGGTGCTTGATGCCCTGGCCGAAGTTGGTCCAGCTCTTGTAGGGCCTGAGGTGGCTGTCGTTGGTCGCCGCGAACAGCTGGCGCCGGAAGCCGTTCAGCGGTGGCACGCCGGTCTCGCGGGCGCGGGTGAGGTTCAGGGTGGCGAGGTCGAGCGGCAGGCCGAGCAGGTTGTTGCGCAGGGTGTCGGTCATGAACTCGTCGAGCTCGTTGCCCACCTGGTCCGACGCACCCATGAGGATCGAGCCCGCGGCCTGCTCGGGCGACAGCTCGCCGTCGACCGGGCCGCCGTTGAAGTACTCGGGCGGGTTGAGGAAGGCCTTGAGCAGGGGGAGGGAGTTGTCCTTCCCGTTGCGCGTGCGGACGACCTGCTCGTCGAGCATCGAGTGGCCGAGCCGGTAGACGGCGTGGGCGAACTCGGCACGGACGGCAGCGTTGATGTCGACGTCGTAGGTGCGGAACACCGGGATCGCGGGCGCCATCTTGCGGGCGAACTCCCCGAAGACCAGGTGCTGGTACTCCATCTCGGTCACGAACCGGGCCGCCTGGAAGAGGCGCTCGCCGTTCCAGCCCCCCGCACCGTTCACGTCCTGCCACTGGGTGAGGGCCGCGACGCCGCTCGGGGTCGTGTCGTTGGTCAGGACGTCCTGGATGTCGGTGACCAACCGGTCGTGCTCGGAGTGGAAGACCTGGTGGATGCTGCTCAGCGCGATGTTCTCGTTGGCGCGTCCGTCGCCGGCCACGAAGTGCAGGTCGAGCATCTCGTCGTCGTACTCGTTCACGCAGCCGGCGGGAACTCCCGGCTGCGCACACGGCACCAGCGCCGGGCTGACCACGCTGTCGGCATCCGGCGTGTAACCCGGCCGGGGCACGGCGTTGTCGGTGATGTCGGTGAGGAAGGGCGTGCTGAACGTCCGCGCGTTCGCGGGCACGGCGACCGGGGCGGCCGCGTTGCCCTCGACGAGGCCGGCCGAGGTCACGTACTGCGGCAGCCCGCGCAGGGGGCCGGGGAGGAACTTGCCGTACGGGTCGGTGGCGATCATCGGCACGCTCAGCGCGTCGGCATCCGTCAGCCTCAGCCCGAGCAGGGTGGCGGCCTGGGCCTTGAGGTCGGCCCAGGTGGCCAGGCCGGTGTCGCGTGCACCACTGCCAGGGAGCAGCGCCCCGGTCGAAACCGGCCTGCCCGCAACGTTGTTGACGTACTGGCGCAGGAACACCTGGTGTGCGGGGTGCGAGGAGTAGGTCTGGCTCTGGTCGATCCACGGCGAGTCGGTGTTCGTCGCCTCCTGCACGTCGTCGGCGCTCTCGTCGCAGCCGGCCGGCGTGTTCAGGGCCGTGCAGGCGGTCGTCGGGGGAGTGGTGGGGGTGCGGTCACCCAGGATGCCGTCGGGGCCGGGTTGGTTCTGGGCGCGGGTGAGCACCATGAACCGCTGGTCGGCCGGCAGGTCGTCCGCAGTGCCCAGGACGTGGTCGGCGCCGGGGATCAGCGGGTCGTCGGCCTGGAGCGGGACGAAGACGGTGCCGCCGCCCTTGACGGCCTGGTCGAGGCCGTGGTCGAAGAACTGGCCGAAGAACGTGAACAGGGAGTTGTACGGCGGGGTCAGGCCGACATCGGTCGACACGTTCGGGATGAACAGGGTCTGGTACTTCGGCACGCAGCCGGCCGGCACGCCGCCGGTGCCGTCGGGACCCGGCTCGGTGGTGCAGGGGAAGAGGCCGGGGTTGCCCTGGGTGCGCACCGGGAAGCCGGCCGCTGCCACCGCGGCCGGGTTGGTCGAGGTCTGGTCGGAGATCAGGTTGCTGATCATCCGGGGCCGCGAGTCGAAGACCGACCCCTTCTTCTGCTGGTACGACGTCGCGACCGGCGGTCCGAAGGCGGCAGGCGACGTCTCGGCATCCCTGAAGACCGGCGCGGCGTGCCGCGGCATCGTCTGGTCGGCGGCACCGAACGTCTCGCGCCCGGGGATGAGGTTGTTGCACGAGCCATCGACGGTCCGCAGCCCGTAGGGGGCCAGCTTGTCGGGGATCTGGTCGCGGCCCGGCCCGATGAGCGCGGCGCAGTAGTTCGGGTCGGTGGTCGGGTCGGGGTTGGGTGCCGCCGTCGGCTCGGTGCCCGCGATGGCGCGCGAGTGGCGCTCGGCGATCTTGATCTGCTTGAGGATGAAGGCCAGGTCGGACGGGGTGACCGTGAAGCCCTGTCCGACCTGGGCCTTGGCCTGTGCGGTGGCGGCCGGAAGCACCAGGGCGATGGGCAGCACCAGTACGGAGGCGGCTGCCACGAGCCGGGACGGCCGGGCGAACCTTCCGCGGCGGGGTCGCGACCGGTGGCCCCTCGACGGGTCGGCCCGAGGAGTGGGCGCGTCGTGTGACACGCGGGGTCTGGTGGCCCCCGGAACGAGCTTCATGGAAATCCCTAAATGCAGCGTGCCTGCACCGGGGGCTTTCGCACGGCACCGAACTCAGGCGATACGTCGATGATGGAAGTCCCGATGGTTTCAGGCGGGGCTTTGGAAAATCTTGTGAACCGTCCTGGCTCGGTCACCGAATTCGACAGTCAGGCAGCCTGTTTCGCAGCTCGCGGAGTGATCTGGGTCACATTGTCGGCCATTGGGTCGCGCAGGGATTCCACCACCCGACTCCGGCGGGGTGGGTCGGGCCGGGCCGGGCCGCTACCCTGTGGAGGCCTCGCGGCACGCCGCGTGCGCGCCCTCGTAGCTCAGGGGAAGAGCACTTCTCTCCTAAAGAAGGTGTCGCAGGTTCGAATCCTGCCGGGGGCACCCCGAAGGACCCGGTTGCCCGGATGTGGCAACGCCACCGTGGTGCTCGGCGCATCGGCCGAACGGCCCCAGCCTGCCCGGTCGGGCCGCGCGGATCGGCGTCGCGCCGTAGGTTGGGAGTGGCTCGAACTACAGTGAGTCCTGCAGGGTGGGGAAGGCTGGGCACGTGTCGCGACCCGACGTCGTCGAACGCACCGACGAGAGCGCGCGCCTGCGCGCCCTCTACGCGCTGCAGGTGCTCGACACCCCGCGTGAGGAGCGCTTCGACCGGCTGGTCGAGCTCGTCAAGGAGCTCATCCACGTGCCCATGGCAGCAGTGACGCTCGTCGACGAGGATCGGCTGTGGGCCAAGGCCAGCACCGGCCTGCCGAGCGACCAGATGCCGCGCCGCGACTCGGTGTGCACGGTCACCATCCAGCGCGACGAGCCCCTCGTCGTCTCCGACCTCATGTCCGACGACCGCTTCAAGGCCTCGCCCTTCCTGGCGGGCTCGGGGGTGCGCTTCTACGCCGGGCAGCCGCTGCACGCCGGTGAGCACCGCATCGGCGTGCTGTGCGTCATGGGCTACGAGGAGCGCCAGCTGGATGCCGGGGAGCTGCGCCTGTTGCGCACCCTCGCCGACTGGGTCGAGGTCGAGCTGGCCACCGGTCACGAGCTGCACCGGGCCGCCTTGGTGCAGCGGGCGCTGCGCCCGCGGTCGGTCATCCGCCTGGCGGGGCTGGAGGTCGCCGGCCGGTGCGTCACCGCCCGGCAGCTCGGCGGCGACTTCTACGACTGGTTCATCGCGCGCGACCGGCTGCACATCTTCGCCGGCGACGTCATGGGCAAGGGCATCGGCGCGGCGCTCATCGCGAGCTCGGTGCGGGCGGTGCTGCGGGGCGCGGCGCGCTTCATCAGCATCGAGGAGGCGTTCAACCGCACCGCCTACGACCTCGACCAGGACCTCGGCGACACCAGCACGTTCGTCACGGCCTTCGGTGCCTGCATCGACCCGGAGACGGGGCGCGGGCAGTACGTCGACGCCGGCCACGGCTTGGCCGTCGTCATCGACTCCGAGGGCGTCCCCCGCCGGCTCACCTCCGGCGGCCTGCCGATCGGCGCGATCAGCGGCGACCACTGGGTGGCCCACGACTTCGTCCTCGAGCCGGGCGACGCCCTCGTCGTGGTGAGCGACGGGATCCTCGACTACTTCGACAACCCCGACGAGGGCCTGGAGGCGCTGTCCGAGCTGGGTGACCGGGGGCTGGGCGCCCAGCAGCTCGTCGACGAGATCACCGCGTATGCCGACCGGTCCCGCCCCGCCGACGACGTCACGGTCGTCGTGGTCAAGCGCAGCGTCGGATGACGCGCGATCGCGGACCGGCTGCCCGCCCGGGACCGGAGAAGGAGCTGACCCACTGATGCAGGTCCACAGGTCGATGCTGGGGGACGCGACCGTCCTGCGCTGCGAGGGTCGCCTGACGATGGTGGGGGCGCCCACCCTGCGCAGCGCCATCGACGAGGCGGTCAGCGACGGTCGGGTCCGGCTCGTCGTCGACCTGACCGGCACCCCGTTCGTCGACTCCTCCGGTCTGGGCGCCCTGGTGGCCGGTCTCAAGCGCACCCGCCAGGCCGGGGGCGACCTGCGGATCGCCTCCGCGCAGGAGCAGGTGCGGATGGTGCTCGACCTCACCAACCTCGACCGCATCCTGCAGCCGTTCGACACCGTGGGTGATGCCGTCCATGGTTGGTGACTACCGCGTCGACACCCTCGCCCTGCCCGAGACGCTCGGCCTCGTGCACGAGCTGCTCGACCGAGTGCGGGCCGACCATCCGGACGTCGCGCCCACCGACCTGATGCTGTTCGAGACGGCGGTCATCGAGATCGCCACCAACGTGGTCGAGCACGGTCGCTCGCCGGGCACGATCCACTACTCGTTCACCCTGGAGGTGCGCACCGACCGGCTGCTCGGCAGGCTGCGCGACGACGGGCCGCCGCTGCCGGAGTCGGAGCGCCCGATGCCGAGCACGGACAGCGAGGACGGGCGGGGACTGGCCATCGCGAGGGTCGCCCTCGACGACCTCGTCTACCAGCGGGTCGACGGCCACAACGAGTGGACGATGCGCCGGCGCCGGCGCTGACCTCCCCCCGTCCGGGGAGGGGCCGCTGGTGGAGCCGCCCGGCATACTGCTTCGGTGACGACGACCCGCGCTGCCCCCGACCGGCTGCAGCGGCACGTCGTCCGCACGCTCGTCCTCTCGCAGATGCTGGGCGGGGTGGGCATGTCGGCCGGGGTGGCCGTCGGCGCGCTCCTCGCCGAGCAGGTCTCCGGGTCGGCCCGGTACGCCGGGCTGGGCGGCACCTTCCAGATCCTCGGTGCGGCCGTCATCGCGATCCCGATGTCGCGGCTGATGGCGGCGCGCGGCCGACGTCCCGGCCTGGTGCTCGGCTATGTGCTGGCGACCGTCGGGGCGGTCGGCCTCATCACGGCCGGCCTGATGGGCAACTTCGCCCTGCTCCTGGTGTCGAGCGTCCTCTTTGGTGGCGCGACGGCATCCAACAGCCAGAGTCGCTATGTCGCAGCCGATCTCGCGCTGCCCGCGCACCGCGCGCGAGACCTGAGCATCGTCGTGTGGGCGACCACGGTCGGCAGCGTGCTCGGGCCCAACCTGGTCGGTCCGAGCGCGCCGGTGGCACAGCGGCTCGGCCTGCCGACGCTCACCGGGCCCTACGTCTTCTCGGTGCTCGGGCTGCTCCTGGCCATCGCGGTGGTCAGCCTGCGGCTGCGGCCCGACCCGCTGCTCGAGGCCCGACGGCGGCGGGTCGCCGATGGCGACGACTCGGGCCCGGCCCACGGGTCCGTGAGCCGCGGGCTGCGGGTCGTGGCGGGCATCCCGGCGGCTCGGCTCGGGCTGCTCACCCTGGCGCTGGGGCACGTGGTCATGGTCAGCGTGATGGTGATGACCCCGTTGCACATGGCCCACGGCGATGCCGGGCTCGAGCTCATCGGCCTGGTCATCAGCATCCACATCGTCGGCATGTTCGCGTTCTCCCCGCTGACCGGCCTGGCGGTCGACCGGTTCGGTGGGCGGGCCGTGGCGGTGGTGGGGTCGGTGGTGCTGTCGACGGCCACCCTGCTCGCGTCGGCCGCGCCGGAGGGCGGGTCGCCCACCCTGGGCCTGGGGCTGTTCCTGCTGGGCCTGGGCTGGTCGTGCACGCTGGTGGCCGGCTCGACCATGCTCACCGCTGCGGTCCCGGCCATGGAGCGACCGGGGGCGCAGGGGGCGTCCGACCTCGTCATGGGCCTGGTCGCGGGTCTCGGCGGGGCGCTCGCCGGTGTCGTGGTCGACCGCGCCAGCTTCACCGTGCTGGCGCTGGCCGCCCTGGCGGTCGCGGTCGTCATCGGCCTGGTGGCGGCGCTCAGCACGGTGCGCACCGACCCCACCCCGGCCTGACAGCGCCCAGACGGATGCCGGCCACCCGGCATCCGCACCCAGCGTGGTCTACCGCCTGGTAGGTCGAGCGATCACGTCACGTACCAAGCGGTAGGGGAGGTCACGTCGGATGCCGGCCACCCGGCATCCGCACGCAGTGCGGCTCGGGTGGTGACCCGACCCACCCCCGCGCCTGACCGGTCGCGAACCTTCGCGTTGTTAGCCTGCTGAGGTGAGAGTCAGGTTCAGGGGGAAGGAGGCGCCGACGCCCCCGGAAGACGTTGTCGGCACCACGCGTCCCCCGGAGCCCCCGCAGCAGCCGGCTCCCGCCACGGCTCCGTCAGACACTCCTGACGACGACCCGCGCGCCGCTCGGGTGGCCGCCGCCCGTGCCGCCTGGACACGGCACCTCGTCGACCTCGGCGGGCGCAACACCCTGCTCTGGTACCGCGACCTGCCCACCGGCACCCTCGACCTCATAACGGCCCACCCCGGCGGGGTCGCGAGCATGATGGCGGGCCGCCCCACCAAGCTGTCCGACCTGGTGCGCGAGCCGGCGGCCCTCGAGGACGCCCGCCGGCGCGCCCGCGCCATCGCCGCCAAGAGCCGCGAGCTCGCCGAGGAGCGCGGCATCCTCACCTGCTTCCTCGCCGTGGGCATGGCCACCTGGGGGGTACGGCTGCCCGACGGGCGCCGCGCCCCACGCTCGCCCGCGGCCCCGGTGCTGCTGCGGGCCTGCACCCTGCGTCCCACCGGTGCGGCCCAGGGCGACTACCTGCTCGACCTCGGTGCCGAGCTCGAGCTCAACCCGGTGCTCGTCAACTACCTGCGCTCGGAGCAGGGGATCGAGGTCGACGAGGACGCCCTCGAGGCGCTCATCACGCCCGACGCGATGTTCGACCCCCACCCGGTCTACGCGGCGCTCGGCGAGCTGTGCGCCGACGTGCCCGACTTCTCGGTGGCGCCGCGCCTGGTCATCGGCACCTTCTCGTACGCCAAGCTGCCGATGGTGGCCGACCTCGCCGCCCAGGGTGACGCCCTCGCCGACCACGACGTCGTCGCGGCGCTCGCCGGCGACCCCGACGCCCTGCGGTCGGTGCGCTCCGAGCTCGACCGCAGCCGGGTCGACCTCGACGACCCCGCCCGCGACATGCTCGTGCTCGACGCCGACAGCAGCCAGCAGGAGGCCATCGAGGCGGTGCGCTCGGGCTCGCACCTGGTGATCCACGGTCCCCCGGGAACCGGCAAGTCGCAGACCATCGCCAACCTCATCGCCACGCTCGCGGCCGACGGCAAGCGGGTGCTGTTCGTCGCCGAGAAGCGTGCCGCCATCGACGCCGTCGTCGGCCGACTCGACCGGGTGGGCCTGCGCGACCTGGTGCTCGACCTGCACGCCGGGGCGCACGGTCGCCGCCGGGTGGCGCGTGAGCTCGTCGACGCCCTCGACCGGCTCGACCGGCCCGAGCCCGCCCGCGGGCCCCGGCGATCGGCGGCGGCCGCCGAGCCGGCGCAATCGCGGGTCACCGCGCCCGCGGCCGCACGGCGCAGCGCCGCCGACCGCCTGACCGCGCACGTGCGCTCGCTGCACGAGGAGCGTGCCCCGTGGGGGGTCACGCTGCACGAGGTGCAGGAGGCGGTCTCCGCGTTCGCCGAGGTCGCGGTGCCACCCCGTTCACGCATCCGGCTCCGGGGTGACGTGCTCGCCGGGCTCGACCGCGACGAGCTCACCACCGTGGCGGCCGCCATCACGACCGTCGCCTCGCTCGCCGACTGGGACGACACCGGAGCGGGCGACCCGTGGTTCGGCGCCGGCATCCGCACCGCAGACGAGGCGGACGAGGCCCGTGAGCGCGTCGACCGCCTTGCCGGCGGAGAGGTCGACGACGCCGCCCGCACCCTCGCCGACGTCTTCCGCGGCATCCAGCTGCCGGAGGCACCCACCGCCAACGACTGGGGGCACGTGCTCGCCACGGTCGGCGAGGTGCGCGACACCCTCGAGGTCTTCCGCCCCGACGTCTTCGACATCCCGCTCGACGACCTGGTCACCGCCACCGGCAGCTCGGCATACCGCAGGTCGGTCGGCTCCCAGCTCGGCTGGCTCGACCGCTGGCGGCTGCGGCGGCAGGCCCGCGCGCTGCTCCGGCCGGGTCGCCCCCCGTCCGACCTGCACGCCGCCCTGGCCTCCGCGAGCGAGCAGCGCGTGGCCTGGCGCCAGCTCGCCGGCTCGGGTGGACGGCCCGAGATCCCGGTCGACCTCGACCGCGCCCGCGCCGCCCATGCCGCCCTCGTCGTCGACCTGACCTGGCTCGACGACCACCTGCCCGGCGCCGACACCTCGGGTGCCGCCACGCAGGCGGATGCCGTCACGCGCCTGGTCGACCTCGACCTCCTTGCGCTGCGCGCCCGGGTCGAGGCGCTCGCGGCCACCGCGGGCCGGCTCGGCGTGGTGCCGGCGGTGACGACCGCGCTCGACGAGCTGACGGCATCCGGTCTGCGGCCGCTGGTCGACGACCTGCGGGCCCGGGCGGTGCCGGCTGAGCTGGTCACCTCCGAGGTGGAGTGGGTGTGGTGGTCGTCGCTGTCGGAGGAGATCGCGCTGCGCGACCCGCGGGTCGCCGCGCACGACGGCCGGGCGCTCACCCGCAGCGTCGGGGAGTTCGCCGAGGCCGACCGGGCGGTGGTGGGCGCCAACGCCGATCGGGTTCGCAGCGCCGTCGCCGACCACGTCACCGAGGTCGTGCGTGACCACCCCGAGCAGGAGACCTGGCTACGGGCCGAGGGCGCCCGGGCGCGACGGCTGGCGCCGCTGCGCGACCTGGTGACCCGCTGCCCCGAGCTCGTCACCGCCGTGCGGCCGTGCTGGGTGATGAGCCCGCTGGTGGTCGCGTCGGTGCTGCCCCCCGGGGTGTGGTTCGACGTCGTGGTCTTCGACGAGGCCTCGCAGGTGCCGCCCGCCGAGGCGGTGTCGGCGATCTCGAGGGGCAGACAGGTCGTCGTGGCCGGCGACTCGCACCAGCTGCCGCCCACCACCTTCTTCACCACGGTGACCGGCGACGACCCCGCTGCGGTCGGCGTCGAGGAGGCGCTCACCGAGGGGGTCGAGTCCATCCTCGACGTGCTCGCGGCGGCCCTGCCGAGCCGGCGCCTGTCGTGGCACTACCGCTCGCTCGACGAGCGGCTCATCGAGTTCGCCAACGCCGAGGTCTACGAGGGGTCGCTCGTCACCTTCCCCGGCACGGGCGTCGACCCGGTCGTGCGGCTGGTGCCGGTCGACGGCCACGGCATCATCGGTGAGGGCGACTCGGCGCTCGAGAGCACGCCCACCGAGGTCGACCGGGTGGTCGAGCTGGTGCTCGAGCACGCCCGCACCCGCCCCGACCGCTCCCTCGGCGTGATCGCGCTGGGCATCATCCACGCGACCCGGGTCGAGGAGGCCGTCCGCCGCGCCCTGGCGAAGGCCCCCGCCGACCTGCTCGCCTTCTTCGACGAGGACCGGCCCGAGCCCTTCTTCGTGAAGAACCTCGAGCGCGTGCAGGGCGACGAGCGCGACGACATCGTGCTCACCGTCGGCTACGGCAAGACCCCGCACGGCCGGGTGCTGCACCGGTTCGGCCCGCTCAACCTCGAGGGCGGGGAGCGGCGGCTCAACGTGGCGATCACCCGCGCCCGGCGGTCGATGACCGTGGTCTCGGCGATCGGGGCCGAGGACCTCGACCCGGGCCGGCTGCGGGCCCGGGGCGCCGTGATGCTGCGCGACTTCCTGGCCTACGCGGCAGGCGGGCCGCTGCCGGGAGTGGCCGCAGAGTTGGGTTCAGCCGCACCGGCCGACTCGGCCGCACCGGATGCCGTGCCGACCCCGGCCGCCGCCGGTACCGGTTCCGTCGTGCTCGCCGACCTCGCGCGGCGGTTGCGCGGGCACGGGCTGGTCGTGCACGAGGACGTCGGCTCGTCGGCCGACCCGGTCGACCTGGCGATCGAGGACCCTTACCACCCTGGCCGGATGGTGCTGGCGGTGGAGTCCGATGGGCCGCAGTATGCCGCGATGCGCACCACCCGCGACCGCGACCGGCTGCGCGCCGAGCAGCTCGAGCGGCTCGGCTGGCGGCACCTGCGGGTGTGGTCGACCGACGTCTTCCGCGACCCGGCCCGCGATGTGTCACGCATCCTCGAGGCGACCGGGGTGCGTGGGGCCCCGGGCGATGACTGACGTCGGCCCGGAGGACACCGCACGCCGGTCCGAGCAGGCGGACGAGCAGCCGGCCCGGGCTCGGCGGCGGGTGCGCCGCCGAGCCGAGCGCCCGGGCACCAACCCGGCGGCCGACGACGTTCCCGATGTCGTGCCGCCGCGCGAGGAGCCGAAGCCGGGGGAGAGCCTGCACGACCGCTGGTTGCGCGAGCAGCGCCCACCCCACTGGGAGTGACGCGAGCGCGGCGAAGGCTCGGCGGTGGGCGTCCTTGGCTGGTTCGAGGTGAAACGGTGACCCGTGAGGGCAGGACATCACCTCGAACCACCCGATTGCTACCGGAGTCGAGGTGATGTTCTCGCCCAGGAGATCAGCATTTCACCTCGAACGCCGTGCGTCAGGTCAGGCGCGGGGGGCGCGCAGCTCGTCGCGGATCTCGCGGAGCAGCTCGGTGTTGGGGTCGATCGTCTCGGCCTCGGGCTCGGCCGGGAAGAACTTCTCCTTGGCCTTCTCGTAGGGCGTCACGATGAAGAAGTAGACGACGAACGCCATGATGAGGAAGGCGATCAAGGCCGAGAGGAGCGGACCGACCGTGGACCAGTCACCCGGCTTCCAGTCGTTGAAGTTGAAGTCGGCACCCCCGGTGATCTTGCCGATCGCTTCGATGACCACCTCCGTGAAGGCCTTGACGAGGACGGCGAACGCGGCGCCGATGATGAACGCGACGGCGAGCTCGATGAGGTTGCCGCGCAGGACGAAGTCCCGGAAACCCTTCATGGGTGCTCCTTTTGGGGTGTGGATCAGGTCTGTTGGCGAGGGCGGCACTGCCCCGGCGGGGCCAGCCTAGGGCCGCCCGCGGGTGCCGCCCACCCGATGCCCTCCGTGCGAGGTGCGTTGTCAAGGGTGGTCGCAGCGGTCGTGGCGCAGTCAGCCCGGAGCAGCCACGACGCTCACCGTCACCGGGCCCTCGAGCGAGCCGTGGCCGGCGAGCACCGCATCGGCCTCGGCGGCGCTGAGGGAGAGCACGACCCCTCGCGGCGGCGCGTCGGTGAGGGAGGCCGAGCCGCTCCGCCCGGGAGGGTCGGCCGACAGCACCGTCGCCCCGACCGCCAGGGCCGGGCCGCCCGCTGCGGGGTAGACCCGGGCGGCCAGACCCGGGGCGAGCAGGTCGACGGCGGCGGGGTCGGCCGACACCACGTGCAGGGCCACCCGCCCGGCGGCCAGCCCGTCGAGGGCGCCGCGAGGCACCAGCCGGGATGCCGTGACGCTCTCGCCGCGGGCCAGCGCGGCACCGACCCGGCGGCCCACGGCATCCGCGACCGTGGTGAGGGCGCCGGGTTGCACCGCGTTGCGGGGCACGTGGTCGACCCGCAGGTCGGTCTCGGCCAGCACCGCCCCGGCCGGTACGTCGCGCGCCGCCGCGAGCGCCGCCGTCACCGGCTCGGCGGGCGGGCGCAGCTCGAGCACGACGAGCAGCACCGCCGTGGCGGCCAGCACCGCTGACAGCACCCGTCGCAGCACGCGCCGCCGCCAGCGCGCCCGGCGCCCCGGGCCGGTGAGGCCGGGCAGCGGGCGGGAGGGACGCGACATGCCGACGACGCTAGGCGCCGCGGCACGGCATCCGGCAGGTCAGCTCGCGGGTGTGGACGACGCCGCCGGCTTCGCGGGGGCTGTGGACGACGAGGACGACGAGGACGACGAGGACGAGTCGGACGAGCCCGACGCCTTGTCGGAGCCGCTCGTCGACTTCTCCTTGGACCCGGAGCCGTTGGTGGCCGAGCCGGAGGTCACCGACGAGCCGGCCCGCGAGTCGGTGCGGTAGAAACCGCCGCCCTTGAAGACGATGCCGACCGCGTTGAAGACCTTGCGCAGGCGCCCCTCGCACTCGGGGCACACGGTCAGCGAGTCGTCACTGAACGACTGCACCGCCTCGAAACGGTGGTCGCACTCGGTGCACGCGTAGGCGTACGTCGGCACGATGGTCCTCCTGCGGGAAAGGTGGGTGCGCCGCCCCGGGGGGTGATCCGGGCGACCGGACGACGGTGCCGGACGGCCACGACGTCACCCAAGGATAAGCGAGCCGGCGCCGGCGCGATTCCCCTGCCCATCCCGGGCACCCGTCCCTGCTGTGACCTATTGGTCGATCTGGGGACGCGGCGGCCGTCCCTGCTGTGACCTATTGGTCGATCCGGGGACGCGGCGGCCGTCCCTGCTGTGACCTATTGGTCGATCTGGGGACGTGGTCAGGGCCAGTCGGCGAGCCGGCCGCCGCGGCTGACCGCGCGCAACCGCTTCTCGGCGAGGGCACGCACCGAGCTCGGCGCGACCACCAGCATCTGGTCCCCGTGCCGCAGCACGTCGTTGTCGCGGGGCACGAACGACCGGCCCTCGCGCACCACCAGCGAGACGTTCGCGCCCACCGGCAGGCGCAGCTCGAACACCCGCACCCCCGCGATCCGCGAGCCGGGCCCGATGTCGATCTCGAGCAGCTCGGCACCGAGGTCGTCGAGGGGGGTGGTCTCCACCGCCAGGTCGACCTGGTGGTGGGGGGAGGCCAGCCCCAGTCGGCGGGCCACCCAGGGCAGCGTCGGCGCCTGCACCAGGGTGAAGATGACGACGAGCACGAAGACGAGGTCGAAGATCCAGGGCACGCCGGGCGTGCCCAGCGTGCCGGGCACGGTCGCCAGCACGACGGGCACCGCACCGCGCAGCCCGGCCCACGACAGGAAGGTCTGGGTGCGCCACGACATCCCGAACGGCAGCAGGGAGACGAACACCGACAGCGGGCGGCCGAGCAGCAGCAGGGCCGCCCCCACCACGAGGGCCGGCCCAAGCACGTTCCGGAACTCCCCCGGGTGCGCGAGCAGCCCCAGCAGCACGAACAGGCCGATCTGCGCCAGCCAGCCGATCGCCGTGGCGAACCCGAGCACCGCCGGCCGGTGGGGGAGCCTCAGGTTGCCGAGCACGAGAGCGGCCAGGTAGCACGCGAGGAACCCCGAGGCGTGCAGCAGGTCGGCGACCGCATAGGCCAGCACGGCCACCGAGATCACCCCGATCGCGAACAGCGCCGACGACGTCGACGCCACCAGCCGCATCAGCCGCGCCCCGCCCCAGCCGACCGCGAGGCCGACCACCGCCCCGCCCGCCAGCTCGAGCACGGCGATGAGGCCGATCCGCCACCACGGGTCGGGAGTGGCGCCGGGGATGAGCCCGGCTGCCAGCGCGGTGACGAGGAGCACGACGGGCGCGTCGTTGAACCCCGACTCGGCCTCCAACACGCCGGAGATCTGGCGGGGGAGCGGCACCCGGCGCAGCACGGAGAACACGGCCGCGGCATCGGTCGAGGCGAGCACGGCTGCCACCAGCACAGCGACCTGCCACGGCCACCCGAGCAGCAGGTGCGCCGTCACCCCCACGACCACCACCGACACCCCGACGCCGACCGTGGCGAGCACCGCCGCCGGGGCCACCGAGTGCCGGATGCCGGACCACCGGGTCGTGAGGCCACCCTCGACCAGGATCAGCACCAGCGCCCCGTAGCCGAGCACCTGGGTCAGCTGCTGGTTCTCGTAGTTGATGCCGAAGCCCGACTCGCCCAGCACCAGCCCGATGCCGAGGTAGATGAGCAGCGAGGGCAGGCCCGAGCGCAACGACAGGCGCACCGCGGCGACCGCCACCACGAGCACCAGGCTGCCGACGAGGAGGGCCAGGGTGAGGTCGTCGAGCGAGAACGTGGAGTCGGAGGTGCCGCTCGCGAACGGCAGCGTCCAGGTCTCTCCCACGGCCCGTCCTCGCATGTCGTCGTTCTCTGGTGACCTAGTCTCGCAGGGTGAGTCGTGTTGCCGTCGCCCGTCGCGTCCTTTATGGACTCCTCGCCGTGGTGGTCGTCGCGGCACTCGTGGCCACCGTCGTCGTCGTGTCGACCGTGCGGGCCTCGCTGCCCAACACCTCCGGCAACGCCGACCTGCCGGGCCTCACCGGCACTGTCACCGTCATGCGTGACGGCAGCGGCATCCCGCACATCTTCGGCGACAGCCTCACCGACCTGGCCCGGGCGCAGGGCTACGTGCACGCCCAGGAGCAGTTCTTCCAGATGGACCTGCGCCGGCACGTCACGGCGGGGCGGCTGTCCGAGCTGGTCGGCAAGGACGGCATCGAGAGCGACAAGGTGATCCGCACGATGGGCTGGCGGCGCATCGCCGAGGAGGAGCTGCCCACGCTCAAGCCGCAGACCCGGCAGATGCTGCAGGCCTACGCCGACGGCGTGAACACCTACCTTCGCGGCCGCACCCCCCGCGACGTGGCCCTGGAGTACACGGTGCTCGGCCTGACCCTGCCCACCCCGGAGATCGAGGAGTGGCAGCCGGTCGACAGCCTGGCGTGGCTCAAGGCGATGGCCTGGGACCTCAAGGGCAACTACGGCGACGAGCTCGCCCGGGCGCGCCTGTCCGGGCGGCTGACCCCTGCGCAGATCAGCCAGATCTACCCGCCCTATGACGCGGAGGCCCACCCGCCGATCCTCGGTGACGAGGAGTGGGCGCCGCAGGTACCCGACCGCGCGACCCAGTCGGCGGTGCCCTCGGCCCTCACCACCCGCACCCCCGCCACGACCGCCACGACCGCCACGACCGCCACGACCGCGACGGATGCCGTGCCGCCACCGGCCGACGGCCGGGTCACCAGCCCCTCGGCGCAGGACGCCTACGCACGGGTGCACGCCGCGCTCACCTCCATCCCCCAGCTCGTCGGGCAGGGCAGTGGGGTGGGCTCGAACTCGTGGGTCGTCTCTGGCGCCCGCAGCACCACCGGCAAGCCGCTGCTCGCCAACGACCCGCACCTCGGAGTCAGCCAGCCGGGCGTCTGGATCCAGAACAGCCTGAGCTGCCGCACCGTGTCACCGACCTGCCCGATGAACGTCAGCGGCTTCTCGTTCGCGGGCGTCCCCGGTGTCGTCATCGGTCACAACGCCGACATCGCCTGGGGCTTCACCAACCTCGGCCCCGACGTCTCCGACTTCTACCTCGAGCGGGTCATCGGCGACAAGTACCTGCGCGACGGCAACTGGCAGTCGGTCACCAGCCGCCAGGAGGTCATCAAGGTGGCCGGTGGCGACGACGAGAGCATCACCGTGCGCAGCACCGTGCACGGGCCGGTGCTCTCCGACGTCGTCGACGGGGTCGCCGACGCCGGCTCCCGGGCGCCCACCGAGCAGGAGGGCGACGAGACCGAGACGTATGCCGTGTCGCTCGCCTGGACGGGTCTGCTCCCGGGCCGAACCGCCGACGCGATCCTCGACCTCGACCTCGCCACGAACTTCGACGACTTCCGTGAGGCGGCACGCTCGTTCGCGGTGCCCGCCCAGAACCTGCTCTACGCCGACCGGCAGGGCCACATCGGCTACCAGGCGCCGGGCCAGGTGCCGATCCGGCGCCCCGCCCTGCCCCGCAGCCCGGCGGGGTACTGGCCGGCACCGGGCTGGGACTCGACCTACGACTGGCAGGGCTTCGTCGAGTTCTCCGAGCTGCCGTGGGTGCTCGACCCACCCGACGGCGTGATCGTGGCGGCCAACCAGGCGGTCTCCAACCGGTCCAGCCCCTTCCTGACCTCCGAGTGGGACCAGGGCTGGCGCTCGACCCGGATCGGGGAACGGCTGGCCGGTCGCGACAAGGTGTCACCGGCCGACATGGCCGACATCCAGCTCGACACCCAGGACTCCTTCGCCAAGGTGCTCGTGCCGGCGTTGCTGGCGGTGCCGCTCGAGGCGTCCGAGGCAGCCCCCGACAGCGGTGAGCTGCTCGACTTCACCCGCGACGCCCGCGAGCTGCTGCGCACGTGGGACTTCACCACTCCCACCGGCGACGGGGAGTCAGGAGCGGCCGCGGCCTACTACAACGCCGTGTGGCGCAACCTGCTCGAGCGGCTCTTCGACGACGAGCTGCCCGCCGGGCTCAAGGCCGACGGCGACTCCCGGTGGCGCTCGGCGGTGCAGCGGCTGCTCACCAACCCCAAGAGTGCGTGGTGGGACAACAAGCTGACCCCCAACGTCACCGAGGGCAAGGACGAGGTGCTGCGCCAGGCCCTGGTGGCGGCCCGCCTCGAGCTGACCCGCGCTCTCGGCAAGGACCCCGCCCAGTGGCAGTGGGGCAAGCTGCACCGGCTCACCTTCGAGCACAACGTGCTGGGCGGCGAGAGCGTGCCGGGGCCGGTGCGCTGGCTGGTCAACGGGGGCCCCTACGAGATGCCGGGCGGCTCCTCCATCGTCAACGCCAACGGCTGGAACGCCAGTGAGGGCTACCAGGTCGTCAAGGCGCCGTCGATGCGGATGGTCGTCGACCTGTCGAACCTCGACGCGTCGACCTGGATCAACCAGACCGGCGTGAGCGGCCACCCCACCGACGACCACTACGCCGACCAGGTCGACGACTGGGTCGCGGGTCGTCAGCGACCGTGGCCGTTCACCGAGGCCGCCGTGCGCGACACCGACCCAGACGTACTCACCCTGCGGCCGGAGGGCGCCAGCGGCTGAGGCCGAGGTCCACGACGCCGACGGCGGTCACCACCGCGTCGACCGGCTGGTCGTGCGGCTCGTGCGGCAGCACGGGTGCCGTCGGGTCGAGCAGCTCGCCGGGGTGCAGCACCACGAGCACCGGCGTGCCGGGCCGCCGGCGGGGGAGTGCTCGGTCGTAGCAGCCGCCTCCTTGGCCCATCCGCGTGCCGTGGTGGTCGACGGCCAGTCCCGGGGCGAGCACGACGTCGGCGAGCGCCACGGCATCCGTGCCGAGCGGTGCGGCGGCGGCATCGGTGGCGTCGGTCCAGTCGAGGTCGAAGTCGGGCAACGTGATCGGCACCAGCACCCGGATGCCGCGTGCCGTCAGGGCGGCGTTCAGCGCCACCGTCGGCGGCTCGCCGGCCACCGCCACGTAGGAGGTGACGACGGCACCGGCGCGCAGGCCGAGCTCGTCGAGCAGGCCCAGCACGTGGTCGGCCAGCCGGGTTCCGTCGGCCGTGGTGTCGCGCTCGTCGGCGAGCGCCCGCCGCCGGGCGCGCAGTTCGGCCCGGCGCGCGGACTTCTCGGGATTGCGGGCCATGTCGGCATCGTAGGGTTGCCGCATGACCATCGACGGACTGCGGGCGGCGACGGACAAGATGCGCGAGGCGGGGGTGCCAGAGCTCGCAGTGGCGGTGTTCGGCAGGTTCCACGAACAGCTGCGGTCGGCCGCCACCGGCGCCATCCCCGAGGACACCATCGACCCGCTCACCGACGTGCCGCACCTCGACGACGTGCGGCCCGACGAGGAGGCCGTGGCCGCGGCGCTCGGGCGCACGGTGGTGGTCAAGCTCAACGGCGGGCTCGGCACGAGCATGGGCATCAGCGGACCGAAGTCGGCCCTGACGGTGCGTGACGGGCTGAGCTTCCTCGACATCATCGCCCGCCAGGTGCTGGCGCTGCGCCGCCGGCACGGGGTGCAGACCCCGCTGGTGCTGATGGACTCCTTCCGCACCCGCGAGGAGTCGCTCGAGATCCTCGGCCGCCACCCCGGGCTGGCCGTCGACGGGCTGCCGCTGGACTTCCTGCAGAACATGGAGCCCAAGCTGCGCGCCGACGACCTCGGTCCCGTCGAGTGGCCGCAGGACCCGTCGCTGGAGTGGTGCCCCCCCGGCCACGGCGACATCTACGTCGCGCTGCAGACCACAGGGCTGCTCGACGCGCTGCGTGAGCGCGGCTACCGCTACGCGTTCCTGTCCAACGCCGACAACCTCGGCGCCACCTGCGAGGGTGCGGTGCCGGCGTGGATGGAGCGCGAGGGCATCCCCTACGTCGCCGAGGTGTCGGCGCGAACTCGCAACGACCGCAAGGGTGGTCACCTGGGTGTGCGCAAGAGCGACGGCCGACTGGTGCTGCGTGACAGCGCGATGGTGGCCGAGGGCGAGGACCACTTCTTCCAGGACACCGACCGGCATCCGTGGTTCCACACCAACAACCTGTGGGTCGACCTCGACGTCCTTGCCGCGCGCCTGGCCGAGTCCGACGGCATCCTCGGCCTGCCGATCATCGTCAACCGCAAGACGGTCGACCCGACGCAGCCCGACAGCCCGGCCGTCATCCAGATCGAGTCGGCGATGGGTGCGGCCGTCGAGGTCTTCGACGGCTCGCGCGCGTTGGCCGTCGACCGGTCCCGCTTCCGGCCGGTGAAGACCACCAACGAGCTGCTCCTCATCCGCTCCGACCTCTACCGGCTCGACGAGGACTCGGTCGTGCAGTCGACCATCGACCACGACGAACCGTTCGTCGACCTCTCGAAGCCCTACGCCCTGGTCGACGCGTTCGAGGAGCGCTTCCCGCGCGGGGTGCCCTCCATCCGGGGCTGCTCGAGCCTGCGCGTCGAGGGCGACACGACGTTCGGCGGCGACGTCGTCTGCGCGGGTGACGTGGTCGTGTCCGCCGACGTCACGAACGTCCCCGACGGCACCCTCCTCGAGGGCCGGGTCTGATGCGCAGCCTGGCCGAGCACCGTGCCGCGGTGCTCGCGTTCGTGGCGCCGCTGCCCGCCACCACGGTGCCGGTCGGGTCGGCGCTGGGCCTGGTGCTGGCCCACGACGTCGTGGCGGCCGTCGACCTGCCCGGTTTCGACAACTCGGCGATGGACGGCTACGCCGTGCGGGCGGCCGAGCTCGCGGGGGCCGGGGCCGACTCCCCGGTGGTGCTTCCCGTCGCGGGTGACGTGGCTGCCGGTGACACGACCAAGCACGTGCTCCACCCCGGCCAGGTGCTGCGGATCATGACCGGCGCCCCGGTGCCGGAGGGCGCCGACGCCGTCGTGCCGGTCGAGCAGACCGATGGCGGTGCCACCGAGGTGGCGCTGCGCCTGGCCCCGCGCGTCGGGGCGTCACTGCGGCACCGCGGCGAGGACGTGCGCACCGGCGACCGCGTGCTGCCGGCCGGCACCCGCCTGGGGCCCGGCCACCTCGCGCTGGCCGCGGCGGCCAACGTGCCCGAGCTGTCGGTGCACCCGCGCCCGCGCGTGCTGGTGGTCTCCACCGGTGACGAGCTGGTCCCCGCCGGGTCCGCGCTCGAGCACGGCCAGATCGTCGACTCCAACTCCGTGATGCTGTGCGCGCTCGTAGAGGCGGCCGGCGCCGAGGTCGTCGGGTCGGCCCACCTGCGCGACGACGCCGACACGATGCGCGCCCTGCTCGACGACCTGCCGGGGAACCCCGACCTGGTGCTCACCACCGGTGGGGTGTCGATGGGGGTCTACGACACGGTCAAGGAGGTGCTCACCGCCGACGGTGGCGTCGAGTTCGTCAAGGTGGCCATGCGACCCGGGATGCCGCAGGGCTGCGGTGTCGTCGGGCGCTCGCGCACCCCCGCGGTCACCCTTCCCGGCAACCCGGTCAGCTCCTTCGCGTCCTTCCACGTCTTCGTGCTGCCCGCGCTGCGCCGGCTCGCCGGGCTCGACCCCGACGCCGACGGCGCGTTCGAGGCCGTCGCCGACGCGGGGTGGCCCGTCGCCGCCGGCAAGGTCGAGCTGACCCGCGTGGTCGAGACCGACGGCCGGGTGCGGCCCTCGGGCGGCCAGGGCTCGCACGTGCTCGGCGCCCTCGCGGCCGCGACGGCGCTGGCCGTGGTGCCTGTCGACGTCGAGCAGGTCGAGCCGGGAGACCTGCTGCGCTGCCTGCCACTCCTGGGGCAGGATCGCGACCGTGGCCTCTGACCCTGCGACGCCGACGCCGGCGCCGGCGACCCCGGCATCCGCCGCGCCCTCCGGCCTCACCCACGTGCGGGCCGACGGCACGGCGCACATGGTCGACGTCTCCGCCAAGGCCGTCACCGCCCGGCGCGCTGCCGCGGCCGGCCGGGTGCTGCTCTCGCCGGCGGCCGTCGCGGCGCTGCGCGACGGGGTGGTGCCCAAGGGCGACGCGCTCGGCGTCGCCAGGGTGGCCGGCATCCAGGCCGTCAAGCGCACCCCCGAGCTGATCCCGCTGGCGCACCCGGTGGCCGTGCACGCCGTCGAGGTCGACCTCGACGTCGTCGACGAGGGTGTCGAGATCCGGGCCGTCGTGCGCACCGCCGACCGCACCGGAATCGAGATGGAGGCGCTCACGGCCGTCGCCGTCGCCGCGCTGGCGCTCATCGACATGGTCAAGGCGGTCGACAAGCACGCGCGCATCACCGACGTGCGGGTCACCGCCAAGTCGGGGGGCCGCAGCGGCGACTGGGAGGAGGACGCGTGACCGCCACCGAGCCGGCTGCCGGGCCGCTCGCCGGCCGCACCGCCGTGGTCGTGACCTGCTCGACCCGCGCCGCCGCGGGGGTCTACCCCGATCGTGGTGGCGCCCTGCTCGTCGAGACGCTGCGCGGGTGGGGTGCCTCGGTGCCCGACCCGACCGTGGTGCCCGACGGGCCGGCGGTGGCAGCGGCCATCGAGGCAGCCCTCGCGACCGGCCCCGACCTGCTGCTCACGACCGGCGGCACCGGCCTGACCCCCACCGACGGCACCCCCGAGGCCACCCGCCCGGTGCTCACCCGCGAGGTGCCGGGCGTCGCGGAGGCGATCCGGGCGCGCGGTGTGGCATCCGGCATCCCCACCGCCGTGCTGTCGCGAGGCCTTGCCGGGCTCGCGGGCCGCACGTTCGTCGTCAACCTGCCCGGGTCCACCGGCGGGGTGCGCGACGCCCTCGAGGTGCTGGCCGAGGTGTTGCCGCACGCGCTGAGCCAGGCGCAGGGGGGTGACCACTGATGTGGGACCGGCTGCGCCAGCGGGGCGCGGCGTCGTCCCGGGGGCGTGAAGGGGCGCCCGACGAGCTGTGGCCGTGGCCGCTGCGGCTCACCGGTCGTACGCCGACCGGCGTCGAGGTGGTGCTGCGGCCGCTCACGGTCGCCGACGGACCGGCCTTCCAGTCGGTGCGGCGGGCCAACGCCGCGTGGCTCGAGGAGTGGGATGCGACCTCCCCTGACCCCGACGCGCCGGCCCGCACCTTCGAGGAGCTCGTCGAGCAGTACGACCGCGACGCGCGCGCCGGCCGGGCGCTGCCCTTCGCGGTCGAGGTCGGCGGGCGGTTCGTCGGGCAGCTGTCGGTCGGCTCGGTGGTGCTCGGGTCGTTCCGGTCGTGCTACATCGGCTACTGGGTGAGCCGCTCGGTGGCCGGGCAGATGGTCATCCCGACCGCCCTGGCGGTGGCGGGCGACCACGTGCTCGGCACGTCGGGCCTGCACCGCATCGAGGTCAACATCCGGCCCGAGAACACCGCGAGCCTGGCCGTGGTGCGCAAGCTGGGTTTTCGCAGCGAGGGGCTGCGCCCGCACTACCTGCACATCGCCGGCGCGTGGCGCGACCACCTGTCCTTCGCGCTGACCACCGAGGACCTCGCCGGCGAGACCCTCGTCGACCGGCTCGCGCGCATCGCGCAGACCGAGTCGGCGGCGAACTCGGCACCGCTTCAGGCGCAGTCGTCACAACAGTCACTTGCGCGACACACCGACGGGGGTCCGGCGTCCGGCGGTGACGCGCACCTACCGTCGTAGCGTGCAGTCGCCGTCGAGCCTGATCTTCCTGGTCCTACTCGGTGTCTGGGCTGCCTATTTCGTGCAGTACTGGGTGCGCCGGCGAGACCACGTCTCCACGGCACGCTCGGTCGAGCAGTTCAGCGAGGCGATGCGCGTGCTTGAACGTCGTGACACCCTGCCCGGCACCGACCTCTCCGAGGCGGCGCCCCCGTCGTATGCCGTGCACCCGGGCCGCAGCGCCCGACCGCAGGTGCTCGTCAAGCGCGCCGTGGCCGCCGAGCCCGGTGCGGTCGGCGTCACCGAGCGCGTCACCGAGCGCCCGGATGCCGTCGCGCCGGTTGCCGCGTCGGCCGCCCGCCCGTCGCCAGCTTCGTCTCAGCCTCGCCCGGCGCGTCGCCCGGCCACGGCAGGCACCGGCGGTCGCCAGGTGCGCCCCAGCCGTCGGGTGCGTGGGCTGCTGCTGCTCGCCGCCCTCGCCGAGCTGCTCCTCATCGTCGGGCTGGTCGCCTTCTCGCTGCTCCCGCTGTGGGCGCTCGTGCCCGCACTGCTGGCCGTGGCGGCGGCGTTCCTGTTCGTCCGGTCCGGGGTGCGCGCCGAGCAGGCGCTGGTGCAGGCCCACCGTCGTCGCCAGGCCGACCTGGCCCGCCGTCGCGCCGGGGCGCCGGTCACCCCGCGCGCTCCTGGCGTGCGCCGGTCTCCCGCCCCCGCGGCATCCGCCCGGCCCGCCGTGACCGAGGTCGACGGGGCGGCGGAGGTCGCCTCGGTCGCCGAGGCCCCCGCCCCCGCCCCCGCGCCCGCCGTCGAGGTCGCCGCTGACGCCACCGTGGCCGAGCCGGCCCTGGTGGGCACCGACTCGCCCCTGGTCGAGCCGGTGACGGCGCAGGTGGCCGCCCCGGCCGAGCAGGCCTACGACGTCATGGTGCCCATCGTCGACGACGACGACATCCCGCTCACCTGGGACCCCGTGCCCGTGCCCCGCCCGACCTACACGATGAAGGCCAAGGCGCAGCGGCCTGAGGTGTCCCCGGCGGCCGTCACCCCCGACCCCGCCCCGGCCGAGCGCGAGGGCGACGAGTCGGGCTACGACGAGCGCAGGGTCGCCGGCGGCTGAGCCGACCTGCGGGTCAGACCTTGCCGGGTTGGTCCGACCCGGCCTCGGTGCGCTTCTCGACGTCGGCCGCCTCGGCCTCGGCCCGGGCCTCCTCGCCCGGCTCGAGCACCTCGCCCGGCGTCACGGCCCGCCCGGGTGGGCCGTCCTCCGGGCTCTGCGGCCCGTCGAGCAGGTGGTGGCCCACGGCGTTGAGCACGGCCACGGTCGGCACCGCGATGAGGCCGCCGACGATGCCGGCGAGGATCACGCCGGTCGCGATGCCGAGCAGGATGGCGAGCGGGTGGATCTTCATGACCCGGCCGACGAGGATCGGCTGGAGCAGGTGCGCCTCGATCTGCTGCACGGCCAGGATGATGCCGAGCATGATCAGCGCCTGGATCGGCCCGAGGGCCACGAGGGCGAGCAGCACGGCGACGGCGCCGGACACGGCGGCACCGACGACCGGGATGAACGCACCGAAGAACACCAGCAGCGCGATGCCCGACGCGAACGGCACGCCGAGGATGGCGGCACCGATGCCGATGCCCGCGGCATCGACCGCGGCGACGATGAGCGTCGCCCGGGTGAACGCCGACAGCTGGGTCCAGGCGATGAGGCCGGAGGAGTGCACCTTCTCGCGCGCCGTCTTCGGGAACAGGCGCACCACCCAGCCCCACACGAGCGGGCCGTCGTAGAGGAAGAAGTACAGCGCGAACATCGCGAGGAAGAAGCCGGCCACGATGTGCGTCGCGGTGAGCCCGGCGGATGCCGCGGTGTCGGTGATGTTGCCCGAGCTCACCCAGTCGCGCAGCCTGCCGACGTAGCCCTCGAGCTGGGTGTCGGTGACCCCGAAGGTGGTGTTGAGCCACTGGCGGATCTGGTCGAGGCCGTCGGTGACCTTGGTGCCGATGTCGGTGATCTGGCTGGTCAGCTGGGTGCCGACGAACGACAGCATCCCGAAGACCATCGCCAGGGTGCCGAACACCGTGATGCCGGCCGCGACGCCGCGGGGCATGATCCGGGTGAGGGCGTTGTAGATGGGCTGGAGCAGGGCGGCGAGCAGCATCGCCACCAGGATCGGGATGACCACCTCCGAGAGCAGGCCGGTGAGGTAGAGCAGCGCGACGAGGGCGGCGCCGATGACCAGGGCGCGCCAGGCCCACTCGCTCGCGGTGCGGATGCCGCGGGGCACCGCCCAGGAGACAGGCCGGTTCGGGTCGTCAGGGCTCGTCGGGCTGGCGGCGGGACCGGCCACGATGATGCGGGGGAGGTCGGCGGGGTCGCCCGTGGTCCGGTCCGGGCGAGGAAGGCGCAGTCGCATGCCGCGATGGTATGTCCTGCCCTGTCAGCGGCCCGCCACGCGAGCCTGCAGACCTCGGGCTTGCACCGTGGCGGGGTCGGCGATCTGGTTTCGGGCAGCCTGTGCGCTGGTGTTATCGTTTCTCCCGCATCGCGGGGCTGTGGCGCAGTTGGTAGCGCGTCTCGTTCGCAATGAGAAGGCCAGGGGTTCGAATCCCCTCAGCTCCACCGCACGGAAACCCCGTCCGACCAGCATGAACGTCGCTGATCGGGCGGGGTTTCGTCGTTGTCATTGGGTTCCGCCTCCGGTTCGTGTTTCCCCCGTGTACCCCGGGGCGTTCAGACGGTCCAAACCTGCGCGGTCGGCGGGGGTGCCGAGGTGGTGCAGGTAGAGGTTCGTGGTTGCGATCGAGGCGTGCCCCATCCAGGCCTGCACGGTGCTCGGATCGACACCGCGGGCGAGCCACAGGCAGGCCGTGGTGTGCCGCAGGTCGTGGATCCGTCGGCCCCGAGCGACCGCCGACCAGGTGAGCGTGCGCGTGACCGCCGTCGCGTGCAGCACGTGGCCGGTGGCGATGACGAACAGCGGCGCGTCCGCCTGTGAGGTCGATGTTCGGCGTCTCGCGGTGGCCCGGTTGCTGACCGGGCGGGGAGCCGACTCCGAGAGGGTTTGCTCGGGTCGCGTGGGCTGCATGTTTCCGCTCCCGCCACGGTGACAGCACCAACACCCCCCGACCAACGCAATTCGGCCTCGTCGAATACGACGACGACGGCGAGGGACGACTGTTGCCGGTGGACCAGACCGGCATGTCGTCGATGCTGTCCGCGCCAGCGACCATCCCCGCCACCAGGGAGGCCACCGTCAACCCGGCGTTCGCGCCCTTGTCGCCAGGCACGCTGAGGTGCTCACCGGCCAACGTCGTAAGCCCCGCGGAGTCGGCCAGCGCGAGCGCCGGGACCAGACCCGCCGACGACACCAGATTCGGGTCATCGAACACCGCAGACGTCGACCCACGCTTGTGAGAGAGTTTCACCTCAGAGATGCCCTTCCGGGTGGTGAGCTTTGGGACTGTCGCAAGTACCAATCTCCCAGCACGGCAGGGCATCTCGTTGTTTCGCCGCGCTCACACCCCCAAAGCTCATCGGTGGATCGAGGCTGAGGACAACCGCCTCCCACGGCTGCGGCCGGTCTGTGATGACGGCCTCGGCCGGCTCGACCAGCGTCCACCCCGGCCCACCCTCGAAACCGGACAGTTCGTCTCCGGTCATCGCTCCGATTCCGCCTTGCGGTCCGATCTGGTAGGCGCGCACTCCGTCGAGATGGCCGATGCGACGGTCTATCCCAGCCCCGCCGACGGTCGCGGAGTCGAGCTCGACGCGGCTGCCGGGATGCGCAACCCCTCACTCCCGGCGCAAATGATGTCGGCGGTCGCCATCTCGGCATGCCGATGGAAGGCAAATAGCACTCCCCGCTCCTGCCGCCATTGGTAACCACAAGCGACCGCCGAGCCGGTAAGGATTCACGGGTCGTCCCGAAAGGGTTTGAGAAGGGCTGGAAGTAGACCCCGGAGTCGCGCCGTCACTCGTGAGAGCGACGTCCGGTCATGCCGTCCGCGCTGTGCCTGGCTAGGCTCGACGCGTGGAGCGGATGGTTGTTGACGGGCAGATCTTCGCTGTCAGTGAGCGTGTCGGCGAGCCAGGCCGTTACGACTGCCACACTCGGCGTCTTGAGTGGAACTTCTTTGAGTGCCTGTGGGAAAATGGGCGGCACGATGCGTTGAGCACGGCAAGCCAACCAGGCCCGGCCGGCCGTCCGCGGAAGGGGGCCAGCTGTGGCACGGCCCGCGTGTACCGAGCCTGGGCACTCGACGCGCACAACCCGGCTCGCGGGACGGTTGTGAGAGACGGCTGCTGCGACCAACGGGCAGCGGTTATGGCTCGTCAGGCAGCGCTGAGCGACCACCAAGCGTTGTTCGTGGAGGTCACGTCGACGGCGTCGACAGCCTAGCCCAACCAGGTCGCGAGGGAGCAGAAGGCGGACGGGTGCGTCACTACGCGCCACCGCAGCCGTGCCCGAACACCTGGCTCTCGGGTAGCGCGCTACGACGTCGACGGCAAGAGCCGTCAGCGGCCGCGGCAGCGCTACTTGTGCACCCCGCAGGGCTGGTACAAGGGGGCGACGCGCCACGAGGACCCTGTGCATGCCAGGCACGTGTTCACTCCGGTGCTGCCACGCGAGCACGTCAAGGGTGTGGCCGAGTGCGAGCACCTGCCTCGAGCTGCGTGCCACGATCGCGGTGACCCGACTTCCGCTCGCCAATCAGGCACGGCGCAGGTCGTGCATGTCGCCCTGTCCTGCCTCGGTCGAGTCGATTAGCGAGGTCGGGCTGTGGGTACAGGGACAGGTGAAGACCACCGGGTTGTCGTCGAGGAACAAGGACGCGTGGCGCCGCGCAGCGACCGGGTCGAGGTGTTCGCCCCGGTGCTGTGGGAGGACTGGACTGCCACTGATGGTGCAGCGAACAACAGCCGCGACCGAAGAACCCGCGTGTGGTCCTCCTTGACGACCTACCGATGTTCAGCAAGCGCACGCCTGGCCGCCGCGCCTACCAACGGTTCGCGGTCCTCGCGGCGGCTGAGGCCGTTCCTGACTCTCCGGACCGGGCGCCGGGTGGTGCGGCTGGGGACGTTGCGGGCGCTGCCCACCCACGAAGCGGCCTCCTACCGGCTCCTGCTCGACGACCTCGTCAACGACTACGGGTTCGTGCCGCGGCTCACCTGATCCCGGCGCGCACCGTAGTCCGGCTACAGCGTGGGCAGTTCGGCGCGACCAGGCGGAGGCACCGAACCCGGCACTGCTGGAACTGGGCTGACGAGGCCGGAGCGGGCCGGTCAGCGGTCCGGACCGGCGGACGGGGACGCTGGCTCGGCCCGGGCGGCGCGCCGGCGGCGCAGCTGACCTGCGGCTTGGGCCGTGGGCGGTCGCGCAACCGGTAGAGCCGGTGACTACCGCAGGCCTTCCGACGACCACGTACCGACTTGCAGGACCGGGCACCGTGCCGTGGCGGTGCCGTCCCAGGCGTCCAGCCCCGCCCAGGCTAGGAACCACGTCGGTGCCCGGGGGCCGTCGAGCACCGCGGCGAGGCGCTCGGAGCGGGGGTCGCGGGTGCGGGCGGGCAGGCTCCACAGGTGCTCGTAGGGCGAGCCGAGGCCGGACGCCAGCTGGACGTCGGCACGCCCGCCCAGACGGTGAGCGCGTCGCCGGCGCGCGAGGCGGCCCGATGCCCCGGCCCACGAGACCGGCGTTGAGGGCCGGCCGGCCGCCGGCCACGTGCGCACCCACGTCACGGCGCTGAGCCCGGAACCGACGACGAGCCCCGCGACGACGACGCCGGTCACGACCCGGCTGCAGGGCGGCCGTGCGGCCACCCGGCGTGCCGGATGCCAGCGCGGCAGGGCCAGGACGTCGGTGGCCAGGAAGGTCGGGCGGTGCTGGTGACAGGGCCGCGGAGTCGACGAGCAGGACGGCGAGGGTCGCCACCGTCAGCACCGGACGCCGGCCGAGGCGGCGCAGCGAGAGCGGACCACAGCGGGGAGCACCAGCCGGCGTGACGACCGGCGACGAGGTCCGCCGCCGGCGCACGGGGCGACGGGCGCTGACGATGACGTCGAGCGCTCGGCGCGGAGCCGACACCGCGTACCAGAGCGTCGGCGGGCGGACGTCGTTGGCGAGGGCCAGGCGCACTCCGCGTCGAGGGAACGACGCCGTCTCGTCGAGGCTTCGACCGGGCCACGGCGGCAGTGGCGCGTCGGGCCGGCGGGAGATAGGGCACGAGGTTCTGCTTGAGGAGCGCATGGGCGAGGAGTGGAGACGGCGGCTGCCCAGGGTGCAGCGCGCAGGCAGCAGGTGAGCCGAGCGCGGAGCGACAGACTCTTGGCGGGACAGGGATCGAGGTTGCTCACAGTGCTCGTCCGATCTCGGGCTGCGGTGCGCCCGGGCGCCGGCGCCCCGTTCGGCACCCGAGCGCTACCCGCGGCAGCGTGCAACAGCACCGCGCAGCCGACCACGGCCGCCCACGATGCCGTCCCACGAGCTCGGTGACGCGGTGGATGGCCGGCGAGGCGGCCGAGTGCCGTTGCGGCGTCGAGGTGAACCCGCTCGTCGTTGGCGACGTCGTCTCGGGTGTGTGTCGCTGCGGTCAGCAGACACGTCTTGCGACAGTGTGGGTGAGACTCTTTGACGTGTGTCGGTCGATTGTGCTTGCGGGTTCGCCGTTTTCTTTGTTGTATGTAGTGTTTGTATTGTTTGTTTTTTGCTGCTCTTTTCTTTGCTGTTTTCGCTCTGCCGCTGCCACGTAGGTGGTGACGTTAGCGTTAAGTGGTGGTCCGGCCAAAGCGGCCGTGCCGTGCGCGGACCATATATTCGGTTCTGCGTTGACAGACGTCGACTTGGCTCCGGCTGTATCGGCCCGCCCGTCTGCTATTCAGGCGTCGGTCACGCGCGATAGCGCTTCTCTACGAGGGTGCTGCTGATGTTGATGGTGGTTTGTTATGGCTTGCAGCTGTTGTGACACAGTTAAGATTAGTTGACCCCGAAGCGAGTAGGCTTGCGCTCCTTCCTATGATTGACTGAGCCATTTTAGAGATTGCGATGTTGAGTTATTGTTGTAATTGGAGTTGTTTAGTTGGTTTTATGTATGCTATTGCTTTATCGCTCGGCTTGGCTCAGCTTCGCGTGGCGCGGTGACCGGCGATTTCCCACACCTTTCCCTCAAGACGGCGAGAGGTCGACTGCCATTGGGTTTCCGGGCCGAACGAGGGCTACGGCTTCGCGACCGCAGCGTACGGGGACGGGCGCCTGACCGACGCTGAGCTCGAGGGGGCCATTCGCAACTTCCTCAGCCAGCTCGATCCCACCACGGGCTACCACAAGTAGGGCATTGGCTAACGCCGCCAAGCGCACGATCATGCCGCGATCGGGCAGCTCGACAGGCGGCGGAATGCCCTACTTGATGGGAGGCCATCCGTTGGGACGAGGCGTGGCATCCCTCGACTGAGTCCGGAGATGGTGGAAGTCGCGCTCGGCGACTGGCCGACCGCAAGCCCCAATCAACCCTCGGGACGGCTACGCCCGCGCGATGCCCGTACGGCGCATGCGCCATGTGATCCACGCTGCTGACCGCTCTTCCGCCCCGACGCACACTGGAAGCGTCACAGCCGAGCAGGGGCCATACAGGAGGGGCAGGGATGACACCACAGACCACCACCGATCAGTGGGCCAGATCAGACCGTCACACCACCCCGACACGCCGAAACGCCGCCCAGGTGGGGCCACCCCAAGCCGTCATGCCGGGGCCAACTCAGGCTGTCAAAGTCAGGACGAGCATCGCGGGGATGCCGAACGCCGAGATCCGCAGGTAGGTGGTCGCCCGGCCGAGGGCGTCGGCGGAGGCGCCGAACAGGCCCGCGAGTGGGCGGGCCGTGCTCGCCACGACCGCGGTGGTGAGGATCCCGAGCCCCACGGCCAGCCAGGTGCCGTCGATACCGGCCGCCACGGCCGGAGCGCGACCCGGCAACCAGCTGCCGCGCGACGACGGAGGTCGTGCCGTACGAGAGGAAGACGAAGACGATGGCCGCGGTGAGCAGGACGGCGCTGGCCACCCCGAGCCCGGCGAGCGGGGCGACGCCGAGCCGTCCGACGATCGCGGAGTGGACGAGGAGGAAGAGCGGTTCGGCGACCAGAGCCAGGAACGCGGGGACGGCGAGCCACAGGACCTCCGGGTGTGGGGCGTGGGCGCGCTCACCCCGCCCCTCGGGTCCCGCTCGACGGGCCCGGTCCGGTCGTCGCGCGTCGCACGACCGACTCCGTCGCCGGCGCGGGGACGGGTCGCTCGGCTGCCTCCGGAGCGGCGCGAAAGGACCCCGCGGGGCGAGCCCACGGGGTCCTTCCGGTCAGGCCCGGGAGGTCACTCGACGAGGACCGCCCCGGTTCCGAGCAGTGCACCCTCGGAGGAGACGACGCGCATCTCACCGAAGAGCTGGCGGCCGTCGGCGGCCTCCGCGAGCGCGTTGAGCGTGCCCGGGACCGTCACCGACTCACCACCGTCGAGCTGCACCGCCGGGGAGGGCACGTCGAGCGAGCCGAGCGCGGGCGAGAAGAAGACGTCGCGGTAGTCGGACTCGGTGGTCGCGGCCGGGATCCGCATCGCCTCGACCTCGATGCCGGTGTACGTCCGGGCCTGGTCGCGATGGACACCGCCTCCTCGGAGTCACCGTCGGCCGACTGGCCCACGGTGTTCCCCGCCTCGTCGTAGACGTAGAGGTCCAGGTCCGCGCCCAGGTCCGAGGTGTTTCCGATGACGGCGTCCAACCGGGACGCGCCCGCGGGCACGACGACCTCGAAGGACTGGGTGGCGCCGTCCGCGATGGTCTTGCGGTCAGAGACCGCCGACCCCAGCGGTCCGCCCTGCGGCTCGATGGTCACCGGGCTGTAGTCGTTCGTGACCTTCCACTCCACGTCGGTGGACTCACCGGGTGCCGCCTTGACAGTCTGGGTCTCCGGGGAGACTGTGACGCCCTGGACGGCGGCGGTGACCTTGTACGGGTTCGACAGGAACGGCGAGGTGCGCCGGGCCTCTACGATCAGCTCCCACACGCCTGGCAGCGGGTTGGCGTAGGACCGCGAGGTCGGGTTGCACACCGAGCGGTCGCTGAAGTTCGTGAAGCACTGGAGCGACGAGGTCGAGTCCACCGGCACCCGTAGGGGTTGAAGGCGATGAAGCGCGTCTGGCTCTTCGTGGCGATCCCGGAGAGGTTGACCTGCAGCGCCTTGGCGCCCTCCGGGACAGTGACGAAGATCCGCTTGAACAGGTTGCGCTCGACCTTGCAGGAACACCTCGCACGCGAAGCGTCGCGCAGTCACGGTGAGACGACGACGGCGAGCATCACCGGTGGTCGACGAGCTTGATCGACGGGTCATTGATCTGGAGGATCGCCGAGTGCAGGCCGGTCGTGGTGGCCCGGGCCTGAACGGCGACGTCGGCGGCGACGCCCTTGCGGAGGTTCACCGCCTTGGGCGCTCGGAAGGTGCCGTCGTTGCCGACGATCCGGATGTTGTGCCTGACAGCCTTGGTCGCCCCCGAGGTGCGGGTGACCGTCACCGGGTAGGTACGGCGCTCCTTGAGGACCTGGCCACCGTCTCCGGCCGCGCAGTCGTTGTAGAGGCCGGGGCCCTTGCCGGGCGTGGCGAGGTAGTTCGACAGCGCGGTGCAGACACTGGCGGAGGTCGTGTAGTCACCGATCGCGGGGTACTTGCGGAGCAGCTTCCACGCTCCGGGGACGTCCACCTGGCCGTTGCCCTGTCCGACGGCCTCGAGCGACTTCTGGTAGTCGGCCGAGGTGTACATCGACTCGCGCAGCTGCTTCGGGGTGATCGGGGTCCCCGTGGCGAACCCGGCCGAGAGCAGGAGCGCGGCGGACCCGGCGGCCTGCGGGGAGGCCATCGAGGTGCCGTTGAACATGGCGTACCCGACGGGGAGGGTGTAGCCGGCCTCGGCGACGCCGGGCTGCGCCAGCCACTGGGGGACGGTCGAGACCGCGGACCCCGGTGCCATGACGTTGGGCTTGAACCCGCCGTCCTCGCGCGGGCCGCGCGAGGAGAAGTTGTGCAGCGCGAGCTTGCTCGAGACCACCGAGCCGTAGTTCGCGAGCCAGGTCTCCTTGCTGATCGAGGAGGCGACGCTCACGACGTCAGCGGCGACCGATGGGTCACCGATGGTGTTGATGCCCGCTCCGCTGTTGCCGGCGGAGATGAACAGCTGCACCCCGAACTCGGAGATGATCCGGTCGTAGAGCTCGGCCCGGGCGTTGTTGCCGTCGTTGAGGGCCGGCAGGCCGCCGATCGACATGTTGACGACGTCGACGCCGCGGTTGGCGACGAGGTCGACCATGCCGTCGGTGAGCGCGGCGGCGGTGCAGCCGCCGCCCCAGGTGCAGGCACGCGAGGAGACGATCTTGGCACCGGGTGCCTGGCCGTCCATCTTCCCGCCGAACATGCTGTTCGCGGCGGCGATGCCGGCGACGTGCGAGCCGTGCGCGTCCTCGACGATGCCGATGTTCACGAAGTCGACGGTCGCGGGCAGGGTGGGGTCCTGGTACGGCGCGAGGCTGACGTCCTCGCGGTACTCGACGACGAACGGCATCCGCTCGACGAGGGGGGTCGAGGGGTCGTCGACGCCGAAGTGGCCGACGTCGTAGTTCTCGTTGTAGGGCCGCATCAGCTCGTCGGCCGAGAAGTTCTGGTCCTGGTTCGCGTCGACCCAGATGTCGTGGGTCGTGGTGTCGTAGAGGATGCCGAAGCGGTCGGTGGTGTCGCCGTCACGGTTGACGTCGCCGCCGGGCTCGCTGCCCGAGGTGATCGACTCGCTGAAGCGGTTGATCCGGTAGGTCCCCGCGGGGGCGGTCCACGTCGAGCCCGCGTAGGTGAACGACGGGCCGGTGACCTCGGTGAGCATGGCGCGCCACGTGCCGTCGCCGTCGAAGACAGGGTCGGTGGCCGTCACCCAGTCGGTGACCTTCCGCTCGCCGGTGCTGGTCTCCTTGAGCGCCGGGTGGTCCAGGTCGACGCCGGAGTCGAGGATGCCGATGGTGACCCCGCGGCCGTCCCAGGCCTTGTGCTTCTTCTTGAAGTCGACCGACCCGGTCTCGTCCGTCGGCATGTAGGGGTTGGCGTCCGGGGTCTTCTTGCTCGGACCGGGGTAGGTCCGGCCCGAGGACTTCTTGCCCTCGGCTTCCGGATCGGGCAGCGGCACGGACTCGTCGAGGTCGACGGCGTCCACGCGGGAGAGACCGGCGACCGAGATGACCTTGCTCGTCGGCACGCTGGCGCGGACGTAGCCGATCTTGTCGTTGGTCATCCCGACGAAGCCGCCGCGGGCGGTGATCTCCTTCGCGACGTCGGCGATCGTGCCCTTGTCGACGGCGAGGATCAGGGTGACCCGCTTGGTGCCGTCGGCCACCGCCTTGTCGAGCAGCTCACGGTCGTGCTGACCGAGCTTCTCCTCGGCCGTGCCCTTGGTGGGCTCCTTGACCTGGTCGGTCTGGAGCTCGGCACGGGGGGCCTTGTCGATCTTGGTCCGGGGGTCACCAGGGCTGGCCGCGGTGGCGGTCGCCAAGGTGCCCGTCGTCAGGACTGCGGCGACGGCGGCGGCGATTGCCACCCTCGTCGACCGTCGGGACATGGGTGGCTTCACCGAGATCCTGTCTGGTCGGAGGCACGCGCCTGCGTCGCGGGCTAGGTGGCGACAGGCAACCACGTTCTTGTTCACGAGAACAGACTCTGGAGCGCACGAGTTTCAAGTCTTACCTTCGCTTTACCGGAGGTTCTGCTGGGAACTCCCTATAAGGCGGGCACCGCGTCCGGCTTCGCCGCCCGACCACGGGCCGTGCTCGGCGTCGCCGTCAGCCCGTGCCGACGACGCCGACGGAAGCCTCGCGGCGGGGGTCGCCGGCGGCGACGAGCTAGGGCTTGCTACGAAAGTGACTGATGGGGTTTCAGGGCGTGTCGTGTGGATGAGGCGAAGCTCCCGGAGTAGCGCTGGTGGTGTCTACTCCTCCGCGCCCTCCGGGAGCTTCGATGCCCACGATAGATGCAGCCTCTCGTCATGACCTGAGCGATGTTCAGTGGGCGGTGTTGGAGCCTTTGCTGCCGGTGCGCCGCCCGGCGAGGTCGTCCGCGCCGCTGGCCGCTGCGGGGGTTGGTCGACGGGGTGCGACACCGGACCCGGGCCGGGTGTCCCTGGCGGGACGTCCCCGTCCGGTACGGGCCCTGGTGGCGGGTGTACGCGCTGTTCGCATGCTGGCAGGCGCTGGGGGTGTGGGCGCGGGTCGAGGCCGCGCTGCGGGCGCAGGCCGACGCCAGGGGGAAGCTGTCCTGGCAGGTGTCGGTGGACTCCACCACTGCCCGCGCCCACATCCACGCTGCAGGTGCGCCCGGGACAGCGTCGATCGGTGAGGGGGAACCGGATCGCCACGCTGGGAAGATCGCGAGGGGGCTGCGGCACCAAGACCCACGCCGCGATCGACCAGCATCGCGGGGTCCTGGCGTTCATCCTCACCCCCGGCCAGGACGGCGACAGCCCACAGCTGGTCCCCGTGCTCGAAGCCATCAGCGTCGCCCGCCCGGGTCCCGGGCGACCTCGTCGACGCCCGCAGCGGGTCCTGGCCGACAAGGCCTACTCCTCCCGAGCGAACCGGGCCTGGCTACGCCAGCACCACATCGCCGCGACCATCGCGGTCCCCGCCGACCAAGCCGGCCACCGCGCCAGGCGTGGCTCCCACGGTGGCCGGCCACCGGCGTTCGACCCCCAGAAGTACAAGGACCGTCACGCCGTCGAGTGCGGCTTCAACCACCTCAAACACCACCGAGGGTTCGCCACCCGCTACGACAAGCTCGCCGTCCGATACGCCGCCAGCGTGCACATCGCCAGCATCGACCACTGGCTCAAACGACTTTCGTAACAGGCCCGTCTAGCCGTCCACCTGCCACAGGGCGGCGGCCGCCCCGCCGAAGTACATCGACAGCTCGCCGTGGTCGTGGTGGGCCGACCCCGTGGTGACGATGGCCTCGGCGATCCCCGGGTCCGACTCGCGCTCGACGATCGCGTAGTCCACGTTGCCCAGGCCGAACATCACTGTCTCAGCGGCAGGCTCCTCGGTCAGGTCATCAACCCACACCACGACGTCACGCTTCACGGGGTCGGACCCTACCGGCGGCGTGCTGCCGCCGCTCCCCCGCCGGCGGCCGTCAGCCGCGGCCGCACAATGGAGAGATGGGCATCCCACCACCTCCCTCCCGCGAGGTGCCCCTACGGGACCGGCCGGTCCAGACGGGCGACCCCGGGCGCGGCGGACCTGCGCACCGCTGGGTGACAGGCCCGGATGCGAAGCAGGAGCATCCGGGAGTTCTCGTCACGTGGCAGCGTGGGGAGACGGGGTGGATGGGCTGGGTCCTGCACGTCACCGCCGACAGGGAGGGAAACCCGGTGGTGGCTCAGCAGCTGCTGCACCAGGACCTCATCCGCCCGGCTTGAGCCGCCGCTCCGACCAGGGCGACGTCGATGGTGACCTCGTTACGGCCGTGGATGAGACCCAGGCTCCGAAGCCTCCCGAGAGCGTTGCGGAAACCGCCACCGGCGGCGCTGCAGTCGGTGGTATCGGCGAGCTCGTCGACGCTGAACGCGGACGGGTAGGCAACAGCCAGGGCGTCGAGGATGAGCCGGTGGGCCTTGCCGACACCCAGGTGGGCCTTCCATCGCGCGCGCCGGCGTGCTCGAGGCGGCAGCTGCCACGGTGGTGGTCAGAACGTCGGTGCCGTTCACCAGCTTCGACGGTCCGGGTCACCGACGGGGGCGGCTCCGCGGTGAGCGCCGCCGACTGGTACGGGCGCTATTCCTCCTGACCGGGGTCCGCCCTCCTCGTCGTCACGACCGGGCCGCGACCCGGCTGCCGGACGGGTCAGCCCTCGACGCGGGCCTCGCGCACGACGAGGACCGGCCCCGCCTGGCACGTCGTGGCGGCCTCCGGGTCCCGGACCCCGGTGACCCGGAGGCGGTCCCCGGTGCGCACCGCCGGCAGGTCACCGACGAGCACGAAGACACCCGAGCCGCCGTCCGGGGTCAGGGTTGTGCACCGCAGCTCGTCGTCCACGGTGACGACGCCGATGACGGTGACCGCCCCACGGGACGAGGTCGTCGGCAGCACCAGGTCCTCGGTCGGGGAGTCGGACGGCGCGGGCTGCTCGGAGTCCCTCGGGGACGGGCTCATCGGGGATCCTGTCGGGCTCGGGGGGCTGGTGGACGACGGGAGGTCGGTCGAGGGGTCGGCGGCCCCGCACCCGCCGAGCAGCACGGTCGCGACGAGCGCGGCCGCGGCGCGCGTGGACCCGGTCACCGCGCCATTGTCCATTGCCGCCCCGGCCACGGCAACCGGCGGCTCACCGGCGCCGCGCAGCACACGGCAGCCACCCCAGGGTCAGCGCGACGCGACGACGACCATCCAGCGGTCGGTCCGGACCCGCATCCACATCAGGATGCCGCGGACCGTCGTGAAGACGGTGAAGGCTGCCCAGAGCCAGGTGACGGCGTCCGCCTGCCGGGTGCCACCCCGGAGCAACCGGTCGCCAGCGAGGTGCACCGCGCGGACACCGGGAGGAAGAGCACGAGGGTCACCGCCATCGCCGCGGCAGCCAGACGCCGTCGCCGGCCCCGATGAGGACGTCGTCGATGACGAAGACGAACCCCGACAGCGGCTGACCGAGCGCGACGACGACCAGCCCGGCCGCGATGGCCGACCGGACCGGCGTGTCCGGCGTGAAGAGCGCCCCGAGGAACGGGTGCACGAGGAGGACGACGATCTCGAGGACGATGCCGCACAGCACCCCCCGCACTTTGGGCGAACCAGGACGACGAGGACTCGTGACGGCTCATTGACCCAGAACTGCCCAGAATCGTCGGCCCCCTGCCGTTTTGGAGGGACACGTCACAGTGGGCGGTGTGCAGCACCTCGGGGACGCTCCCTGGTGGGCGAAGCGAGGCATCCGCTCATCGGGATCATGTGAGTGAGGAATCCCCTCAGCTCCACTCCTGTCGAAGGGCCCGGACGCACTGGTGTGCCTCCGGGTCCTTCGGGTTCACCCGGATGCCGGTGCGCCCGGCGCCTACCGCACGTACTCGGTCAGGAACGCGACCGCCCGCGACCACGCCTGTGCCGCGGCCTCGGGGTCGTAGGTGCCGATCAGGTTCTCGTCGTTGAGGAAGGCGTGGCCGGCCGGGTAGAGGTGCAGCTCGGCAGGAGCCGCCCCCGCTCGCTCGTCGAGGGCGCCGAACACCGATCGCACCCGGTCCACGGGGATGCTCTGGTCCTCGAGCCCGAAGTGGCCCTGCACGGCAGCCCGGATGCCGGGCACGAGCGACGTGTCGTGCGGCAGACCGTAGAACGGCACGGCAGCACTGACCAGGTCGGGCCGGCTCGCGGCCAGGGCGAAGACGAAGCCGCCGCCCATGCAGAACCCGATCGCACCCACCGTCGCGCTCGTCACCTCGGGCAGTCCCACGAGGTAGTCGACCGCCCCGGCGAGGTCCTCCACGGCGCGCTCCATCGGCAGGCTCTGCAGCAGCTGGGCCGCCTCGGCGGCGTCGTGCGTCGTCGAGCCGCCGTAGAGGTCCGGAGCGAGGGCGACGAACCCGGCATCCGCCAGCCGTTCGACGATGCTCGCCACGTGGGTGGTGAGTCCCCACCACTCCTGGATCACCACGACACCCGGGCCCGAGCCCGACTCCGGCACCCTCAGGTAGCCGAAGGCCTCGCCGTCACCGCCCGGGAACCGCACGTTCTGCCGTCCTGCCTGGTCACCCACGGATGTCTCCTCGCGTCCACGTCGGATGCCGGCAACCGACGTTGCCCACCGGGAGAAAGGTACGTCCCGCGCGCCGCCCGGCGCCGGAACCGGCTGCGGCCCGCTCGGCGTGCACCGGTGGGAGGTCTGCACCGACGGGCCGCTCACCCAGTGCGGGTGAGTCCTCGCTCCACCCCTGCGGCCCAGACTGGCCGCACCCCATCAGTGCGAGGGAAGGCTCAGTCATGGCGAGCACCAGGCAAGTCAGGACCGATCGGGATCGTCACGATGGTCGTCGGAGTCATCTTCGCGGTGGCGGGGGTGACCACCTACATCCTCGTCGCCAACGAGCTCGCCGCCGAGAACATCAATGTCTCGGATGACGCGACGTACTTCGCCGGCCAGTCCGTCACCTCACCGTGGACGGCGTACTCCGAGGCAGAGACGATCAGCAAGCACGCGCTCGAGGCCACCGGCGGCAAGACCTACGCCGAGCTCGACCGCGAGGACCCGTTGCGCGAGACCGCGATGCAGGCGTCGTTCCTTCGGGCCTCGCTGTTCACCTCGGTGGTCGCCTTCGGTGTCGCCGCGCTGGCAGCGGTGCTGGGCGTCATGCTCTTCCTCATCGGCTGGTCGTTGCGCGGCCTCGGGCGAGCATCGGCGCTCCCGACGTCCGACCCGCTCACCTGACGTGCGGTTTCCGGACGACCTGACTGCGTGACGGGGATCTCAGATCCGGTGCGGCACAACGGAGCAGACGTGCGGGGTGGCAAGAGCCGCCGCCGCACTTCCCAGCCGCCTCGCGGCATCCGGGGCGCTCCTCCTCGCCACGGCGGCGTGGGGCGTGGGGTCACCACGGGTGGAGTGTTGCTGACCGCCGTCGGCGTGCCCGCACCCGGAGCCGGCGCACGCGCACCGTCAGGACGGCATCAGGATGCCGTCAACACGCCGCCCGCTGGACGCGGCGGTGGTGACCTGGAGGCATGTCCACCACCGACCTCAGAACCGGTCACCGGGGTGCCCAACGTGCCCTGGCCGTCATCCTCCCGCTCGCGGTTGCCTGGGGGCTCGCCGCGGCAGGGAACAGCCTCACCACCGCCACCTCGGTGCTGGTCCTCGTGCTCGTCGTCGTGGCCGTCGGCGCGGCCGGCGACCGGCTGGCGGGCGTGCTCGCGGCGCTCTCCAGCGGGCTGTGGTTCGACTTCTTCCTCACCGAGCCGACCGGGCAGTTCACCATCAGGGACCCCGACGACCTCGAGGTCGCCGTCCTGCTCGTCGTCGTGGGGGTGGCCGTCACCGAGATCGCGCACTGGGGGCTGCGCCAGCAGGCCGGTGCGTCCCGGCGAGCCGGCTTCCTCGACGGCGTGCTCGAGAGTGCCGACGCCGCGACCGGTGCGGACGTCGACCTCGACGAGGCCCGCCGGCGGGTCGCCGACCGCATCACCGGCGTGCTGGGGCTCGACCGCTGCCGGTTCGTCGCCGGCCCGGCGCCCATCCGCGGCGTCGCGGTGCTGCTGCGTGACGGCACCGTCGAGCGAGACGGTCACGCCGTGGCGGTCGAGCGCGAGGGCCTGCCGGCCGACGTCGAGATCGTGCTGTCGGTGCCCGGGCCGGCCGTCGACCGCGGGCACTTCCGGCTCACCGCGGCCAGCCGGGTCCAGCGTCCGAGCCTGGAGCAGCGCCGGGTCGCCGTGCTGCTCGCCGCCCAGTGCGCCTCACTCCCGAGGGTCCAGCACGCCCCTGGTGGGAGCGACCCCCACCCGACACGACCACCAGACCCGCCGGAGGAACAGCCGACCGGCTGAGCACCACGGCGGGTCGCCCCGACCGTCGCCCCTCGACTGGAGCACCTTCCATGAGCGCTGAGACCGAAGCCCGCCGCCCCCTCGCCGTCACCCTGGTGGTGGCGCTCACCGCCGTGGTCGCGGTGCTCGACCTCGTCGTCGGAGTGCTGCTGCTGACCGGTGTCGACAGCATCGGGTCGGTGGAGGGGATGACATCGGACGAGACAACGCTTTCGGCCCAGGTCGTGGCGGGCGCCTTCCTCCTCTTCGGGGTGATCCAGGCGATCGTCGCCTACCAGCTGGCCAAGGGCTCGAACGGCGCCCGGCTCGTCGTCACCGTCATCCTCATCGCGCAGCAGCTGCACTCCCTGTATCTCGGCGCCCAGCTCGACATCCAGCGGGTGCCCGGGTTCGCCGGCCTGGCGATCGCGGTGGTCATCCTTCTCCTCGTCTGGAACCCGGTGAGCTCGCGGTGGTTCGACCGGGGGCGCAACAGCGCGCTCGCCGACTCCATCGACGCCGAGGGCACCGAGCACCAGCAGTCGGGCACCAGGATGCTGGACTTCCTGCTGCGGCTCATCGTGCTCGGCCTGACCATCGCCGTGATGCCGGGTGTCACCACCGACTCGCCTGCGTCGCTGATGATCGCCGTGGTCATGGTGTCCGTCGCGGGGTGGCTGCTGCAGCCGTTGTTCATGCGCGTGGCGCTGCACTTCGGCTGGATCGGGGCGGTGCTGCTCGCCCTGTTCGCCAACGCCATCGTGCTCGGGCTGGGCCTCTGGCTCAGCCCCGGGGTCACCGTGTCGAGCCCGGTCGTGGCGTTCTTCGCCGCTTGGGTCTACGCGTTCGTCATGACGCTGATCGGCTGGGCGTTCAGCATCAACAGCCGCGACTACCTCACCGTGCACGCCATGCGGATGGGCGCGCGAGGTACGCACGAGGAGAAGTCGGACATGCCCGGCGTCGTCTTCGTGCAGCTCGACGGCGTGCCGGCTCCGTTGCTGGAGAACGAGATCCGCTCCGGCAACATCCCGACGATCAGTCGCTGGGTACGCTCGGGCAGCCACACCTGGACCGAGTGGACGGCCCGCGTCCCGTCGACCACCCCGGTGAGCCAGGCCGGACTGCTGCACGGCAACAACGACGGCATCCCGGCGTTCCGCTGGTTCGACCGCGACATGGGGCGCCTGCTCGTCGCCAACCGGCCCGAGGATGCCGCGATCATCGAGGCCCGCGTCGGCAACGGCCGTGGGCTGCTCGCCGACGACGGCGTCAGCATCTCCAACCTCTTCTCCGGCGACGCCGCCACCTCGCTGCTCACGATGAGCGGGCTCAAGCAGGGCAGGAAGGGGCTCGGGCCGTCGCAGTCGTACGCCGCCTTCTTCACCCACCCCGCCGGCATCCTGCGGGCCGTGATCATGACGGTCGGCGAGATGGTCAAGGAGGTGTTCCAGGCCCGCCGGCAGGTGCGGCGTGACGTCGAGCCACGCATCCACCGGGGTGGCTCCTACGTCCTGCTGCGTGCCGTCACCAACGTCTTCCTGCGCGACCTGAACGTCGCGCTGGTCGTCGAGGCGATGATGACGGGGAAGAAGGCGATCTACGTCGACTTCGTCGACTACGACGAGATCGCGCACCACGCGGGCGTCACCCGCTCGGAGTCGCTCGCCGCGTTCTACGGGCTCGACGACGTGCTGCGCAGCATCGAGCAGGTCATCGCGGCCGGCATCACGCCGCGCCCGTACCAGGTGGTGCTGGTGTCCGACCACGGGCAGAGCCAGGGCGCGACCTTCCTGCAGCGCTACGGGGTCTCGCTCGAGAACCTCATCCTGGGCTACTTCGACGGCGACGCAACCGTGACGGCGGCCACCGGCGAGGTCGAGGCGTGGGGGCCGGTGAACATGCTCGTCGGTCAGCTGTCCGGTCAGGACTCGGTGAGCGGCCGGATCACCAAGCGGGCGATCGCCGACCGTGACGCTGAGGCTCCGGTCGGGCCGTCCGGCATCACCGCGGACACCACGGGCCCCGGTGACGCCCCCGCCGAGCTCACCGTCGTGGGCTCGGGCAACCTCGGTGGGGTGTGGTTCAGCCAGCACCCCGAGCGGCTGACCCTCACCGACATCGAGCGGCTGCACCCGGGCCTGCTGGCCATGCTGGCGGCCCACCCGGGCATCGGGTTCGTCGTCGTGGCGACCGACCACGGGCCGGTGGCCCTGGGCGCCGACGGCACCCACGACCTCACCACCGGCGAGGTCGTCGGTGACGACCCGCTGGCCCTCTTCGGCACCGACGCCGTGGGCGACTTCATCCACGTGTCCTCCTACCCCAACGCTCCCGACATCTACGTCAACTCGCTCTACGACCCGGTGCTCGACGAGGTGGCGGCCTTCGAGGAGCTGGTCGGCTGCCACGGCGGCCTGGGCGGGTGGCAGACCCGGCCGCTGCTCGTGCACCCGGCGGAGTGGTCGATCGACGAGGACCTGCTCGACGACCGCGGCCGGCTGCGCGGAGCCGACACGGTGCACCACCAGATGGTGCGCTGGCTCGAGCGGCTCGGCCACCGCGCCGACCTGCAGCCGGATGCCCTGCGGGCTCGCTCCCGATGCGGCGCCCACGGGCGACCCGGTGAGGTGAGCGCGCTACCCGGCTGACAGCTGACTGAGTAGCTAAAGGTGCATCACGGGAAGATAACGGGCACAGTGGATGCACCGGCCCGTATGGGCCGGCGCGAGTGTCAGCCGCCGAGTCCTGCCCCCTGACGCTCGCCCCCTGATTTTGCAGCCGGGGCAGGGACGGGGGACCCACCTTGGGCCGGTCCACCTGAACGGCCTTGGGGTGAAGCCGCGCATCGCGCGGCCGGGCAACTTCCGCCCGAACCCGACAGCTGACCTCGCAGGCGGTTGGAAGGGATTCCCTTGTGCACACCGTGATGCTCGGGCGGCCGAACGCTGCCCGGACCCTGTTGGTGGCCCTGGCCACCTTGCTCGCAGTGGTCCTGATCGCTCCCGCTCCACCGGCCGACGCCGCCACCATCGCCCAGCAGGCGGTCAAGATCTCGGCGGCCCAGAAGGGGAAGCCGTACCGGTACGGAGCCGTCGGCCCCAGGGCCTTCGACTGCTCCGGCCTGGTCGTCTACGTCTACAACACCAGGCTCCACAAGAAGCTGCCGCGCACCGCGACCGCCCAGCGCAAGGCCACTACGCGCATCGCGAAGAAGTCGATCCGTCCCGGCGACCTGGTCTTCTTCGCCCCCAGCTCCACCGCGAGGGTCACCCATGTCGGCGTGTATGCCGGCGGCGGCAAGATCTGGCACTCACCCAAGCCGGGGGGTGTCGTCAAGCTGTCGACGCTGTGGACGACGCGCTGGACCGCCGGTCGAGTGAGATAGTCGGCGCCGGTCGTGCCGGCCGGCTCAGGCCGGCACGACCGCGACCGCTGACGGCGTGCAGTCCTGCGTGCTGACGGCTGACTCGCACAGCCCGAGGAAGGCGCCGAGGTCGATCAGCTCGGCCGGCGTCCGTGGTGCGAAGTCGGTGAGCACGCTCGAGCGCACGACGTAGGCACAGTGCTGCCCTCGCGAGATGGCGACGTTGAGCCGGTGCCGGTCGAGCAGGAAGCCCATGCCCCGCGACACGTCGGAGTGCGACGACGCCGCCATCGACAGGATCGCCACCGCGGCCTCCTGCCCCTGGAACTTGTCGACGGTGCCGACCGGCACGTCGGCCAGCCCGGCGTCGTCGAGGCTGCGGCGCAGCTGGCCGACCTGGCCGTTGTAGGGGGTGATCACGATGACGTCGGTGGGGCCCAGCGGGCGTGGTCCGACCGGTGCGCCGTCGGAGCCTCGCTCGGCCGGGTCGTGCCAGGTGCGGCCCAGCAGGTCGTGCACCAGGTCGCTCACGACGACGGCCTCCTCCGGTGACCACGTCGAGTTGTCGTGGTGGTCGACCAGGCGCACGTGCAGCCCGGGCTCGATGCCGTCGAGGGCGCGGGCGGCCGTGACCGTGGCCTCGGAGCGCAGCTGGCCGGCGTACGACAGCCGCGAGATCGGCTCGGTCAGGGCGGGGTGCATGCGCCAGGTGGTCTCGAGGAAGTAGCCGAGCTCGCCGGGCAGCACCGGCTCGTCACCGATCAGCCAGCCCAGGGCGGAGGCGTCGACCGGGTCGGGGTGGGTGCCCTGCGACACCTGCGGCAGCTGCTGGGGGTCGCCGAGCAGCAGCAGCCGGTGGCCGGCCACCGAGCAGGCCAGGGTCTTGGCCAGCGAGAACTGGCCGGCCTCGTCGACGACCACGAGGTCGAGCTGGCCACGGCCGATGCGCTTGGTGCTGGTGAGGTCCCAGGCGGTGCCGCCGACGACGTATCCCCGGCCGGCTCCTACGTGCCCGGCCGCAAAGGCCGCGAGGTCGTCGGTCTTCTGCAGAACGGTCCAGGTGGCTCGGTGCGGATCACGGGTGGCCTTGCCGACCTGGTCGGCCGGCACCCCCGCCGCCACGACGGCCCGCAGCACGTTCTCGATGGCCTTGTGCCCCTGCGAGGTGACCCCCACCGCCCAGCCGTGGTCGAGCACCAAGCGGGCGATGACCCGGGAGGCGACGTAGGTCTTGCCGGTGCCGGGTGGGCCCTGGACCGCGAGGTAGGAGTCGTCGGTGGCGAGCAGTGCCGCCTCGATGGCCTCGAGGTGGCGGGTCGGCCCGACGCCGACAGCGGGCAACGGCGCACCGCCGCGCAGCCGTGGCAGCCGCCGGGCCAGCAGGTCGATGCCCGCGGTTCGCGGCAGGTCGTCACCCGCATCGACCACCCGCTGGGCCACCTCGGCGAGGGCGTCGTCGATCGGCCGGGTGCTCAGCACCTTCGAGGGAACCAGCGCCACCGGTAGGGACTGGTGGGCGCCGCCGTCCTTGGGCTGGAGCTCCTCGACCAGGAGGGTCTGGTGCAGCCGGCCGTTGGCGGCGAGCCGGTCGTCGGCCTGCAGGATCGCCACGGTGGCGCTGGAGCGAGCATTGGCATGGCCCGGCAGGGTGACGACCCCGGGCGGCGGCGGGTCGGCGTAGACCACGCTCACCTCGTCGCCGGGGCCGGCCGGGATGCCACGCATCGGCTCCCCCTCGAGCCGGAGGGTGCGCCGCGGGCGCTGTCGCGGCGTGCTCTGGTGCCACGGCTCGACGACCTCGGCCGACTCGACGAGGAAGACGCCGTCGGCCACCCGCCAGTCGCCGACGGGCAGCCGCAGCCGCTCGAAGTGCGCCTGCCACACCGGCTTGTCCTCGCGAGCATGGAAGAGCACCGACGAGGCGACCAGTGCCACGGCCTGCTGCTCGGCCGATCGCTCGTGCGGCTTGACGCCGACCAGGCGGTCGCGCAACAGGGTCTCCAGCCGCATCAGGGCCAGTCGCTGCTCGGTGGGGGTCTGGGCCACGCCGGGCTCCACCCCGACCACCGGGCCGTCGTCGGGGCCGACGACGCTGGAGCCGGCACCCTGGGCCAACAGCCAGTCGCGCAGCATCCACGTGGACACGCAGTCGTCGCGGTTGTAGACGGCGATCTCGTCGATCAGGCGCGCGGCCTCGTCGTGCCGCTCGGCGTCACGAGCGGCCATGAACTGGTGGTAGACCACGATCGAGTCGGCGGCGTTGGTGACGGCGGCGTCGCGGGCCTCCATGTAGAGGGGCTCGAGCTTCTTGATCGAGTAGGAGCGCTGCGACACCCGGATCGCCGAGCGCACCACGGCGTACAGGTCGACGAACACGCCCTCGCGCAGCAGCTGGTCGACCTCGTCCTCGCACACCCCGTGGCGTGCGGCGAGACGGAGCAGCGCCGCGGTCTCGTAGGCGGCGTAGTGGTAGACGTGCAGGTCGGGCCAGGTGCGGCGCCGCTCGCCCAGCCACCGGACGAAGTCGATGAGAGCCTGCCGCTCGGCCTCGCGGTCGTGGGCCCAGAAGGTGCGGAACACCGGGGCGCCGGTGTCGACCTCGACAATGCCGAAGAGGTACTCCAACCCCCAGGTGCGCGAGCCGCGCTCGGACCACAGCGGGTCACCCTCGAAGTCGAAGAACACGTCACCCGGGCTGGGCCGAGGCATCCGCCGCAGCGTCTCGGGGTCGGTGACCTCGGAGCGCACGCCCCCGGCGGGATCGCGCTCCTGCTCGAGCTGCAGGCGGGCCTGCTCACGCAGCCGGTCGAGGGTGGCGCCGCGCACGTCGGCCACCGGCTCGGTGCGCAGGGCGAGCTCGTCGATGGTGGAGACACCGGCATCGAGCAGCTTGCGGCGGGTCGGGGCGCGCACGCCGGCCACGAGGAGGAGGTCGCGGGCGGCCTCGACCTCGGGCTCGCAGACCTCGCACCGGCCGCAGGCGAGCCACGCGGCATCGCCCCACCGGGCCGGCCCGTCGGACGCCCGGTGCTCGAACAGCAGCGCGTCGAGGCGGGCACGCCGGGCCAGGTAGACGGGCACGATGTCGTCGAGCGCGAAGTCGCGCACCTCGCCGCTGCCGACGACGAGCCGGGCGACGGGGGCGGTGGGCACACCGGCCTCGCGCAGCAGCGCTGCGTAGGCCGCGATCTGCAGCAACGCCGGCACGCTCTCGGTGCGGGCGAGCTTGGTGTCGCTGACCAGCCAGCCGTGGTCGGTGCGCTCGAGGAAGTCGGCGTGGCCCACGAAGCCGCCGTCGAAGAAGGTGGCCTGGTAGACGACCTCGGCATCGGAGCGCAGCGCCTCGAGGGTCTGCGCGTGCGCCCGGGCGAGGTCGTCGGGGGAGTAGCCCGGCCGCTCGAACTGCACGACCCGGCCCGGATGCGCCCGGGCGAGCCGTCGCAGCTCGGTCTGCTCGTGCTCGTTGCCCAGGGCGATGACCCGCGCAGCCATCGGGTCGTCGTCGGCCGCGACCCGCACCGCCCGGCCCAGCACCACGTCGAGCTCGCGCACCAGCGCGAACTCACAGGCCGCTGCCGTGCGCAGGTCGCTCGCGCTGATGACGAGCCGACGGTCGTCGCCGAGGAGGAACATGACCCGAACCTAGCCCCGCCCACCGACAGCGCTCGGGCACCGGCATCCGGCGCGGCGGCGGGGCCACCGAACGACACCGAGGGGGAGCGGCGCCGCGCTCGAACCGCTCACAGATCCACGGGTCGCTCCGGTCGCGCACCCGGACATCGGCCCTTATGGTCGCCTGCAGTGTTGCCTCTTCGGTGATCTCGTGGGCAGCACGGTCCAATTCAAAACTGCAGGAGGACAACTAGTGCGAAAGACCACCACCGGGCTACTCAGCCTGGCACTCGCCGCGGGGTTGGGGGCGACGATGACAGCCCCGATAGCGGCTGCCAGCGCCACCAGGGCCCCGTCGCAGAGCCCGCTCGGCGAGCCACAAGCCGCCACTCCGAGCGACAGCCTGCCGGACCCCATTGCCGAGAAGCAGGCCGAGCTGCGCAAGACGGCCGTCTCCTCGGTGATCCAGGGGGAGGCCACGCCGCAGAAGATCGGCGGCAGCACCGTCGTCAAGGTCGGCGAGGCCGAGCGGGCCGCCACGGCCGCGAAGGGCACCAAGAAGGCGCAGAAGGCCAAGAAGGTCGACCAGTACGTCGAGCTCGCCCGTGAGGACACCGACCAGCTGTTCGTGCTGGTGGTGCAGTTCGGCAACCAGCGTCACCCGAGCTACCCCGACCAGGACACCGACCCGGACACCCCCGGTCCCACCCGCTTCGACGGGCCCCTGTTCAACGAGATCCCGGAGCCCGACCGCGCGGTCGACAACACCACCGACTGGTACCCGAACTACGGCAAGGCCTACTACCAGGACCTCTACTTCGGGAATGGTCGCGTCACGGGCACCGAGTCGATGCGGCAGTACTACGAGAAGCAGTCGTCCGGCCGCTACTCGATCGCCGGCCTGGTGACCGACCCCGTGACGGTGCCCTACAACGAGGCCCGCTACGGCCGCAGCGACGGCTTCCCCTGCGCCAGCAACGTCTGCAGCAACACCTGGCAGCTGGTCAAGGACGGCATGGACGCCTGGGTCGCTCAGCAGACCGCGGCGGGCAAGACGGCCGCGCAGATCAAGGCCACCATCGCCAAGTTCGACGTCTGGGACCGCTACGACATCGACGGTGACGGCAACTTCAACGAGCCCGACGGCTACATCGACCACCTGCAGATCGTGCACGCCGGTGGCGACCAGGCCGACGGCGACCCCTACCAGGGCGAGGACGCGATCTGGTCGCACCGCTGGCGTGCCTTCCAGGGCATCAACCCCGCGGCACCGATCCCGGTCCTCGGCGGCACGCCCGTCGGCACCACCGGCATCTGGGCGGCCGACTACACCGTGCAGCCCGAGAACGGTGGCCTGTCGGTCATCGCGCACGAGTTCGGCCACGACCTCGGCCTGCCCGACCACTACGACACCTCCGGCCCGCCCTCGAGCCGCGAGAACCCGGTCGCCTGGTGGACCCTGATGGCCCAGAGCCGCGTCTCCGCACCCGGCGACAACGCCATCGGCTCGCGCGCTGCCGACCTGTCCGCCTGGGACAAGCTGCAGCTCGGCTGGTTCGACTACGAGATCGTCGTGCCCGGCCAGCGCCGCACCCTCGAGCTCGGCCCGCACGAGTACAACTCCAAGAAGCCCCAGGGCGTCGTGGTGGTGCTCCCGGACAAGCAGATCTCCACCACGCTCGGTGAACCCTTCGCCGGATCCAAGCAGTGGTACTCCGGTGCGGGCGACGACCTGAACTCGTCGATGTCGCGCTCGGTCGCCCTCCCCGCAGCACCCGCCACCCTGACGTTCCAGGCTCGCTGGAACATCGAGGACTGCGGCCCCGACCCGTGTGACTACGCCTACGTCGAGGTCGACGACGGCACCGGCTTCAAGGCCATCGCCGGCAACATCACCAAGGCGGCCGAGGGCAACGGCATCGACGGCGAGCAGGCGGCCTGGACCCAGGCCTCCTTCGACCTGTCCGCCTACGCCAGCAAGACGGTCTCCCTGCGCGTGCGCTACTCGACCGACGGTGCCGCCCAGGGCCAGAACCAGGACACGCCCAGCGGCATCTTCATCGACGACATCGCTCTGACCGCCGGTGGCGACACGCTGCTCACGGACGGCGCGGAGACCAGCCCCAACGGCTGGACGCTGAACGGCTTCACGTCCGTCGGCGCGACGTCGACCGTGGACTACCCGCAGTACTACATCGCGAGCAACCGTGAGTACGTGGCCTTCGACAAGTACCTCAAGACGGGCCCGTACAACTTCGGTTTCCCGAACAAGCCCGACTTCGTCGAGCACTTCCCCTACCAGGACGGCCTGCTCATCTCCCTGTGGGACACCTCGCAGAGCGACAACAACACGAGCCAGCACCCTGGTGAGGGGCTGGTCCTCCCGATCGACGCGCACCCGCGCACGGTCTACAAGCTCGACGGGCAGCCGTGGCGCCCGCGTATCCAGATGTACGACGCCACGTTCGGGCTGCAGAAGGTCGACTCGTTCACCCTGCACGACCCGGCCACCGGTCAGGCCAGCTACCTGCGTGGCCAGAACGGCAACCCGCTGTTCGACGACACCAACCCGATGCGCTACTTCAAGACCGACCAGCCGACCGCTGGTGTGAAGGTCGCCGGTAGCGGCACCACCATCAAGGTCCTGAAGGAGAAGGGCACCTCCGTCAGGATCCGGATCGACACCCGGGCGGTCACCCCGTAACGACGGGAACCACCCGAGCACGACAACGGCGGCGGGCCGGAGGACATCTCCTCCGGCCCGTCGCCATGTGCGGTGCCGCACCAGCCGGCGGATGCCGTGACGCGCCCCGAGCGGATGCCGTGACGCGCCCCGAGCGGATGCCGCGCCGGCTCGCGCCGCGTGCCCCTCGGCATCCGGGCCGTCGAGGTCCCGCGACGCGCTGACGTTCGGCCGGTGGGGTCAGCGCGTCGTGCGACCTCGACCGTCGCGGGCGGTCAGATCCAGCTGGGGAACCACATCCGCCAGCGCCACTGCTCGTACGGGATGGTGTCGGCGACGTAGACCGGGTGGAAGAAGGCGAACAGCGCCAAGGTGAAGGCCAGGTAGCCGCCGACGACGTACCAGCGCCACCGCCAGCGGCCCGGGTCGTCCTCGCGCCGACCCACCCAAAGCCCGATGAGGAAGGCCACGGCGAGCACCACGTACGGCTCGAACGCCACGGCGTAGAAGGTGTAGATCGTGCGGTCCTGGTACATGAACCACGGCAGGTAGCCGCCGATGATCCCGGCGGCGATGGCGCCCGCCCGCCAGTCGCGCCGCACCAGCCACCACCAGAGCACCACCAGCAGGGCGAGGATGCCGAGCCACCACACCGAGATGGTGCCGATCGGGTTGATCGCCTGCGAGCACTGGTCGACGGTGCACCCCGCCACCCCCCGCGACCGGGTCTCGTAGTAGAACGACGTCGGGCGGGTCTGCACCAGCCACGACCACGGGTTCGACTGGTAGGGGTGCGGCATGTGCAGGGTGGTGTTGAACTGGTAGGCGTCCTGGTGGTACTTCCACCAGTTGCGCAGCACCGGCGGCAGCCACTGCGGCCCCTGGCCGGGGTTGAAGGTGTCCCACTGGCGGTGGTAGCCGATCGAGGTGAGGAACCACCCCGACCACGACAGCACGTAGACGACCACCGCCGTGCCCACCATCGCCAGCGCGGCGAACGGGCCGTCCTTGAACAGGGCCCCGCGACCCCACCGGCGCACGCCGGCCGCCCGCCGCGCGCCCAGGTCCCACCAGACCGACATGATGCCGAATGCCGCGAGGAAGAACAGCCCCGACCACTTGGTGCTGGTGCACAGGCCCAGGGACAGGCCCGCCACCCACCGCCACGGCCGCCAGCCGAGCCAGGGCCCCATCCCCACCGGCCAGCTGCCGCGGGGCAGCGCGCCCACCTTCTCGGCGAGGATCTCGCGGCTGCGGTCGCGGTCGACGAGCAGCGCCGCGAAGCCGCAGAGCGCGAAGAACGACACGATGATGTCGAGGATGCCGGTGCGCGACATCACGAAGTGCGACCCCTCGAAGGCCAGCAGGAAGGCCGCCACGCAGCCCAGGGCCGTCGACCCGAACATCCGCCGGGCGACCCGCCCCACGACCAGGATCGACAGCGTGCCGACCAGCGCCACCGAGAACCGCCAGCCCATCCCCGACCCCGACCCGAACAGCCACTCGCCGGCCGCGATGAGCCACTTGCCGGCAGGTGGGTGCACCACCATGTCGCCGTCGGTGGTGGAGAAGATGTTCTGGCTGCCGTTGACGAAGGCGTCGTCGGGCTTCTTGAGCGAGTCGAGCACCCGCATCTCGACGCCGAAGTGCAGCAGCGAGTAGGCCTGCTTGACGTAGTAGGTCTCGTCGAACACCAGCGCCTGGGGACGGTTCAGGTTCCAGAACCGCAGCACGCCGCCGACGAGGGCGATCAGGCCCGGGCCGAGCCACCCCCACAGCCGGTCGGTCGGACGAGTCCCGAGCAGCCGCAGGCGCAGCTCGTCGGTCCGGGTCACCGGCACATCCTAGGTCGGGTGATGGTGCGCGCCGTGCGCCTTCCACCGCGTGCGAGGATCGCCCCATGAGCGGCGGCGTGCTGGTGCTGGCAGCGACCCCGATCGGCGACCCCCGGGATGCCGCCCCGCGCCTGGCCGACGAGCTGCGCCTGGCCGACGTGGTCGCCGCCGAGGACACCCGCCGGCTGCGCCGGCTGTGCCAGGAGCTCGACGTCAACCCGACCGGCCGGGTGGTGTCCTACCACGAGCACAACGAGGCCGAGCGAACCCCCGAGCTGGTCGAGCGGCTGCGCGACGGCGCTCGGGTGCTCGTGGTCACCGATGCCGGGATGCCGTCGGTGTCCGACCCCGGCTACCGCCTGGTCAGCGCCGCGGTCGGCATCGACGTGCGGGTCACCGGCGTTCCGGGGCCGTCCGCGGTGCTCATGGCGCTGGCCGTCTCCGGGCTGCCGGTCGACCGGTTCTGCTTCGAGGGGTTCCTCTCCCGCCGGGCGGGGGAGCGGGCAGCGGCCCTGGCCGGGCTGGCCGCGGAGCCGCGCACGATGGTGTTCTTCGAGGCGCCGCACCGCCTGGCCCGCACGCTGACGGCGATGGAGGAGGCGTTCGGGGCCGACCGGCGGGCCGCGGTGTGCCGCGAGCTGACCAAGACCTACGAGGAGGTGCGCCGCGGCGAGCTGTCCGAGCTGGTGGCCTGGGCCGCCGAGGGCGTGCGGGGCGAGGTCACCCTGGTGGTGGCCGGGTCGAGCGGACCCGTGGCCGACCTGGCGAGCCAGCTGGAGGGCATCCGGGAGCGGGTGTCCGAGGGTGAGCGGCTCAAGGACGTCTGCGCCGACGTCGCCGCGGCCACCGGCCTGTCGAAGCGGCTGCTCTACGACGCCGCCATCGCCCAGCGCCGCGGCTGAGCACCCGGCATCCGCTCCCGCTCCCGCAGCCGTTCTCATGGCTGCCCCCGGAACGAAGGGGGGACGAGGAGGTCGAGACCTGCCCGGGATCGTCGACTCCCACGGGCGGTCCTCGACCCCGCGACCGGCCAGAGATCAGCTGCTGGAACCCCTTCTTTACCCGGCGTTGACGACGTCCTTACGCTGGGATGGCACCCCGGAGGAGTCGCACGGCTACGGTCGGGTGGCCAACCCGTCGGGCACACCTAGGATCCTGGAGCCCACCATGCCCCGCACGACCCGCAGACTCTGGGCCGCTCTCGCGGCCACTGCCGCGGTGGTCTGCGTCGCGCCGTGGGCTCACGCCTCACCACCGGCGGCTCCTGCCGGGCCTGCCGCCTGCGGCACCCGGGTGAACGACACCCACGCCCTGCTGGCCGAGTGCATCACCGTCGCCGGGGTGCGCAAGCACCAGGCTGCGCTGCAGCGGGTCGCCGACGCCCACCACGGCACCCGGGTCTCGGGGTCCTCGGGCTACGACGCGTCGGTCGACTACGTGGTGCAGCGGCTGAAGGCGGCGGGCTACACCCCCGACGTGCGGGCGTTCACCTTCACCACCTTCGTCTCGCTGAGGCCGGCGGTGCTGCAGCGGGTCGGCCCGGCTCCCGCCGGCCCGGTGAAGAACACGATCCTCGGCTACTCGGGTGGTGGTGACGTCACCGCCGCGCTCACCACCCTGCCCGCCGCACCGGTCGACGTGACGCCGGGCTGCGACGTCGCCGACTACGGCCGCTTCCCGGTCGGCACGGTCGCGCTCGTCAGCCGCGGCGGCTGCACCTTCGCCACGAAGGCGCAGAACGCGTATGCCGCGGGGGCGGCCGCCGTCGTCATCGCCAACAACGTGGCCGGTGAGCTCGACGGCACCCTCGGCGAGGGGTTCGCCCTCGACATCCCCGTCACGTCGGTGACCCAGGCGGTCGGCGCCGAGCTGGCGGCCACGAACGGTGCCGAGGTGCACGTGGCCACCTCCACCCTGCGCGGACCGGCCACGACCTACAACGTGCTCGCCGAGACCCGCGGTGGCAACGCCGGCAACGTGGTCATGGCCGGCGCGCACCTCGACTCGGTCAACGCCGGGCCCGGCAGCAACGACAACGCCTCCGGGGCGGCCGCCCTGCTCGAGGTCGCCGAGCAGCTGGCCCGGGTCGACCCGCTCAACCGGGTGCGCTTCGCCTGGTGGGGTGGTGAGGAGTCCACCCTGGTCGGCTCCACCCGCTACGTCACCGGTCTCACCGACGAGGAGCGCGACAAGGTCGCGCTCTACCTCAACGTCGACATGGTCGGGTCGCCCAACCCGGTGTTCTTCGTCCACGACGGCGACGACTCCGACGCCATCGGCGCCGGGCCGGGCCCGAGCGGCTCGGACCGCATCGAGCAGACGTTCGAGGCGTTCTTCGCGCAGCGGCGCCTGCCGGTCAAGGGCACCGACCTCGACGGCCGCTCCGACTACGGCCCGTTCCTGCGGGCCGGCATCCCGTCCGGTGGCCTCTTCTCCGGGGGTGACGGCATCAAGACGCCGCAGGAGGCCACGCTCTGGGGCGGCACCGCGGGCAAGCCCTACGACCCCTGCTACCACCGGGCCTGCGACACGCTCGACAACGTCGACCTGCGTGCGCTCGACGTCAACGCCGACGCCCTCGGGTTCGCGGTCCTGCAGTACGCCATGAACACCTCCGACATCAACGGCATCCCGGGCGATGTCGGCTTCCCGGTGGTCCCGACGCCCGACCCCGGCGGCTGAGCCGGTCCTCCACGGGCGCCGAACCGGCGCGCGCACGGCATCCGGCGGTGGCGCCCACACGGCATACCCGCTGGTAACCGGGCCAATGTCACACCTGACTAAGGTTCGCCTGCCCTCGCCTCACCCCAGACCGCTGGTTAGGATCCGATCCGTGGCCACAACGACAGCACCATCGCGTCCCGCGTCGGCCCGCCGCACCACCATCGCCCTCAAGGTCCTCATGGCAGGGACCGGGCTGGTGTTCGTCGGGTTCGTCCTGCTCCACATGTACGGCAACCTGAAGCTGCTGTCGGGTGAGGCGAGCTTCAACACCTACGCCGAGCACCTGCGCACCTTCGGCGAACCGATCCTGCCGCGCAGCGGTCTGCTGTGGATCCTGCGCGTCGTGCTGATCCTCTCCCTGGTCGGCCACCTCTACGCCGGCCTGAAGCTGTGGGCCCTGGCGGGCACCGCCCGCCGCACGCGCTACTCCGCGGCCCGCACGGCCATCCGCACCAAGTGGATGCGGTGGGGCGGTATCGCCCTGCTGCTCTTCCTCATCTGGCACCTGCTGCAGTTCACGATCGTCAAGATCTCGGTGAACCCCGACGCGCAGGGCCCGAACGTCGTCAACAACCCGTACCAGCTCGTCGTGGCGAGCTTCGAGGTGCCGTGGATGACGATCATCTACGTGCTGGCGATGGGCGCGCTCGCGCTGCACCTCGCGCACGGCACCTTCAGCGCCCAGCAGACGCTGGGCTGGACCGGCACCCCGGCCGCCTACGGGCGCGCCAAGGCCATCGGCTACACCCTGGCCGCCGTCATCGCGGTCGGGTTCATCATCCCGCCGCTCGCGATCCTCTTCGGCCTGATCTAGTGAGGCACTGACATGACCGACACCACCGTGAACGCGGGCATCGCCCACCGGCTCTACACCGAGGGCGACCCGGTCGCCGACGCCAAGGCGCCGGGCGGCCCGATCGCCGAGAAGTGGACCACGCGCAAGTTCGAGGCGGCCCTGGTCAACCCGGCCAACCGCCGCAAGCTCGACGTCATCATCGTCGGCACCGGCCTGGCCGGCGGGGCCGCGGCCGCGACCCTGGGCGAGGCCGGCTACAACGTGAAGTCGTTCTGCTTCCAGGACAGCCCCCGGCGCGCGCACTCCATCGCCGCCCAGGGCGGCATCAACGCCGCGAAGAACTACAAGGAGGACGGCGACTCCACCTACCGGCTCTTCTACGACACGGTCAAGGGCGGCGACTACCGCGCCCGCGAGACCAACGTCTACCGGCTCGCCGAGGTGAGCGCCAACATCATCGACCAGTGCGTCGCGCAGGGCGTCCCGTTCGCCCGCGAGTACGGCGGCCTGCTCGACAACCGCTCGTTCGGTGGCGTGCAGGTCTCCCGCACCTTCTACGCCCGCGGCCAGACCGGCCAGCAGCTGCTGATCGGCGCCTACCAGGCCATGGAGCGCCAGGTCGCCGCCGGCACCGTGCAGCAGTACAGCCGGCACGAGATGCTCGAGCTGGTCGTCGCCGACGGCCGGGCGCGCGGCATCATCGCCCGTGACCTCGTCACCGGGGAGATCGAGACCCACCTCGCGGATGCCGTCGTGCTCGCCTCTGGCGGTTACGGCAACGTCTTCTACCTGTCCACCAACGCGATGGGGTCCAACGTCACGGCCACCTGGCGCGCGCACCGCAAGGGCGCCCACATGGCCAACCCCTGCTACACGCAGATCCACCCGACCTGCATCCCGGTGTCGGGCGACCACCAGAGCAAGCTGACCCTGATGTCGGAGTCGCTGCGCAACGACGGCCGGATCTGGGTGCCCAAGAACCGCGACGACTGCGACAAGGACCCCCGCCAGATCCCCGAGGGCGACCGCGACTACTACCTCGAGCGCATCTACCCCAGCTTCGGCAACCTCGTGCCCCGCGACATCGCCTCGCGCCAGGCGAAGAACGTCTGCGACGAGGGTCGCGGTGTCGGCCCGCTCGTGGGCGACTTCCGCCGCGGCGTCTACCTCGACTTCACCGACGCCATCGACCGCCTGGGCAAGGCGGCCGTCGAGGCCAAGTACGGCAACCTGTTCGACATGTACGCCCGGATCACCGGGGAGAACCCGTACGAGGTGCCGATGCGCATCTATCCCGCCGTGCACTACGTCATGGGCGGGCTGTGGGTCGACTACGACCTGCAGTCGACCATCCCCGGCCTGTTCGTCACCGGCGAGGCCAACTTCTCCGACCACGGCGCGAACCGGCTCGGCGCCTCGGCGCTGATGCAGGGCCTGGCCGACGGTTACTTCGTGCTGCCGAACACCATCCGCGACTACCTGTCCAAGGGCCCGTTCACACCGCTGTCGGTCGACGACCCCGCGGTGGCCGAGGCGCGCACCTCGGTCGAGGCGCGCACCACGCGGTTCCTCGCGATCAACGGTGAGCGCAGCGTCGACTCCTTCCACAAGGAGCTCGGCAACATCATGTGGGAGTACTGCGGCATGGAGCGCAACGAGGAGGGCCTGCTCAAGGCCATCGACCTCATCCGCGGCCTGCGCGAGGAGTTCTGGCGCAACGTGCGCGTGCTCGGCGCCGCCGACACCCTCAACCAGAGCCTCGAGAAGGCCGGCCGGGTGGCCGACTTCCTCGAGCTCGGTGAGCTGATGTGCATCGACGCGCTGCACCGCCGCGAGTCGTGCGGCGGTCACTTCCGGACCGAGAGCCAGACCGAGGACGGTGAGGCCCTGCGCAACGACGACGACTTCCTCTACGTCGCGGCCTGGGAGTTCACCGGCGGTGACGGGGACGGCGACATGAGCGCCCCCGTGCTGCACAAGGAGGACCTCGCCTACGAAGCCATCGAGTTGAAGCAGCGGAGCTACAAGTGACCACCCCAGAAAGTTCTACGTTCCTTCGTCCCTCCGATACTTTCCGGGGGCCCCGATCATGAACCTCACCCTGAAGATCTGGCGTCAAGCCGGCCCGCGCCACACCGGCGGGCTCGTGACCTACAAGGTCAAGGAGATCAGCCCCGACATGAGCTTCCTCGAGATGCTCGACCTGCTCAACGAGCAGCTCAACGCCAAGGGCGAGGAGCCGATCGCGTTCGACTCCGACTGCCGCGAGGGCATCTGCGGCAGCTGCGGCCTGATGATCTCCGGCCACGCGCACGGCCCCGAGAAGACCACCACCTGCCAGCTGCACATGCGCAGCTTCAGCGACGGTGAGGTCATCACCATCGAGCCGTGGCGGGCCAGCGCCTTCCCGGTGATCAAGGACCTCGTCGTCGACCGCGGCGCCTTCGACCGGATCATCCAGGCCGGCGGCTACATCTCGGTCAACACCGGGTCGGCCCCCGACGCCCACGCGACCCCGGTGCCGAAGCCGAACGCCGACCGCGCCTTCCAGGCGGCCGAGTGCATCTCCTGCGGCGCCTGCGTCGCGGCGTGCCCCAACGCCAGCGCGATGCTGTTCATGGGCGCCAAGGTCACCCACCTCGCCGAGCTGCCCCAGGGCCAGCCCGAGCGGATGTCGCGCGTGGTGAAGATGGTCGACCAGCACGACGCCGAGGGCTTCGGTGGCTGCACCAACATCGGCGCCTGCTCGGTCGCGTGCCCGAAGGGCATCCCGCAGGACGTCATCTCCACCCTCAACCACGACCTGATGAAGGCGTGGCGCTCCGGCGGCTGAGCCGGATTGGTTGCACGTGAGGCCCGCCGCCCGCATGCGGCGGGCCTCACGGCGTCTTGGGGGGTGTACCGAGTTCGACCTATCGGTCACACTCAGGTACGCGGGCCCTGTCCCGACGTCGACCAACTGGTCACATCGGGGACGATCAGAGCCAGGACAGGTGGTCCCTGAGCAGTGCGTAGCCGACGAAGGCCACGACGTCGAGGATGGTGTGCGCGACGACCAGCGGCATGACCCGTTTCGTGCGCGTGTAGAACCAGCCGAAGATGACGCCCATCACCACGTTGCCGACGAACCCGCCGAAGCCCTGGTAGAGGTGGTAGCTGCCGCGGATGAGCGCGCTGGTGACGATGATCCGCCACTTGCCCCAGCCGACCGAGCCCCAGCGGCTGAAGAGGTAGCCCACCATGATGACCTCTTCGAGCACCGCGTTCTGGGCGGCGGCGAGCACCAGCACGGGCACGGTCCACCAGGCGCCGGCGAGGTTGGCCGCGGCGATGGTGGTGTTGAGGTCGAAGGCCTTGGCGGCCGCGTAGAGCGCCAGGCCCGGCAGCCCGATGGCGGCGGCGAGCAGGGCGCCGCGCCACAGGTCCTGCCAGGGGCGGCGCAGGTCGAAGCCCATGGTGTGCGGCTCGTTCGGGTCGTCGCGCCGCAGCAGGTGCAGGGCGAGCAGCACCGGCACCAGGGCGATGACGATGCCGACGAGCTGGTAGGTCAGGTCGAGCCAGGGGCGGTCGGGCGTGACCGAGTTGTTCATCGAGGTGGTCTGCGACCCCAGCGACTGCGCCAGGGTCAGCTTGTCGATGATGCGCAGGATCGACCAGACCGCCGAGGCGCCGAGGGAGACACCGAGGACGAGCCAGGTCTCGGTGAGGTTCCTGCGCCGCATGGTGGCGAGCGTACGGCGCCCCTCCGTGAGCCGGCCGGGAACTCGCTGGACGTCACCTGCGTGCAGCGTCGCCCATGACCTCGCTCGACATCGCGGGCACGGCCGACGGCTCCAACCAGAAGCTCGAGGTGGGCCTCGGCAAGGGCAAGGCCGAGATCCTCACCGTCAGCGGCAAGTACCACATGTCGGGCGACAAGGCGTTCTGGACCGAGCAGACCGGCGACAGCAAGGCCGCCAAGCTGCTCGTCGGCAAGTACGCGCAGATCAGTGCGGCCGACGCCAAGGACCTCGGCGACCTCACCCTGGGCGCGATGCTCAAGGAGATGTTCTCCGAGAAGCAGCTGTCCACGCTCGAGAAGCTCACCTCCTCGGTCGAGACCCGCACCGAGGACGGCGCCAAGGTGTGGGTCGCGAGCGACGGCTCGGGCAGCGAGATCTGGGTCGACCCCGAGACCGAGCGGCTCGTGAAGATCGCCATCGCCGGCGACCAGGCCGGTGCGCTGACCTTCGACTCGTGGGATGCCGTGAAGAAGGTGAAGGCGCCGCCCGCCAAGCAGGTCGTCAAGTCCTGAGCGGCTGTTCGTCAGCCCCGGCCGCCGGCCGCCGGCCGCCGGCTCGGGCGCGAGCCGCGTCCGGCCGGCGGCCTCAGTGCGCGGCGGCGGGGTGCAGGTAGTAGGTGGGGATGCTCAGCGAGCGGCGCAGCCGGTCGGTGCGGTTGACCCGCAGGGCGGGCACGACGAACGCGACGGTGAGGCCGAGCACGACGACGGTGCTGACCACCATGGTGACGAGCAGCGCGGTGGCGATGGTGGCGAGGCCGGTGATGGGACCCATGAGGTGTTCCTTTCTACGGATGTAGAGGATTCTACACCAGTAGAAACACGGCCTACCGCCCTGCTGTTCCCGGGCAGGCTGTACTGGACACGAAATCTCCTGGGTCGAAGGGCCGGGTGGCCGGTGGGTGCGTGTCCATGACACGCCTCGCCTCTTGCGCCGTGCTTGAGCGGTGCTTGGGCGCCAGGCGACACAATGGCGGGGTGACGCCCACCAGCCCCGCCGCCACCTCCGGCATCCGCGGTGGGCGCCGGGCCGAGCTGCTCGAGGCGGCGGTCGACGTCGTCGCGGAGTCCGGGCTGCGGGGGCTGACGCACCGCGCGGTCGACGCGCGGGCCGGCCTGCCCGAGGGCACCTGCTCGGCCTACCTGCGCACCCGCCTGGCCCTGCTCGTCGCCCTCACCGAGCACGTCGGTGGCCTGCTCGCCCGCGACGTCGACGCCATGGCCGGGTCGGCCGCCCCGCACGCCGAGGACCCCGACGCGGTCGCGCAGGCGGTCACCGACCTGCTGCTGCGCTGGCTGCGCCGCCCCGAGATCGTGCGCACCCAGGCCGAGCTCGCCCTCGAGGCCGCCCGCCGCCCCGAGCTGATGGACGTCTTCGACCCGTGGCGCCAGGGACTGGTGCGCGTGGTCGAGGAGCTGGTGCGGTGTGCCGGGCGCGAGGACCCGGCGCTGCGCGCCGCGGTCGGCGTGGCCGCCATCGAGGGAGTGCTCGCGACCGCCATCCGGATGCCGTCCGCCCGCCGGCCCGCGTTCGTGCGCGCCGCCGTGCCCCTCGTGGTGCGCGGCCTGCACGTGACCGGATGACCGGAAGGAGGGCACGATGCTGACCTACCCCGGGCGCGGGGCCGTGCGCCTCCTGGCCGTCGCCCTGGTCGCGGCCGGCGCGCTGCTCGCCGGGTGCACCGGTGACGGTGGGCGCGCGGCATCCGGCCCGGCATCCGGCGCGGCGTCCACCACCACGAGCCCCACGGCCACGCCCAGCCCGTCGGCCCCCTCGGTGGCCGACGTCTACCGCGACGCCCGCACCGCTGCCCTGTCGGCGGAGTCGGGGCATGCGGTGGGCACCGTCACCAGCGACGGCACGCAGCTGCGCATCGACGTCGAGGGCCTGGCCAACGGCTCGAACCAGAAGGTGCTCATCACGACGCCGAAGAGGGGCGTCGCCGAGGTGCTCACGGTCGGCACCGACTACTGGATGGGCGGCGACGAGGCGCACTGGGCCGATGTCACGGGCAAGCCCGAGGCCGCCACGGCGCTGGTGGGCAAGTACGCCCCGGTCACGCGGGGCGACGCGACCGAGCTCGGGGCGTTCACGCTGCGCTCCATCCTCACCGACGCCTTCGCCCAGCCCGACCTGGCGGTCCTGGAGTCCGACACCGGGGCGGCCACCGAGACCGAGGTCGACGGGCAGCCGGCCTACGTGCTCGGCGCTGAGGGTGGGGCACGGCTCTGGGTGGCGGCCGACGGCAGCAGCGCCCTGCTGCGCTACGTCGGCCCGAAGGGCGCGCCGGCCGACCTCACCTTCTCGGACTGGGGGCGCGCCACGACGTTCATCCAGCCGCCGCCGGACCGCGTCGTGGAGCGCTGACCGGCGTCAGGTCGAGGTGTAGGCGGGGTCGCGGCGGGTGCGTCGCCATCGGCGCACGCGCAGCCACATCCAGATCAGCAGCCAGGCGAGCAGCGCCAGCGCGAGGATGACGAGCAGCGGCGCGATGAGGGCGATGAGGGACAGCCCGAGCGAGCCGATGTCCTCGACGGTGGAGACGACCGGCGCCCCGGCCCCCACGGTGCCCACGTTGATGACCGGCCGCGCCGCCATCTTGCCGGTGTGCACCAGTCCGGAGATGAGCACCCCGAGCACCACCGACACCCACGGGTTCTCCTTCATCCAGGTGGAGTTGTCGAGCTGCGCCGCGGCGGTGGTGGCCGCGAAGATCAGCCCGCCCATGCTGGGCCGGATGAAGGTCTGGATCGTGTCGTTGATGGTGTCGACGGCGGGGATCTTGTCGAGGATGACCTCGGCGAGCAGCAGGGCGGCCCCGATGCCGATGGCCCAGCTGCTCTCGATCCACTCGTACCCGACGGGGAGGGTGATGTAGTCGGTGAACCGGGCGATGAGCGCGACGACGAGGAACGGGATGTAGGCGTTCAGGCCCGCGGCGGCGGACAGGCCCATTCCCGTGAGGGCAGCCAGCACGGCGTCCTCCTTGTGACGGCGGCCGCACTGCGCGGCCGCACCGACGAGAGCAACATCGCTGCGGGCCCAGCGTAGTCCCGGCGACGGTCGGCGTGACCGAACCGTAGTACGTCGTGGGCGCCGCGAAACCGGGTTGCTCGCGCGGCCTAGGATCGTGACCCATGAAGGTCCTCTCCGCCGTCGCCTGGCCGTACGCCAACGGCCCGCGCCACCTCGGCCACGTCGCCGGGTTCGGCGTGCCCTCCGACGTCTTCAGCCGTTACATGCGGATGGCGGGCCACGACGTGCTGATGGTGAGCGGGTCCGACGAGCACGGCACGCCCATCCTCGTGCTCGCCGACCAGGCCGAGGTGACCCCGCGCGAGTTCGTCGACACCAACCACGCGATCATCGCCGGCGAGCTCACCGACCTCGGCTGCTCCTACGACCTCTACACCCGCACCACGACGGCCAACCACTACGCCGTGGCCCAGGAGCTGTTCACGCAGGTGTGGAAGAACGGCTACATGGTCGAGCAGACCACCCAGGGCGCCATCTCACCCTCGACCGGGCGCACGCTGCCCGACCGCTACATCGAGGGCACCTGCCCGATCTGCGGCTACGGCGAGGCCCGCGGCGACCAGTGCGACAACTGCGGCAACCAGCTCGACCCCACCGACCTGATCGACCCGCGCAGCCGGATCAACGGCGAGGCACCGCTGTTCGTCGAGACCCAGCACTTCCTGCTCGACCTGCCGGCACTGGCCGACGCGCTGCGCGCCTGGCTCGAGGAGCGTGAGGCGTCGGGCACCTGGCGGCCCAACGTCATCAAGTTCAGCCTCAACATCCTCGACGACATCCGGCCCCGCGCGATGACCCGCGACATCGACTGGGGCATCCCGGTGCCGCTCGACGGCTGGCGCGACAACCCGACCAAGCGGCTCTACGTGTGGTTCGACGCGGTCGTGGGCTACCTCTCGGCGTCCGTCGAGTGGGCGCGTCGCCAGGGCGACCCGGAGCGCTGGCGCGAGTGGTGGAACGACCCCGAGGCGGTCTCCCACTACTTCATGGGCAAGGACAACATCACCTTCCACAGCCAGATCTGGCCGGCCGAGCTGCTCGGCTACGCCGGGCGGGGCAGCCGCGGTGGCGAGCCGGGGGTGTTCGGCGAGCTCAACCTGCCCACCGAGGTCGTGTCGAGCGAGTTCCTCACGATGGAGGGCAAGCAGTTCTCCACCTCGCGCGGCTACACGATCCTGGTGCGCGACATCCTCGAGCGGTACGGGCCCGACGGCATCCGCTACTTCATCTGCGCCGCCGGCCCCGAGAACCAGGACGCCAACTTCACCTGGCGGGACTTCGTGCAGCGCAACAACTCCGAGCTCGTCGCCGGCTGGGGCAACCTCGTCTCCCGCACCGCCGCGATGGTGGCCAAGAACTTCGGTGAGATCCCGGCATCCGGGCCGCTCGAGCCGGTCGACGCGGAGGTGCGCGCCACGGTGCTGGCCGGCTTCGACGCCGTCGGGGGGCTGCTGGAGCAGCACCGGCAGAAGGCCGCCATCGCCGAGGCGATGCGGGTCGTCGGCGAGGTCAACGCCTACGTCTCGCGCACCGAGCCGTTCAAGCTCAAGGGCGACGACCAGCGCGAGCGCCTGGCGACCGTGCTGCACACGCTGGTGCAGTGCGTGTCCGACCTCAACACCATGTTGGCGCCGTTCCTCCCGCACGCGGCCAACCGGGTCGACGCCGTGCTCGGCGGTGACGGCACCTTCGTGCCGATGCCGCGCCTGGAGACGGTCGACGGGCTGGATGCCGGTGACGAGGGCCGCCGCTACCCGGTGATCACGGGTGACTACTCGGCCACCCCGCGCTGGGAGTCGCGGCCGGTCGTCGTCGGCACGCCCATCTCGAAGCCGGCACCGGTGTTCACCAAGCTCGACGAGTCCGTGGTCGACGAGGAGCTTGCCCGGGCGGCGGAGGCCGCCGCACAGTGACGTCGCAGCCCAGCCGGCGCGGTGCGCCGGTACCGCCCGACCCGTTGCCGATCCCGGTCGTCGACAACCACACCCACCTCGACATCAGCCGCGACGGCGAGGAGGTGTCGGTCGACGACCTCGCGCCGGTGCTGGCGGCGGCCCGGGCCGTCGGAGTCGACCGGGTGGTCCAGGTCGGGTGCGACCTGCCCGGCGCCCGCTTCGCGGTCGAGGCCGCCGACCGGTATGCCGGTGTGCTCGCCGGTGTCGCGCTGCACCCCAACGAGGTGCCGGCGCTGGCGGCCGGTGGTGGTCTCGAAGCGGCGTACGCCGAGATCGAGCGGCTGGCGGCGCTGCCCCGGGTGCGGGTGGTGGGGGAGACCGGGCTCGACTACTACCGCACCGGGCCCGATGGCGTTCCGGCACAGCAGGATTCGTTCCGTTGGCACATCGATCTCGCCAAGCGGCTCGACCGCACGCTGCAGATCCACGACCGCGACAGCCATGACGACGTGCTGCGGGTGCTCGCGCAGGAGGGTGCCCCGGAGCGCACCGTGATGCACTGCTTCTCGGGCGGCCCCGAGATGGCGAGGGAGTGCGTCGAGCGGGGCTACCACCTCTCGTTCAGCGGCACGGTCACCTTCAAGAGCGCCAAGGCGCTGCGCGACGCGCTCGCCGTGACCCCCCTCGAGCTGTTGCTCGTCGAGACCGACGCCCCCTACCTCACGCCGCACCCGTGGCGCGGGGCGACGAACAGCCCGGCCCTGGTGCCGCTCACGGTTCGGGCGATGGCGGCGGTGCTGGGCGTGGCGGTGCCCACTCTGTGCCAGGCGCTCAGTGAGAACGCCGAACGCCTCTACGGCCCCTGGTGAGGCCGGGCCGGCTCGCATCGTGGGCGACGTGACGCAGATCTCGTGACGGGTGAGGCTGGTGGGGTACCAGTTGTCCAGTGGGACATGCGGCCCTTCCTCACTCCGTTACCGAAATTTGACCTTCGGCGGTTGCGTCATGCACGGTGGAGGGAATGGCCGGGGCCGGATCGCCTCGGACGACACGTGTGACCCGCCCTCTCGCCGCCGACGCCGAGGGGTGCGCGAGCCACACGCAGGTGCCCCGACCCGGGCTCCTGGCCGACCCCGGCTGAGTCCGACGCCGGTGCCCGGGGAGCACGACCACTGGAGCACTTGTGCTGTTTTCTCGACCTCTTCGTCATGCCGCTCAGGGCGCCGCCGCGCTCGTCGTGGTCGCCGGCTCGGTCGGTGTCGCCCACTACGACAAGGCCGTGCAGGTCTCCGTCGACGGGCAGCCGACCTCCGTGCACGTCATGGGATCCACCGTCGCCGACGTCCTCGACAAGCAGGACATCGCCGTGGGCCCGCACGACGTCGTGGTTCCCACGGTCGGCTCGGCGGTGAGCGACGGTGACCACATCTCGGTGCGCTACGGACGCAAGCTGACGGTGACCGTCGACGGCCAGACCAAGGAGTACTGGACCACGGCCACCACCGTCGACACCGCGCTGAAGGACCTCGGCATCCGCGCCGACGGCGCCGTGCTGTCCGCCTCGCGCTCGCAGTCCCTCGGCCGCAGTGGTCTCACCCTCGCGGTGACGACCCCGAAGAAGGTCACCGTCGTCGCCGACGGCAAGACCCGCACGGTCACCTCCACGAGCTCGACCGTCTTCGGCGTGCTCGCCGAGCTCGGCGTCACCAAGAAGGTCAACGACGTCGTGTCCCCGGCGATGCCGACGGCCCTCGACAACGGCATGAAGGTCGTGGTGAAGCGGGTCGTCACCAAGAACGTCCGCACGTCCCGGGCCATCGGCTACGCCACGAAGTACCAGAAGGACTCCTCGCTCTACAAGGGGAAGTCCCGGGTCGCCAAGGCCGGCACGAAGGGCACCCGGGTCGTCGTCCAGCGCAAGACCTGGGTCGACGGCAAGCTGACCAAGACCACAACCGTGTCCTCGAAGGTCACCAAGAAGCCCGTGGCCGCCGTCGTCAAGGTCGGCACCAAGTCGCGCCCCGTCGCGGTGAAGAAGAAGTCGACCACGAGCTCGGGCTCGAGCTCGTCGAGCCGCAGCTCGGGGAGCAGCTCGGGAGCCGGGCTGAACCTCGCCCGGGCCGCGATGTGGGACCGCATCGCGCAGTGCGAGTCAGGCGGCCGCTGGAACATCAACACCGGTAACGGCTACTACGGCGGCCTGCAGTTCGCGACCGCGTCGTGGCTGGCCAACGGTGGCGCCGACTTCGCCTCGCGCGCCGACCTCGCGTCGCGCGCCGAGCAGATCACCGTCGCCAACCGCTACTACGCCAAGGCCGGCCTCGGCCCGTGGGGTTGCGCGCACGCTGCCTGACCCGCAGCCCAACCCGACTGATTGCGAAAAGCCCACCTCCGGGTGCCCCCCACGCGGGGCTCCCGAGGTGGGCTTTTCGCAATCAGTCGCAGACCCGGGGCGGATGCCGGGGCGCGGGACGGGGTGCGCGCGTCCCTGCGCCGGGGGTGGGGGATGCCGCCGCGTGGCTAGGGTGAGCGCATGACCGACGGCCCCGACGTCCCGCTGCTCGGGGCGGCCGAGATCCGCGCCCTGGCGGCGACAGCACGGCATCCGGCCGACCAAGCAGTGGGGGCAGAACTTCGTCGTGGACGGCAACACCGTGCGCCGCATCGTGCGGGTCGCGGGCGTGGGCGCACAGGACACCGTCGTCGAGGTCGGCCCGGGCCTGGGGTCGCTCACCCTGGCCCTGCTTACGGTGGTCGACCGGGTGGTCGCGGTGGAGGTCGACCCGGTGCTCGCCGCCGCCCTGCCGGCCACCGTCGCCGCGCACGCGCCCGCGCTGGCCGACCGGCTCGAGGTGGTGCAGGCCGACGCCCTCGCGGTGCGCACCCTGCCAGGCCCGGCGCCCACGGCCCTCGTGGCCAACCTGCCCTACAACGTGTCGGTGCCGGTGGTGCTGCGCTTCCTCGAGCTCTTCCCCGAGCTGCGCACCATCCTGGTGATGGTGCAGCTCGAGGTCGCCGAGCGCCTCGCCGCGCCGCCCGGGTCGCGCACCTACGGCGTGCCGAGTGTCAAGGCCGCCTGGTACGCCGACGTGCGGCTGGCCGGGTCGGTGTCGCGCAGCGTCTTCTGGCCGGTGCCCAACGTCGACTCCGGGCTGGTCATGCTCACCCGCCGCGAGCCGCCGGTCACCACCGCCACCCGCGAGGAGGTCTTCGCCTGCGTCGACGCCGCCTTCGCCCAACGACGCAAGACCCTGCGGGCGGCGCTGGCCGGCTGGGCCGGGTCGCCGGCCCTGGCCGAAAGGGCGCTGGTGGCGGCCGGCGTCGACCCGCGCACCCGCGGTGAGCAGCTCGACGTAGCGGCCTTCGCGGCCATCGCCGCCGCCCGCTCGACGGCCCGGACCGAGGGCGCCTGAGCAGCAGCTCGTCTGACTAGGGTGGGCGCATGACCGCAGCCCCCATCGTGCCCGGCCCGGTGACCGTGCGCGTTCCGGCCAAGGTCAACCTCGAGCTGCTCGTCGGCCCCCGCCGGCCCGACGGCTACCACGGCCTGTCGACCGTGTTCCACGCGGTGAGCCTCTACGACGACATCACCGTCTCCATCGCCGACGACTGGGGGGTCAGCGTCAGCGGTCCGCTGGCGGCTGGTGTGCCCGAGGACGGCGACAACCTGGCGATGCGTGCCGCCCGCCTGGTGCAGGCGCGCTTCGACGTCGAGCCCGTGCACATCTCGATCCGCAAGGGCATCCCGGTGAGCGGGGGCATGGCGGGCGGGTCGGCGGATGCCGCGGCCACCCTGGTCGCGCTCGACCACCTGTGGGGCCTCGACCTCGACCGCGAGGAGGTCGAGGAGCTCGGTGCCGACCTCGGCAGCGACGTGCCGTTCCTCGTGGCCGGTGGCACCGCCATGGGCAGCGGCCGCGGCGAGATGCTCGCACCGGTGCTGGCCCGCGGCACCTACCACTGGGTCTTCGCCCTCGCCGAGGGCGGCCTGTCGACCCCGGCGGTGTATGCCGAGTGCGACCGGTTGCGTGGCGACGCCGAGGTGCCCGACCCGGTCGCCACCCCGGCGCTGATGAGCGCCCTGCGCAGCGGCGACGCGCGCGAGCTCGCCCCCCAGCTCTCCAACGACCTGCAGGAGGCCGCGATCTCGCTGCGCCCCGACCTGGGGGAGGTGCTGGCGGCCGGCATGGAGTACGGCGCGCTCGGCGGCATCGTGTCCGGCTCGGGTCCGACCACCGCCTTCCTCGTCGAGGACAACGAGTCCGGCATCGACCTCGCCGTGGCGCTCACCGCCAGCGGGGTGGTCCGTGACGTCCGACGGGCCAGCGGGCCGGTGCACGGTGCGCACGTGATCCACCACCGGGTCGACTAGTGGCCAACCTCGTCTCCGTCGAGCGCGCGTCCCTCGCGCTCGGCACCGCCCAGGTGCTCGATGCCGTCTCGCTCGGTGTGGGCGGCGGTGACCGCATCGGGGTGGTCGGCCGCAACGGCGGCGGGAAGACCACCCTGCTGCGCGTGCTCGAGGGCTCGCGCGAGGTCGACTCGGGCCGCGTCGCCCGGGTGGGCGGTCTCACCATCGGCGTGCTCACCCAGGACGACGGCATGGACCCCGCGGCGACGGTGCACGAGACCGTCATCGGTGACCTGCCCGAGCACGTCTGGGCCGCCGACGGGCGCATCCGCGACGTGCTCACCGGCCTGCTCGGCGGCACCGACGCCCCCGCGGTGGGCGGCATGTCGGCCGCGGTCGGCCCGCTCTCGGGCGGGGAGCGCCGCCGGGTCGCCCTCGCGGCCCTGCTGGTGGCCTCACCCGACCTGCTGCTGCTCGACGAGCCCACCAACCACCTCGACGTCGAGGGCGTCGCCTGGCTGGCCGACCACCTCGTGCAGCGGCACGCCCGCCCCGACAACGCCGTCGTCGCCATCACCCACGACCGGTGGTTCCTCGACGCCATCGCCACCCAGACCTGGGAGGTCGACTCGGGGTCGGTGCACTCCTACGAGGGTGGCTACGCGGCGTTCGTGCTGGCCAAGGCCGAGCGCGAGCGGATGGCGGGGGTCACCGCCGAGCGCCGCGACAACCTGCTGCGCAAGGAGCTCGCCTGGCTGCGCCGAGGCCCGCCGGCCCGCACCAGCAAGCCCAAGTTCCGGATCGACGCCGCCAACGCGCTCATCGCCGACGAGCCGCCGGCGCGCGACGACGTCGAGCTGATGCGCTTCGCGACCACCCGCCTGGGCAAGGACGTCGTCGACCTCGTCGACGCCCGCATCCAGCTCGGCGACCGGGTGCTGCTCGACCACGTCACCTGGCGGCTCGCCCCCGGCGAGCGCACCGGCATCGTCGGGGTCAACGGCGCCGGCAAGTCCACGCTGCTGCGGGCGCTGGCGGGCGAGGTGCCGCTGGCGGCCGGCAAGCGCAAGGTGGGCGTCACCGTGCGCCTGGCCGTGCTGTCGCAGGAGGTCCGCGAGCTCGAGGCGTGGCGCGACCGGCGGGTCATCGAGGCCGTCGAGGACGTGCGCTCGATGGTGCGGCTGGGTCACAAGGAGCTCACGGCATCCCAGCTCGCGCAGCGCCTCGGGTTCACCGGGCCGCGCCAGCAGACCCGCGTCGGCGACCTCTCCGGTGGCGAGCGGCGCCGGCTGCAGCTCACCCGGCTGCTCATGGACGAGCCCAACGTGCTGCTCCTCGACGAGCCCACCAACGACCTCGACATCGAGACGCTCACCTCGCTCGAGGACCTCCTCGACGGCTGGGCCGGCACGCTGCTCGTCGTCTCGCACGACCGCTACCTGCTCGAGCGGGTGTGCGACCGCCAGGTGGCGCTGCTCGGCGACGGCAAGCTGCGCGACCTGCCCGGCGGCGTCGAGGAGTACCTGCGGCTGCGGCACGCGGCGGCCGAGCGGGCAGCGGTCTCGGTGGCGGATGCCGGCCGCGCGGCCGCCGCGGTGAGCTCGCCTGCCGCGGGTGCCGGGTCCCGTGGCGCGTCCGCGCTGTCCCCGGCGGAGGCGCGCGAGGCGCGCAAGACGATGGCGCGGGTGGAGAAGCAGCTGGCCCGGCTGGCCCAGCGCGAGGAGAAGCTGCACGCGGCGATGCTCGCGTCGGCGACCGAGCACGAGAAGGTGCTGGGCCTGAACCGCGAGCTGCGCGAGGTGGTCGACGAGCGTGAGCTGCTCGAGCTCGAGTGGCTGGAGGCGGCCGAGCTGCTCGGCTGACGGGTTTCGGACTCGTTATCGGTTTCGGGCTCAGGCTCGGGCTCAGCTCCCGTCGGTGTCGCTGTCGTTGCTGTGGGCCGCTGCCGCTGCGGGGTCGCCGAGCTCGGCGAGCAGCCAGTCGCACCACTCCACGGCCGCCCGGCGGCTGCGCACCCCGCCCTCGAGGGTGACCCGGCTGGCGAACTCCGGCCGGCGCGGGTCGCGCGCCGCCGGGTCGTCGGCCAGCTCCGCGAGCTCGCCCTCGTAGGCCGCCAGCCGGGTGGCGTGCTGCGCGCGGGCCTGCCGCACCAGGTCGCGGGCGACCTCGGGCTCGACGGTCCACACCGACCACAGCCGCAGCACCTCGAGGTCGCGCACCGGTTGCGGCTCGAGGTCGCTCGCGACCCACTCGCGCAGCGCCGCCAGGCCCGCGGGCGAGATGGTGTAGCGCTTGGTGGGGCGGGGGCCGGCACCGTCGACCTCCTCGTGCTGCACCAGGCCCGCGCCCTCGAGCCGGGCCAGCTCGGGGTAGATCTGGCTGTGCCCCGCCGTCCAGAAGTAGCCCACCGGGCGCTCCATCCGGCGGGCGAGGTCGTACCCGGTCGAGGGTGCCCGGGCGAGCAGGCCCAGGATCGCGTGGCCCAGCGTCGACGTCATGGCCGCAGGCTAGCAATCTATGTCAACATTGACATATGACCGCGCGCTCACGGACCCGCCTCCTACTCGCCCTCACCGCCGCCACGGCCGTCGCGCTCGCCGGCTGCGGGTCGGCGCCGGCATCCGGCCCGGCATCCGGCCGACCGAGCCGCACCCCCACGCCGCTGCCGACGAAGGAGGTGCCGCGCACCATCGCGCAGCGGTGCTTCCTCGACGTGCCCGGTGAGGTCGTAGACCTGCCCTCCGCCTCGGCCCCCGACCGGCTGGGGGCCGTCGCCTACGGCTCGGGCAGCACCGCGCTGGTGCTGCTGCACCAGACCGGGCGCGGTGGGTTGTGCGGCTGGGTGACCTACGCCAGGTGGGCCGCCGAGCAGGGCGTGCTGGCCGTCGCCGTCGACGACTGCACGCACGGCCCGTCGACGTGCACCGGGCCGGCGGCGGGGGACACCCGCGCGATGGTGGCGCTCGCCGTCGACTGGGCGCGTGCGCGTGGGGCCACCCGGGTGGCCGTCGTCGGGGCCTCGATGGGCGGGGCGAGGGCGCTCGGGGTGGGCCAGGCCGCCGGCGCCGACGTGGTCGTCGACCTCTCCGGCCCCGCGCACTGGGACGGTGTGCCGGATGCCGGCGACGCCGCCAAGGCGACCACGGTGCCGCTGCTGGTGGTCACCTCGGCCGCGGACCGCGGCATCCCGGCTGACGAGCTCGCCGCGGCCGTCGCTGCCTCGCCGGCGCCGCAGAAGCGCTTCGTGAAGCTGCCGGGGCGCTCGCACGGCTGGGACATCACCATGGACGGCATCGCCGCCGACGCGCCGGTCACCCCGACCGGCCGGATCGTCCTGGACTGGGCGCGTACGGCCGGCATCCGCTGAGCGCCGGTTCGAGGTGATGATCTGCCGTCTCGGGTGAGCGCATCACCTCGAATGCGGCGGATGCCGGTCAGGCGTCGCGCTCGAACGGGCGCAGCAGGCGGCGCAGCAGCACGGCGAGCTCGTCGCGGTCAGCGGTGTCGAGCTCGGCGAGCAGCTCGTGCTCGTGGGCCAGCAGGTCCGAGAGTGCGGAGTCGACCACGGCCATGCCGTCGGGGGTGAGCCGCACGATGACGCCACGCCGGTCGGTGGGGTCGGGCTCGCGCTCGACCCAGCCGCGGGCAACCAGCCGGTCGACCCGGTTGGTCATCGTTCCACTGGTGACCAACGTCTCGGTGACGAGCTGGCCGGGGCTGAGCTGGTAGGGGGTGCCGGCGCGGCGCAGGGCAGACAGCACGTCGAACTCCCAGCCGTCGAGCCCCTTCTGCGCGAACGCGGTTCCGCGCACCCGGTCGAGGCGCCGGGCCAGCCGGGAGACGCGGGAGAGCACCTCGAGCGGGCTGACGTCGAGGTCCGGCCGCTCCCGCTGCCACGCGGAGACGATACGGTCGACATCGTCAGCGGGCATGAGCCGATTCTAGTGCCCATCAAGTTTCTTGACGTCGAGACAGCGGCGTCCGGGAGGACGACATGCGCGAGCACGCCAGCTGGGACCCCACGGCCTACGGCAGGTTCGCCGGGGAGCGCAGCCGGCCGTTCGCCGACCTGATGGCACAGGTGCGCACCGACGACCCCAGGCTCGTCGTCGACCTCGGCTGCGGCCACGGCCCGCCGACCCTGACCCTCGCCGAGCTGTGGCCCGACGCGCGCGTCGTCGGCGTCGACTCGTCGGAGTCCATGCTCGAGTCGGCCCGCGAGCTCGACTCGGCCGACCGCGTGGAGTGGGTGCAGTCCGACCTGCGCGAATGGGACCCGGCATCGCTCGGCCAGCCCGCCGACGTCATCGTCACCAACTCAACCCTGCAGTGGGTGCCCGGGCACCTCGACCTGCTCGACGCCTGGGTCGGGGCCCTCGCCGACGGCGGCTGGTTCGGCCTGCAGGTGCCGGGCAACTTCGACGCCCCGAGCCACCGGCTGATGCGCGAGACCGCCGAGCACCACGAGCGGGCCGGCGAGCTCGGCGCGGCGCTGGACCTGCCGGCCGTCGGCGAGCCGGCCTCCTACCTGCGCTACCTCAGCCGGCTCGGCTGCGACGTCGACGCGTGGGAGACCACCTATCTCCACGTGCTCGACCCGGAGGCCGAGGAGGAGAACCCGGTGCTCAGCTGGGTGTCGGCGACCGGCCTGCGGCCGGTGACCGAGATCCTCACCGACAAGGACGAGCTGGCCGCGTTCATCGACCCGTATGCCGCCGCGCTCGCCGAGGCCTACCCGCGCTCGTCGGCGGGGGTGCTCTTCCCGTTCCGCCGGGTGTTCGCGGTCGCCCGAAAGCGCTCCAGCTCGGACTGACTCTGGTCCGCTCAGGCGGTGTCGGTGGTCAGGGTCGGCTTGGACTCCAGGCCGGTCAGGCCGTTCCACGCCAGGTTGACCACGTGCGCGGCCACCTCGTGCTTCTTGAACTTGCGCGAGTTGAGCCACCACTGGCCGGTGAGCGCGATCATGCCGACCAGCATCTGCGCGTACATCGGTGCGGCCTTGGGGTCGAGCTTGTGGCTCTTGAACTCGGCAGCCAGGATGTGCTCGACCTGGCTGGCGATGTCGCTCATCAGGCTGGCGAACGAGCCGGTGGCCTGCCCGGCCGGGCTGTCGCGCACCAGGATCCGGAAGCCGTCGGTCGAGGTCTCGACGTAGCTGAGCAGGGCCAGGGCCGCACGCTCGATGATCTCGCGGGACGTGCCGCCGGAGATCAGCGCGCCCTGCACCGACGCGAGCAGGCTCTCGATCTCGCGGTCGACGACCACGGCGTAGAGCCCCTCCTTGCCGCCGAAGTGCTCGTAGACCACCGGCTTGCTCACCCCGGCGGACGCGGCGATCTCCTCGACGGTGGCCCCCTCGAACCCCTTGTCGGCGAAGTGCTTGCGGCCGATGCCGATCAGCTGCTCGCGCCGCTCACGCCCCGTCATCCGGGACCGTGCGGCGCGCGAGGGCTTGTCTGTCGAAGGGTCGCTCACCAGGCCATTGTGCCCGGATGCCGGTGCCGCCCGCCCACGACCCGGTCCCGGGCGACCGCTTTCCACGCAGCGGGCACGGGGCACCGCCGGTGTCGGGCAGGATCAGGTGCATGGAGGAGCGGGACGACGTGGGAGCCGGGCAGGCCGCGGTCGCCCGTCGCCGCCGCCGCCGGATCGTCGTGGTGGTTGCCGCCCTGGTCGTGCTCGTCGTCGTGCCGGTGGCAGTCGCCGGCGTCGCCGCGCTCCACCTGAGCGGCAACCTCACTCGGGTGGGCGGGGTGTTCGCCGGGCTGTCGGGTCGACCCGCGGTGCCCCCGTCCGCAGCCGGGGCGACGAACATCCTCGTCGTGGGCACCGACGCCGACGCCGGTGCCACCGACCTCGCCCGCGAGACGGGGCGCAGCGACACCCTGATGCTGGTCCACATCGGCGCCGACCGGCAGGCCGCCTCGGTGGTCTCGATCCCCCGCGACACCGTGGTCGATGTCCCCGGCCACGGGCAGGCGCCGGTCAGCGAGGCCTTCGCGCTCGGTGGCCCGGCACTCGGGGTGGAGGCGGTCGAGAGGCTCACGGGCGTGCGCGTCGACCATCTCGCGGTCATCGACTGGAGCCGCTTCGGGGCACTCGTGGATGCCGTGGGGGGCATCACGATCGACATCCCCGACACCGTGCGCGACCCGGCGAGCGGGGTGACGTGGACCGCCGGGCGGCACGTCCTGGACGGGCGGGAGGCAGTCGCGTACGTGCGGCAGAGCGAGGGCCTGCCCGGTGGTGACCTCACCCGGATCACCCGCCAGCACGACGTCCTGCGGGCGGTGATGGCCGACGCCCTCGAGCAGGAGATGCGCAAGAACCCGGTGCTGCTCTACCGGTTCCTCGACACGCTGACCGAGCGCCTCTCGGTCGACAGCGGCTGGTCGGACCGGGAGATGGCCTCCCTCGCGCTGTCGATGCGCGACTTCCGTTCGGCGAACATCGACTACCTCACCATGCCGGTCGAGCCGGTCGGTGTCGGTTCGGCTGATGCCGTGCGGCCGGACGAACCAGCGAGCCGCGCCCTGTGGCGGGCCGTGGCCGACGACCGGATGCCGCAGTGGAGGGCCGAGCATCCCGCCGTCCCCGCACCGTAGGCGAGCGAGCGGGGCGCGGCGCTAGGGTCGGGACGTGAGCGCCCCCATCGTCCTCGTCGCGGCCAGCGGTCTCGCCCGGGAGGTCGCCGAGGCAGCCCGCCGGGCCGGTCGTGAGGTGGTCGGCTGCGTGGACGACGACCCCGCTCGCTGGGGCGCGACGTTGCCCGGCGGCCTGCCGGTCCTGGGCGGGCTCGAGGTGCTCGCCGAGCACCGTGCTGCCGAGGTGGTGATCTGCCCGGGGAAGGGCTCGGCACGGTCCGCGCTCGCGGCCCGCCTGCACGAGCAGGGGGTGCACCGGTTCGCCACCGTGGTCGACCCGAGCTGCGTCGTACCACCGAGCTGCGAGCTCGGTGCCGGCACGGTGCTGCTCGCGGGCACGGTGCTCACCACCTCGGTGCGGCTCGGCCGGCACGTCGTCTGCATGCCGCACGTGACCCTCACCCACGACGACGTCCTCGACGACCACGTCACCCTGGCCGCCGGCGTCCGCCTCGGCGGTGGCGTCCACGTCGGTGACGGCGCCTACCTCGGGATGGGGGCCAGCGTGCGGGAGCGACTTCGCGTGGGCGCGTCGTCGGTGCTCGGGATGGGCTCGGTGCTGCTCAGGACCTGCCTGCCGGCGCCACCTGGGCGGGCGTCCCGGCCCGACCCCTGTCGCGTCAGGAAACCGGGTTCACCCCCAAAGGCACCACGTCCGCCGGTCGTGGCGACTAGGCTCGGCACCGCCGTCAGCCCGCCGGGCTGGTAACCACGACGATCAGAGGGGAACTCGCTCGTGGCAGACCTGCCGCGCCCACCGTCATCGATGCACAGCTCGGCCGAGCTCGTGGACCGCCTCGTCGCCCTGTCCGTCCGAGGGCTGCGCCGGATGTACGTGCCGGAGACCCACGAGTTCGTCCAGACGGCCCGTGGGCTGGCCGGCCCGGAGGGCCCCTACCTGGCGACCGAGGGCCGCAACCTCCGGTACGCCGCCATGGCTGCGCTGGGTCTGTCGCACGTCGACCCGCAGGACCAGCGACTCGTGCTGGCGGGCGACGACGTCGGCGACCTGCTGGGCCACGTGGCCGCGCAGGCTCGTACGCACGCTGACCCCGGCGCAGTGGCGCTGAGTGTGTGGGCCGCCGCCGAGGTCGCCGGTGACGTGCCGGACGACCTCCTCGCTCGCCTGTCGGGCTGGCTGGACGCCGATGGTCCCCTGCCCACGGTCGACCTCGCGTGGATGCTCACCGCCGCGGTCGCGTCCGGAGAGGCGCCGGGAGCCGACCACGTGGCCCGCTCGGCCCGCGACCGACTGCTCGCCGCGGCGGGCGATGCCGCCGTCTTTCCGCACGTCACTCCCGCCGGGAGCCAGAACCGGGTTCGAGCCCACGTGGGCTCGTTCGCCGACCAGGTGTACCCGGTGCAGGCGCTGGCCCGGTACGCCGCCGCGGCGGGCGACGACGCCGCCCTGCGCGCGGCGGACCGCACGGCCCAGCACCTGTGCGACCTGCAGGGTGAGCAGGGCCAGTGGTGGTGGCACTACGACACCCGTGACGGGTCGGTCGTCGAGCCTTATCCCGTCTACAGCGTCCACCAGCACGCGATGGGCCCGATGGTCCTGTTCGACCTCGAGGAGGCAGGTGGCCGCAGCCACGTCGCAGCGGTGCTGCGGGGGCTGTCGTGGCTGCGCACGCACCCGGAGTCGTTCGGTGAGCTCGTCGACGACGCCCACGACGTCGTGTGGCGCAAGGTGGGTCGACGGGAACCCCGCAAGGCGGCACGCACCCTCAACGCCGTCGCCAGCGCGGCCCGCCCGGGGTTGCGCGTCCCGGGGCTCGACGCCGCACTGCCCCCTGGTGTCATCGACCGTGAGTGCCGGCCCTACGAGCTGGGCTGGCTCCTGTACGCGTGGGGTCGGGAGACGGGCCGGCGTGCCCTGGTTGCTGTCGACACCGACACCGACACGGCGGGCGAGCCGGCAGTGGGGGAGCCATGAGCGCCTCGTCGGGGATGGCGCGACCGGCGCCGGTGCCGTTGTTCGGGCTGCCCTTCGACCCGCTCACCCTCGAGGAGGCCGTGCAGAGGTGCCGCTCGGCAGTGGCCGCACGGGAGCGGCTCCTCGTCGGGGTGGCCAACGCCGCCAAGGTGGTCGCGGTGCGCTCGGACACCGTCCTGCGCGACGCCCTCCTCGACTGTGACCTCCTCCTCGCCGACGGCCAGTCGGTGGTGTGGGCCAGCCGGGTGCTGGGTCATCCCCTCCCGGAACGGGTCGCCGGTATCGACCTGTTCGAGAGCCTCCTCGCGGTCGCGGCCCGCGAGGGTCGCTCGGTCTACCTGCTGGGTGCCCGCGCGGATGTCCTCCAGCGGCTCGTCGACGTCATCGCCGAGCGTCACCCCACCCTGCGCATTGCCGGTTCTCGCGACGGCTACTTCAGCCCGGAGGAGTCGGATGCCGTCGCGGCCGGCATCCGGGCCAGCGGCGCCGACATGCTCTTCCTCGGCATCTCCTCGCCGATCAAGGAGATCTTCCTCGCCCGGCACTGCGATGACCTCGGGGTGAGTGTCCTCCACGGCGTGGGCGGCTCCTTCGACGTGCTCGCGGGAGTCACCCGCCGCGCGCCCGTTGCGTGGCAGCGGTTCGGGCTGGAGTGGGCCTACCGCCTGCTGCAGGAGCCACGGCGGCTGTGGCGCCGCTACCTGCGCACCAACTCTGCCTTCGTCGTCCTCGTCGCGCGTGAGCGCGTGCGGCCGACACCCGCGTACGCATCTTCTGGAGGTTCCCGTGGCTGAGGTGTTCGACGGCCGTGTCGCCGTCATCGGGCTGGGTTACATCGGCCTGCCGACGGCGGCGGTGCTCGCGACCCGCGGCATCGACGTCGTCGGTGTCGACGTCAACGCGGCAACGGTCGCCGCGGTGTCGCGGGGCGAGGTGCCTTTCGTCGAGCCCGACCTCGAGGCCAGCGTCGCCGGGGCCGTGAGCGCGGGGCGCCTCGTGGCGTCCACCGAGATGCCGCAGGCGGACGCCTTCGTCATCGCCGTGCCCACTCCGTTCAACCCCGACCGCACCGCCGACCTCACGTATGTGATGGCTGCGGTGGAGGCGATCGCGGGACGGCTCAAGGGTGGAGAGGTCGTCGTCCTCGAGTCGACGTCACCGCCCGGGACGACCCTGCTGGTGAGCGAACGGCTTGCCGAGCTGCGCCCGGACCTTGTTCTGCCCCACCAGGGCCCGGCCCCGGACGTGTTCGTCGCCCACTGCCCGGAGCGGGTGCTTCCGGGTCGGATCATGACCGAGATGGTGGTCAACGACCGTGTCGTGGGCGGCATCTCCCCGGCCTGCGGCGAGGTCGCTGCCTCGCTGTACCGGGTGTTCTGCGAGGGTCAGATCCTCGTGACCGACGCGGCGAGCGCCGAGATGGCCAAGCTGGTCGAGAACGCCTACCGCGACGTCAACATCGCCTTCGCGAACGAGCTGTCCACGGTGTGCGACACCCTGGGGCTCGACGTGTGGGAGGTCGTGCGCCTGGCGAACCACCACCCTCGGGTCAACGTGCTCAAACCCGGTCCCGGCGTCGGTGGCCACTGCATCGCGGTCGACCCGTGGTTCATCGTGAGCGCCGCGCCACAGCAGGCACGCCTGATGCGCACGGCGAGGGAGGTCAACGACGCCAAGCCCGGCTACGTCGCCCGCCAGGTCGCGACCTCGGTCGAGGGCCGCCCGGCGCCCACCATCGCCTGCCTCGGGTTGGCGTACAAGGCCAACATCGACGACCTGCGGGAGTCGCCGGCCATCGAGGTCGTGGTGGACCTGCGGAATGTCCTGCCGGAGGCTCGGCTGCTCGTCTGCGAGCCGTACGTCACAGAGCTGCCTCCAGCGCTGGCGGCTCTCGGCGGCATCGAGCTCGTCGGGCTCGACGAGGCGCTGACCGCCGCAGACGTCGTGGTGCTGCTCGTCGACCACGACGCCTTCCGCGCGGTCACGTCCGAGCAGCTCGCCGGTCGCGTGGTGCACGACACCAGGGGCCTGTGGCACGCCTGAGGGCTGGCTGAGGCAATGGCGCGGCCTGTCGAGCGAACCCGCCCACGGGATGAAGCGAGCCGTGGGTAGGGTCTGAAACAGGCCTGGTGGTCCTCATCCACCACCACGGTCCGCAGGGGTTGCAGGGGTTATGACGACGGTTGTCGACCCCACGAAAGGACGACCTCATGGACAGGTCTGTCACCACGCAATGCAGCACCAAGCCCCGGCTCTCGCGCACGGCGCCCCGGTGCACCGTGGAAGTGCCTATCGGGCGCACCACACCAAGGATCATTCCTGGGTGGAGCCCGGGTGCGCGATGGTTGGCTGTCGCGGCGGCGGCGTTGATGATGGTGATCGGCGGCTTCTCTGCGATGTCCTCGTCGGCTGCGACGACGGTGCAGACTCTGTGGTCCAGCCAGGTCGTTCCACGCGGTGCCGCCGACCCCGAGGTCGCCAAGGTGGAGCTCGGCACGAGGTTCAAGGCCAGCGTGGCCGGCACCGTCAGGGCCCTGCGGGTCTACCGCTTCTCCTCGAGCATCGGCCCGAGAGCCGGATCCCTGTGGGACTCCTCGGGTCGCAAGCTCGCCTCGGTCACCTTTCCCTCCGTCACCACGCAGGGGTGGCAGCGCGCGGCCCTGACGACCCCCGTGGCCCTGAAGGCCGGCGCCACCTATGTGGTGTCGTACAGCTCGGGCGGCCACTACGCGGGCGACAACTACTACTTCACCAGCGGTAGCCCCTACAAGTCTGGATCGCTCACCGCGACCACCGGCGTGTACCGGTACGGCTCGGGCTACCCGACCTCCACCTACCGCGGCTCGAACTACTACGCCGACGTCGAGTTCGTGGCCGGCACCACGGTCTCCTCGACGCCGACCCCCACCCCGACGGTGCCGACCCCGACGCCGACGGTGACGCCGACGGTGCCGACCCCGACTCCGTCGGTGACGCCGACGGTGCCGATCCCGACCCCGACTCCGTCGGTGACGCCGACCGCGCCGATCCCGACCCCGACTCCGTCGGTGACGCCTACGGTGCCTCCCACGGGTACCGGGTGTGCGGCCAGGCCCAGCAACTGCGGTTACCCGGACGCGACGACGACTGGTGTTCCGACCGGAACGGTCCTCAAGCGTGTTCCGCAGGACGTCTCGTCTGGCCCGGGCTGGCATTACGACACCCGTGGATTCATCCAGATCGACGGCATTGGGGCGACGTTCTCCGGGTTCTCGGTTCAGGACTCGATCGAGGTACTGGCGGACAACGTGAGCATCTCCAACGTCAGCAGCCTACTCGGCGGTGAGACGTGGGCAGTTGGTCTGCGTCACGCTGACGGAGTTTCGATCAGCAACGTCAAGATCGCCGCACCGAACCTGTCCTCGAACAGGCTCATGGTGGGTATCAAGGACATCTATGGTGACGTCACCACCCTCACGATCCGCCGGTGCGACATCTCGGGCACTGCCACTGGCATCCAACTGGAGGCCGGTGTCGTGGAGGACAACTACATCCACGACCTCGGGTTCAAGGATGTCGACCATGTGAATGGTTTCACGAGCAACGCTGGCTCGACACAACTGACAATCCGTCACAACACCGTGTACAACCAGTTGTCGCAGACCGATGCGATCAGCCTCTTCCAAGACTTTGGTGCGCAGCGGAATCGGCTCATCACCAACAACTTGCTCGGAGGCGGCGGCTACGCCCTGTACGCAGGGGCAAACGTTGGCAAGGAGGCGACGGCGACGAACATTGTCGTGACGAACAACCGGTTCACGCGAAACCTCTTCCCGAAGGGTGGGTACTGGGGTCCGTACACCGCCTACACACCCACCGGCGGCAACGTCATGACGGGCAACGTCTGGGACGACACCGGAGCTCCCCTCTGAGCGAGAGGGACAGCCACGAGTACCGAACGGTGCCTCTCGCGCCAGCCGGCCCGAGGGGCACCGTTCGTGCAAGGCTGCATTGACTCCATTTCCGCCACTGGCGTGGAGTTGTTCCGCTCGCTCCCGCAGAGTATGGCTGCCCCGTACGGTGGCGGGGCACATCGGGTGCGGTGGTGGACGCAGGCGTCGGAGTGGTTAGGTCCGCAGGGCGATCAGCGACTTCGTGAGTCCGGCCACGCGCTCGGCAACAATCTCAGAGTCGGGGAAGTACGCCGCCATCTCGCTCCGGCCGACGAGTTCCGTCCACTGCACAGAGGACAGCGCGTCCGCGTAGCTGGCCGCCCTGGTGTGTTGTAGCGGCCAGGCCAGCGCGACGCGGGCTCGTGCGGCAACCGGAAGAAACTGCATTCCCGGGAAGAGCCAGTGCGGCTCCAGCGGGAAGTATCGGTACGGCGTCTGCACCCAGTGTCTGGCAGACAGCTCGCGGACCGAGGCGGCGAAGCGCACTCGGTTCGCGTGTCCTCCGACGTGCTCGATCACTGCGTTCGAGATCACGAGGTCGAACCCGGACGCCCCGGTTGCCGCAAGGATTGAACCTGCATCGCAGGCGTCGCCTTCGACCGGGACCAGCCACTCCTCGTCGCTCGTACCCGGTTCTGTCAGGTTCACCACGGTCACCGACCGCGGTCTGACTGGGGACCGTCGCCAGTACTCAGTGGTGCCTCCGAGGTCGACGACGTTCATGTCCGGCAAGTACGGGAACCGCTCGAGAAGCTGTCCCCAACGACGTGAGCGGGCGCGCGCACCGAGTGACGTTGGGGAGTCCACGAGCGCCCGTCGAACGTGAGTGGCGAAGTCAGGCATGGATTTCCGCCTGTCGGTGGGCAATCTGCGGGAGGGGGGGTGCTTGGTGTCGGGCCCTCCGAGTTTCGAGGTGGACCACGACCGAGGCGATCACCCCGACAACAAGCAGGCTGAGGTAAAGGAGCGCGCGCTTGCCACTTCCGGAGACCGCTACCACCGACAGATCACTTGGCTCGGTCTTGGTCGTGATCCAGGTCGTGGGCTCTGCTCCGGCATCCCTTTGCATGTCGGCCAGGCTCCCTGAGATCGCATCAAGTGTCTCTGTCAGCTTCGCTTGGACCTGATTCGGGTCTTGGCCCACCGTCTCGACGATCAGGGCCGGCGTTTCGAAGTTGTTGGCCCACTGTCCGCCGGAGTTCGGGAGGCGGATTGAGGTACCTTCCTGGACTCCCATATCGGTGAGCGAGAGATTGTCGGAGATGACGTGCGTGGTCGTGCGGCCCTGAATGGCCCGCTGCACCACGCCGGCGGTGGAGATGACGCTGGAACGGGTCGTCCCGAGCACGTTCGGCTCGCGGGAGGACGGAGCTTGAATGAAGTACACGGTGGCGCGGGACGTGTACGTCGGCGGCGCCGTCACAATTGCGGCGAGCACAGGGATCGCAAGAAGGACCATGAGCAACGTAACCGGCCAATGCCGGCGCAAGGCGACGATGAGTGTGCGCAGCGTCACCGTGTGGACCTCCAGTTGGGTTGTTCGGCCATACCCCTTATAGGCTACCCCCCGGCCTCCCCACCGCTTATCCTGTTCGGGAGTCGTCAGTTCGACGTCCCAGGAGGAAGTGTGGAGTGGTCCGAGATCGGTGCCTTCGTGCGCCGACGGCGTTTGCTGCTTCTCATCAGCCTCCTCGCCACCTTGGCCGCCGGCGCGACGATGATCACACGCGTACCGCCGGAGTACTCGGCCCAAGGTGAAGTACTCCTCCTTCCTCCTGGCACCGTGGTCGGTGACTCGGGCAACCCCTTCCTCTCGCTCGACGGGCTCACGCCGATTGGCGACGTCGTCGCCACGTCCCTGAGTAGCAAGTCGCGGATGCTAGCTCTCGAGAGCCAGGGTGCTACCGCGGAATACGTCGTGGCTCGGGATGCAGAGAGCCCCGCGCCGATGCTCCTGGTTGACGTCACCGGGAGGAGCGTCGACGAGACGATGAAGACGCTCGGCCTCGTTATGGGCAGCTTGGGGCCCGCACTCGAGCAGGTCCAACGAGACGTGAGTGTGCCGCCCAGGGCGTACGTCAAGTCGCTGGAGGTCACTCGTTCGGAGACGCCTGAGCGTAGCCTCAAGGCGCCCATACGCGCGTTCATCGTGGGTGCGGGTGGCGTTGGCGCTCTGCTGCTGGGGCTTGTGGTCGTCTACGACGCCGTGCGTCGCCCCCGGCGACCAAGTCCCGTTGAGAACCAGGCGTCAGGTGGAGGGGACCCGCCGGTACTATCCGAACAGGAACGGCCGTCCTCCCGCGTCGAACGGCGGATGATGTCCAGGAGCGGGGCCGTCCAGGAGCAGGGCAAGTCGCAGCTGGTCACGGTGCATCATGTGGAGTTGGACGACGACGGGCAGCCGGTCAGCCGGGCCGGTCGGGTCGGTCGCGCGTCCTCGAAACGGAAGGCCCGGACCACTCGTTGGGCCCGCTGATGGGGATGACCCCGCGATCTTTGGGCTCCGTCGACGGCGTCCGAGCCACTACTGGGATCCCGGGAGCCCTGCCGCTGTTGACGGCATATGTGGTTCTCTTGTTCGTTGTTCCGTCACGCTTGGTCGTCGGCCCGCTCGGCTCCATCGGGGCTCCGGCCGCCCTCTTCGGCGCTGCCCTTGCCGGCTGGTACGCATGGGCCATGGTGGCGAGACAGGAGCCCAACCCACTCGTGGCCCGCCCAGTGCGACGAGCTGCACTGTTTCTGGCCGCCGCAGTACTTGCAAGTTCGGTAGCAGCGATGGTGCGTCCGATCAGCAGTGTCGAGTCGAGTACGAACCAAGCGGGCATCATCATGCTTGTATCGTGGCTGGGCGTGTTCCTCATGGCGCATGACGGGCTCCGAGATCAGTCGAGCATGATGGTCCTCATGCGCAGGCTGACCGTTGTCGGTGGGGCAACGGGGGTCTTGGGCATCGTGCAGTTCGCCACCGGCCGCGCATTCACTGACCTCATCCAGATTCCTGGATTGACGCCTAATGTGACACTGGTCAGTGTCTTCGACCGATCGGGATTCGCTAGACCGTCGGGCACGGCAATCCACCCGATCGAGTTCGGGACCACCATGGTGATCTTGCTCCCGATTGCACTCCATGTCGCCTTGCACGCGCAGGCCCGACTAGGCCCGCTGCGACGCTGGTGGCCGGTGGTGGCCATCGCCCTGGCCATCCCGCTGTCCCTGTCCCGCTCCGCATTCGTCGGGCTGGCTGTCGCCTTGGCAATAATGATTCCGACCTGGGATCGCCGCCGACGTTTAGGCGCGAGCATCGCAGGAGTCGTCATGGTTGGGGGGCTCTTCGTCACTGTGCCTGGGTTCCTCGGCACGGTGACAAAGCTGTTCACCGGGGCAGGAAGCGATTCGAGCGTCGTGTCGCGTAGCGACAGTTACGACCTCGCCTTCGAGTTCGTGAGGAGGTCACCACTTTTCGGACGAGGGTTTCTCACCTTCCTCCCGGAATACAGGATTCTAGACAACCAGTACCTAGGTATGTTGATCGACTCCGGAGTCGTCGGGACCGTGGCTCTAATCGCCCTCTTTCTTGTGGGCATCAACTCGGCGTCGAAGGTCCGCCGGTGTGCGGCTTCGGAGCGTGACCGTGCGCTCGGCGTCACGTTGACCGCCTCGACTGCAGCGGCAGGGCTGAGTTTTGCCTTCTTCGACGCGTTGTCATTTCCACAGATGGCCGGAACCACAATTCTTGTCCTAGGTCTGGTTGGGTGCTTGATGCGGTTGTGCGTCGGTGGCTCAGCGACTCCACCGGACCGCCGATGTGCAGTGGGAGCAACACCCCCCACTGTGCAACGGGGGATCGAGGTGTGATGGAGAGGCTCCGTGTGGAGCACTCCTCGCTGTTGATCACGTGGAGGCGGCGCCTCGGGGTGTTGAGTGTCGCCCTCGTCCTCGGCGTGTTGGGTGCGTGCGCAACTCATGACCTTGATGCGTCGCAGGCTCCCAGCAACGACGTGCCAATTGCCCTCGATCTGGGACCGGAGAATCACTTCCGCCCCTCGGAAGCAGCGCGGCGCGCGACGGCGGCTCCGCCGACTACCGCTGCCCGCCGCGTGGCATGCGCTAGCCGCCCCTCGTCCTGTGGATACCCGGACGAATCCAACACGGGTGTGTCCGGGGGTGTGGCTCTGAAGGCGTCTGGGTGTATACGTGCCGCGACTGCGGGCCAAGTCATCTCTGGCGTTGTGATCAGGAACTGCACCATCAGCGTCGAGGCACGAGACGTCGTCATCAGAGACGTCAAGGTTGTTGACTCAGACATCTCATCATGGGCCATCATCGTTCGGTCGGGTGCTTCCGCGTCGATATCGAGGGTCGAAGTGGCAGGCAACGGGCAGGGATCTTCGGCAATTCAGTACGCCATTCTTTCGCAGACCTCCCAACGAGTGAGCATCGATCGGGCTCACCTGTACAACTGTGTCGATTGCGTCCAGGGAGAGAACATAGCGATGAGCAACAGCTACGTACATGCGCTGGCCAACCCGCCCGGGGCGCACGTCGACGGCTTCCAGTGCAACAGTGAATGCTCGTCCACCCTTCGACACAACACCATCCTCAACTCGTGGGGGCAGACGGCCGCCGTGGCGCTCTTCGCCGACTTCGGGACCCCACGCAACACCACCATCGAAGACAACCTCCTTGCGGGAGGTGGTTACTCCATCTATGGCGGCTCGACCTCCGCCACAGGGATCCGCGTGGTTCGGAATCGCCTGGCGCGAACGTACTTCGACAAGGGTGGCTTGTTCGGGCCGGTGACCGCATTCGCCGTGGGCAACGCTGGCAACGAGTGGTCCGGCAACGTGTGGGACGACACCGGCGCCCCGGTGCTGCCGTGATAGCACCGAACGCTGACACTCCAGCCGAGGTTCTCGTAGCGGTCGTGACCTACAACAGCGCGCGCGTCATCGGTGACCTGCTCGCCAGCCTTCCTGCCGCCCTCAGCGGGGTGTCTGCCGTCGTCATTGTTGTGGACAACGGTTCTTCCGACGACACTGTTGCTCAACTCGCGGGAAAGGTCGACGGCCTCGTTCGTGGGGAGAACGTCGGGTACGGTGGCGCCATCAACCGTGCAGTCGCCTGCGGCAGCCGAGCAGGAACCCGCCCAGAGGCGATCTTGGTCCTCAACCCTGATGTCGTCCTCGGCGAAGGTAGCGTCGCGATCATGCTCGAGGAGCTCCGGCGGACTGGCTGCGGCATCGTTGCCCCCCGTGTGATCGGGCCTGATGGCACCACGACCTGGTCGCTGCGCAGGGAGCCCTCGATCCCACGAGCCTTGGGGCTCAGCGGAAGAAGCCGGCCAATTTTTTCCGAATGGATCATGGAGCCTGAAGCTTATTCCGTTCCTCAAGCAGTGGATTGGGCCGTAGGGGCGGTGCTTCTTGTGGCCATGCCGTGCCATGAAGCACTCGAGGGATGGGACACGAGCTACTTCTTGTACTCCGAGGAAACCGACTTCTGCCTGCGCGCTAAGGACCACGGGTGGCTCACGAGGTTCGTACCGGATGCGGTGGCGGTCCATGAGGGGGGAGGGTCCGGCCGATCTGCACGCACGCACGCGATGCAGATCGTAAATCGGGTGCGGCTCTACCGTCGCCGACACTCGTGGGGTGCTGCCGTGATCTATTGGGTGCTGACCTGCCTGTCCGAGGCATCGTGGATCATCAGAGGGAAACCGGAGTCGTCGGCGGCTCTCGCGGCGCTGCTGTTTCCACGGCGACGGCCCGCTGAGCTGCAGGCATCCTCCTCGTTGATTCCGTTCTGAGGTGGTGTCATGAACGCGGCGCCGAAGCGAGCCCGGACGGGCATGAGCGAGGCCCCCACCGGCGCAGTCGCGACCGTCATCGTGCCGGCGCACGACGAGGAGAGCGTCATCGGTCGGCTGCTGCGCGAGCTGGTGCGGCCTGACGACGACGCGGCTCCACGTCGTGGTGGTCGCGAACGGCTGCTCTGACCGAACCGCCGATGTCGCGCGTGGCGTGCCGGGCGTGGAGGTGCTCGAGCTGGTGGAGGGGAACAAGCAGCGAGCGATGCGGGCGGGTGGTCTCCGAGCCGGTCCGCACGCCGTGGTCTTCGTCGACGCCGACGTGGTCATCTCCGCCGAGGGGGTGCTCACGCTCATCGACGCGTTGGGTGACGAGGGCGTCCAGGCGGCCGCCCCGCGCCGTGTCCTCGACCTCCACCGCTCGTCGGTGCTCGTGCGTTCCTACTACGCCTTCTGGTCGGCGCTTCCGCACGTTGCCGACGGGCTGTTCGGTCGGGGGGTCATCGCGCTGTCACCGGCCGGCCGAGCACGCGTGGCGGACCTACCGCTCTACCTGTCCGACGACCTGGCCCTGTCGGAGAGTTTTGCCCCTGCTGAGCGGCGAGTTGTCGATGAGGCGGAGGTCGTCGTGATGGGGCCCCGTGGGGTCGCCGACCTGCTGCGGCGCCGCCAGCGCATCGTCCTCGGCAGCCGCGAGTTCGACGAGACGTCCGCCGGACGCGAGCGGACAGGACTGCGCACCCTGGTCGACGTGGTTCGGAAGCGCCCGCGGCTCGCGGTGCACCTGCCGACGTTCGTCGCTGTCACCCTCACGACCCGGGTGGCCCTGCGCCTACGACGAGCCGATGCTCCGCAGTGGCTTCGGGACAACAGCTCTCGTGAGGCCTAACCCGTCGCGCCGCGGGTTTCGGCAAGCAGGCGCCGCATCATCCCCAGGTTGAGCAGTCCGTAGACTACGACGGACAGGACGCCGCCCACCAGAAGCGCCGCGAGCGAACCGGGAACGAGCCAGACGCAGAGCAGACCAACGAGCGCCATGGGGACAGCGGTCAGGAGCGGGCGGGCCACGGCGCGCCCGAGTACCTGGGGCCTGAGCCCTGCGTTCCGCAGCTCGAACACCACGACGCCCGAGACGACGGTGCACACGACCAGGGCGTGGGCCAGGCCAACCCCCCGGATGCCGCCGAGGTGCGCGCCGACGATGAGAGCCGGCACGAGGGCGACCAGCCACGTGGTCTGGATGACGAGGTTGCCTCGGTTCCGGTCGGCTGCCACCAGGAAGTCGTAGGTGACCTCGACGACGACCCGGCCCACGGCCAGCGCCGCGAGCGGCCGCAGCGCCTCCGCGGCCGGCAGCCACTTCGATCCGTAGAGCGTCTGGATGATCTCGGGTGCGAACACCGCCAGGCCGGTGCTCATCGGCACGGCGAGAAGCAGGACGCCCACGAGCACGGTGACGAAGGCGCCTTGACCGGCCGCACCGGTGCCACCGACGCGGGAGAAGACCGACAACGAGACCCGTCGCATCGTGGCCGACACCAGGTTGACCGGCCAGGAGCAGAGGTTGAACGCCGTCAGGTAGAAGCCCAGGGCCGCGGCACCCAGGATGTTCCCGACGACCAGGTAGTCGACGTTCATCATCGCGAACAGCAGGAGACTGGACCCGGCCAGGGGTAGGCCGAAGTGGAGCAGGTCGCGGGCCACCGCCGTGTCGAAGCCGAAGCGCGTGCGCCAAGGCGCCATGGCGATCGCGAGCCCGCTCGCGATGATGTTGCTCAGGAGGAAACCCCACACCAGGGCCCAGGCGCCCAGCCCGGCGAAGGCAAGCACGATGGACAGTGCGGTGCCGGCGGCAAACGCAGCAAGGTCGATGGCGAATCGTCGGCCCTGTGCGAACTCACGCGCCAGGACCTGGGCGGGCACGGTGGCGAACGCATCCAGGAGCACGCACGTCGAGAGGACGCGGATCATCGGCGTGGCGCCCGGCGCGTTCATGATCGAGGCGACGGCCGGTGCAGCGAGGAAGGTCAGAAGGTACAGGGCGACGCTGGTGACCAGCGCGAGGGTCGCCACGGTCGGCGCGATGGCGCGGACTCCGTCGTCCCGCCGAACGATGGCCAGGCTCACGCCGAGCTCGTTCATGCTGAGCAGGGCCGTGACGACCACCAGGCTCGCGGCGTAGACGCCGTAGTCCTCGGGGGTGAGCAGGCGCAGCAGCACTGCACCGGCCGCAAGCGAGGCGAGCCGGAGGACGACCGTGTTCACGGCGCTCCAGCGCAGCCCCCGCGTCACGCGGCCGCGCAGGCCACCCTCATCCGGCAGCGAGGGTGCCGTCACACGCGGCCCACCAGCGCGCCCCCCAGGACGTCGACCACCCGTTCCTGCTGGGACGTGGTGATGTGCGGGAACATCGGGAGGGACAGCAGGGTGTCGGCGGCTTCCTCGGCGACCGGGAAGTCGCCGGCGACATGGCCGAGTCCCGCGAACGCCTGGGTGAGGTGCACCGGAGTCGGATAGTGGAGCGCTGCGCCGACCCCGGCGTCGTGGAGCGAGGCCAGCACCGCGTCACGCTCGGGAACACGGATGACGTAGAGGTGCCAGACGGGGACGTTTCCCGCGAGAACGCTCGGGAGGGTGACGCCGGGGACCTCGCGCAACAGCTCGCGGTAGCGGTCCGCGGCCGCTCGGCGCAGCTCGTTCCACCGCTCGAGCCGCCGCAGCTTGTGGCGGAGTACCACCGCCTGGACCGCATCGAGCCTGGAGTTGAAGCCGATCGCCTCGTGCACGTACTTGACGGTGCTTCCGTGAGCCCCCAGCAGCCGAACGCGGTGCGCGACCTCTGCGTCGTCGGTCGTGACCGCGCCCGCATCTCCCCCTGCGCCGAGGTTCTTGCCGGGATAGAAGCTCGTGGCGCCGACGTCGCCCCCAGCGCCCGAGGGAACGCCCTGCCGGCTCGCGCCCTGGGACTGCGCGGCGTCTTCGACGACGGCGATGTCGCGGTCACCGAGGGCGGCCTGGATCAGCTCCAGCGGCGCGATCTGACCGTACAAGTGGACGGGGACCACGGCGCGGGTCCGATCCGTGACCACGGCCGAGACCAGGTTCGGGTCCATGAGGAGGGACGCGTGGTCCACGTCGACGAGGACCGGGACCGCACCGATGCGGGCGACGGCCTCAGCGGTGGCGACGAACGTGTTGGCGGGGAGGACGACTTCATCGCCGGGACCCACCCCGACGGCACGCAGGGCCATCTCGACGGCATCGGTGCCGTTGGCCACGCCGATGCAGTACTCGACGCCGACGAACTGCGCATACTCACGCTCGAAGGCGTCGACCTGTGGCCCCCCGACGAAGGCCCCTGTCGCCATGACCTGACCGAGGTCGGCCATCACGTCGTCGAGAACCTCCGCCTGCTGGGCAACGAGGTCGAGGAAGGGCACGGTGGACATCAGGATCTCCTGGCGAGGGTGAGGTTGCGGGCGGAGGTGCCCGGTGGAGCGAGGTCGCGGATGATGGTGGCCAGCTCGTCGGCGCGGACATCCCAGCGTATGGCGGGACGCGAGCCGCCGGCAGGCGGCGTCGACCGCGGGGGAGCGGCCCGCGAGGACTCGACGTTCGGCGGCGTCCGCGAACGCGCTCGCCGAGGTGGCCACCTCTACGACGTCGGAGTCCAGCCATCGTGATGCGGGTAGCTCGGTGGAGACGACGGGCAGGCCGGAGGCCAGGTACTCGAGCGTCTTGAGGGGGAAGCTGGCCCGGTTGAAGGCGGTGTCGCGGTACGGCGTCAGCCCAACGGCCCCGTCGGCAAGACGGTGCGCGACCTCTGGCTGAGGGATGCGACCGGTCCACTCCACCCCAGGGTGCGCGAGCAGCCGGTCGAGGGCCTGGCGGGTCCCTTCCTCTCGTTCACGGCGCGGACCGATCACGGTGAGCGGGACGCCTCTCGCGGCCACGGCCAGAAGGGCGTCGACATCGAGGCGGTCGTTGAGCTGGCCAACGAGCATGGCCCGGTCCGAGCTCCCAGCGCCGGTCAAGCTGACGGGCGTGCACCCGTTGGGGAAGAACCGGATACGAGCCGTCGGCCCACCGAGCTCCTCGGTGAGCGTGGGCGAGACCGCGAGGACGACGTCGGCTGTCGCGACAGCATGCACAACGCGATCGGTGATCGCCTCGCGGTCGACCCCCATCAGCGAGGCTCCTGCGGCGAAGTCGTCAGTGGCGAGGAACACCGTGCCCGAGACGGGCAGAGCGCCGGCGTCGGCCCACGGGTCCCCGACGACAGCGACAGCGGAGGCGAACCCCAGCTCTCGGCACGCACGCCGAACCGCGGAGACCTGGTGCCGGCGCGCGAGCGCACGCAGCCCCGGCCGAGTGGCACCGGGGGTTCCGACGACGTGCAGCCGCCATGACCCGGGTCCGATACGGGTCAGTCGGCTGGAGGGCGCTGTGGGAGCTCCGCGCAGCGGGCTCGCCGGCGGATCGACCCAGAGGACCGGCAGCCGGGTCGGACAGCCGCTCGACGAGTCGGTGCTCGGTGCCTTGGACCGCATCGTGGTCGACGCCGGCGAGCCACACGACGAGGGGGCCGGGGGTCTTCTGGGCGGAGGCAGCATGGGCGGCTACCGGCCGGGCGTTGAAGTCGTCTCGGGCGTGGGCGCCGGAGAGCTTCGCCTTCAACCGGGCCCCCTTGTAGGCGGCGAACCGTCCGGCCGCGATCGCGTCGGGGAGGCCGGGAAGGGCTGCAGCCCCGCGCAGGGCTGCTTCGTAGACGTCGAGCTGGCGGTCGGCGGCGGCGGCGAGGCCGTAGCCGTTCGTCACGACGTCGTGGCCGAACTGCCCGAGCGAGGCGCGTAGCACGGCGTCGGTGAGCAGCGGCCGCAGCGCATCGGCGAGCGCTCCTGGCCCCGGCTGCGGGTGAAGTGCCGACCCCGTACCAACCGGTCCAGGCGAAGTCCGCCACCGAGTCGGGGTCGAGGGTGCGCCAGAACCCTCGCTCGCCCTGCACGACAAGGGGCTTGGCGAATGCCAGGCAGCGAAGGGCCGAGCCTCCCATCCCGAGGCCGACGTCCGCCATCGCGTATGCAGGTCGCGGGTCGTTCACCTCGCCGGTGAGCACCACGGCTCGGCGACCGGCCGCGGCGTTGGCCTGCCGCGCCAGCGCCTCGGCGCGCTCACGCCCGGGACCGTCACCGACCACGGTGAGCACGACCTCAGGGTGCAGCGTCGGAACCTCGGTGATCGCCGTGAACAGTCCTTCGCCCTTCAGCTCCTCGGCCAGGCGGGAGACCATCACCACGTTGATACCTGCGGGGACCTCGTGCAGGTTCCGGAAACCCTCGACGTCGACCGGGACCTGGGGCCCGTTGGCCCGCAGGTCGACAGGAGGCTCGATGACGACGGTGTCACGACGACCCAGGGACCGCTCGTGCATGGCGATCTGCCGGGTGCCCACGACCAACGGGATGTCGAACGGGATGAAGGGTGCCACCGCCATCGACATCACCGTGCCGAGCGGCCGCGCCGACGTACCCAGACACGCGAGCCGCGCCTCGAGGATGGGGGGCCACTCGTAGCCGTGGACGACGTCGATGCGTTCACGACGGATGAGGGCACGCAGGTGCTGGACGACGCTCGGGCTCGGCCGCCGCCCGGGGACAGGACTTTCGATGAAGCGGAGTCCCAGTTCCTCGACTCGCGACACCAGGACGCCGGGCCGCCCGTAGACGACGACCTCGTGCCCCAGGTCGCGGACGGTGGCCGCCAGCTCGATCGCGTTGAGCTGGCTCCCCCCCATCTGCAGGTCGTGGGGGTAGACGAGGACTCTCACGCCGAGCCGCGGCCGGCCGAGATCACCGCTGTGACGACGCGCTGGAGGTCGAGGTCGGTCAGCTGGTGGTACAGCGGCAGGATGAGGGTATTGTCGGTCAGCCGCTCGGTAGCAGGGAGCGGGCCGTGGTCGGAGCCGGCGTAGGCGGGCTGGCGGTGCGCGGCCATGATCCCGCGACGGGCCGAGACGTCGTGCTCCGCGAGCACGGTGAGAAGCCCCTCGCGGTCGAGGGGAAAGGCGTCGCCCACCTCGAGCCAGAGGGACTGGTAGTTCGAGGTGCCGTGTGGCGGGTCCGCGACGAGGCGGATGCCGGCGACGTCGGCGAGCGCGTCGCGGTAACGCTCGGCGAGCGCGCGGCGGCGGGTGACGACCTCGTCGAGCTTGCCCAGCTGCACGATGCCGACGGCCGCCTGGAGGTCGGTCATCCGGTAGTTGAACCCGATCTCGGCGTAGCTCTCGGGCGGAGGGAGCACCGACTCGTGCCGCTGCGCGGCCGAGACGCTCATGGCGTGCTCGCGCAGGGTGCGCGCCCGGTCGGCCCACTCCGGCCGGGTCGTGGTGAGCATCCCGCCCTCGCCGGTGGTGAGGATCTTGCGCGGGTGGAACGACCAGGCGGTCACCTCGGCGCCGGCGCCGACCGGGCGGCCGCGATACGTCGAACCGGCGCCGCACGCGGCATCCTCGACGACGGTGATGCCGAGGGGGTCGCACAGCTCGCGCACGGTGTCGAGGTCGCACGGCACCCCACCCTGGTCGACGACGATGACGGCTTTCGTCGCGTCCGTCAGCGCGGCCTTGACGGTGTCGGCGGTGACGTTGCCCGTGTCCGGGTCGACGTCGGCGAAGACCGGACGTGCGCCGACGTAGGTGACGGCGTTGGCGGTGGCGATGAACGAGAAGGAGGGCACCACGACGTCGTCGCCCGGCCCCACCCCGGCCACGACGAGCGCGAGGTGGAGCGCGGTGGTGCAGCTCGACAACGCGACAGCGTGCGGCGCCTCCATCCGCTGCGCGAAGGCCGCCTCGAAGGCGGCCACCTTCGGCCCCTGGGCGACCCAGCCCGACTCGATCACCTCGGTGACGGCGGCGACCTCCTCGGCGCCGAGCCACGGCTTCATCACGTTGATCCGGGTCATGACTTCTCCGCCGCGGGAGCCCGCCCGGCGGCGATCACCTCGCGTTGGGGCCGCCACCACTCGACCAAGGTCCGCAGGCCCGCGTCGAGGTCGGTCGTCGGCTGCCAGCCGAGGTCGCGTCGCGCGGCGGAGATGTCGGCGAGCCGGCGGGTGACGCCGTTGACGGCTCGGTCGGGGCCGTGCTCGACGCCCAGGTCGGAGCCCATGACCCGCAACAGCGCCTCGGCCAGCCCCAGGAGTGAGGTCTCGTGCTGGCTGGCGATGTTGTAGACGCCCTCACGGACGTCGGAGGCCATGGCGAGGACGTTGGCCCGCGCGATGTCCTCGGTGTAGACGAAGTCCATCGTCTGGGCGCCGTCGCCGAAGATCAGCGGCGGCAGGCCGTCGGCGATGCGTTCCATCCAGCGCACCAGGACCTCGGTGTAGAGACCGTGCACGTCCATCCGCGGGCCGTACACGTTGAAGTACCGCAGCGCGACGTAGTCGAGGCCGCTCATCGCGCGGAAGCTGCGCGCCATGCCCTCGTTGAACGACTTGGCCGCACCGTAGAAGGTGTCGTTGTCGTAGGGGTGGTGCCGCTCGGTGGTGGGGAACTCCTCGGCCAGCCCGTAGACCGATGCGGACGAGGCGAGCACCAGCTTGTCGACCTTGTGCTCCGCGGCGGCCTCGATGACGGTGAACGTGCCGTCGACCAGCACCTCCAGGGCCAGGCGGGGCTCCTCCGCGCACTGGGTGATCCGGATGGCCGCCTGGTGGAAGACCAGGTCGCTGGCCCGGGTCAGGTCGTGCACCAGGTCGCGGTCGCGGATGTCGCCCTCCACCAGGGTGACCCGCCCCGAGGGCATGGCGGTGGCGAGGTTCTCGTGGCGGCCGCGCACGAGGTTGTCGAGGACGTCGACGTGCGCGACGTCGGCATCCAGCAGCTGGTCGACCAGCGTCGAGCCGATCGTCCCCGCTCCGCCGGTCACGAGGACGCGGGCGCCGCGCAGTGTGCTCAAGGTCAGGACTCCTGTGCTGGGGTGGGCGAGCCGACGACGAGGCGTCCGGCATCGGCGAGACTGGTGGAGGCCGCCTCGAGGACGCGCAGGACCCGAAGGCCCGCGTTGCCGTCCGTGAGCGGTGGGCGCCCCTCGGTGATCGACGCCGCGAACTCCGCGACCATCGACCCCAGGGCTTCGCGCTCGGGCAGCGACGGAGCGTGCATGTCGCCGAGGCGGTAGGACACCCCGGCGGCGGTGCGTTGGGTGAGGTCCTGGGTTCGGGACGTGACGTCGAGGTCGACGCCACGGTCGTAGATGCTGAGGCGCTGCTGCGGGTTGAGGTCGTCCCACACCAGGGTGCGCTGCGACCCACCGATGACCATCTGCCGGATCTTGGTCGGACTGAGCCAGTTGACGTTGACGTGGGCGATGGCGCCCCCGGGCAGCGGCATCGTCAGGTAGCCCACGCACGCGCGACCGGCGCCGATGGGGTCGGCGCCGTGGGCGGCGACCCCCACGGGGGTCAGGCCGTCGGGCAGCACCACGTCGAGGATCGACAGGTCGTGCGGCGCGAGGTCCCAGATGACGTCGACATCGGGCTGCACGAGGCCGAGGTTGATGCGGACCGAGTCGACGTACAGCACGTCGCCGAGGTGACCCTCGGCGACGATCTGACGGATGCGCTGGACCACCGGGGTGTAGCAGTAGGTGTGGTCGCACATGAGGACCAGTCCGCGCTCGCGGGCGGCGTCGACCATCTCCGAGGCCTCGGCCACCGACGACGCGAGCGGCTTCTCGACCAGGACGTGACGCCCTGACTCGAGCACCGCCATGGCGATGTCCCGGTGGGTGTTCGCGGGGGTCGCGACGGCGACGGCATCCAGGTCGTCTCGCGCCAGCAGCCGCTGGAGCGAGGTCTCGATGTCGACGCCGCGTGCATCGCCCACGACCCGGGCGGCGCGCTCCTCGTCGAGGTCGCAGACCGCCGCGAGATCCCAGTCCGGCGATGTCCGGAAGTTCCGTACCAGGTTCGGACCCCAGTAACCGGCACCGACAACCGCAACGCGAAGCGTCACGACCTACCCCCTCTTGGTCGTATTGCGAAACGGGCGGCCGTAGCCCTGGACCCGAACGATCGCACGTAGGTCACGGTATTACGAACTGCAGGGTCACGCTTCGGGATTGGGGAGTTGTGAACCGATCGGACGAGGCCGTGGAGACGATACGGAACTGGAGGTAGCGGGCCGACCGGGTGATGCTGCCGGTGGTGGCGGATACGGTCGTCCAGCCCGTCCAGCCGGTGCCCGGGGTGGCCGTGCTTCCGGAGCGGACCTGGATGGCCACACTCGTCCCGGTGGGGGCCACGACGTCACGCGTGAGGGTGGTCCAGCCGACTACGGCGCCGGCGTCGACGACAGCCGAGGTGTAGGTCGAGCTCGTGGCGTACCGACCCACGCGGAACCAGTCGAGAACGAGGGAGCTCGCGTCGACGGTCGGGTCGACGGCCATCGGCCGCAGCGTGGTGGTCGTCGCGAAGGTGGCCGAGGCCCGCTGTGTGCCGTCGACGAGGAACCTGACCGTCGTGCCGGAGGACCGGCGCACTTCATACGTGTGCGGACCGTCCGTCCAGGTGCCGGTGATGGCGATCGTCTGGACGGTGGTGCCTGCGGCGCTCACCACTGCCGACAGCGAGCCGTTCGCGGCGACCACGAAGGCAGCGCGGATGCCGGTGAGGCCGTCACTGCGCGCGAAGCCGATCGACTGCCCCGCCTTCAGGCTGGCCTTCGCGACCAGGTTGGCGGTGGTGCGGCCGGTGGTGCTGGCGACCTGCGCACCGTTGAGGGTCGCCGTGCCTCCCGCGACCGTCGCGGTGCCGCCGGTGGCGAGCACGGTGCGTGGTAGCCCCGCCGGCAGGCTCGTGCCGCTGAGCTCGTAGCCCTCGAGCGGGGCGGCGATGACCTCGCCACCGGCGTCGTCGGCCACGTAGGCCCCGGTTCCGGTCGAGAAGTCGGCGACCGTCGTCCTGACGAAGGGCTGGACCTGCGGCGTGTAGACGGCCGGGGCGCTTGCCACGGCGGGCGAGGTGGTGCTGTTGCCCGACGGGTCTGCCGAGGTGACCCGGAAGTAGTAGCGCGTGTTGGGCGCCAGGCCGGTGAGCGTGACCGTGTGCGACGTGCCGGTGGGACCCGTGGCGGTGGAGCCGAGGGAGCCGGCCGAGGTGCCGTAGGCGACCGAGCTGGTGGCCGCCTCGTTGGTGGACCACGTGATCGTCGCCGTGGTGCCCGAGCCCGTCGCCGCCACTGCGGTGACGGAGGGCGCGGTGACGTCCGCGGTGGCGAACGTTGCCGGCGCCGCGGGTGGCACCGGTGAGGTGCTGGAGTTGCCGGCGGCATCGGTCGACGTGACCCGGAAGGAGTAGGTGGTGCCGGTCGCCAGCCCGGTGATGGTCACCGAGTGCGAGGTGCCTGTGGGCCCGGTGACCGTGGAGCTGAGAGACGCGGCTGAGGTGCCGTAGGACACGCTGCTGCTGGCCGCCTCGTCGGTGGTCCAGGTGACTGTCGCGGTGGTGCCGGACACCGTCGCGGAGACCGCGGAGATGGCCGGTGCAACCGTGTCCGGTGTGGTGAAGGTGGCCGGCGCCGCGGGTGCTGCCGGCGAGTTGCTGGAGTTGCCGGCGGCATCGGCGGAGGAGACCCGGAAGTGGTACTGCGTGGTCGAGTCCAAGCCGGTGATGCTCACCGAGTGCGAGGTGCCGCTGGGGCTCGTGGCCGTCGACGTGAGGGAACCGGCTGACGTGCCGTAGGACACGCTGCTGCTGGCCGCCTCGTCGGTGGTCCAGGTGACCGTCGCGGTGGTGCCGGACACCGTCGCGGAGACCGCGGAGATCACCGGTGGCGTGGTGTCTGATCCGCCGCCGGAGCCCGTCGTGAACAAGGGGTCGACGAGGTAGCTCGCGCCCGATGCGTTCGCCGGGGAAGCCGCCGGGGCCGTAGGCGTAACGACCTGCGCTGGCGAGGGTGTGCAGCGGCGGGCGGTCGCGCGGTGTCGACAGGCCGTTCACCAGCGACGAGTACCGGCCGTTCGGCGCCAGGTACGAGACGACGTAGCTGGTGCCGGCCGTCACGGCGACCGGCGTGGCGAAGGCGGCGGTCTGCCATCCGGTCGAGGACTCGGACGTCGGTGTTGCTGTGGCGAGGCGCACTCCGGTGTCGGACCACAGGCTCACCGGGTGCACGCCGGTGTTGTCGGGTGCCTTGTAGAAGCGGACCCCGGCCACGGAGCCGTCGGTGTCGGCGGAGAAGCGGGTCCCGAGCTCGATGCTCGTCGTGTCGGGGTCGCTCATCGTCGTCGGCGCAGTGGAGTCGGTCCACAGGGAGCACGGGCACGTGCCGGGCTCGGGGTCCGCCAGCGAGGTGGTGAAGGACCACGAGCGGGCGGGCGAGATCGGGTTGCCGGCGGCATCAGCAGCCGTGACCGAGGCGGTGTACGTCGTCCCGGCCCCCAGTGGGCTGGTCGGCGTGAACGTCGCAGTCCGGGTGGTCGAGTCGTACGAGGCCGCGCCACTGACCGAGCCGTTCGAGGTGCTCAGTGAGAAGCCGAGTGACGAGGGCACGATGTCCTCGGTGAAGGTGGCCGTCGGCGTGCTGGTGACCGGCTGGCTCGTCGCTCCCGCGACGGGTGCGGTGCCAGACACCACCGGGGCCGTCGTGTCCGGCGGGGTGCCGGTGCGGAAGGTCGGGTCGACCCAGTAGTTCGTCGATCCGTAGGTCCCCGTGGGGAGCACCCCGCCAGGGCCGTAGGCGTACCTGCCGTTGCCACCGACCGCTGAGAGGGGACCGTTGGCATAGGGCTGGGCGAAGAAGCCGGGGGTGGCCGAGTAGTGCCCGTTCGGAGCGTGGTAGGAGACCACGTAGGTGGTTCCGGCCGCAACAGCGACGGGTGAGGAGAAGACCAGGGTCTGCCACCCGGACGCGGACTCACCGGTGAAGGTGCCGGTGGCCAGCACGCTGCCGCCCGATGACCACAGCGTGCCCGTGTGGATGCCGGTGTTGAGCGTGCTCTTGTAGAAGCGCAGCCCGGTGACCTGGCCGTCGGTGCTCGGCGTGAACCCGACGCCGAGCTCGACCGCCCCGGGGTCGCCGGCGTCAGGCGTCGCCGGAACGGCCGAGCTCGAGAAGAGCGAGCACGGGCACGACGCGACCCCGGCTGTGGTGAACTGCCACGAATACGGCGACATGACATTGCCCGACAGGGCCGTCGCACCACTGACCGTGGCGGTGTAGGTGGTGCCCGCCTGGAGGGGGCTGGTGGGCTGGAACGTCAGGGTGCGCGTCGCCGGCGCGTAGCTGGTGGCGCCGGTCACGGGCGTTCCGAGCCGTTCGACCTCGATGCGCGCGGTGCCACTCTGCACGAAGCCGTTGAGGGTGGCCGAGATCGGCTCGGCCACGTTGACGTTCGTGGCTCCGTCGCCCGGCTGGGTCGAGGCCACCGTGGGAGCGGCGTCGGTCGCCGTGAACACGAGGTCGACCCAGTAGTTGGTGCTCGAGGCGGTGAGTGGTGCACCAGTGCCGTAGGTGTAGACGCCGCCTCCGGCGATCGTGTGGAGCGGGCCCGAGTCGATCGTCGTGGCGAGGCCACCGGTCGTCACGGCGTAGCCGCCGGCGGGAGCCGTGTACGAGACGATGTACGTCGAGTCAGCCGTGATGTCGACCGCGGAGGAGAAGAAGGCGGTCTGCCAGCCCGTGGACGACTCATCGGTGAAGGTGACGGTCGCGAGCAACGTGCCGGACGAGGTCCACAACGACCCGGTGTGGCTCCCGAGGTTCAGGGGGCCCTTGTAGAAGCGCACGCCCTCGACAGCTCCGTCGACGTCGGCCCGGAACTTGACCCCTAGCTGCACGCTGCCGGTGTCGCCGGTGCTCGGCGTCGCGGGCGTGGCCGAGTCGGGCCAGATCGAGCAGGGGCACAGGCCCGGGAGCGGGTCGGTGAGTGACACCGCGAACGACCAGCTGTATGGCGCGGCCATGGGTACACCGGTGCCGCTCGTCGCCTGGACCGCGGCCCGGTAGGTCGCGCCGTACGAGAGCGTTGCATCTGGGGTGTACCGCACGGTGCGGGTGGCAGGATCGAAGGCCATGGCCCCCGGCACCGCGGTGCCCTGTGCGTCGACGAGCGACATGGTGATGCTGGCGGGGTCGACCGTTGCGGCGAAGGTCGCCGACGGGCGGACGGTCCGGGCCACACTGGCGGCGCCGTTCAGCGGCGAGACCCGAGACACCGTCGGGGGAGTCGTGGCGTCGAGCGAATACACGGCGTCGACCCAGTAGTTGGTGTTCGCGTAGGACTGGGTGGGGAAGCCATGGCCTCCGGCGTAGACGCCGTTGGACTCGCCACTGGCGCTCCCGCGCGCCGTGAGGGGCGGCGCGGACCAGTCGCTCCCCCTGAAGAACTGAGGTGTCGCCGCGTAGTGGCCCTGGGGAGCGTTGTACGAGGCGACGTACGTGGTTCCATTGGTCACCGGCACGGCGGTGTCGAAGACCAGCGTCTGCCACCCCGACGACGACTCGCCCGTGAAGGTGCCACTGGCCAGCGGGGTGCCCGCGGACGTCCACAGGGTGCCCGTGTGGATTCCCGTGTTCCCCGCGCCCTTGAAGAACCTGATGCCACTCACGAACCCGTCCGCGGCAGGCACGAACCTGACGCCCAGCTCGACGTTCGAGGCGTCGCTGGTCGCGCTGACGTCCGGCACGCGCTCGCCGAAGAGCGAGCAGGGGCACGATACGGTGACGCCGACCGAGACCGGTGCACTGAGGTTGGCGGAGTCGTCGCTGGCGCGGACCTTGATGGTCGAGGCGCCGCTGCCGCTGACCACGCCTGAGTAGGACCAGCTGGTCGTGCCGACGGCTCGGTGGAAGGTGGTTCCCCCGTCGAGGGACACCTCGACGTTGGTCACGACTGCGGCATCAGAGGCGGTGCCGGACACGGTGACCATGGCCCCGTTGCCCAGCGACGCGCCAGTTCCCGGAGCAGTGATGGCGACGGTCGGCGCGGTGGTGTCGTCGGTGCCCGTCGGCTGGACCATCCCGCTCATCAGCGTCGTCGGTGCGGCTCCCATGTCGGCCAGCATGTTGAGGGTGGCCTGTTGCATCCGGGGGTCGGCCGGGTTGCTGTTGTCGCCGTCGTGGTACTGGTCCAGACCCCAGCCCCACTGGATGGTTCCGGCGCCGAACACCAGGGCGCCGCTGCTGGCCCGGTAGAGGGTCAGGCTGTGGGTGGTGGTTCCGGGCGCCACTTGGGTTCCGGCGGCGTTCTGCACCGCCTGGTCGGTGGGGCCGGTGGTCTCGGTCAACCGCATCAGGCCGGCTGGGCGGTGGCCGTTGTCGACGTCCTCGTCGGACTCGTAGCCGATGGTGTGCGGTGCGAGCGTCTGGGTGGTTCCGTCGGGAAGGGTCGCCAACGAGGTGTTGCGCCAGAGCCTCGCCTTGCCCTGCTTCGCGGAAACGGTGATCGCCAGGTCGGTGTCGTTGGACATGTACATGGTGCCCGTGAGCGCGTTCTCGGGCTGGGAGCCGGCTGGGGCGGGCTGGGCCGGGTCGCGCCACGTGGGGGTGCCCGCGCCGGGGTCGATCTTCGTGCTCTCCCAGCTGTCCTTGTAACAGACGATGGTGCGGTTGGCCGTCGCGCTGCCGTCGATGCTCGGCTCGAGCCGCGTGTGCCAGTAGCCCTCGTTCCCGGAGAGGAACATCAGGTTCACCCCGGCATCCCGAGCGGCCTCGATGTGGGAGCGCTCGGCGCCTGACCAGTACTCGTCGTGACCGACGGAGACGAACGTCTTGTGCTGGGTGAGGTCGGTGGCGCCGGTGCTCACGTCGACGTCGGTGGTGTAGGACACGTCGATCCCGTTGCGCTCGAGGAAGCGCAGGGTGGGGTACTCGTTGCTGTACAGGAAGTCACGGCCGCCGCTGGAGTCGCGCGTGGCGTACGGGCGGTTGTAGCTGATCTTGAAGGCGCGGGCCTGGGTGCCGGTGAGGCTGCTCGGGGCGGTGTAGAAGTCCGACCCCCCGTAGTCGTTGTAGGCCTGCCACGTCGCGTCGGACGTCTTCATCACGACGTCGCTGCGCCGCGAGTCATCCCGGACGACGAACGGGATCTCGCTCTCGTCCGTGCCCATCGTCAGCTTCGCGATGTACACGCCGGACACGGCATCCGCAGGGACCTGCCACTGCGTCGAGACCGACCACGTGCCGCAGTCGTAGTTGAACGTGCTGGGGTCCGTGGCGCAGGCAGGCTGGCTCACCGGGCTCGGCACCGTCCACGTGGGGGCCTGGCGGCGTGCGCCGTCGCCGCCGTAGTAGCCCAGGCGGTACACGTCGACCGTGTAGCTACTCGTGGCCTTGATCTTGAACGAGACCGGCTGCCCGGGCTGGACGCTCGTCGCCGTCGCGAAACCCTGGACCCGGCTGCCGGCGGCCGAGACGATGTCCCACTCGCTGGCCGGGGTGCCCGGTTTGCTGTTCTCGCACGCCACCGGGTTGCTCCCCGGGCCGCACGGATCCGACCCGGCCGCCAAGGCCGCCGGGCTGAAAGCCGCTGCCAGCGAGCCCGTGAGGACTGCGGCAGCGCACAGCGCCACTAGTCGTCGCCATGTGATGGACACCGTTTCGCGTCTCACAAACGGGGCGCGGGCGAACCCAGCGGCTCCGGAATGTGGTGAACGCGGCCCCTGCAGCCGCATTGCTCCAACTTCCTGCTTGGCGAGCTGCCGCCCATCGGCGACATCCTAAGTCTGGCGCATCCGGCCCGCGTGGCGCCAAGGAATGGTAAATATTGCATAGAATTGGTAGAGAAGTGACTCAGGACCTGGACCGTCAGGCGACCCGCTCGTAGGGTCGCTCCAGCGCGAGGTGCGCTGACCGAACCGAACCGCCCCGGGGTTGCTGGAGGGTCCGAATCGTTAGGTGGAGTACCGCGAACCGGATGCCCACCCAACTGCCGCTGGACGCCCTTGAGATGGCGTTGTGGGTCCGCTGCCATGCCGGGCATGACGTCACCGGCGTGGTCCACCTCTCCGACGCCGGCAGGCCAGCGAACGAGCGACGCAGATGTCAAGTCCTGTGTCCTCCTAATTCGATGATTCGTGGTTCGGCGGCCGTCAACGACGTCGGCGTCTCCCGAGGCGTCGTCGGCACGCGGGCAGGATCCGAGATCGCAGGCCGGTCGAGAACCATCGGAGGGGGGACCGCCATCCGGGTGGACGAGCTGGCCGCCTGCCACAGGTCCTCAGCCGAAAGCATGTCCGCCTCGCGGGCGACGGCTACTCCGCGCGCGCCTAGGTGATTGCAGATCAGGACCTGGTGGTCGTCCACGTGTTCTCCGAAGGCGACGCGGCGCGGCACCATCACCGGGACCCGGCGCGCCTCGAGCGCTGTGAGCGCCGACCCGATGCCACCGTGCATGATGACAAGGTCAGCGTCCTGAACGGCCATTTGTAGATCATCGGCAGGCACCTGGTTGCGCCCCTTGACCCCGAGTCCGCTGAGGTCGGTAGCACCGGTCTGCCAGAGCACCTCGACGTCCGGCGCGCAAACCTCCGGCAAGATCGTGACGAGCCGCTCTACCACCCGGCGGAACCCGTAGCGCGGCATCGTCCCGAGGGTCACGACCACGCGCTGCAGCGAGGGGGCCGGCGTCAACGAAGTTGCGACCGAGCCGCCGGGTTCGAACGCATCGAACAGCGATCCGACATAGGACCAACGGTCATCGGCCCACGATTGGTACTGGGTGAAGAGGCGGGTTCCGGGAATGTGACGGACCAGCCGCCCCGTGAGACTCGGACCGTTGGCTCGCGCTGCACTCTCGATGTAGTAGCGAGGCACGCCGTGCGCACGCGCAGCGAGAAAGAACGGGAGCGCGATACCGGCCCCTGTGGAGACCACCGCACGGAAGTCACGGCTCCGAACGATCCTGACCGCGGCCGGGGTGTTCTTGACGGCAGCCGCGACGTCACGAGGACGGATGTAGCCGACGAAGTGCACGGTCTCGTCGCGGAGCAGCGCACGAGACTGCGGCCCGTCAAAGGTTGCCCACTCTGTGGCGCCGAGGACGTCGCCTAGTCGGTCGCGTAATCGCAGAAGCTGCTCAAGGTGACCTCCGGTCGACGCGACGAGCAGCGTGGGTCCGTCGCCCGCGCCGAGTGCCGGGCGGGCTTCAGGGGGCGCCGTTTTCGAGGGGTGGGGCTGGACAGAGTGATCGGTCATCAGTACGCGCCCTTCCCCGCAGCGACAGCGCGAGCCGTTCGAAACAGGATCTGGGTGTCCAGTGCGAGCGACCAGTTGTCGACGTACCAAAGGTCGAGCCGAACGGAGTCGCCCCAGGAGAGGTCGCTGCGACCGGAGACCTGCCACAGGCCCGTCATGCCCGGACGGACCCGGAGTCGGCGCACCGCGTCGCTCTCATAGGTGTCGACCTCGCTGGGTAGTGGCGGGCGTGGGCCGACGAGCGACATCTCGCCACGAAGCACGTTGAACAGCTGCGGCAGCTCGTCGAGCGAGAACCGGCGCAGAATGGCGCCGACGCTCGTGACGCGGGGGTCGGTGCGCATCTTGAACATCGTGGCGTTTCCAGCATCCGCATCGGCTGCCAGCTGTGCCAGCCGTGCTTCGGCGTCGACGACCATAGTGCGGAACTTGATCATCCGGAAGATACGCCCCCCCTCGCCGACCCGTTCCTGGCTGAAGAACGCCGGTCCCTCTGAGTCGCGCCTGACCATCAGGGCGATCCCGATGAGCAGCGGCGAGGCCACGACGATGAGCAGCAGCGCGATGAGCCGGTCGGCGACCATCTTGATGCCGTAGCGCAGACCACTGGACACCGGGCGCTCGACGTGCAGCATGGGCACCCCGGCAGCGGGACGCATCGTGAGCCGCGGACCTGCGACCTCGACGATCCCGGGGGCGATGAGCAGGTCGACGTCCTGCTGCTCGAGCGACCAACCCAGACGACGCAGCGTCTGGCCGTTCATGTCCGGGTTACTCGCCACGGCGACGGCTTCCACGCCACAACGCTCGACGACCTCGAGCGTGTTCTGCTGACCGCCCAGCACGGCGATATTGTCGAGATCCAGGTCGGAGACGGCCGGGTCGTCGAGATCGCTGACGCAGGCCCCGATCACCCGCATGCCGGACTCGCTCGGGTACGCGCCGATGT